>JAFKKV010000014.1 GCA_017304475.1 Hyphomicrobiales bacterium | reverse complement strand
GGCAGTGGTTCCGGCGCGAATCTCGAAAGACCGTAACCCTTCGCGTAACACACGCGCGAGAATGTAACGCCTCAGCCCCAGGGGCCGCGCCGGCCCTGGGCGCCGCCCCAGGGCGCCGCCTGGTTCGGCGGCACCGGCGCGGAATAATGCGCGACGCCCCATTGGGCCGCGAGTGCCTCCAGCGCCGCGATGCGATTGGCGGTCGCGGGATGGGTGGAGAACAGATTGTCCATCCGCTGGCCGTTCAGCGGGTTGATGATGAACATATGGGCGGTCTGGGGGTTGCGCTCGGCCGTGACATTGACCGCGTCGTCATGGGCGCCGGCGATCTTGGCCAGCGCGGAGGCTAGGCCATGCGGATTGCCGGAGATTTCCGCGCCGATGCGGTCGGCCTCGTATTCGCGCGATCGCGAGATCGCCATCTGCACGATCGAGGCGGCGAGCGGCGCCAGGATCATCATGGCGATCGAGCCGATCACGCCGACCGGCGAGCGGTTGCCGTTCGAGCCGCCGGCGAAGGCGGCGAAATTGGCCAGCATCGAAACCGCGCCCGCCAAGGTGGCGGTGACCGTCATGGTCAAGGTGTCGCGGTTCTTGATATGGGCGAGTTCATGGGCGATGACGCCGGCGACCTCGTCGCGCGTCAGCCGGTTGAGCAGGCCGGTATTGACCGCCACCGCGGCATTGGCCGGGTTGCGACCGGTGGCAAAGGCATTGGGCTGGTCTTCGTGAATGACGAAGACCCGCGGCATCGGCAATCCGGCCCGGCCGGCCAGGTCATGGACCATGGCATAGAGATCCGGCGCGGCGTGCTGGTCGACCTCCTGCGCGCCATACATGGAGAGGACCGCGCGGTCCGATCCCCAATAGCTCCAGAAATTCATCGCCGCCGCGACGCCGAGCGCGATCACCATGCCGGTGCGGCCGCCGATGAGATAGCCGAGCGCCATGAACAAGGCGGTCATGGCGGCAAGCAGCATCGCGGTCTTGGCGTAATTCATATAAAATCCCCCGGGCGTTCGGCGGTCATTAGATCGTGCGCGACTGCGCAAAGGACAAGGCTGCCGCCCGGGCTGCCGCCGGTTCACTTGCGTACGAACGTTCTGATCTGGTAATCCGCGAGTCCGCGTATCGCCGTTCGCCGGAGCCTGTCCATGACCTATGTGGTCACCGAGAATTGCATCAAGTGCAAATACATGGACTGCGTAGAAGTTTGTCCTGTCGACTGCTTCTATGAGGGGGAGAATTTCCTCGTCATCCATCCGGACGAGTGTATCGACTGCGGCGTCTGCGAACCGGAATGCCCGGCGGAAGCGATCAAGCCGGATACCGAGGCGGGGCTGGAGAAATGGCTCGGCATCAATGCCGACTTCGCTTCGAAATGGCCGAACATTACGCAGAAGCGCGAGTCGCCCGCCGATGCCAAGGAGTGGGACGGCAAGCCGGACAAGGAAGCCCTGCTGTCGCCCGAACCGGGTCAGGGTGACTGACCCAACTTCCAACACCGTCTTACCGGCGCGACAGGGTGCATTTTGCGGCCCCTGGCGGAGTGCGTTCGCTTAAGCCTTTGATTTCGGCTTAAATTGTGATAGTGTCTCATTACAGTCGATCAAAACAACGGTCCAGCCGGAGCGCTCCCTTTTAGCGGAGCGCCTTTTTTCGGAAAATTCCGATGAAACGTCGCGATGGGAGTCCGCGCAAGCGGTTTTCACCGTGTCGAAGGCGCCGTTTTCACTATTGGCTGACGTCAGGGACCTGAGGCCGGCTCCTTCCGGAGTTCCGGCCATCCCTTTCGCGCAAACCACCACACGCCCGTCGGGCGTCGTGGACCGGCTGCCGGCGGTCGCCCGCCGACGGTCCGGCGTCACCAGCGGCCAGATCTAGGCCGGCGAGGAGTAAGGCGCAGAATGACCACCAAAAAGAACGCGCAGACCCGTCAGGGCTTCAAGACGAACGAATATATCGTCTATCCGTCCCACGGGGTCGGGCAAATCGTGTCCATCGAGGAGCAGGATATTGCCGGATTCAAGCTCGAGCTCTTCGTCATCACCTTCGAGAAGGACAAGATGACGTTGCGTGTTCCGACCGCGAAGATCGCCCAGGTCGGCATGCGCAAGCTGGCTGAGCCGGATGTGATGGCCAAGGCCCTCGATGTGCTCAAGGGTCGTGCCCGGATCAAGCGGACGATGTGGTCACGCCGCGCGCAGGAATATGAAGCCAAGATCAATTCCGGCGACCTGATCGCGATTTCCGAGGTGGTCCGCGACCTGTTCCGCTCCGATACCCAGCCCGAGCAGTCCTATTCGGAGCGTCAGCTCTACGAACAGGCTCTCGACCGGATGGCGCGTGAGCTCGCCGCCGTCGAGCGGATTGTCGAGGCCGAGGCGATCAAGCAGATCGAGGCGCAACTCGCCAAGGGTCCGCGCCGTGGCGTGGCCAAGGCCGAGGAACTGGTCGACGAGGCGGACGAGAGCGAAGTCGAAGCCGCCTGATTTCGACCGCTCCAGTGAATTCAAAAGCCCGGCCTCGCGCCGGGCTTTTTCGTTGGGCCGGGCGGTTGGGCCGGTGCCCGCGGTCCCTTCTTGCGGCAGAATGTCGCATGAATTTTGTAAGCCGTTCAAAGGACTGGTGATTCTACGCAATATCGCATACGTACATCTCCTAGGCAGCATGAGAGCGGGGACAACCTGCCGTGTGGTTCGACCAGGGGAGGTCGTCATGACGCGGGTGTCGGGCGTTCGCAACGGGCTGGTCAAGGCCGCCATGGCGGCCCCATTTCTCGAACGCGACGAAGAGCACGCCCTGGCGGTGCGCTGGAAGGATGCCCGCGACGAGGTCGCGCTGCACCGCCTGGCCCAGGCCCATATGCGCCTCGTCATCGCGCTCGCCGCGCGCTTTCGCCACTATGGACTGCCGATGGCCGACCTGATCCAGGAGGGCCATGTCGGGCTCCTGGAGGCAGCGTCACGGTTCGAGCCCGAGCGGGAAGTGCGGTTTTCGACCTATGCCACCTGGTGGATCCGCGCCTCGGTGCAGGATTACATCCTGCGCAACTGGTCGATCGTCCGCGGCGGCACCTCGTCGAGCCAGAAAGCCCTGTTCTTCAATTTGCGCCGGCTGCGCGCGCGCCTGTCCCAGAGCATGGAGATCGGCGTGGCGCGGGCCGCGATCCACCGCGAGATCGCGGTGGCGGTCGGTGTTTCCGAGGCCGACGTGGCACTGATGGATGCGCGGCTGTCGAGCCCGGAAATGTCGCTGAATGCACCGAGCCATGACGGCGACACGAATGCCGGCGCCGAGCGGCAGGACTTCCTGATCGACAAGGGACCGCTGCCGGACGAGGTCGTCGGCGAGGCGATCGACGGCGAGCGCCGGGTCCGCTGGCTGCGCGCGGCGCTCGACGTGCTGTCCGAGCGGGAACTGAATATCCTGCGCGAGCGCCGCCTCAACGACGAGGGCGCAACGCTCGAAAGCCTCGGCGACCGGCTCGGCATCTCCAAGGAGCGCGTCCGCCAGATCGAGAACCGGGCGCTGGAAAAGCTGCGCAAGGTGTTGATCGATCGCCACAGCCAGGCGGCCGTGGCGCTGGCCTGATCGCCGGCCCGGTCAGTCGGCCAGCGGCCGTGCCTCTTCCGGCAGCATGATCGGAATGCCGTCGCGGATCGGATAGGCGAGCCTGGCGGCACGCGAGATCAGCTCATTGGCTTCGGCGTCATAGTCCAGCGTCGCCTTGGTGACCGGGCAGACCAGCACCTCGAGCAGGCGCGGATCGACGGTTCCCGGCCGCGTCGGCGGTACGGCCGTGCGCTGGTCGGCGGGAGAGGCGGGGGCGGCTGTGTCGTCGCTCATGTCGTGTCGTTCCTGGGTTCTGTCCGGCCCGCGGGCGAAGCCGCCGGATCCGTCGCCGCCGGTCAGTTCAAGGGCGGCTTGTCGTCGGGAGACTGGTCCTTGGCGAGCGCCACCTCGGTGACCGCGACCAGCAGTGCCGCGCGCGTCTTCAGGTCCGGCGCCTCCAGCAGAGCCTGCTTCTCGCGCACGCCCCAGGGCGACATCATGCACAGCGCATTGACCAGCGCCTCGGTCGGCGCGCGGCGGATGCCGTCCCAGTCCGCCTCCATATTGTTGGCGTCGAGGAACTCCTGGAGCGCCTTGAGCAGGCCGTCGCGGTCGACCGCATCCTCGCCGACCCTTGGCTCGAAGTCGCCGATATAGGGCTGGTAGTCGACCTTGGCCTGGCGATAGGCGGTGATCGCCTCGACCTCGCCGGCGATCCGGAAGCGCGCGATGCCGGTCAGGCTCAGCATGTAGCGGCCGTCGCCGGTCTCGGCGATCTGGGTGACCCGGCCGGCGCAGCCGACTTCGGACAGAACCGGCCGCTTGGCATCCTCGTCGGCGGGGATCGGCTGCACCATGCCGATGATCCGGTGGCCGGCGACGAAGGCGTCGTCGATCATGGCGAGATAGCGCGGCTCGAAAATATTGAGCGGCAATTGCCCGCGCGGCAGGAGCAAGGCGCCCGGCAACGGAAAGACCGGGATCACGTCGGGAAGGTCGGCGGGCCCGCGATAGACGGTGTTCATCGCCATGGCTGGGGCTCCACTGGGACGCATGGGGTACTCATTGGCATGTAGGGCCGGGGCCGGCAATTGCCAGGGCCGGAAGGCTGCGCCGGCCGGCGCCCCGCTGTTAGGCCATCCGCCGGCATCGGGAAAGGGCGAAGGCCCGGGACCGAGCCATGCCGGACCGGCCAGGCCCTCTCCAAGCCGCGCCTGGTCCTAACGGGCGCTGGCGTGATATTCGGCATTCGGCCGCATGTCGGTGCCGGCCGCGACCCGGTTGGACATGTTGAAGAAGCCGGCGACCGCCGTGATGTCCCAGATGTCGCGGTCGCTGAATCCGACATGCCGCAAGCCCTCGCGATCCTCCTCCTCGACCGCCCAGGGCGTCTCGGTCAGCTTCACCGCGAAGTCGAGCATGGCGCGCTGGCGCGGCTGGAGCCGGGCGGCACGGTAGTTCATCACCATCTGCTCGCCCAGCACCGGATCGCCGGAGAGCTGGCGCACCGCGGCGCCATGGGCGGCCAGGCAGTAATAGCAGCGGTTTACCGCCGAGACCGCCACGGCGATCAGCTCGCGTTCCAGCTTGGTCAGGCCGGAGGGCGCGAGCATGAGATCGTTGTACATGGCCGCGAAGGCCTTGAGCTTGGCGAGGTCGTGGGCATAGACCCGGAGCACATTGGGCACATAGCCGATCTTGTCGCGGCACTTCTGGAAATAGGCCTCCATCTCCGCGTCGAGCACCGATTCGGGCAGATCGAGCGCAATCGGCGCTTCCGCGGCGGCGGCTGTGCTGGCGTCCATGGGGCCTCTCCCGTTCGTCCTGGCTGATCCGCGACGATCACGTCTTGATCCGGTCACAGCCTCGTAGCATGACCGCGCCGCGTCCCGTTAGAGGACGAAATTGTCTTTACGGCGGTCCGGTCGCGTGGTCATGCTGGCCCTCGGCACCGAACAAAAGCAACTGGCGCCGGGATGGAGCACAGCATGACGAACCGGACCGAGGATGCGAGCGGAACCGCAGGCATCATCGAACAGGCAACGATCATCCTGCGCGGAACCCTCGGCGACATTCCGGAGAGCTACGTGGCCGATCTGTTCGGCCGCGCCGCCCCCGAAGACCTGATCGCCTATGATGCGCGCGACCTGGCGAGCCTCGCGGCGGCGAGCTACGCGGCCTTGTCGAACCGGTCGACCGGGCAGAGCGCCATCCGCCTCGACGATCCCGTCGCCCCGTCGCCGGGCTCGCAGGCCGGCATGATCACCGTGGTCGAGGTGGTCAATGACAACATGCCCTTCCTGGTCGATTCGGTGATGGGCGTGCTGGCCGAGCAGGGCGTCGACATCCGGCTGGTCGCGCATCCGATCGTCACCGTCGAGCGGGAGTCCTCGGGCGCGCTGACCGCCTATCGCGGCCTCGAACATGCCGACGCGCCGGCCCTGCGCGAGAGCATCATCCATATCCATGTGGTCAGGATTGCCGACGAGACGCGGCGGGCGTCGCTGGTCGCCGAGCTGGAAGCGACGCTCGCCGACGTGCGCATCTGCGTCGCCGACTGGAAGCCGATGATCACCCGGGTCGACGCCGTCATCGACGACCTGAAGAACAACCCGGTCCTGCCGGTCACCGAAATGGCCGAGGGCATCCAGTTCCTCGAATGGTTGGCGGCCAATAATTTCACCTTCCTGGGCCTGCGCGACTATTCCTATGTCGGCGGCGTCGCCGAAGGCCAGATGGAGCCGGAATTCACCTCCGGCCTCGGCATTCTGCGCGACGAGAATGTCCGCATCCTGCGCCGCGGCACCGAACTGGTGACCATGACGCAGGAAATGCGCGAATTCCTGATGCAGCCCGTGCCGCTGATCATCACCAAGGCCAATGTGCGCTCGCGCGTCCACCGCCGCATCCACATGGACTATATCGGCGTGAAGCGGTTCGACCGGAGCGGCGAGCTGGTCGGCGAGGTCCGCATGGTCGGGCTGTTCACCTCGACCGTCTATACCCGCTCGGCCAAGACCATTCCCTATCTGAGGCGCAAGGTCGACCGGGTGCTGACGCGTGCCGGCTTCGATCCGGACGGCCATTCCGGCAAGGCGCTGGTCAATGTGCTGGAGAGCTATCCGCGCGACGAGCTGTTCCAGATCGACGACGCGACGCTGTTCGCCCATGCCATGGCGGTGCTGCAGCTCGACGAGCGGCCGCGGGTGCGCGTGCTGGCGCGCACCGACCGCTTCGACCGCTTCGTCTCGATCCTGGTCTATGTGCCGCGCGACCGCTTCGACACGACCGCGCGCCTGGCCATCGGCCAATATCTCGCCGCGGTGTTCAAGGGGCGGATATCCGCCTATTACCCCTATTATCCCGACGGCTCGCTGACCCGCGTGCATTTCATCATCGGCCGCGACGAGGGCGCGACGCCGCAGGTCGACCGGCCGACGCTGGAGGCGGCGGTCTCGCGCATCGTCAGGACCTGGGGCGACGGGCTCGGCCAGGCGCTCGGCCTGATCCATGATCCGCTCAAGGCCAGCGTCCTGGTCGGGCGCTATCGCGACGCCTTCTCGGCGGCCTATCGCGAAGCCGTCTCGCCGGAGACGGCCATCGGCGACATCCGCATCCTGGAAGGCCTCTCGGAGCAGCGGCCGCTCGCCATCGACTTCTACCGGTCCGAGCCGGCCAACAAGGGCGAGGCCGGGCTGAAGGTCTTCGCCCGCGCCAAGCCGATCCCGTTGTCGGAACGCGTGCCGATCCTGGAAGCCATGGGTTTCGCCGTGGTCGACGAGCGCACCTATGAGGTGATGCCGGCCGGCGGCGGCGCATCCGAGATCATCTGGCTGCACGACATGTCGCTGACCCGGCCGGGCGGCGCGCCGATCGATCTCGAAGCGCTCGACGAAAAGCTCGAGGCGGCGCTGATGGCGGTCATGCGCGGCGAGGCCGAAAGCGACGGCTTCAATGCGCTGACCCTGGAGGCGGCGCTCGGCTGGCGCGACGTCGCGCTGATCCGCACCCTCGCCCGCATGCTCTGGCAGATCCGCGTGCCGTTCAGCCAGGACTATCTCTGGACGACGCTGCGCAAGCATGCCGGCGTCACCAAGGGGGTGGTGCTGATGTTCCACCTGCGCTTCGATCCCCGGCTCAGCCTGTCGATCGAGGAGCGCCACGCCAAGCAGCTCGACATCGTGGCGAGGCTCGAAGAGGCGCTCGGCCATGTGACCGCGCTCGACGAAGACCGCATCCTGCGTGCCTTCATCAACCTGGTCCAGGCGGCGATCCGCACCAATTTCTACCAGATCGGCGAGGATGGCCGGGTCCGGTCGACGA
Source organism: Hyphomicrobiales bacterium (assembly GCA_017304475.1). Lineage (GTDB taxonomy): Bacteria > Pseudomonadota > Alphaproteobacteria > Rhizobiales > Phreatobacteraceae > Phreatobacter. The sequence goes on along the minus strand of JAFKKV010000014.1, from coordinate 471,798 downwards.
TCGCGATCAAATTCGAATCGAAGAAGATCGACGGGCTGCCGGCGCCCCGGCCGCTCTACGAGATCTTCGTCTATTCGCCCAGGGTCGAGGGCATCCACCTGCGCTTCGGCAAGGTGGCGCGCGGCGGCCTGCGCTGGTCGGACCGGCCGCAGGACTTCCGCACCGAGGTGCTCGGCCTGGTCAAGGCGCAGCAGGTGAAGAACGCGGTGATCGTGCCTGTCGGCGCCAAGGGCGGCTTCGTGCCGAAGCGGCTGCCGCCGGTGACGCAGCGCGACGCCTGGCTCGCCGAAGGCACCGAGGCCTATCGCATCTTCGTCCGCACGCTGCTGCAGCTGACCGACAATATCGAAGCCTCGGGCATCGTGCCGCCGGCCGACACCGTGCGCCATGACGGCGACGATCCCTATCTGGTGGTCGCCGCCGACAAGGGCACGGCGACCTTTTCCGACACCGCCAATGCGCTGTCGGCCGAGAAGGGCCATTGGCTGGGCGACGCCTTCGCCTCGGGCGGCAGCCAGGGCTATGACCACAAGAAGATGGCGATCACCGCGCGCGGCGCCTGGGAGGCGGTGAAACGCCATTTCCGCGAGACCGGCGTCGATATCGGCGTGACGCCGTTCACGGTGGCCGGCGTCGGCGACATGTCGGGCGATGTGTTCGGCAACGGCATGCTGCTCGAAAAAACCATCAAGCTCGTCGCCGCCTTCGATCATCGCGACATCTTCCTCGATCCGGAGCCGGATCCGGCCAAGGCCTGGGCCGAACGCAAGCGCCTGTTCGACCTGCCGCGCTCGTCCTGGGCGGATTACGACAAGGGCCTGATCTCCGAGGGCGGCGGCGTGTTCCCGCGCGCGGCCAAGTCGATCCAGCTCTCGGCCCATGTCCAGGTCATGCTCGGCCTCACCAAGCCGGAAGCGACGCCCCAGGAGGTGATGAACGCCATCCTGAGGATGCAGGTCGACCTCTTGTGGTTCGGCGGCATCGGCACCTATGTGCGCGGCACGGCTGAGACCGACGACCAGGTCGGCGACCGCGCCAACGACGCCATCCGCATCACCGGCATGGACATCCGTGCCAAGGTGGTCGGCGAAGGCGCCAATCTGGGCATGACCCAGAAGGCGCGCATCGAGGCGGGCCGCCGCGGCGTGCGCCTCAACACCGACGCGATCGACAATTCGGCCGGCGTCAATACCTCCGACGTCGAGGTCAATATCAAGATCGCGCTGACCAAGCCCGAGGGCGACGGCCGGCTGAGCCAGGACGACCGCAACCACCTGCTCGCCGAGATGACCGACGAGGTCGGCCATCTCGTGCTGCGCAACAATTACCTGCAGACCCTGGCCCTGTCGCTGGCGCAGAAGCGCGGGCTCGGCGATCTCGGCTTCCAGCAGCGGCTGATGCAGAGCCTGGAGACCCAGGGCAAGCTCGACCGCGCCGTCGAATATCTGCCCGACGAGGCCGAGCTCGCCGAGCGCCGCCGCAGGGGCGACCCACTGACCCGCCCCGAAATCGCGGTGCTGCTCGCCTATGCCAAGCTCTCGCTCTATGACGAGCTCCTGGCATCGAACGTGCCGGACGATCCCTATCTGGCGCGCGAGCTGATCCGCTATTTCCCGCGGCCGGTCCAGGAGCGCTTCCCGGACGCCATCGAAGCCCATCGGCTGCGCCGCGAGATCATCGCGACCGGCCTGTCCAATTCGATGATCAATCGCGGCGGCCCGACCTTCGTGGTCCGGCTCGCCGACCAGACCGGCGCCGACGTCTCGACCATCGCCTCGGCCTTTGCCGCGGTGCGTGACGCCTATGGCATGACCGCGCTCAACACCGAGCTCGACGGTCTCGACAACCGCATTGCCGGCAGCCTGCAACTCGACCTCTATGCGGCGATCCAGGATCTCCTGATCGACCGGGTCGTCTGGTTCATCCGCAATGTCGACCTGTCCAAGGGACTGGCCGACGTCATTGCCCATCACCGGGCAGGGATCGAGGCGGTGGCTGCGAGCCTCGACACGGCCTTGCCGCCGGATGCGGCGGCCGCGCGCGCCGCCCGCACCGCCGAGCTGCAGACCGCCGGCGTGCCGGATCCGCTGGCCGGCGTGCTCGCGAGCCTCGACCATCTGGCAGCCGCCCCCGACATCGTCGCGGTCGCCGACCAGACCGGCCGGCCGGTCGCCGATGTCGCGGCCACGGCCTTCGCGGCGGCTTCGGTGTTCCGGCTCGACGCGGTCAAGAGCGCGGCGCGCGCCATCACGGTCACCGACTATTTCGACCGGCTGGCGCTCGACCGCGCGCTCGACGGCATTGCCAATGCCGAACGGCGCATCGCCGCCGACATGGTCAATGGCGGTTCGACCACCGGCGAACAGGCTGTCGCCGCCTGGATGGCGGTGAATGGCACGCGCGCCGAGCGCATCCGTACCGCCGTCTCGGAGATCGCGAGCTCCGGACTGACCGTGTCCAAGGCGACGGTTGCGGCAAGCCTGCTCGGCGACCTCGTGCGCGGATGAGGCTTTGGACGGCGGTCCGGTCCCGGCTCGCCGCCGGGGCCATCATCCGGTGTCTCGGGCTGGTGCTGCTGCTGGCGGCCTTGCTGGCCGGACCGGCGCAGGCCCAGGCAGCCCGGCCCGAGGGCCAGGAGAGCGGTCCCCATCGCGAACAGGTCTGGCGCATCGGCCAGCCGGCCGATGACGGGCGTTCGATCGCGGCCATCGTGTTCCGGCCGCCGGACGACAGCCCGGCGCCGCTCGTGGTCATGGCCCATCACACATCGGCGGAGGCGGCCCGCAACGGCGAGGCGCGGCACGGCGTCTATCCCCATGCGGTCAACTGGTTCGTCGAGCGCGGCTATGTGGTGGCGGTGGTGCACCGGCGCGGCTACGGCCTGAGCGGCGGCGAGCGGGCCGAGCGCTTCGCCTGCCGGCGGCCGAACCATATTGCCGGCGGCCGGGCCGACGCGGCCGATCTCGGCGCCGCCATCGACGCCCTGACCAGCCAGCCCTTCGTCCGCCGTGGCGGCGTGATCGTGGTCGGTCAGTCGACCGGCGGCTGGGCGACGCTGGCCCTGGCGGCGGAAAACCATCCGGCGGTGGCGGGCATCGTCAATTTCGCCGGCGGCCGGCTCGGCCGCTCGGGCGAGACCGGCGGGATCTGCGCCATCGACGAACTGGTGCGCGACGCGGCCGTGCTGGGCCGCCGGGCACGCACCCCGACGCTGTGGATCTACAGCGACAACGATCGGTCGTTCCCGCCGGCCCTGGCGCGCCGCCTGTACCAGGCTTTCGTCGAAGCGGGCGGGGTGGCCGAATTCGTCGCCATGCCGGCCTTCGCCCATGACGGCCACGCGCTGCTGCCGGACGCGCGCGGCATCCCGCTATGGGAAGCCGCGGTCGAAGGCTTCATTCTCAGATTTCGGTGAGGCGCCCGGCGGCCGCTGGCGGCCGCACCGGTGCGCGATCTGCGCCGGCTCAGGCGGTCTTGTCGACGATCAGCCCGGTGCCGGGCGCGGGCGCCGATTTGGCGCTCGTGGCGAGCAGATCGACCAGTTGCTGGTCGGCCTGCACCTGCTGGCGCACCATGGCGGTCTGAATGCCCATTTGGGTCTTGTCCATGGACATACCGACCATGGCCCCGACGATACTGTCAGTCGACATCAAGCGATCCTTCGCGATGAGACGCAAAGGAGTAGCCGGGAGGCCTTAACGAAGGCTTGGGCCGATCGCTGAAACCCGGCCCTATCGGGTCGGAACCGGCCGCTCGCCGCGATAGTCGTAGAAGCCGCGCTGGGTCTTCCGGCCGAGCCAGCCGGCCTCGACATATTTCACCAGGAGCGGGCAGGGCCGGTACTTGCTGTCGGCAAGGCCCTCGTAGAGCACCTGCATGACCGACAGGCAGGTGTCGAGCCCGATGAAATCGGCGAGCTGCAACGGGCCCATCGGATGGTTGGCGCCGAGCCGCATGCCGGTATCGATGGCCTCGACCGATCCGACGCCTTCATAAAGCGTGTAGATCGCCTCGTTGATCATCGGCAGCAGGATGCGGTTGACGATGAAGGCCGGGAAGTCCTCGGCGACCGCGATGGTCTTGCCGAGCCGGGCGACGAAGGCACGCGAGGATTCGAAGGTGTCGTCCTCGGTGGCGATGCCGCGGATCAGCTCGACAAGCTGCATCACCGGCACCGGGTTCATGAAGTGGATGCCGATGAAACGCTCGGGCCGGTCGGTGGTCGAGGCGAGCCGGGTGATCGAGATCGACGAGGTGTTGCTGGCCAGGATCGCGTCGGCCCGCAGCATCGGCACGACCGCCTGGAAGATCTTGATCTTGACCTGCTCGTTCTCGGTGGCCGCCTCGATGACCATGTCGCAGTCACCGAAATCCTCGAGCTTCGGGCCGGCGACGATCTTGGCGAGGGCGTTGTGGCGCTCTTCCTCGGTGATCAGGTTCTTCGACAGCTGCCGGCTCATATTGCCGTTGATCGTGGCGAGCCCCGACCTGATCCGGTCTTCCGACAGATCGTGCAGCACCACGTCGATGCCCGAGAGTGCCGCGACATGCGCGATCCCGTTGCCCATCTGGCCGGCGCCGATAACGCCGATCTTGCGAATGTCCATGGCTACACCCGGTGACCGGCCCGCTCTTGAAGCGGGCAACGGTGCGAACAAAATCTTCTCCGCGACATATCTACGACGGTCTGTCGTGGGATGCCATCGGGATCATATTGCCGAAACGGGCGGGTCCGCCAGCGAGGCGGCCCGCCCGATCCGTCGTCTCGGTCTCACTTGCCGATGGCGGCGAGTTCTTTTTCGAGCTCGGGCAGCAGCGTGAAGAGGTCGCCGACCAGTCCGTAGTCGGCAACCTGGAAGATCGGTGCCTCCTCGTCCTTGTTGATGGCGACGATGACCTTCGAGTCCTTCATGCCGGCGAGATGCTGGATCGCACCGGAAATGCCGACCGCGATATAGAGATCGGGCGCGACCACCTTGCCGGTCTGGCCGACCTGCCAGTCGTTCGGCGCGTAGCCGGCATCGACCGCGGCGCGCGAGGCGCCCATGGCCGCGCCGAGCTTGTCGGCGACCGGCTCGATCACCTTGGTGAAGGCTTCCTTCGAACCGAGCGCGCGGCCGCCCGAAATGATGATCTTGGCGGCGCCCAGTTCCGGACGGTCGGACTTGGAGAGCTCCTCGCCGACGAAGCTGGAGAGCGCCGGATCGGACGAGGCCGCGCCGGTCTCGACCGCCGCCGAACCGCCTTCGCCCGCCGCCTGGAACGAGGCGGTGCGCACGGTGATGACCTTCTTGGCATCGGTCGACTGCACGGTCTGCAGCGCGTTGCCGGCATAGATCGGCCGCTCGAACGTGTCGGGCGAGATCACCTTGACGATGTCGGAGATCTGCATGACGTCGAGCAGGGCGGCGACGCGCGGCAGGATGTTCTTGCCGTTCGAGGTCGAGGGCGCGACGATATTGGCATAGGCCGGCGCCAGCGAGACGATCAGGGCTGCCGTCGGCTCGGCCAGGAGATGGGCATAGGCCGGGCTGTCGACGACGATCACCTTGGCGACGCCCGCGAGCTTGGCGGCGGCCTGGCCGGCGGCGGCGCAGCCGGAGCCGGCGACCAGCACGGTGACCGGCGCGCCGAGCGCGACCGCGGCGGTCAGCGCCTTGGCGGTCGGATCCTTGATGGTGGTGTTGTCGTGTTCCGCGAGGAGGAGGGTCGACATCAGAGCACCCCGGCTTCGTTCTTGAGTTTGCCGACGAGTTCGGCGACGGAGGCGACCTTGACGCCGGCCTTGCGGCCGCCCGGCTCGACGGTCTTCAGCACCTTCAGGCGCGGCGCGACGTCGACGCCGTAGTTGTCGGGCGACTTCTCGTCGATCGGCTTCTTCTTGGCCTTCATGATGTTCGGCAGCGAGGCGTAGCGCGGCTCGTTCAGGCGAAGGTCGGTGGTGACGATGGCGGGCAGGTTCAGCTTGACGGTCTGCAGGCCGCCATCGACCTCGCGGGTGACCGCCACGCTGTCGGGGCTGAGCTCGACCTTCGAGGCGAAAGTGCCCTGCGGCCAGCCCAGCAGGGCGGCCAGCATCTGGCCGGTCTGGTTGGCGTCGTCGTCGATCGCCTGTTTGCCGAGGACCACCAGGCCCGGGGCTTCCTCGCCGATGATGCCCTTCAGGATCTTGGCGACCGCCAGCGGTTCGACGGTTGCGTCGGTCTTCACGTGGATGCCGCGGTCGGCGCCCATGGCGAGGCCGGTGCGGATAGTCTCGGCGGCGCCCTGCGGCCCGATGGAAACGACGACGATCTCGGTGGCGGCGCCCTTTTCCTTCAGGCGCAGCGCCTCTTCGACGGCGATCTCGTCGAAGGGATTCATCGACATCTTCACATTGGCCAGTTCGACCCCGGAGCCGTCGGGCTTCACCCGGATCTTCACGTTGTAATCGACAACCCGCTTCACGGGTACAAGGATCTTCATCATGTCCCTCCCCGAAACGGGCGCAATTGCCGTTCGGATGATCGGTTTCTAGGCCTTTCGAGCCGGGCGGGCACCGTAGAAGCGGGTCCGCGGGGTGTCAACGAAACGGCCGGTTCCGCCCCATAGGGCGTTCGGATGATGCGATGCAACAGAAACAACGTCGCAGCAACAAAGATCGTCTCAGAGATCCAGCGTGGCGATGACCGGCACGTGGTCGGACGGCTTGTCCCAGCCGCGCGTCTCCCTGGCAATCTGGAAACCGCGCATGCCAGTCGCGAGCGCCGGGCTCAGCCAGATATGATCGAGCCTGCGGCCCTTGTTGGCCGCGGCCCAGTCGGCGGAACGGTAGCTCCACCACGTATAGAGCTTCTCCGGCTCGGGCGTCAGCGCGCGCATCATGTCGACCCAGCCGCCGGCCTTGGCCACCTCGGTCAGGCGCTGGCGCTCGATCGGCGTGTGGGAAACGACATTGCGCAGCTGCCTGGAGCTCCACACGTCGTGCTCGAAGGGCGCGATGTTGAGGTCGCCGACCAGGATCGCCTTGGACGATCCGTCGCCGACGCGCAGCGCGTCCCAGGCCTCCATCTCGTCGAGAAAGCCGAGCTTGTGGGCGAACTTCTCGTTGATGGCGGGATCGGGCTCGTCGCCGCCGGCTGGCACGTAGAAATTATGGATGCGCGTACCGGCCGCCGGGCCGTCGGCCAGGGTCACCGCGACGTGGCGGGCGTCCTGCTTGCCGAAGAAGCCCTTCCGGTCGATATCGGCGAGGCCGTAGCGCGACAGCACGGCGACGCCGTGATAGCCCTTCTGGCCGTGGATCGCGACGTGGTCGAAACCCATCTTCCTGACATCGGTGAGCGGGAACTGGCCGTCCATGCATTTGGTTTCCTGCAGGCACAGCACATCCGGGCGAAAGGCCTCGACGAAGCGGGCGACGGTGTCGATGCGCAGGCGCACCGAATTGATGTTCCAGGTGGCGATCGTCAGCGGCATCAGGACCTCGAGGCGGGAAGCGGCTGGACCATAGAGGCCGGGCCGGCTGGCGGGAAGCGGACTTTGCCGGTCATGCACGGGCTTCTGGCGGCGGCGGCCGGCTTGCGGCGCACGACCATTCGTGATCAGTCTCGACGGCTCAAAGCGTCGCCATCGAGAGCCCCGCCGTCATGCCGACATTGATGCGTTTCCTGACCATCATGGTCGTGCTCGGGGGGCTCACCTTCGCCGCCATGCTGGCCTTCGCCTATCTGGTCGACCCGGAGCCGCGCGACATGACCGTGACCATACCGGCGAACCGCCTGCAGCCGCGCCGCTAGCAGTCATGGCGCGCGGCTCCAGCGAGATCGACCTGTTCCTCGACATGATGGCGGCCGAACGCGGCGCCGCCGGCAATACGCTCGAGGCCTATCGGCGCGACCTCGACGACTATTCAGGCTTTCTCGGCACCGAGGGCGTCGGGCCGAAGGCTGCGACCACCGAGATGATCCGCGGTTTCCTCGCCGATTGCGCCGGCCGGGGCTTGAAGACCGCCTCGGTCGCGCGCCGGCTCTCGGCGGTGCGCCAGCTGCACCGCTTTCTCTATGGCGAAGGCCTGACGCCGGAGGATCCGGCGGCCGTGCTGGAGGGCCCGAAGCGTGGCCGGCCCCTGCCCAAGGTGCTTGGCCTCGCCGAGGTCGATCGCCTGCTGGCGGTGGCCAAGGAGGGCATAGCCGATGCGGCCCGGCCGGTCGGCGAAAGGCTCAGGACGGCGCGCATGGCCTGCCTGCTCGAGCTCCTTTATGCCAGCGGCCTGCGCGTTTCCGAACTGATCGGCCTGCCGATCGGGGCGGCGCGGCGCGACCAGCGTTTCCTGGTGGTGCGCGGCAAAGGCAACAAGGAGCGGGTGGTGCCGCTGAACCAGGCCGCCAAGGACGCCATGGCGACCTATCTGGCGCTGCGCGAGGAGGCCGGGCTCGGGCCGTCGAAATGGCTGTTCCCGTCCTCGGGGGAAAGCGGCCACCTGACCCGCCAATATGTCGGGCGGGAACTGAAGCAGGTCGCCGCCTCGGCCGGCCTGCCGGCCGCCAAGGTCAGCCCGCATGTGCTGCGCCATGCCTTTGCCAGCCACCTGCTGCAGAACGGCGCCGATCTTCGCTCGGTGCAACAATTGCTCGGGCATGCGGACATTGCGACGACACAAATCTACACCCATGTGCTCGACGAGCGCCTCGCCGGGCTCGTCCGCGACCTGCATCCGCTGGCCGAGGATGACTGACGGCGAGGGGCCGGTCGTTCACGCCCTTGGCATGAGATGACTGTCTTCCCTTGACTTTCGACCCCCTCAAGGGGCATTTCCTCGCCCTCCGCTGGCCCTCGGGCCGCCCCCAAAGGCCTGGTCCGATCCATACCCGATGCGTAGCTATCTCGATTTCGAAAAGCCGATCGCCGAGCTCGAATCCAAGGTCGAGGAACTGCGCGAGGTCGCTGCGCGCGACGGCGGCGTGTCGATCACGGAGGAGGTCGCCAAGCTGGAACAGAAGGCCGACCTGGCGCTGAAGGATCTCTATGCCGGGCTCACGCCCTGGCAGAAGACCCTGGTCGCGCGCCATCCGGCCCGGCCCCACACGCTCGACTATATCGCCAAGCTGATCGAGGATTTCACCCCGCTCGCCGGCGACCGGGTGTTCGGCGAGGACGAGGCGATCGTCGGCGGCTTCGGCCGGTTTCGCGGCCAGAGCATCTGCATCATGGGGCACGAGCGCGGCGATACGACCGAGACCCGGATCCGGCACAATTTCGGCATGGCGCGTCCGGAGGGCTATCGCAAGGCGGTGCGCCTGATGGAGACCGCCGAGCGTTTCGACATCCCGGTGATCTCGCTGGTCGACACGGCCGGCGCCTATCCAGGCATCGGCGCCGAGGAGCGCGGCCAGGCCGAGGCCATTGCCCGCTCGACCGATCGCAGCCTGTCGCTGGGCGTGCCGAACATCGCCGTGATCATCGGCGAGGGCGGCTCGGGCGGGGCGATCGCGATCGCCGCGGCCAACCGCGTCATGATGCTGGAACATGCGATCTACAGCGTCATTTCGCCGGAGGGCGCGGCCTCGATCCTGTGGCGCGACACCGCCAAGGCCCAGGACGCCGCGACCAATATGAAGATCACCGCGCAGGATCTGCTGCGCTTCGGCGTCATCGACCAGATCGTCAACGAGCCGGTCGGCGGCGCCCATCGCGACCCGGATGCCGCGGTCCTGCGCGTCGGCGATGCGCTCGAACAGGGGCTGGCGCAGCTGGCCGGGCAATCGCCCGACGATATCCGCAGGCTCCGGCGCGATAAATTTCTCGCGATCGGGCGGGCGGTCTGATCGCCCCGATCGAGGCGTGAACGGGGCTGCCGCCGCATGTTCGCCACGATGTCCGTTTCATGTGGAATTCGTTAACCCTTCGTCGCATTTTCCGCATCTTGCGGTAACCTCGGGTTGACGCTATCCGTCTCGGCTAAGGATCCCTTAAGGATCACAGGCGTCAGACTGACACCGTAAAAGGGCGTTTTCGTCCAAGTTCGGGAGCAGAGCATTGCGTCAGACGGCTCGAGCCGCCGCGGGGGCATCACCTCTCAAAAGCCTGAGGCTTTTCGCTTCGGTGGCGATGGTCGCGCTCGCGCTCGCGGCCTGCCAGGAGACCTCGCTGTCGCGCAACAACCCCAATCGGGGCAGCGCCGCCCTGTCGCAGGCCGTGCTCGAAGAGCTCAACACCAAGGGCATGACCCGCACCGCGCCGGTCTTGATGCGCATCTTCAAGCAGGAAGCCGAGCTCGAGGTCTGGAAGAAAGACGCGAGCGGCCGCTACGCGCTCTTCAAGGTCTATCCGATCTGCAATTATTCCGGCGATCTCGGCCCCAAGGTGCGCGAAGGCGATCGGCAGTCCCCTGAGGGCTTCTACGCCATCACGCCGGGCCTGATGAACCCGAATTCGAACTATTACCTCGCCTTCAACATGGGCTTCCCGAACAATTTCGACCGGGCCTATGGCCGCAGCGGCTCGCACCTGATGGTCCATGGCGACTGCTCGTCGCGCGGCTGCTACGCGATGACCGACGAAGCCATCGCCGAAGTCTATGCGCTGGCCCGCGACGCCCTGCAGGGCGGCCAGGAATCGTTCCAGGTCCAGGCCTATCCGTTCCGCATGACGCCGCGCAACCTGGCCCGGCATCGCAACAATCCGAACATGGCCTTCTGGCGCAACCTGAAGGAAGGCTACGACCACTTCGAAGTGACGCGGCAGGAGCCGCAGGTCGATGTCTGCGAGCGCCGTTACGTGTTCAACGCGGTGGCGCCGAGTTCCTCGCTGGCGCAGGCCGGCGGCGGGCAGACCGCTTCGCTTGCCGGTGCCGCCCGCGAAATGATCGGCACCGATCCCTGGGCCGGCACCCGCGCCTCGGGCACCGCCCGCGCCAATGTCTCGACCACCGCGGCTTCCGCCGTGCCCGTGTCGATCAACGACAGCGCCCAGTCGACGACCACGGCCGCCCCGGCGGCGCGCAGCGTTCCCGCGCGCAGCGTGCGCAGCCGCTTCACCGCGGTCAGCGACGACCCGGCGACGCGCCCGGCGTTCCAGGCCGCCTCCGCCTGCCCGGCCTATGTCGTGCCGCCGGCGATCCGCCATGCGGTGACCGCCAAGAATTCCCGCGACATGGCGCAGGTCGCCGCGCTGGCGGGCCAGATCGAGGCGGCTCCGGCCCGCTCCGGCATCGATGGCGGCACCAACCAGCGCTTCGCCGAGCGTTTCGCCAACCGGCGCATCCGTGTCGGCTCGAGCGAATCGAGCTTCTCGCTGGCGAGCCAGGAGAGCACGCCGGTGACGCTGGTCTCGGCGCGCTCGCAGGTTTCGGCGGAGCCTGCCGCCGCTCCGGCAGCGGCCACCGCGGTCGCCGCCGCCACGCCCACCGCGCCCGCGGCACCCGCCGCCGCCGAGACGCCGCCGGTCACCATGGCGGCTGCCCCGGTTCCAGCGCCGTCGCCGCTCAGGACCACCACGACGATTGCCCGCAGCACCGGTGACACGCCCGTGCAGGCCTCGGTTCTCTCGGCCTTCGCGCCGGCCGAGCCGGCGCCCGCGGCACAGCAGTCGGGCAACTGGTTCACCCGCCTGATCGGCACCGGCACCACCGCGGAAACCGCTCCGGCGGCCGAAGCCGCGCCGGCGGCTCAGGCCCCGGCGACCGGCGCGCCGGTCCCGCTGCCGCGGCCGCATGCCTCGGTAGCGACGCCCGCCCGGGTCAACTGAGCCGATATCTGTGAAGCAGGACCGTCGCGTCAGAGCGGCGGCGTTCGGAGGCGCGCCTTCGGAACGGTCGCGCTCATGAGCGCGATTGGATCGATTTGAGGCAATCAAGCGACCCTGAGCAAAGCATTGCCGTCCTTCGAGGCTCGCTCGATGCAAACTCCCATCCGATCTGATCGAACCTAGAGCGTGATCGCGTCAGATCGAAGCGTTGCAGTTCGGTCGGCCGTCCTTCGAGGCTCGCTTCGCTCGCACCTCCACGCAAAAGCGAAGCTTTTGCGTCGGGATGAGGAATGTGGCGGCTTGCATATAGGGCGATGCAAAATGCGCTCGTCCGTTCAAGCTTCATGAGCAACACCAATGCCATACATCCACCCCCCTCATCCTGAGGTGCGAGCGAAGCGAGCCTCGAAGGACGGCCACCCGTGGTGCCGAGCGGTTCAATTCGAGACGATCAGACTCTAGGCCGCCAGCGGATAGGTCTCTTCGACCAGATAAGGCCCGCCGCCGACCGATTCCTTGGCCGAGAACAGCGCGAAGCGTGGCACCAGGAAGGTCCGGCTCATGAACAGTCCGCGCAGCGCGATCCAGTCGGCGACATCGCGGGCGCGGGCATTGCGGCCGAGCCTTGCCAGGCTGACATGCGGGGTGAACTTGCGGGTCTCCGGCTCCAGTCCCACCCGGCGCATGATCCGCTCGTGTTCGGCCTGCAGCTCCATCAGCGGCTGGGTCTGCTTGACCGCGATATAGAGCGAGCGCGGCTTGTCGCCGCCAAACGAGCCGAGGCCGGTCAAGGTCACCTCGATGGTGCGCTTGCGGACGGCGTAGAGCATGTCGGCGATGTCGTTGGCCGCGCGTTCACCGACATCGCCGATGAAACGCAGCGTGAGGTGGAAATCCTCGGGGTCGATCCAGCGGGCGGCGCCCAGGCCGCCTTGGAGCCTGCTGAGGTCGTCCGCCATGGTCTCCGGGACTTCAAGACCGGTGAAGATGCGGGGCATGGCGACCTCCCTGCTATCACGGCCCCGAATCGCTCCGGGGCCACTCAAAGCATGACGCTGACCGGCGCCGATGTCACCCTGGTGACGATGGTCGCCCGGACGCGGTCACGCAGCTTTCAACGCGGTCCAGTGATCCAGGAAGGCATCGAGCCAGATGCGCACCGCCGGATCATGGGTGTAACGGTCGTCGAAATGTTGCTGCCGGCTCTTGGCATTGGGGGACGCCATGCGTTCATGCGCCCGGGTCGTCCAACGGCACATCATCCAGTGCGTCACCTCCGGGTGGAACTGGATGCCATAGGCGGCACGACCCACGCGGATCGCCTGGTTCTTGAAACAGTCGCCGGTGGCCAGCAGTTCCGCGCCGCAGGGCTTCTCGAAGCCTTCGCGGTGCCATTGGTAGACATGGTCGGGCCAGGGCAGCTCGGCCTTGGCGCTGTCGGTTGCCCGCAGCGGATAATAGCCGACTTCGACATGGCCTTCCGGATGGGTCGCGACCGGCGCGCCGAGGTGCCGGGCCAGCATCTGGGCGCCGAGGCAAATGCCGAGAAAGGGCAATTCCTCCTTCAGCGCGGTGCCGATCCAGTCGGTCTCCCGTTTGACGAACTCGTCGGGGTCGTTGGCGCTCATCGGGCCGCCGAAAATGACCGCGCCGGCAAAGTGCCGCGTCGACTTGGGCAAGGGGTCGCCGAAGCGCGGCCGGCGGATATCGAGCCGGTAGCCGCGCTCCTGCAGCAGGCGGCCGACCCGGCCCGGCGTGGACTGTTCCTGGTGCAGCACCAGCAGCATGGTGTCCGGGCCGCGCTCACGCTGCCCCGCGGGACCAGTGAGTTTCGGCTCGTGACGAACAAGCGGACGCGCGGGCATGGCTCGGAATCACCAGGAACGCAGAAGAATTTTCCTGACATTGATGAAAAAGCAGGCGAGCTGAAAGATTGGTTAACGGAATGGCAGATGCGCGTGTCGTCTTGGCAACACCTGGCCGTCGCCGGCCCGTCGCGCCGTCAGCCGACCAGGGCCCGGGCGAGCACCGCGGCCTCGACCGGCTTCTGCAGCACCACGTCGAACAGGCCGGGCAGCATGTCGTTCGGGTCGTCGCCCGACAGGGCGACCAGGCGCGGATGCGGCCCTTGCGACTTGAGCGCCAGCGCGACGGCGACGCCGTCCATGTCGGGCATGCGCCGGTCGATCACCGCGACGTCGAAATGGGTGAGGGAGGCCGCCTCGAGCGCGGCATGGCCGCCATCGACGGCGATGACATTGTGGCCGAGCGCCGTGGCGATGCGCGCGACCACATCGCGTGAAAACGCGTGGTCATCGGCGATCAGCACGGAGAGCGACATGGCGGGCATGCGCGAGGGTTAACGCGCAATAACGAATAAAGTGTTTATTGCGCTGATCGTTTCACGGAATTCGCCGCCCCATGCTCGATCTCGTCCTGCTCGTCGTGCCGGTCTTCGGCCTGGTGGCGCTCGGCTACGCCGCGGCCCTGTCCGGCCTCATCGGCGAGCGGTCCAACGAGGGCATCACCGCATTCCTGTTCGTCATCGGCGCCCCGGCGCTGCTGTTCAAGCTGATCACCGCCGCGGTCTTTCCCGAGACTTTCCCATGGGGGTTCTGGATCGCCTATTACACCGGCATGGGGGTCGTCTGGATCGCCTCGATGGTCCTGGCCTCGCGGCTGTTCAGGACCTCGCATGGCGATGCGGTCATCGCGGGGCTCTCGGCGGGCCAGGCCAATACCGTGCTGATCGGCATTCCCATCATCCTGAAGGCCTATGGCGACCAGGCCGGCTTTCCGATCGCCATGCTGCTGGCGGTCAACCTGCCGATCACCATGACGGTGGCGACCCTGATGCTGGAGGGCTCGCGCTCGGCCCATGGCGGCGCGGTCCTGCGCAAGCTGGTCAAGGGTTTGACGACCCATCCGCTGCTCATCGCCATGGCGGCGGGCGTGCTGGCCCAGGTCGTCGGCTTCAGGCCGTCGGGGCCCTTCGCCGCCATGCTCGACATGCTGGCCAATACCACCGTGCCCCTGTCGCTGTTCGCGCTCGGGCTGTCGCTGAAGGCCTATGGCGTCAAGGCCGACCTGCCGGTGGCGCTGATGATCAGCCTGCTCCGCCTGCTGGTCCATCCCGCCATCGCCTATGTCGTCGCGACCCATGTCTTCGCACTGCCGCCGGCCTGGACCGGCACCGTCGTGCTGTTCGCGGCCATGCCGGCCGGCATCAACGCCTATCTGTTCGCCGCCCGCTACGGCCAGGGCGTCGGCATCGCCTCGACCTCGGTCGCGCTCTCGACCGTGCTGTCGGTCGCGACCACGGTGTTGTGGCTCTGGGTTCTTGGCATCGGCTGAGACCGCCCTATTTGCCCATTCTCCGGACTTGACCTGTTCATCTGGGGTTCAGAACCTGCCCGGGAGAGTTGTTCACGTTTTCGTGTGCAACACTATGGCTTGCGGCCGGTCGCGGTCGCCTCCCGGATCCCCTGTTCATGGCCTCTCCCGCGCCGCGCGCCACTCACGAAGGCCTCGACCGCAAGGTCGTCAGCGATTTCTTCGTGCTGGCCGCCGGCTGGTGGCGTGGTGCGACAGCACGCCGCGCCTGGTTTCTGACAGCGGCGCTGGCGGTCCTGCTGGTGATCAATGTCGGCATCAACTTCCTGGTCAATACCTGGAACCGCCGCTTCTTCGACGCCCTGGAGAATTCCGAAACCGCCACGGTCACCTGGGCCGTCCTGGCCTTTTTCGTCCTGGTCTTCGCCGCCGCGGCGGTCGGCGTCGGCGTCGTGCTGACGCGCGAGACGCTGCAGGTGCGCTGGCGCCAATGGCTGGTCGGCACCTTGCTCGACCGCTGGATCGGCCGGCAGCGTTATTACCGCATGGGCCTGGCCGGCACCGAGCCGGCCAATCCGGAATACCGGATCGCCGACGATACCCGCATGGCGACCGAGCCGATCGTCGATTTCGCCATCGGGCTGGTGTCCTCGCTGGTGTCGGCGCTGACCTTCGTCGGCGTCCTCTGGGTGGTCGGCGGCGCGCTCACCGTGCATGTCGGCGAGGGCCACTTCGTCATTCCCGGCTATCTGGTGCTGGCGGCGGTGGTCTATGGCGTGACGATGTCCTGCCTGATGTTGTGGATCGGGCGGGCTTTGCCCGGCGCGGTCGCGCGGCGCAACGAGGGCGAGGCCAAGCTGCGTTTCGAATTGACGCGGTTGCGCGAGAACAGCGAGAGCGTCGCGCTGATCCGCGGCGAGGCGGATGAGCGGCGGGCGCTGGGTGCGACCTATGCCGACCTCGCCGGCCGCTGGCTCGGCGTGGTGCGCCGCCATGGCCGGATCACCTGGCTGACCAATTCGAACGGCGTGTTCATCCCGGTCCTGCCGCTGCTGCTGGCCGCGCCGAAATACCTGTCCGGCGAATTCACGCTCGGCCAGGTGACCCAGCTCGCCGGCGCCTTCCTGCAGGTGCAACTGGCGATCGCCTGGCTCGTCGACAATTACCGCGCCATTGCCCAATGTTACGCCTCGATGCAGCGTGTCACCGACCTGACCAATGCCTTCGACGACATCGACGGCGGTGTCGACGAGCACCACGGCGGCGGCGTGGTGCTCGCGCCCTCCGCGTCGGGCGTGGTCAGGCTCGACGAGCTGACCATTGCCGACCGTTCAGGCCAGGTGCTGATCGACCGCATCTCGGTGCGCATCGAGCCGGGCGAGAAGGTGATGATCTCGGGCGAGAGCGGCTCCGGCAAGTCGACCCTGGTCAGGGCGCTCGCCGGGCTCTGGCCCTGGGGCTCGGGCGTCATCGCCCTGCCGGCGGGCGGCGCGGTCGCCTTCGTGCCGCAACGCGCCTATCTGCCGGCCGGAACGCTGCGCGCCGCGCTGCTCTATCCGGCCCAGAGCGCCGCGGTCGACGATGCCGTGCTGAGCGACGCGCTGGCGCAGGTCGGCCTCGGCTATCTCGACCAGCGGCTCGGCCAGGCCGAGCGCTGGGAGCAGATCCTGTCCAATGGCGAGCGCCAGCGCCTCGCTGTGGCGAGGCTCCTGGTGCAGAAGCCGGACCTGGTCATTCTCGACGGCGCGACCAGCGCATTGGACGAGCCGGGCGAGGCGCGCCTGATGGCGGTGCTCGCCGCGGCCCTCGAGGGTTCGACGCTGATCAGTGTCGGCTTGCGTCCGGGCCTGGAGGCGCTGCACGACCGCAAGCTTGTGCTGACCCGCGGCGAGCGCGGAGCCCAGCTCGCTTCCGTCGCGCTGGAGCCGACATCGCCACGGGTGAGGTCGGCAGAGCCGGCCGCGCCCGAGCCCACCCCCTGATCGTTCAAGCCGCCGCCGCGCGGCATCTTCCGGAGCCTATCGATGACACTGCATATCTGGGATCACTTTTGGGACCTCCGCGTGAAGGAATGCCCCTGCGACGCGCATTTCTGCGACTGGCTGGAAGAAACCGGAACGCGCGGCAAGGCGATCTTCCATTTCGGCACGGGCGGCCATCACCTGCTCGGCCTGCACAATGTCGAAAAGGGCCTGAACAATGCCATTCTCGGCATTACCGCCTCGCCCGGCGAGATCCGCACCTATGAGACCATGATCACCGAGAACCCGGAGCTCGGCTGGGGCTACAAGGCCTATTTCGGCGATATCTACCAGCTCGACGCCCGGCTCCTGCCCGTCTTCGACGTGGTGACGCTGTTTCATGTCGGCGAGTTCCGCACCGAGAAGAACGACGCCTATGGCGGCCTGACCGACTATCAGATGGTCAAATTGCTGGCCGGCCAGACCCGGCCCGGCGGCACGATCGCCTTCTATGCGGGCTCCTATGCCTATGACAAGGCGAAGGCCGTGCACGACCAATTGGTGAGCGAGGGGATCCTGGCTCCGAAGGGCGAGTTCAAGACGCTGCCGCTGTTCGAGCGCACGGCCAAGGCGATCGGATAGCTGCGATCGGGAGCGTGGGAGCGCAGCTGAATCGGGCCGCCCGGTTGTCGACATTCTCGACGTCACCCCCAAGGCAAAGCAATTGCTTTGCCGGGGCGAGCGAAGCGAGGGAAGGGGGTCCAGGAGTTGCAGGACTCTGGCCTCGACACGGCGAAATCGCTCAAACACACACGCTGAAGGGGCGGTGAAGTGGCCCCTGGACCCCCTTCCCCTCCTTCGCTTCGCTCAGTCGGCCCTCGGCAAAGCAATTGCTTTGCCTTGGGGTGACGTCCTGCGTTGGTGTCGCGCGCCGTGTGAATCCGATCGCTCAACAAGGCGGGCTCGCCCTGCGGTTGCCGGCGGGTCCCAAGGGCCGGCCCGACGCTTTTCGGTTTCGCCCCGGCTTGCCAAGCCGGGAGGCGAGGCAGATCATGACTGCTTCGTGACGCGAGATGGAGCGCTGGAAGGAGCCTCATGTCCGATGCCGAGACGAGTTCGCAGGGCGCTGTCGTTCTCCTGAACGCCGGTGCCTCCACCTCGCGCATAGCCTTCGACCGGCGCGAACTGGACGACATCCTGAACCTCTATGGCCGGATGGTCGCCGCGGGCGAATGGCGCGACTACGCCATCGATTTTCTCCGCGACAAGGCGGTGTTCTCGATCTTCCGGCGAACGTCCGAAATGCCGCTTTACCGGATCGTCAAGGATCCCAAGCTCGCGGCGCGCCAGGGGGCCTATTCGGTGATCGCGGCGACCGGGCTGATCCTGAAGCGCGGGCACGAGCTCAGGCGCGTGCTGGCGGTGCTGGAGAAGCCGCTCAAGGCGGTCCAATAGATCCTGCCAATAGATCCCGGGCGCGGCCGCCGCGCCTGAACGGGGCGCTTCAGCGCCGCAACCCGTGGCGGCGCGCATTGTCGCGCTCCATTCACCGGCCGCGACGATCATGCGCGCGGACCGAACCACCGAGTGACATCATGCCGCATCTCAAGATCCTCTCGCTCCTGGCCGCACTCGCCGTCCTGCCGGCCGGCGCGGCCCTCGGCGATGCCCTGGTCATTCCGCCGGCGAACTATCCGCCGCTGGCGAGCCAGGCAGCCGCCCCCGAAGGTTTCGTGCCGCCGGGCTGGCGCCTGGAGCAGAGCCGGCGCGGCGATCTCACCGGCGACGGCATCGAGGATGTCGCCTTCGTGCTGCGCCAGGTGGAGCCCGCCAATATTCTGGCCAATCCGGGACTGGGCGCACGGCGCTTCGACACCAATCCGCGCATCCTGGTGGTGGCCTTCGGCCGGGCCGACCACAGCGGTTTCGACCTGGCGCTGCGGAACACCACCCTGATTCCACGGCGCGAGAATCCGACCCTGGAGGATCCCCTCGCAAATGACGCCATCGCGATCGCCAGCGGCGCGCTGCGGATCCGGCTTCGGTTGGCTTCGAGCGCCGGCTCATGGGAGACGGCCTCGACGACCTATACGTTCCAGCACCGGGACGGGGAGCTCCGCATGGTCGGTTACGACCGCAGCACGACCATGCGCAATACCGGCGAGACTAAGGCGATCAGCATCAATTACCTGACCGGCCGGGTGAAGCGCACGACCGGCCGGATCGAAAGCGATGAGGTGGCCACGCGCTGGAGCGCGTTGCGCAACCGCAGTCTGCCGACCATCGAAAGCATTGGCGACGGGTTGGCTTTCGAACCGGCTGTATGAGGGGCCGGCCATTTCCCGCCCCGCCAAGGCAGGCGACAGGCGACATCGGTGGCTCGGCCTGAACCAGGCGCCGGCCGCCGGACGCCGGCCTGTCATCGCGGATTGCGGGAGGCGGCAACAACCCGAGCGGCGTCAACGCGGCCGGACTTTCCGGCGCGGAGCGGCCTTGCTCCGTCGTGGCCGACCAATGTGTCGGCGGACTGCCGGAGTATGTCGACAAAGGCGCTGGCCGCCGGGGAAAGCGATCGGCCGGCTCTCGTGATGACCGATACCGAGCGCAAGATTTCCGGTCGCGCGATCCGCCTGAGACCCACGGCCGGTTCGGTCAGGACCTCGACGCATTGGGGGAGAACGGCGACGCCCAGGCCAACCCGGACCAGGGCCAGCGCGGTTCCGGCATAAGCCACTTCGTAGGCGGGCTGCAGGGAATGACCGGCTCTTGAAAAGCCCTCATCGGCGAGATGGCGGAAGATGCTCTGGCGATCGAGCAGGATCATCGGCAGGCCGGCGAGATCGCTCCAGCCAATGTCCGGGAGATCGGCAATTGGATGTCCGGCAGGATAGACCGCGACCAGCGGCTCCTGAAACAGCGGTGTCCACTGCAATCCCGGCTCTGATTCGCGAAAACTGCCGATGGCAAGATCGGCTCCGCCGCTGCGGACCTGGGTCAGGACTTCCTCGGGCAGGGAATCCTTCAACTGGATCGAGATGCTCGGATATCTCTGCTTGAAGTCGGCCATGACCTCGGCGAGGAAGGTCGTGGCGAGAATATAGGGCGCCGCAATGATGATCTTGCCGCGCTGCTTCGCCCCCAGTTCGGCAACATTGGCAAGAGCCGCGTCGAAATCTTCCAGGAGCCGCTCGGCGCTGCTCAGGAGCTCCAGTCCGATCGCCGTCGGCTCGAGCCGGCGGGTCGAGCGCTCGATCAGCTGAACCTGAAGATTGTCTTCGAGCTGGCGGATGAGCAGGCTCAGGGCCGACTGCGTCAGGTGGAGGCGCTCCGCCGCCTTCGTGAAGCTCTTCGACTGAACGACCAGGACGAAGGCGCGCAGCTGGCGCATGGTGACGTTCATGGTCAGCGCCGCCTCGCGATGGAGGCCGCTTGGCCGACCCGTGTTTCGAATGCGGCGGGCCGCGGCTTCGGCTGCATGCCTCTCCCTTTCCGCCCCGGAAATGTCCCGGCGAGACAGATGGCGCCGAGACACTTGGCCCCGGAGCGCGGACCTGCGCCTGCCCACGTCTTACGGGTCGAAAGATTCATAAGGCAACCTTATTGGTTGATCCGAATTACTCGTTTGATTCATAAATCCGGCCGTCGCTAATGTGAAGAAAATTCAGCGACCGAAGGGAAAGAGCGCCATGGATCGACGACAATGTCTGGCTGCGATATTGCTGGCGGCCGCGGCGGGTGCACCGCGACAGGTCCTGGCGGAGGAGTATCCGAGCCGGCTGCTCAGGATCGTCGTCGGGTTCCCTCCGGGTACGGCGACCGACGTCGCGACCCGGGTGGTCGCCGAGGCCATGGCCCAGCGGCTGGGGCAACCCGTCATCACTGAAAATCGCCCCGGCGCGTCGAGCAACATCGCCGCCAAGGCGGTCGCGACCTCGGCTCCCGACGGCTACACGATCTTCGTCGGAACCGTCGCCAACACGATCAACGCCGCCTTCCCGAACGCGACGGCAGCCGATCTCAGCCGCGACTTCACGCCGGTTGCGATGATCGGGACGGTGCCCAACATGCTGGTGGTGAGCCCCTCGCTCGGCGTCTCGACGGTCGAGCAGCTGGTCGCCGCCGCCAAGGCGAAACCGGGTGAGATCACCCTGGCATCCTCGGGTCATGGGACCTCGCCGCATCTCTCCGGCGAACTCTTCGCCACGATGGCCGGCATCAAGCTGCTGCACGTCCCCTATCGCGGCAGCGCTCAAGCCGTGACGGATCTGCTCGGCGGGCAAGTCCAGGTGATGTTCTCGCCCGCCCCCTCGGTGCTGCCCCATATCCAGAGCGGCGCCCTGAGGGCGCTTGCGACCACCGGTGCGAAGCGGACCGAGCTCGCTCCCGACCTGCCGACCCTTCAGGAGCACGGCTTCAAGGATTTCGAGAGCTCGGTCTGGTTCGGCTTCCTCCTGCCGCCCGGAACGCCGCCCGGCGTGGTCGACAAGCTGCGCGGTGCGACCGATGCGGCGCTCGATCTGCCCGACGTGAAGAAGCAGTTCCGCATGCAGGGCATCGACGCCCTCCGGCTGGGCCCGGACGAATTCGCCGCCTACCTCCGCAGCGAAACCCGCAAATGGGCCGGGGTCATCCGCGCTGCCGGCATCGCGGCCCCGTAAAGAAGGAACACATCATGCCCAAGCTGCGCGTTGCGGAATGCCGCGAATTCATCCTGGCCGTGACCGAGAAGGCAACCGAGATGGGCGTGCCGATCTCGACCGCGATCGTCGGGCCCGAAGGACATCTCATTGCGCTCGAGAAAATGGACGATGCCGGCTTCATCACGCCGGACATCGCGCGCGCCAAGGCGTTCACCGTCGCCGCCTTCCGGTCGATGAGCCCACGCTTCCCGGATGGCCAGGTCATCCAGCAGTGGTTCAAGGAACGCAATCCGCAAATGCTGGTCAACGCGGCGATCTTCACCAATGGCCAGATCGTCGCCTCGGGCGGCTGCGCGCCTGTTTTCAAGGGCTCCGAAATGGTCGGAGCCTACGGCATCAGCGGCGCCACCGGCGACCAGGACGAGGAAATCGGCCGCTATGCGCGGGCAAAGGTCGGCTGGCTGCACAAACCGGAACACGACACCACGCCCGACAGCGTGAAGCAGCACATTGCCGAGATCTACGCCAAGGTCGGCCTCGGCGACCGCTCGGCGTAACCGCGCCTCCTGCTTCGCCGCGCCAGGGCGGCGACCGGCCCTGGCTCTCCTCCCGCCGGCATTGCCGCGCTCGCATGGGCGAGGGCGCGGCGATGCTTTGTCGCGACGTCCCCGCGACCTCCTGAAAATTGAAGAAAGTCCCGTCGTGCTGAGCGAAGACGATCATCGGGCCGCAGCCGAGGCCATCCTGAAGGCCGAGCGCGAGCGCGTGCCCAGCATCCAGCTTTCGAAGATGTTCCCCGGCATGGGCATCGCCGACGCCTACCGGGTCCAGGATCTCTGGGCCGACAGCCGCATCGCCGCTGGCGCGCGTCTTGCCGGGCACAAGATCGGGCTGACGTCGCGCGCCATGCAGATGGCCTCGAAGATCAACGAGCCGGACTATGGCCGCATCCTCGACGATGCGATCTATAATGACGGGGCCCAGATCTCGGCGGGGGCCTTCATCAGGCCGCGGCTCGAGGTCGAGCTCGCCTTCATCATGGGTGAGGATCTCGCCGGCCCCGGCTGCCGGATCCATGACGTGATGCGTGCGACCGAACAGGTGGTGCCGGCCCTGGAGATCATCGACTACCGCACCGAGGTGCCGCGGGCGATCGTCGACACGATTGCCGACAATGCGGCCTTCGGCGCGATCGTCATCGGCGGCCGCACGATCCGGCCCTTCGACGTCGACCTGCGCTGGATCGGCGCCACCTTGTCGCAAAACGGCGTCATCGAGGAATCGGGGGTCTCCGCGGCGATCATGGGGCATCCGGCCGCGGGCATCGCGTGGCTGGTCAACAAGCTGCATGATGTCGGCACCGGGCTGAAGCGGGGGCAGATCGTGCTCGGCGGATCTTTCACGCGACCGGTCGACATCAGGAAGGGCGATGTCATCCATGCCGATTACGGCCCGCTCGGCGCCATCGGCGTTTCCTTCGTCTGAGTTCAGCCGACAAGACCTTCCGTCGATCGCCTCCGATGGGTTCCGGGTGGACGCGCCTGACGACCGGTCCTCCGCGCACGCGTCAATCGCGCGGCTGCCAGGGCCGGGCCGCGCCGGTATTGTGGGGTCGATCACGCAGCGGATCGCCTACGGCCGCCGGCAAGGTCTCCCATGCCGTGATCGCGCACGACCTGTCCGAGGAGGAGGCTTCCACGGACGGCCTAGATCAGCGGCGGTGCGGGCGGTGGCTTGGGAGCGGAGGAGAGGCGGTTCAGGTCAAGGCAAGGCCTGACCGACAGGCGCGACCGGGCTCAACATCACGACGTCACGGTCGCTGTCGCAACGGAGCTCGTGACCGCAATATAAAACGGCCGCTGTTCGCTATTTGGGTACTATCGGGAGGAGGGCGCTTTGCGCCCCAAAATCCGCTTCAGGAAATGCGGATGAAGCGCTTGACGCGCGAGCGCGGCTTGACGGTGCGGCGGGTCACGGTGACGCCGCGCGGCGCGATCTCGATGCGGCGGCCCGGGTTAGGCACGAAGAAACGGGCGGTTTCGGCGGCGCCGTCGACGCGCAGGAAATCGATGTCGATAGCGCGCATGAACGACTTCACGGATGCGAATGTCATCGGAATTCTCCGGAAGTTCGGGCGGCGGCTATGAAGAGACAAATTGGAGCGGGAGAAGGGATTCGAACCCTCGACCCCAACCTTGGCAAGGCAGAAATTGAATCGTCTGGGATATTCAGGCCGATGTCAGAAATTCGCCAGAAGTGTAATCGGGGTCGCTTCCGATGCGGGGAAGAATTTATCCCACAATGAACCTGCTGAACTAGTGTGAACGCCATAGAACGTATTCGATAGGCGCAGTCGTAACCGCGCTGTAACCCGCGACCTATTTCCGTTCAAGTGGCAGGTCCGTTTCGGTGTCAGGATCGGTCGGCAAAGGGGCGTAGGGGTCGAGTTCGGGGAAAAGCTCTCGCTCCCGAAGGCGGGCCCCAAGCGAGCTTGGGTCGAGGGCCCTTTCGATTTTCGCCAATCGATCATGTCCCCAGGCAACCATGCGGCTGGCGTCTGGATCGTCGATCGGCTTTGCCCAATCAATCCAGTTGCGAAGGCGATCGGCTCTCATTCTGAGGTCTACGATCTCTGCCACGACCGCCTCGCGCGCTTCTTCTCGCTTCCTGCGCTGTTCGGCTCGTCCGCGATTTTCCTCGGCCCGTCGCCCGATGCGTGACTGCCGTTCCTGTTCAAGGCGCCGCTTGCGTTGGTCATCAAGCGATTCATCGAATGCCTGGGCGACTATCTCGATCTGGGAATTCAAGGACGTGCGCGTGCTGTCTTTCCAGTTTCGCCTGGGGCCCCAATGTCCCCACGACGTGATCGAAACGACAAGCTGACCTGTCGGGACGCGATCAAACTCGGGGTAAGCCTTGTTCCAATAGTAGGAATAGTCGCTGCCGCCGCTCCGAAGGCGACGGGACTCGGCCTTCAAGTCCTCAATCGTCGGCTCGTGCGGCTTGCGGGCGATGGTCTCATTGAGCGTGAATGTCAGGCTCTCGGCGCCTCGCTTTACGGTCACTTCCTTGCCAGAGACCGCGCAGCCCATACCCCTAACCTCAACCTGCCGGACCAGCGTCTCGAGAAGGAAGATCGCACGTTCGACCGAATCTTTGCTGCATGTCACGGTCAAAATGCCCTCGCCCGCGAGGTCGATCACGTCGTAGCCATCCGGCTTGGCGGCGCGAAGGGCGCGGGCCGTCTTCTGTAGAATGGGATGTGCCTGCGAGATCGGTTGCCAATCAGTTGGCTCCGTGAGCGGTTTCGGCGCCTTGGGGGTAAGTGGTTTCGCAACAGCAGCGCGCTTGCGCAGCAGTGCTTCTTGAACTGTGGGATCAATTGGCTTGGTGGAATCGAGTGAGATCAGCTCGAAGGACGGATCGCTGGTCGCGGCGAAGATCGTCTGCTTGACGCGCTTGCCCGCCTCCTTGTCCCGCCAATAGCTAGGCACGGGAAGGGGGACGCGGTGCTGCTGGCAAAGGTTCCGTAGCGTCCATTCGCCGATGCCGAGCTTTGAGGCGACATCGGCCAACGGTCCTGACCAGACGAGGTCGTACATTTCGCGGCGGGTGAGATGCTCTGGCATGTGACTGGGCCCGATGGGTTTCTGGTCCTGTTGCCTCGGGGAGCTAGGCCCGGTTCCCAAAATTCAAGGGTATGCACCCGCCGAATGGAACTTCACCGCCGTGCAGAGGACCTTGAGCGATTCAAGTGCAAAGGGCTGCGAAATTTGCGCCATTGGACTTGAAGAAACCTCGCAATTCACCCTAAGGTTTGTTGCAGGTCCAGAATGCGCCTACCGAAGATTGAAGGTCAAAAATGGAAGCGTCGCCTGCGAAAGTGATCCAATATTTCAACGGTGAAAAGCAAAATTTAATCCCTCTGTTCCAGAGGCCTTACTCGTGGAAGAAGCAACACTGGCAGGCTCTGTGGGATGATATGCTTGTTCAATATGACGCGGACGAGAAATCATCGCATTTTATGGGAACGATTGTTTCGGTACCGGCGCGTAGCGTGCCAGTGGGAGTGAGTAAATACCTAATCATCGATGGCCAGCAGCGCCTTACAACGATTTCAATTCTATTGGCAGCGCTGCGCGATGCAGTCGATAAAAATACGGCGGATAGAATTCACGAAGTATATTTGACTAATCGCTTCCGTGATCCTGAAGATACACTTAAGTTCGTGCCGACGCAGGCCGATCGCCACACATACAAGTCAATCGTACTCGACCGCGTCATTCCGGATGGCGAGGGCTTGATGACGGAGGCTTACGAGTTTTTCAAGCGGCAACTTGAAACAGGCGTCGATAACAATGGGGACATGATTGATTGTAGTCGTGTTTTGGCAACTGTCGAGCACGCTCTGCACATTGTGATGATTAATCTCGGAGATGATGATGATCCTTACCTCATTTTCGAAAGTCTCAATTTCAAGGGTGAGCCATTAACTCAGGCTGACCTTGTCAGAAATTATATTCTCATGCGATTCCGACACTCTATGTCGGTGGGTGGTGAGCAGGAGCGAATATATTCCCGCTACTGGCTGCCCATGGAGCGGCAGCTCGGGGAGAATTTGACCGAGTTCCTTCGTCACTATGCTATGAAAGATGGCGATAATATCTATCAGCGCGGGATTTATTCTGCGACGAAAGCGCATCTCAAAGGCATGTCAACCCCAGCGGAGGTTGAGGCCGAAATTCAGCGAATGAATAACTTCGCGAATATGTATGCCAGCGTCCTTGACCCCCAGCTAGAATCATCGCCAACAATCCGCGCCCGACTTGAAAATATCAAAAGCCTGGACGTCGGAACTTCGTATCCCCTGTTGCTCCGACTGTTGGAAGGCCATCGCACCGGGCGAATCGCCACTGAAGAATTGGACAAATGTCTTAGCCTGATCGAATCGTTCGTCGTGCGTCGCGCAGCTTGTGTTGTCCCGACCAATGCTCTGAACAAGTTGTTTCTTCTGTGGGCAAAGAACTTTCCAGCCGACGATCACGCTGAGTGGCTTATTGCGGCGATGTCAGCCGGGGCCGGCGGAAGGCGGTTTCCAACCAACGCCGAGTTTGCTGAAGCGTTTAAGAGTGTCTCTCAGTATGGGCGCGGGGCCACTCGCTTTATACTTTGTAAGATTGAGGAGTCATTTGCCCACAAAGAGCCGGTCAATTTGGTCAGCGCGACGATTGAGCATGTGCTTCCACAAACGCTAACCAGCGACTGGATTTCCGAACTTGGCGATGATGCAAGGTCGGTTCATTCGCGGCTATTAGACACTTTTGGAAACTTGACCTTGACTGCATACAATGGCGAGCTCGGCAACTTGTCGTTTGCGGAAAAGATGGCAAAGCTTTCGAACACGCATATTGAACTAAATCGTTGGTTGCTCGCTCAGTCAAATTGGCGGGAAGTGGAAATAATGAAGCGTGCTGAACTTCTATTTGATATTGCAAAGCGGATCTGGCCTGGTCCTGCCGAGACGCCGCAGTGACATAAACGTGCGGCATTCTCGATGAACGGACGCTTCTCGCCCTATGTCATTAAAGCACTCGTCGACACCATCACGGGCGGCACCGGTAGCGGTCCCGAACAGACGGTGCCGGTTGGCATCTATCGCTCAGGCCCGAAGATAGAGCAGTTCTTCCTCGACTGCGGGCTCGACATGAGGATCGGTGCGAGTTCGCGTGTCCCTGCGACGACCAATTTCTTGCGCCAGACGGCCAGCCAGTGGGACGGCGACGAGCTTATCAAGCGCGTGCTGCTTAAAGTCTGCGACCCGCGCGAATATTTGTCCGAACCGAACAGAGCTGCCGCGGTTCGCGAGCATCTAAACCGAGCTCTGGAACCGGACGGGTTAGCTGTGGCCGTTGTCGGTGGCAAAGCGCACTTAGTGGTACGGGAAGCCGCGGGCAATATCGTCGAGCCCTTTATCACCAAGGTGGAGGCCATCAACTTCGACACGGTGCAGGCGGAGATCGCGCGCGCCCAACTAAATGCCAACGATGATCCCGAAGACGCGGTTACAGCTGCCTGCTCGCTTGTCGAAGCGGTGGGTCGCTCTATTTTGATCGAACTGGGGCTGCCGCTTCCAGCGAAGAAAGATATCGACGGTTTGATCCGCGCTGTGCAGGAGCCACTCGGCCTATCACCCGGCCGAACGGACTTGCCTCCAGAGGTCGAACAGGACATCCGCCAGGTACTCGGCGGCCTTACTTCGGTCGTGAAGGGCATTGGCGCATTACGGACGCACGGAGGAGATGCGCACGGGCGCGAGAAAGGTTTTCGTCGGATCGATCCGCGAATCGCGCGGCTTGCAATCAACTCAGCCGCTTCGGCCGCTCTGTTCTACATCGAAACGTGGGAGCGCCAGCAGCATCGGGTTCTCCCTCTAAGGCACGAGGGTACATGAGCCATCGCTTCCGCCCACGCATGATAAGGACGGGAGCGCCAGGGCAATTGCCTGTCGCCGAAATCCGGTGAGTGCTTTCGCAATGGACGGCGTTTCCGAATGAACCTTATGCGGATCTGTTTGCCTCTGACGCGCGCTAGAAACGGACATCGAGTATCAAGCTGGCCTACATTGATCCAACATTCCGCAATGATTAAGCCACTCGGATCGGATGTCGACATTCTGTCGAAGTAAGTGACGTGCGTATGCCATCCTAGTCGACGCTTGCGCATTACGTTGGCGAACACTTCTAATTAGAAATGACCTTGACCGCTGGCATCAGTGTATGGACCTTGGTGACGGGGAGTAACATTGGGTAATGATCAATATTCCAGAAACGGCCATAGGCGCAGTGGTTGCGTCACTTATCGCCGGCACCGTGTCGCTGCTCGGATTGATAATTAGTAAAGAGCAAAAGGTTTCCGAATTTCGGCAGGCGTGGATCGATGCGCTTCGTTCCGAGTTAACTACATATTTAACCCAAATAAACGCAATTCATGATGCTGTAAAAGTGAAGTATGACAATCATGCGAAGAAGGTGGAAAAACTCGGACCGTTATTCGTTTCGTTAAATAGTTCAAATTTCAATATATTACTTAGAGTGAATCACAAAGAGGTGCATTCGGCGGCTCTTATAGAGGCGATGAAGAAATTCAATATAATAACTTCTAATGAAGAGCATATTACCGTTGCGAAAATCAGAGAAGCGGAGGGGGAATTTATTAAGGCGTCACAGGCTCTGCTAAAACAGGAGTGGCGCCGAGTGAAGTCCGGAGAGATAACATTTAGGGTAGCGAAGTGGTTGGCCGTGCTAGTGGTCTTGGCATCCTTAGCTTTCGGTGGTGTCGCTTCTTACAGGATATGGTGGCCAGTTGCGCGATCGTCTGTGCAAGTAACCGTCTCATGACAGCGGAAAGTCACCGCGCGAATAGCAGAAGCTTGTTAAGGCGGGCAAGTAAGCTCAACAGGATGGCTCAACCATGGCAGCTCAAGTTCCGTTCCGTCTGAAGCTGACGGGCGATACAGCCGACCAGCACCAGTTTCAGGGGTACGATGGATATATGGCCCTTGCTGGGTTTGCGTGGACCCTGGCGCTAGTCACGAACTATGCCGAAACAGGCAAGATTCGGCAGCGCGGAGATTTTCCTGGCCGAGACGCGGTACGCGCAACTGCCCTCAAGAAGGGCAGCATTATCGCCGATTTTTCGGTGCTTTTGCAGCAAAGCCCGGGTCAAGTGCTGGGACTTGGGGCAATCGGCGCCGCGCCCGTTCTCTATGGCCTCGTAAAAAGGGTGATTGCCCGGAATCTGGGGGAAGATGACCCTGCAAAAACGCCTCAAATATCTCAACTTATCGAGAGGCGGGCAGGAGACATTGAAGCGTTAGTAGCAAAGGTTGAGCCAGCAATACGACAAAGCCACGCCATCATCGGAAATGGCGCTTCTGAAATGCAGATTCTTGGTGGTCATAATATAATTGATACTTTCAACGAAAGAACTCACGAGTATGTTAAAGCGAACGTTGAAGATGCTAGCTTAATGGAGAAGGATTTTAGCGTTGCTGCGTTCAATGTAAATTCTGGGCATGGGGCTGTTTTTGACAACGATCTTCACAGAACAGTATCAATTAGTATGGCGAAAGACGTTTTGAATAAATTTGGAAGTATTTTTACGTGGGGTCTTGATCAATACGCTAATAAAACTGGAGGCCGAGTGCGAATTAAATACACAAGAATACTTGCAATGGACAGCACGCCAAAGCGATACATTGCTCTCTCGGCAGAAAGACGGCCGCTACGTTTGGCGTGATATTCCCCGCAGATCTACCGCCGGATGAAGCATGAGTTTCGCCCCATCGGCAATTGCTCGTGACTCGAGCACGCCGGTCGGCATTCTCGTCAGACGGGACGCAGAGCAGCGGTCGCGGTTAGTGAATGGTCACCGATTAGTGGCATTGGCAGAGTGAGGCTCCGCGCCTTTTATTCGATTTGGCGGAAGGATGTTGAATGGCGCGCATTCGGAGGATCCAGATTAAGAATTTCAGAGCCATTAAGAGCCTGAATTGGCTCCCGTCGAACGGAATCAACTGCCTTATCGGCCCGGGTGACAGCGGCAAATCGACCATTCTTGAAGCCATTGATCTCTGCCTCGGTGCGCGCCGATCTCCAACATTCACTGATGCGGATTTTCATGCTCTCGATGTGACTACGCCGATCGTTATTTCGTTGACACTCGGGGATCTCGACGAGAGCGTGAAGAGCCTCGACTCTTACGGCCAGTTCCTGCGCGGGTTCGACGCGAAGACAGGCCTTGTTGAGGACGAGCCGGATAGCGGCCTCGAGACGGTCGTCACCCTTACCATCACGGTCGGCACCGACCTGGATCCGCAATGGGCGCTCGAGTCTGATCGCGCGAAGGCCGCCGGCGTTGCCCGCAACCTGACGTGGGGTGATCGGACGAAAATGGCCCCAACCCGAATTGGTGGCCTCGGGGAGGCAAATCTGGCTTGGCGGCGCGGCTCTGTCCTGAACCGCCTCTCAGATGAATCAGTCCACGTCTCAGCGGCGTTAGCGGAGGCCGCGCGTGAGGCCCGAGCCTCATTCGGCGAACACGCCGACAAGCAACTCGGCAAGGCACTCGACGTTGTCCTAGCGACTGCCAAGTCCTTGGGAATTCCGG
The DNA here is from genome assembly GCA_017304475.1 of Hyphomicrobiales bacterium. Lineage (GTDB taxonomy): Bacteria > Pseudomonadota > Alphaproteobacteria > Rhizobiales > Phreatobacteraceae > Phreatobacter. The sequence goes on along the minus strand of JAFKKV010000014.1, from coordinate 440,969 downwards.
TTGGTGATGCGGTCAAGGCGATGCTCGACATTCACGCGGTATCGTTTAGCGGCGGGGCGATCGCACTGCATGATGCGAATGGCGTACCTCTTTCGGGTCTTGGCGTTGGATCGACCCGATTGTTGATTGCCGGCCTCCAGCGCCAGGCGACGGCGAAAACGCAGCTGATCCTTATTGATGAACTTGAACATGGCCTCGAACCACATAGGGTCATCCAGCTGGTCGACCTCTTGGGAGCCAAGGAACAGGTTCCGCCGCAACAGGCCTTCGTGACAACGCATTCGCCAGCGGCGCTCCGGGAGTTCGGCGGCGACCAGCTTTTTGTTGTCCGCAGAGCGGTTGACGGTCATGAGGTCACTAAGGTTGGGACTGCCGATGATATTCAGGGGACGATCCGAAAGTATCCGGAGGCGTTCCTTGCGCCGTCCGTGATCATCTGCGAAGGCGCGACCGAGGTCGGGTTTAGCCGAGGATTGAGCCAGTTCCGAGCCGGCCGCGGAAAGCCCTCGCTTGAGGCGCGCGGCGTTGCCCTCGTGGACGGCACTGGTGGAGGACCGAACGACCTCATTGCGCGGGCCGATGTGTTTCGCCGGCTAGGCTATCGCGTCGCGGTTTTGCGAGATGACGACAAGCCTCCGGATCCAGCCATCGAAGGCGCGTTCGAGAAGGCCAAGGGAACGGTGTTTCATTGGCGGGCAGGCTATGCCCTTGAGGACGAGCTATTTCGGAGCCTTCCTGACGACGACGTTGAAAAGCTCCTCACTCAAGCTATTGAGCTTCACGGCGAGGAAGTGATCGACGCGCATATCACCTCAAAGTCAAACGGCAAGGTCAGCCTCAGCGATGTTCGGGCGGAGCGAGCCCTCGGAGGCTATACGCCTGCGACACGTGAACTGCTCGGCCGAGCGGCGCAGGTCAAAAGCAAGAACGACAAAGGCAAGCGTGGCTGGTTCAAATCCCTCGGCTACATGGAAGAAGTGGCCCGTGAGATCGTCGCACCTTGCTCGAGAGGCTGGGCGCCGGACTTCAAGAACACCATTGTCGACCTGCTGACGTGGATTGATCATGGCGGTGGCTGAGATCGATTTGCTGGGCATTTCACAGGGAGCCGTTGCCGCGCCAGCCGGCTGCGGAAAGACCGAGTTGATTGCGAACGCACTGCGACGATATAGCGGCCCGAAGCCAGTTCTCGTGCTGACACATACAAATGCGGGCGTCGCAGCCCTGCGTGGTCGGCTGGAGCGATCTGGCGTTGGATCTTCTGCTTACCGTCTCTCAACCATTGACGGATGGGCCATCCGACTGATTTCAACATTTCCGACCAGGAGCGGTCTGGATGCGACCATTCTCAAGGTCGAAACACCGGGAAACGACTACCCGGCGATCCGGGATGCAGCATGCAGGCTTCTTAGCGGCGGACATATCCGCGACGTGCTAGCGTCAAGCTACGCGCGGCTCATCGTCGACGAGTACCAAGATTGCTCCGTCCCGCAGCACACCCTCGTGTGTCGAGCTGCGGATACCCTCCCGACGGTTATACTCGGTGATCCGCTCCAAGCGATCTTTGGATGGCGCGGGAACGAGGTTGCGGACTGGAACAAGGAGGTTTGTGTCCGTTTCCCCATTGTCGGGCAGCTAGGGACGCCGTGGCGGTGGAAAAATGCTGACACCGAAACGTTTGGCCGATGGCTTCTGGAGGTTCGACGCCGGCTCCAGACGGGGCAGATTGTTAACCTCCGCGAGGCGCCACCAGAAGTCCAATGGATCCGCCTTGACGGTACTGACGATCACGGCAAACAGCGCGAAGCCGCACGCACGCCGGCTCCTGATGCTAACGCCAAGGTGATCATTCTGGGGGACAGCCGGCCGGCGTCCCATCGACTCATCGCGAGCCAGACGCCTGGCGCGATTACCGTGGAAAACGTGGATCTGCGCGACCTTGTCGATTTCGCGCAAGGGCTTGACTTCCCGGCTCCCGATGCGTTGAAGCACGTCGTTCAGTTTGCGGGAAGCGTCATGACGAATGTTGGGGGAGCGGACCTTCTCCAGCGCGTCGCTGTCCTCTTGCGGGGGGGCGGGCGGAAGCAGCCTTCCGAAACCGAGCAGGCGGCCCTCGACTTTGTCACACGTCCGTGTCCGGAGCTCGCTGCAGCCTTGCTATCAGCCATCAATCAGAGCCCGGGCGTAAGGGCCTATCGACTGGGCGTCCTGCGATCAGCGCTAAGGGCGCTAAATCAATGCGACGGCAACGTCGGCAACTCATTTGCTGAAACGGCCGTTCGCGTTCGCGAGCAGAACCGCATCGTTGGGCGGCCGCTCGCCAAGCGATCCGTGGGCAGCACGCTGCTTCTCAAGGGCCTCGAAGCCGAGGTAGCTGTGATCCTGAACGCAGGCGACATGGACGCACGCAACCTCTACGTGGCCATGACCCGAGGCTCGAAGAAACTCGTTATCTGCTCAAAGTCTCCTGTGCTCAATCCCGCCAAGCCAGCATGAGCCAATCGAAATAGAGCGCTGGGATCGATCCAATAGCTTGGTCGGACATCCGCGTTGGAGCAATGGTGTGGGCTCGGATTGGGCGAAATCCCGGTCCCGTGTGCGTCGTTTCACTCTGCGCTCATGCGCTTTCCTCTCACACCGCGCGCACCGCCTATGGCTCCACGCCAAATCGTCGCTTACTCCACCCAACACGGCAAATCCCACCGCCGGAGCGAACTCAGCGCTGGATGAAACTTGGGGGCATCGTCAACGCCCCTGCGCTTAGTTATCAGCCGTACACACTATGCGCGCGGTGGCCACACCGTCACCGCAGCGGGTAGGCTACGGGCGCACGTGCGCGGGCGGGAGGCTCTGACAGTAGAATGTACAGCGAAGAAGTGACGCGAATACCCCGCGATGAAGTGGACATGTGGGCACTGTTCCGCGACCAATTTGATCTCGCACGGATGGTTCTCGAATCGCCTGTCGAATCGCGAGAGGAGGCGCTGGAGAAGGTTTCCACTTTGTGGGAAGGTGAAGCCGGGCGCTCGGGCGAGACCTTTGCCATCCGCTACCGTGACGTCGGATCGGACTTGGACCAGCGGGACTATTACCTCCAAATGGGCCTGGAGCTCTTGCCCTACGTTGAAGGAGCCGTCCGGGCACGAAAGCTCACCCCCGAATTTGTACAGCAGTGGGGAAAGGTCATGTTCTGCCACGGCTTCATCGCGTCATTCGTTTTTGATGACAGCGACGGCCTTGGACACAAACGCGCCGGGCTGAAAACAGCGCGCGTCCGCTCCAAAGATGGTCAGCGAAATTGGATCGCCCACATCATGGTGCGATGTGTCGACGCGGGGATGACGCGCGCAGAGGCTGAGGCGGTCGTTGTTGCGCAGGTCGAAGAGATTATCGCCTCAGGGCGGTACCCAGACGGCTTCGGCAAAGAGTGGTTCGCACCGATCATCACGCACGGGGACCTCGCCTCAACCTACGATCAGAAGCATTTCTCGGTGAAAGCGATGCGGCAACTCGTCCTTGGGCCGGCCGACAACATTCCGCCGGTGCCAGCCAAAATCCCATGAAGCTGCTCACGGTGTGTTCCGTCCGTGCACACCGGTGCAAACCTCTCCTCATCAGATCAAGAACAAACGATCTGAGAAAGGAGAACTGAGATGCAAACGGAAAATACGTACGGTCCTGCCGAACTCGATCGACTTCGGACATTCAAAGAGGCGGCCGAGGAACTTCGGATCCCATACTTCAAGATCCAGCGCGCTGCTCGACACGGGTTCATCCCGACCTATTCGATCTTCAATAACCGCAAGTACGTGAAGCTGCGCGACATCGTCGCCGCGATGTCAGCCGCCTAGGCCAACCCCGTCCCCACAATCTGAGCCGACCAACCGCGCTTCGGCGCGGACGGGATCGGCTTGCCGAAATTTGGAACAAGACAATGAAATTGGCAGACCAGACGCGTCTTTTTGCTGAACACGACGCCGAGTATCGCGCAAAGGGCTTGGCGACCATCCCGGTCGGTAAGAACAAGGAGCCTCTTGGAAAGGGATGGAACGCCCTCGACGTGGGCGATGCCGAGATCCTGGGGCGCCGGCAGAAGCATCCCGATGCCAACATTGGGGCTCTCGCCGGAACCGCGATCAACAGCGTGGGCGGGATGGCCTCGTCGACGAAATTTGCGTTTGCCGATGTCGACAACGACCTGGCCTTCGAATTCGTCAAAGCCGTGCTCGTACCGTTCATATCCGGGAAGTTTGGGTCGAAGGGCGGCACTATCTTTGTGCAGGCGGAAGAAGGGCTGAAGAGCACCAAAATCTTCCGGAAAGGCAGCAAAACGCCGGTTTTGGAAATCTTCATTACGAGCGGCATGACGGTGTTGCCGCCGTCCACGCATCCATCAGGCGCGCGCTATCGCTGGTTGGGGGCGGCGCTTCTCGAAATCGAACTCGGTCAGCTTCCCCGCATCAATGAAGTCCGGGTCGGCATCCTGCTGGCCGTCCTACAAAGCGAGGACGCGTGGTTCATCATGGAAGGCGGTGCAGAGGTGCAGGCGCACAACGCCATGCTTTCGCTCACAAGCTGCGGGATTGCGAACCTGACGGACGATTTGGAGTGGCTTGCCGGGTGTCTCGGCGCGCTGTTCCATCGCGAATATAGAGGCAATACCAAGGAGGAAATCCTTGGGATGCTCCGCACCGCGAAAGCGAAGGGTCTCGGAGCGAGCCCGAAAGTCCGAAGTGACTATGCTCCTGGCGAATGGGGGCCGAAGCCGCTCGGGTTCACCAAAGATGGCCTCTACGCCCTCCTTGATCCTCAGCGGCAAATCATCATTCCTTGTTCAGCCGGACAGCTGCTTTCGGAGCAGTTTCTCGTCGGCCTTGCGCCTTCATGGTTCTGGATGGAGCAGTTCCCCTCCAAGAAAGGGTTCAATTCGTCTTGGGCCGGCGAGGCGCTGATTGAGGCGTGTCGCCGGAAGGGGCCTTTTGACCCATTGCGGGTTCGGGGGCGCGGCATCTGGCGAGAGGGCAACCGTGTCGTCGTCAATCTCGGCGGTCCGGTCGAAAGCGACAAGCACCTTTATCTTTGCTTCACGCCAATCGATCTCGAAGAAAACGCCACGTTTGATGCGAGCCGCCTTCTGAAACTTCTGCAGATGTTTAACTGGCGAAATCCGCAGGACGCGATGCTGCTGTTGGGCTGGCTCGCTATCGCCCCTATCTGCGGGGTGCTGAGGTGGCGGCCGCACTGCTTCGTGTACGGCCCGGCCCGCTCGGGTAAAACGACGATCCACTCGATCGCAGCAACTTTGTTGTGGCCCCTGGTGATTGCCGCCGATGGTCAAAGCACCGAGGCCGGGATCCGGCAGACTTTGGGGCCGGACAGTCTGCCTGTCATATTGGACGAATTCGAGAGCGATCAGAACAGCGCCGGCCTGCGCAACGTGCTGCGGCTCGCACGGAGTTCTTCTTCTGCGGAAACCCCCATCTTGAAAGGCACGCCTGAAGGTAAGGCGATGACCTTCAGTCTCCGTGCAGCGTTCCTCTTTGCAGCCATCAACCCGCGTGGAATGTCTCCTGCCGATCAGAGCCGTATCTTGATGTTCGAGTTGTTGATGCACGACAACGATTCCGAGAAGGCCCGTCACATTCTTCAGGAGGAGGGCCATCTTCGAAACTTCGGCTCAAGTTGGTGTTCCTACATGGTCTCGCTCGCAAACCTCATCGTGCCGGCGATAGACATCCTTGAGCCCGTCATCCCGTCCGGCGATCGTCGTCATCGACAGAACCTCTCGACGCTGTTGGGGGCAGCCTTCATTGCCCTAAACCGGCGCGTACCAACTCTTGAAGAGGCTCAAGCGTTCGCAGAGGAATTCAGGCCAGCCGCTGAAAAACACGCCGAAGACATCGAGAGGGATGATGCTTTGGAGTGTTTTGAGCATCTCTTGGCCCATGTCGTGGAGGGCGACACATTAGGTTACTGGCTCGCAGAGGAATACAAAAGCCTGACGATCGCGAAAAAGAACACTGTGGCAGCAGAACGTTATGTCGCGATGTACGATATTCGGGTTGTCGTTGACGGCGAACACCCTGGTGTATTGATACGTAACGGGTCTGCGGCGATCGAACGCGTCTTCCAAGGAACTGTTTGGGCCGGTCGTGCGTGGCAGAGGGCGCTGCGCAAACTGTCCGGCTCTTTTTTGCCACCTAATCCAATTCAATTCAGCGGGTCGGGAATGAAAGCGCGATGTGTTGGCATTCCGCTTTCATATTTGCCTGACGCAGATTTGCGGCGTGGCGCGGCCGATTATTGATTGCTAGGCGGACGGACGGACGTTCCTAGGGAGGATAGGGATATATATATATATATATATATGGTGTGGTAGCCACAGTCGCTGCTACGCCCCCCTATATGGCCCGCGGCTGTCCGTCCGTCCCGGCGTCCGTCTCCATTGCGATTCCAACCCTGCCGGGCGTGGATTCCGAGATGCGCCGAGCCCCGTCCTTCCGGGGCCTTCAATCCCACCGAAGCATTCTGGTTACGCCCCAGGTTACACGGGCGCAGTTTCTTCGGCCCCCCAAACCCATCTGCGCATAATTGTGCGAGCTGTCTCGCAGTGATTTTTTCGGCTGCGATTTCAACCAATTGGGTCCGCCATGGACATTCAGGTCAACATCACCAAGCGGGTGCGCAAGCGCCGGCTCTCAAACGGAGCGGTTGCCGAACAGACGCGCTACGTCGTCAATTACCGCTGCCCGAAGACCGGCCAACGCAAGCAGGAATTCTTCGAGCGGCAGAAGGAGGCGCAGGATCGGCGCAGCGCTCTCATCATCGATGTCAGCAAGGGTGCCTACGTCAACGAGCGGACGGTTCCAACGGTCGGGCAAGTCATCGATCATTGGATCGCCGATCGCGAACGGCACGTGAAGGCCAACACGTTGACCGGCTACAAGGTCGTCGTGGCGCATATCCGAGGGCCGTTCCTCGTGGGCACCCCGAAGCAGCGGGCGGAGTTCACCGCCTCGGGAAAACCGCCCAAGGACGCAACGCTGTTGCCGATGCTGGGCGCGGTGAAGCTTTCCGAACTGACCACCGCTGGCATCCGGTCATGGCACCGTCTCCTCACCGAGCATTCCGGCGCCTACACCGCGAACCGGGCCAAATCGCATCTGAAGGCGATCTTGGCCTTGGCCGAGGAGGACTTCGGCGTCCGTGCTCCTTCCATGCCGACCAATCTCGGGCGTGGCCGCGTCAAGGTGAAGAAGGCCATTCTGATCCCGGACCAAATCGCCAAAGCTCTGGAAGCGGCGGTCCAGGATCACGAGCGCGGCGTCTATTGCGCCTTCCCATTCCTCGTCGGGACCCGGCCGAGCGAGCAGTTGGGTCTCCTTTGGGACGATGTCGACTTCGCCGCCAACGTCATCCGCATTCGCCGGGTTCAGGAGCGCGACGGTAACCTCTCCGACATGACCAAGACGGAAGCCGGCACCCGGGAGGTTCCGATGACCAAGATGCTGCGCGCAATGCTTCTGGAGTGGCGTGCTCGCTGCCCCCGCAAGGGCAAGGAGTTGTACCGCGTGTTTCCTGGCCCCGGCCGCCTACAGGAATGGCCAGGGCCTCGGATCGGCGGCGGCGGACCGTTGCTCTATCAGAACTTCCGCAAACGTTATTGGGTGCCGTTCTTCAAGGCGATCGGCCTGCCCTACGTGACACCGCACAGCGCCCGTCACTCGTTCATCTCGACCATGCAGGCGCAGGGCATTGAGGTCGGGCTGGTCGCGCGTCTCGCTGGCCACGCCAATGCCACGGTGACGCTTGGCCACTACACCCAGGCCGTTCGGGGTGGTGAAGTTGCGGTCGACGCCCTGGAACGGGCCTACGGCGGCGCTGCCTAGTGCGGGTGCCTATGGGCCCCGTCCCGCCGCGCCGGTCATACGCCGGCGCCCGCTGTGGCACCGGCACGGGCCACCATAGCCGGCCGGCACTGTGGCCGTCCCCGTGCGCCCGCCGCCAGGCCGGTGACCTTGATTCCGGTGCAATGTCACTCTGCGAGCCGATAAATTATGCGGCGCCTTTCGCCGTGATCGAATGAAACGATCGCGGAGGACTGTCGAAATGGGTGTCATTCTGAGGGACAAGCGCACCGACATCGAGGCCGAAATGCCGATCGAACGGGCGGCCGATCTGATGGAGCTTGAAGTCGTCGACATTGAATGGGCGATTGAAGAGTTCGGCGTCTGCGAGACCGACGTTCACATCTGCTTCGATCCGAGCTGATCGCGCCACCACCTCGGTGGTCGGGCGCCTCTGGCGACGGCGGGCGCCGCCGCCTGCCTGGCGTTTCAGCCTTGCGCAGCCTCCCGTCTTTCGGCGCCGTATTGCAAGACCTCCCCCCACTTCGAATTCAATGCCATTGCTGGGGGGACCCGTCCGGGGACCGCGAAGACCCCGAACGGCATATGCTTGGATACGCCGGCGCTCAATTGCAGACGATATTGTTGCCGATATTGCTCCGCATGCACCAGATCGGCCGGTTCTCCAGATTGTTGCGCGGCGGATCGATGGTCGTGGCTCCGGCCGGGGTGGGAGCCTGCTGCCGGCTCGCTGCGATCAGCGCGACCCCGTTCGCGATCAGCGCCGCGCGGCGCTGCTGTTCAAGTTGCATCGCATAGGGCGTCAGCGAGAGGACGCAATAATCGTGATGCTGCGTTCCAGGGCCGTACCCGTTTTGGGCGCAAACGCTTTGAACGTTGCGGCTTGCCGCTTGCTCGGCGGTCTGGCAGGCCGACAGCGCGAAGGCTGCAAGGCCTAGAAGACAGAATCTGATCGACGTCATTCGTTCCCTCCATTGACGGTCTCGGACCAAAACACGCAGAAACGGGCACAACAATTATTGGCGGAACACGGATATCCCCTTGGCCTAACTGCGTTTTCCGTGCCGCGATCAGGGTGCGGAAAGTCGCTTGCCCCAGATGAAGTCGGGGTGCCAGGCGGAAGCCGCGTGCCGTGCGGCAGCCTCAGTTGCCGGGCCTGCGGCGGGGTTGATCAGCGCCAGGAACACCACGTGCTTCGTGCGATAGGCCCAGATGTGGGCGTCGTGAGCCACTGAACGCAGCCCGTGAGCGCAGCTTGCGATGAATTGCTCGCGCTCGATCCTTGGGAAATGCTGATAAACGAGCACCGACTTGCCCGTCGCATAGAAGGTGCCGATCTCGTCCAGATAGACGTATTTCGATGAGTTCTTCCGCCCCTTGGGCAGTGAAGCGATCTCGATGCCGTTGTCGGGGTCAAAGAAAACGAGGTCGGTATCGGCGAATTCGCGGCGACATTCGCTTATGAAGCGAGCCCGCTCGATCGCCGTGTCGGAGAGGATCGCATTGAAGTAGTGGGCGTTCCGGATGACGCCGCTTTCCTCAATCGCGCTCAATCGCCGCCGATCGGGCTCGGCACCGGCGCCTACAAGAATGTCGAATAATTCGGGATCATGGAGCCGGTAGCGTTGGGGCTGTCGGAGATAGCTGAGCTTGTTTCCATCGGGTCGTCCGTCGGGTGGTGTGAGCATCCAACAGACGCCGACACGGACTTGGCCTTTGGCGGACAGCGCCCTTAGAAGCGCGTACTTCCGGTAATCGTTGATGTCCCCGACATACTGCTCCTTCATCGCCGCCCCGAATCAAACCGCCTGATCGGGACAGCATGTCGGAATACCCGATTTTGGGGTACTCTGAATTCGGGTTTCTTTGGTGCGCTGGTCTTCCAACCGGCGCGCCTGCTTTGACGTCCATCCGCTCAGAACTCTATCGGCGAATGATCGAGCTTCTGGTTCAGGCTCGGAAGGATGCCGGCATCACACAGACCGAGCTGGGCAAGCGCGTTGGCCAGCGGCAGACCTTCGTATCGAAAGTTGAATTGGGGGAGCGGCGTCTCGATGCAGCTGAGCTGATTGAGTTCAGTCGCGCGATCTTGGTCGATCCCTATGAGCTGATGCGGGAAGCTGAACGGAGCGCATCCTGATCCACGGGTGCGAATGGGCTCGACACCACGACTTCATAAAGGCAGTCGCGACGGAGCTTGTAACCGCGATGTAACCACGGCGGTTGTGTGGTATTTCGGTACTATCGAGAGGAGGGCTTCAGCCCCGCCGAAATCCGCTTCAGGAAATGCGGATGAAGCGCTTGACGCGGGTGCGCGGCTTGACGGTGCGGCGGGTCACGGTGACGCCGCGCGGCGCGATCTCGATGCGGCGGCCGGGGTTCGGCACGAAGAAACGGGCGGTTTCAGCGGCGCCGTCGACACGCAGGAAATCGATGTCGATAGCCCGCATGAACGACTTCACGGATCCGAATGTCATGGGAATTCTCCGGAAGTTCGGGCGGCGGCTATGAAGAGACAAATTGGAGCGGGAGAAGGGATTCGAACCCTCGACCCCAACCTTGGCAAGGTTGTGCTCTACCCCTGAGCTACTCCCGCATCAACTTGTCTCTCGACCGCCGAAGCATCGAAGAGGGCGGTTCTATGCCAAAGGACGCCGAGGATTGCAATGGTCCCGTGACACTTTTTTCGCGGCGTCGCGATCTTGTGGATTTCTCCGGCGGTTTTCCTGGAGCGGCCGGTGCGCAGAAAGCCCGGAAAACCTCGCGCCACGGGCCCAGGGCCGGCGCGGTGCGGCATCGTCATCCCCTAGCGGCACTGGCATCCCGCGCGGCCCTCGTGGTCTATTGCAGCGCCCGGACCGGGCCACGCAAAGGGCATGCGCGCAGGAGACCACGATGGGCCATGGATTTGTACGCCTTCCCGACGACGGCCGCTATCGCCTGGCCAATGCGACGGTACCGGCGGCGCTGGTTCACGGCGGCGTCGCGCCCGCTGATGGCGACGGGCTGGTTGGCGCCGATATCGTCATCGCCGATGGCCGGATCGAAGCGGTCACCGCGCCGGGCGCCACCGAGGTCGCCGCGGTCGATCTCGACCGGTCCATGGTGTTTCCCTGTTTCGTCGACAGCCATACCCATCTCGACAAGGGCCATATCTGGCCGCGCGCCGCCAATCCGGACGGCACCTTTCCCGGCGCACTCGCCGCGGTGGCGGCCGACCGGGCGGCCCACTGGTCGGCGAACGACGTGCGCACGCGGATGAATTTCGCGCTGAAGGCGGCTTATGCCCACGGCACGGCGGCGATTCGCACCCATATCGATTCGCTGCCCGCCCAGATCGACATTTCCTGGCCGCTCTTCGCCGAGCTCCGTTCGGAATGGCAGGGCCGAATCGATCTGCAGGCCTCCTCGCTCTGCGGCATCGACGTGGTGGTGGAGGACGGCTATCTCGACAAGATCACCGGCGCGCTGAAGCGTTTCGGCGGCGGGCTCGGCGCGGTCACCTATATGTCGCCGAATTTGCCGGAGGGGCTGACGCAGCTGTTCTCCACGGCGCTTGCCCAGGGCTTCAGGCTCGACTTCCATGTCGACGAGACACTCGATCCGGGCGCCCATTCGCTGCGCCTGATCGCCGAGGCCGCATTGCATTTCGGCTGGGCCGAAAACGGCAATGGCCGGATCGTGGTCGGCCATTGCTGCTCGCTGTCGACCCAGGCCGACGACGAGGCCCGGCACACGCTGGACCTGGTCGCCAAGGCCGGCATCGCCGTGGTGTCGCTGCCGATGTGCAACATGTACCTGCAGGACCGCAGCCTCGGGCGCACGCCGCGCCGGCGCGGGGTTACGCTGCTGCACGAGATGAAGGAGCGCGGCACGCCGGTCATGGTCGCCTCCGACAATACCCGCGACCCCTTCTACGCCTATGGCGACCTCGACGTGCTGGAGGTCTACCGGGCGGCGACCCGCATCCTGCATTTCGACCATCCGGTCGGCGACTGGCCGCTCAGCGTCACGGGAACCCCGGCCGAGGCTTGCGGGTTTTCCGGCCGGGGGATGATCGGCGCCGGCCTTGCGGCCGATCTCGTGCTGTTCCGCGGCCGGACCTGGACCGAGCTCTTGGCGCGGCCGCAGTCGGACCGCACTGTGCTGCGGGCCGGCCGGGCCATCGATACGACGCTGCCGGATTATCGCGACCTCGACGTGCTGTGGAGTTGATCTCATGACGACCTACGACATCGCCGGGCTGAAGGATCGCCTGGGCGGCATCAAGACCGAAGAAAACCCGGCGCTGGTGAAGCAGAAGAGCCGCGACTTCTACTGGTACTCGCCGACCCTGAAGCGGCAGCTCGACCATGTGGTCGGCGATATCATCGTGTCGCCGGCGAACGAGGCGGAGGTCGTGCGCAGCCTGGCGGCGGCTTACGAAATGGGCATTCCGGTGACGCCGCGCGGCACCGGCACCGGCAATTACGGCCAGGCCATGCCGCTGTCCGGCGGCATCGTGCTCGACATGTCCGGGCTCAACACGGTGATCGCCGTGCAGCCGGGGCGTTTCGTCGCCGAGGCCGGTGCCGTCATCGCCGATATCGACAAGCTGGCACGCGGCCAGTCCCAGGAAATCCGCATGCATCCCTCGACCTATGCGACCGCCTCCGTCGGCGGTTTCATCGCCGGGGGATCGGGCGGCGTCGGCTCGATCACCTGGGGTGGCCTGCGTGACGCCGGCAATGTGATCCGGCTCAAGGTCGTGACCATGGAGGCCGAGCCGCGCGTGCTGGAGATCGCGGGCGACGACCTCAACAAGGTGGCGCATGCCTATGGCACCAACGGCATCATCACCGAGGTCGAGATGCCGCTCGGGCCCGCCTATCCCTGGGTCGACCTGATCTTCGGCTTCGATACGTTCGAGCGCGCCGCCGGTTTCGCCAATGCGCTGGGCGAGCAGGACGGCATCGCCAAGAAAAACATCTCGGTGGTCGCAGCGCCGGCGCCGCACAGCTATTTCCTGCGCCACCAGCAATATCTCCACCACGACAGCCATGTGGTGATCGCGATGATCGCCGATTTCGCCGTCGATGCGACGCTCGCCCTCGCCGGCCGGGCCCGCGCCGAGGTGATGTTCCGCTCCGACAAGATCGGCGAGGACGACCGGAAGCGCCTGCCGCCGGGTTTCGAGCTGACCTGGAACCACACCACGCTCAGGGCGCTGCGCATCGACCCGGCAATCACCTATCTGCAGACGCTCTATCCGTTCCCCGACCAGGTGGCGCTCGCCAGCAAGTTGCAGGAGCGGTTCGGCGACGAGGTGATCGGCCACCTCGAATTCGTTCGTTTCGACGGCAAAGTGACCTGTTTCGGCCTGCCCATGGTGCGCTTCACCACCGAGGAACGGCTCGACGAGATCGTCGCCATTCACGAGGAGATGGGCGCGCCGGTGTTCAATCCGCATCGCTACACGCTGGAGGAAGGCGGCATGAAGCAGACCGACGAGGTCCAGCTCGCCTTCAAGAAGGAGGCCGATCCCAAGGGCCTGCTCAATCCCGGCAAGATGATCGCCTGGGAGGATCCGAGCTACGATTACCGCTCGGGCAAGCATTTCCTGTTCAAGAGCCTGGCCGAGGCCGGTGTCGCCGAGTGAAATGCCCGGTATGAGCGGCGGCGGGCGGTAGCGAAACGCCACGCCGGCGACGATCATGGGGATGTGCCGAATCGCGCCGCGGATGCTCCATGAAAGTTCTCGTGCTCTACTGCCACCCCAATCCGGAAAGCTACGGCGCCGCCCTGCATCGCGCCGTGGTCGAGACGCTCACCGCCAAGGGCCATGAGGTCGACGACTGCGATCTCTATGCCGAGGGTTTCGATCCGGTCCTGACGCGCGCCGAACGCGCCGGCTATCATGACCTGGAAAGCAATATCCTGCCGGTCAGCGGTTATGTCGAAAGGCTGCGCGCGGCCGAGGCCCTGGTGCTGGTCTTCCCGGTGTGGAATTTCGGCCTGCCGGCCATGCTCAAGGGCTTTCTCGACCGGGTCTTCCTGCCCGGCGTGTCGTTCGGCATGGTCGACGGCAAGGCGCGCGGCCAGCTCACCAATATCAAGAAGGTGGCCGTGGTCACCACCTATGGCGCGACCTGGATCAAGGCCTTCCTGCTCGGCAATCCGCCGCGCAAATTCTGCACGCGGTCGCTCCGCGGCGTCACCCGCACGACATCGGCGGTGAGCTATCTCGCCCATTACGACATGAACCGCTCGACGCCGGAAACCCGCGCCGCCTTCCTCGCCAGGGTCCGCGATCGGATCGCCGGCTTGTGAGCCGGCTGCCTTGGTCACGATGTTGTCACGTTGCCGAGAGGAATATGCGGCGGTCGCGACGTTGCGGCTGTCACGAGGCCGCGCAGGGCTGACCATCAGCCCCTCGCCGGTGCCGCATCAGGGGGATAGGCATGACGCGCGCGAAGGAGGCCGAACGGCCGACGCGAGAACCTTACCGCAAGACCATCGGCGCGCATGTTCAACATGCCGCCCGGGTCCATCGAGCGCTGGTCGCTCGCAAATTGACGACGCTCGGGCTCTATCCGGGCCAGGAGCAGGTGCTGAAGATCCTGGCGGATGCCGGCGACATGACCATGGGCGATCTCGCCACGACGCTGCGCGTCAGGCCGCCGACCGCGTCCAAGACGGTTGGTCGGCTGCATGTCCAGGCGCTGGTCGAGCGCAAGACCAGCGACGGCGACGGGCGGCTGGTGCGGGTCGGTCTCACCGATGCCGGCCGGGCCAAGGCGCTGGCGCTCGACGATCTCTGGTTCGCCGCCGAGGACGAGATGCTGGCCGATCTCGACAGCAAGGATGTGAAACGGCTCAGGAAATTGCTTCGCCGGATCGAGAAGACGCTGCAGCCGCACGAGCATCTGGGCGGCGACGACGATGATGACGAGGGTGAGGTCTGACGGCGCCGGCCCGGCGCCGCCAGTTCCGGGACGCGCTCAGCCTCGAGGCGTCCCGGCGGCCTTGGGCGCCATGGCCCGATAGGCCTCGATGACCAGCGCGTCGTCGGCCTTGCCGAGGCCCATGCCGGAGGCCGCCAGGAACAGCTGGTGGGCGGCGGCGGCCAGGAACAAGGGCGCGCGGGTGGAGTGGCCGGCATCGAGCACGATGCCGAGATCCTTGACGAAAATATCGACCGCCGAGGTGACCGGCGGATCGTCCATCAGCATGCGCGGGCCGCGATTGTTGAGCATCCAGCTTCCCGCCGCGCTCGAGCCGAAGATCTCGAGCAGCAGGCCGGTATCGAGGCCGGCGCGCTCGCCGAGCGCCAGGGCTTCCGCGGCGGCCGCGATATGCACGCCGCAGAGCAATTGGTTGATGGTCTTGACCATGGCGCCGTCGCCGGCCTTCTGGCCGACATGGTAGAGCCTGGAGCCCATGGCCTTCAGCAGCGGCTCCGCGGCCTCGTAGTCGGCCTGGGGCGCGGCCGCCATGATGGTGAGCGAGCCGGCTTCGGCACCGACCACGCCGCCCGAGACCGGAGCGTCGATGAAACGGCGCTGACTCGCCTCGACCCGGGCGCCGATCGCCGCGGCGCGGGCCGGCGGACAGGTGGCGCAGAGAATCACCAGAGCGCGCGGGCTCAGGGCGTCGAGCGCGCCGGCCTCGAACAGCACGGCCTCGGCCTGGTCGGCATTGACCACCATCAGCACCAGCGCATCGGCGCCCGCGGCCGCCTCCGAGGCGCTCGGGCAGGATTGGCCACCCTGGCTCTCGAGCCAGGCGAGCGCCGCCGGATTGAGATCGAAGCCGCGGAGCTGGTGGCCGGCCTTGATCAGATTGGCCGCCATGGGGCGGCCCATGGCGCCGAGGCCGGCGAATGCGATGCTGGACAAGGGCTTATTCCTTTACGGCGCCGGTCATGGCCGACACATAATGCTCGACGAAGAAGGCGTAGAGAATGACCAGCGGCAGCGAGCCGACCAGCGCGCCGGCCATCAGCGAACCCCAGCGGAACACGTCGCCGTCGACGAATTCGGAGATGATCGCCACCGGCACGGTCTTGTTGTGGTTCGACGAGATGAAGGTCAGCGCATAGACGAATTCGTTCCAGCACAGGGTGAAGGCGAAGATGAAGGCCGAGATCAGGCCGGGCACGGCCAGCGGCAGGATGATCTTGACCAGGATCTGCCAGCGGCTGGCGCCGTCGACCAGCGCGCATTCCTCGAGCTCGTAGGGAATGGTCTTGAAGTAGCCCATCAGCAGCCAGGTGCAGAACGGGATCAGAATGGTCGGATAGGTCAGGATCAGCGCGAAGGGCGTATCGAAAAGCCCATAGGCGTAGATGATGGTCGATAGCGGGATGAACAGGATCGACGGCGGCACGAGATAGGCAAGGAAGATCAGCCCGCCGACCGTTTGCGCCCCTTTGTAACGGATGCGCACGATGGCGTAGGCCGCCAGCACGGAAGCGAAGATCGACAGGAAGGTGGCGCAGACGGCGACCAGCATGGTGTTCCACAGCCAGGTCGGATAGTTCGAATCGAACAGCAGCTTGTGGACATGGCGCAGCGTCGGCTCGGTCACCCACAAGGGGTTGCTCGTCTGCAGGTCGAGCAGCTGCTGGTCCGGTTTGATCGAGGTGATCACCATCCAGTAGAACGGAAACAGCAGCACGATCATGATGACGATCAGCGGCAGATAGACCGTCACCACCTTGCGCGGCAGGTTCTCCAGATAGCTCATGCCCTCGGAGCTGTCGGGCGCGGCGATGGCCGATGCGCGGACCGGGGTCGTCTGGGGGGCTGTGGCGGTCATGGCGTTCTCCCGCTCGATCGTTGTTGGCCGCAGGCCGGCATGTCGACGGATCGGTCGAGGGTGAACCGCGTCCCGGCCGGCAATGGCGGCGCGCGATGATCAGTCATTGTTCTCTCCCGCCTGCCACTTGCGGCGCTGCAGGCCGAACCAGGAGAGCATGATGGTGGCGAGCAGGAACGGGATCATCGCGGTCGCGATCGCCGCGCCCTCGCCGAGATTGCCGCCGAGAATGCCGCGCTGATAGGACAGGGTCGCCATCAGGTGGGTGGCATTGACCGGCCCGCCGCGCGTCATCGCCCAGATCAGCTGAAAGTCGGTGAAGGTGAACAGCACCGAGAAGGTCATCACGACGGCGATGATCGGGGTCAGCAGCGGATAGGTGATGTGGCGGAAGATCTGCCATTTGGACGCGCCGTCCAGCGTCGCCGCCTCATAGAGCGAGGGCGAGACCGTCTGGAGGCCGGCGAGCAGCGTGATGGCGACGAAGGGAATGCCGCGCCAGATATTGGCGAAGATCACCGAGCACTGGGCGAGGAAGGGGTCGCCGAGCCAGTTGATCACACCGCCCTTGGGCAAGAGGCCGACTTTGACCAGCGCCCAGGTGATGACCGAGAACTGGGTGTCGAAGATCCACCAGAAGGCCACCGCCGAGAGCACGGTCGGGACGATGAAGGGGATCAGCACCACCGAGCGGATCAGCGCCTTGAACGGCAGGTTGTTGTTGAGCAGCAAAGCGAGATAGAGCCCGACCGCGAACTTGATCGCCGATGCGATGAAGGTGAAGACGATGGTGAAGATGAGCGCCCGGATGAAATCCGTGTCGCCCATCAGCCATTCGTAGTTCTCCAGGCCGATGAAATTTCCGGTCCGGCCGATCTTGGCATCGGTGAAACTGATCCAGATGCCCTTGCCCAGCGGGTAGACCAGGAAAAGCACGAGAAACGCGATGGCCGGCATCATGAACCATGCGCCGAGCCAGTTGCGGTTGCGTTTCAGCTGGTCCCACGCCGAGACGTCGCGCCGCGGGGCCTTGGCGGTCGAGTTGGCGAGAGCGGCATCGGCCATCAGGAAACTCCGGCAGGGGACACGGGAGGCAGTCGAGACCGGCCGCCTCCCATCGGGATCGGCAAAGGGAGGCGGCGCGAGGCCGCCTCCACCAGGCCGGCGAAGGAGGCGAGGTCAGCGATAGATGCGTCGCAGCTGACGTTCGGCGAGCGCGATGGCGCCGGCCTCGGTTTCCTTGCCCGTGCAGAAATTGGCGAACAGGTCGACCACGATGAAGTCGGCCGTGGCGGTCGCCGCCTTTTCGTTCAGCGGTCCGCGCGCGCCGGCGACCAGGCTGCGCTTGGCCGATTCGCGGAACACGCGGGTCTTCGGGTCGGTGGTCCAGACCGGGTTGTTGTCATAGGCATTGAGCATATGCGTGAGGTAGCCGCCGGCCGCCTCCAGCCAAGGATTGAACTGCTCGGCTTCCAGGATGAAGGCCATGAAGGCTTTGCAGGCCTGGGGATAGCGCGTGTAGTTCATCGCCAGCATGGGGAAGGCGAGCTGGATCTCGGCGGGCTTGCCGACCGGGCCGACCGGCCAGAAGGCGTGGTCGGTATCGGCGGCGATTTCGCGCTGCTTGGCGTCCGGCGAGATCTTCGCCGCGGCGTAGATCGAGATGCCGTTGGCGGTCAGGGCGATTTCGCCGGAGAGATAGGCGCGGTTGTTGCTCGCGTCGTTCCAGGCGGCCGTGCCGGGGATGAAGGTTTCGTAGAGCTGCTTGGCATAACGCAGCGCCGCGACGGTCTCCGGCGAGTTGATGGTGATCTTTTCCTTGTCGTCGACCTGATAGGCGCCGTGCGACCAGAGCAGCCAATGGGCAAAGGCATTGCCGTCACCGGTGGCGCGGCCGAGTGGGAAGCCCGACGGCGTGCCCTTGGCCTTCAGGGCCTTGCACAGTTCGAGGAAGCCGGCATTGTCGCCCGGGACCTCGTTGAAGCCGGCGGCCTTGATGGCGGATATGCGGTAGTTGATATAGCCGCCATTGACCGCGACGGGGATCGAGATCCACTTGTTGCCGAGCTTGCCATAGGCTTCGGCGAGCGGCACCCAGCCGCCATATTTCTTGCCGAGATAGTCGGCGACGTCGGTGACCTCGACGCAGCGCTGCGGGAACAGGTGCGGCAGCGAATAGAGGCCCCAGAAGATGTCCGGCCCGGCGCCGGTATTGGCGGCAACCGATGCTTTCGGCTGCAGGTCGTCGAAGCTCTCGCTGGCCAAGGTCACCTTAACGCCGGTGGCCTGGGTGAAGGCGGCGACCATCTTGTTGAACTGAGCATCCTCGGCTTCGACGAAACGACGCCAGCGCAGCACGCTGATCGCCGCATTGGCTTCAGGCTTGAAGGGTGAGGCCTGGGCCCAGGCCTTGGCCCATTCGGTGGCCCCGGAAGCGCTCAGCGCGCCGGCCGCGGCGGCGCCCTTGACGAGGGTGCGGCGAGTGAAGTTGGTCATTTGATCCTCCCATGGATTGAGCCGGAGCACGTCTGATGCGTGCTTCGCCGGTGTGGTTGGCGGGTTGATCCCGCTTGGGTCGCGCGTGCCGCGCGCCCTTTAGGAAAAGCTGAGGCTCTGGCCGGAATCGGCGTCGAACAGATGGGTCACGCGCGGATCGGTGCCGAGCTTGACCCGGTCGCCCGGCTTGAAGTCGTGCCGTTCGCGGAACACCGCGGTGACATCCTGCCCGCCGAGTTTGGCGACGACCTGGATCTCCGAGCCGGTCGGCTCGACCACGACGATCTCGGCCTCCGCGCCGGCTTCGTCGAGCAGGAAATGTTCGGGCCGGATCCCATAGACCGCCGGCCGGTCGCCGATGCCGGCCGGCAGCTTGCCGATCGGCAGGCGTGCGCCGCCCTGCAGGACGAAACTGCCGCCCTCGATCTTGCCGCGCAGGAAATTCATCGCCGGCGAACCGATGAAGCCGGCGACGAACATGTTGCGGGGATTGTCGTAGAGATCGAGCGGGGCGCCCATCTGCTCGACGATGCCGTCATGCATCACGACGATCTTGTCGGCCATGGTCATGGCCTCGATCTGGTCGTGGGTGACATAGACGGTCGTGGTCTTCAGCCGCTGGTGCAGCTCCTTGATCTCGGTGCGCATGGCGACGCGCAGCTTGGCGTCGAGATTGGACAGGGGCTCGTCGAACAGGAACACCTGCGGATCGCGCACGATGGCGCGGCCCATGGCGACGCGCTGGCGCTGGCCGCCGGACAATTGCCTGGGGTAGCGCTCGAGCAGGGCGCCGAGATTGAGGATCTCGGCGGCGCGCTTCACCTTGAGGTCGATCTCCGATTTGGCGGCTTTGCGGAGCTTCAGCGAGAAGCCCATATTGTCGGCCACCGTCATGTGCGGATAGAGCGCGTAATTCTGGAACACCATGGCGATGTCGCGCTCTTTCGGCGGCACGTCATTGACCACCCGGTCGCCAATGGCGATCTCGCCGCCGGTGATGTTCTCGAGCCCGGCGATCATCCGAAGCAAGGTCGACTTGCCGCAACCCGACGGCCCCACGAGTACGACGAATTCGCCGTCGGTGATCGGCACCGAAACGCCATGAATGATCGGTGTCGAGCCGAAAGCCTTCCGCACGTCGCGGATATCGACGGATGCCATTGATGATCCTCCCTGGGCGGTCGGCCCGTGTCCTCGCGCTCCGGCCCTTGACCTGGGCTCTCTGATCCGGTCGGGTGTGGCCGGACGCGGCAAGTGTTGTCGTCGGGGGGCAGTGTGGCACGCTGGAATTTGCGAAATCAAGTGTGATCACAGCGCCGATCCGGATAGTTTCAATCGTTTGAAATGTGGCGCGGCCATGACAATTCGCGCGCCGCAGCAGGGAGTTAAGCCATGACCAAGCCGGATCTTCTGATGACCGGACCGATGATGCCCTTGGTCCAGGAGGGCCTGGCGCAGCGCTTCACCGTGCACAAGCTGTGGGAAGCCGCCGACAAGGACGCGATGCTGACCGAGGTCGCGCCGCGCATCGTGGCGATCGCCACCGGCAACCATTCGCCGACCGATGCCGCACTGATGAGCCGGCTGCCCGGGCTCAAGATCATCGGCAGCTTCGGCGTCGGCTACGACGCGGTCGACGCGAACTGGGCCGGCCAGCACGGCATCGTGGTGACCAATACGCCCGACGTGCTGAACGAGGAGGTCGCCGACACCGCGCTCGGCCTGCTGCTCTCGACGGTGCGCGAATTCCCGCAGAACGACCGCTATGTGCGGGCCGGCAAATGGCTGGAGAAGTCCTATCCGCTGACCGGCACGCTGCGCGACCGCAAGGTCGGCATTCTCGGCCTCGGCCGGATCGGCAAGGCGATCGCCCGGCGCCTCGAGGCCTTCGGCGTGCCGGTGGTCTATCACGGCCGCAGCGAGCAGAAGGACGTCGCCTATCGCTATTACCCGACGCTCGTCGGCATGGCCCGGGACGTCAATGTCCTGCTGATCGTGGCGCCCGGCGGCGAAGCCACCAACAAGATCGTCAATGCCGAGGTGCTGGCGGCGCTCGGCGCGGACGGCGTGCTGATCAATGTCGGCCGCGGCTCGGTGGTCGACGAACAGGCGCTGATCGCGGCCTTGCAGGCCAAGACCATCAAATCGGCCGGCCTCGACGTCTTCGAGGACGAGCCGCGCGTGCCGGCGGAACTGATCGCGATGGATCACATCGTGCTGTTCCCGCATGTCGGCTCGGGCTCGGTCTATACGCGCCGCGCCATGGCGCAGCTGGTGGTCGACAATCTCGTCTCCTTCATCGACGGCAAGGGGCCGCTGACGCCGGTGGCCGAGACGCCCTGGCCGCCGAAAGGCTGAGGCTCACGCCGGCTCGACGACCAGGACCGTGCCGTCGATGCGCTTGACCTTGATGCGGGTGCCGGACGTGCAGTCCGGCCCCGTGACGGCCCAGACCGTGTCGGCGATGCGGACGCGGCCGCGGCCGGCCTGGATCGGCTCGTCGATGACGAATTCACGACCGACAATGGCCTCCGAGCGCAGGTTCAGGAGCGGCTGGTCGGTCGTTTCGTCCTTGTGCCGCCAGACCAGGCGCGACCAGGCGATGACACTGGCCAGCGCCAGCGCGGCGAAGACGCCGGTCTGGATCTGCCAGGCGGCGTCGGGGACGAACAGGAAGATCACGCCGGTGACCGCCGCGGCGGCGCCGATCCAGATCAGGAAATAGCCGGGCGCGAAGATCTCGGCGACCAGCAGGATCGCCGCGAAGACGATCCAGCCCCAGGCGCCGAGCGAAGCAAAGCCGTTGACGATCATGGCGGCCGCCTCAGTTGCCGCCGGCCGGCGGCACGCTGCCGCGCACGACGGGCCTGGCCAGAGCCGGCGCATCGGTCCCGAAGGCGGCCTTGGCGATCTCGCTGATGCCGGCGAGCGAGCCCAGGATCTGGGTGGTCTCCACCGGCATGATCAGCACCTTCTGATTGGGCGACTGGGCCATGGCTTCCAGCGCCTTCAGATATTTCTCGGCGACGAAATAGTTGACCGACAGCGAATTGCCGCCGGCGATCGCGGCCGACAGCACTTCGGTCGCCTTGGCTTCGGCGGCGGCTTGGCGCTCGCGCGCCTCGGCATCGCGGAAGGCCGCCTCGCGCCGGCCCTCGGCCTCCAGGATCTGCGACTGCTTCTGGCCCTCGGCGCGCAGGATCTCGGACTGGCGCTGGCCTTCCGCCTCCAGGATCACCGCGCGCTTCTCGCGCTCGGCCTTCATCTGCCGGCCCATGGCCGAGACCAGGTCGGCCGGCGGCACGATGTCCTTGATCTCGATGCGGTTGACCTTGACGCCCCAGGGCGAGGCCGCCTGGTCGACCACGCGCAGCAGCCGCTCATTGATCTCGTCGCGATGCGACAGCAGCGCGTCGAGGTCCATCGAGCCCATGACGGTGCGGATATTGGTCATCGCCAGGTTGAGCAGAGCGAGGTTGAGATTGGTGATCTCGTAGCTGGTCTTGGCCGGGTCCAGCGACTGGAAGAAGGCGATGCCGTCGACCGTCACCTTGGCATTGTCCTTGGTGATGACCTCCTGGCTCGGCACGTCGAGCACCTGCTCCATGACGTTCACCTTGTGACCGATGCGGTCGATGAACGGCACGATCAGCGACAGGCCCGGCCGCAGCGTGCGGACGTAGCGGCCGAAGCGCTCCACCGTCCATTGGTAGCCCTGCGGAACCGTCTTGACGCCCGAGAAGATGATGATGATGGCGAGGAGGACGAGGGCGACAAGTGCGGCGTCGCTGCCGGCGAATGGAAACATGGTGGGTCTCCGACGAGGGAATGCGAAGGTAGGGTGGCGGGCCTCGGAGCACAATCTTAGCATGCCGTCGATTGCTCCGACGCGACTTCGGCGCGCGACGCGCCGGTCGCGGCTCGTCCTGCGACAGCAAGTCGCAAATCGACCATCGCAACAGGCAAATCATGGCGTTTGGATCGTTTCCTGGCCATGGCACGGGGACGTTGCCGGTGTTTCCGGCCGTCGGCCGGGGCGGTTTTTGCGAATGTTTCGCAACAAACTTGACAGGACGGGCCTCGCACCGCAGTTTTCTGCGAATGACTTGCAACAACGCATCAGCCCTGGTGAACCCATGATACCGTCCGTCTCGCGCCGGGTGTTTGCCGGTGGCGTCGCCACGCTCGCGCTGGGTCTGCGGGATGCCGCCGCGGCCCAGCCGCTGTCGGTGGTGGCGACGACCGCCATGCTGGCGGACGCGGTGCGCATGCTCGCGGGCGATGCGGTCAAGGTCGAATCGCTGATGGGCGAGGGGGTCGATCCGCACCTTTACCGGCCGACCCGCGCCGATATCGTCAAGCTGACGGCGGCCGATCTGGTCATCGCCCATGGCCTCAGCCTGGAGGCGCAGTTCCGCGAGACCTTTGCCCAGATCGGCCGCCAACGGCCTGTCGTGTTCGCCGCCGATGCCGTTCCCCGGGAGCGGCGCCTCAACGACCAGGAGGTGCCGGACAAGCCCGACCCGCATGTCTGGATGGATCCGGGGCTGTGGATCGTGGTCGTCCGCGCGGTGGCCCATGCGCTCGAGACCCATCGCCGACCCAATCGCAATCCGGTGACGCCGCGGCTGGCACCTGTGCTCGCCGAACTTCAGTCGCTCGGCAGCTATGCCGGCGGCATCCTGTCCAGCGTGCCGGCGGAACGGCGCATCCTGGTGACCGCGCACGATGCCTTCAGCTATCTCGCCAGGGCTTATGATTTCCAAGTGCACGGCATCCAGGGCCTGTCGACCGAGAGCGAGGCCGGGTTGAAATCCATCGAGGCGACCGTCGAGCTGATGGTGACGCGGCGCGTCCCGGCCATTTTCGTCGAGAGTTCGGTGTCCGACCGCAACGTCCGCGCGGTGATCGAAGGCGCGGCCCGGCGTGGCCATACGGTGGCGATCGGAGCGGAACTGTTCTCCGATGCCATGGGCAAGCCGGGCACTTATGAGGGCACCTATCTCGGCATGATCGACCACAATGTCACGGCAATCGCCCGGGCGCTGGGCGGCACCGCGCCCGAACGCGGCATGTCCGGGCGCCTCGGCGTCGCGGGCTGAGGCATGACCATGCTGGCGCGTACCCCTCCGACACCGGATAGCCTGGCCGACCGGCTGATGGTGGAGGGCCTGTCGGTCGCCTATCGCGGCGTGCCGGCGCTCACCGACGTCACCTGGATGGCGCCGGCGACCGGGCTGGTCGCGGTGGTCGGCCCCAATGGCGCCGGCAAATCGACCCTGATCAAGGCGATCCTCGGCCTGGTGCCGTCGACCGGCCAGGTCAGTATCGGCGGCCGCGCGATGGACGAGGCGCGCAACCTGACCGCCTATGTGCCGCAGCGGGCTTCGGTCGATTGGGACTTTCCGGCAACCGCGCTCGACGTCGTGCTGCAGGGCATGGTGCGCGAGACCGGCTGGTTCAGGACCTATGGCCGTATCAGGCGCGACAGGGCGCTCGACCTGCTCGACCGCGTCGGGCTGGCGGACCTGGCCGGCCGACAGATCGGCGCCATGTCGGGCGGCCAGCAGCAGCGCGTCTTTCTCGCCCGGGGGCTGGCCCGCGACGCCCGCATCCTGTTTCTCGACGAGCCGCTGGCGGGGGTCGATGCGGCCTCGGAGAGCATTATCCTCGATGTTTTCGATGGGCTCGACCGGGACGGCCGCCTGGTGGTCTGCGTGCATCACGACCTGGGCACCGTCGCCGCCCGGTTCCGCGACGTGCTGGTGCTGAACAAGACGGTCGTCGCGGCCGGACCGGTCACTGATGCCTTCACCCCGCAGGTGCTGGCCCGGGCCTATGGCGTGCCGTTGGCCGCCTGACCGATGAGCGCATTGATCACCGAAATCCTGCGCGTGGTGAGCCTGCAGGCCGGCTTCAACACCACCGTGGTCATGCTGGGATCGGCAGCCCTCGGCTGTGCCGCAGGTGCCGCCGGCGTCTTCGCCATGCTGCGCCGGCGCGCGCTGGTATCGGATGCCGTCGCGCATGCGACCTTGCCCGGCATTGCCGGTGCCTTCCTGCTGGCCGCGGCGCTCGGCCGGGCGCCCCGCGACGCCTTGTGGCTGATGGGTGGCGCCGGGCTCGCGGCGCTGGCCGCGCTGATCGCCATCGAATGGCTCGGCCGCCGGCCGAAGGTCGGCCCGGACACCGCGACCGCCGCGGTGCTGGCGGCCGGCTTCGGCCTCGGCCTCGCGCTTTTGTCCATCGTGCAGACCCTGTCGGTCGGCCGCCAGGCCGGACTGGAGCAATTGCTGTTCGGCTCGGCGGCCGGCATGCTGCCGCACGAGGCCGAGGTCATGGCCGTGCTGGCGGTGCTGGTCCTGGCAATCCTGGTCGCGGTGCTGAAGGAGCTCTGCGCGGTGGCGTTCGACGCCGACTTCGCCCGTGCCATCGGCCTGCCGGTGGCGCGGCTCGACGGGCTGGTCGCGCTCGTCTGCGCCGTGGTGGTGGTGGCGGCCCTGCCGGTGGCCGGCTTCGTGCTGTCGGTCGCCCTGGTCGTCATCCCGCCGGCCGCGGCGCGGTTCTGGACCGACCGGGCCGGTCTGGTGGTGATCCTTGCGGCCGGCTTCGGTGCCATCTCGGCCTTTTCGGGGGCCGCCATCTCGGCGGTCGTGGCGGATACGCCGACCGGCCCGGCCATCGTGCTGGTCGCGGCCCTGCTCTTTGCCTCCAGCCTGCTGTTCGGCCGGGCCCGCGGGCTGATCGCGGGGCAGGGCTGATGGCCGGCTTCTGGATGGTCGATTTCGTGCCGCTGCTGGCGGCGACGCTCGCGGCGCTCGCCTGCGCGCTGGTCGGCAATTTCCTCATTCTCACCCGTCGCGCCATGGCCGCCGATGCGCTGAGCCATGCGGTGGTGCCCGGCGTGGTCATCGCGGTGGTGATCACCGGCTCGACCGCCAGTCCGGTCATTCTCGGCGGCGGCCTGGCCGCGGCCTTCGCGGCGAGCGGCCTCGTCGCCTTTCTCACCCGCGTCGGCCGGGTCGAGCCGGGTGCGGCGCTCGGCATCGTGTTCACCAGCTTCTTTGCCTTCGGCATCCTGCTCCTGGAATGGACCGGGCTCGCCCGTACCGCCTTCGATATCCACCACGTGGTGACCGGTCATCTGGAAGGGCTGATCTGGGTGACCGCCGAGGGTGCCGACGCGGCGTCGCCGCTGGCCCTGCTCGGCCAGCTGCCTGGGGTGGTCGGCGAACTCGCTTTGGTCCTGGCGCTGGTGACGGCGATCCTGGTGACCTTCCACAAGGAACTGGCCTTGATCGCTTTCGATCCGGTCTTCGCGCGCGCGGCGGGTTTGCCGATCGGCGCGTTGGAGGCGGCGCTCCTGACCGCGACCGCGCTCGCCTGCACCGCCGCCTTCCAGTCGGTCGGCGTGGTGCTGGCGGTCGCGATGATCGTCTGCCCGGCGGCGACCGCCCGGCTGATGACCACGAGACTGTCCCGCCAGATCGGGCTGTCGCTGGTGATCGCCTTCGCCTCGGTCCTGATCGGTTATGCCGCGGCCGTGCTCGGGCCGGCGCTGTTCGGCTCGGCGCTGGCACTCAATGCCGCGGGAACCATCGGTGCGACCGCCGGGCTCGCTTTGGCGCTGACGGCAGCGGTCAAGGCCCGGGCCTGATCGACCTGCGGCCGGCCCGCGACGGCTTATCAGCTTTCAACGTTTCCAATTCCGGCGTATCACCCGCGCCATTCCGCTTGTCGATCGCGAGCTCCCGATGCCTGAAATGAAACTCCCCCCCGATCATGTCCCGGTGAAAGCCGGCAAGATCGGGGTGCTGGTGATGAATCTGGGTACGCCCGATGGCACCGACTATTGGTCGATGCGGCGCTATCTCAAGGAATTCCTGTCCGACCGCCGGGTGATCGAGACCGCGCGCGCCATCTGGTGGCCGATCCTCAACCTGATCATCCTGCAGACCCGCCCGCAGAAGAAGGGCCGGGACTATGCGACGATCTGGAACAAGGAGCTGGACGAGAGCTTCCTCAAGACGATCACCCGCAGCCAGGCCGAAAAGCTCGGTGGCCGGCTCGCCGCGAAAAGCGACAAGGTGGTCGTCGATTGGGCCATGCGCTACGGCAATCCGGCGATCAAGCCGGCGGTCGAGCGGCTGCTGAAGGCGGGCTGCGACCGCATCCTCGCGGTCTCGCTTTATCCGCAATATGCCGCGGCGACGGTGGCGACCGCCAATGACCACCTGTTCCGCGCGCTGATGGACATGCGCTGGCAGCCGACGGTGCGGATCGCGCCGCCCTATCATGACGAGCCGGCCTATATCGACGCACTCGCCCAATCGATCCGCACCCATCTCGCCGGGCTCGACCATGAGCCGGAGGTCATCCTCGCCTCGTTCCACGGTGTGCCGCAGAAATATATCGAGGCGGGCGACCCCTATTATTGCCACTGCCACAAGACCTGGCGGCTGCTGCGCGAAAAGCTCGGCATGGCGCCGGAGCGGCTGATGATGACCTTCCAGTCGCGCTTCGGGCCGGACGAATGGATCAAGCCCTATACCGACAAGACGGTGGAGGCGCTGGCCAAGCGCGGCGTCAAGTCGATGGCCATCCTGGCGCCGGGCTTTTCGGCGGATTGCCTGGAGACGCTGGAGGAGCTGAACGGCGAGAACCGGCATATTTTCGAGGCCAATGGCGGCGAAAAGTTCAGCTATATCCCGTGCCTCAACGATTCCGATCTCGGCATGGACGTGATCACCAGCGTGGTCGAGCGCGAGCTGATGGGCTGGCTTTAGGCCGGCCCGGAGCCTTCCAGGGAAGCATGACATACGCGGTCGAAACGATCGACGGCCCCCGGCGCGGTCAAACCGATACGTTGGCCCGGCATCGACGCGCGTGATCGGGGCGACCGAGGCATTGTTGGACTGAACATGATCAGAATTATTCTCGTAGACATCCCGCGGATCCTGCTGGGACTGCTGTTCCTGGTGAGCGGCATCGACGGACTGCTGCTGGTCTTTACCGGAACCAATTATATCAACCCGCCGACAGCGCCCGCGGGCCTTGCCTTCGAACAGGCCCTGAAGGCCTCCGGCTTCTTCTGGCCGCTGATGAAGTCGATCGATCTGATCGGCGCCGCCATGCTGCTGAGCAATCGCGCGCCGGCGCTGGGCGTGGCGCTGCTGCTGCCGATCATCACCGTGATCATCGCCTTCCACCTGGTGCTCAATCCGGGCGGCCTGCCGGTGGCGGTGATCCTCGCGGTGGTGACCGGCCTGCTGCTGATCGCCTATCGCGACCGCTACGCGGCGCTGCTGCGCTGACGGACTGAGCCGCCGCGATGAGGGTGATCGCGGCGGTCCGGCCGGCTCAGCCGACCGGCCTGGTATCCTCGATGACCTTGCCGTCATTGGGCAGGCTGCCGGGCGCCACCGGCGTCACGGCGCCCTTCAGCTTGGTCACCGCCTGAACCGTCTCGCCGACGGCGGCCAGGAATTCGGCGGATTTCGCCCGGGTCTCGACCTGCAGCGTCATGGTGTCGGTCTCGCCGTTGCGGGCCACCACCAGGCGCGCCCGGGCGATTTCGGAATGGCGCCGGACCACTTCCGCCACCTGCTCGGGGCGGACGAACATGCCCTTCACCTTGGCGGTCTGGTCGGCGCGGCCGAGCCAGCCCTTGATGCGGGCATTGGTGCGCCCGCAGGGCGAGATGCCCGGCAGGACGGCGGTGAGATCGCCGACCGCCAGCCGGATCAGCGGGTGATGGATGTCGAGCACGGTGACCACGACCTCGCCGACCTCGCCCTCGCGAACCGGATCGCCGGTGCCGGGGCGCACGACCTCCAGGATGATGTCCTCGTTCAGCACCATGCCCTCGCGGGCCTCGGTCTCATAGGCGATCGGGCCGCATTCGGCGACCGCATAGGCCTGGTAGGCGGCGATGCCGTGGCCGCCGATTTCCTGCTGCAGCGACGGCGGGAAGGCGGCGCCCGAGACCAGCGCCTTGGTGATCGAGGAGACGTCGCGTCCCTTCGCCTTGGCGGTGTCGATCAGGATCTTCAGGAAATCCGGGACGCCGGTATAGGCGACCGGCCGATAGGCCTCGATCAGGTCGAGCTGGTGATCGGTATTGCCGGGGCCGGCGGGGATGACCGCGCAGCCGGCGGCGCGCGCGCCGGAATCGAAGGCCCAGCCACCGGGCGTCAGGTGATAGGAAAAGGTGTTGAGCACGATGTCGCCGCGCCTGAAGCCGGCGGCCGACAGCACGCGGCCCATGCGCCAGACGTCGTGGCCGACCGGCTCGGGCTCGAAGATCGGCCCGGGCGAGACGAACAGCCGGCCGAAGGCGCCGGCCTTGCCGGGCATGAAACCGCCGAAGGGCGGGTGCAGTTTCTGCAGCGCCGGCAGGTCGGCCTTGCGCTGGATCGGCAGTTCGGCGAGCGCTGCCCGCGAGGTGATCGCGCGCGGGTCGATCTTGCCCAGATGGCGTTTCCAGCCGGGCGCCTTGAGCGCCGTGGCGATGACCGCCGGCAGCCGTTTGAACAGGTCCTTTTCACGCACGCCCGGGTCGCGGGTTTCCCGCTTGTCGTAGTGGCCAGCCATCTTGTTGTCTCCCTCTCAGTCGAACCTAACGCACAGCAGGCAGAAAAGGCGAACCGTCCGAAAGTCAGGCCCTGGCGATTTCGGCGGCGGCAAGCGCCGCGACGGCGAGATCCTCGTCCGGCGGTTCGCCGTCGCCGATCTGCCAGACCGCCGACAGGCCGGCAAAGGCCAGGATCCATTGCAGCAGGCGGCTCGCCTGGAGCCCTGCCGCCTCGGTCACCACGGCGAGTTGGCGCGGGAAGCGGCCGGGCGAGAGCGCCGTCGCCTCGTCGGGATTGCGGAACAGGTTGACGAAGTCGAAATCGCGCTCGCCGAACAGGCCCTTGGGATCGATGGCGAGCCAGCCCTGGGGGCCGAAATCCAGGATATTGCCGTGATGAATGTCGCCGTGCAGGACGACGGTGTCGCGCGGCTCACCGAGGAGCCGCCGGGCGGCGGCCGCCGCTTGCGCGATCAGGCCGCCATGCTGCGCGGCGGCGCCGAGCTCCCGAAACCAGTGATCGAGGCCGACGAGCTCCGGCAGGGATTGCCGCCGTGGTGAATGAAGCCTTGCGGCGGCCGTGCAAATGATCCGGC
Organism: Hyphomicrobiales bacterium; assembly: GCA_017304475.1. Lineage (GTDB taxonomy): Bacteria > Pseudomonadota > Alphaproteobacteria > Rhizobiales > Phreatobacteraceae > Phreatobacter. The sequence continues at coordinate 410,637 of JAFKKV010000014.1, read as the reverse complement.
TCGCCGCGTCGTCATGGCCGGCCTGGACCAGGGCGGCGAGGCTCTCATCGCCGGTCGCGCGCTCCATCAGCAACGCAACGTCGTCATGGGCGAAGACGCGGGCGGCGCCGTCGCCGTCCCACCAGACCATCAGCCGGCCGCCCGCGCGCTCCTCGGCCTCGACGGCGATCTTCAGCATGGCGGGCCGGCCTTCGTGCAGGACCGGCAGCAGGCGGCTCGACCGGGTGGCGAACGGCGCGCCGTCGGCGGTCAGCCCCCAGCGCGACAGATAGGGCTGGAAGGGTGTGCAATCCGCCGTCATCGGTCGCTCCAGCCGCAAGCGGCGAGCGCTGCCCGCATATGCGGCGGCACCTCGGCGGTCGCCTCGATCGGCGGCTTCTTGGGGTCGAAGGGCACGATGATCGACCGGGCCAGGAGATGCAGGCCCGGGCCGCCATGGCGCGGGGCATCGCCATAGATGGGATCGCCGAGGATCGGGAAGCCCGAGGCCTGGCAATGCAGGCGCAATTGGTGGGTGCGGCCGGTCACCGGCTCGAGCGCCAGCCAGGTTTGGCCTTCGGCGCGGCCGAGCACCCGGAAATGGGTGATCGCCGGCTGGCCTTTCGGGTCGACCTTCATCCACCAGCCGCGTTTCGGATCGCGCGGGCCCATGGCGAGCGCGATCGTGCCTTCGTCGGCGGCCGGCCCGCCCGCCACCACCGCCCAATAGGTCTTCTTGACCTGGTTGGCCTTGAACAGATCGGCGAGCCTGGCCAGCGCCTTGCGATGGCGGCCGAGCACCAGGCAGCCGGCGGTTTCCTTGTCGAGGCGGTGGGCAAGCTCGGGATCGCGCGGCAGGCCGAAGCGCAGCGCGCCGAGATGGTCGGCGAGATTGGCGCCGCCGCCGGGGCCCTTGTGCACCGGCAGTCCGGCGGGCTTGTCGATAACAAGCATCATCGCGTCGCGATGGATCAGCCGGGCTTGCAGCCCGAGCGGGTCGTCGACGGCGGGGAAGGGCGGGGTCTGCGGGTTCTGCGCTTGCATCGGCGTCACCGATCGCCCTAAGGGGTACCTTGAGTCAACATGGCCGGGACCCGACATGTCCGGGATCCCGCATGATGACCCCCGGATATGACGCGGGCCCGACATCGGCCGAGACAGAGATCGCCTGACCATGGTGGATGAACCGAAGTCCAGCGAGCCGAAGAAGACCGGCTTCTTCAAGCGGCTGTTCGGACGCGACGAGACGGTCGAGAGCCTGCCGCCGGCGATCGCCGAGGCCGCGACGGTCCAGCCAGCACCGCCGGTCGACGCCACTCCGGCCGAAGCCGTGCCGCTGGTTCCTGCCGCCGCCGAGCCGCCGCCGACGCCCGCCGCGCCGCCGGCCGGCCTGCAGAACGAGCCGAAGAAGAAATGGTGGCAGCGGCTCAGGGACGGGCTCTCGCGCACCTCGTCCAAGCTCGGCCGTGGCGTCACCGACCTGTTCACCAAGCGCAAGCTCGACGGTTCGACGCTGGAGGAGCTGGAAGACCTGCTGATCCAGGCCGATCTCGGCGTCGATACGGCGGCCAAGATCACTGAGGCCCTTGCCAAGGGCCGGTTCGGCAAGGATGTCGCGCCGGACGAGGTGCGCGCCGTGCTCTCCGCGGAAATCGAGAAGGTGCTCGAGCCGGTGGCGCGGCCACTGGTGGTCGACGGCGCCAAGCGGCCCTTCGTGGTCCTGGTGGTGGGCGTCAATGGTTCCGGCAAGACCACGACCATCGGCAAGCTCGCGGCGAAATTCCGCGCCGAGGGCAAATCGGTCATGCTGGCCGCCGGCGACACGTTCCGCGCGGCGGCGATCGAGCAGCTGAAGATCTGGGGCGAGCGCACCGGCTCGCCGGTTGTCGCGCGCGATCAGGGCTCGGATGCCGCGGGCCTGGTGTTCGACGCGATGAAGGCGGCGCAGGATGCCGGCACCGACGTGCTGATCCTCGACACCGCCGGCCGCCTGCAGAACAAGACCGAGCTGATGGCGGAGCTGGAAAAGGTGCTCAGGGTCATCCGCAAGATCGACGCATCGGCGCCCCATTCGGTGCTGCTCGTGCTGGATGCGACGACCGGCCAGAACGCGCTGACCCAGGTCGAAGTGTTCGGCCGCAGCGCCGGCGTCACCGGGCTCGCCATGACCAAGCTCGACGGCACGGCGCGCGGCGGCATTCTGGTGGCGGTGGCGGCCCGGTTCGGCCTGCCGGTGCATTTCATCGGCGTCGGCGAAGGCGTCGACGATCTCGAGCCCTTCGCGGCCAAGGATTTCGCCCGCGCGATCGTCGGGCTCGACGACTGAGGGTCAGCGGCAGCGCCGCATGGCGCGCGGCTGGCCGTGGTGGCGGGCCACCTGCCGGCAGGCATGGGCCCGCCTGACATGGCGCGGCGGCAGGACCTCGACGACCTGGGCAGGCTGGAAATAATAGACCTGCGGCGTGACGATCGGCCGATAGACCACCGGCGCGTCATAGGATGGGCCCCAGAACCCGGCCGCGGCGGGGCTTGCGAGAGCCAGGGTGGCGAGCATGGCGGTCGAAGCGAGCTTCAGGATCATCGAAATCTCCCGTTTGGGGCCGATGATAGCGGCCAGATCATACCAATCCCTTGCCGGCCGTGCGGCAAAGCAAGCTCTTCCTCTGGCGCGGAAATCGCCTAGACTCGGGGCCATGGCACAGGACGATCACCGCAGCCGGCAGGACCGCGAGAGGCAGGAGGAGGCGGCGCGCATCCTGGAGCGCACCCATCGCGATTCCGCGCCTCTGCTCGGCTCCGCGCTGCAGCGCGGCGCCGATTTCTTCGCCGCCAAGGGTGAGAGCACGGACCCGGCGGAGATCTGGGGCAAGCGGCTCGGCCGGGGGCTGGCTGTCATCGGCGCGATCGGCTGCCTGATCTACCTCTACCTGACCTATCTGCGATGAGCGCCCCACCCCACATCCCCGAACCGGCATCCATGACCCTGACCCGTGACCAGCTCGCCGCCCTCAAGGCACCCGATCTCGAAACCTTCGAGGCGATTGCCCATGACGCCTATGCGCGGCTGCCGGAGGATTTCCGCAAGCTCTGCGCCGGGCTGGTGATCCAGGTCGACGACTTCCCGACCGAGGAAGTGCTCAAGGAAATGGAGGCCGAGACCGATTTCGATCTGCTCGGGCTGTTCCAGGGCATCGGCCTGCCGTTCCGTTCGGAACAGCTGACCGCCGCCATGCCCAATATGATCTGGCTCTACCGCCGGCCGATCCTGGATTACTGGGCCGAGCACGACGAGACGCTGGGCGCCGTCATCGCCCATGTGCTGGTGCATGAGATCGGCCACCATTTCGGCCTGTCGGATGCCGATATGGAGGCGATCGAGCGGCGGGCCGAATAGGCGGCCGTCGCCCGGCGTCCGATGGCGTTCAGGCTTTCTTCTTCCAGCTCCACCACTTCTTCTTTTCGTCGGCCGGCTGCTCGCCTTCGGCCGGCGGCGCGACGACCTTGCCGAAGCTCTCGAAGAATTCGCCGGCGAGCTTCTTGGCGGTGGCGTCGATCAGGCGCGAGCCGAGCTGGGCGATCTTGCCGGAAATCTGGCTCTTCACGTCGTAATGCAGGACGGTGACCGTCTCGCTTTCGGATTCGAGCCTCACGGTGGCGCCGCCCTTGGCCATGCCGGCGACGCCGCCATTGCCTTCACCGGAAATGGTATAGCCGTTCGGCGGGTCGATGTCGGAGAGCGTCACCGAGCCGGAGAAGGAGGCCTTGACCGGGCCGATCTTCAGGACCGCCTTGGCGTTGAAGCCGTTGTCGCCGTTGCGCTCCATGCTCTGGCAGCCGGGAATGCATTGCTTCAGCACTTCGGGGTCGTTGAGCGCTTCCCAGACGACCTCGCGCGGAGCCTCGATGCGCTGCGAACCTGTCATGTCCATGGACGTCGTCCCGATCTCTGATGCTGCAATGGGGCCGCGACAGTAGGGCGTGCGACGCGGCTCTGTCGAGCCGTTCAATCGCCCGGCTTGTCGCCCGCGGGCAGCTCGACCGCCTTCAGGGCGTCGGCGAGCCTGGCCTTGGCCGAGCCGGGCTTCAGCGGCTTCTGCTGGCTCTCGTGCGGCCCCCAGCCGGACAGGGTGATGATCTGGAAGGTGGCGCGAATGCGCCCGTCCGGGTCGGCGAAGCGCTGGTGATAGATCTCGGCCATGCGCAGGAGGGTCGCGCGCCTCAGCGGCGTGCGGCGGCGGTCGACCAGGGGATTGGCCGCGGCCATGGCGCGCAGGTCGCGCATCAGGCCGAAGACGTCGCCATAGCGCACCGTCAGCCGGTCTGTATCGGTCACCGGCAGGGCGAAGCCGGCGCGCTGCAGCAGGCCGCCGATGTCGCGGACATCGGCAAAGGGCGCGACGCGCGGGCTGATGCCGCCCTCGACCTCGCTCTCGGCCTCCGCGAAGGCCTGGCGCAGCTCGGTCAAGGTGTCGCCGCCGAGCAGGCTGGCCAGGAACAGGCCGTCGGGTTTCAACGCCCGGCGCACCTGCACGAAGACACCGGGCAGGTCGTCGACCAGTTGCAAGGCGAGCCCCGAGACGATCAGGTCGAGACTGCCGGAGGCGAAGGGGGGCATGTCCGGGTGGCACACCAGCACCGGCGCGGCGCGGCGCGAGGCCAGAGCCGGCACGCTCTCGGTGCCGATCGGCATGGCCAGCCCGCGGGCGGCGAGGTTGAGGCGAATGGCATCGGTCGGCGAGCCGAGATCGGCGACCCGGACGAATTCCCGCTGCACCAAGGCCAGCCGGTCGGCCAGGTCGTCGGCGACATGGCGCATGAGAAAGTCGGCGGGTTCGCCTTGCGCGGCGCGGCGCCGACGCTGGTCGAGAAGGGCAGGGTCGAACTGGCGCGGTGCGGTCATGGCGGGGATATGGCGGCTCGACGCGCCCGGGTCAAACAACCCGGCCATATCGGTGCGGCGCCACGCCCGCGCCGCAACCTCTTGCCGATCGCGCGCGTTTCCCGCATCAGTCGCAGCGGACCAGCCACCGGGGTCTTGGAATGATCATCAGCGCGGCGAAGATCGCCTGGGAAGCCTGCGAACAGTTTCTCGAGGATGACGGCTGGGCGATTTCCAGCCATATCGCGCTCAATGGGCTGATGTCGCTGTTCCCCTTCCTGATCGTGGTGACGGCGCTCGCCGGCCTGTTCGGCTCCAAGGCCTATGCCGATACGGTGACCGAGCTCCTGTTCGAGGCCTGGCCCGAGACGGTCGCGCGGCCCATCGCGCACGAACTGAGCACCGTGCTGACCACGTTCCGGACCGACATCCTGACCTTCGGCGTGCTGCTCTCGGTCTATTTTTCGTCGAACGGCGTGGAGGCCCTGCGGGTCGGCCTGAACCGCTCCTATGACGTGCGCGAAATGCGCTGGTGGTACATGTGCCGGCTCGAATCGATCGGTTATGTGCTGGTCGGCGCGGTGGCGCTGCTGGCGGTCGCCTTCCTGGTCGTGCTCGGGCCGCTGCTCTGGCAGACGGCGGTGCGCCATGCGCCCTGGCTCGCGCCCTTCGGCTGGATCGTCCTGTTCATCCGGGTCGCCGCGGCCTCGCTGGTGCTGATCGTCGCGCTGACCATCGTGCACCTGTTCCTGCCGGCGGGCCGGCGGCGCTTCATGGACGTGCTGCCGGGCATCGTCGTCACCCTGGTGCTCTGGCTGATCGGCGGCGCCATGTTCGGCAGCTATATCGCAAGCTTCGTGCAGAACTATGTGAACACCTATGCGGGCCTCGCCTCCGGCATGGTGGCGCTGGTCTTCCTCTATTATCTCGCCGCCATCTTCGTGCTCGGCGGCGAGCTCAACGCCGCGATCTGGCGCGCGCGCGGCCGCATTCTCTAGCGCCGCAATGATCGCGCGATCGCACCCCTGTCCGGCTGTCATCCTGCTTTTCGCGATCCGTGCGATCCGCTAAGGGCTTGGACCGAACAGCAAGCCTGCACCCGAGGAAATGCCATGGCCAAATTCGTGCCTCCCGTGTCGCCGCTCGCGCCGAAGACGGTGCCGACGCTTCCCGCCATCGACGGCGTGACGCTGGCCACCGCCGAAGCCGGCATCCGTTATAGCGGGCGCACCGACGTGCTGGCGGTGGGACTGGCCGCCGGCACCACGGTCGCCGGCGTGTTCACCCGGTCGAAATGCCCCTCCGCTCCGGTCGACTGGTGCCGGGCGAATCTCGGCGGCGGCACGGCGCGGGCGCTGGTGGTGAATTCCGGCAATGCCAATGCCTTTACCGGTAAGAAGGGGCGTGATTCCGTCGCCCTGACCGCCAAGATCGCGGCCAAGGCCGCCGGCTGCAAGCAGAGCGAAGTGTTCCTGGCCTCCACCGGCGTGATCGGCGAGCCGCTCGACGCCAACAAATATGAAGGCGTGCTCGACCGGACTTTCGCGGCGGGCAAGCCCGGCGGCTGGATGGACGCGGCGCGCGCCATCATGACCACCGACACCTTTCCGAAGGTCGCCACCGCCACAGCCCGGCTCGGCGACGCGACGGTGACGATCAACGGCATGGCCAAGGGCGCCGGCATGATCGCCCCCGACATGGCGACCATGCTGTCCTTTGTGTTCACCGATGCGCCGATCGCCGCCGAGGCGCTGCAGGCGCTGCTCGCCAAGGGGGTCAAGACGACCTTCAACACGGTAACCGTCGACAGCGACACCTCGACCTCCGACACGCTCATGCTGTTCGCGACCGGGGCCGCCGAGGCGCGCGGTGCGCCGCGCATCGCGACCGCCGGCGACCGCCGGCTCGCCGGCTTCAAGAAGGCGCTCGACGCCGTGCTGGCCGATCTCGCCGAACAGGTCGCCCGCGACGGCGAGGGCGCCCGCAAGCTGGTCCATGTGGTGGTCAAGGGCGCGGTGTCGAACGCCTCGGCCTTCAAGGTGGCCAAGTCGATCGCCGACTCGCCCCTGGTCAAGACCGCGATCGCCGGAGAGGACGCCAATTGGGGCCGCGTGGTGATGGCGGTCGGCAAGGCCGGCGAGCCGGCCGAGCGCGACAAGCTGTCGATCTCCTTCGGCGATGTCCGCGTGGCCCATCTGGGCGAACGCGACCCGGCCTATGACGAGGCCGCCGCGAGCAAGGTGATGCGCGAGGACGTGATCGTGCTGACCGCCGATCTCGGGCTCGGGCGCGGCACCGCCAAGGTGATGACCTGCGACCTGACCAAGGACTATGTCGCCATCAATGGCGACTACCGGTCGTGACCAATCCCGGGCGGTCGATCCGATGACCCTCAAGCTCGTCTTTGTGGTCGCCTGCGCGCTGGTCGACCAGGACAACCGGGTCCTGCTCGCCGAGCGGCCCGCGGGCAAGGCGCTGGCCGGCCTGTGGGAATTTCCCGGGGGCAAGCTGGAGCCGGGCGAGCGGCCGGAGGAGACACTGATCCGCGAGCTCAACGAGGAGCTCGGCATCACCGTCGAGGAACCGTGCCTGGCGCCGCTCACCTTCGCGAGCCACGCCTATGACAGCTTCCACCTGTTCATGCCGCTATGGGTGTGCCGGCGCTGGCAGGGCAGCGTCCAGGGCCGCGAAGGCCAGCGCCTCGCCTGGGTGAAGCCCGGGCGGCTGCGCGACTATGCCATGCCGGCGGCCGACGAGCCGCTGATCCCGTTCCTGACCGAACTCCTGGGCGAGGCACGGGACTGACCCGGGAGCGAACCGGGCAGCCGACAAAAAAAGGCCGGGCGCTGCGCCCGGCCTTTCGTTTGTCTCACACCCGCGCCCGGCTCAGGCGAAATACTGGCCGCCATTGATGGTCAAGGTCGAACCGGTGATGAAGCCGCCTTCGTCGGAGGCGAGGAAGGCCACCGCGCGGGCGATCTCGGCGGGCTCGCCGAGCCGGCCGACCGGGATCTGCGGCAGGATCTTGGCCTTCAGCACTTCCGGATCGATGGCGGCGACCATCTCGGTGCCGATATAGCCGGGGCAAATGGCGTTAACCGTGATGCCCTTATTGGCGTTTTCCTGGGCCAGCGCCTTGACGAAGCCGATATCGCCGGCCTTGGAGGCGGAATAATTGACCTGCCCCATCTGGCCCTTCTGACCGTTGATCGAGGAGATCACGATGATGCGGCCGAAGGAGCGGGCGCGCATGCCGTCGATGACCGGCCGGGTGACGTTGAACAGGCTGTCCAGATTGGTCCGGATCACCGCCGACCACTGGTCCTTGGTCATCTTGTGGAAGAAGCCGTCGCGGGTGATGCCGGCATTGTTGACCAGCACGTCGATGCCGCCGACCTCCTTTTCGATCGCCGCGACGCCGGCCGCCGAGGCGTCGAAGTCGCCGACATCGAATTTGAACACCGGAATGCCGGTTTCCGCCTTGAACTTGGCGGCGGCCTCGTCATTGCCGGCATAGTTGGCGGCGACCTTGTAGCCGGCCGCCTGCAACGCCTTGGATATCGCGCCGCCGATGCCGCGCGTTCCCCCGGTAACCAATGCGACCCGTGCCATGGTGTGTCCCCTCTGTGGGTGTTTTGGAAGGTCAGTTTTCCGATCCCGGCCTCGCAGTGCCAGGTTTTTCTTCAGTTTTTTGACGGTTTCTTTTTTTGGTGCCTCACCCGGAGATGAAGCTTCGCCAGGGGCGGCGGTCGCCGCCCCCGTCATGCCGTGAAGCGCGCTGCAATCGCGGTCGCGCTCAGCGCTCGACGCAGAGGGCAACGCCCATGCCGCCGCCGATGCACAGGGTGGCGAGACCCTTCTTGGCGTCGCGCTTCTCCATTTCGTGGAGCAGGGTCACCAGGACGCGGGCGCCGGAGGCACCGATCGGATGGCCGATGGCAATGGCGCCGCCATTGACGTTGACCTTGTCGGTATCCCAGCCCATGTCCTTGTTGACGGCAATGGCCTGCGCCGCGAAGGCCTCGTTGGCCTCGACCAGGTCGAGGTCCTTCACCGTCCAGCCGGCCTTTTCGAGCGCCTTGCGCGAGGCCGGGATCGGGCCGGATCCCATGATCGCCGGATCGACGCCGGCGGTCGCCCAGGACTTGACGGTGGCGAGCACCTTCAGGCCGCGCTTGTCGGCCTCGGCCCGGGTCATCAGCACGATGGCGGCGGCGCCGTCATTTATGCCGGAGGCATTGCCGGCGGTGACCGTGCCGTCCTTCTTGAAGGCGGGCCTGAGCTTGCCCATGGCTTCGATATTGGCGCCGTCGCGAATATATTCGTCGGTGTCGACGATGACGTCGCCCTTGCGCGAGGAAATCGTCACCGGGACGATCTCATCCTTGAACTTGCCGGACTTCCTGGCCGCTTCCGCCTTGTTCTGCGACGACACCGCGAAGCGATCCTGCTCGTCCTTGGTGATCTGCCACTTCTCGGCGACGTTCTCGGCGGTGATGCCCATGTGGTAGCCGTGGAAGGCGTCGATCAGGCCGTCCTTCAGCATGGAATCGGTCATTTCGAGCGAGCCCATCTTGGTGCCGTTGCGCAGATGCGCGACATGCGGCGCCATCGACATGCTTTCCTGGCCACCGGCGACGATGATCTTGGCGTCGCCATTGGCGATCTGCTGCATGCCGATCGCGACCGTGCGCAGGCCCGAGCCGCACAGCTGGTTGAGGGCCCAGGCGGTCTTCTCGGCGGGAATGCCGGCCTTGATCGCGGCCTGGCGGGCCGGGTTCTGGCCTTCGCCGGCGGTGAGGATCTGGCCGAACACGACCTCGTCGACCTCCTCCGGCTTCACCTTGGCGCGCTCCAGCGCCGCCTTGATCGCGATCGCGCCCAATTCATGGGCAGGGAGACTGGCGAGCGCGCCGTTGAACGAGCCGACCGGCGTGCGGGCGGCGCCGACGATGACGACTTCCTCGGACATGCATTTCTCCTGTCTCATCATGCCACCGCGCAGGGCGGCGATACCTGTCAGGAAGAGACCATGTCGGTGATACGGCGGGCCTGTCAACAGAGCCGAATTGCGGATCGGATCCTTGTCGTGCGGGCGCTGCACAAAACCGTGGCAGGTCTTGCGGAAACGTCATAACGTGATGAAACAATGGCATGCGGCGGTATCGGGGCCTCCGCCCAGACCGAGGGGAACGATGGCCAAGAACGATCTGGTCACGATCAAAAAATACGCCAACCGGCGACTCTACAACACCGGTACCTCGACCTATGTGACGCTCGAGGATCTGGCCGTGATGGTGAAGGCGGGCAACGATTTCGTGGTTTACGACGCCAAGACCGGCGACGACATCACCCGATCGGTTCTGGCCCAGATCATCTTCGAGCAGGAGAACAAGGACGGGCAGAACATGCTGCCGGTGGCGTTCCTGCGCCAGCTGATCCGCTTCTACGGCGACAGCATGCAGCTTCTTGTGCCGCGCTTCCTGGAGCTGTCGATCGACAGCCTGTCGAAGGAGCAGGACAAGCTGCGCGGCCAGCTCGGCACGGCCTTCGGCGCCAATCCGCTGGTCCAGCCGTTCGAGGCTCACGTGCGTCGCAACATGGAAATGTTCGAGCGCGCCTTCTCGATCTTCTCGCCCTTCGCCAAGCGCGACGAGCGGACCGGCGCCGAGGCGACGTCCGAGGAACCGAAGCCGGCTCCGGCCGCGCCTTCACCGCCCTCGGCTCCGGCCAAGGACGGCGATATCGACGAACTGAAGCATCAGCTCGCCGAAATGCAACGCAAGCTGGAAAGCCTGTCGCGCAAGTAAGCGCGGGGCCGGCGGGTCACGCCCGGGGGCTTTGCCCGGGGGTGGCGGCCGTGAGCCAGGGGCGGGCTTCGCTGGCGCCGCCGGTATGGATACCCTGCAGGTAGTCGCAGCCGAGCTCGGTGAGCGCGCGGGCGACCGCTTCGTTCGGCACCCATTCGGCGACCGTGCTCAGGCCCATATGGCGGGCAAGGCCCAGAAGCGTCGTGACGAAGTGGCGGTCATCCTCGCCGCGCTCGAAATTCTCGACGAAGGCGCCGTCGATCTTGACGCAATTGACGCCCAGCCGGCGCAGATTGCGGAACGAGGTATAGCCGGCGCCGAAATCGTCGATGGCGACGCTCAGGCCGAGCCCCTGGACCTTGGCGACGAAATGGCGGGTGTCCTCGACATTGGCGATGGCTTCCGTCTCGGTGATCTCGACGGTCAGGCGCCGGGCAATGTCGGGGTGAAGCTTCACCGCGGCGGCGAGCGCATCGAGCCAGTCGTGATCCATGGTGGTCGCCGGCGCGACATTGACCGACAGCCTGAGGTGTGGGGCGGCCAGCAGCTCGCCGACCGCAAGCTCTAGCACACGCTGGTCGATCAGCCGGATCAGGCCGAGCTTTTCCGCGACCGGCACGATGGTGCTGGCCGGCAGCAGCGAGCCGTCGCCGCGGCGGATCCGCAACAGGCATTCATAGGATGACACCTCGCGCGGATCACCGGCGGCGACGATCGGCTGAAAGGCGAGGCTGATGCGCTGGTCGTTCAGCGCGGCGACGATCTCGTCGGTGATCCGCAGGTTCTCGCGGCGGCTCTGTTCGCGTTCCAGATTGGGCTGATAGGCCTGGAAGGCACCGCGCCGGCGCGCCTTGACCCCGTCGAGCGCCTCCTGGGCGCGGCCCATCACCGAGGTCAGGTCGGCGGCGTGGCGCGGCGCGATGACGCCGCCCATGGTGACGGTGATCGAGATCGGCCCGGCCGGGGTGGCGAAGACGTCGTCGCGCACGCCCGCCAGGATGCGCTCGGCGGCGGTCGCCATCTCGTCGGGCTGGCAATTGCGCATGATGATGCCGAACTTGTTGCCAGACAGCCGGCCGATGAGGTCGCCGCCGCGCATGCGCGAGCGGATGCGCCGGCCGACCGCGGCGATGATCTCGTCGGCGCGGTCGAAGCCATAGGCCTCGTTGATACGCGCGAGATTGTCGATCGCGGCGATCAGGAAGCCGATCGAGCCGCGGACCTTCTGTGCGTCGTCGAGTGTGGTTTCCAGCACTTCGCAGAAGCGGTGCCGCGACAGCTGGCCGGTCAGCGGGTCGATCTCGCTCGCCGCGGCCAGCTTGCGGCGATGCTCGTAGCGGTCGGTGATGATGCGCACCGTGCCGTGGGCACGCAGCGGCCGGCCGCCCGAGGATGCGAACCAGCGGCCGGAATCCTCGACCCAATGGGTCACGCCGGGCTTCGGCGACAGGGCATATTCGATTTCGTAGGCGACGCCATCGCCGTGGTCGGTGCCGGGCGAATTGACCACCGCCTCGTAGCGGCCGGCCGGCGATTCGGCCGCCAGCATCTGGGCATAGCCGCGACCGGTGGCGAACCGGTTCATGTCGTCGACGGCAAAGACCGCCGCGGCGTTGGCGCTCCAGGTCAGGCGGTCGGACGGGACCGCCCATTCATAGGTCACGGTGCCGACCGAGGAGAGGATGGCGCTGGTACTGGAATCGCCTGCGACGTCGCGGTCCAATTCCGCAACGTCCGATCTGGCGATCGCCGCATCACCCCTGTCCACAGCTTTGTCCGTTCCGGCCCAACCAGCAACTTCCCCATCAAGCCCGGAAAAGTATGAATGAAGCGTATCGATAGGGGACTGCTTCGCAGGAGCAGCGCATCGTCGCGCCGGTCGTCGCGGACCGGTCCGTCGGCTGTTTCTTACCAGGCTGTGCCAATTCGGTACGAATCGGGCGGGCATGAGGCTTGCGGGAAAGCTCTCGCCGGCAATTGTCCGCCGGCCCCAGGCAGGAAGCGTTCATGGCGATCAGCGGCGTCAAGGCCGATACGGGCATCCGGTGGGGTCGCCGCTGGACGGATCGGCTGCGGGGCGCCGAGCGCCGTGGCGCCGGGCCGGCCGCGGAGGCGCCGGCAGGGCAGGCATCGGCGGGCCTCACTGTCGTGCAGGACCCGTCGGCCGAGCGGCGCCGGACCGCCGGGCGGCCTCTCACCTCGGCTTTCGCCACCCAATTGCTGGCCGGCCTGATGACCGAGCCGGAGACGCTCAGCGGCCGCCGCGCAAGGGTCGAGGCGGCGGAGGCCCGCTACCAGGCGAATGGCGCCGGCGGGACGCCGCGCGGCGTGCTGATCCGCCGCGAGGCCTGACGGCCGCCGATCATCAATAGCCGAGCGCCGAACCGTCCTTGCGCGGGTCGGAGCCGCCGATCAGGAAACCCGACCGGTCGATGCGGATCATCTGGCCGCCGCCGATCGGCTTGGTGGTGATCTCGACGTCGTGGTTCATGGCGCGCAGCCTGGCGATGGTGGCTTCCGGCCAGGTCGGCTCGACCGTGGTCTTCTCGCCCTCGAAGAAGGCGCGCGGCGCATCGATCGCGGCCTGCGGGTCCATGCCGTAGTCGAACATATTGGCCACCACATGGGCATGGCCGGAGGACTGGTAGCTGCCGCCCATGACGCCGAAACTGGTGGTCACCTCGCCATTCTCGACCAGCATGGCGGGAATGATGGTGTGCATCGGCCGCTTGCCCGGGCCGATGCAATTGGCATGGCCCTCTTCGAGCCGGAAGCCGGCGCCGCGGTTCTGCAGCAGGATGCCGGTCTCGGGCGTGCAGATCTTCGAACCGAAATGGTGGAAGATCGAGTTGATGAAGGAGACCGCCATGCGGTCGCGATCGACGATGGTGCAATAGATGGTGTCGGAGCCGGGCGGCGGCGGCACCAGGAGCGGCGTACGCCGCGCGGGATCGATCATGCCGGCCAAGGTCCGGGCGAAGTCCTTGCTGGTCAGCTGGTCGACGCTGTAGCGCATATTGGCGGGATCGGCGATGTGCTGGTCGCGCACGGCATAGGCCAGGCGGGCCGCTTCGATCCCCAGATGCAGGCGCTCCGGCGACAGCGGGTTCATGCTGCGCAGGTCGAAATTTTCCAGGATGTTGAGCAGGATCAGCGCGGTGATGCCCTGGCCGTTGGGCGGCAGCTCGACCACCTCGACACCTTTATAGGTCGAACGCGCGGGGGTCTCGACCGTGCCGTGATGACCGGCCAGGTCCTCAAGCGTCAGCAGGCCGCCCTTGGCGCGCACGGTCTTGACGATGTCCTCGGCGACCCGGCCCTCGTAAAAGCCCTTGGCGCCTTCCTTGGCGATGGTCTCGAGCGTCGCGCCGAGCGCCGCGCTGGTCATGCGGTCGCCGGCGACCGGCGCCCGGCCGTTCAGCAGGTAATGCCGGCTCGCGCCTTCGTCCTTGGCCAGCGCCTCGGCATCGGCGGCCCAGTCGAAGGCGACGCGCGGGGTGACCGGCCAGCCCTGCTTGGCGTAGCGGATCGCCGGCTGCAGCACGCGGCCGAGGTCGAACTTGCCATGGGCCTTGAGAATGGCTTCCCAGGCCTCGATGGCGCCCGGCACGGTGACGGCATGGACGGAATCGATGGGGATCGAGGTCAGGCCCTGCGCGCGCAGGAGCGCCGGATCGGCGGCCTTGGCGGCGCGGCCGGAGCCGTTATAGCCCCAGATCGGCTTGCCCGGCCTGGAGACCAGGGCGAAGCAGTCGCCGCCGATGCCGGTCATGTGCGGCTCGACCACGGCCATGACGCCGACCGCGGCGATGGCGGCGTCGGCGGCAGTGCCACCGGCGCGCATCATCTCCACCGCGGCGGCGGTCGCCAGCGGGTGCGAGGTCGCGGCCATGGCTTCGGTTGCATAGACCGGCGAACGGCCCGGCTTGTGAAAATCGCGCATCTGCACCGTCATGGAGCGTCCTCCGACCGGGCCTTCCGCTTGGGCCCGAAACCTGTCATGACCGGCTTTCGCGGCGGTCTGTTGTCGCAGCCCTAACACAAGCGTCCCCGGCAGCGCCATGGCGCCGGCGGACCGTCATTCTGCGCCCGGTGCAAGGCTCAAAGCCTGTCCGATAACCTGTCTGGAGACGTCGATGACCATTCTTACGCTCGCCTCGGTCCGCACCATTGTCGACAAGGCGCTCGCCTTCGCCCACGAGAAAAGCTTCAAGCCGATCGGCGTGGTGGTGGTCGACGCGCGCGGCGCGGTGCGGATGACTGTGGTCGAAGACAACAATGCGCTGCTGCGCGCCGACATCGCCCATGGCAAGGCCTATGGCTGCGTGGCGGTCGGGGTCGGCGGTCGCATGCTGCAGAAATTCGCGGTCGAGCGGCCGCATTTCGTCGCAGCCCTCGGCGGCCTCACCCATGACCGGGTCACCCCGGTGCCCGGCGGCGTGCTGATCCGCGACGCGTCCGGCACGGTCATTGGTGCCGTCGGCATTTCCGGCGACACGTCGGACAATGACGAGCTGGCGGCGATCGCCGGCATTGAGGCAGCAGGTTTCAAGGCCGATACCGGCGCCTGAGCCTCTTGCCATCGCAGCAACAAAAAAGCCGGTCGCGAGACCGGCTTTTTTTCAAGATCGCAGCGCGAAAGCGCGTCGGATCAGTCGTTGGTCGTGGTCTTCGGCTTCAGGATCTGCTTGCCGCGATACATGCCGGTCTTCAGATCGACGTGATGCGGACGGCGCAGATTGCCCGAGTCCTTGTCCTCGACATAGGTCGGGGCCTTGATGGCGTCGTGCGAACGGCGCATGCCCTGACGCGACGGCGATGTTTTTCTTCTCGGAACGGCCATGGAACTCTCTCCAGCGGGGCCACAGGACCAAGGGCCGCGCGGCACGCAAATTCGTAAGTCGCGGGCCTATACACGACTTCCGGCCAGGGTTCCAGAGGGAATCTGGCCTGGCCCCCTGGGAGCGACGATGGTCAGGATGTCGGCGAGCATGATCAGGCCCGGCCGCTCGACATAACCGACCAGGCCGCGCCGGCCGGCGGCCGCCTTGATGAAGGCGAATTCATGGGCCGGCACACCCGACCGCGCGGCGATCGCCCGCCCCGACCGCCGGCACGGCGCATTATAGGCCGTCACGACGATGGTCGCGCCCGACGGCGCCATCAGCCGCGACATGGGGCTGAGCGCCGACAGCCCGCGGCAGCCGGAAACGGTCATGTTGGCGCCGACCCATTCGGCCGGCAGCGCTGCCAGACCCAGGGCCGTGGCGGTTTCGGCCAGTTCCTCGTCGGCCAGCACCGACAGCTGCCGGTCGTTGCGGATGACGGTGCCGCGCGGATGCCAGGGTTCGCGCGCGCCGGTCCGGCGGGTCGGGCCGGCATGGATGTCGCCGGCAATGCCGTCGAGCGTCAATGCGAGCCGGTCGATCGCCCGCGAGACGAAGTCGCGTCCGCCGGCGAAGAACAGGCCGGTCACGGTGACGGTCGGGGCCATCGCTGCCTCCTCCCCGGCCCGGCTTTCAGCCGCGATAGGCGAACTGCAGGAGCAGCGTGCGCTGGAGGAAGGAGAAGTTGTTGTCGGAGATCAAGGTCAGGATGGTGTCGCCATGGCTGTCGCGATGGACGGCGAGGCCTTCCATATTGTCGATCTGCGCGCTCAGGTCGGCCGACATGACGATCGGTCCGTCGATCGTGGCGCCCGGCCGGATATTGGCGGAATCGATGCGGCGGATGCGCACGCCGAGGCCGCGCCAGACCGAGAACCAGCGTTCCAGGATCAACAGGTCGCCATTGGGCAGGAAGGCCAGATCGGTGATGTCGAAGTCGTTGGTGCGCTTGACGAAGAATTCGCGCGGCGGCGAGGTGAACAGGAAGCCCCTGATATCGCCCTGGTCGTTCAGGCCGCGCTCGGAAATGGCGACCAGCGTGCCGGCGAGCGGCGAGGGACGCTGCAGCACGCCGAGTGCCTCGATGCCGCGATTGCCGGGCAGGCGCCGGTCGCCCATGGGCACCGGCGAGGGCACGCCGCGGGCGGTCAGGCCGTCGCGGCCGAACGTGTCGAAGCGAAAGATGCGATGGGTCCGCTCGACGCCGACATAGGCCGTGCCGCCCTCGATCCAGAGCGATTCGACGTCCCAGTTGCCGGTATCGGCGAGCGGCCTGCCATTCGGCCCGAGGATCGCGGCCATGCGCGCCTGCGACAGGCCGGCGGGCTTGCGGCCTTCCATGTCGATGCGGGCGGTCAGCCATTGGCCGTTATCGGTGATGGCGGTCAGCCGCTGGCCGGTCGCGTCGGTGCGGATCGAGGAGAGGCCGCCGAAACCGCGATAGTCCGACTGCAATTCCAGCCCGCCGAGATATTCGAGCCGGCCGAAAACGGTCTTTGTCGGCTCGCCGGGCGCGAAGACGTTGATCGGGAAGGAGCGGATGGCGATGTCGACCGGTGCGGGCGGCACTGCCGGCTTGGCGGCGGCGCTGCCGGGCAGGGCGGGCGCCGCGAGCAGGGCCGTGCCCATGGCGCCCATGAGGCCGCGCCGCGACCAGCTGCCTGGCCGCGCCGTGTCCGTCACCATGGCCGTTTCGCCCTGGCGCCGTGCCGGCGGCCCGTCCAGGCCCGAGCCGGCCATCAGGCCACCTTGCGGCGTCGTGGCGGGGCTGCCGGCTCGCTGCCGTCGGCGGCTTCGTCGAACAGCTCGGCGAGCTTTTCGGTCATGGCGCCGCCCAACTCCTCGGCATCCACGATGGTGACCGCGCGGCGGTAGTAGCGCGTCACGTCATGGCCGATGCCGATGGCGATCAGCTCGACCGGCGAGCGGGTCTCGATCTCCTCGATGACCCAGCGCAGATGCCGCTCGAGATAATTGCCGGGATTGACCGACAAAGTGGAATCGTCGACCGGCGCGCCGTCCGAGATCATCATCAGGATCTTGCGCTGTTCGGAGCGTGCGAGCAGACGCTTATGCGCCCAGTCGAGCGCCTCGCCGTCGATATTCTCCTTGAGCAGGCCCTCGCGCATCATCAGGCCGAGATTCTTGCGCGCCCGCCGCCAGGGCGCGTCGCCCGACTTGTAGATGATGTGGCGGAGATCGTTGAGGCGGCCGGGATTGGCCGGCTTGCCGTTCTGCAGCCAGAACTCGCGCGCCTGCCCGCCCTTCCAGGCACGGGTGGTGAAGCCGAGGATCTCGACCTTGACGCCGCAGCGCTCGAGCGTGCGCGCCAGGATATCGGCGCAGGTCGCCGCCACCGTGATCGGCCGGCCGCGCATGGAGCCGGAATTGTCCAGCAGCAGCGTCACCACCGTGTCGCGGAAATTGGTGTCGCGCTCGCGCTTGAACGACAGCGCGGCCATCGGATCCATGATGACCCGCGGCAGGCGCGACGGATCGAGCACGCCCTCTTCCAGGTCGAAGTCCCAGGCGCGGTTCTGCTGCGCCATCAGGCGGCGCTGCAGGCGGTTGGCGAGCCGGGCGACGACCGGGCCGAGATGGCTCAGCTGCTTGTCGAGATAGGCGCGCAGCCGGTCGAGTTCCTCCGCGTCGCAGAGATCCGGCGCGTCGATGATCTCGTCGAACTTGGCGGTGAAGGGCTTGTAGTCGGGGCCCTTGCGTTCATTGCCCTGGGATTTCGGCCGCCAGGGTTCGCTCGCCTCGTCGGCGTCGCCCATGTCGTTTTCGTCGGGCAGTTCGGCGGTCTGCGCGTCGGAGGCCTCCTGAGCGCCATCCGGCGACTCATCAGCCATCTCCTCGGCATCCTCCATCTGCATGCCTTCGGAGGATTCCTCCTGCTGGCTGTCGGGGCTCTCGCCGGATTCGGGCGAATCCTGTTCCTGGTTCTCCGAATCGTCGTCGTTGTCGTCCTCGGCGCTGCCCCTCTCGTCGCCCATGTCGAGCGAGGTCAGAAGTTCACGGACCGCCTTGCCGAAGGCGCGCTGGTCGCCTTCGAGACCGACGAGCTTTTCCAGGTTCGGGCCGGCCTTGGCCTCGATCGTGTCCTTCCAGAGGTCGACGATCCGGGCGGCGTCGGCCGGCGCCTTCAGGCCGGTCAGGCGCTGGCGCACCATCAGGGCGAGCGCGTCCTCGAGGGGCGCATCGGCCTTGTCGGTGATCTCCTCGTATTTGCCGAGGCGGTGGTAATGGTCTTCCAGGCGCGCGGTCAGGTTCTGCGCGACGCCGGCCATGCGGTTGGCGCCGATCGCCTCGATGCGGGCGTTCTCGACCGCCTCGAAGACGGCACGCGCGGCCTGGCCCTCGGGCACCATGGCACGATGGACCTTGGGATTGTGCACGGCGAGCCTCAGCGCCATGGCGTCGCCATGGCCGCGCACGATGGCCGCGTCATGCGCCGACATCTTGCGCGGCGGCTCGGGCAGGCGCGCCTTGTCGCCGGCCAGTCCCGGCTTGTCCGAGGCATAGGTGACCTCGAGATCCTCGCGGCGGGCAATGGCGCGCATGCAGGAGGCGACCGAGCGCTTGAACGGCTCGGTCGGGCTTTCCTTGGGCGATGGCTTGGCCTTGGAATTGGAACTCACGGAAGGTCCTTCTTCAACCAGATGCGGCGATGGCCGGGTGGAAACTCGGCCAGCTCGCCGAAGATCTCGTAGCCGAGACCCTGATAAAAACCGTCGCCCTGGAAGCTGAACGTGTCGACATAGACATGCCGGGCGCCGCGGCTCGCCGCGATGGCCTCGGCCCGCTGCATGAGCTCGGTGCCGAAGCCGCCGCCGCGGACGGCTTCATCGAGCCAGAGCAGTTCGATGAAGCACCAGTTCCAGATGGTATAGGCGACGATGCCGCCCCGGATCTCGTCCTTGTCGTCACGGACCGACACGGCGAAGCGCTTGTACTTCGACTTGCCGGCCTTCGCCGTGTTGTAGGCGACAAGGCCCTTGACCACGGGACGGGCGGCTTTCGCGGTCGCCTTTTCATCGACGACGCGCACCGCCCGTTCTCCCCTCAGCTCAGCGCCACGTTGACCGCGCTCTCCGGCAATTCCTGGCCGAAACAGCGCTGGTAGAACTCGGCGACCAGCGAGCGTTCCATCTCGTCGCATTTGTTCAGGAAGGTCAGCCGGAAGGCAAAGCCGATATCCTTGAAGATGTCGGCATTCTCGGCCCAGGTCAGCACCGTGCGCGGCGACATGACGGTCGACAGGTCGCCGTTCATGAAGGCGTTGCGGGTGAGATCGGCGACCCGCACCATCTTGTTGACCTGGTCGCGGCCCTCGGCGGTCTTGCCGAAGCTCTTGGCCTTGGCCAGGATGATGCCGACCTCGTTGTCATGCGGCAGATAGTTCAGCGTGGTGACGATCGACCAGCGGTCCATCTGCGCCTGGTTGATCTGCTGGGTGCCGTGATAGAGGCCGGTGGTGTCGCCGAGACCGACCGTGTTGGCGGTGGCGAACAGCCGGAACGAGGGATGCGGGCGGATCACCCGGCTCTG
Organism: Hyphomicrobiales bacterium; assembly: GCA_017304475.1. Taxonomy (GTDB): domain Bacteria; phylum Pseudomonadota; class Alphaproteobacteria; order Rhizobiales; family Phreatobacteraceae; genus Phreatobacter. The sequence continues at coordinate 390,532 of JAFKKV010000014.1, read as the reverse complement.
GTCGAGCAGGGTCAGGCGTCCCGAGCTCTCCAGCACGCGCTGGATGACGAACATCACGTCCGGGCGGCCGGCGTCATATTCGTCGAAGCAGAGCGCGACATTGTGCTGGTAGGCCCAGGGCAGGATGCCGTCGCGGAATTCGGTGATCTGCTTGCCGTCCTTCAGCACGATCGCGTCCTTGCCGACGAGATCGATGCGCGAGACGTGGCTGTCGAGGTTGACGCGCACGCAGGGCCAGTTCAGCCGGGCGGCGACCTGTTCGATATGGGTCGACTTGCCGGTGCCGTGGAAGCCGGAGACCATGACACGCCGGTTATGGGCAAAGCCCGCCAGGATCGCCAGCGTCGTCGGCTTGTCGAACAGATAGTCCGTATCGAGATCCGGCACGTGATCGTCCGGCTTGGAAAAGGCCGGAACGATCATATCCGAATCGATGCCGAACACCTTCCGCACCGACACCGTGGTATCCGGGGTCCCGGACCCTTTTTCAGGCTGCACTGTCACGAAAACCTCCGATACCGCCTACATCGCGGCGAGCCGTTTTTTTCAAATCGGATTGACCTTAACAGATCGCGGGCCGCGCCCGGAAGGCCGCCACATGCGGGAATGCCATTCGCATTATTGATGCGTCCAATCAGCAGAAGCCAACGGACTTGAGATAATTGTAAGCCTGGATGATCTCGCGCAGCTTGTCCTCGCGCGAGCGATCACCGCCATTGGCATCCGGATGAAGCCGCTTGGCGAGCTCCTTGAAGCGCGCCTTGATCTCGGCGGCGGTCGCGTGAATGTCGAGATTGAGCGCGGTCAGCGCCTTGCGCTCGGCATTGCGGATGAGCCGGCCCTCGGGCTCGGCCTGGCTTGCGCCCTGCGGCCGCCAGTCCTCGCCGTCGAACATGCCGAAGGGATCGGCCGCGCCGCGCGGGCCCATATCGACATGCGGCTCCGGCCGGCGGCCCTTCTTGCTCCAGGAATTGACGCCCATGCTCCAGGTCGGCCGATGGCCGGTCAGGGCATCCTTCTGATAGGCGGCGACCGCGGCGTCGTTCATGCCGGCGAAATAATTGTAGGTGGCGTTGTATTCGCGCACGTGGTCGAGGCAGAACCAGACGAACTCGCCCTCGCGGTCGCGGCCGAGCGGCGCGCGATGGGTCGCCTCGCAGCCACAGCCCTTGAACCCGCAGACGCGCATGCCGGGGCGCGCCTGGGCACGGCGGTCGTCCTCGGGCTTGACGCGGATGCGATCGAAATAGGGTGACGCGAATTTCATTTGGTTCAGCTTCGAAGCGGTTGCCAATTATGGGGGTGCCGCGCCGACGCGGCAAGACGAGTCGGACCGGGAGTTGGACCGCGCGTCGGATCGGTGGTGATCCGGCGGCCGGTCCGGTGACCGTCGACGGGGCTGGTCTGCAGCCCGGTCGCATTGACCGGCGCCGAGGCGCCGGCGCAGGTTCGGCCACCCGAGGAAGAGCCCGGAGGACCATGCATGCCGCTCGTTTTGCGCTCGTCGCCAGCTTCGCCGTTCGGGCGCAAGATCAATCTGGCGCTGGCCCATCTGGGGCTTGCCGAGCTGGTGACGGTCGCGCTCGCCGATGCGACCGATGGCGGCGACGCCCTGCGCCTGCAGAACCCGCTGGGCAAGGTACCGGCCCTGATACTGGAGGATGGCACGGCGATCTATGACAGCCGCGTCGTCCTCGAATATCTGGATATTCTGGGCGGCGGAAACAAGATCATTCCGGCCGATCCGAAGGCGCGCATCCAGGCCCTGACCCTGCAGGCCCTGGCCGACGCCATTCTCGATGCCTGTATCCTGCTGCGCTACGAAACCATGTTCCGCTCCGAGGAGCGGCGCGAACCGCGCTGGCTCGACCATCAGCAGGGCAAGGTGGCGCGCGGCCTGGAGGCGCTGGAGGCCATGCCGCCCGAACTCGGCGTCACCGTGGGGACGATCGCGCTCGCCTGTGCACTGGGCTACCAGGATATCCGGTTCCAGGGCAGCTGGCGCGCCCGATGTCCGAATCTCGCCGGCTGGCTCGATGCCTTCATCCGGCAGATGCCGGCGGCCTGGGAGAAAACCAAGCCGCTTCTGTAGGCGCCGGTCAACCCGACTGGGCGAAGGTGCAGTCGACCACCGTATTGGTGAGCTGGCGCACGCGCCGGCGGCGGTCGACATTTTCGCAGAACGGCGCGGCATTGGCGCCGCCGGCGACCGTGCCGTCGCAGGATATGGAATCGGTCGCGCCGTTCGGCTTCTGATAGGTGCAGGTGACCTGGCAGATCATCGGCCGCGACGAATTGTTGGTGGCGGTGACGTGAATGCGGGCGCCGCGTTCGCTGGTGCCGCAAAAGGCGGTGGTCTCGGGCTGGGGCGGCGGAGCGACGACCTGCTCGGGCGCGCTGGCGCAGCCGGACAGGACGAAGAATGCGGAAGCAAAAGCTGCACGGCGCATGGCGGCCTCCTGTCGGCACAGGCAAGGCCGAGCTTCCCCTGCCGATGAGGCGATAGCAAGGCGCGATGCACGCATGACGCGCGCGGGGCAGCGGGATTCGACGCGGCGTCCTATGCGAGCCAGTTGACGGCGCGGCCATGGGCGTCGCCCCTGGCGAGCAGCCGTTCGGTTCCGCCGGGCCAGAGCCTGAGGGTCAGGCGCGGCCCCTCGTCGGCGAATTGCTCGAAGGCCAGCCAGGCGACCGGGGTGTCGCGCCCGGCCGCCGCCCCGAGGCGCTCGAGATGGGCCGCGATGCGCGCCTTTGTGGCGTCGGGGAAATATTGATAGGCGATCGAGTGGAACAGCACCCGGACGATGCCGGCCGGCGGGGGCGAGACCAGCACGGTCTCGACCCAGTCGGCGGCATCCGCCGGTTCGACCGGCACGGGATCGGTCCGGGCAATGGCGATGGCGGCCTGCATGCGGTCGAGCCGCTCGGCCTGGTCGGCCCAGACATAGGCCATGAGCCGTTCCCGGTCGACGGCCTTGCCGATATCGAGCGGCGCCCGGTCGCAGGCGCGCCGCGCCACGATGCGCGGCTCGTCGCCGGCGGGCGGAGAACCGGTCCATGTCGGCGCGAGCAGCACCGCCGCGCCGGCTTTGCCCGCCCGGCGCCCGCCGAGGTCATAGGCATAGCGGTCGCCGATCGCGTTCAGGCCGGCGCTGGCGCCGAGCTCGAACAGCGCGAGCGGCAGGCCGGTCGCCGCCGCGATCTCCATGAAGCCGGCATGCAGCACCGCGCTGCGGGCGACCTCGTTGGTCTGCGGCGGTGAGGCGAGCCAGGCCGCGATGGTCTCGTCCTGCCCGGCAATGGTCTCGGCCACGATCCGGCGCAGGGCGCCGAGATCGGGCGTCGGATGGGGCGGATAGGCCCGGACGAGCGCCTCCGGCGCGCCGCGCCGGGCCAGGGCATGCAGGGCGCCGGCAAGCCTGAGCGGCACGGCGTCGGCGCGGGCATCGGCCTGGCCCTGCCAGTCGAGAATGGTCCGCCCGGTCAGGGTCGACCGGTCGAGCGCCGGTCCGATCGCCGCCATCAGGCTGGCGGTGAACGGCGAGCCGAGCCGGGCGCACCAGACCGCCTGTTGCGCGAAGGCGTCGCGGGCGACCGCATCGGTGCTCATCGGGTCACTCCAGTCCGGATTTCAACGCCGCGGCGGCGGCCAGCGGGCCGAGCACCAGGCTGACCAGCGACAGCGCCACCAGGACCATGAAGGGAGCGCCGAACGGGGCCGGGCCGGTAATCGCGGCGCTGGTCGCGGCAACGCCGAAGATCAGCACTGGGATGGTCAGCGGCAGGATCAGAACCGCCATCAGCAGGCCGCCGCGGCGCAGGCTGACGGCCAGCGCCGCCCCGATGGCGCCGAGCCCGGTCAGCGCCGGCGTGCCGGCCAAAAGCGTCAGCGCAACCGCGCCCATCGCCTCGGGCGGCACGTTCATCAACAGCCCGAGCAGTGGCGCCGCGACGACCAGCGGCAGGCCGGTCGCCAGCCAGTGAGCCGCGGCCTTGGCCATGACCACCAAAGCGAGCGGCGTCTCCGCCATCATCAGAAGATCCATCGAGCCGTCGTCTGTATCGGCCTGGAACAGCCGGTCCAAGCCGAGCAAGGTCGCCAGCAGCGCGCCGATCCAGAGGATCGCCGGGCCGATGCGGGCGAGCAGGTTCATGTCCGGGCCGACGCCGAAGGGCACGATGGTGACGACGGCGAGGAAGAACACCACGCCGACCATGGCGCCGCCGCCGACCCTCGTGGCGAGCCTCAGGTCGCGCAGGAACAGGGCCGAGAGCGCCGGCGTCATGCGGGAAATCCGATGCAGAGCTCGCGGGCCGCGATGCCGAGCGGCCCGTGGGTCGCGGCCAGGATCAGCCCGCCGCCGGCAAGGTGCTCGGTCATGATGCCGGCGAGCACCGTCTGGCTCGCCTGGTCGAGGGCCGCGGTCGGCTCGTCGAGCAGCCAGATCGGCCGCTTCACGCTGATGAGCCGGGCCAGCGCCAGGCGGCGGCGCTGGCCGGCGGAAAGATAGCCGGCGGGCAAATGGGCGAGGTTCTCGAGGCCGAGGCGGCCGAGGGCGTCGCCGATGCCGTCGGCGGCTTTCCTGCCGCCGCCCAGGAAGGCGGTCCAGAACGACAGGTTTTCGGCGACCGTCAGGGCGCTCTTGAAGGCGTCCTGGTGGCCGCAATAATGCGCATGTTCGCCGATCGCGGCTTCCGGGTCGCCGCCCTCGAGGCTGAGCCGGCCCGCTTCGACGCGCACCAGACCTGCAATCATGCGCAGCAGGCTGGACTTGCCGGCGCCGTTGCGGCCGACGACCTGGACCGCCTCTCCGGCGGTCACCGCAAAGCTCAAATCCCGGAAAACGATCCGGCCGCCGCGCTGGCAGGTGAGGGCATCAGCGTTGAGACGCATCATGCTGATTTCTTACGCGACGAAAGGGTAAGCGGCGAGAGCGCGATGAATGCTTCTAACCATATGGCGGGTTGATTGGAATCCCTCTATAACGCCCGCGATTGGTCGCCGCGCCCGCTCGGGTTCCCTGACTACGCCCGAAGCTTCGGACGCGATGTCGGCCTTCTGGATGAAGGGATCATCGCCTCATGTCGCTCGACAGCTTCAAGGCCCGCAAGACGCTCAAGGTCGGTACCAAGAGCTACGTTTATTACAGTCTGAAGGATGCCGAGAAGAACGGGCTGAAGGGCATTTCGGCACTGCCCTTCTCGATGAAGGTGCTGCTCGAGAACCTGCTGCGCGCCGAGGACGGCCGCTCGGTCACCAAGGCCGATATCGAGGGCGTCGCCGCCTGGCTCGACGACAAGGGCAAGGCCGGCAAGGAAATCGCCTTCCGTCCGGCACGCGTGCTGATGCAGGACTTCACCGGCGTGCCGGCGGTGGTCGATCTCGCCGCCATGCGCGATGCCATGAAGTCGCTCGGCGGCGATCCGCAGAAGATCAATCCGCTGGTGCCGGTCGACCTGGTGATCGACCATTCGGTCATCGTCGACGAATTCGGCTCGGCCAAGGCGTTCAAGAAGAATGTCGACCTGGAATATCAGCGCAACGGCGAGCGCTACCGCTTCCTGAAATGGGGCCAGCAGGCGTTCAAGAATTTCTCCGTCGTGCCGCCCGGCACCGGCATCTGCCACCAGGTCAATCTTGAATACCTGTCGCAGACGGTCTGGACCCGCAAGGAAAAGGTCTCGAAGGTCGTTCGCGGCAAGAAGACCTCGGAGACGGTCGAGGTCGCCTATCCCGATACGCTTGTCGGCACCGACAGCCACACCACCATGGTCAACGGCCTGGCCGTGCTCGGCTGGGGCGTCGGCGGCATCGAGGCCGAGGCCGCCATGCTCGGCCAGCCGCAATCCATGCTGCTGCCCGAGGTGATCGGCTTCAAGCTGACCGGCAAGCTGAAGGAAGGCGTCACCGCCACCGACCTGGTGCTGACCGTCACCCAGATGCTGCGCAAGAAGGGCGTGGTCGGCAAATTCGTCGAATTCTTCGGCAACGGCCTCAACAATATGACGCTGGCCGACCGCGCGACGATCGCCAACATGGCGCCGGAATATGGCGCGACCTGCGGCTTCTTCCCGGTCGATGACGAGACGCTGAACTACCTGACGACCTCGGGCCGCAAGAGCCAGCGCATCGCGCTGGTCGAGAAATATGCCAAGGCGCAGGGCCTGTTCCGCACCAAGGGCATGGCCGATCCGGTGTTCACCGATACGCTCGAACTCGATCTCGGCTCGGTCGTGCCGTCGATGGCCGGTCCGAAGCGTCCCGAGGGCCGGGTCGCGCTGGAAGCGGTCGGCGCCGGCTTCACCGCGGCCATGGAGACCGACTACAAGAAGGCCGCCGAGCTGTCGCGCCGGGTCAAGGTCGAAGGCCGTGACTTCACCATCGGCCATGGCGACGTGGCGATCGCCGCCATCACGTCGTGCACCAACACCTCCAATCCGGCGGTGCTGTTCGCCGCCGGCCTGCTCGCCCGCAACGCGGTCGCCAAGGGCCTGAAGACCAAGCCCTGGGTGAAGACGTCGCTCGCGCCCGGCAGCCAGGTGGTCGCCGAATATCTGGCGAATTCCGGCCTGCAGAAGGATCTCGACAAGCTCGGCTTCAACCTGGTCGGCTTCGGCTGCACCACCTGCATCGGCAATTCCGGCCCGCTTCCGGCGGAAATCTCCAAGGCGATCAACGACCAGGGCCTGATCGCCGCCGCCGTGCTCTCGGGCAACCGCAATTTCGAAGGCCGCGTGTCGCCCGACGTCCAGGCGAACTATCTCGCCTCGCCGCCGCTGGTGGTCGCCTATGCGCTGGCCGGCTCGGTCCAGATGGACCTGACCAAGGAGCCGCTCGGCACCGACAAGAAGGGCCAGCCGGTCTATCTGAAGGACATCTGGCCGTCGTCGAAGGAGATCCAGGCCTTCATCGCCAAGAACGTCACCAAGAAGCTGTTCAAGGAAAAATACGCCGACGTGTTCAAGGGCGACGCCAACTGGGCCAAGGTCAAGGCACCGACCGGCCAGACCTATACCTGGGACGACCACTCGACCTATGTGCAGAACCCGCCCTATTTCGTCGGCATGGGCATGAAGCCGCCCGGCGTCAGCGACATCAAGGGCGCGCGCATCCTCGGCCTGTTCGGCGACAAGATCACCACCGACCACATCTCACCGGCCGGTTCGATCAAGGCGGCGAGCCCGGCGGGCAAATACCTGCTCGACAACAAGGTGGATGTCGCCGACTTCAACCAGTACGGCACGCGGCGCGGCAATCACGAAGTGATGATGCGCGGCACCTTCGCCAATATCCGCATCCGCAACTTCATGATGGGGCCGAACGGCAAGGAAGGTGGCTACACCATCCACTATCCCAGCAAGGAAGAGATGCCGATCTATGACGCGGCGATGAAGTACCGCCAGGACAAGGTGCCGCTGGTGGTGTTCGCGGGTGTCGAATATGGCAACGGCTCGTCGCGCGACTGGGCGGCCAAGGGCACCAACCTGCTCGGCGTCCGGGCGGTCATCGCGCAGTCGTTCGAGCGCATCCACCGGTCGAACCTGGTCGGCATGGGCATCGTTCCCTTCACCCTCGAGGAGGGCACGACCTGGGCTTCGCTGGGCCTGAAGGGCGACGAGAGCGTTTCGATCAAGGGCCTGGAGACGGTCAAGCCGCGGCAGAAGATGGAAGCCGAGGTCACCTTCGCCGACGGCAAGGTCAAGAAGGTGCCGATCCTCTGCCGTATCGATACGCTCGATGAGATCGACTATTTCAGGAACGGCGGCATCCTGCAGTATGTGCTGCGCGATCTCGCGGCGTGATGTTGGCGCCGAATTGATCGCATTCGACGGCCGCGGATTGCTTCCGCGGCCGTTGCTTCATGGTCCGGCGGCCGTCTCATCACGCGCGCTTGTGGGGTTTTCACCCAACCGTGACTCGCCTGACCCCACCGTGCGGGCTAGGACAAAACCTGGGCAGGGTTAAGTTTCGATCGGGGCGAAGACCGATGAATAAGGCAAAGATTTGGGGCGGGCTATTACTTGGCCTGGTCTCACTCGGTGCGGCGCCCGCCGCCGCGGCGGACAAAGTGCGTGCCGTGATCGAGCTGTTTACCAGCCAGGGCTGCTCGTCCTGTCCGCCGGCCGACCGCCACCTTGCCGAAATCGCCGACCGCACCGACCTCATCGCGCTGACCTTCGCCGTCGATTACTGGGATTATCTTGGCTGGCGCGACACGCTGGCCGACCCTGCCAATACCAAGCGCCAGAAGGCCTATGCCCATGTCCGGGGCGACCGCCAGGTCTATACGCCGCAAATGGTGGTGAACGGCGTCGCCCATGCCATCGGCTCCGACCGTCCGGCGGTGGAGCGGGCGATCGTCCAGTCGGGCAGCCAGAACGGCGTGCTCTCCGTGCCGGTTACCATCAGCTATTCCGGCGACACCGTCACCGTCATGCTGCCGGCGCAGCAGACGGCACTGGCTTCCGCCGAGGCGCCCGCCACCGTCATGCTGCTCGGCGTGTCGTCGCGGCAGAATGTCGAGATCGCCCGCGGCGAGAACCGCGGCCATACCGTGACCTATCGCAATGTCGTGCGCTCGCACGTCAAGCTCGGCGAATGGACCGGGGCGGCCCAGACCTTCACCGCCTCGCGCCTGGAGCGGCTGGCGCCGGGTTGCGAGCGCGCGGTGGTGCTGATCCAGGCCGGCAGCCAGCGCAGCCCGGGCGTCGTTCTCGGCGCCGCCATGGCCCGCTTCCAGTAACGGCAATCCTAAATCCGCCATCAAGCCAGGGCGTCCTGCGTTTTCAGTGAAACGAGGGAGCGTCGCCGTTCTTTGGCTCGGGCAATTCCGGTTTTCGGCACATTCCGGTTCCGGCGTCTGCCGGCCCGGCGGGTGCCGGCGCCCGCTACACGGGGCGTCCGGCAGCTGCGTGGCTGGCCGGCCTCAGGCCCTGGCCAGCCAGACCATGTCGGGCGCGACGATGCCCGGAACCTCTTCTTCGTCGATGCGCTTGACGGTGTCGATCTTCACGCAGGCTTCCGCGCTCAGCGGATCGACGCCGCGGCGAACCAGCTCGCGTCCGACGCTCTTGCGCACGCAGGAGGCCGCGGCCTCCGCCGCCTCCGCTTCGACGAAACGGGTTGCGGCAAAAGTACTTTCCGCGCTGGCGGCCGCCAGGCCGCGCGCTTCACAACGATACCAAGGCATGGGATGTCCTTGTCCCTATTCCCAATCAGTCCCCTGCCGGCACTCAACCACCATAGGGTTGATAGAGCCTTGACAGGATCGGTTAACTTTTCACGCGCATCACTCGCGTCACCATGAGTGATACCCAGACAGGAAAAGGTTCGATGGCTGAACGAGAGCTGAAGGCGGCTGACAGGATTTTCGTGCGGCGTCAGATCCTGCTCGGCGGCGGGTCGCTGCTGCTGCTCTCGGCCTGTTCGGAGACGCCGGCCCCGCGGCAGTCGGGCCAGCCGAGTTTCTACCGCAATCTCGCCGAGGCCGGCGCCCGGGTCGATGCGGCCATGGCGGCCGAGATGATCACCGGCTACCGGCGCAACAATGGGCGCGGCCCGCTGGCCGTCGACGCGGTGCTGATGCGGGTCGCCGAGACCCAGGCCAATGCCATGGCGAGCGCCGACCAGGTCGGCGTGCGCACCGGCACGGTCAATGCCAGGCTTTCCGCTCAGGGTTATGCCCATGGCGCCGCGGTGGAAAACACCTCGGCCGGTTACATGACCCTGGCCGAGGCCTTTTCGGGCTGGCGCGATTCCCCGCCGCACCGGGCCCATATGCTCAATCCGGCGGTCACCCGGCTGGGGCTCGCCACCGGCTACCGGCCGGGCTCGCGCTACCGGGTGTTCTGGGCGCTGGTGCTGGCGCAGCCGACCGGGACCGCCTGAGCCTCGGCGCCTGCAGCGCGCTCCATCAGCATGTGAATGTCGGTTTCGCCGGTCACGGCGAAGCCGTGCCGCCGGTACAGCCTGCCGACCGGGTTCCATTTCAGATATTCGAGCCGCACCGGCAGCGCCCTGATATCGGCGAGGTCGAGGCAGTGGCGGAGGATCCGGGTGCCCAGGCCGTGGCCGTGATGTTCCGGCAACAGATAGAACTCGCCGAAGCGAATGTGATCGTCGCCTGGCATCATCGAGACGGTGCCGATCGGCGCGTCATGACGCTTGACGGCAAAGAACGGCTTGGCCGCAAAATGCCTGGTGTGGACGGCCAGCTGAAAGGCCTCGTCCCAGCCCCAGCGGGCGATGATATGCGGGCCCATGGCGGCACGCTTGACCTCGAAGGCGAAACGCAGCGCCGCTTCGGTCCCGGGCAGGAGCTCAAAGCCGATATCGGGCGCAAGGTCGGGCAGGTGCATGTCCCGACCATATCATAGGGACGGCCGCTCAGGTCGGGTCGCCCGAGGCCAGGTACCAGTCCATGATCTCGCGGCCCTGCATGAAGCAGATTTCCGGTCGCGCGGCGAGCGCGGCCAGCAGTTCCTCGATCATGCCGATGCGGTGCGGCACGCCGGAAATATAGGGGTGGATGGCGAAGCTCAGGATCTTGGCGCCGCCAAGCGGCCCGCCGCCGCGCGCTTCGGCGATCAGCCGGTCGGCCTGGGCGAGCGTCCGTTCGAGGAATTCGCCGGCGCGATGGTGCTGGATCATGATCAGCGGAATGTCGTTGAGCTCGACCGAATAGGGCATGGTCAGAACCGGGCCGCTTGCGGTCGCGAGCCGGCAGGGCAGGTCGTCGACGACCCAGTCGGCGACATAACGGATGCCGGCCTCGGCCAGATGGTCGGCGGTCTCCAGCGTTTCGGTCAGGCCGGGTCCGAGCCAGCCGACACAGGGCGCGCCTGAAAAGGCCGACAGCGTCTCGACGGTGCGGGCGATCATCGCCCGCTGGTCGTCGACCTTGTGGGTCGGCACCTGGTGCCAGCCATGGCCCATGAATTCCCAGCCGGCGTCACGCGCGGCCGCCGCGATGCGCGGATAGTCCGATGCGACCGAGCCGTTGATCGAGAGGGTCGGCCTGACCGCATGGCGCGCGAAGGCCTCGATGAAACGCCAGAAGCCGACACGCATGCCGTATTCGTGCCAGGCCCAGTTGGCGATGTCGGGCTGCAGCGCGGCGCCGGTCGGCGCCACCAGCACCTGGCGCGGCATGGGATGGTCGATCCGCCAGTTCTCGACATTGACCACCGGCCAGACGGCCACGAGCTTGCCGCCGGGCAGCGTGATGCGCGGGCGATCGATCGATGCCCGGTAGGGCAGGCGCAGTTCGGGGCGCATGGGGCTTCAGGCCGCCTTCTTGGCGTGATGGCTGTGCAGCTTGGCGCCGAGCACCCTGCGGATGTCGTTGAATTCCGGGCTCGACACGTCGCGCGGCCTGGCGAGGTCCAGCGCGTTGTCGCTTTCGATGCGGCCCGGGCCCGGCGTCATCACCACCACCCGGTTGGACAGGAAGATCGCCTCCTCGATCGAATGGGTGACGAAGACCACGGTCAGCCCGGTGCGCTGCCAGATGTCGAGAAGCTCGTCCTGCAGCCGTTCACGGGTCATGGCGTCGAGCGCGCCGAAAGGCTCGTCCATCAGCACCACCTCGGCGTCGTTGGCGAGCACGCGGGCGATCGCCACGCGCTGCTTCATGCCGCCGGAGAGCTGGTGCGGATAGGCATTGGCGAATTTGGCGAGGCCCACCAGGTCGATGAACCGGTCGACGGTCTCCTTGACCACGACACGGGGCAGGCCGCGCGCCTGCGGGCCGAAGCCGATATTGTCGCGCACGCTGAGCCAGGGAAACAGGGCATAGTCCTGGAACACCATGCCGCGGGTCGGGTCGGGGCCGAGGATCGGCCGGCCCCACATCAGGGCCTCGCCCGATGACGGGGTCTCGAAGCCGGCGATGATGCGCATCAAGGTGGATTTGCCGCAGCCGGACGCGCCGATCAGGCAGACGAATTCGCCCTTGCGAATGGTCAGGCTGGCATCCGACAAAGCGTGGATCGTCTGATCCTGCAGCTGGAACAGCTTGGAGACCCGGCGGATCTCGACGATCGGGGTTTTCGATTCAGCCATGGTGGGTCGGGCTCCAGCGCAGCAGGCGATTGCCCGCCATCACGACGATCCGGTCGGACAGGTAGCCGGCGATGCCGATGATGATCATGCCGCAGATGACGAGCTCGGTGCGTGACAGGGTCCGGCCGTCCATGATGACGGCGCCGAGACCCTGGGGCACGCCGGTCATCTCGCCGACCACGATGACGAACCAGGCAAGGCCGAGCCCGAGCCTGAGCCCGGTGAAGATCGACGGCAGGGCCGCCGGCAAGACGACCTTGAAGAACTGGGCATTGCCCTGGCAGCCGAGCATGGCGGCGGCCTCGAACAGTTTGGGATCGACTGCGCGGACGCCGAACACGGTGTTGAGCAGGATCGGGTAGAAGGCACCGAGGCAGACGAGCGCAAAGGCCGAGCGCGGCCCGAGGCCGAACAGGATCATCGACAGCGGCAGCCAGGCGGTGACGGGTATCGGCCGCATCACCTGCAGGAACGGGTCGAGCAGCATGCGCGCCGTCGGCAGCCGCCCGATCATCAGGCCGATCGGCAGAGCGAACAGCGCGGCCAGCGCGAAGCCGCCATAGACCCGGCTCATCGAGGCCAGGAGATGGGTCAGGAGCGTGCCGGAAAAGGCATCGTCATAGATGCCGCCCACGGCGAAATCGACCATATATTCGGCGACCTCATAGGGGCTCGGAATGAGCCGGGTCCAGCGCAGCCTGGTCGCCACCTGCCAGAAGCCGAGCAGCAGGGCCGGCACGATCAGCGCCAGCAGGACCGGCTTGAGGCGGCGCCAGGCTGAGCGCCCGGCGCTCGGGCGCCCGGCGGCGGGCAGAGCCGCCAGCGGGCTCGTTTCGACAATCGACATGACCTCGAGGTCCTCTTCGGGGCAGGCGCGCCGCTCGCGGGGGAGCGCAGGTGGGTCAGGCCGCGGCGATCTCGTTGGAGAATTTCGGATTGAGGAAGCTGTCGAAATTCGGCAACTGGCGGATCTGCTTCAGTTCCAGCATCTGCTGCGAATAGGTGCGCGCCTGGGTCAGCACGGTCTGATCGAGCTTCCAGACATATTCGACATTGTCGGCGCCGAGCGCCTGGTCGACGGCGGTGCGGTTGGCGCCGAGCTTCTGGACAGTCACCTCGGCGACCACCTGCTTGTTGGCCATCATGAATTCGACCGCCTGGCGATGCACCTTCAGCATGGTGCGGATCAGCTCGGGATCCCTGGCGACGGTCTCCTCGTGGGTGGCGAAGATCATGTTCAGGCCGCCCATGGCGGTGCCGTAGGGATATTCGACGAGCTGGCCGACGCCCGAAGAGATTGACAGGCCGGGGCCGGGCTCGGCGCCGACATAGGCGTCGATGTCGCCGCGCGACAGCATGGCGTGCATCTCGCCGAAGGGCACGCGCACGGCGGTGACGTCGCGGATCGACAGGCCCTCCATGCGCAGGCGCTCCATGATGAACACCTCCTGGGTCGAGCCCGGCCAGATGCCGATGCGCTTGCCCTTCAGGTCCTTGATCGCGCGCAGGTCCGAGCCGGCCTTGGAGATCACCCCCATGCCCTTGTTGGAAAGCGCCCCGACCACCACGACGGGCTCGCCGGCCGCGCCGCCGAGAATGCCGGCCGCGATGCCGAAAGTGCCGAAATCGACGGATTTGGTGACCACCGCGTTCTTGCCGTCGGTCGGGCTGTCGAAGGTGACGATCTCGACCTTCAGGCCGGCGGGCGCGAAACGCTCGTAGAAATGCGGCGGCATGGAATGGATCAGGCGCAAGGCGCCCATCCTGACGGTGCGTGCCGGCTGTGCGCCGAGCACGGCCGGGGCGGCGAGCGTTCCGGCGGCGATGCCGGCTCCGATGATGAAGTGGCGGCGACGGATCATGACGAGGCTCCAGTCAGGGGACGGGGAAGGGGCGGGATCATGCGGCTTTGCCGGCGAGGCCGGCGATATAGGCGCGCCAGCCGCCATGGGCGGTGATGTCCTCGGCGCCGGCGAGGCCTTCCGGTTCGACCAGGAAGCCCTTGGGGCTGGTGCCGTCGGCGAGCCGCAGCGTGCCGATGCCGAGCGGGGCGGGGATCGCCGCGACGAAGCTGCCGAAGCCGGCGGCCGGCAAGGTCCAGACCTCGCAGGCGATGGCCGCCCCCGTGCCGGCGGCGACGCGGATCAGGCCGGGGCGTTTCGGCGGACCGCCGGCGAGCGCATAGAGCCGGTAGTCCGGCGTGGTGGTCGCCAGGCGATGGAACAGGCCGGAACGCGCGGTCAGCTCGTGATTGAGCGTCATGCCGGAAAGATGCGCGCCGACCACCACGATTTCGATCATCTCGGTCACGTTCATCTCCCTCAGGCCGCCGCCCATTGCCGCGTGCCGACGGCCTGTTCGAAACGCATCGCCAGTTCCGCCAGGCGCGCATCGGCGCCGCGCTCGCCGATCAGCGTGAGGCCGGCCGGCAGGCCGTCCATCCGCCAGGGGCCGGGCACCGCGAGTGCGGCGAGATCGAGCAGATTGACGAAATTGGTATAGGTGCCGAGCCGGCTGTTCGGGCCGATCGGGTCGGCCGCGAGATCAGCGAGCGTCGGGAAGATCGGCGCGGTCGGCACCACCAGCGCGTCGATCGTTTGCCAAGCTGGCTCGGTGGCGCGCCGGAGCGCGGCCAACTGGTAGAACGCCTCGAAAGTGTCGGTGGCGGAAAAGCCGCCTGCCGCTGAAATGATCTGCCCGGTGACGGGCAGGACGGCATCCGGCTGACCGGCGAGGAAGGTCCGGACGGCGGCATGGCGCTCGGCGACCCAGGGGCCTTCATAGAGCAGCCGCGCGACCGCGAAGAACGGCGTCAGATCCATCTCGACGACCTGGTCGGCCAGGGGCACGAGCTTGTCGAGCGCCGCGGCGAAGGCTGCCGCCATGGCGTCGTCGCCGAAGAACAGCCGGTCCGCCCGGCGCGGGATGCCGAGGCGTCGGATCGGCGCGACGGCGCCCGGATGATCGTCGGCGACCGCGCGCGAATAGGCGTCCTCGGCATCGAAGCCGCGCATGGTCCGATAGACGGTGAAGGCGTCGGCGGTGTTATGGGCGAAGACCGAGACGCAATCGAGCGTACGGCAGGCCGGCACCACGCCGCGCGTCGAGACCGCGCCGAGCGAGGGTTTCAGGCCGGTGATGTCGTTGAGCATGGCCGGCACGCGGCCGGACCCGGCGGTGTCGGTGCCGAGCGCGAAGGCGACGATCCCTTGCGCGACGGCCACCGCCGAGCCGGAGCTGGAGCCGCCGGGCACGCGGGCGGGATCGATCGCGTTGCGCGGCGGCGGAAAGGGCGAGCGGACGCCGACCAGGCCGGTGGCGAACTGGTCGAGATTGGTCTTGCCGAAAACGATGGCACCGGCGGCGATGAGCTTCTCGACCGCCGTGGCCGACCGCTCCGGCACATAAGCGAAGGCGGGGCAGGCGGCGGTGGTCGGCAGTCCCGCGACGTCGATATTGTCCTTGACCGCGAAGGGCACACCCCACAGCGGATAGCGGCCGGCGTCGAAAGGCGGCAGGCGGCTCGCGGCGGCCAGCGCATCGGCCTCGGGCACGAGATGAATGAAGATGCCGGGATCGCCAAGGGCGGCCAGGCGCGCATAGGCCGCGGCGATGACCGCTGCCGGCTTGTGGCCCTCGGAATAGCTCTTCGTCAGGCCGGCGATGGTGGGGCTGGGGGAATGCGGCATGGCCTCGGCGCGAAACAGGAACGAGGCCCGTCTCGCAACCGCCATGCCAGTCGTGCCGGACGGGTGCAGCCACCATGCCCCAAGCGGCGGGGTGCTGCGCCCCCGGAGCCCCTAACCCATTGCCGGACTATGGAAATATTCTTCAGGCAGGCGCTGGCGCTGCCCCGGGCGCCATTTTCAGCCAATGTCCTGTTGTATGCAATTGCTGGCTCCGTCGCCATTTTTGCTTATGAATTAAGCATAGGCTGGCAATGTCATAACCTGGCGCGTGCCTCGTTCGACAGCACTTCCCAGGCGCGGGCCGCCAGTCCGATATGCTCGCGCATGGCGCTGCCGGCCTTTTCGCTGTCGCCGCGCTGGATCGCCTGGACCACGGCGTCATGTTCACGATGGGACTTGGCCAGCCGGTCGCGGCCTTCGAACTGGGCACGCCGGAACGGCGCGAGCCGCCGGCGGGTGGCGGAGGCAAGCTCGGCCAGATAGGCATTGCGCGAGCCGCGATAGATGGCCACGTGGAACTCGACATTGGCAGCGCTATAGGCGGCGAGATCGCCCTGGTGCACGAGGCCGGCCATGGAACGGTGCAGCGTATCGAGCGCCATTCGCTCGGGCGGCGTCATGGCGACCGCCGACAGCGCGGCACAAAGCGCCTCCAGCTCGGCCATGACGACGAACATGTCGTGGAGCTGGCCCTTGTCGGGTTTTGCCACCACCGCGCCGCGATGCGGCCTGATCTCGACCAGTCCGGACGACGAAAGCTGACGCAGCGCCTCGCGCACCGGGGTCCGGGAGACCGCGAATTCGGTGGCGATCTGCATTTCGTCGAGGGCCGATCCGGGCGTCAGCCGGCCGGCGACGATCGCCTCGGCGAGCTCGGCCTGCAATTCTTCGGAGCGCGTCGCCTTGGCCCGCGGGCGGCGGGCAGCGGGCGGCGCGATCGGCTGGCCGTCGTTCATCGGCGCCGGCTCACGGCAGCAGCGTGGGAAGGCCGATGCGGATCGGCCCGACCTGCAGCCGTCCTTCGCTCGCGCGCAAATTGATCAGCCGGCCGGGCTTGCCTTCGACATCGGTGGCCTGGCTGGTGAAATTGAGGCCGGCAGCCACCGCGCCGAGCGTGCCGCCGAGGCCGTTGGCCTGGATCGCGCTTTCCAGATTGGCGACGCGCAGCTCGATCTGGCCGTCCGGCTTGCCATCGGCGGTCAGCCGCAGATTGCCCTTGGCGATGCCGACCGCATCGCCCTGGGCGACCCGGAACAGGACCAGATCGATCGAGCCGCCGGCGGCCTGCCATTGCCGCGGCGCCAGCGGTTGCGGGCGGTTCGGGCTGCGCAGCAGCTTGCGCGCGGTCATCTGCAGTTCGGCGTCGACGGGCGCCTGGACGGCACTACCGAGCGTCGCGCCCTGGAGCCGCGACACGACGTCGAGGCTGACGGGATCGGCGGTGTTGGGCCGGGTGTGCAATTCGCCGCGGGTGGCGCGCAGCAGCACCGCACCGTCGCGCGACAGTTCGAAGGCGTCGACCACCGCGCTGGAGCTGTCATAGCCGGCAATGGCGAGCTGGGCGGAGGTCTGGGCGAGGCGCCAATTGGCGCTGTAGACGGCCGGATCGCCTTCGAGGGTCGCGGTCATCGGACCGGTCCATTCGGCAATGACGTGGCCAGGGCTCCAGATCTGCGACACGACCTGCAGGCGCTCCAGCCGGATGGTCCGCGTCGGGCGGCTCTCGTCACGCAGTTCGACCACCGGCTTGGTGCAGTTGAGCTCGAGCCGGAACGGGTAGCCGCCGCGGCTGCGTTCGGCGCACTGGATCACCCGGCCGTTGGCGGCTTCGCTCGCCACCGCCCGGTCGATCATCTCTTCGGCGCGATTGGCACCCCAGTGCCAGACGGCGGTCCAGCCGGCGACGGCGAGCGCCAGCGCGCCAACGGGAACAATGAGCGTGCGCGAAAGGGGCATGGTTGATGATCCTGCGGGATGCTTGCATCGCGAAGTCCGGGTCTTTACCAGAACCCGGTCCGCTCCTCCTAAATCCGATCCGTGTTCCGATGACCAGCGAAAACGGCGATCTTTGGGTCTTCGGCTACGGTTCGCTCATGTGGCGGCCGGGCTTCGACTTCATCGAACGCGTCCCCGGCCGGCTGATCGGCCTGCATCGGGCACTCTGCATCTATTCCCATGTGCATCGCGGCACGCCGGAACGGCCGGGCCTGGTGCTCGGGCTCGACCGGGGCGGGGCCTGCCGCGGTATGACCTTCCGGGTCGCCGCCAAGGATCGTGCCGCGACCATCCAATATCTGCGCGAGCGCGAACAGGTTACCTCGGTCTATCTCGAGGTCGAGCGGGTCGTGACGTTGCAGCAGCATGGCGAGCCACGGGTCCGCGCCGTCACCTACATCGCCGATCGTGGCCACGGCCAATATGCCGGCCGGCTCAGCCGCGACGAGCAGCTCCACATCGTCCGCCAGGGCCACGGCCATTCGGGGGCCAATCGCGACTATGTGAAGAATACGGTCGCGGCCATCGAGGAGCAGGGGTTTCGCGACGCGAGCCTGCACTGGCTCGCGTCGCATCTCTAGTCCGGCGGCTCAGGGCCGGCCGCGGATCGCGGCGGGCTGGCCGGGTAGCGCCAGCTTGACGCCGGTATCGACCAGCCGGTCGCCATTGATGCGATAGACCTGCAGGCTGCGGTCGACGTAATTGCCGACATAGAGGTAGCGGCTGTCCGGACTGAACGCGACGCCTTCGGGCAGGGCGCCGGCCGGCACCTCGTTGAGCGGCGTCAGGCGGCCGTTGGCGCCGATGCGAATGAGCCGGACCGAACCGTTGCGGCTGTAGGACCAGGCCGAATGAACGGCGGCCGAGCCTTTCAGCAGCACGGCCACGGCATGGCGGCCGTTCGGCGCGATGGCGAAACCTTCCGGGCCGTCGCCGACCGTGACATGGTCGAGCACGCGCGGCGGATTGGCCCTGGCATCGATGACGCTCACCGTGTCGGCATGGCCGTCGCCGCCGATGCCGGTATTGGCGGCAAGGGCGTGACGGCCGTCGGGCGTGACCTCGACATTGTAGACGCCATAGCCGACCACCATGTCCTGGGTCTTGTCATAGGTCACGGTCGTGCCGTCGATGGCGAGCACCGCGATCTTGTGCGCGGCATTCTTGGCGACGAAGGCGCGCCGGCCGTCCGGCGTGATGGCGACGGCGCAGACCTCGTCATCCATCAGAATTTCGGCGATCTGGCGCACCGTGCCGCCGGCAATGGTCAGCACCGAAACGCTCTTGCCGTTGCGGTTGGCGACGAGTGCGAGATCGCCCTTGCGGGAAATCGCCAGCCCCGAGGGCTGGCGGCCGACGGTGATCGTCTCGACGAGGCGCGGCGGCGTGGCGGCGAGGTCGATGACATGCAGCTTGTCGTCGGGCGCCGGGCGCCAGTTCGCGCCGTCCTGGTTCATCACCACGGGATTGGCGACGAGGCCGAGGCGGCCGTCCGGGGTGATCTGCAGATTGGTCGGCGGGCCGAAAACCGAATTCATCAGCGGCAGATTGGCGACGATGCGCGGCGCCAGGGGCTGGCTGATGTCGACGATCGAGACGCTGTCCTTGCCCGGCGCGCCGTTGCGCGGGCCGCCCGCCTCGAAGAAAGTCTTTTCGTCATTGGCGATGATGATGAAATTGCCCTGCGCCCAGGCGCCGGTCGAGACCAGCAGCGTCAGCGCCAGGCCGATCAAATGTCTTCTCATTGAGAATTCCTCCCGCCGGCGGTCCCGGCGGGGCGATCGTGCGGTTTCCACAGGGCAGCGAAAACTACGGAATACTATGTACGACCGCCGCTGGTCTTACAGCGCCTCGCCCTTCAGCAGGCGCGGCACGTCGCCGGTCAGGCCGGCCGCCTGGCGGATGAAGAAGCGCTTCAGCGCCGGCATGCGGTCGACCAGGCCGAGCCCGAGATCGCGCACGAAACGCAGCGGATCCGAGCCGTTGGAGAACAGCCGGTTCAGGCCGTCGGTGGTGGCGCCCATCACCACCGTGTCGAAGCGGCGCCAGCGCTGGTAGCGCGCGAGCGCGTCGGGGCCGCCGGGATCGAGCCCGAGGCGGGCGGCGTCGGCGATGCATTCGGCGAGGGCCGCCACGTCGCGGAAGCCCATATTGATGCCCTGGCCGGCGATCGGATGGATGACATGGGCGGCATCGCCGACCAGCGCCAGCCGGTCGGCGACGAAGTCGCGCGCCACCTTCAGGCCGAGCGGATAGGATTTCGGCTGGTCGACCACCTCGATGGCGCCGAGCTTCAGGCCGAAGCGGCTTTCCAGCTCGTCCTGGAACAGCACTTTCGGCAAGGCGCAGAGCCGTTCGGCGCGCTGGGTCGCCTCGGTCCAGACGATCGACGAGCGCCGGCCGGTCATCGGCAGGATGGCGAAGGGGCCGGCCGGCAGGAAATGCTCCTCGGCCCGGCCGCCATGGTCATATTCGTGGGCAACCGTGCAGACGATGCCGGACTGGCCATAATCCCAGCCCACGCTGCGGATGCCGGCCTTGTCGCGCAGGCGCGACCGGCCGCCGTCGCAGGCGGCGAGCAGGGAGGCGCTGATCGCGCCGCCATCGGCGAAATCAACGGCGATCGCACCGGGCCCGGCGCGGAAAGTCTCGACCCCGGCCGGCCGGAACAGGACGCCGAGCGCCTGGGCACGCCGCCACAGCGCGCGCGCCACCGCCGCGTTCGGCGCCATATGGGCGAAGGGTTCGTCCGGCCCGACATCGCCGTCGAAGGTCAGGAAGACCGGGCGGACCACGTCGAGGGTCCGGCTGTCGGTCACCACCATGTCGAGGATCGGCTGCGCCTCGGGCGCGATCTCGTCCCAGACGCCGACGACTTCGAACAGGCGCCGGGCGGCGGCGGCGAAGGCCGAGGCGCGGCCGTCGTCGACGGGCTCGGCGGCGAGCGCCGGATCGGCGATCACGACCGTGAAGTCGCGGCCGAGCGCGTGTTTCAGGGCAACGCCGAGCGACAGGCCGGCGAGGCCGCCGCCGGCAATGACGATGTCGGCTCGCGAAGGCGCGGATGAGCGATCGGTCATGGCTGCGGTTTATCGGAAAAGCCGGTCGCGCGCGAGAGCGCAGACTGTCACGGCATCTCCATCAGGACAGGGCAGCCTGAGGGATAGGGCAGCCCGGAATGGCGCGCCTGCCTGCCCATGGCTTCGCCGGGATATGGGCGCGGCAAGGGTTCGATGCTCACATCAAGGCGTGAGATCGCAGTCTTGCCGGCTCAACCCGAACCTCGCCGCGCGCAGCCTCGCGCGGCGCGATCACCGGCCGTCCGTTTGCCGCCTCAGGCGCGAACAGCGAGATTGACCGCCTTGGGTCCCTTGCCGCGCTTGTCGGGTTCGAGCTCGTATTCCAGCTTCTGACCTTCGGCCAAAGTGGCGAGCCCCGAGCGCTGAACGGCCGAGATATGGACGAAAATGTCCTTGCCTCCGTCGTCCGGCTTGATGAAGCCGTAGCCCTTCTCAGTATTGAAGAATTTGACGATCCCCGTCATGGACATGCCGGTCAGCCTTTCCGAATGCACTGCCGGTTCCGCACGATTGCGAACCTGTCAGGGCCCCGGACCAGGAATATCCGCGTTGCACCGGACGCATGACCCGTCCGATCCGCCGCCAGGTCCTTGCCGCCCGAACCTGAGAGCCGAACCAAGCGTAACCTGGAATTTTCAGGCTGTACAACCCTGATTTTTACGGATTTACCGGAAGTTGCGTTGTGTCAAGAGCGCCATTACCCGCAGCTTCAAAGAAGAGGTGGCGCAAGGAACGTCGGTTATACGCCACGACGTTACGTTCAGATCCATGGTGCAGGTCGCCAGACGCTCGCCGGTGGCGGTTTTCAGGCACACGGTTTGCCCCAGACCCCATTCGCGTCCCTGGGCCCGGCAGGTGCAGTCGGGCAGCGTCACCGGCGGGCCGGGGGTGAACGGCGTACGACGCGGTGCGTCGCCGGACTGGGCCAAGGCTGACCCCGCGACCAGCGTGACGGCGACCAGAGTGAGGGCCATGCGACGCATGACAGGAGAGTAACACCAGTGCGGCGGCCGTGAAAGCCGATCGCGCCGCGTGAAATGCCGGATGGGCCGGGATTTGCGGGCCTCAGGCGGGCTTTCGCGCCGCCACCATATAGTTCACGTCGAGCTCGGCGGTGGGTTCCCAGCGGCTGTGCATCAGGTTGTACCAGACGCCCTTGCGGTCGAAGGTCGCCATGCCGCCCTTGCCGATGGCCGCCTCCAGTTCGGCCGGCGTGACGAACTTGTTCCAGTCATGGGTGCCGCGCGGCAGCCAGCCCAGCACATATTCGGCGCCGACAATGGCCAGGGCGAAGCTCGCCATGGTGCGGTTGATGGTGGCCATGACCAGGAGGCCGCCGGGCCGCACCATGGCGCAGCAGGTGGTGGTGAAGAGCTCGACGTCGGCGACGTGCTCGACCACCTCCATGGCGAGCACGACGTCGAAGCTCTCGCCGGCGGCGGCAAGCTCCTCCGCCGTGGTGCAGCGATAGTCGACGGCGATGCCGGACTGGGCGGCGTGGATGCGGGCGGTCTCGACATTGGCCCGGGCCGGGTCGGCGCCGACGACATCGGCGCCCATCCGGGCCAGCGCCTCGGAGATCAGGCCGCCGCCGCAGCCGATATCGAGGATGCGCAATCCCTCCAGCGCGCGCAGCCGGCGTGGATCGCGCCCGGACGAGGCGGTGACGAGATCCCTGACATAGGCGAGCCGCACCGGATTGAACTTGTGCAGGACCGCCATCTTGCCCTGGGGGTTCCACCATTCGGCGGCGAGCCGCGAGAACTTCTCCACTTCGGCCTGGTCGAGGGTCGCTGCGGTCATGAATTCACCCGGTGGTTTCGGCTTGTCCGCTGGATTGACTGTCACGCGTTGCCATAGCTCCGATCGATCGTTATGCATACGCGCCTTTTTTCAAAGAGCGCGTAGCGTCGCGCCAGAGATCCATTGCCATGTCTCGCCTCGTGATGAAGTTCGGCGGAACCTCCGTCGCCAATGTCGACCGGATCAAGAACGTCGCCCGCCACGTCAAACGGGAGGTCGAGGCCGGCTATCAGGTGGCGGTGGTGGTTTCCGCCATGTCGGGCAAGACCAATGAGCTGGTCGCCTGGTGCAAAGAGGCCGCGCCGTTCCACGATCAGGCCGAATATGACGCCGTGGTCGCCTCGGGCGAGCAGGTCACCGCCGGCCTTTTGGCCGTGGTGCTCAATTCCATGGGCCTGAAGGCGCGTTCGTGGCAGGGCTGGCAGGTGCCGATCCTGACCGACGACGCCCATTCGGTCGCCCGCATCGCCGATATTCCCTCGACCAATCTGGATGCCGCCTTCGCGGCCGGCGAGGTGGCGGTCATCGCGGGTTTCCAGGGCATTCACCAGGCGACCAACCGGATCACCACGCTCGGGCGCGGCGGCTCGGACACCTCGGCGGTGGCGATCGCGGCCGCGATCCATGCCGAACGCTGCGATATCTACACCGATGTCGACGGCGTCTACACCACCGATCCGCGCATCGTGCCGAAGGCCCGGCGTCTTGATAAGGTCGGCTTCGAGGAGATGCTGGAAATGGCGTCGCTCGGATCGAAGGTCCTGCAGGTGCGCTCGGTCGAACTCTCAATGGTTCATGGTGTGCGGACCTATGTGCGCTCGTCCTTCGACGACCCGGGCAATCCGCAGACCGGCACTCTCATCTGCGACGAGGAGGAAATCGTGGAAAAGCAGGTCGTCACCGGCATCGCCTTCTCCAAGGACGAGGCGCAGGTGAGCATCCGCGCGGTCGCCGACAAGCCGGGCGTGGCCGCGGCGATCTTCGGGCCGCTGGCGGAAGCCAATATCAATGTCGACATGATCGTGCAGAACGTCTCGTCCGACGGCGCGACCACCGACATCACCTTCACCTGCCCGGGCGCCGATCTCGAGCGCGCCCAGCGGGTGCTGATGGATGCCCGCCACACGGTCGGCTTCAAGGCGCTGGAGACCGCCTCCGACGTGGTCAAGGTGTCGTGCATCGGGGTGGGCATGCGCAGCCATGCCGGCGTCGCCGCCAAGGCGTTCCAGGCGCTGGCCGAGAAGGGCATCAACATCCGGGCGATCACCACCTCGGAGATCAAGTTCTCGGTGCTGATCGACGCAGCCTATACCGAACTGGCGGCGCGCACCCTGCATTCGCTCTACGGCCTCGACAAGGTCGGCTGAGCCGCGCCTTCCGGCTTGTCCGAAGGCCCTGGCGGTGCCAGGGTCGGTGATCTCTCGAACAGGGCGATCAGGACATGTCGGGACTGGCATCGATCAAGCGCGCGGCCGCGCTCGCCCTGGCCGCGCTGGCGGTTCTTGCTGCCGGCCCGTCATGGGCTGGGGCCGAATCACTTGGCCTGCCCTTCACCGTCACCAAGCCGGCCGGCGACGGGCCGTTTCCGGCGGTGGTCATCCTGCATGACTGCTCGGGCCTCGGACCGACCTCATCGGGCGCGCCCTGGCGCTGGTCCAGCGAACTGACCCGCCAGGGTTACGTCACCATCTGGCCGGACAGTTTCCTGACCCGCGGATTTCCCAACGGCACCTGCCAGGAACCCGACCAGGCGGCGGCCTTCCCGGAGGTGCGTGTCGCCGATGCCTATGCGGCGCTTGCCCATCTGCGCAGCCTCGCCTTTGTCGACGGCGCGCGGATCGCGGTCATGGGCGGGTCGCATGGCGGCTCCACGACCCTTGCCACCATCATCTCGACGCCGGCCAACATGGCCCGGGCCGAGCCGGGTTTCGCCGCGGCGATCGCGCTTTATCCGAGCTGCGGCCGGCGTTACGGCGCCTGGGGGGTCGAGCGGGCCCGCGAGCCGGGCAGCCCGATCACCGGCTATCGCGGCGTGTTCACGCCGCGCGCGCCGCTGCTGATCCTGACCGGCGCATTGGACGACTGGACGCCGGCCGAACCGTGCCGCCAGCTGGCCGAGCGGGCCAAGGCCGCGGGGCTCGCCGTCGATATCGAGATTTATCCCGGCGCCCATCACTCTTTCGACAGTGTCAGCCCGGTTCGGCATGTCGAGGGCCGGGTGAATTTCAACGCGCCGGGCGGGCGCGGCGCCACGACAGGTGGCAATCGCGAAGCCTGGGCCGCCGCGCGCAAAAGCGTCGCGGAATTTCTTGGCCGCAATCTCGGCCGCCAGAACCGCTGATTCCAGCGGTTTCATCAGGCAGTGCACTGCAGCAAAAATCGATCACGATCATTCGCATTCGGCCCGCCCTTTGCAAATGGCGATGTCGCCCTTAATGGTGGGGGCACGGCGGGGGGCCCGCCGTTCCTGTTGCCAGGATAGCGGGCATCATGCCCAGAACGTGACCATGCCGATGCGTGCCGCCTTCGGTGGTCCTCGCCTTTTGCTCCGTCGCCTGCGCGAGGTGATGGCGGAGCAGGTTTCCGCGCAGGACCGCCTCGACAAGATCGTCGTGCTGATCGCGGCCAATATGGTGGCCGAGGTCTGCTCGGTCTATGTGCTGCGCGTCGACGGCACGCTCGAACTCTATGCGACCCAGGGTCTGAACCGCGAAGCGGTCCACCTGACCGTCATGCGTGCCGGCGAAGGCCTGGTCGGCCTGGTCGCCCAGACGGCCGATCCGCTCAATCTGTCGGACGCCCAGGACCATCCCCAATTCTCCTACAAGCCGGAGACGGGCGAAGAAATCTTCCACTCCTTCCTCGGTGTGCCGATCCTGCGCGGCGGCAATACCCTCGGCGTGCTGGTGGTGCAGAACCGCGCCCACCGCAAATATGAAGAGGACGAGGTCGAGGCGCTGCAGACGACCTCGATGGTGCTGGCCGAGATGATCGCCTCGGGCGAGCTGTCGGCGCTCGCCCCGCCCGGCCAGGAACCGGCGGCGCGCCGGCCGCTGCGGATCGCAGGCGAAGGCCTCGCCGACGGCGTCGGCCTCGGCTACGTCGTGCTGCACGAGCCGCGCATCCTGGTGAAGCAGCTGATCGCCGACGATCCCAACAAGGAGATGGCGCGGCTGGACCAGGCGGTCGAGGCGATCCGCGCCGAGATCGACGACATGCTCGAAAACGAGGATGTCGCCCGCGGCGGCGAGCACAAGGACATTCTCGAAGCCTATCGGATGTTCGCCCATGACCGCGGCTTCATGCGGCGGATGAAGGAGGCGATCGCCACCGGCATCACGGCGGAAGCGGCGGTCGAGCGGGTGCAGTCCGACAATCGCGCCCGCATGATGCGCCAGACCGATCCCTATATGCGGGAGCGGATGCACGATCTCGACGACCTGGCGATGCGCATCCTGCGCCAGCTGACCGGCGCCAAGAGCCCGACTGCGAGCGAGGACCTGCCGGAAAACGCCATCGTGGTGGCCCGGCATATGGGCCCGGCTTCCCTGCTCGACTATGACCGCACCCGGCTGCGCGGCCTGGTGCTGGAAGAGGGCGGGGCGACCAGCCATGTGGCGATCGTCGCCCGCGCGCTCGGCATCCCCACCGTCGGCCAGGCGGAGAACGCCGCCAGCCTCGCCGATCCCGGCGATGCCATCATCATCGACGGCGCGACCGGCGAAATCCATCTCAGGCCGACCAGCGACGTCGAAACCGCCTATGCCGAGAAGGTGCGCTTCCGCGCCCGCCGGCAGGCCCAATATGCGGCGATCCGCGACAAGCCCGCGGTCACCAGGGACGGTGTCGAGGTCCGGCTGCATCTCAATGCCGGCCTGATGGTCGATCTGCCGTTCCTGGAGGAAACCGGCGCCTCGGGCATCGGCCTGTTCCGCACCGAGCTGCAGTTCATGGTGGCCAACGCCCTGCCGCGCATCGCCGAGCAGCTCGACCTCTATCGCAAGGTGCTGGATGCCGCCGGCGATCGGCCGGTGACGTTCCGCACTCTCGATATCGGCGGCGACAAGGTGCTGCCCTATATGGAGGTGATCCAGGAGGAGAACCCGGCGCTCGGCTGGCGGGCGATCCGGCTGGGGCTCGATCGTCCCGGCCTGTTGCGCAGCCAGGTGCGCGCCATGCTGCGCGCCGGCGCCGGCCGCGAGGTGCGCATCATGTTCCCGATGATCGCGGCGGTCGAGGAGTTCGACGAGGCCAAGGCGATCGTCGAGCGTGAGCTGACCCATTTGCGCCGGCACGACCACCGCATGCCGGAGCGGGTCCAGATCGGCGCCATGGTCGAAGTGCCGGCGCTCCTGTTCCAGCTCGACGAATTGCTGCCGCGGGTCGACTTCCTGTCGGTCGGCTCGAATGACCTGGTGCAGTTCATGTTCGCGGTCGATCGCGGCAATAACCGCGTCGCCAACCGGTTCGACGTGCTGTCGCCGCCGATCCTCAGGGCGCTCAGGTCGCTCGCCCAGAAGGGCCATGAGCACGGCAAGCTGGTGACGCTGTGCGGCGAGCTCGCCTCGCGTCCGCTGGAGGCCATGGTCCTGGCCGGCCTCGGCTATCGTTCGCTGTCGCTGTCGCCGGCCGCCATGGGCCCGGTCAAGTCCATGCTGCTGGAACTCGACCTCGGCCGGCTCGAAGCGCTATTGACCCGTCTCATCGACGAACCGAAGGCCGGTGTCTCGATTCGCGAGAAATTGCGCGATTTCGTCGAGGCTGAAGGCATAACTCTCTGATGCTGCCAATCTCGAAGCTCGACGCGCTGGTGACGCGTCACGCCCTCATCGAAGCGGAATTGTCCACGGGCGTGGAGGGCGATCGCTATGTCGCCCTGTCGCGCGAGTTTTCCGAGCTCGATCCGGTGGTGGCGGCGGTCACCGCCTATCGCGCCGCCGTGGCGGAGCTTGCCGATCTCGCGCAGCTGATCGCCGATCCCGCCACCGATGCCGACATGGCGGCGCTGGCCCGTGACGAGCGGCCGGCGGTCGAGGCGCGGCTCGCCGCGCTGGAGGCGGATCTGCGCATCGCGCTGCTGCCCAAGGATGCGGCCGATGCCAAGAACGTCATCCTGGAAATCCGCGCCGGCACCGGCGGCGCCGAGGCCTCGCTGTTCGCCGGCGATCTCTACCGCATGTATGAACGCTTCGCCGCCCTGCAGGGCTGGACGGTCGAGCTGATCTCGGCGAGCGAGGGGACGGTCGGCGGCTTCAAGGAAATCGTCGCCGAAGTGCGCGGCAGCGGCGCCTATGCCAAGCTCAAATTCGAGAGCGGCGTGCATCGCGTCCAGCGCGTGCCGGCGACCGAATCGGGCGGGCGCATCCACACCTCGGCGGCAACGGTGGCGGTGCTGCCCGAGGCCGAGGAGGTCGATGTCGCCATCGACGATGCCGATCTGCGCATCGACACCATGCGGGCGGGCGGTGCCGGCGGCCAGCATGTCAACAAGACCGAATCGGCCGTGCGCATCACCCATGTGCCGACCGGCACGGTGGTGGTGGTGCAGGACGAGCGCTCGCAGCACAAGAACAAGGCGCGTGCCATGGCGATCCTGCGCTCACGGCTGTTCGACGACGAACGGCGGCGGCTCGCCGCCGGCCGGGCGGCCGACCGCCGGCTGCAGGTCGGTTCGGGCGACCGCTCGGAACGCATCCGCACCTATAATTTCCCGCAGGGGCGGGTGACCGACCACCGCATCGAACTGACCCTCTACAAGCTGCCCGAGATCATGGCCGGCACGGCGCTCGGCGAGATCATCGAGGCGCTCGTGGCGGATCACCAGGCGGGCCTGCTGGCCTTGGAGACGGCCTGATGCTCGGCTCGGGCGCTTCCCTGCGCGACGCCAGGCGCAGCCTGGCCAAGGCCTTTGCCCGCCAGGGCCTGGATGAAGCCGAGCTCGATGCCCGGCTGCTGGTGAAACATGCGACCGGCATCGACCCGGCTTTGCCGGGAACCGCCTCCGATGCCGTGCTCGACGGCGCGGCGGCGCTGCGTCTCGAGGAACTGGCGCGGCGGCGGCTCGCGCATGAGCCGATCGCGCGGATCCTGGGCCACCGCGAATTCCACGGTCACGACTTCCTGCTGAACCCGGCCTGCCTGGAACCGCGCCAGGACACCGAAACCGTGGTCGAGGCGGCGCTCACGCTGATGCCCGGCGACCGCGACCTGACCGTGCTCGATCTCGGCACCGGGCCCGGCACCATCCTGCTGGCGCTGCTCGCCGCCCGGCCGCGGGCCGGCGGAACCGGCCTCGATCGCTCGGCCGAGGCGCTCGGCGCGGCGAAAGCCAATGCGGCGAGCCTCGGGCTTGCCGGCCGGGTGCGCTTCGTCGAAAGCGACTGGGCGGCGGCGGTCGACGGCGCCTTCGACCTGATCGTGTCGAACCCGCCCTATATTCCCTCGGCCACCTGCGAGCGGCTGGAGCCCGAGGTGCGCGACCATGATCCACGCCTCGCGCTCGACGGCGGCGCCGACGGGCTCGTCGCCTATCGGGCGATCCTCGGCGATGTCGGACGGCTGCTGGCGCCCGGCGGCCATGTCGTGCTGGAGCTCGGTTTCGGCCAGGCCGCCGAGGTCGGCGCGATAGCCCGGGCCAACGGCCTGGAGGTCTGCGGCCTGAAATCCGATCTCTCGGCCATTCCGCGCGCCCTGGTGCTGCGGCGCGCGGCCTGACGGCCGGCCGGTTCAGCGCATCGGGAAGATCACCGCGCGATATTCGGCGGCATCGCTGTGGCCGCCGCCGGTGATGACCAGCAGCACCACGGCGAGCGCGGTCGAGGTCTTGTTGCGATAGATGTCGGTAATCTGGACCGAGGTCGCACAGGTCATCGGCGGCAGCATATAGGCCAGCTCGACCGTGCGTTGCCGGAACGTCTCCGGCATGCGCCCGGCGGCCCCGGGGTCGGAAGCCGGCACTTCCGGGGTCAAGGTCACGGTGAGCGGATAGGTCACCGCGGCCTCGCGGTCGCGACAGGCGAGATCGGGATCGTCGGGCGCGGCGAGCCGTGCCGCGACGGCATATTTCGTCGAGACGCCCGGATGGGCGCCGATGATATCCGGTTCGGCCATGAAGCGGATCGGGCCTTCCATGCGGGTCAGGTCGGTCCAGGGCCGGCCGGCCAGGCGGTGACCGGGATCGGTCAATGCCAGCGCGCGCAGCGGTCGGCGGGTGGTGGCCTGCGCCCAGCGCCTGATGGCCTGGGTCTGCATGCTGGCCTCGTCGTCCTCGTCGAAGCGGAAGCCCTGCATGGCGCCGCGGCGGGCATCGGCCGGCGTGGCCTCCCAGGACAATTGGGTGACGCCGCGCGGAAAGCCCGCCGCGGACAGGCCGGTCGTCCGGTCGATCACGTCGACGGCAAAGGCGCCGCGCTGGCTGGCGCCGTCACCGCCCTCCTGCTCGAGGCCGAAATGGCGGCCGTCGGCGGAGAAGCCGAGAATGCGGAGCTGCGGCGCCGTGCCGAGTTCGCGCGCGGCAGCAGGGGTCGCGAGCGCGAGCAGCGCCAGCGCGAGACAGACGATCGATCGCAGGGACATGGGGGTTTCCGGCGGGCGGAGGGGCCCGAGAACTGGCCGCCCTTGTCGACCAGGCGCCTTTCAAGGCCATGTCGCCGCGGCGGCAAGCGCATTTCAATCGCTGCGGCCGAGGCTTGGCGGCTACTTTAGAGCGATCCTAACTAGTGGTAAAATCTATGTAATTTGGCGAATGCCGCGAACCGGGCCGATGATCTAGATGTCTGCCGGCGAGAAGTGAGGTGCGTCATGAATGCCTGGTCGATCGTGCTGCAAAGCGGTGCCATCCTGCTGCGGGAGGGTCTGGAGGCGCTGCTTGTGGTGGCGGCGCTGGCCGCCTTCCTGCGGCGCGCGGGCGCCGGCGACCGCTTGCCGCTGCTCTATTCCGGCGCGATCGCCGCGATCGTCGCGAGCCTTGTGGCGGCCTATATTTTCGAGACCTGGTTCGGCGGCGCCCATGACGATACGGTCGAAGGCGTCGTGATGATCGTCGCGGCGGCCCTGCTGTTCTATGCCAGCGGCTGGCTGTTCCTGCGCCAGGACGGCAAGCGCTGGCAGGCCGACCTGAATGCCGCCGCCGGCCGGGCGGTGGCCGCCGGCTCGGCCTGGTCCTTTGCGGTGCTGGCCTTTCTCGCGGTGTTCCGGGAAGGCGCCGAGACGATCCTGTTCCTGCATGCCCTGGCCAAGAGTTCCGGCGGCTGGACGCTGGCCGTGATCGGCGGCCTCGCCGGCGCGACGGTTCTGCTCGGCCTGCTGTTCGTGGCCATGCAGATGCTCGCCTTTCGCCTGCCGTTGCGGCCGCTGTTCCTGGTCACCTCGCTGTTCCTGTTCGTCATGGGCCTGCGCTTTGTCGCCGCCGCCGTGCAGGAGTTCCAGGAACAGGCCTATGTCGACGTGCATCCGGCCGCCGTGCCGCAATGGGTGGTGGATTACGGCATGAACAACGGCTCCTGGGAGGCGATCGGCACGCAGCTGGCGCTCGTCGTCGTCGCCGTCGTCGGGCTGCTGCTCGCCGGCCGCCAGGCCGGCGCCCGGACCCAGGCCTGACACGGCGCGCGCCTGCTCTCGGGGCCGCCGAAATTTTCATGACCCCGTCGTCTTTTCGGGGAACATTAACGGCCACCATGGCTTGTCTCCGCCGGGGCATTGCAATGGGGGGTTCGATGGTTGCGACGGCCGTGTCGGCTTTGGTGGCGGGGGTGCTGAGCCTCATTCTGTTCGGCGGCCAGGTGTCGCTGACGCCGGGCGTCGTCGACGTGCTGTTTCTCGGTCTCGCCGCCTCCAGCCTGCATGTGGTGATGGGACTGATCGCGGCCAAAGAGTGACCCAGTTGCCATTCTCTGGCCCCATATGGCGCGCTATCTACCTTCCCTAACGTCAGGTCTGCGGCCGGCGTCCCGAAGGAGGGAATGATGAAACGATTGCTGGTTCTTTTGGTCTCCGGCGCGCTCGGCGCCGCCTTCGTCATCTTCTGCACGGTGCTGGTGACGCCGCCCGGCCCGAACGCCACGATGGGGCAGATCCAGATCGTCGAGCGGCGTGGTCCGCTGCAATTCCTCGACAGCCCGGATGCGCTCTGCCAGCGCGCCGGCCGGCCGGTCACCCCGGATTGCCGCAGCGCCGTCATCGCTGCCCTGCCGCCGGGGCGCAGCTACGTCACCTTGCCCTATGTCGAGTTCCTGTACCGCCAGACGCTTTCCGGCCGGACCTGAACGCTCCGGCCGGCCCTGCGCGCCCATGACGGGCCGCGGGGCCGGGCCGCGGCCGGCGGCGCATGACTGACGCGCGGGCGCACCGGTTGATCGCGCGGGCCGCGAGCCGTAACCCGGATCATGCCGTTCAGAGATTTCGCCATCCTGGTCTTTGTCTGCCTGGTCTGGGCGTCGAATTTCATCATCTCCAAGGTCGCCCTGACCGAGCTGCATACGCCGCCGCTGTTCTTCTCGGCGGTGCGCTTCGGCCTGGTGCTGCTGGCCGCCCTGCCATGGCTCCTGCCGATGCCCCGGCCGCGCTGGCGCATGGTCGCCGCGGGGCTCCTGATGGGCGCCGGCGGCTTCGGACTGGTCAGCATCGGGCTGATGACGGCGAGCCCGTCCAGCGCCGCCGTGGTCACCCAGCTCGGCGTGCCGATCACCGCCTTGCTGTCGATCCTCGTTCTCGGCGAGCGGATCAACTGGCGCCGCGGCCTGGGCATCGCGCTGACCTTTTGCGGCGCCATCGCCGTCATGTGGGACCCGGACGGCATGTCATTGTCCTTCGGCCTCGTCTTCGTGGTCGCCAGCGCCTTCGCCTCGGGCGTGGGCGTCGTGCTGGTGAAGCAGATGGGCGGGGTCCAGCCGTTCCAGTTCCAGGCCTGGGTCGGGCTGTCCTCGGTGCTGCCCTTGGCGGCCGCGTCGGCGCTGATCGAGACCCGCCAGGTCGAGCTGGCGCTGCAGGCCGGCTGGAGCTTCGTCGCGACCGTGCTCTATGCGGCGCTGGCCGTATCGCTCTTCGGCCATTCACTGTTCTTTCGCCTCGTCCAGAAATACGAGGCCAATTTGATCTCGACGCTGACCCTGATGTGCCCGCTCATGGCGATCGGACTCGGCGTGGTCCTGCTCGGCGACCATTTCGATGCCCGCATGATGGCCGGCACCGCCGTCGTCCTGGTCGGAGTTCTGCTCATCCTCGTCGCGCCGAAGCAGGCCCTCCGCCGGCCGCAGGCCTGATCCGCGCGGCGATCGGGCAGCGCCGGCGCGGAACCACGGTCACCACCGGGCGTTGACTGCGCAACGCAATCAACCGCCCACGGTGCCCATGCCCATGAACACGCTTCTGCTGATCATCATCCTGATCATCCTGCTCGGCGGCGGGGGCTATTATGGCCATCGCGGCTATGGCAATCGCGGCCTGGTCGGAGTGCTGCTCGCTGTCCTCCTGATCGTCCTGGTGCTGCACCTGCTCGGCCTGCTCATCTCGCCGCTGAGCCCGATCGGGCCGCCGGCGACACGGGTGATCGCGCCTTGACGCGCCGGGCTTTGCGATGGACCCTTGCCGGGGGGCGAAACGCCGCGGCGCTGGCCGCGGCCCGTGAAAGACAATGTCATGCCGAAGGGTTCCGAACTCCTGGTCGCCGCGCTGGAGAACGAGGGCGTCGACCGCATCTTCGGCGTACCGGGCGAGGAGAATCTCGACGTGGTCGAGGCGCTCCGGCAATCGCGCATCGAACTGGTGCTGACCCGGCATGAGCAGGCGGCCGCCTTCATGGCGGCGACCCAGGGCCGCCTGACCGGCCGGCCGGGCGTGTGCATCTCGACGCTCGGGCCGGGGGCGCTGAATTTCTCGACCGGTGCGGCATACGCCCATCTCGGCGCCATGCCGATGATCATGATCACCGGCCAGAAGGCGATCATGACGGCGAAACAGGCGCGCTTTCAGATCGTCGACGTGATCGCCTCGATGAAGCCGCTCACCAAGATGACGCGCCAGATCGTCAGCCCGGCGAGCATTCCGACCGTGGTGCGCGATGCCTTCCGCGTCGCCATGGAGGAGCGGCCGGGGCCGGTCCATCTGGAACTGCCCGAGGATGTCGCCGGCGAGGAGGCGGGCGACGTGCCGGTGATCGCGCTGCACCCGATCGACCGGCCGGTCGCGCCTGCTGCGGCGCTCGACCGGGCGGTTGCGCTGATCCTGGCGGCGGAGCGGCCTTTGGTGATGATCGGCGCCGGCGGCAACCGGCCGCGGCTGGTCGAGGCCCTGTCGGCTTTCGTGCGCCGCGCCCGGCTCCCCTTCTTCAACACCCAGATGGGCAAGGGCGCGGTCACCGGCGGCTCCAACCTCTATATGGGCACCGCCGCGCTGTCCGAGCGCGACTATGTGCACGAGGCGATCAACCAGGCCGACCTGATCATTTCGATCGGCCATGACACGGTCGAGAAGCCGCCCTTCCTGATGAAGAGCGACGGCGGCCCGAAGGTGATCCATATCGGCTACGTCTCGGCGAGCGTCGAGGAGGTGTTCCATCCGGATGCCGAGGTGATCGGCGATATCGGCGCGACCGTGACGGCGCTCGCCGACCGGCTGGGCGGCAAGCTCGATCCCAATCCAGGGCTCCTGGCGCTGCGCCAGGCGATCCTCGAGCGCCTGAACGACCGCGCCGAGGAGGATCGCTTTCCGATCACGCCGCAGCGCATCGTCCATGACGTGCGCGCGGTCATGCCGGAGGACGGCATCGTCTGTCTCGACAACGGCATGTACAAGATCTGGTTCGCGCGCAATTACCGCACCCATGTCGCCAATACCCTGCTGCTCGACAATGCGCTCGCCACGATGGGGGCAGGCCTGCCCTCGGCCATGATGGCGGCCATGCTGCATCTCGACCGCCGGGTGATGGCGGTGTGCGGCGACGGCGGCTTCATGATGAATTCGCAGGAGATGGAAACCGCGGTTCGTCTCGGCCTCAACCTGGTCGTGGTCATTCTCAGGGACAGCGCCTATGGCATGATCCGCTGGAAGCAGGCGGTCGACAAATTCCCCGATTTCGGTCTCACCTTCGGCAATCCCGACTTCGTCCGCTATGCCGAGTCCTATGGCGCTAAAGCCTCGCGGGTCGATGCGGTCGAGGCGCTGGTGCCAACCCTCGAGGCCGCCTTCCGGGGCGGCGGCGTGCATCTGGTCGACGTTCCCATCGACTATTCGGAGAACACCCGGGTCCTGGTCGAGGAACTGGGCACGCGCGCCGCCATGGCCGAGCTCAAGTGAGCGTCGGCGGGCGCGGCGCGGATGAGGATCCGCGCGCAGCGCTTGCTTCCCCTGAGGGGAGTTGAGCTTTTCCGGAAGAGGGAAATGGTGCCGCGGAAGGGATTCGAACCCCCGACCCCCGCATTACGAATGCGATGCTCTACCAGCTGAGCTACCGCGGCAATGGCGCGCCTTGTACAGGCGCGCCTGCCGATTTGCAATATCAGTCGCGGCCGTTTCCGCACGATCTGCGTCATGGCTGCGACCGGCGGCCGAGAAGCGCTGCCCGGCATCGCCGGAGGCCTCGGGCGCGCCGCCTCCGCAAACAAAAACCCCCGGCCGCGAGGCCGGGGGTTTCTTGCGTTCTGGCCGATGGCCGACCGGGCTTACTCGCGCGAGCCGAGGATCGACATCAGGAACTGGAACATGCCGACGAAGTCCATATAGAGCTGGAGGGCGCCGAAGATGGCGGCCTTCTGGACCAGCGAGCCGTCCTGGGAATAGGCGAGGCTGTAGATGTACTCGTTCTTGATGTTCTGGGTGTCGTAGGCGGTGAGGCCCGCGAAGACCAGAACGCCGACGACCGAGATGATCCACTGCAGCATGGTCGACGCCGTGCCGGTGAAGGCGGCGATGCCGATATTGACCAGCGAGGCGATGATCAGGCCGAACAGGCCCATCATCAGGAAGGTGCCCATGCCGGACAGGTCACGCTTGGTGGTGTAGCCCCAGAGCGACAGCGCGCCGAAGGAGGCGGCCGTGATGAAGAACACGCGGGCGACCGAGGTGTGGGCATAGACGAGCAGGATCGTCGTCATCGAGACGCCGACCAGCGCCGCATAGACCCAGAAGGTCATCTGCGCGGCGGCGGCGCTCATGCGGTCGGCACGGAACGACAGCAGCATCACGACGCCGAGCGGCGCCAGGATGACCACGAACTTGAACCAGCTGGCGAACAGGAAGGCGCCGAAGGGCGTCAGGAACTGGCCTGCCGAGACGGCCATGGCGCCGCCGCGCGCACCGCGGGCCGCGAGCGAGGCGTCACCGGTGACCGACAGCATGTAGATGCCGAGCGCGGCGAAGCCGGTAATGGCAAGGCCGAGCATCATGTAGTTGTAGACGCCGACCATGTACGACCGCAGGCCCTGATCGACCTGTGCCTGCTGGACGGCCGTGGCCTGGCCATAACCGTAGCCACCATAGGCCTGGGCATTGGGATCGTAATTGGACATTGAATGACCTCTGGGTTTCCCTCTGAGTGGACGACGCCGAAGCGCCTGCCTCGGACGCTAAAATATGGCCGGGCCACCCCTTTGCACAAGTCCTCAAGGGCGAAACCCGAGAGAAACCGGCCCAAGCGCGGCCCTATGTCGCAATTCTTAACGTCTCGTAAGCCGGTATTGCCGGGCTATTCATCGCACGGTCGTGTATCCGTCACATGTTGCGTAGAACCGGTGCGGGTTTCTCTCCGAGCGCACGCCAGGTTCCGAAGAGGCCGAAGCCGACCGTCAAGATGATCGCGAGCCCGACAATGCCGAAACCGGCGAGCGGCGAGAAGACGAAGGGAATGGTCATGACCCCGGTCGTCACCAGCCAGGCGGCAAGACTGCCGGCGGCGATGCCGAACAGCGCCGTGACGGTGCCGAGCACGGCATATTCCATCGCATAGGTGCCGATCAGCATGGCGCGGCTGGCGCCCAGCGTCTTCAGGATGACCGCGTCATAGACCCTGGCGCGGTGGCCGGCGGCGAGCGCGCCGGCGAGCACCAGGATGGAGGCGATCAGCGTCACCACGCTGGCGCCGCGGATCGCGGTGGCGATCTGGGTGGCGAGCTCGCCGACCGCTTCCAGCGCATCCTTGACCCTGACGGTGGTGACGGCCGGGAACTGGCCGGCCACCTTCTGCAGCAGGGCGATCTCCTCGGCGGCCGACCGCTGGTCGGGGAAGGTCAAGGTGGCGAGATGGCTGTGCGGCGCGCCCCGGAACGTGTTGGGCGAGAACACGACGATGAAATTGATGCCGAGATTGTCCCACTGGATATTGCGGAAATTGGCGATGCGGGCGGTCATGTTGCGGCCGAGCACATTGACCACCACCTCGTCGCCGAGCTTCAGGCCGAAACCCGCGCCCATGCGCTCGTCGAACGAGACGAGCGGCGGTCCGGAATAGTCGGCCGGCCACCATTCGCCTTCGACCACGCGCGAGTTTTTCGGCACCTGCGAGGCATAGGTGATGCCGCGGTCGCCGGACAGCGCCCAGCGGATCTCGTCGGGCGCGCGGATCTCCTCGACCGGCCGATTGCCGAGCCTGACGAAGCGGCCGCGCAGCATGGGCACCCGGTCGAGCAGGGCGCCGGGCGCCTCGGCCGCGATGAAGGCGTCGAAGCGGGAGGCCTCGGAATTGGCGATGTCGACGAAAAAGAACGACGGCGCCCGCTCCGGCAAGGCGGTCTCGATCTGGCGGCGAAAGCTGGCATCGACCAGCGCGATGACCGACAACAGCGTCAGGCCGAGGCCGAGCGACAGCACCACGGCGGGCGTCAGGGCGCCCGGCCGGTGCAGGTTGGCGATCGCCAGCCGCAGGCCGGTATGGCGCGGGCGCGGCATGCGCGCGGCCAGGGCCATGACGCCATAGGCGACCAGGCGCAGGATCAGGAAGGCACCGGCGGCGCCGAGCATGAACATCAGCGCCAGCCTGGGATTGAAGGCGGCGCCGACCGCCAGCGCGACGAGGCCGCCAAGCGCTGCCCCGGTCATCAGCATGTAGCGCTTGCGCGGCAGGCGGCCGTCGCTGTCGACGGTGTCGCGGAACAGGGCGGCGACCGGCACGTCATGAGCCCGGCCGAGCGGCCAGAGCGCGAAGGCCAGCGCCACCAGCAGGCCGAAGCCGGCCGCCATGGCAAGCTCGCCGGGATAGAAGCCAGCGGCCATCGGCACCGGGATCAAGGCGCCGAACAGATGGATGACGGCATAGGGCAGCGCCGCGCCGAGGGCGAGGCCGATCAGCGTGCCGATCAGCGCCAGGCCGCCGATCTGGGTCAGGTTGACCGCGAAGACCAGGCCGCCGGTGGCGCCGAGCGCCTTCAGCGTGGCGATGTCGTCGCGCTTGCGGTCGACCAGGCTCGCCACCGCATTGGCGACACCGACGCCGCCGATCAACAGGGCGGTCAGGCCGACCAGGGTCAGGAATTGCGAGAAGCGCTGCACCTGGTTGGCGAGCTGCGGCGAGGCGTTCATGCGGGTGCGGACGTCGAAGCCGGCCTCGGGGAAGCGCTGGCGCATGTCGGCGACGACCCGCAGCACGTCGGAATCGCCGGCGAGCCGCTGCTGCAGGCGAAGCTGGTAGAGCCAGCGGATCAGCGAGCCCGGCTGGATCAGGCCGGTCTGGCGGAAGGCGTCGAGCGAGATGATCAGGCGGGGGCCGAAGCCGATGCCGCCGGCCAGCCGGTCGGGCTCCTGCCGGATGATGCCGCGCACCGCGACCGTCAGGTCGCCGAGGATCAGGGGATCGCCGAGCTTGAGGTCGAGCCGGGCGAGCAAGGCCGGTTCGACCAGCACGCCGGGCCGGCCGTCGCGGGAGGCCAGCAGATCGACGGTGGAGCCTGCGGGTTCGGTCTGGAGCGAACCGATGAGCGGATAATAGAGCGGATCGACGGCCTTGATCTCGACCAGGGCCGAACGGCCGGTCTCGATACGCGCCATGGCGCGGGTGGCGGCCATGGTGGCGAGCGTGCCATGGCCGTTCAGGGCGCCCACCGCATCGGGAGCCATTTCCTGGTGCATGACCTGGAACGAGGCGTCGGCGCCGAGGATCACCCGGCCTTCGCGGTGCAGGCCTTCGACCAGGCCGCGCGAGAACGAGCCCACGCCGGCAATGGCGGTGACGCCGAGCGCGATGCAGGCTAGAAAAATGCCGAAACCCCTGAGGCCGCCGCGCAGCTCCCTGAGGCCCAGGCGGATGGCGGTCGGAAAGCGCGAGGGGCGGGCGACGAAACTCGTCATCAAACCCGCTCCGCCATCCTGACGTCCTCGACAATCGTGCCCGAGCGCAGCCGGACCACCCGGTCGCAGCGTTCGGCGAGGCCCCGGTCATGGGTGACCAGCACCAGCGTCGCGCCGCGTTCGGCCTGTTTGGCGAACATCAGGTCGATGACATGCTTGCCGGTGGCCTCATCGAGATTGCCGGTCGGCTCGTCGGCGAACAGGATGGCCGGCTGGACCGAAAGCGCACGCGCCAGCGCCGTGCGCTGCTGCTCGCCGCCGGACATCTGGGCGGGATAGTGATTGAGCCTCGATCCGAGGCCGATCGCCTCGAGCTCGCCGGCGGCCTTGTCGAAGGCATTGGAATCGCCTGCGAGCTCGAGCGGCACCGCGACATTTTCGAGCGCCGTCATGGTCGGGATCAGGTGGAAGGACTGGAACACGATGCCGACATGGCGGCCGCGAAAGCGCGCCAGGCCGTCCTCGTCGAGCCTGGTGATGTCCTCTCCGGCCACCACCACGGCACCCGAATCCGGGCGTTCCAGGCCGGCCATGACCATCAGCAGGGTCGATTTGCCCGAGCCGGACGGGCCGACCAGCCCGACGCTCTCCCCCGGCGCGATGGCGAGCGACAGGTCTTTCAGGATGTGGACGCGCGAGGCGCCGCGTCCAAGCGACAGGTCGATGCGGTCCAGTTCGATCGACCGGCGTTTGGACAGGGAGGCAGGAGTCAGGGCATCCATGGAGAACATTCGTGGTTGGAGACGATTGCGGCGATGCACAAAGATTCTTAGATGGCAGTCGAAGCCGGCTTTGAAAGGGTGTTAGCATGCGAACCCTCTTCACTTCGTTGTTGATCGTCTGCGGTCTTTTGTCCGGGCCGTCGCAGGCCGGGGCGCAGACGCTGCGCGAGGTGAAGCTGGTGGTGCTCGGCGACAGCCTTAGCGCCGGCTATCAGCTGCCGGCGGCCGACGCCTTTCCGGCGAAACTGCAGGCGGCCCTCAGGGCGCGCGGCCAGGCGGTCAGCGTCGAGAATGCCGGCGTTTCAGGCGATACCTCGACCGGCGGGCTGGAACGGCTCGACTGGTCGGTGGCCGAGGGCACCGACGCCGTGATCCTGGAGCTGGGCGCCAACGACGCCTTGCGTGGCCTCGATCCGGCGATCACCCGCAGCAATCTCGACACCATCGTCACGCGGCTGAAAGAGCGAGGGATCGCGGTGCTGATGGCCGGCATGCTGGCGCCGCCGAATATGGGATCCGCCTATGCCGGGGCGTTCAACCCGATCTTTCCCGATCTTGCCGGCAAGCACGGGCTGATCCTCGACCCCTTCTTCCTCGACGGGGTGGCGACGGTGCCCGGCCTCAGCCTCGCCGACGGCATGCATCCGAATGCGCGCGGCGTCGATGTCATGGTCCAGCGCATCCTGCCCAAGGTCGAAGAGCTGATCGCGGCGGTCCGGGCACGGCGCGACGGTTGACGCCGGCAGCCGGGCTGCCTAACCACGGCCAAGTCGTCCGGGACAATTGCGCCCGCAAACCGTTCCCGTCCGGGGCACTTCCTTCCAGAGCACAGAGCAGCGCTTCCATGCAGACCCGTCCCCTCGGCCGCACCGGCGTGAACGTTTCCGCCGTGTGCCTCGGCACCATGACTTTCGGCGAACAGAATACCGAGGCCGAAGGACACGTGCAGATGGACCATGCCGTGTCGCGCGGCATCAATTTCTTCGATACGGCGGAAATGTATTCGGTGCCGCCCAAGGCCGAGACCTATGGCTCGACCGAGCGCATCGTCGGCTCCTGGCTGAAAAAGCGCGGCAAGCGCGACGACCTGGTCATCGCCAGTAAGATCGCCGGCGCCGGCCCGATGGACTGGCTGCGCGCCGAGCGCCGGCCGACCCGGCTCGATCGCGCGCAGATGACCGAAGCGCTCGACAACAG
Organism: Hyphomicrobiales bacterium; assembly: GCA_017304475.1. Lineage (GTDB taxonomy): Bacteria > Pseudomonadota > Alphaproteobacteria > Rhizobiales > Phreatobacteraceae > Phreatobacter. The sequence continues at coordinate 349,710 of JAFKKV010000014.1, read as the reverse complement.
CCTGAAGCGGCTCGGCACCGACTATATCGACCTCTATCAGCTGCACTGGCCGGAGCGGCCGGCGCCGTTCGGGGCCAACCCGACCCGTTTCGAACAGGCTTTGTGGGCGCCGCGCGACGACGAGACCTCGATTGGCGAGCAGCTCGAAGTGCTCGGCGATTTCGTCCGGGCAGGCAAGGTGCGTTTTATCGGACTGTCGAACGAAAGCGCCTGGGGCACCATGTCCTTCCTCGGCGAGAGCACCAGCCGCGGCCTGCCGCGGGTGCAGTCGGTGCAGAACGCCTATCATCTGCTCAATCGTACTTTCGAGACGGCATTGGCCGAGGTGGCCTTGCGTGAGCAGGTGGGGTTGCTGGCCTATTCGCCGCTGGCACAAGGCTTCCTGACCGGCAAATATCTCGACGGTGCCCGGCCGCCCGGCGCCCGGGTGACGCTGTTCAACCGCCAGCAGCGTTATGAAAAGCCGGGTTCCGAAGCGGCGATCAAGGATTACCTGGCCGTGGCGGCCGAAGCCGGCCTCGACGGCGCGACGCTCGCCATCGCTTTCGTGATCAGCCGCGGTTTCGTCACCTCGGCCATTGTCGGGGCGACCTCGATGGCCCAGTTGAAGGTGGCGATCGACGCCGCGGACGTGGTCCTGCCGCCGGATGTACTGGCCAAGATCGATGCAATTCACCAGTTGCGCGGCAACCCCGCGCCATAACGCCGGTGGCCTTTCGTAGAATCTGCTTGGAATCGGCTGAAGGACCGGCTAGCTTGAGCTCATGGGAATCGGTGCGGTCCGGGTAAAATCCGCGCATCGACCAGAGATACCAAACAGGTCTGGTGGGGTAGAAACTTCGGACACGCGGCGCGAGGGGCGTCACGATCCGATCCCGAAAGAGGACTTCGCAAGACAGAGCGAAGCAGGCCGGGCAGGGTGCCCGGGCCCGAAACCCGCAAGACCGCTGAACGCCGCAAGTGCGGCAGGACCGAGCCGACGAGGCCAACGGGTTCCTGCCGGCAGCGGCTCCAAAATCCGGGCGCGCCGCATTGAACGGGGCGGCCACTTCAGGTCGAAGAAGGACCGACATGAGAAACGGCAATAACAAGCGCATGCGCGGCCGCAACAACAACCGCGGCGGCAAGGGTCCCAACCCGTTGTCGCGGGGCTATGAATCGAACGGGCCGGACGTGAAGATCCGCGGCACCGCCCAGCACATCGCGGAAAAATATCTGCAATTGGCGCGTGACGCCCATTCGTCGGGCGACCCGGTGGCCGCGGAGAACTATCTCCAGCACGCCGAGCATTATTTCCGCATCATCGCGGCGGCGCATGACGCGCTGCGTCAGCAGAACCCCTATGCCGGCCAGCCCGGCGCGGAGGATGACAGCGACGAAGGCGATGACGACGACGAATTCGCCAGCCCCTTCGACAAGCGGTTCGAATCGCCGGTGCAGGTGAGGCCCGAGCCGCCGCAGGGGCAGCCGCGCAACGAATTCGGCGGCCAGCGCGAGTTCCAGGGTCAGAATCGCGAATTCCAGGGCCAGAACCGTGAGTTCCAAGGCCAGAATCGTGAGTTCCAGGGCCAGAACCGCGAGTTCCAGGGTGAACGGCGGGACTTCCAGGGGCAGAACCGTGGCGAACGGTTCCCGGAGCGCCAGCGTTTCCCCGATCGTCAGCGTTTCCAGGCGGACCCGTCGGCGGCGGAACAGCCCGATCTCGCCGGCCAGCCCGAGGCCGAGGGCGGCGCGCAGCCGCCGCGCGACGGCGTGCGTCCGGACGGCCGTCCTTACGAAAGCCGCCGCGAACGCTTCGAGCGCCGCCGCGCCGAGCGCTTCGCCGACCGTGGACGCCGTGACGGCGCGCCGGAGGGCGATGGCTCCGAGGCCGCCGAGCCGCAGGCACCGGCGGCTCCGCGCGAGGTGCGCGAGCCGGCTCCCCGCGAGCCCGCCCCGCGTGAGGCGGCGCCGCGCGAGCCGGTCAGGCACGAGGAAGAGGTAAATATCGGCCTGCCCGCCTTCATCACGGGTGGCGGCGCGCCGGCGGCCGCGGCCGCCGTGGTCGAGGAGGCGGCGCCCGCGCCCAAGCCGCGCCGGCGTCGCACGCCGCGCATCAGCAGCGAAGAAGGCGCGGTCGAAGCCGGGCCGGAGAAGACCACCGCCGAGTGACCGGCCGGCATCCCGCATCAGCCGAAGGCGCGTCCAAGTGGCGCGCCTTTTGCGTTTGGGCAGCTTGGCGTTTTGGCATCTTGCCTCGCCTCGGTCCGGCACGCTAAAGCCCCTGCGCTGCCAACAAGGGGAAACGGCCATGGCCACGCAAAAACTTCTCGTTCTGCCGGGCGACGGCATCGGCCCCGAGGTGATGGCCGAGGTCGAAAAGATCGTCGGCTGGTTCACCCGCCAGGGCGTCGCGAGCTTCGAAGTCGAACGCGGCCTGGTCGGCGGCACGGCCTATGACGCCCATGGCGAGGCCATCTCGAATTCCGACATGGCGCTGGCCCAGGCCGCCGACGCCGTGCTGTTCGGCGCGGTGGGCGGGCCGAAATGGGCCGACGTGCCCTATTCCAAGCGCCCCGAGGCCGGCCTCCTGCGGCTGCGCCGGGATCTCGGCCTGTTCGCCAACCTGCGCCCGGCGATCTGCTTCCCGGCGCTGGCGGCGGCGTCCTCGCTGAAGCAGGAAGTGGTCGAGGGCCTCGACATCCTGATCGTGCGCGAACTCACCGGCGGGGTCTATTTCGGCGAGCCGAAGGAGATCGTGACGCTGGAGGACGGCTCGCAGCGCGGCATCGACACCCAGGTCTACACAACCGGTGAAATCGAACGGATCACGCGGGTGGCCTTCGAGCTGGCCAAGACCCGGCGCAACAAGGTGTCCTCCGCCGAAAAGCACAATGTCATGAAGACCGGCGTGCTGTGGAAGCAGATCGTCACGCGGGTTCACAAGGCGGAGTTCGCCGATGTCGAGCTCGAGCACGTGCTGGCCGACAATTGCGCCATGCAGCTGGTGCGCTGGCCCAAGCAATATGACGTGCTGGTGACCGACAACCTGTTCGGCGACATCCTCTCCGATATCGCCGCCATGCTGACCGGCTCGCTGGGCATGCTGCCCTCGGCCTCGCTCGGCGCTGAAGATCCGGTGACCGGCAAACGCAAGGCGCTCTACGAGCCGGTGCACGGCTCCGCCCCCGACATTGCCGGCAAGGGGCTGGCCAATCCGATCGCGACCATCTCGTCGTTCTCGATGGCGCTGCGCTATTCGTTCAAGGCGATCGAAGCCGCCGACATGCTCGACAAGGCGATCACCAATGTGCTCGCTTCGGGGCTGCGCACCGCCGACATCAAGTCCGACAACACCCATGTGGTCGGGACGGCGGCGATGGGCGATGCGATCCTGACGGAGCTGCAGCGCCTGGCGGCCTGACAGGCCTGGACGGCCGCGGCCTTGGCGGCGCCCCCGGGACCTGCGCCCGGGGGAGCGTCGGTCAGACGCTCAGGTCGAGATTGACGCCGGGCTTGCTCATGCTCTTTGGCTGCTTCGGCGTGCCGATGGTGGCGGCGAAGCCCTCCATGCGCGACAGATGCTGGCGTGCCGCAGGCGACAGCGTGACATTGACCTCGGCGGTTCGCACCGCCCGGGTCGGCGTCTCGTTGCGCGCAATGCCGGTCGATTGATTTTGCCCGGAGGACGGTCCCGCGGGCGTCACGGTGCCGACCGCCGGTGAACCCACCTGACCCATAGCCATTGTTGTCTCCGATCCTGCTTCGGCGCGAGGATGGGACGTTATGGTTAACCGGCGGTTAATTTGCCCCGCGCGGCGGTGGTCCGGCTAAAGCCTGCGCAGGCGCAACCGGGCCTGTCCCTCGTTGTGGAACAGGCGCGGCGCGCCGGCATTGACGCCGGGCTGGACCGCGCCGCACGGCTGCCGGTTCAGCTCCGCCTTGACGAAGATGGCGGCCAGCGCCTGGTCGCCGGCGCCGATCGTCACCAGGCGGTCGATGAAGCAGCTGACATCGGCGCGATTGACGATTTCCGGGCCGGCATTGCAGACCCAGCCGACGACACGCAGCCGCGCCTCTGCCGAGCGGAGCGCGAAGCCGAGGCAGGCTTTCGGTCCGGCCGGGCCGTCAATGGCGATATCGGCCGTCGGCAGCAGTCCGAATTTGCTGGCAAGCGCCTCGTGGCTCGGCGTGAGCCGCGCCGGCAGGCCGAGATCGGCGATCAGGGCGCCGATATCCTGTTCCGCCGGCGCCTGGCCGGTTTCGCCGCGGTCGACGGCCATGGCCGCATGCCGGTGCTCGCCGGTCGCCTCGCCGAACAGGAAGAGATCGCGGCTGACGCCGTCGGAGCGGCGCAAGACACTGGTCCGCAGGCCGAGCGGGCGCCAGCGGGGCGCGTCCACGTCGAAGCCGCCATGGCGCGCGGCAGAGACACGCCAGACCGGCATGGCCTCGCGCGGCTCGATGGTCTCGGTGGCCTGCTGGCTGCCGGCGATGGCGGCGACCGAGAGGGCGCCGATCGGTGCCGACAGGATCAGGCCGAGCCCGAGATAGCCGAGCAGGCCGAGCGGCCGGCGGCGCGGCACGCGGCCCGCGGCGATCGCCGCCGGCTCCACCGCCTGTTCCATCACCTGCTGGGTCGCCAGATCCTTGGCCACGGCCATCCCTCGTCTCGGCGGGGATCATGGCGGACAGGCGGTGAGGCGGCGGTATAGCGATATGGTTGATGCCGGGTGAACGGCGATCATGGTTTATGCTTCGTCATCATACTGACGCAACGTTGCAACGCCGCAACACGCGCCAGGAACCTGTTTCCGGCAAGCAACCACTCGTTGACTCTCGGCGCCAATAATCTTCACTCAACAACACAATAGAAAGCGCGGCCCTGTTTCCTGGCCCTCGACCGCTGGGACCGAAGGAGCGGCGTGGGAGAGTGTTATGGGGACGAGAATGTTACGGTGGCTTGCCGCCGCGTGTTTTGTCGCGCCGATTTTCGGCGCCGCCAGCCAAGTAGAGGCGCGCGACATCGTGCGCCTGAACATGAATGCCGAGCCCGGAACGATCATCATCCGCAATTCCGAGCGCCGGCTTTACCTGGTGCAGGCCGACGGCACGGCGATCCGCTATACGGTGGCGGTCGGCATGGCGAGCAAGCAATGGGAAGGCGTGACCGTCATCAACGGCCGCCATGTCCGTCCGGCCTGGGCGCCGCCCGCCGTGGTCAAGCATGACCGGCCGAACATTCCCGATCTCATTCCAGGCGGCGCGCCGAACAACCCGATGGGCGAGGCCGCGATGACGCTGGCCGGCGGCGAATATGCCATTCACGGCACCAATGCGCCGAACTCGGTCGGTCGCGCGGCGTCCTACGGCTGTTTCCGCATGCACAATGCGGATGTGGTGGACCTGATGAGCCGCGTCAGCGTCGGCACGCGGGTCGTGGTCACACGCTGACCACGGGCGGCCAAAGCCGCCCGCGGATGCGGGCTTTCGGCCATGCTCAGCCTGGGCGCGTCAACGCGCGCAGGCCCTGCCGCGTTTCGACCGCACTGGTCGGCGTCACCTTGACCGCGGCGATGAAGTCGCGCAGGCGGCTGTAATCGTCGCCGCGCGGTGCGAATTCCGCGACGATCTCGTCATAGCGTTCGCTCAGCAGCGTCGAGCGCGGGTCGAGATTGGTGCAGAGCAGAAGGCCGGTCGGCGGAGCGTCCAGGAAGGTCAGTTTCAGATCGGGCCGGTATTTTTGCAGGATGGCGGCGGTTTTCCAGACGTCGCCGGTCCAGTACGTCCTGAATTTCGGATTTTGCAGCGCCTCGCGGCGGGTGCGCGTGGTCATCTCGGCGGTCGGCGGCAGGCAATCATGCAGCGCGATGATCGAGGCCGTCTCGCAATTCTTCTCCGTATTGATGAAATCCCGCAGCAGATATTCGTAGAGATGCATGCCGTCGAGAAAGGCGAGATCGATCGGGCCGCCGAGCAGGGCCTTCGGATCGTGGCGCCGGAAGAAGTCGTCGCTCGTGCATTGGTACATCAGGCAGATCGGCTTGTTGCCGATCACGTCGCGCTTGAGCACGAATTGCGGATCGATCGCGATCGAGGCACAGGGGATGCCGGCCAGCGAAAATCCTTCATTGGTGCCGATCTCGAGATAGCTCCGCGCCTTGCCGATATGCGCGATATGGCTCAGCACCTGCAAATAGGGCACGCCTTGATGGACGATCATCTCGTCCATGACGGGGTCGAAGCGGGCAGTCGTCATGGGTCTTCTTTCAATCCTGGGGGCCGCGTGCCCTTGGCGTGACGCGGCCCGGTATCGCAGGTGGAGCCGGGCGCCGGGAGCCCGGCATTGCGGAGATCAGCGTTTCGGAAAGACGTAGATGAAGGTCGCCAGGTCCACTTCCGAGGTGGTCTCGGGATCGCGGACATATTCCTCGACGAAGGAATCCTCCGCCTGGATCGAACGCTCGTCGAGGAAATTGGTGATCTCGTCGTAGGTCTGTTCCATCGTGTCGTAGCCGCCGAAATGGACGAACCGGTAAGCCTGTCCCGCCGGTGTCGCGCCGGGACGGGCCGGCAAATAGCGTTCCGGGGCCTGGCTCAGCGCCACCACCGGCAGGATCGCCTCATAGTCGGCCTGTTCGTCGGTCGAGGACACGAAACGGATCATCGGCGGTCCGGCGGCAACCGCCCCTTGCGCCCGGGCAAGGCCGTTCAACTGTTCCAGGCTGCGACGGAAGGTGCCGTAGAGATCATCCCAGGTGGCGCGCCCCGACAAGACCAGAGCGGGACGGGCCGTCAGCGTGACCTCGTCGCCGAAGCCCGCGGATTCGACGATATCGCCGGGCCTGGCGGGCGGTGTCTGCGCCGTGGCCGGCGGGGTCTCCGGCGCCGGGGCGCCGGCGGCCGGCGGCTGCGGGGCGGGGGCAGCGACCGGCGGCGGGGCCGGGACAGCCGGAGCTTCCGGCGCGGGTGCAGCCGCCGTCGGTGGCACGGCGGGCGCCGGCGGGCTGGCGGGTTGGGGCAGCGGCTGGGCCTGCTGCGCAGGCGGCGCGGGCTGGGCCTGGGCGAGAAGCGGCGGCGCCGGCACGGACAGGCCGGCAGCGAGCATCGCGGACAGGAGCGCTGGCTTCATGGCTTGCTGCCTCTCACATGCTTTCAAAGGCCGGCCGGGAGCTTTGCGGCACGGCCATTTTGGACAGAACGACGATAACCTATATAGAGAACGGAAACGCCTCGGCGTCACTCTCAAAGCCATGCTTTTTAGTGCATGACCTTCGCTATTGGATGACGTGCTGTCCCATGAGCCCGCTTGCGCACCAGCCGTTCTGGAAGATGAACGGCGCCGGAAATGAAATCGTGGTGGTCGACCTCAGAAAGTCGAGCCATGTGGTGACGGCTGCCGAGGCGCGTGCCATCGCCGGCGGCGAAGGCACGCATTTCGATCAGCTGATGGTGCTGCATGCGCCGCGCATGGCCGGCACCGAGGCCTTCGTCCGCATCTACAATAACGACGGATCGGAAGCGGGCGCTTGCGGCAACGGCACGCGCTGCGTCGCCTGGGTGCTCACCGAGGGCACCAGCCGCGACAGCGTCACGGTCGAGACCAAGGCCGGCCTGCTGGTCTGCCGGCGGATTGCCCAGGAGACGTTTTCGGTCGACATGGGTGAGCCGAAGTTCGGCTGGCGGGACATTCCGCTCGCCGAGGAGTTCCGCGATACCCGCGCCATCGAGCTGCAGATCGGCCCGATCGACGCACCGGTGCTGCACTCGCCCTCGGTCGTGTCGATGGGCAATCCGCATGCGGTGTTCTGGGTCGACGACCCCTATGCCTTTGATCTCGCCAAGATCGGGCCGCTCCTGGAGAACCATCCGATCTTCCCGGATCGGGCGAATATTTCACTGGCCGCGGTCAAGTCGCCAGAGCTGATCGTGCTGCGGGTTTGGGAGCGCGGCACCGGCATCACCCGGGCCTGCGGCTCGGCCGCCTGCGCGGTGCTCGTCTCGGCGGCGCGCACCCGGCGCACCGGCCGGTCGGCGACCATTTCGCTGCCGGGCGGAGACCTCGAGGTCGAATGGCGCGACGACAACCACGTCATCATGACCGGCCCGACCGAACTCGAACATGCCGGCGCCTTCGATCCGGCCTTGTTCCAGGCGGCCGCCTGAGCCATGACGGTCGAGGTCGTCACCTTCGGCTGCCGGCTGAACACCTCCGAATCCGAGGTGATGCAGAAGCTCGCCTCCGAGGCCGGGCTGGGCGAGGCCATCATCGTCAATACCTGCGCGGTGACGGCGGAAGCGACGCGCCAGGCCCGCCAGACCATCCGGCGCATGAAGCGCGAAAACCCGACGGCGCGGATCGTGGTGACCGGCTGCGCGGCTCAGACCGAGCCGGAGATGTTCGCCGAAATGGCCGAGGTCGACCGGGTCATCGGCAATGACGAGAAGATGAAGGCGGCGGCCTGGAGTGAGACCCGCAAGGTGTTGGCGCGCGGCCCGGATTTCGGCGTGGCGGCGACCGAAAAGGTAGCGGTCAACGACATCATGGCAGTGCGCGAGCAGGCGCTGCACCTGGTCGACGGCCTGACCGGGCGGTCGCGAGCCTTCGTCCAGGTGCAGAACGGCTGCGACCATCGCTGCACCTTCTGCATCATCCCCTATGGCCGGGGCAATTCCCGGTCGGTGCCGATGGGCGAGGTGGTGGCGCAGGTGCGCCGGCTGAGCGAGAACGGCTATCGCGAGGTGGTGCTGACCGGCGTCGACATCACCAGCTACGGCCAGGGCCTGCCAGGCGAGCCGAAGCTCGGTGCCCTGGTCAAAGCGATCCTCAAACATGTGCCGGAGCTCGAGCGGCTGCGTATTTCCTCGATCGATTCGGTCGAGGCCGATGCCGACCTGTTCGATGTGATCGGTGGGGAGGCGCGCTTCATGCCGCATCTGCACCTGTCCCTGCAGGCCGGCGACGACATGGTGCTGAAGCGCATGAAGCGCCGGCATTTGCGGGGCGACGCCATCGCGTTCTGCCAGCAGGTGCGGCGCCTGCGGCCGGACATGGTGTTCGGCGCCGATATCATTGCCGGCTTCCCGACCGAGACCGAGGAGATGTTCGCCCGCTCGCTCGACATCGTCGCGGAATGCGATCTCACCCATCTCCATGTCTTCCCGTTCTCGGCCCGGCCGGGCACGCCGGCCGCACGCATGCCGCAGGTGCCTCGCGAGATCGTGAAGGAGCGAGCGCGCCGCCTTCGCAGTCGCGGCGAGGCGGCGCTGACGGCGCATCTCGACGGCATGGTCGGCCGGCCGTTCCAGGTGCTGACCGAAACCCGCGATCTCGGTCGCACCCAGCATTTCACGCCAGTGCGGTTCAAATCGCCGGTCGAACCCGGCGAGATCGTCGACCTGACGGTCGCAACCCATGACGGGCGCGAGGCGATCGCCGCCTGATCGATGGCCGGCCGAGCGCCCGGAGGTGGGCGCTTTCGTCTTTCTGCGGTGCAATATCTGCGGTCGGCAGTCGCGGTTCCTGCCGCTTATTTCGCATTGACGATCGGTGAAACTCGCCTATCCTCCCGGCCATCAAAACAAAGCCAACCCTTGTGCACGCTGCCTTTCCCGGTGGCGGGCAAGCGGATTGCTTATGCGGGGAATTTGAGAATTCGACATCTTGAGCGTGGTGCGCGGCACCGAACGCAGGAGTTTCGTCATGTCGAAATTCGGATATTTCGCCGCCGGCGTCCTGGTCGCGACCCTGGCATTCTGGGGCAAGGTGCTGATCGCGCCGCAAACCTCCGACGCGGCCATGCACAACCAGCCGGCATCGGTCATCATGGCGCCGACGCGGCTGCTCCACGAGCAGGCGCCGCGCGATTTGCCGGTCGTCAAGGGCGACCTGTCCTGATCGGTCCGGCGGCGCATCCCGGCGCGCCGCCGCCTTCGCGACCAAGCCGAACCGATCACTTGCTCAGCGGGTCGCCGCCTCGACCATGGCGGCTGCCCGCGCCTTCACCGCGTCGACGATGCCGGGCAATTCCGGATCGGTGAGGCGGCCGCCGGATTTCATCACCCGGCCGTCGACGATGACCGTGTCGATATCGGCGGGCGTCGCCTGCAGCACGATGGTGCCGACCGGGTCGAGGACCGGCGCCAGGCCGGCCGAGCCGCCGTCGAACAGCAGGATGTCGGCACGTTTGCCCGGCGCCAGCGAGCCGATGATCCGGTCCATGTTGATCGCCCGCGCCGCGCCGATCGTCAGCGCTTCCAGCATGGCGCGGGCCGACCAGGGTTTCACCTCGGGTGCCTTGCCGGTGTCGCGGAAGGCCGCGGCATTGCGCAGCGCCAGATCGGCTGAATAGGCGGCGCGCATCTGCGACAGCATGCCGCCGCCGAAGGCGGAGGGAATGTCGGTGCCGAGGCTGAAGCGCAGACCCGCGTCGCGCGCCCGGCCGATCGCCGAAAAGCCGTGACCCATATGCATTTCGGCCTCGGGCGTGGAGGCGAGCGATGCCCCCTTGTCGGCGGCGATCTTGTATTCGTCGAGGTCGAGGTCATTGGCGTGGACGAGCTGGGTGTTGTGGTCGATGAAACCCTGCTCGGCCAATGTCGCGACGACCCGCTTCTTGCGGGCGGCATAGATCGGCGCACCGCAGTGGAAGGCGGTGAGCACGCCGAGCTCGCGCAGCATGGCGAGATCGGCGAGCGCCGGTTCCAGCGCCATGAAGTCCGGCCCGGGCAGGCAGACGCCGAGCCGGACGCGGCCGGTCTCGGAGGCGAGCCTGCCGGCCTTGAGCGTCCTGGCATGGGCGAGCATGCGGGCGTGATTGGGCGTCGCGCCGTCCTGGGACCGAAGCGGCACGGTGTAGCAGAGCACGGCGCGCGCGCCGGAGGCGAAATGGCCGTCGACCGCGGCATCGGCATGGTCGGGCGAGATCACCTCGCGGTTCCAGTCGACGATGGTGGTGGTGCCCGCGGCCATTTCCTGCAGGCCGCCGGCGCGCACGCCGAGCGCCACGTCGGTGGGCGTCATGCGGTTGGAATAGCGCAGCACGACGGTGCGGAAATAGTCGCCGAAGGAATGGTCGGCGGAGAGCCCGCGCTGCAGGGTCTGCGGCAGATGGACATGGCCGTTGACGAAGCCCGGGCAGGCGATCTTGCCCGACCCGTCGATGATCAGGGCGTCGGTCGGCGCGGCGATATTGGTGCCGATCGACCAGATGGCGCCATTCTCGATCAGGATGTCGCCACGGACGAGATCGCCGACGGCCGGATCCATCGACACGATGGTGGCGCCACGGATCAGGATGGAATTGCGATCGCGGATGTTCGAGGGCGATGCCGGCGCCTGGGCCCTGGCGGGCGTGGCCAGCGCGGCGGCCGCGGCGGCGGCGCCGGCCGCCAGCAAGGAGCGGCGGCCGATGCCGGCCGATAGGTTGTCTTGGTCAGATCCCATGGGGAGGTCCGATCTCGGGGTGACGGAGCAGGAGGGTCGCCGCGGCGGGGCGCCGTGCGACCGGGTGTCTTTCGTCTCGGCCGGCGCAGTGGCTCAGCCGCCGGCGGCTTGACGGACCAGCGGACCGTATCGCTCGGCGTCGCCGGCGATCTCGGCGTCGAAGGCCTCCGGCGTGGTGCTGGTGAGATTGACGCCCTGCTGCTCGAAACGGGTCTTGATGTCGGCGTCGCCGAGCCCCGCGGCAATGTCGCGGGCGATCTGCGCGACCAGCGGTTTCGGCATGCCGGCCGGTCCCATGACGCCGAACCAGGCGTCGTAGGCGAAATCGGCGAGGCCGGCTTCCTTGAAGGTCGGCACGCCCGGCAGCTGCGCCATGCGCGCCTCGCCGGTGACCGCCAGGGCGCGCAGCCGGCCGGCCTGGATCAGGTCGCCGCCGACATTGAAGAAGGTGAAACAGAAGGCGCTGTCGCCGCGCAGCACACTGGTCTGGCTCTCGGGCATGCCGCGATAGGGCACCAGCTGCATGCGCGTGCCGGTGACATGACGGAAGACTTCCGCGGCGATGCCGGTCGAGCTGCCGAGACCGGCCGAGCCGTAATTGAGCTGGCCGGGCTTCGCCTTGGCTGCCTCGATCAGGTCTTTCAGCGTGCGGATGTCGCCGTCCGGCGGGGCCACCATGATCGAGGGCATGGAGGCGACCTTGGCGATGCCGCTGAAGTCCTTCACGGGATCGAAGGTGACGTCCTTGTTGACGCTGCGGATCACCGTGTGGCCGTTGGAGGTCAGCATCAGCGTCAGGCCGTCCGGCGCCGAGCGGGCGACGCCGCCGGTGCCGGCAATGCCAGGGCGGTTCTCGACGATCACCTGCTGGTTCCACTTCTCGCGCAGCTTCTCGGCGAGCGAGCGGGCGAGGATATCGGTCATGCTGCCGGCGCTGAACGGAACGATCAGCCGGACCATCTGGTTGGGCACGGCCTGGGCCAGCGCCGGCCGGCTGCCAAGGGCAAGGCCGGTCGCGCCGATCAGGGTCAGTCCAAGGGCTTGCCTGCGGTCGAGACGAGACATCGGGGGTTCCTCCGGATCCTGTATTTTGTCATGACACGGCTTTTCTTGGCGTAGCCTTGGCTTGGGGCGGCGTCTGGCTGATCGCCAGATCTTGCTGATGGTCTTGTGCGTCGATGATCGGTTTGGGGCGCGGTGCTCCGGTCAGGGTTTGGGCAAGGGCATGGCGAGCAGCACCACGACGGTGCGATTGGTCAGGTTCCTGAGCGCGCGCTTTTCATCCGGCGCGATGCGGCAGCTGTCCCATTGCCCAAGCGTCGCCGAGCCCGCCTCGGTCTCGACCGTCAGATCGCCTTCCAGGACCACGTAGAACTTCTCGTCCGGCGAGCTCGACAGGTCGATGCTGCCGCCGGGCAGGATCTGCGACACGCCGAGCCATAGCAGGTCGGCGGGGCCGGCCTCGCGGCCCTGCATGCGCAGCATGCGCATGTCGTTGTGGCCGGGCGCCTGGTAGGGCTTCAGGTCGGCGAAGCGGTTGACATGCATGGCATTTATCCGTTCGGCAGGAAGATGACGCGATCGCGCGCGGCGCTGAGCACGGCGACATAGGCATCGCGCGCCCGGTCGAGCGGGTAGATCGCGCGGTCCTCGATGGGGAAGGGCCTCAGGGCGCCGGCGGCAAAACCCGGCACCAGGTCGCGCAACACCTCGGCGGTCGCCACCGAGGACAGGGCCAGCGTGTCGATGCCGACATAGGTATGGCGGCCCCGGTAGAAGGCGAAGATGTCGAAGGGGACGGTCTGTTTCAGCGCGGCGATAAAGATCTGCCGGCCGAGCACCCGGAGCGACCGCGTGCCCACCTCGTAATAGGGTTCGCCGACCGTGTTGTAGACGATGTCGGCGCCCTTGCCGCCGGTCAGGTCCTTGACGCGGGCGACCACGTCTTCGCTGGCCGAATTGACCACCGTCACCGGCCCGTTGGCGTGGCCGGCATAATCCTCCGGCCGGCGCACCACGCCGATGACATGGGCGCCCTGCCAGGTGGCGATCTGGGCCGCGGCCTGGCCGACCTTGCCGTTGAGGCCGAGGATCAGCACCGTCTCGCCCGGCTTCGGCATGCCGGCGCGGCGGAAACCTTCCTGGGCGGTGACGAAGGGCACGCCGATGCCGGCGGCTTCAGCCAGCGTCACCCCGGCCGGCTTGTCGACCAGCGCCGCGGCTTCCACCACCAGGTGGGAGGCATGGGTGCCGTCGCGGCGGATGCCGAGGTCGCCCGAGGACCCGAACACCTCCCGGCCGATCAGATCGGCGGGGCCGTCGACCACCACGCCGGCATAGTCGCGGCCGGGCGTCCGCGGGAAGACCGCATAGGGCATCATGCCGATGGCTGCCTTGGCGTCCGACGGATTGACCGCCGCGGCCCGGATCTCGACCAGGACATCCTCGTCGCGCCGCCGCGCGAGCGGCAGCGCCTCGATGGTCGGCACGATGGTTTCGACGCTGTCGGCCTTGGCGTTCAGCCTGAGGCTGCGTGTGACGAGCGCGGCCGTCTTCGTGCCTGTCTCGGTCTTCGTGCCTGTCGCGGTCTTGGCGCCGGTCTCGGTTCTCGCATGCATGGCGTGCTCCGGATCAGGCCGCGTGCGACGGCAGGTGGAAAATCTCGCGCGCCTCGTCCGGACCGGCGATCTGCACGCCCAGCTCCTCGACGATGCGCCGGGCCTTCTCGACCATGGCGGCATTGGAGGGGGCGAGCGTGCCGCGGTCGAGATAGACGGCGTCCTCGAGGCCGGTGCGGGCATGGCCGCCGGCCAGCACCGATTGCGCCACCATCGGGAAGCTCGAACGTCCCGTGCCGATCACCGTGAACTCGGTATCGGCGGGCAGCAGGTCGCGGGCATAGATCACCGTCTCCGGGCCGGGCTGGAAGCCGTATTTCACGCCCAGCACGAAAGAGGCGATGCAGGGCCCGGAAATCGAGCCGTCCTTGAGCAGGTCGTGCATCAGCGCGATGTCGCCGGAATCGAACAGCTCGATCTCCGGCTTGACGCCGGCCTCGCGGATGACCTTGGCCATGCGCCGGACATTGCCGGGGGTGTTGATGACCACCTGGGCGCCCGAATTCATGGTGTTGAGATCGAGCGTGCAGATGTCCGGCTTCAGCGCCGCGATATGTTCGACGCGCTTTTCCGGCGCCAGCAGCGTGGTTCCGGGAGCGGCGATTTTCGGATCGTCCTCGGAGGGCACGAAGCGGCCGCCCGGCCCGGTGGTGATGTTGAGGATCAGCTTGCGATTGCGCGCGCGGATGCGCGCCACCACGTCCTGGTAATATTCGAGCGCCATGGACGGCCGGCCGGTGCCGGGCTCGCGGACATGAATGTGGGTGACGGCGGCGCCGGCCTCGGCCGCGCCCAGGCAGGCATCGGCGATCTCTTCCGGGGTGATCGGGAGATGCGGGGTCTGGTCTGGCGTGGTGAGGTTGCCGGTCACCGCGCAGGTGATGACGACCTTGTTCCGCATCGGGCGCATGTGCTTGTCCTCGGGGGATTTCTTGAGACGAATTTTCGGGAGGATGTCTGGAAGGCTTGGATCTGGGCGTGGCTGCGGCGGCGTCAGGTCATAAGGCCCGGCCGCCGTCGACGATGATCAGCGAACCGGTCGAATAGGTGAGATGGGTGGCGCAGGCGACGATGGCGCGGCCGACATCGTCGGGGGTGGCGACCCGCTTCAACGGAATGGTCGGGGCGATCTTGGCCAGCTGCTCAGCGCCGCGGCCGGGCACGAAATCGGTATCGACCACGCCGGGCGACACGCTCATCACCCGGATCTCCGGTGCGAGCGCCCGCGCGAGCGACTTGGTCAGCGTGTCCATGCCGGCCTTGACCGCCGCATAAGCGAGGTTCGAGCCGACGCCGTTCAGCGCGGCGATCGACGAGACATTGACGACGAGGCCGTTGCCGCTCGCCTCGAGCAGGCGGCGAAAGGCGCGGATGGCGGCGAACTGGCCGCGCCAATTGACCTGGAACATCCGGTCGATGAAGGCATCGTCCAGGGCGTCGAGATCGCCCGCCGGCACCGGCTTGGTGAAACCGGCGGAATTGACCAGGATATCGGCCCGGCCGAAGGTCTGCTCGACCTGCGCGGCAAGCGCGGTCAGCGTCGCCGTGTCCTCCACCGTCGCGCTCGCGACGAGATGATCGGAGCCCGGCAGGCTCGCGACGATGACGTCGGCGGCGGCCTTGTCGGAGCGATAGACGACGACCACCGTCGCGCCTTCGGCCGCCAGCAGGTAGGCGGCGGCGGCGCCGATGCCGCCGGACCCGCCGAGAACCACCGCAACCTTGCCCTTCAACGCAGCACCCAGTGTCATCACATCCTCACTTGATCGGTGGAACCGGCAGAACCGCCTCGCCCGGCTCCATCGTGAAAGTATAGCGCAGCGTATAACCTTTGCCGGTCTTTTCGATGCCGCCGACCAGCGCCTTGGTGACGCCGAACACCACGTCGGTTTCCAGATATTGGTCGCCCTCGACGAAGATCTGGGTGATCAGCGTCTTGAAGCCGGGCTTGTAGACGAGAAAATGGATATGGGCCGGCCGGAACGGATGGCGGTTCTGGGCGGCCAGCAGCTTGCCGACCACGCCGTGGGTCGGCACCGGATAGCCGGCGGGCTTCACCGAGTGGAACGAGAAGACGCCGTCGGCATCGGTCCGGAACTTGCCCCGCAGGTTCATGTCGGCCTGGGTCTCGTCCTGGTTTTCGTACATGCCGACGGGGGACGCCTGCCAGACATCGACCTCGGCGTCGGCGATCGGCCGGCCTTCCGCGTCGACCACCCGGCAGGAGGCGGCGAGCTCGTCGCCCGGCGTTTCCGAACGGATGATCGAACCGCCATTCTCCATCAGTGGCGAGTTCATGCGCCAGAACGGGCCGAGCAGGGCGGCGGCGGCCTCGGTATTGCCGGCATTGCCGTTGTTGAGCAGGCAGACCAGGGTGGAAAAGCCGACGGCGTCCGAGGCCAGCACGGCTTCGTTATGGGTGTCGTTGGTCAATTGCCCGAGGCCGACGACGAATTCGATGGCCTTTTCCCATTCCGGCTCGGTCAGCCGGACCTCGCGCGCAAAGCCGTGAAGGTGCTTGACCAGGGAGGTCATGATCTCGGCGAGCCGGGGATCGCTCGTATGGGCCATTGCCGCGAGAACGGCATCGGTCACCTGTTCCTGGCGTTCGATGATCATGGTCTCTCTCCCCTTGGGACAGATTTATTGCAATCGTTTGCAATCGTCAAGATCCGCCATTCCCGAGTGTTTCCGAGGCGGCTTGGCCGGTGCTCGCCGCGCCTCACGCGGGGGCATGCCGGTAACCCGCTTCCGCCATGAGGCGGGTCGCGGATTCGGCGAGCCTCTCGCCGAGCAGCCGGCGCCGGTCGCGATCGAACAGCAGCTGGCCGCCCCGCTTGCGGATGACGCCGTCGACGATGACCGTGTCGACATTGCCGGCATGGGCCTGTTCGACCGCCGAGAAGACGGGATCGTGGACCGGGAAGAGATTGAGGTCGCCGGCGCGCAGCATGATCAGATCGGCCTTGTGGCCGGGCTTGAGCGAGCCGATCCGGTCGGCCATGCCGAGCGCCCGGGCGCCGCCGACGGTTGCCCAGCGCAGCGCCTCGCGCGAGCGGATCATGGCCGGACCCTGGCCGGCGCCGGCCCGCGTGCGGATCAGGGCGTTGCGGGCGAACAGCAGCGCCATCTGCATCTCGCGCCACATGTCGCCCGAGACCATCGGCTCGACATCGATGCCGATCGAGGGCAGGCCGCCATGGTCGATCACCTTGGTCAGCGCCGAGCCGTGCGGGTAGTCGTGGAGCTCGTTCATATTGGTCGAGGTGATCGAGCAGCCGGCATCCAGGAGCCGGCCGATCTCGTCGCGGCTCAAGAGATTGCAATGGACCAAGTTGTGGTCGGGCCCGAGCAGGCCCATGGCGGCGAGCCGGTCGTAGCCGTCGGGGACGGCGGCGTCCCGATGCGCCTTGGTGACGTGGGATGAGGCCATCAGGCCGAGGTCGCGGGCGAGCCGGACATTGTGCAAGGTGGCTTCCCAGTCGGCCCAGTGCGGGCCGGCAATGCCGAGCGCCAGGGTGACCGGGCCGTCATGGGCGAAGCGGCTGTTCTGCAAGGCCAGCACCCGGTCGCGCGGATGCAGCCGGCGCTGCGGCAGCTTGCCGGGGGCTGCCGGCTCGCGCAATCCGTCGCCATGGACGAAGACGGCGCGGATGCCGGACTCCACGAGGCCGTCGACCGAGCGTTCGGCCTGCTCGAGCGAGCGGATATTGTGGCAATAGTCGAACAGCGTGGTGACGCCGCAATCGAGCTGGTTGAGCGCGCCGAACAGCGTGCCGAGATAATTGTCCTCGGCGCCGTAGCGCGTGGCGATATCGCCGTAGAAATTGCGGAAATAGTCCGGAGCCAGCCATTCCGAGCCGATCGCGCGCAAGCCGGCCTGGAAGGTGTGCAGGTGCATGTTGATCAGCCCCGGCAGGACGATCATGTCCGAGGCGTCGATGGTGGTGTCAGCCGTCGCGCCGAGATCGTGGCCGATGGCTTCGATGCGGTCGCCGTTCAGCAGCATCTCGGCCCGGCTGAGATCGCCGAGCCCGTCATCCATGGTGACCAGCCAGCCGCAGCGGATGAGCGTGCGCGCCATGGCGGTCAGCGTCCGAACGGAACGTAGCCGGCTTCGCCCATGATGCGCTCGACCGAGCTCGCGAGCTCCGTCATGCGCCGGCGCCGGACCGTTTCGGAGAAAGCCAGCTTGCCGTGGCGCTTGCGCACGATGCCGTCGATGAAGACGGTGTCGACATTGCCGGCATTGGCCTGTTCGACGATCGACAGGATGGGATCATGCACCGGGAACAGGTTCAGGTCGGTGCCACGCAGCAGCACGATATCGGCCTTTTTCTTCGGGGTCAGCGTGCCGATCCGGCTGTCGAGGCCGAGCGCCTGGGCGCCGCCGATGGTCGCCCAGGCGAGCGCCTCGCGGGAGCGGATCGGCACCACCTGGAACGGCGGCTTGTTGTCGCGGGCATTCTCGCGCTGGCAGACCGACAGCGCGTAGAGCAGGGCGATCTGCATCTCGCGGAACATTTCGCCGGACACCCGCGGTTCGACATCGACGCCGAGCGAGGGCATGGCGCCGAGCGCCCGGATGCGGCCGACCAGGGGGTCGCCGGCATAACCGCGCAGTTCGGTCTGCACGGTGGCGCAGGCGGTGACGCCGGCATCGACCAGGCGCTTCAGCTCTTCGTCGCCGAGGTAATTGCCGTGCACGACAGTGTGGTCGGCGCCGATCAGGCCTTCGTCGAGCAGCGGGAAATAGCCGCGCGGATCGACCGCCAGCTCGGGCCGCTTGGTGGCATGGGTGGACGAGCGCAGGCCCATTTCGCGGGCGAGCCTGAGATTGATCCGGGTCGGCTCCATCTCGGCCCAATGGGGGCCCGCGACGCCGAGCGCCATGGTCACCAGCCGGTCGTCGCTGGCCAGCCGGCCCTTGCGGAATCGCTCGACCCGTTCGCGCGGATTGATGCGCTTCTCGAAGGGCTCGATCGCCTCGCGCTCCGGCGGCAGCTTGCCGGCGCCCATGGTGAACACGGCGCGGATGCCGGAATCCTCCAGCGCGTCGATCGAGCGCTCGGCCTGCTCGGTCGAGGTGATGTTGTGGCAATAGTCGTTGAGCGTGGTGACGCCGCCGTCGATCTGGTTCAGCGCGCCGATCAGGTTGCCGAGATAATTGTCCTCGGGACCGTAGCGGGTGGCCATGCCGCCATGCAGATATTTGAAATATTCGCCATGGGCCCATTCGCAGCCGATGGCGCGCAGGCCGGTCTGCCAGGTGTGCAGATGGGCGTTCACCATGCCCGGCATGGCGATCATCTCCGACGCGTCGACCACCTCGTCGGCCTCGGCGTGCAGATCCGTCCCGACCGCGGCGATGCGGTCATTGTCGATCAGGATCTCGCCTTGCCTGATATCGCCGATGGCCGGATCCATCGAGACGATCCAGCCGCATTTGATCAATGTCTTGGCCATGACGGATGTCCTCAAGCGGCCTTCACGGTGAAGGAGCCGTCGCGCATGACGCGTTCGACGGAGGCGACCAGTTCGACCTTGCGCTGCGCGAGGACATCGTCCGGGAAGACGCGGCGGCCGGCCTGCTTGCGGATGATGCCGTCGATGATGACGGTATCGACATTGCCGGCGCTGGCCTGCTCGACGATCGACAGCAGGGGATCGTGGACCGGGAACAGGTTCAGGTCATTGGCGCGCAACATGACGATGTCGGCCTTCTTGCCCGGCGTCAGTGAGCCGATCTGGTCTTCCAGGCCGATCGCCCGGGCATTGCCGATGGTCGCCCAGGCCAGCGCCTCGCGCGACCGGATCGGAATGGTCTTGAGCGGCGGCTTGCCGGCGGCGGCATTGTCGCGCAGCGAGGCCCAGCGGGCATGCAGCAGGGCCGCCTGCATCTCGCGGAACATCTCGCCGGTGACGATCGGCTCGACGTCGATGCCGATCGAGGGCATGCCGCCGAAATTGCGCACGCGCAGCGTCACGGGCTCGGCGGCATGGCCATGCAGCTCGACCAGCACGGTGCCGGTCACCGAGGCGCCGGCCTCGACCAGCACCTTCAACTCGTCGTCCTCGATATAGTTGCCGTGGACGAGATTGTGGTCGGGACCGATCAGGCCGGCCTCGACCAGTTTCTTGTAGCCGCCCGGGGCGACCTGATCGGGGATCTTGCGGGTGGCGTGCGAGCTCGACAGCAGGTTGAGTTCGCGGGCAAGCCGGAGATCCTGCTCCGCGACCTCGTAGGTGCCCCAATGCGGGCCGAGGATCGCCATGGCGAGCGTCACCAGCCGATCGTCGGAGGCAAAGCGCCCGTTGCGCAGCGCCTCGATCCGGTCGCGCGGATGCGGCACATGGGTATAGGGCAGCTCGCCGGGCCTGGTCGGCGGCTTGGCCGTGCCATGGGCGAAGACCGCGCGAATGCCGGATTCCTCGAGGCCGTCGACCGAGCGCTCGGCGTGATGGAGCGAGGTGAGATTGTGACACCAGTCGAGAATGGTGGTGGTGCCGCTGTCGATCTTGCTAAGCGCACCGATCAGGTTGCCGATATAGTTGTCGTCGGGGCCGTAGCGGGTCGCCAGGTTAGCGTGGATATTGGCGTGATAGTCGGGCCCGAGCCATTCCGAGCCGATGGCGCGCAGGCCGGTCTGCCAGGTGTGGACATGGGCGTCGATCAGCCCGGGCATGACGATCATGTCGCTGGCGTCGATCACCACGTCGGCATTGGCCTCGATGCCCTTGCCGGCGGCGACGATGCGGCTGCCTTCGATCAGCAGGCGGGCGTTGCGGTGGTCGCCGATGGTGTCGTCCATCGTGACCAGCCAGCCGCACTCGATCAGCGTCCGTTTCATGACGTATCTCCAGAGGCCGTCATCCGGCCGAAGTTCGGGTCGGGTTGGATATCAGCGCGTGCGCCAGCGATTGACCTTGCCGTCGAGATGCTGCTGGCCCTTGGTCAGCAGGATGCCGAGGAAGGCGAGCAGCAGCAGGATGGCGAAGACCTGGCCGGTTTCCAGGATCTGGCCGGCGAGCTGCAGCTTGGCACCCAGGCCGTAGCGGGCGGTCTGCATTTCGGCGGCGACCACCAGGATGATGGAAATGCCGAGCGCCAGGCGCAGGCCGCCGAAGATCGCCGGCACGGCGGCCGGCAGCACCACCTTGCGCTGGATCTGCACGGCGCTGGCGCCGAGGTCGCGGGCGGCCAGGATCAGGCCCTCGTCGCACTGGCGCACGCCGATGATCGTGTTGACCAGGATCGGGAAGATGCAGCCGAGCGCCGAAAGCGCGATCTGGAAGGCATTGCCGCTGCCGAGCCAGATGACCAGCAAGGGCACCAAGGCGATTTTCGGCACGGGATAGAGGGCGGCGACGAAGATGTCGCAGATCGCATAGATGCGCTTGGACATGCCCATGAGCAGGCCGAGGCAGACACCGATCACCGCGGCGAGGAAAAAGCCGGCGAAGATGCGGTAGAGCGTCAGCACGAGGTCGTAGGCGAGCCCCTTGGTGGCGAACAGGTCGTAGAGCGTGACGATGACCAGCGAGGGCCGGGGCAGGAAGATTTCCGGCACGTCGAAGAGCGGGATCGAGACCTCCCAGAACACCAGGAACAGCGCCATGGCCACCGGGCCGTAGAACCAGGTGTCGTCGCGCAGCCGTTCGTCCTTGAAGTCGGGCGTGGGCTTTGCCTCCGCGCCGGCCTTGGTTTCGACGATGAGTTTGGGGTCGGCCAGGGCCGAGCGGTTGATATCCGACATCGTGGCAGCCCTCAGTTCATCATCGCCTTGCGCACTTCGTCGCGCAGCAGGCCATAGATCTCGGAGAAATATTCGCCGAAGCGCTTGTCGTTCTGGACATCGATGCCGCGCGGGCGCGGCAGGTCGATGTCGAGGCTCTTGGCGACGCGGCCGGGGCGCGCGGTCATGACGATGACGTGGTCGGCGAGGAAGATCGCTTCCTCGATCGAATGGGTGATCAGGATCACCGTCTTGGCGCTGGCCTCGACCAGGGTGGAGAGCTGCTCCTGAAGATAGAGCCTGGTCTGGGCGTCGAGCGCGCCGAAGGGTTCGTCGAGGAACAGGATGTCGGGCGACTGGACCAGGCCGCGGGCGAGGCCGACGCGCTGCTTCATGCCGCCGGAGAGCTGGCCCGGATAGTGTTTTTCGAAGCCGGCGAGCTCGACCGCCTTGATCGCCTCGGCGGCCTTGGCCTGGCGCTCGGAGAGCGGCACGCCGGCAAGCTCCAGGCCGAAGGCGACATTGTCGATGACCGAACGCCAGGGCAGGAGGTTGAAGGATTGCCAGACGGTGGCCATGCGCGGCGCCTCGCCCGGGCTCTGCTTGCCGGACCCGTCGCCATAAAGGAAGTGCACCTTGCCGGCGCTGGCTTCGACCAAGCCGCGCAGGATCAGCAGCAAGGTGGACTTGCCGCAGCCGCTCGGCCCGACAATGGCGGTCACCTTGCCGGCCGGAAAGACGCAGGACACGTCGGTCAGAGCGGTGGTCGGCGGCCGCGTCCGGCTGAGAAACCGGTGCGACAGCCCTTCAATCGAAATCGCCTCGAACTGCATGACGTGACAAGCGCCTCCCTGCGCTTTCGAAATAGTCGCCGTGAGGGCCGGTCAGATGAACGGGTTCTTCTCGGTCATCCGCTGCTTGGCTTCCTTGATGGCGCGATCGTCGAACAATTGATTGTCGGGCACGCTGCGGGCCAGGAGATCGGTGCGCTCGCGCCAGAATTTCTGCTGGGCGATGATCGAGGCCATGTTGGGCGTGCCGTCGATGGTCATGAAGGTCCAGCGCGGCCGGGTCTCGTCGATCACCGCCGGCGTCAGGCCGGTGCCGTCGGCGAGGATCTTGAGCACCTCCGGATTGCCGCTCTTGGCGGCTTCCATGTAGTCGGCATTGCCCTGCATGATCGCCATCGAGAAGCGCACCGCGGCCGAGTGCCGTTCGCGCAAGAATTTTTCGCTGGCGACCGAACAGGCCAGCACGAAATCCGGCGCCAGTTCGTCGCTCCAGGTGGCGACCTTGCCGATGCCCTGTTTCTGCGCGGCATAGGCGCCGGGCAGCGGCATGTTGATGATGCCGATGCGGTTCTGCTTCATCAGCGGCAGGCTGACATTGGGGCTCATGCCCCAGGACCATTCGACGTCGTCGGCCTTCAGGCCGGCGCGCTCCAGGCCCATCGTGTGGAGATAATGGGCGACGCTGCCGCGCGAGGAGATGCCGATGGTGGCGCCCTTGGCCTGCTTGTAGCCGTCGGGGCCGCGGAAACCCTTCTCCCACAATTCGTTGGAGACCATGATCGAGTTCGAGCCCCAGCCGGCGGCTTCGCGGCCACGCTCGAAGAACATGCGCAGGCCGGCACCCTTGGCCATCAGGTTGAACAGGCCGGCGCTCAAGGTGGCGCCGGTGACGTCCAGCTCGCCGGCGGCGAGCGCCGGCATGGACAGGCTGCCGTCGACATGGCTCGACGGCACGATCTCGATGTTGAGTTTCTTGAAATAGCCCTTGGCCTCGGCGATCAGATAGGGCCCGGCTGAAATGTAGGGCGCGAAGCCCATGCGGATGCGCGCCGGCTCCAGGAAATTCGACTGGGCGAAGACCTCCGGGCTCTGTACCAGGCCCGCCGCGGCCACCGATCCGGCCACAAATCCACGTCGTGTCATCTTGGTCATGGCGCCCCTCCGTTCACGCTTGGCTCGATGCAGATCGCCTTCCAATACGCCAGAGCGCCGGAATACGTCACCGCAATCGATTGCAAGCTAGGTCGGACGAGATCGCCGAGTCAACCGAAGTTTGACCGCGCCGGGCGGATTGCAGGAATGCGCGACCTTGCAGGTCAGGCGCGCGGGGCAGCCGTCGAAGCCCGGAAAACCAGATCGGGGGCCAGCACGATGCGTCGGATCGGTGCTGTCGCGCCGGTCATCCGCTCCAGCAGAAGACGTGCGGCATCGCGTCCCATCTCACGCGGTCCGATGCGAATCGTGGTCAGCGGCGGCTCGACCATGTCGACCAGCGGCATGTCGTTGTGGCCGACCACCGAGACATCGGCGGGACAGCGGAGGCCGCGGCCGGCGAGCGCCTTGTAGGCGCCGAGCGCCAGCAGGTCATTGGCCGCGGCGATCGCGCTCAGGCCGGGATAGCCGTCGAGCAGGGCGGCGGCGGCGCGCTCGCCTTCGTCGCGGTCATAGCTCGCCGCCTCGACGATCGCTTCGGGCGGCACGGCCAGGCCATGGGCGTTCATGCCCTGCTCGAAGCCGATCCGCCTGAGATGGCCGGTGGACAGCGTCGAGGGGCCGGCGAGATGGCCGATGACGCGGTGGCCGAGGCCGTGGAGATGGTCGACCGCCGCGCGCATGCCGGCGATATCGTCGGAGACCACCGAGGAGGCGCGATCGGAATCGTCGGCGCGGTTGACCAGCACGACATGGACGCCTTCGGCCAGGCAATGCTCCAGGACGGGATCGTCGCGGCTGACGGTGGCGAGCACCAGGCCGTCGACCCGGCGGGCGATCAACTCGTCAATAAGAGCCAGGCGCGGGCCGAGCTCGGTGCCGGCATCGGCGACGATGGTCGAATAGCCCTCGGCCCCGAGAATTTCGGCGATGCCTGAAATGATCGGCGAGAAGACCGGATTGGTGATGTCGGGCACCAGCACGCCGACCAGGGTGGAGCGGCGCGTGCGCAGGCTGGCGGCCACCGGATTGGGCCGGTAGCCCAGCTGCTGGGCCGCCGCGGTGATCCGGTCGGCGACGTCGTCGGCCACCAGGTGCCGCTTGGTCGGGTCGAGTGCCCGCGACACCGTGGAGGGATGAACGCCGACCTCGTCGGCGAGGCGGCGCAGGTTCACCCGGGGCCGTGGTTCGATGGGGGAGCTCGCCATGCGCTGCCTCTGCATTCATTCTGCAAGATCGCGCGTTTGCCGGGGTGTCCGTCGACCGCCTGACCGAGGTTGCACAGGTCGACAACCGTTTGCAAACAACTTCCCGGATTTGTCGCAGCAATCGCCGCGGCGTGGGAAATCAGTCACATGGCGGCCGGGGTGCAAGTCCGGCGGCAATCATGGGTTGTGACGGATTGCATCCACGATCGCGTCGCCTGGCGGGTCTGTCATCGATCGCGGATCAGGGTATCATGGTCCCGCGGCGCAACCATCCGGGATGGTTCCAGTCCCTCCGGCCGGTTCAGGCGACGCTATCGAATGGGGGGCTCGGCCATGCGATCGCACTCGTGTCTTGCCGGGTTTGCCGGGGCGCTGACGGTCCTGGCCGGGCTGGTCGCGGCCAATCAGGGCGCCGCCCAGCCGGCGCCGCCGGAGGCGCTCAGGGCCTGGAACCAGATCGAACAGGTTCTGACCTCGCCCCGCTGCATCAATTGCCATCCGGTCTCGGACCGGCCGGCCCAGACCGATGCCAGGCACGTCCACCGCATGAATGTCGTGCGCGGGCCGGCCGACCAGGGCGCTCCGGGCCTGCATTGCGCGGCCTGCCATCAGGAACGCAACAACGCCGCGAGCGGCGTACCGGGCGCGCCGCACTGGAAGCTCGCGCCGCGGTCGATGGGCTGGGTCGGGCTGAATTCGGCGGCGCTGTGCCGCACCCTGAAAGACCCTCAGGCCAATGGTGGCCGGACGCTCGCCGCGCTGGCCGAGCATATGCGGTCGGATGCGCTGGTGCTCTGGGCCTGGCAGCCGGGCCGCAACGGGCAGGGCGAGGAACGCCGGCCGCCGCCCGTTTCGATCGAGGCGCTGGGCCAGGCCCTGGCCGTCTGGGTGGCGGCGAACGGCCCCTGTCCGGAATAGCGCGGGCGAGCGAGGCGATGGTCCCGGGGGTCTCCGAGGAGCCCCTCGGTCATGCCGGTCAGGGTCGCCGGCACGTTCGGCCCGTCGATGCCACCATCGTGACCGGCGCTGACGATTCCGCTCGCGCCATCTGTGGCGCTCGGGCCACATGAGCCTAACAATCCGAATTCGCGCAGGCGCGGCGGCCGTGTCCGCCGGCCCTTCAAAAGCAAGGCGAATCCGCCTTACCGGCGGCCTCGCCAGCGGCTCTTTTGAACCGCTATAAATCATTGAGTTTGCATTGTTTTTGAATCTGCGCCTGATGCATCGGAGCGAGACCGGCGGATCAATCCGTGCGGAGCCTCGCGAAGCTGCCGTGCCTTCCGGCGCGCACCCACCGACATGTCTGATGCGCCGGCCATGACCACAGCCTCGACCGATATCGCCCGCAGCCCCACCGATCTCGACCTTCTGTTCCGGACCTATCACCGGGACCTGACGCGGTTTGCCCGGGGCAAGCTGCGCGACCGCGAGGCCGCCGCCGATCTCGTCCAGGACACGTTCCTGCGCTATCTCGCGCATGAGGCGCATGGCGAGGCCAGCCTGTCGCCGGCCAGCCCGCGCTTCTTCCTCTGGCGCATCGCCAGCAATCTCATCATCGACATGGTCAGGCGCGATCGGCGGCGCGGCGTCGTCGCCTCGATCGACGGGCTCGACAATGAACTGGTCGACCCGGCGCCGGCGGCCGATCGCCGGCTGATGGCGCGCCAGGAATTCCAGGCCATCAAGCAGGCGCTCGACGAATTGCCGCCGAAGGCGCGCGCGGCCCTGCTGCTGAGCCGGGTCGAAGGCCTGACCCATGCCGAGATCGCCGGGCGGCTCGACGTTTCCGCCAGCATGGTGACGAAATATATCATGACCGCGCTGCGTCATTGCGTGAAGCGGCTGGCGGCCTTCGACCTCTGATCCGCGCCGGCGCTATTTTTCGACGCGGCGGCCGCCACCGGTGTGATTTCGCCGGTCCCGCTCGTCTTCATTGACAAGAGCCCAAGCCCGCCTGCTACGGCGATGCCATGACAACCCGGCGCGAGCCCCGCATGACCCATCAACCGGCCGACGCGCCGCTCGATCCGATGACCGAGGCGGCGCTTTCCTGGCTGGTCCGGCTGCATTCCGGGGAGGCCAGCGAACAGGACTGGTCCGACTACCAGGCGTGGAAGGCGGCCGGCGTCGACCAAAGGCGCGCCGCGGACCGCGCCGAGCGTCTCTGGCAACGGTTGGGCCCGGCCCTCAGGCCGAAACGCCGGTCGAAGGCGCGCGGCATCGCCGTCGCGATCCTGCTGGTCGCGGGCCTTGCCGGCGGCGGCTTCGCCGGCGGCCTGTTCGGGCCGCCCGGCGCCTATTTCGCCGATCACCGGACCGCGCTCGGCGAGCGTCGCACGGTGGCGCTCGCCGACGGGTCGACGATGGAACTCGATGCGGGCACCAGCGTCGACATCGATTTCGGCGCCGATCGCCGCCGACTGGTGCTCCATGCCGGCCAGATCTTCGTGACCGTCACGCCGGATCCGGCGCGGCCCTTCGTGGTCCAGGCGGGACGCGGGACGACGCGGGCGCTGGGCACGGCCTTCGATGTGCGCAGCGACGGCGAGGGCGCACGCATCGTGGTGACCGAACATGCGGTGCGCGTCGCCTATGCGGGCGCCGGCGAGACGGCGACGACGGATGTCGCGGCCGGCCAGCAGGTCACTTATGCGCCGGCCACCGGGCTCGGCCGTCCCGAACCGGTCGATACCGGCATGCTGACCGCCTGGCGGCGCGGCCAGGTGATCTTCGACGGCCGTCCGCTCGGCGATGTCGTCGCCGAACTGGCGCGCTACCGGCGCGGCCGGATCCTGATCACCGACAGCGCGCTCCGGGACTTGCCGGTGACCGGCATCTTCAGCACCGCCGATGCCGACGCCCTCGTCGATGCATTGCCGGCGATCCTGCCGGTCAGGGTCTGGCGGCTGCCGGGCCTTGCCGTGATCCAGCGCGATCCGGACCGGCCCGTCGCGCCGTTCCCGCGGCAAAACTAGAATGGCTCCAATCTTTTAGCCGCTGCTGTCGTGTTCGCGCGCAGCGTCGTCTTCCCCATCAGAGGCCATCGTGGCCGGCCGCCTCCGAGGCGGTGTCGAAGGCATGGATATGGGGATGCAGATGCAAAGCAGGTTTTGCGCGAAAAGCGGCAGGACGGCGGCGATCCTGCTGGGCTCGGCGGCATGGCTGGCGATCCATCCGGCACCGCCCGCGCATGCGCAGCAGCGCCCACCTGCGACGCCGGCGGCCAGCCGCGCGGCCGTCATGTTCAACGTGCCGGCCGGGCCGGTAGGCGTCGCCCTGACCCAATGGGCCGAGGCCGCCCGCCTCAGGCTGCTGGCGCCCACCGAAGCGCTCAGGGGCTTGCGCAGCGCGGGCGTCTCGGGCGCCCATACGCCCGAGCAGGCGCTCCGGCAATTGCTCGCCGGGACGGGCCTGATTTATCGCTTCACCAATGCCTCGACGGTCGCGATCAGCCGGCCAGGGGCCGCCATCGGCGCCGGCGCCGCGGAAGGCGCCATCGCACTCGATACGATCGACGTGCAGGGGGCGGGCGCCAGCGGCGGCACGATCGGTTATGTCGCGACCCGCACCAATGCGGTGACCAAGACCAATACGCCGCTGCTCGAGACGCCGCAGTCGATCTCGGTCGTCTCGCGGCAGGAACTCGAGGACCGCAATGTCCAGACGCTGTCACAGGCAGTCCGATATACGCCGGGGGTCGCGACCGACATCAGCGGTTTCGATTCGCGCTTCGACGCCTTCACCATTCGCGGCTTCGACGTCACCTATAACGGCATCTATCGCGACGGTTTGCGCCAGCCGGCCGCCAATATGGCGATCTACAAGGAAGAGCCCTACGGCATCCAGGAGGCCGTGGTGCTGCGCGGCCCGAGCTCCTCGCTGTTCGGATCGGGCTCGCCCGGCGGCCTGGTCAATCTCATCTCCAAGCGCCCGACCAGCCAGCCGCTGCGCGAGGTCGAGCTGCAGGTGGGCAATTGGGATCGCTACCAGGGCAGTTTCGATTTCAGCGGGCCGGTCGATCAGGACGGCCATTTCCTCTATCGCCTGACCGGCGTGGTCAGGGAATCGAAGAACTGGACGCTGGGCGGCCGGGATGACCGGGTCAATCTCGCGCCGTCCTTCACCTGGCGGAACGACCAGACCTCGCTGACCGTGCTGACCGAATATCAGAGCTCCCGGACGCCGGCGGCCTTTCCCTTCTATTCGGTGACGAATGGCGTGCGCTCGCCGGTCTATTCGAGCGACCCCGCCTTCAATGCCATGGACCAGATCCAGTTCCGCATCGGCTACCTGTTCGAGCACAAATTCGACGAGGTGCTGACCTTCCGCCAGAATTTCCGCTACGCCCATATCGATGCCGACGTGAAATATGTCGGCATCAGCGCCATCGACACGAGCACGATGACGGCGTCGCGTTATACCGGCCGCGTGCGCGACGTGGTCGACGGCATCACCGTCGACAACCAGGTGCAGGCCAATTTCGCGAGCGGGCCGGTGCAGCACACCTTGCTGGTCGGCGTCGACTATATGCGCAGCACGCTGCGTGACCGGATGGGCTTCGGCTCCGCCCCCGCTCTCGACCTGGTGACGCTCAATTACGGCGCCCAGGCGATCTCGCCGCCGGCCCTGACCAGCGCGATGACGCAGAACCAGAGCCAGGTCGGCCTCTATGCCCAGGACCAGCTGAAATGGGGAGGCTGGATCCTCACCGTGGGCGGCCGGCAGGACTGGGTCGAAACCTCGACGCGCGACATCACCGGCAATACGAGCGACGCGAAATCGGACCACGCCTTCACCGGTCGCGCCGGGTTGACCTATGTCTTCGATTCGGGCTTCGCGCCCTATGTCAGCTATTCCACCTCGTTCGTGCCGAATCTCGGCAGCACGGCCGGTGGGGTCGCGTTCAATCCGACCACCGGCTCGCAGGCCGAGATCGGCATCAAATACCAGCCGCCCGGCTTCAACGGCTTCGTCACCGCGGCCTTGTTCGAGCTGACCCAGAACGGCGGCCTCGTCACCGATCCGGCCAACGCCCTTCGCCAGGTCCAGCGCGGCACGATCCGCGCGCGGGGGCTCGAGCTGCAGGCCGTGACCAGCCTCGGCAACGGCATTAGCATCAACGCCTCCTATACCCATCTCAATCTCGTCACGGTGAAAGGCACGGACAGCACGATCGGCAAGATGCCGTCGGGCATTCCCGGTGATTCCGTCTCGCTCTGGGCCAACTACGCCGTGCCGCCAGGCGATGCCTGGTCCGGCTTCAGCATCGGCGCGGGCCTGCGCTATACCGGCTTCACCTATGGCGACGACCAGAACACCTTCCGCTCCGACGCCGTCGCCCTGGTGGATGCGGCGATCCGCTACAATTTCGGCGCGGTCGACAAGCGCCTGTCCGGCCTGACCTTGAAGATCAACGCCCAGAATCTGTTCGACCGGAACTACACCACCTGCCAGGTCGGCTATTGCTATATGGGCGCGCGCCGCACCGTCATCGCCAGCCTGAACTACCGGTGGTGATCATGATGGAGAGTTCAGCGCCGATCCCCGGCACCGTCCAGTTCGACCTCGCGCCGCAAGACGGCGGCCCGGCCTACCGCATCTTCCTGCGCATTCCCGCGGGCGAGCCGCCGCCGGCCGGCTGGCCCGTGCTTTATCTGCTCGACGCCAATGCGGTGATCGGCACGGCGGTCGATGCCCTGCGCGTCCAGTCGGGCTATCCGCTCGGCACCGGCATTTCCAAGGCGGCGATCGTCGGCATCGGTTATCCGACCGATGAGGCCTATGACAGCGTCCGCCGCTCCTGGGACATGGGGCCGCCGCCGGGCAAGACCTATCCGCCGCACACACCCGACGGGCCGGATGTGCGGACGGGGGGCGCCGACCATTTCCTGCGTTTCATCGAAGACGAGCTGAAGCCGGAGATTGCCCGGCGGCTGCCGGTCGATCCGGCGCAGCAGGCCATTTTCGGCCATTCCTTCGGTGGCCTGTTCGTGCTGCACGCGTTGTTCAGCCGGCCGGATGCCTTCACCGACTGGATCGCGGCGAGCCCGGCGATCTGGTGGGAGGATGCCGGCGTGCTGGCGACCGGCCGGCGGTTCGCGGCGGCCTGGCAAGGCCGGCTCAGCCCGCGCGTGCTGGTGCTGGCGGGCGAATTCGAGCAGCGCCTGGCGCCGTTCCAGGTCGGTGCGGCCGATGCCGAGGACCGCAGCCGGAACCATGCCGAGAGCCGCATCGTCGACAATGCCCGCGACATGGCGAGCTGGCTCGCCGGCCTTCCCGGCCTTCACGCGGCTTTCGAACTGTTCCCCGACGAGACGCATATGTCGGTGCTGCCGGCGGCGATCAACCGGGCCATCCGCTTCGCCCTCGGCCCGGAGGCGCACCGTGCCGCCGAACAGCGCCGGCGGTGACGGTACGTCCCGGCGCGCTCTCGTCGCGGGCGCGCTGGCCGGGCTCGCCCTCGCCCGGCCGGCAGCGGCCGAGGGCAGGCCGGTGCGCCGCATCGTGTCGCTCGACTTCGGGCTCGCCGAGACCTTGCTCGCCATGGATATCGCGCCGGTCGGACTGCCGGCGATCGCCGACTGGGCCAACTGGGTGGTCGAGCCGCGGCTGCCGGCCGGCATCGTCGATCTCGGCACGGCCCAGGAGGTCAATCTCGAACTGCTGTCGGAGCTGGCGCCCGATGTCATCCTGACCACCCCCTATCTGGCGCGCCTCTCGTCGGCGCTTGGCCGCATCGCGCCGGTGGTGAGCCTGCCGATCTATGACGCGCGGGGCGAACCGCTGGCGCGGGCGGCGGAAGCGGCCCGCCGGCTCGCGGCGATGACCGGGGAGGCGGGCCGCGGCGAGGCGCTGATCGGCCGGGTCGAGGCGACCTTCGCCGGCGTGCGCGCGAGGCTCGCCGGTACCGATCGGACGCCGGCCTATTTCGTCAATTTTATGGATGCTCGGCACGTCCGCGTCTATGGCGCCAAGAGCCTGTTCCAGGGCGTGCTCGATCGCATCGGCCTTCCCAATGCCTGGACCGGTCCGACCAATGACTGGGGTTTCGCGACCGTCGGCATCGAGGCGCTGGCGACCCGGTCGGCGACGCGGCTTTTCTATCTTCAGCCGGCTCATGAGTTCGAACGGACCTCGCGCGGAGCGCTCTGGCAAAGCCTGTCCTTCGCCCGGCTTGGCCAGGTTGCGATGCTGCCGCCGATCCTGATGTTCGGTGCCTTGCCCTCGGCCGCGCGTTTCGCCCGGATCGTCGGCGACCGGCTGGCGCCCGGGCCGGATCATGGCTGAGGCCGCCCGCACGTCTGGTCCGCTCATCCTGTCGGTCGCGACAGGCGTGGTTGCCCTGGCCCTGAGCGTTGCGACGCTTGCCCGGCAATTGCCGCCCGAGCTCTGGTTGCAGGCGCTCGTCTCGCCCGATCTCGACGATGTCAGGCATTTGCTGGTCCGGCTGAGCTTGATGCCGCGCCTGGTCACCAGCCTGCTGGCCGGCGCGGCGCTCGCCCTGGCGGGCACCCTGTTCCAGCAGATCCTGCGCAATCCCCTGGCTTCGCCGACGACATTGGGGGTTGCGGCCGGCGCCAATCTGGCTTTGGCGGTCGCCACGCTGGCGGCGCCGCAATGGCTCGCCCAGGGCCGCGAGACGATCGCCTTTGCCGGCGGCCTCGCGGCCGTCGCGGCGGTCCTGGCGCTGTCGCGGCGCAGCGGGCTTGCGCCCGTCACCACGATCCTCAACGGCCTGCTGGTCAGCCTCTATGCCGGTGCCATCGGCGCCATGCTGTTCCTGCTGAAGGAGCGCTACCTGGTCAGCCTGTTCATCTGGGGCAATGGCGCGCTGGAACAGCAGGATTGGAGCACCGTGACGGCGCTGGCGCCGCGCCTGGCACTGGCCGGCGCGATCGCTGCCCTGCTGATCCGGCCGCTGACCCTGCTCGGCCTCGATGATGCCAGCGCCAGGGGGCTCGGGCTGTCGCTCGGCGCGGCGCGCCTCGCCGGGCTCGCGGTCGCGGTCGGGCTGACCGCGAGCCTCGTCAGTCTTGTCGGCGTCATCGGTTTCATCGGCCTGGCTGCGCCCGCCATCGTCGGCCTTGCCGGAGCGCGGCAGCTCGGCGACAGGCTGGTCTGGGCGCCGGTCTTCGGCGCGCTGCTGCTCTGGGCGACCGACC
Organism: Hyphomicrobiales bacterium; assembly: GCA_017304475.1. Taxonomy (GTDB): domain Bacteria; phylum Pseudomonadota; class Alphaproteobacteria; order Rhizobiales; family Phreatobacteraceae; genus Phreatobacter. The sequence goes on along the minus strand of JAFKKV010000014.1, from coordinate 316,618 downwards.
AGGGGGTGATCCTCCTGAGCGACTGGTTCGGCGACATGATCCCGACCGGCGCGGTCACCGCCCTGTTCGCGGCGCCGCTGCTGATCTGGCTCCTGCCGCGCGTGCGGCTGGCGCCGGCCCTGCCCGGAGCCGAGGCCCCGACCGGCCAGCGAATGTCCCGTCCATGGCTATGGGTGTTCGGCCTCGTCCTGCTTCTCGTCTTTGCCCTGGTTCTGTCGGCGGGCCTCAGCCGGGGCATCGACGGCTGGAGCCTGGGCTTCGGCCGTACCCCCGACGTGATGATGGCCTGGCGCCTGCCGCGCGCCGGTGCGGCGCTCGCCGCCGGCATGATGCTGGCGGCGGCGGGCGTGCTGATCCAGCGGCTCACCGGCAATGCCATGGCGAGCCCGGAAATGCTCGGCGTCAGCGCCGGGGCCGCGCTCGGCTTCGTGGTGGCGCTGTTCGGTCTCGGGCTCAGCGGGGCGGGGGCCCAGTTCGCCGCCACCGCGATAGGCGCCGGCGCGGCCCTGCTCGTCATTCTGGCGCTCGGACGGCGCGACCAGTTCGCGCCGGAACGGACCTTGCTCGTCGGCGTCGCGCTCGGCGGCCTGTTCGATGCGGTGGTCGCGGCCGCGAGCGCGACCGGCGATCCGCGCGCGGCGCTGCTGACGACCTGGCTGAGCGGCTCAACCTATGGCGTCGAGGCGGCGACGGCCGTCGCGGCGCTCGGCGCCGCCTTGGCGCTGCTGGCCGGCACGCTGCTGCTCGGCCGCTGGCTCGACATCCTGCCGGTCGGCCCGGTCTTTGCCCGTTCCATCGGTGTCGGTCTGCGCGACAGCCGTTTCGTCCTTCTCGGCGCTGCGGCGCTGCTGACCGCCGCCGGCTCTATGATCGCGGGAACGCTGAGCTTTGTCGGGCTGATGGCGCCGCATCTGGCACGCCGCCTCGGCCTGGAACGGGCGATCCCGCATCTCGTCGGCTCGGCCGTTCTCGGCGGCCTGATCATGCTCGGCGCCGACTGGCTCGGCCGCGTCGCTCTGTTCCCGCGCCCTGATCGGCGTGCCCGTGCTGTTCTGGTGCCTCGGCCGGCGGCGGCCGGCCTGAAGCCTGCCCGAAGCGCCGGTGGCGGCACATTCGACGTCAGTGTTCGCGGAAACCCGAATTGCCGGCGATCCTGGATCTGCGACCGTGGGGGTCTCGAAATCGGTCCGTTTGACATATGCGCGATGTGCGCATAAGTTATTTGTGTTTTGCACATAAGGCATCGCGATGAGCGCGGGAGAAGCCGAATTCCTGGCCGGATATGATCCCTCGCTCTACGAGCGGCCGGCGGTCACCGTCGATCTCGTGCTCATGTCGATCGTCGATGGGGCGCCCGCGGCCCTGTTGATGCGGCGCGACGAGCCGCCGGCCTTGGGCAGGTGGGCGCTTCCGGGCGGCTTCGTCGGCATCGGCGAGCCGCTCGACACCGCCGCGCGGCGCATCCTGCGTGAGAAGGCGCAGATGCAGGACGCCTATGTCGAGCAGCTCTACACTTTCGGCGCGGTGAACCGGGATCCGCGCATGCGGGTGGTGACGGTCGCCTATTTCGCGCTGCTGCCGGCCGAGCGCTTCACGGCGGCGCTGAAGGCCAATCCCCTGTTGACGCTGGCCCGCATCGCGCCGGAAGGGCCGGCCGAGGCCGGTCATGCCGCCTCCGCGTCCGGCGAGAGCGGCCGCCTGCCGCTGGCCTTCGACCATGCCGATATTCTCGGCCTCGCGATCCGGCGGCTGCGCGGCAAGCTCGATTATTCGACGATCGGCTTCGCGCTGCTGCCCGAACGTTTCACCTTGCGCCAGCTTCAGGACGTCCATGAGGCGATCCTGGGCCTGCCGGTCAACAAGTCGGCCTTTCGCCGCCGGATGCTCGACAAGGGCTGGCTGGAAGCGACCGGCGAACGTGAAACCGGCGCATCCTTCCGTCCCGCCGAACTCTTCCGCTTCAAGCCTCAGATCTGATCTCAAGGAAAGGAGACTGTCTTGGCCCAGATCCGCAATTTCGGTGTCGTCGCGCAGCTGCGCAGCGACGCGAGCAGCCATATCATCCGCTATCGCAACGGCCATGTACGGCAGAGCGGGCGCGGCCTGGTCTTCTGGTTCCGGCCGGAAACCGCCAGCATCGCCGAAGTGCCGATGGAGGATCGCGAGACCACCTTGTTCGTGAAGGGGCGCAGCCAGGATTTCCAGCAGGTCGCGGTGCAGGGCATGCTGACCTGGCATGTCGTCGATCCCGAACTGCTGGCGCAGCGGGTGGATTTCAGCCTGGCGCTGGCCAATGGCCGGCCGAAGGGCGAACCGATCGAGCGCATCGAGACGCGGCTGGCGGGCCTGGTCAACCAGGCGGCGCTGCAATATCTGGCCGAAGCGCCGGTCAGGACGCTGCTCGACGCCGGCATCGAGCCGCTGCGGCTCCGCCTCGAGGCGGCGCTGACGGATGCCGCCAGCCTGACCGATATCGGCATTGCCGTCGTCGCGGCGCGGGTGACCAGCCTCGCGCCTTCCGCCGAGCTGGAACGGGCGTTGCAGACGCCGACCTTCGAGGCCCTGCAGCAGAAGGCCGACGAAGCGACCTTCGAACGCCGGGCGCTGGCGGTCGACAAGGAACGCGCGATCGCCGAAAACGAGCTGGCCAACAAGACCGAGCTCGCCCGCCGCGAGAAGACGCTGATCACCGAAGAAGCCGAGAATGCCCGCAACCGCGCGAGCGGCCTGGCCGAGGCGCGGCAAGTGGAGGCCGAGGCCGAAGCGGCGCGCATTCGCACCGTCGAGGCGGCGAGGGCGGAGGCGGAGCAGGCGCATATCGCCGTTTATCGCGATGTGTCGCCCGCGGTGCTGATGAGCCTTGCGGCGCGTGACCTGGCCGGCAAGCTGAAGACGATCGAGCATATCAATGTGACGCCCGATCTGCTTGCGAGCCTTGTCGGTGAATTCCGCAAGGATCCGACCGCCGTGACGGCAGGGCGGTGACCGGAGGGCGCCATGTCGACCAACACGCCCCGCGCGGTCTTCGTCACGCGCGAGACCGACTATGAGCTGCTGCTGGCGCACCACGCCACGCGCGACCAGGCGCGATTCTTCCTCGAGACCCGCGGGCAGCGGCTCGAGACCATCGAGGCGCGCCATGCCCAGTTCGGCGAGGTTCTGAAGGGCGCCCGCGATTCGGTGCCGTCGAAATGGCGCCAGACGCTGGTCAAACGCGCCGATTTCGATCGGTTCCTGTTCGGCCCCGAGGATGTCGTGGTCGCGGTCGGCCAGGACGGCCTCGTGGCGAATGTCGCCAAATATCTGGACGGACAGCCGGTGCTCGGCGTCAACCCGGCACCGGAGCTCTACGATGGCGTGCTGGTCAGGGTGCCGCTCGCCCGGTTGACGCATCTGCTGCCGGCGAGCCTTCAGGGCGATGTCGCCGTCGAGAAGCGGACGATGGTCGAAGCGGTTCTCGACAGCGGCGAACGGTTGCTGGCGCTGAATGAAATCTTCGTCGGCCATCGCAGCCACCAGTCGGCGCGCTACCGGATCGCCGTCGACGGGGTGGAAGAGGATCATTCCTCCAGCGGCCTGATCGCCGCCTCGGGTACTGGCGCCACCGGCTGGGCCCGCTCGATCATGGAGGCGACCGGAACCCATTTGCCGATCGCTCCGGATGAACAGGCCGTCGCCTATTTCGTGCGCGAGCCGTTTCCGAGCGTCGCGACCGGCACCAGCCTGCGGGCCGGCAAGCTCACGGGCGCGGGCCTTGCGATCACCTCGCGGATGAATGACGGCGGCACCGTCTTCGCCGATGGCATGGAGCGCGACCATATCGCCTTCGACTGGGGCCGGCGCCTGGTCATCGCGCCCGCCGATCGCGCGCTCAACCTGGTCGTTGCGTGAACCGGCCAGCGCCGGACCATGCAGGCTAGTCGAGCGCGCCGAGGATCAGCCGCGCCTGTTCGGCGGCATTGCGGGGATGCGCGGATTCGATGGTCGCGCCGGTCAGCGCGTGCAGCGCCTTCACCGTCTCGGATGTGAACACGATCGTGCCGTCGGCCTCGATCCGCTCGATCCCATCCCAGGGCAGCGATGCTTCGTTCGCCGCGATCGCCTCGGCTTCGGTCCAGCCGGGTGCGAGGTCGAGCCTGATATCGCCGTCCTCGACGATAACCGGATAACCGCCGACCAGGCCGAGCACGCCGGGCAGGTGGGTGCGCATCGGTTCGGCCGAGACCAGCGCGCGCATGCCGTCGAGCGCGGCCGATGCGGTGACGCGGTTGAAATGCAGGTCATAGGGGAACGGGAAGGGCTCGCGCAGCGCGGCATGGCCGAGCGCGGTCAGATCCTCGCCGTCAACGGTCACGCTGAGGAGATAGGACGGCAGCTCGGCGGGCGGCGCCGGATGGAGCACGCCATATTCGAAAGCGTGCTGCGCCACCAGCCGGACCGATACGCGGGCCGGCGCGATGCCGCGCGCCCGGCCGACCGAGGCCTGGATCTTGGCGATCGGCTCGCGCACATTGCCGATGCCGCAGGCGGGCCCCGGCCCCGACCGGGCGAGGCTCGGATTGATCACGTCGGGGAAGGATGCGGCGATCCAGCGGCCGGCGATGCCGGCCTCGGCATAGCGTTCGCGGAACATCGCCATGGGGGCGAGCTGCAGGCTGACATAGCCGCCGAACGGCACGCTGGCGGCCAGGCTTTCCTTCACGCCATCAAGCCCGCCGACCTGCCACCAGGGTTTCAGGCTGGGCGCGCAGAAGATCACGTCGGGTTGCAGCGCGCGGAGCGTGGCGGTGCTGGCGGCATCGTTGAAATCGAAAGCCAGAGCCTCGAAGCGCGGGAAATACCCCTCGATGCCGCAGCCGATCACGGCGTTGTTGATCCGGCCGAGCGCCTTGTCGGCGGAACGGCTGGCCACCACGATGCGCTCGAACAGGCCGCTGCGGCCGACCGCTTCCAGGACATTGGTGCCGAGTTCGCCGAGCGATACGATGAGAAGCGTTTTGGACATGATCAGGCCAGGATATCGAGAATGTCGGCGACGATCGTGCCGAGTTGGGCGGAGGCGTAGCCGCCCTCCTGGACGATGACGGTCGGCAGTTTCAGTGCGGCGACGTGTTCCGCCATTCGCCGGAAGCCGCCGTCGCTGACGGTGTGACGGCCGTGGGGGTCGTGCACCGAGGCATCGACGCCGAGCGACAGGACCAGGGCCTCAGGGGCGAAGCGGCCGATGCCGTCGAGCGCCACGGCCAGCGCGTCGAGGAACGGCCCGTCGCCGGAACCGGCCGGGAACGGCACGTTCAGCGTGGCGCCGGCGCCCGCGCCGATGCCGGTCTGGTCGGCATAGCCCCAGAAGAACGGGTAATACTGGGCGGGGTCGCCATGGATCGACGCGAAAAACACGTCGCCGCGGTCGTAGAAGATGTCTTGCGTGCCGTTGCCGTGGTGGACGTCGACGTCGAGGATGGCGACGCGTCCGAATGACCGGCGCAGCTCCTCGGCCGCGATCGCGGCGTTGTTGAGGTAGCAAAAGCCCATCGCCCGGTCGTGGCCGGCGTGATGCCCGGGCGGGCGGCACAGCGCATAGGTCGTTTCGCGCCGCTCCGCGGTCCAGCGCGCGGCATTGGCGGCGGCCTGGGCGGAGTCATACACGGCCGGCCAGGTGCCGGCGGCGATCTCGCAGGCCATGTCGCCGGTATACCAGCCGATCAGGCCGACCGGCCCGGAAGGCCGGCGCGCATAGGCACCGCGCGGATGCACATTGGGCATGGCGATGGCGTCGTTGCCCGCAAAGCCGGTCCAGGTCTCGTGCGCCGTTTGAAGGAAAGCGACGAAGTCGGCGTCATGGGCGGCGAGGATCGGCGCCAGGCCGAGATCCCTGGGCGCGACGACCGTGTGGCCGCGTGCGCCGACGGCCTTCAGGATGAACTCGGCCCGCTCCGGCACTTCCGGACTGGGGACGATCTGGCCGGCACGGACGAACCGCGTGCCGCTGTGTTTCATCTGATTAGCCGACCAAGCGATTTTCATGCTGCGCTCTTTCCCGGACCGCGGCGCCGGCTTGACAGCGGCGAACGGCGTGTTTCTTATAGTGGACAAGTGAGCAAAATAGAGAACGAAGGTCAAGCGTCCGATCCGGACGACCTGGCCGCCGTTCCGGTCAAGGATATCGAGAATGTTGCCAAATACGGCTTCGGGCCAGCTCTACCAGCGCGCGGTCAACGTCCTGGTCGAGGGTGTCAGTTCGGCCTCTCGCGGCCCGGCCAATTACGCGCCCTATCCGCCCTATATGCGGCGCGGCGCCGGGTCGCGCCTGTTCGATGTCGACGGCAACGAATATATCGATTGGATGATGTCGTTCGGCGCCCTGCCGCTCGGCCATGCCCATCCCCGCATCGTCGAGGCCGTGCAGCGCGAAGTGGTGCACGGCACCCATTTCGCCACGGCGCTCGAGGTCGAGGTGGAGGTGGCGGAAATGCTGGTCGGCATGTTGCCGCATGCCGACAAGATCCGCTTCGCCAATACCGGAACCGAGGCCTGCATGGCGGCCTTCCGGCTGGCGCGCGGGCTCACCGGGCGCTCCAAGATCGTCAAGTTCGAGGGCCATTATCACGGCTGGTACGACGCGGTTCTGCTCAACACCAACCCGCAGCTGCCGACCACGCTCGGCCATCCCAACGACCCGATCCGTATTCCCGACAGCTCCGGGCTGACGCCCGGCTCCTGGGCCGACACCATCGTCGTGCCGTGGAACGACGAGGCCGCGCTGACCCGGGTGATGGAAGCCCATGGGCGCGACGTCGCCTGCGTGGTCACCGAAGGCATCATGACCAATATGGGCGTGATCCCGCCGAAGGAGGGCTATCTCCAGTTCATCCAGGCGATCTGCAAGAGCCACGGCGCGCTGTTCTATCTCGATGAAACGGTCACCGGCTTTCGTGTCGGCGCCGGCGGTTGCGCCGAGCTCTATGGGCTGAAGCCCGACATCGTCACCTATGGCAAGGCGCTCGGCCAGGGCTTTCCGATCGCCGCGATCTGCGGGCCGGCCTGGGTCATGGACGGGCTCGAATGGGGCAAGGTGCTGCATTACGGCAGCCACAACGCGCCGCGCCTCGGGCTCTATGCGACCAAGACCATGCTGGAGATCATGACCGAGGGCGGGGCCGCCGGCTTCCGGCAATTGCAGGCCTGCGGCCGCAAGATGGCCGATGCGCTGCGCGAGGTGATCGGCGCGCAGAAACGCCACCCGGCCATCGTCCAGAATGTCGGGTCGGTGTTCCAGATCTACTTCACCGAGCGCGAGGCGATCACCGACTACCGCGACTTCTGCAGCCATGTCGACCGCACCAAGTTCCGGCTGTTCGCCAATGCCCTGCTGCAGAGCGGCATCTACATGTCGCCGGCCAATACGCTGCACAGCCTCAGCTCGCTCGCCCATAGCGATGCCGATATTCGCGCCACCGCCGAGGCGGTCGGCAGGACGCTCGAGACGCTGTGAGGCCGGGCGGCGGCCGGCCGCCGCCAGGCTCAATAATCAACAAAGACAAGAGGGGAGAGGACCATGCCTCGTTTCACCAAGAGAGACCTGCTCAAGGCGGGCGCCGCGGGCCTGGCCGGCGGCGACCTGCTGTTCGGCCTGAGCCCGCTGTCGACGGGCGCGATCACCGCGATTGCCCAGACGCCCAAGCGCGGCGGCGTGGTGCGCGCCGTCGTGCATCCCGAGCCGTCGAGCCTGATGCTCGGCCTCGTCCAGAACACCCCGACCCAGATGGTGTCGGGCAGCATCTATGAGAGCCTGCTGAAATATGGCCACGACCTGACGCCGCTGCCCTCGCTCGCCGAGCGCTGGGAGGTCTCCGCCGACGGCAAGGCCTATACCTTCCATCTCAAGAAGAACGTCAAATGGCACGACGGCAAGCCGTTCGGTGCCGATGACGTGGTGTTCTCGACCGACAAGTTCCTGCGCGAAACCCATCCGCGCTGGCGGCCGATCGCCACCACCCATGTCGAGCGGATCGAGAAGATCGACGACAACACGGTGCGCTTTTCGCTGAAGAACCCGTTCGGCCCGTTCATCCTGATGTTCGAGCTGAGCACGACCCCGATCGTGCCGCGGCATCTCTACGAGGGCACGGACTACAAGACCAATCCGGCCAACAACACGCCGATCGGCACCGGGCCGTTCAAGTTCTCGGAATGGCAGCGCGGCTCCTATATCAAGCTCGTCCGCAATGCCGATTATCACGTGCCGGGCCTGCCCTATCTGGACGAGGTCTATTGGCAGGTCATTCCGGATGCCGCCGCTCGCGTGGTCGCCTACGAGACCGGCCGCGTCGACGTCCTGACCGGCGGCACGGTGGAAAATTTCGACGTCGCCAAGCTCGCCAAGCTGCCCAATTCGTCGGTGACCGGCAAGGGCTGGGAGATGATCGCGCCCTTGTCCTGGCTGTGGTTCAACCACCGCCAGGGCCTGATGGCCAAGAAGGCCTTCCGCCAGGCGGTCATGTACGGCATGGATCGCGAATTCGCGAAGGACGTGATCTGGAACGGCCTGGCGCGGGTGGCGACCGGCCCGATCAGCTCGAAGACGCGGTTCTACAGCGATCAGGTCACCCGCTATCCCTTCGATCCGGCCAAGGCCAAGGCGCTGCTCAAGGACACCGGCTACAAGGGCGAGCCGATCCGCCTGCTGGCGCTGCCCTATGGCGAGGCCTGGACGCGCTGGGCCGAGGCGATCAAGCAGAACCTGACCGATATCGGGATCAACCTGCAGCTGGTGACCACCGATGTCGCGGGTTACGGCCAGCGCCTGTCCGACTGGGACTTCGATCTCGCCTTCACCTGGCTGTCGCAATATGGCGACCCGGCGCTCGGCGTGGCGCGCAGCTATGTCTCGAGCAATATCGCCAAGGGCTCGCCCTGGAACAATGTCGCCGGCTATGCGAACCCGGATATCGACAAGCTGTTCGCCGAGGCGGCGGCCGCCAACGATACGGGCAAACGCCAGGAGCTCTATACCAGGGCCCAGCAGATCCTGGCCGAAGAGCTGCCGGTGGCCTGGATGCTGGAGCTGGAATTCCCGACCATCCATCGCAGCAACGTGCAGAACCTGATCAAGACCGCAACCGGCATGAACGACGCTTTCCAGGATGCCTGGAAAGCCTAGTTCGGCCATTCCGCGGCGGTGGGCGGGATGCTGCCCGCCCGCCGGTTCCGCCACCATCGGGAGGATGGGCTCGTGACGCTTGCCGGGTTTGTGCGCCGGAAGACGATCAATGCGGTCGTCATCCTGATCGCGATCGCCGCGATGAATTTCTTCCTCATTCGCCTGGCGCCGGGCGATCCGGCCCAGGTCATGGCTGGCGAGGCGGGGGCGGGCGATGCCGTCTTCCTGCAGCAATTGCGCGAGAAGTTCGGGCTCGACAGGCCGCTGATCGAGCAGTTCTGGCACTATATGAAGGGGATCGCGACGCTCGATCTCGGCTTCAGCTATCGCCAGCAGCGCCCGGTGCTCGACCTGATCGTCGAGCGCCTGCCGGCGACGCTCCTGCTGACCGGCACGGCGCTGGTCATCTCGCTTGGCGCCGGCGTGACGCTCGGCACGCTGGCCGCGCGACGGGTCGGGCGCCTGTCGGACAGCGCCATCACCTCGGCCTCGCTGGTGTTTTACGCGATGCCGCTGTTCTGGCTCGCGCTGATCGCCCAGATCGTCTTTTCCAAGCATCTGGGGTGGCTGCCCAATGTCGGCTACGAAAGTGTCGGCGCCGGCTATACCGGGCTGCGCCGCGCGCTCGACATCGGCTGGCACCTGATCATGCCGGCGACGACGCTCGGCCTGTTCTTCACCGCCGTCTATGCTCGCATGATGCGGGCTTCCATGCTCGAGGTGGCGAGCTTCGACTACGTCAAGACCGCCTATGCCAAAGGGCTCGGCGAGAGCGCCATCGTCCGCCACCACATGATCCCCAATGCCATCCTGCCGGTGGTGACACTGGCCGGCCTGCAGGCGGGGCAACTGGTCGGTGGATCGCTGCTGGTCGAGACCGTGTTCGCCTGGCCCGGCATCGGCCGGCTGCTGTTCGATGCCCTGATCCAGCGCGACTACCAGGTGCTGCTCGGCGTCTTCTTCACCTGCTCGGCCATGGTGATCCTGTTCAACATCCTGACCGACCTGATCTACCGGTTCGTCGATCCGCGCATCGAGGTGGCTTCGTGACAGCATTCCTGCGCCGCTTCGCGGAAAACCGAGGCGCCCTGATCGGCATCGCCATTCTCGTCCTCATCGTCGCGGTCGCGGCGCTGGCGCCGCATATCTACCCGACCTCGCCTTGGCGCATGGTCAACCGGCCCTTCCTGGCGCCCTTCGCGCTGGAGCGCGCGCCGCTCGGCACCGACGCGCTGGGCCGCGACATCCTCGCCGGGCTCGTCCATGGCAGCCGGGTGTCGCTGCTGATCGGCCTGGTTTCGACGCTGGCGGCCCTGCTGGTCGGGGTGCCGGTCGGCGCGGCCGCCGGCTATTTCGGTGGCTGGATCGACAATGCGCTGATGCGGCTGACCGAGTTCTTCCAGACCATTCCCTCCTTCGCGTTGGCGATCGTCGTGGTCTCGATCCTGCAGCCCTCGGTGGCCTCCATCGTGCTCGCCATCGCCATCGTCAGCTGGCCGCCGGTGGCGCGCATGGTGCGCGGCGAGGTGCTCAGCCTGCGCTCGCGCGAATATGTCCAGGCGGCCATCGTCACCGGCCAGCCGGTGGCCAAGGTGATCCTGACCGAGGTGCTGCCCAATGTGGTGTCGCCGATCATCGTGCTCGCCTCGCTGATGACGGCGACCGCGATCCTGCTTGAAAGCTCGCTGTCCTTCCTCGGGCTCGGCGATCCCAATGTGATGAGCTGGGGCTACATGGTCGGGGCCGGCCGGACCCGCGTGCTCGAACAATGGTGGATCAGCTTCATTCCGGGCGCCGCCATCTTCGTCACCGTCCTGGCGCTCAACCTGGTCGGCGAAGGTCTCAACGACGCGCTCAATCCGACGCTCAGGAAGGGCCGGCTATGACCGTGGCCGCCGTGCAAAAGCCGATCCTGTCCGTGCGCGACCTGACGATCGCGCTGCCCGCCGGCGCCGACCGGCCGCATGCGGTGGAGAATGTCAGCTTCGACGTCGCGGCCCGCGAGGTCCTGTGCATCGTCGGAGAATCCGGATCCGGCAAATCGATCACCGCTCATGCCGTCATGGGCCTGCTGCCGCGCAATCTGGCCTGGCGTTCCGGCGAGATCATGCTGGCAGGGGCCTCGCTCATCGGCCGCTCGGAGGACGGGATGCGGGCGGTCCGCGGGCGTGAGATCGGCATGATCTTCCAGGAGCCGATGACCTCGCTCAATCCGGTCCAGCGCATTGGCGACCAGGTCACCGAGGTGTTCAAGGCCCATGGCATCCTGATGCCGGCCGAACGCGCCGAACGGGCGGTGGCGCTGCTCGCCGAAGTCGGCCTGCCGGACCCGGCCCAGCTGATGCGCGCCTTCCCGCATCAATTGTCCGGCGGCCAGCGCCAGCGCGTGATGATCGCCATGGCACTGGCGCTCGAACCGCGCCTGCTGATCGCCGACGAGCCGACCACCGCGCTCGACGTGACCACCCAGGGCCAGATCCTCCGGCTGATCGAAAGGCTCCGGCGCGACCGTGACATGGGCGTGCTGTTCATCACCCACGATTTCGGCGTGGTCGACGACATCGCCGACCGTGTCGTGGTGATGCGCCAGGGGCGCCTGGTCGAAGCTGGCAGCGCCGCCGAGGTGCTGCGGGCGCCGTCCCATGCCTATACGAAATCGCTCTTGGCGGCGGTTCCCTCGCTGACGCCGCCGCCGTCACGGCCGCGGCCGCAGGAGGCGACGGCACTGACCGTCGAGAACCTGCAGAAAACCTATGTCACCAGCGTCGGGCTGTTCCGGCCGCCGCGGGTGGTTTCGGCCGCGGCCGATGTCAGCTTCACGCTCCGGCGCGGCGAGACGCTCGGCATTGTCGGCGAATCCGGGTCGGGCAAGTCGACCGTCGGCAAATGCCTGGTCCGCCTGCTCGAACCCAATGGCGGCGCGATCCGGCTCGGCGGCGACGATCTCATGGCGCTCAGCGGCCGCAAGCTGCGGCCGATGCGCCGGCGGATCCAGATGGTGTTCCAGGATCCCTATGCCTCGCTCAACCCGCGCAAGACCATTGGCCGGATCATCGCCGACGGGCCGATGGCGCATGGCGTGCCGGCACGCGCGGCCCAGGACAAGGCGCGCGAGCTGATTCAGCTCGTCGGCCTGAGCGTCGATGCGCTGGCGCGTTATCCGCACGAATTCTCCGGCGGCCAGCGGCAGCGCATCGGCATCGCGCGGGCCCTGGCGCTGGAGCCGGAGGTGGTGGTCGCCGACGAAGCGGTCTCGGCGCTTGACGTCTCGGTCCAGGCGCAGATCCTGTCGCTGCTGCGCGACCTGAAACAGAGGCTGGCAATGTCGCTGATCTTCATCACCCACGACCTGCGGGTCGCGGCCCAGATCTGCGACCGGATCGCGGTGATGCAAAAGGGCCGGATCGTCGAGATCGGCGACACCGCGACGGTCTTCGCGGATCCACGCCATGTCTATACCCGTGAATTGCTGGCGGCGGTGCCCGGGCGCCGGCATGCGCCGGCTCATGTCCCGGGCGAGGCGTAATCCGGTTCCGCGGTCCGATAGCCTGCCCGGCGCGGCCGAGGCGGTCCGATTTGAGAGGTCAACAGCCCTATGCCCGATGTCGTTCCTCTTGCGTCGACCCCCGTGGCGGATGGGGCGGAGCGCTCCGATCTCCGGATCGGCCAGCGCATCCGCGCGATCCGCACCGACCAGGGCCTGACCCTGGACGAAACCAGCCGGCGCAGCGGCGTCTCCAAATCCGCCCTGTCGAAGATCGAGAATGATCGGGCCTCGCCCACATTCGAGGTGCTCGAACGGATCGCCGCCGGCCTCGGCGTCGCGCTGGTCAGCCTGTTCTCCGAGCAATCGGCCGGCCATATCGGGCGCCTGACCTCGACGCCGGCAGGCGGTGGCCGGCGGACCGAGGACCGCAATTATATCCATGAATTCCTGTGCACCGGCCTGAAGGACCGCCGCATGGTGCCTTTCGTGACCACGGTGAAGGCCCGCAGCGCCCATCAGTTCGACAAACCCGCCTCGCACAAGGGCGAAGAGTTTCTCTATGTCCTGTCCGGCGAGGTCGCCTTCGTCAGCGGCACCTATGCCGAGATCCGGCTTGCCGCCGGCGACAGCCTTTATTTCGACAGCCGCCTCGATCACCTCTGCTACACCACCGACGGGGCGGATGCGACGCTCCTGTGGGTCTGGTGCGAGACCGGCTGACGAGCTTCGCCGCACGGGCCGTGTCAGATCGGCCGGCTCGCCTTCCTTGCCAGAAAGGCGGAAAGACCTGCGCGCGCTTCATCGGTATTGATGGCGCTGCAGAAACTCTCGACGGCATAGCCGATCTCGCTCCTGGTATCGGTCGCGCGCATGAATGCGTTGCGGGCAAGCTTCATGATGCCCGGCGGCTTCTCGGCAAATGTCTGGGCCAGCTTGAGCGCCGCCTCGACGACCTTGTCGTCGTCGACAACGCGGCTGACCAGGCCGATGTCGTAGGCCTCCTCGGCCGAGAAGGCGCGGCCGGTGAACAGGAGCTCGAAGGCACGGTACTTTCCGACGAGCCGCGGAAGATGGCCGAAATGGATCGCCGGTATCAGCCCGACATCGATCTCCGGGTAACCGAACGTGGCGCTCTTGCCCGCGATCAGGACGTCGTTCGAGATGGCGAGCGTCATTCCGCCGGCACGGGCCGCACCATTGACCGCCGCGATGGAGGGCTTGCCGAGATGGTATTGTGCCTCGGACAGCTCGACATAGTGCTTGCGCAGCAGGGCGTGGATGCTCTCGCCGTGGCCACCGCTGAGAATATTGATATCCAGCCCGGCGCTGAAGCGGCGTGGTATCGCGCTTTCGAGAACGACGGCGCGCACATTGTCGTCGGCGCGGGCCTCCGCCAGATGAGCGAGGAGATCGTCGACCATGGGCAGGCTGAGCGCATTGGCCGGCGCGTGATCGAGAACGATGCGCGCGACATGTTTTTCGACGCGATAGTGGATGTAGGACATTCAAGCCGCCTTGAAGTGGGAATGGGTGTTAGTGCCGCTGCACAGTGGTCGTGACGGGTTGATTGCCGCGAGCGGATGAATGCGTGGATGCCCGGGACAAGCCCGGGCAAGACGATGTGTTGGCGTCACAGTATGCCGGGCCACGGCGCGGATCCTGCGCCTGGTCGATTCGGGGCTTGCACACCCGAGGACAATTCTCGTCTTGGCCGGGCTTGTCCCGGCCATCCACGACTTGATTGCCGCGAGCGGATAAATGCGCGGATATCAGGGAGAAGCCCAGGCCAGACGACGTGGTGCGAGCGTGAGGAAGTGGTGCCGAGCCGCCATTGCCCCCTGTCTCCTTGAGCGCTGCGCCTATCCAGTCGAAGGGTCATGATCGCCGAGCCGCGACACTAGGTCGTCGGGCCGAGATCGATCTGGCGCGCGACGTTCATCCAGGTTTCGGTCGCCCGTTCCAGGAACGGCCGGAGTTCGGCACGCGGCACGACGAGCGCATCGGCGCCGCGCAGTCTCAGCGCCTCCGCATAATCCGCCCCGCTTGCGATCGGGTCGAAGGCATCCTGCAATCGCGCCAAGATCCCGGCGGGAATTTTGGCGGGGGCCATCAGCGAGAAGCCGAAATCCAGGTCGAAGCCGTCGAAACCCGCTTCCTTCATCGTGGGAATGTCGGGAAGCACGGAAGACCGGGAGGCCGACGTGACGGCGAGCCCGCGGACGGTGCCGGCGCGGATCTGCTCCGCCGATGTCGTGATGTTGTCGAACAGGAAATCCAGCTGCCCGGAGAGAATGTCGGTCAGGGCGGGAGCACTGCCGCGATAGGCCACCGGAACCGCTTCGAACGCAGCCTTCTTCTGGAAGAGAAGGCTGAGGATATGGGGCGAGGTGCCGTGCCCGAATGTTCCGAAGCTCAATCCCCTCGGCAGTTTGCGGCCGAGCTCCGCCAGTTCCCGGACCGTCTTGATGTCGTGCTTTTTCGGTTGGACGACGAGGACGTTCGGCAAGGCGGCGGTGGTTCCGACCGGGACGAAGTCGTGGAGGGGCCGGATCCGGGAGGCCGGCATGAGGATCGGGTTGAGCGCCTGCGTCGCGATGGTGGTGTGCAGCAAGGTGTAGCCGTCCGGGTCCGCGTCGGCGACGGCCTGTGCTCCGATATTGCCGGTGGCCCCTGGGCGGTTCTCGACAAAGACCTGCTGTCCGAGCGGTTCGCTCAGGGATTTGGCGACGAGGCGGGCGACGAAATCGGTCGGTCCTCCCGGCGCGAAGGGGACAATGATCCTGATCGGCCGCGCGGGCCAATCGGCGGCCGCGCGCGCACGCGTCGCCATCAGGGCAAGCCCGCCGGCCACGACGCTTCGCCTGGTGATTGTGGTCATTTGCTTGTCTCGTTTCCCGCCCATGTCGTTTCCCCGGCCCATGCCTTTTCTTCGGACCATGTCTCGAGGCCCGTTCGTTCCTCGCGCTGATCGGTTCGCAGCGCCTGCAGCACATCGGATGTGTCCGCGCCGAGTTCGAGACGCGGGCGTCGTGGCCCCGGGCGCTTCCCATTGATCGAGAGCGGCAATCCGACCAGTTCGATGGCCTCGCTACCGGGCGTCTTTTGCATGATCTCCAGCGCATGCGTCTGCGGATGCGCCAGGACCTCCGGGATTTCCATGATCGGCGCGCAAGGAATTCCCTCGGCCTCGAAGAGCGCAATCCAATCGTCGCGCGACTTCTGCGCGAGGACGCCGGTTATGAGCCTTTCCAACTCGGCGCGGGCGCGGACGCGCCCGTCATTTTTGGCAAAACGATCGTCACGGGCCCATTGCGGGTTCCCGAGGGCTTTTGCCAATCGTTCGAACAATCGATCGTTGCCGGCGGCGACGATCAAAGGGCCGGTCGCCGTCGGAAATGCGCCATAGGGCACGACCGACGGGTGTCCCGAGCCCATGCGTTCGGGCCGCGACCCCGACGCCCGATGATTGGCGATCGGGATGCCCGCCCAGCAGAGCGCGGTCTCGAACAGCGAGGTCTGCAGCAGGCAGCCTTCGCCGGTCCGCGCGCGATTGTTCAGCGCTGCCAATATCCCGATCGCGGCCCACATGCCGGTGCCCAGGTCGTTGATCGACGGGCCGGTTCGAACCGGCATGCCGCCCGGCTCTCCCGTGATGCTCATGACGCCGCTGAAGGCCTGGACCAGCAGTTCGTAGCCGGGGCGCTGATGGAGCGGTCCCTTGTGGCCGAAGGCGCCGATATCGGCATAGATCAGGCCCGGATATTTTTCGCGCAAGGCCCCGGCACCGAGGCCCAGCGCCTCCGCCGCGCCCGGCCTCAGATTGTGCACGAAGACGTCGGCCGTGCCGATCAGTTCGACAATATCGCGGAGGCCCTCGGGGGTCTTGAGATCGAGCACCAGGCTGCGCTTGTTGCGGTTCATCTGGTGGAAGAGCGCCGCGTCGCCCTCCCAATAGGGCGGCCCCCAGCCGCGGGCGTCGTCGCCGCCCTTGGGCTTCTCCACCTTGATGACATCGGCGCCGAGGTCACCGAGGATTTCCGCCGCGAAGGGCGCCGCAAGGATCTGGCCGAGCTCAACCACCCGGACGCCGCTCAACAAGGCCATTTCTCACCCGGGTCGGCAGAACGGGTGCGGGGCACCCAGTGCCCGACTCCTATCCGACAAGCGGCCTGGCCGGCTAAGACAGTCTCGATCTGGGAGTCATAGTGCTTTGTTATGGGTGCCCACGAAACGTCCGGGCCACCGTTTTTCGTCGACCAGATGCCGCGCCGTTTCGATCAGAAGCGCCTGGACCGCGACGGTCGCCCGGGTCGGCGGAATCTCGGCGGATCTGCACAGGATGACGCGCCTGGAAATGACGGGCTCGACGATGCGCCGCGCGCTCAGGCTGCCATCGCCGAGCTCGGCCTGGACCGAGGCCTGCGTCAGGATCGTATGGCCCATGCCGGCGGCCACGAAATCCTTCAACTGCGGCACGGCGTCGACCTCGCCGACGACATTCAGAGCGAGGCCGTTCTTCCTGGCATAGTCGTTGATCAGCTCGCGCAGACTGTGGGGTCGGCCGGGCAGGATCAGCGGCAGCCTCGCGACGGCGTCGAGCGTGACATTTCCTTCGTCCGTGTTGCCGCCTTTGTCGGCGGGGCCGATCAGATAGAGGTCCTCTTCGACCAGCGGCTCTTCGTGAATGGCCGGATCCCTCTGCGCCTTGAAGGTGATGCCGAGATCGATCTGGCGCTGACGCAGCAGGGTCGGGATATGGCCGGTATTGCTTTCGCTCAAGCGGAACGAGACGCGGGGAAGCTCCGACACCACGCGCTGGAAAACCGGCAGCGCCAGCACTTTCGCGATGGACTGCGTCATCGCCAGCACCACCTCGCCGACCGCCGATGCGGCGTGGCCGCGCACGTCTTCCCGCGCCAGGTCTATTCTCGCCAGGATATCGCGTGCGTGCTGATAGAGACGGGTTCCGCTCTCGGTCATGGTGACGCCGCGGGCGGTGCGATGCAGCAGTTCCGTGTCGAGCTCCCGCTCGAGATTGAGGATGTGCAGGCTCAAGGCCGGCTGGGCGACCCGCAGACGCAATGCGGCGCGCGAAATCGAACCTTCCTCGACGACCGCGGCGAAATAGGTGAGGGTTCGCAAGTTCATCGACACGAATGGGCCTGCCCTTCAACACGATACCGAGGGCTGGTTGGCAAGCTCGGCCGCCGGCCGCCGGTATGGGCGCCGGCCGGAACCGAACCTATGCGGGTGCGGACGCTGCCGGCAAGATCGTAACCTGAGCCGGCGGGAGGTCGCCACGCGAGGAATGCGGCGGGAACCTTCGCGGCCGGACGCGCCGGCTAACGCCGCCCGACCAGCACCCTTGTGCCGTGATCATAAAGGCCGGTCAGCAGGCCGAGCGCCGTGGTGATGGATTGCAGCTGGCTGTCGAGGCCGGCGATCTCGCGGGTCGGGCGCATCAGCAATTCGTGGCGCGCCGCGACGAGGCGCGAGGTCACCCGGATGCCCTCCTCGGTGACGCCATAGGCGGTGTCGCGATTGGTCGCGCCTTTGACCTGGCGGACGAAGCCGGCCTTGATCAGCTTCCTGAGGCTGTATTGCACATTGGACACGTCCTCCCGATTGGCGAAACGCAGGAGGTCGGCGATCCGGCTGGGCTCTCCCGCGGTGACGAGCTGCTGCAGAATGACGCAGTCCTGGCCCGACAGATTGTGGGCGCGCGCCTCCGGCCCGAGCAGGGCGCCGGCGAAGCGGAAAAAGGCCTCGCCGGCGCAGATCAGCGCCTGCTCGAATTCGGTGACGGCGGCCTCGTGGTCGGTCCGCGCCAGATGGGGCGGCGCCGGCGGTCCGGTCCGGCGTGGGCTCTGAACGGCTGCGGCGGGGCCTGGTCGACGAGGGGCCATGCTGATTGACTCGCTGAAAGTGCGACGTAGAATGTCTCATGAATTAAGCACGAGCGCGGCTGGCTTGTCATGGCCTTGATCCTTTACGAACTCGGCGGATTGAGCGGGCGGCGCTACAGCCAGTTCTCCTGGCGCACGCGCCTGGCGCTTGCACATAAGGGGCTCGATGCCGAGACCCGCGCGGTGGCGGTCAGCGACAAGCCGGCGATTGCCTTCAGCGGCCAGGACAAGGTTCCAATCCTGGTCGATGACGGCGAGACGATTGCCGATTCCTGGGCGATCGCGGAATATCTGGAGCGTCGTTACGGCGATCGGCCCAGCCTGTTCGGCGGTCCGGTCGGCCACGGCCTCTGCCGTTTCGTCAATTCCTTCGTCGACCGGGTGCTGATCCCGAAGCTGGTGCCGCTCCTGATGATCGACGTCATCGGCATCGTCGACGGCGATGACGGCCGTCATCTCCGCACCCAGATGGAGCGGGTCTTCGGCCGGTCGCTGGAAGACCTGGCCGGCCAGCGCGAGACCGATATCCAGGGCTTTCGCAAGCTGCTCGACCCGGTCAGGGCGAGTTTGCGCACCCAGCCGTTTCTCAGCGGCGCGCAGCCGGCCTATGCCGACCATATCCTGTTCAGCCTGTTTCAATGGGCCCGCATCGTCAGCGCCTTCCCGGTGCTGGAGCCGTCCGACCGGCTGGCCGGCTGGCGCGAGGCCATGCTCGACCTGCATGGCGGCCTGGCACGAAGCGAAGCGCCACGCGCCGATCGCGAAGCCGGCGTCTGAGGAGAACGGGCTTGACCGAGGCGGCGAACACTCCGGTCGATGGCGCAAACGAAACCCTCGTGCCAGGGGCCGTTCCCGACACCCTGCGCGACTGGATGGAGCGGCACGCCGCGGCCCGCGGTGACGCGCCAGCCTGTGTCGGGCCGCATGGCTCCACGCCCTATGCGGAGTTGCACGGCCGCGTGCTTGCGCTGGCGGCATCCCTTCGCGCCGAGGGCCTCGGCAAAGGCGACGTCATCGCCGCGCAATTGCCGAATAGTCTCGAATTCCTGCTGTCCTATCTCGCCGCCGGCTATCTCGGCGCGGTGTTCCAGACCATCCACATGCCCTACCGGGCGGCCGAGATCGAACCTCTGCTCAAGCATGCGGGCGCCAGGGCGGTGATCTGTCTCGCCCGGGCCAAGGATTTCAGCCCGGCGGACACCATCCTGGCGCTCCGGCCGGGGCTGCCCGCATTGCGGACCGTCATTTCGGTCGGCTCTGGCGGACCGGCCGGGACCATCCCCTTCGAAAGCGTCGATGGCGCCGAGAGCGCATTGATCGCCGATCGCCCGGTGCCGGCCGATCGCTTCGCCTTGCTCTACACGTCGGGCACCACCGCCGCGCCGAAAGGCGTGCCGATCCCGTCCGCCAAATTCCTCGCCAATGCCCGGCTGAGCGCCGCCGAACTCGGCATCGACGGCACGGCGAGGCTGCTGGCGGCGGCTCCGTTCACCCATCTCTATGGCCTGTTCTCGATCAATCTGGCGCTCTCGGCCGGCGCCGCCACGGCGATCCTGCCCGCCTTCACGCCCGCCGGGCTCGCCGCAGCGCTCGACAGCCTCGAACCATCAGGCCTCTTTGTTGCGCCGGCCCATATCGCTGCCTGCCGCAATGAGGGATTGCTGACACCGGCCAGGCTCGCCTCGCTGCGTTTCGTGCTGATCTCGGGCAGTGCCTGTCCGCCGGACCTGGCGCGCGCCCTGCAGGACCTGATGCCCGGGGGCAAGGTTTGCCAGCTCTGGGGCATGAGCGAACTGCAGGCCGGCGCCTTCACCAGGCCCGGTGACAGCGAGGCGGTGCGCCTGGCCACCGCCGGGCGCGCGAGCCCGGGCACCGCGCTCCGGGTGGTCGATGACAGGAATGTCCTGCCGGCCGACACGGAAGGCGAATTGCAGGTTCGCGGCCTCTCGGTCTTCGATGGCTATCTCGACAATGCGCAAGCCACCGCCGAGGCCTTCACCGGTGACGGCTGGTTCCGCACGGGCGATCTCGCGCGCCTGGACGCGCAGGGCAATCTCAGCATCACCGGCCGCTCGAAGGAGGTGATCAACCGCGGCGGCGTCAAGTTCAATCCGGCCGATGTCGAGGCGGTCATCGCCGCGCATCCGGCCGTCGAGCTCTGCGCCATCGTGCCGATGCCGGATCCGGTGCTGGGCGAGCGCGCCTGCTGTTTCGTCGTCGTGCGGGGCGGGGCCGCCATCGACCTCGATACAATCAAGGCCTGGCTCGCCGGTCACGACATCGCCAAGACCAAATGGCCGGAACGGCTGGAGGCGATCGACGAGATGCCGATGACCCCGACCCGCAAGATCAGGAAGGCCGAGCTCGCAAGACGCTTAGCCGGCTGATCGACGCGGTTTCAGAAGCCGCGGTCGCGCACCGCGCGGATCGCAAGGGCAACCGCCAGTTCACGCTCCTCGTCCGGCCTGTTGTCGTCCTCGGCATGCCATGACGCCGACAGACAGCCATAGGCCACGGCATGGTCGAGCAGGCGGCGCGGGCTCTGGCCGAGCACGCGGGAGAAGCTCTCGGCCATGGCGGCGATGCGGGCCGGATCGCGGCAGAGATCGTTGCGGTCGAGCGGGTTGTAGAACATGTTGGCGGCGTCGAAGCCGGGATCGCCGACGATCCCGATCGGATCGAGCACCAGCCAGCCGCGCGGCCCCGAGATGATGTTGTCGTGATGCAGGTCGCCATGCAGCGGGCGCACGTCGTGCGGCTCGGCGAGCAAGCCGTCGGCGAGCCGGGCCGCCTCGCCATAGAGGCTTTTCACCTCGGCATGGTCATCGGCCCTGGCTTTGGCGAACAGGCCGGCGAAACGCTGCCGGAGCGGCGGCAGATGGGCGGGCCAGCCGTCCACCGGCGGCGCCAGGAGCCGCGCCATCACCTCGGCGGCAATGCCGGTGGCGACGCTGTCGCCTTGCGCCGCGATCTCCTGCGACAGCGGCCGGCCGCCGGCATGTTCGAGCAGCAGGCGATGTCCGTCGCGCCCGAGCAGCCGGATCGCGCCGATGCCGTCGCGCCAGGCGAGATAGTCCGCTCCGTTCAAGCCGTCCTGCACGTCCTTGATCGGCTTGAGGTCCTTGACCACCGCCAGGCGACCATCGCCGACCCGGACTTGCCATATCCGGCTGGAGACGGTCTCGGTGAAGAGTTCGGCGGTGGCGATGCCCCAATGGTCGGGGAAGGCGGGGGTGTCGGCGGACGTATCCCTACCGTCGGCGATGGTCTTCGGCTGCATGCTCTGTCTCGTGATAGGGGGGATCGCCGAAACGGCTTTTGCTCCGGCCTATTACTTGGTCGCGCGGGGGCCGGCCGCGAGGCATGAAGGCCTTTTGCCGCAGGCCGGCGGGCAAGGCAGCTGCATCGACGATCGCCGTTTCGTCTTCTACCCTCTCGCGCGGTGCGATGCGACGCGGTGCGGCATGCCTTACCAGAACAACGACGATCGCCGTCGGGAACGGGTTATCCTTATTCATGGCACTTTCGCCGGCCATCGCGGCAGGGAGAGGCCGAAATGGTGGGAAGGGCACAGCGCCTTCGCTGCGGCGCTGAGCGCCGAGATCGGGCCCGGATTTGAGATAGACGACGGTTTCGCTTGGGGGGAGGGAGGCGCCAATTCGGAAGTGGCCCGGCGGCGAGGTGCCGACGATTTGCTGCGCTACCTTGGTGAGCTCGAGCAGCGAGGCGATTGCTCGGCCTATCACCTCGTTGCGCACAGCCATGGCGGAAACGTCGTCTGGCAGGCGCTCGGCCTTGCCGCCGCGGCGAATAAGCCGCTCGCCAAGCTGGGCAGCTGGACGACCGTCGGAACGCCTTTCCTCACCTTCGCCCCGATGCGATGGCCGTTGACGCGGCTTTTGCTCCTGCTCTGCTTCATCCTTACTTCGCCCTTTGTCGTCGCCAGCGTATCGGCCCTGGCCTCGGAACCAGCGATGCTGTGGCGGGAAACGGGCCAGGGCGCGCTGTCACTTCTGTACGCGCTGACGGGCATGTTCGGGCTGGCGGCTCTGATGACCCTGGGCGCCATCCTGGCCCATTTCGTCGTCGTCGCGAGGCGGACGATCGATGAGCGGAAGCGGCTCTCCGCCGAGCGCTTCACGGACCGGTGGCTCGGCATCTGGCACGATGACGACGAAGCGCGGGCGTTGCTGGCCGCGAGCCTGGTGAGGCCACCAGTGCTCGTGCCGCGCTTCGGAAGGCCCAATTCCGGCCTTCTTGCCAGGCTGGCGGGCGCTTTGACCGCATTCGACTGGCTGTTCGCGCCTGCCGGCGATCAACAGGCATGGCGCGTGGTGACCGGACGGGCGCAAGGCCGGGACATTTCCGAGGATCTCGCAGCGGTGACGGTCGGCCCTTCCGCGGTCGTGCGGTGGTGGCCTGCGCTGCCGCGAGAGACGCAGGAGCAGATCCGAGAAGCGGCGGACCGCTCCGCCGCGCTCGCGCTACGAGAGGGGCGCCGGCAATTGAACACGATCGGCCGGCAAGAGGAACTTGGCGAGGTCGCCGGGCTCTTCGCGGGAACAGCGAGCTGGCAGGAGCTGATTCACACTAGCTATTTCGACAGTACCGGAGTGCGCGCGCTGATTGCGGCGCGGGTGGCGGGAGGCCTGCCTCGCGGCTCCGCCGCGGTTCGCGATTGGTACGAGCATGGCCGCGTCGACGCGCCTGCCGTCAGGATGCGGAGCGGTGGTGGGTTTGCACTCCGCTTCGCGCGGGCCCTGACGCTCGCGCCCTTGGTGGCGTTATGGGCCGCGCTTTGCTCCTTCGTCTTTGCAAGCGGAGTTCATCCGCATACGGCGGCGGGCCTGCGAGAGCGGCAGGCCGCGTCCATGCTGTCGACGCCCGACCTCGTGCTGATCGAGGACGGCGCGGCCTTCGCCAGGACGATGCTGCTCGCGCTCGGCGACGCTGATCTGAAGCGAGGCCTCGCCCGGGCCATAAGCCTGGTCGATCCGCAAGCGCGCCGTGGCGCCGCGACGGCCATTGCCCGGGAGGCCTCGCGACGCGGGCGTTTCGAGGATATTCGCAATGCGGTTCGCATGCTCGAGAACGAAGAACATCCCGACCAGAGGCCGCTCAGGATCGAGATCCTCGCCGCAGGCGTCGCCGGCGCCAGGGCGGGCGGCTACGGGACGGCCGCGGACGTGCAGCAGGAGCTTCTTGCGGCGCTTTCGCGTGATGCCGGGCTTTCCTATGTCGCGGCGGACCTGATGCTGGGGGCCCTTCACGACGGGAACGACGCCCTGGCGCGCGAATTCCTCGCGATTTACGCCAAGCCGCCCGATCGGCGATGTCCCGGCGCCCAGTCCACGATCCGCCAAATCACCCATGCGGGCCATGGGCGCTTTGCGAGCGAATTTGCCGCCGCCTGTGCGACAGCGCGCATCCCGGCGCCGCTCATCTATCGTCATGCGCTTGCGGGCGCCATCGCGTTTCGCGCGAGCCTTCCGGCAAGTGAGGTGCAGCCGCGCATCGCGTATGACGCGTTCGGCATTCAATTCGCCGATCAGGCGTCATCTGACTTCGATCTCGGTCATGACAGCGACCCGTTGCTGTCCATCAACGCGCTGCTCGCTTCGGGGAAGCTGGACGCGGCGGTTGCTCTGACGATGCAATGGCTTCCGATGATGCTGAGTGTGCCGCCGTCTCGCGGTCACGACGTCATTGCCTTGGCCAAAGCCGTGGAGGGTCGTCATCCACAGCTGGCCGAAACCCTCCGGCAGACATGGGCGCAACATGCAAGCCGTTCAATTCTGCAGTATCTCGGCAACGCCCCGCAAATCGATATCGCTGCCATCGAACATGCGGCGTTGGACCTGCTTCATCTGGGGCGGCGGGGCCGGATTGAATCGGTGATGGAGCAGATCCAGGACGATCGCGCCGAAGCGGCGTCCAATGATGGAGCCAGCCCATGCGCCGCATTGCGGGCAACGGTCATGCGTGAGACGGTAGACCTTGCGATACAACGGAAGGAAGCCGGCGGGGCCGGGGTGCCCGAGCCTCGGCTCAGGCAGAGCGGAGAAGACTTGGCATCCGCCTTTCTGTTCATGCGCGAGTCCGACAATCCGCGCCGGCCCACGTTCCGGCGTTGCATCTTGGTCGGGGTCGCGGGCCTCGCCCTCGCTTTGAAATATGACATGGGGGACCGGTTGGGCGAATTGGTCACTGCTCTGCTGTCGGCCACCCATGGGGAGGTGGACCAATCGAGCCGCGCCCAGGCATTAGGGGTGGCCGCGGTTGCCGAGGCGCGCATCCGCACGACGCTGGCGGGCGTAGAGGCCGCCGAGCGGATTTCGCCGACAGAGAGAGTCAGGGCGCTTGCCGCGATATTGGAGCGACGCCTCTTGTCGCAGGGGCCGGCGTCTCGCACGAATTAGACGGTTCAGCGCGAAACGCGTTTGCCGGTGACATGTGAGATCGACCCGGAATTACGGTGACACGCACACCGCATTCCCCAAATCCACTGGACCTCATTCCCCGTATTTCCATTTTTGGATTGGGCCACCTCTGCTCCACCTGAGCGCCATGGCGAGGACCGGAGAATAAATGCAGGATTTTCAGACGCCGTGTCAGGCGATTTCGACATCCAGCCCCTCGCAGCGGGAGGGTTGGGGTGCCGTCGCCTTTTAGGTCGGCGGCGACATGGTGGTGACATAGGCAATTTCACCGTCCGTCGCGGTCGCCTGCGAAGATCGCAAATCTCAATGAAATCAAAATGGTGCCCCTAGCCGGAATCGAACCAGCACTCCTTGCGGAACTCGATTTTGAGAGACCGGATATGCCCTATCCTTTGTGTATCCGGCAGTATCCGTTTTCCCGATAACCGATTGTCAGCACTAGCTTTTTTTGGTTCTCAGATCACACATACCTAGCCGGACGTACGCCATGGTTGGCTTTCTAGGTGCACCTATGTTGCACCTGAAATCCGACCTCAACGGAGGTTAGGAATGCCCAAAATCAAACTCACCAAGACCGCTGTAGACGCCGCAACGCCGCAGGAGCGCGATTACGAACTCCGGGATACGACGATACCCGGGTTCCTTGTCAAGGTCACGCCAACCGGCCGCAAGATTTTCATGGTCGCCTATGTCGCCCACAACGGCCAGCGCCGAAAGCCCGCTATCGGCCGTTTCGGTGAGATCACCGTCGAGCAGGCCCGCGGGATCGCCCAGGACTGGTTGGCCGAGGTTCGGCGAGGCGTCGATCCCAGCGCTGAGCGGGCGACAGCCCGGCAGGCGCCCACGGTCAAGGAACTCTTCGACCGCTTCATCACCGACTACTCGGAGAGCCGCAACAAGCCGTCCACCGTCCATTCGAACCGCGGCTACGGCAAGCGCTACATCATTCCGGTGCTCGGCCAACTGAAGGTGCCCGACGTCACCCGCGCCGACATCTCCAACCTGATGAAGAAGATGTCGAAGAAACCGACCAACGCGAACCGCGTCCTCGCGGCCGTGCGGAAGATGTTCAACATGGCCGAGGTCTGGGGCATGCGCCCCGACGGGTCGAATCCCTGCCGCCACGTCCCGAAGTACCCGGAACGCGGAAAGACCCGGTTGATCACCGACAGCGAGATGAAGAAGCTATTCGCGTACCTAGCGCGCGCCGAGGCGGAGGGGCTTGAGCATCCCTTCATCCTCCTCGCGATCCGGCTCCAGTTCGAATTCGCTGCGCGGATGTCCGAGATCCTCCAGCTCGAATGGTCGTGGATCGATTACGATAATCGACGCGTCGTCTGGCCGGACAGCAAGACCGGTGGCATGTCCAAACCAATGAGCGCCGAGGCGCAGCGGCTCTTCGAGACCGCGCCGCTCCTTGAGGAATCGCCGTTCGTCTGCCCGTCCGTCTTCGACCCCAACCTTCCGATGTCGAAGCACACGTATTACCAGGGCTGGCGGCGCATCCTTAAGCGCGCCGGGCTCCCGCATATCGGAACGCATGGCATCCGGCATCGCTCGGCGACCGACATCGCCAACTCCGGCATCCCCGTGAAGGTTGGCATGGCGCTCACGGCCCACAAGACGGTGACCATGTTCATGAAGTACGTGCACACCGAGGACGACCCGGTCCGAGCTGCGGCGGAAGCGGTGAACCAGCGGCGGCAAGCGTTGCTTGGTGGTCACGGGGCAAGCCTGCTTCCCGCCGCTATGACGGCAACGGTTGTGGAAGTGCCTTCGGTTGCGCCGGACGTCGAGGCTATTGAACCGGTGCTGACTGCGACCGGCAAGCCCCTCGGCTACGAGGACGGCCAATATGGGTCCCGCACCAAGCTCGGAAACTATCGGCCGTTCCGCCATCGCTCCGGCGAGAACCGCACCGTCCCTCTTGGCACCAAGCGCGATAAGGCAAAGGAGGTGAGCCATGGGTAGCTGCTTGCGCCTGACACATGCGCGTCAACCGTTTACCGCCGAGATCGGGTATGATACCCGTTCCCCCCGATCGAGATCGGGTATAAGACCCGATCTTCTAGGGATGATGATGCGGTTCGTTACGACGCCCGATGCGACCCAGCTTACGGGACTCTCGACGGCGACGCTGCGAGAGTGGACGAGCCGCCGGGCCTTAATCCCTGCGGATGTCCCGCCAAAGGGCAAGGGTTCGCCCGCAGGATTCACATGGCAGACAGTCCTTCTTCTTCGAGTCGCCGTCACACTTCGGGACCGCTTCCATCTTGAGCTTCAGCCGCACCGCACGTTGTTCGCAAGCCTCAAGACTGGTCTCCGGCGTACTTCCTTCATCGCGCTATGGGGCAAGACATTGGCTCTGCAGGGCGGGGATGATTGGACTTTAGTGGATGAAGCCGAGACGCTCCAGCTGAACAATGATGCGGTGATCATACGTCTGCAAACGCATCTTGAGGCCTTGTCGGTCGGCTTCGCTCTCCCCCGTCCGGGGCCGTCGTCCGGGCAGTTGGAACTCTTCCCCGCACGCTCGATCGAGCAATCGGCTAATGCGCCGGTCGTTCCGGCTGCTCGCAAGCGACAGGGTGATCCCATTGCGACCATTCGCCGGAGGTCCGCTTGACGAGCGCAGCTTTCAAGCAGGCGTTGGAAGCGACCGGATACATCGGCTCCAACGGTCGGCCGGCTCCCGGCCTCGTGTCGGCCGACGATCCTCGCGCCGCCAGGATGCGCGCGGTGTTCTCCGACGACCGCGTCGGGCTGAACGCCGACGCTGTCTTCTCGGCGCAGAACGCACCAGCCAGCATCTTCAAGGACGCCGGCGATGCGGAGCCCAGCGAAGCAGACCTCCGCCATTGGCAAGAGGCAGCTTGGAACGTTGGCGTCGCGCCGCTTCTTTGGATTGTCACGCCCACGGACGTTCGGCTTTACGATTGCTATGAGTCTCCGGGGCAGACCGACGCGCAACCAGATCAGGCGCCGCGACCGCTCGACAGCTTCGTTCTCGATTCTCTGGATCGGCTGCGTGCCCTCGACGCACAGTGCGGCCGCATCGCCACCGAGACCGGCGCATTTTGGTCGAGCGCCATCGGCTCCAAAATCAACCGTCGCCATCGCGTCGATCGCGAACTGCTTGCCGAGATCAGCGCGCTGGAGGATCGCCTCACCGTGCTCGGCGAGCCTCAAACCGACCACGCTTCGGCTCATGCTCGCGACATCGCGCAGCGATTCATCGGGCGCTGCATCTTCACTTGGTATCTCTTGGATCGCGGGATTGCTCAGCCGTTCCTGCCATCCAGCGTGCCTGCCGATCTCAGCGCCATGTTCGCTACGCCGGCCAACGCTTTCGCCTTGTTCGACTGGCTGCGCACGACGTTCAATGGGGACTTGTTTCCGATGGACGATCCCGGCGCCGAACGCGAGCAGCTAACACCACAACACCTGGAGCTCATCCGCGATTTCGTCGAAGGTCGCAGCCTCATCCCCGAGCGTCACGGTCAAGGGAGGCTGTTTCGGTTCCGCTTCAACGCGATCCCAGTTGATCTGGTCAGCTCGATCTATCAGCAGTTCGCCCGTACGAGCGCGGCCGATGAAGCACGCTCTCAGGGTCTCCACTATACGCCGGTCGAGCTCGTGCACCTTACGCTCGACCCTGTTTTTGAGGGGTTGGCGGCAGATGCGCGGGTCGTTGATCCGGCCTGTGGTTCGGGCGCGTTTCTAGTCGAGGCTTTCCGCCGCCTTGTGTGGCGCGCATCCGGGAGCAAACCGGCAGGTCGGCAGCTCGTGCGCCACATCCTCTACAATCAGCTCTTCGGAATCGACATCAATCGCGCCGCCCTCGGCATCGCGGCGTTCAGTCTCTACCTTGCGGCTCTTGAACTGGATGAAGAGCCCGTCACACACATCGGCGATCTCAAGTTCGATCACCTGATCGACACGACGCTGTTCGAGGCCGACTCGCTGGGCGGTGATCTTCCGGCCCAGATCACCAGCCAGACTTTCGACGCCGTCGTAGGCAATCCTCCTTGGACGTTCGTCACTAAGGACGGCGGCGCGCAAAAGCGGCGTGAGTCCGATGCGGCAACGCTGCGCCCTCGACGGAGCCCGGATCAAGCGTTCTTGGCACTAGGCGCGGATCTGGCTGGCGAAACCGGTCGCGTCGGAATGGTGATGAAAGCCACTCCGTTCTTCTCGAAAGACATCCACGCTGTCGCGGCGCGGACCCATCTCCTTGAGCGTTTGTCTCCTGTCGCGCTCATTAATCTTTCTTACCTCCGCCGCGAAGATCTGTTTCCCGACGCCGTCGGTCCCGCGCTCCTTTTTTTCGCCCGGTGCGCGCTAGGGCCAGAAGCAGACCGGCTCCTTGTTGGTTCGATCCCTTGGACGCCGGACTTTCGGCGCACCGGCGTTTTCCATCTCGGACCTGGAGAAATCCGCTCCGTTCCTTTGAAAAGAGTGCTCGCGACACCGCCCTTTCTGAAGGCGGCGACGTTTGGAACGGTGCGTGATGGCTGGCTCATCGAGCGGCTCGAACGCGAATTTCCGACGCTTGACGAGGCGCTGACAAAGCTTGGAATCGAACGACGGGTAAATCGCGGACAGGGTTTCAAAGTTCAAGGACGCGAACAGACCGCGAGCCCCGAAGACTACGCCGATCTCGCGGTCGTCACGCCTGACAATTTCACACCTTTCCGCTTGGACGCGAGCAAGCTCGACGAATTCACACACAAGACGCTTCATCGGATTCGAAGTCGGTCGATCTTTCGTGGACCGCTGCTCTTGTGCTCGAAGGTGGGATCGGATGCCGGCGCGCAGCGGGGACGGTACAGCGCAGCCGTGAGCCGGGATGACGTGCTTTATACGCAGGGCTACTTTGGCGTTTCGTTCGCTGACGCAGACCCGCGTCTTGCGTATCTGCTTTCGGGGATTCTGAATTCCAGCCTCACCGCCTTCCAGTTTGCGCTCGGCGGACCGACGTGGGGTCTCGAACGACCGACGGTTGAACCGCACGACCTGTTGTCGTTGCGGATCCCATTCCTTGGCGAGGGTGATCCAACCGCCATCGACGCAGTCATAAAGGCTGAGAAGCAGGCAGCTAACGCGCCCGCCAATGCGTCCTCCCTAAGTCAGCTCGACGACGCCGTTTTCGAGCTCTACGCACTTGAGCCAGACGAGCAGACTCTGGCTCGAGAAAGCGTCTCTCGCGCGCGCTATCTGATCTTCGAGAACCGAAGCGAACGCATTGGCTTGGTCGCGCCACCGGATGCACAGAGCCTACGTGGCTATGCCGGCCAGGTAACGCGAACCGTTGACGCGTACCTGAGAGCGCGTGGCGCGCGCCATCTCGAAGCCGTTATTTATCCTGTGCGGCTGAGCAAGGGCGACCTCGCGGCCGGCATTCCAGGAATCACTGCGGTCAGATTTGTCATGGCCCCTGGTGGCCCCGGGGAAGAACCGGTGGTTCGCGAGGGCGACCCGGCGGAGCTTCAGGCTCTCTCAGCGCTCCTCCGCGGTCAGCTCGAGGCGGACATCCCGCCATATCTCAACGAACGCAGGCAGATGCGGCTGTACGGCAACGAGGATCTGTTCATCTTAAAGCCGACCGAAATCCGCTACTGGACACGCACAGCCGGGCTGAACGACGCCGACATCATCCTCGCCGATCACTGGCTACGGAGGCGGGATGTCGTTGCTCACGCCTGACGTCCCCTTCGGCCTCCCCGCCTTCGCCCTGTCCGACGATCAGATCGCAACTGTCGTCGATCTGGTGTGTCGAGGCTGTGACGCGGCGCGGTCCGACGTCACGCCCGGTATGCTTGAGGTTCCGACCACGATCGTCGTTCGTAAGGCCATGCGGCGGGTCAAGAAGACCCTCGGTCTCACGAATCTGCAAGTTCGTGGGGAAGTCGAGCTCGAAGACATGGCGACCAGCGACCCTGCCCTTCTCGGGCGGATCGACATCACCCTGCAGTTCTTGCACCAGTTCGGCGACGAGGACGCCTATGTGGCGGTCGAGTGCAAACGCGTGCGAGCCGGCGACTCAGCCCTGAACGGGAGTTACGTGGCGAAGGGCGTCGATCGGTTCGTCACCAGCCAGTACGCTACCGGCCATGATTGGGGGTTTATGCTTGGCTATGTATTGGCCTTGCCGGCAGCGGATGTGGTCGATGCCATCGATGCCCGTATCCGCAAGACGTATGGGGAAGCCGCCGGCTTGACGCCGGAGACCACGCACGCACTTTCTTTAGCCGTGCTTCAAGGCGCGCTTTCGCAGAGCAGCAGTCACACGATCCGCCTGAAGCATATCTTCGTCGACATGCTACCGGCCGCGCCGGTCAGCTCTGTCTAGGCGGAAATCGCGTCTATCGGTAAGCTGGGCTTCAATGCGCTCGGGCCGAGGCCGAATCAGAGACATAGCCATATCGCCAAAGGCGAAATGCAATCGTGCGCCGCCCCGAAACGTTAATTCGTCTTGGGTTTGAACGCACCGAAGGGTTTCATGTAGCCATCCCGGATCATCGGCGGCTTCAGCTTGGCTTTGACCAGCGCGGCCTCACACTGCTCACGCAGAGCATCTGAACCTCCACCAGCGCCCACCAGTTCGACAAGCACACCGCGCAACGCGCTCACGACTTTGGTGACCTCAGCCAGCCGAAACGCGAAGCTGCCGACAGGAGTGGCCTTCTCGTCGGCCACCGCCTCAGGCAAGGCGGACACCCGGACCGCCTCTCGCCCTGCGTAGGCCTGCTTGAACCAATGCTCGGCCTCGAGAAGCTGGGCGTGATCCTTCTTGTAAAGCGGGTTGCTCTCGTCCTTCTCGCTCTTCGCCTCGATTACGAAATCGAACGCCGCCTCGGTCCGCCACAGGACGTCGGGGCCCACTCCATGGACCTTCTCGGGTCGCTCAGCATCAAACCCTAGATAGGCACCAAGATTGGCCAGAGCCTCCTCGTACCTTGACGCAGACGCTTCGGGCACGAGGTCGCTCATAGCCTCATCAAAATCTGCCAGGATCGCGCCACGCTGGTCGTACTCGCGCAACCGCCTGATGATCGCGGACGATTGTTTGCCCGGTGCCGGTCTCGCCACATAAAGGGGACGTTTGCGCGGCGGACTGTGATTATTGTTGATCGAGAAGGCGGTAGTCTGCAGCTTCTGCCCCTTGAGCTCGTCTTCCATCTGATAGGCGATCCGGGCTGCGGCGGCGGCCAGCCAGGCCCGGCGCTGGGCGTCGTTGGCCAGCGCCTCCTCATCCATAAGCTTCTCAAGCGCCGCGAGCGCCTTTTCATACTGGCCCAGCCGCTGGAGCTTTAACGCCCTGCGCTCGACGGAGGCCACCTTGAGCGCCAGTTCGTCCACCGGGGCCGAATGAGCGGCATCCGCCAACTCTGATGCATGGTAGCCTACCCAGTCGGCATCGCGCTTAAGGCATTTGCCGATGGTTTCTCGGACTTCCTTCGGCGTCGTCACCGCCTCACTTACCTCCTGGCCCATCTTGAGCTGGACCCGAGTGCTCGCCGTGAGGAAATCGAGGTTCTTCTTGCGTCCGATCCAGCCGACCAGCTTGGTTCCGATCAGCATGATCACGCAGTAGTCGGCACCGCCCCGAGTGCCCCGCCCGATGCCTTGCTCGATCCGCTGGGCGAGAAGTGAATTCACCGCCGCGTCGGCCACCACGTTCATGCGGAAGACGTCGTAGTTGGTGGTGCCCTGGGGAAGATTATCCATGACGAGGAATCGGCAGGCGTTGCCCGCGAGATCAATGCCGTCATAGCGGTTGGCCAGCACCAAGGGCCCGTAGGCATCGCCCGCTTGCATCGCGGCGACTTTCTCGGACACGACTTTTGTCTTCTCCGCATACTCGGCAACGTCGGTCCATTCCTTTGCGGCGGCACCCGATGGCGTCAGGATGGCGACGCCCCGCTTGCTCTCGGCAATCTTTGTCGCGATGTCCTTCACCATCGGCAGTATCGGCGTGCCAAGCTTCATCAGCCCAGGAACGAGGATCATACGTTCCCCGACGCCGGCCAGCGATGCGGACGTAACGGGCCTGGATACTGCGTCTTGTGCAGCGCCGAACGTGCGGACGATCTCGCTGTCGTCCGCAATAGTGGCCGACATATAGATGCGTCGCCCGCAGTCCTCGAATGTCGGGAGCAAATCGACTGGTGGAAAAATCGGAGTGATGCTGATCCCGGCCTTACTGAACAGGCAGTGGCACACCCCAAGATTGTCCCGCAGAAAGGGCCAGACAAACGGGTCGATCTCCTCGACCTCACCCGCCAGATACTGCTGAATCTCGTCGCTTTTGCGGTGCCACGCCCAGCTTGGCACCTCGATGACACCGAACTCCTTGCCGTTGATGATGTCGGCGAACGCACCCGCGCGACCGACTTCCTTGAACGCGGGTCGGAACCGATCGGCCAGTTCTGTATAGACGTCTTTGTGGTCCTTGATTGAGACGTTGAGGGTGAACGCCTCGCGCACCGACGACAGCGCCACATGCGCATCGTCGAGGATAATGGCACCGACCTTGACCACCGCTTGTGCCGATCCGCGTACCCCGAACTTGCTACGCCCGTTGAACAAGGTTTCGTACGAACCGACGAGGACCGTCTTGCCGTCGTGAAACTCCGCCGGAAGGGGCTGCCCCTTTGTGTATGGCACGGCGCTGATCCCATACTCCTCGCTCTTGGCCAGGACCTGCTCGACCAGCTGATTGGTCGGAGCGAGATAGAGGACGGGCTCGCCCGTCTCGTTCATCACCGATTGTGCCATAAGTAGCGCGACAAGGGTCTTGCCGCCGCCAGTATGCAGCTTGACCACGATGTCTCGATCGGTGCGACGCGCGAACCATGCATCGAGCACTTCGGCCTGACTTGCGTACAGGTCGTTGATACCGGGTGGCTTTGGCAACGCATTGAAAATGTCACGCGGGTTTACCGGCTTTGGCTTAGCCTTCGCCTCGCGCAACTTCTTGAAGTCCACCATGTAATCATACTCGCGTCATTCGGTCGATCCTTCTTAGGGCCAGAGGACCTGGATGGAAACGCCTTCCCCTGGGGCCGAGCCCGCGGGCTGGGCCGACCGTGCCTGCGGGCACTGCGCCCCGCAACGCCCCGGTAGAGTCAGAGGGCGGCGGCTGTCGCCGTGACGGGTTGAGGGTCGAGAGAGAGGCTCCCGACCGGCCCGTCGCGGAGATGACCGATGACCAATGTGGAAGTTCTGGACGCCCGCCCCGACGCGCGTGGCGGCTATAAGGTGGATGTCTCGCGCGGCGAGAGGGTCGGCCGTGTCTCGTCAGAGTGGTTCAATCGCCCGGCCGACGAGCGCTATTTGTCGCTGACCGACCTGTTCGCTTCGGTGAAGAGCCGCAGCGAACGGAGCCGCACCCGCACGGTGGAGAGCGCCGCCGTACGGGTCGAGGCGAGCCGGGACGATGCCGAGCGCCTGTTGCTGCTGTTGCCCGGGTCGGACGCGCCGATCGCGCCGACCCACTGGAGCTTCGGCCAACTCGCGAGCCTGGTCGGCGCGCCCGCCGCCTACCTCCGGCAGCTTCCGGCAGCGCTGGCCGGTATCAACCTGCAATATGGCCTGACCTCGCACCGCGCCGAGCAGGTCAAGACGCTCGAGACCGACGACGGACGGATCGAACTCCGCGCCGTCACCGGCCCCGATTATGGCCGCATCTACGATCATGAGTTGGTCGCCGCCGTGCAACGGATCGCGGGCAACGGCACCGGCGACACGCGCTGGAAAGTGCCCGGCGTGCTCGACTGGTCGACGGGGATCTATAACCCGCGCGTCGATGTCACCCAGGATACGACCACGCTCTACGCCTCCGATCGCGACGTCTTCCTGTTCCTGGTCGATGACCTCAATCCGATCGAGGCCGGGCGGCTGCCCGACGGCTCACCCGACCTCTACTTCCGGGGCTTCTACTGCTGGAACTCGGAGGTCGGTGCGAAGACGCTCGGCATGGCGAGCTTCTATCTCCGCGCCGTCTGCCAAAATCGCAATCTCTGGGGCGTCGAGGATTTCGAGGAGATCGCGATCCGGCACAGCAAATACGCGGCCTCTCGCTTTGCGCATGAGGCCGCGCCGGCGCTCACCCGGTTCGCCAACTCGTCGCCCGCGCCTTTCATCGACGGCATCAAGCAGGCGCGCGCCAAGATCGTCGCCCGCACCGACGAGGACCGCGCGGACTTCCTGCGCAAGCGCGGCTTCAGCAAGGCGGAGACGGCGAAGATCCTCGAACGCGTGCTGAACGAGGAGGGCCGTAAGCCCGAAAGCGTCTTCGATTTCGTGCAGGGCATCACCGCCGTCGCGCGCGACAAGACTCACCAGGATGCGCGGCTCGACCTCGAGGGGCGCGCGAAGAAGTTGCTGGAGCGTGCGGCCTGAGCGGCTTTCCGGCTCTACGCCTTTCCTGATCCACGGTTCTGCGGTCCGCCCCTTCAGAGGAAGAGGTGGGCCGCAGCTTCGTGACGGTGAGAAGGTCGAGAGAGAGGTTCTCCGGCCAGGCCGTCATGGAGACCTACCATGGCCACGAAAGCCAACAATGTGCAGAAGATCGTCCTGAGCGCGTCGCGGGACATTCCGTTCAACAAGCTCGTGCTCAGCCAGTCGAACGTCCGGCGGATCAAGGCCGGCGTCGCGATCGAGCAGCTCGCCGAGGACATCGCGCGGCGCACGCTCCTCCAGAGCCTGACCGTCCGCGCGGTGTGCGGCGCCGATGGCGTCGAGACCGGCATGTACGAAGTCCCCTCCGGCGGTCGCCGGTTCCGGGCGCTCGAACTGCTGGTCAAGCAGCGGCGGCTGGCGAAGACCGCGCCGATACCGTGCGTGATCCGCGAGGAGGGCATCGCCGAGGAAGACAGCCTCGCCGAGAACGTCCAGCGCGCGCCGCTCCATCCGCTCGACCAGTTCCGGGCGTTCCTGACGCTGCGCGAGAAGGGTCAGTCCGAGGAGGAGATCGCGGCCGCGTTCTTCGTCTCGGTCGCGGTCGTCAAGCAGCGGCTGCGCCTCGCGTCCGTCAGCCCGAAGCTGCTCGACGTCTACGCCGAGGACGGCATGACGCTCGATCAGCTGATGGCGTTCACCGTCAACGGCGACCACGCGCGTCAGGAGCAGGTGTTCGAGCTGCTCGCCCAGTCCTACTCGAAACAGCCGCACGATATCCGGCGGATGCTGACCGAGGGCGCCATCAATGCCGCCGACAAGCGCGCGCAGTTCATCGGCGTGGCCGCTTATGAAGAGGCGGGCGGCGTCGTGCTGAACGACCTGTTCCAGACCGACCATGGCGGCTGGCTGCAGGATGTCGGCCTCGTCGACATGCTCGTCGCCGAAAAGCTGCGCGAGGAAGCGGACACGATCCGCGCCGAGGGATGGAAGTGGATCGAGGTCGCACCCGACTTCGCCTACGGACATACCTTCGGGCTGCGCCAGCTCAGCGGCGATGAAGTGCCGCTGACCCCCGAGGAAGAAGCGACCCGCGACGCGCTCCAGGCCGAGCTGGACGGCATCGAGGCGACCTATGCGGAATCCGCGGACGATTTGCCCGAGGAAGTCGATCAGCGCCTGAGCGAGATCGAGGCCGCCCTCGCAGCGTTCGAGGATCGTCCCGTCGCCTATGATCCGGCCGAGGTCGAACGGGCGGGTGCCTTCGTCAGCATCGACCGCAACGGCGATCTGCGCGTCGAGCGTGGTTACGTCCGGCCCGAGGACGAGATGCCCATCGTCGCCGAACCGGATGCCGAAGGAGATACCGGTGCCGACCGCGATCAGCAGCACCCGATCACCGCCGGCGATGCGGACGATGAGGATGTCGTCACCAGCGACGCGGTTGCCGCCGCGGAGCCGGACGAGGACGAAGGCCTGAAGCCGATCCCCGATCGGCTGATGACCGAACTGACCGCGCACCGCACGCTGGCGCTCCGCCACGCGCTCGGCGGCCAACCGGACGTGGCGTTCCTCGCCGCGTTGCACGCGCTCTGCCTCAAGGCGTTCTACCCCTATGCGCTCGACACCTGCCTGGAAATCGACATCAAGAGCGTCGGCTTCCATTCGCAGGCGCCGGGGTTGAACGACAGTCGCATCGCCACGGAGCTGGGCGAACGGCATCAAGCGTGGCGGAACGCTTTGCCGAAGGAGGCGAGCGACCTGTGGGAGGCGTTGGCGGACTTCGACACCGACAGCCGGCAGGCGCTGTTCGCGCACTGCGTCTCGCTCTCGGTCAACGCCATGTTCGAGGCCTACAACCGTCGGCCCAAGGCGCTCGCCCATGCCGACCGGCTCGCCCAGGCGGTCGATCTCGACATGGTTGCGGCGGGGTGGACGCCGACGGTGGCTGGCTATCTCGGCCGCGTGACCAAGGCGCGGATCCTCGGAGCGGTCAGGGAGGCGAAGGGCGAACGGGCCGCGCAACTCGTCGACCATTTGAAGAAGGTCGAGATGGCCGCCAAGGCCGAGACGTTGCTCGACGGTTCCGGCTGGCTCCCCGAGCCGCTCCGCACGCCGGGCCGCGCGTTGCCGCCCGTCGTCGACACCGCCGACATCGAGGCGTCCGCGATCGATCCTGATCCGACGACCGAAGCGGCTGGCGAAGAGACGGCGGCGGACGGCGGCGAATCGGCCATCGACCAACCCGACGCTTCGGTCGAGGATGACTCCGTCGAGATCGAACCCCACGCGATCGCGGCCGAATAGAGGAGCAACGCACCCGTCCCCTCTGGGCCCGCCGGCGCTACGTCGGCGGGCCTTTTTCGTTTGGGAGAATGCGATGCCGAATGATGCATCCGAGCTGGCGCAACGGCTCGCCCGCAATGCCGAGGCGGTATGCCGTCATTATCTTTCCAATGGTCGCCGCGAGGGCCGCTACTGGCTCGTCGGCGATGTCGAAAACACACCCGGGCGCAGCCTCTATGTTCGCCTCAAGGGCGCCGACTTTGGCAAGGGCGCGTCAGGCAAATGGACCGACGCCGCCACCGGCGAGCATGGCGACCTCCTCGACCTGATCGCCGCCAACCGCCGCCTCGACAGCCTGCGCGACATCCTCGACGAGGCGCGCGCTTTCCTGTCACTGCCCCGGCCCGATCCGCCGAGCCGACAACCGCCCGCACCGACCGGATCGCCGGAAGCCGCCCGCCGCCTGTTCGCCATGGCCAAGCCGATCGCCGGTACGCTTGCAGAAGCGTATTTGCGGAGCCGTGCATTGACGGGTTTGCGGAACTGCACGGCGCTCCGCTTCCACCCTCGCTGCTTCTACCGGGGTGACGAAGACGACCCGCGCGACCGCGTGCCCGACGCGTGGCCGGCGCTGATCGCCGCCGTAACCGATCTTTCGGGCGCACAGATGGGAGCGCATCGCACCTGGCTCGACTTGTCAGGGCAGGACAAAGCCCCGGTGTCGACGCCGCGACGAGCCATGGGCCATCTTCTCGGGCACGGGGTGAGATTCGGGGTGGCCGACGAAGTCCTGGCGGCCGGTGAAGGCATCGAAACGATGCTGTCGCTCCGACGCGTCATGCCGACCTTGCCGATGGTCGCGGCACTCTCCGCCAACCACCTCACCGTCCTGCTTTTCCCGCCGACGCTGCGACGGCTCTACCTCGCGCGCGACAATGATGCGGCCGGCCACGGCGCGGTGGCGGCGTTGGCCGACCGTGCGACGTCGGTCGGGATTAAGGCGCTGACGCTGGAGCCGAGGCTGGGCGACTTCAACGAGGATCTGCGTACATTCGGACCGGACGCACTGGCGGCGGCCATCCGGGCGCAGCTCGCCCCGGAGGACGTGGCGCGGTTCTTGGGATCGATCGGCACGGGCGGAATGGAGGCGGTCTGACATCGGGTCGTCGGCCGGGAGGAGGGTGCGTCAGGGTCCGCTTCATCGGCTTAGAGCCGCCGCCCACGGCCTTCTGAGAGGGCGATCGGACCGGAGGCGGTCCGGGCCGGCAACGGCTGCGCCCCGCTATTTTCCGCCGACGGGCTTCGCCCGCCTTTGCATCGCGAAGCAAAATAGCGGGGCTTCGCGGTCCTCCGCTGCGCTTCGGCCGATCGCGCTGGCGCGCATCGGTGCAGGCCCGGTCCGCCCCCGCTCTTCGTCGCCTGCGAAGGCCGCGATGGGCGCGGTCGACAGCCAAGGCGAACCACCATGACGACCGATCCCGACTTCAGCGACCACGAGCCCGACCACGCCGCGTCCGCCACTTCCACACTGCTCGACGAACTCGCCCTATACGGGCACCGTCCCTTCCAGGACGAGCCCGACCCCCGGCCGCTTCCCGAGGCCTCTCTGGTCACCGGCGCGCTCGCCGACATCTTCGACGCCCTCGTCTCCATACTCCAGGACACGCGCCTCGAACCCGACCTCGAAGACCTGCTCTGGTCGACCGTCAACGTCTTCCACCGCGCGACCGAACGGATCGAGCGCGAACTCGACGACAACGAGCAGGCGCAGAAGCGCGGGCAGCGCGAGCAGGACGGTTCGGAGGTGAAATCGGTCGAGCTGGAGCGGCTCCTCGCCGAGGGCCTGACGCTGATCGAGCGCCGCAATGCTTTCGAGCTCATGCGCGATCTCGCCGCCGAGCACTTTCAGGTCCACACCCGCAACACCTGGCACCCGCGCACCGGGTCGATGGTCAATCGCAAGCACCTCACCGCAGCGATGATCGACAGCCGCGACTTTCTTATGGCGCGACGCCGCGCCGAGACCGAGGTCCTGCTCCCGGCGGGTCCCAAGATCGGCTTCACCGGCGGCTATGAATGCAACGACGTTCAGGCGATCTGGGCGGCGCTCGACCGGGTCAACGCCAAACACCCCGGCATGGTCCTGCTACATGGCGGATCGCCGAAGGGGGCCGAGCGAATCGCCGCCTGCTGGGCCGATAAGCGCAAGGTGCCACAGATCGCCTTCAAGCCCGACTTCAACCGGCACAAGAACGCCGCGCCTTTCAAGCGCAACGACGTATTGCTCGAGACGATGCCAATCGGGGTCGTGGTGTTCCCAGGCTCGGGTATCTCCGACAACCTCGCGGACAAGGCCCGAAAGCTCGGTATCCCGCTGTTCGATTTTCGCCCGAAAGGAGGCTGCGCGTGAGAGGCTGCGCAAAGGCCGGGCTGTGCGTCCTTGATGAGGACGTTCACCAAAACGCCTCTCCAACCATCGAGGTCATGACCCTACAATCCGGACGAACTGGCGCCGCGTTTTAGCAATCCTTCGCGCGTATTGCTCGCTGCCGATGGGATCAAACGGCCGCCCGGCGCTCCTTGCGCGCGGCCTCCCACACCTCCCGCGCCGCATCGACGTTCATGAGCGCGATGGCAAGACCGACAATCACGTCGGGCGAGGCCGATCGCCACACAAAGGCGGTAACGAGGCCGGCGGCCACGATCGCGACGTTGGCGAGCGCGTCGTTGCGGGCCGACAGAAAAGCCGCCTTCGTCAGGCTGCCGCTGTGGTGCCGGTAGCGCGCGAGCATGAAGGCGCAGCACAGATTGACGGCGAGCGCGCCGAGCCCAGCGAGCGAAAGCGCCAGCGGGTCCGGTGCGACGGGCAGGTTGAATTTCTGCCAAGCCGTCCAGGCCGTGGCCAGGCCCGGCACGAGCAGAATGGCGGCGAGGACCATCCCGACGCGCGCCCGGCGCTTCGCGGTCCAGCCCAACGCCGCGAAAATCAGCACGTTGACAGACGCGTCTTCGAGGAAGTCGATGGAGTCCGCGAACAGCGAAACCGAGCCGATGGCAAGCGCCACCGAAAACTCGACAGCGAAATAGGCGAGATTGAGCGCCGCGACCGTCAAAACGACGCGACGCAGTGCGGCATTGGTTGGATCGACGACGGGTTCCTCGCTCATCGCCGACTTTTAGCAAATTCGAAGGAATTTCGCGGCGAGATTTTGCTGCACGAACCGGTCAGCCGTTAGGTCCAGTGACAGGGCGGACGCGGAACGTCGGCCTTCACCACGCTGTTTGATGTCCATGACCGCCAACGAGCCCTTTCCGCGCAATGTTTGTTGCGATCAGGGGCTCGCGCGCGTCCAGCTTTCGAATGCCGAAGCGCATCTTCGGAGCGCGGCCTGGGCGGCGTCGCGGGGAATGGCGAATGATGCCCTCCATTCCATCGCCATCGCCATCGAACTGGGGCTGAAATCCTACCTCTTGAATGCAGCCACCACCGACGCGTGGAATCGCGCCCACATAGGGCACGATCTCGACAGGGCCATAACCTATGCCGAGCGGGCCGGGCTCGATCCGCCGACCGGACTGCGCGACGTCGCGGGCGTGTTGCATCCGCATTTCCAGCGCGGCGGATTCCAGCGCGAACCGTCGCGACAATGGCCGGAGGCGCTCGCAGGCGAAGCGTGCAGCGTAGCGCGTACGTTGCTGGTGAGCGTGTCGAAATCGATGGGCCCGCGTCGGGACATCTAAACCGTCAGCTTTCTGGCGCGCGCCCACCGCCGCATGCCTGACGCAGATCCTTGGTCCAGCCCAGGGCCTGACGCCATCAACCCGTAAAGGGTCGGCTATGCATGCATGCCGCCGCTGCGGCTTCGCCTGCGCGGTGATTGCAGCCCTCGGCCGGACACATCGGGCGCCTGTCACGCGGGGGATTGTCCCCCGCCTCCAGACAGGAGCCGGAACGATGTCCCTCACAGACGCACACGCCTTCGCTTTCAGCCTCGCCACCACCCTCATGGCCGTGATCGTCATCTTCAAGGCCGGCGACGGGACGCATTCGGTCACCCCCGCCAACGAATTCGACGGCGACGCCGAGGTCGTGGCGGAGATAGATCCCTTCGCGCCCTGACGCGGCGCGCCGGGGCGACGCGGAAACCCTCGCCGGTTTCCGCTCCCGCCGCTCCTCATCTTCGGCTATACTTACTACGGCGCCGTGGTGGTGGTGGAGGCGCGACCGTCAGACTTTATCTCACGGAGACCACCATCATGATCTTCATCGGCATTCTCCTCAGCATCGCGGCGATCGGCGCGCTCTGCTGGCTGCTGTTCACGCTCGCCGTCTTTGCGCTGCCCCTCTTCGCGGGTGTCACGGCGGGCCTGTGGGCCTACGACACCGGCGCCGGCTGGCTCGGCGCGATTGTCGTTGGCGCCATTGCCGCCGGGCTGACCCTCGGCATCGGCCAGCTCCTGCTCGGTTCCGTTCGGCCGCTCTGGGCGCGCATCCTCATCGCGGCCGCATTCGTCGCACCAGCCGCGATCGCCGGCTATCACGCGACGCATGGCATCGTGAAACACACCATGCCGTCGGAAGGCTGGCAGGTCGCCTTTTCCATCGTCGGCGCGGTCGCCGTCGGGGTGACCGCGCTGATGCGGCTCACCGCGATGGCGCCGCCCCGTTCGCCCGGACAGGACCTGGTGCGGAGCTGAGCCCTGCCGCGGACGATGGGGTGGGACCGAACGGTGGCTCCGGTCGCAATACCTCATCTCCAGAGGGTTGGCGGACGCAGCGTTGGCAAGACCGCGGTTCTGGACCGATCCTGGCGCACGGCCAGCCGGAGCGATCGGCCAGCTTGGGCGATGCCCTGCTCGACTGACCCTGACCGGGTCGGTTTGCTTTGGGGCTGGTGCGAAGGGGCCGTGAACTTGCGCGTCCGCGCCTGGACCCGGTCATCGTTGCCGGTGCCGTGGCAGCGGGACTTCGCGGTT
This sequence comes from Hyphomicrobiales bacterium, assembly GCA_017304475.1. Taxonomy (GTDB): domain Bacteria; phylum Pseudomonadota; class Alphaproteobacteria; order Rhizobiales; family Phreatobacteraceae; genus Phreatobacter. Next base: position 273,958 of record JAFKKV010000014.1, on the reverse strand, counting down.
ATACGCGTGTCGCCCCATTCTCCGTTGTTCGATCTCTGATTGATCGACCGCTCCAAACGGCCTCTACAATGGGCTGATCTGACCGAAGGCCGGCTGCGCCTCGATCGCCTATGCGGCAACGGCGTCGCCACGACTTTCTTCCCCTGCCGGCTACGCCGTCATTCCTCGCGAACCAAGAAAGTCGCTCTGGCGCCATCCTCCGCTGCGCTGCGGTCGCAAGCGATGCCGCGTCGATCGCCTCCGGCCTGCCGATCGCCATCGAGGCCGCAATGGTGCGGGCTCGAGGCAGAGAAGAACGGAGAACTACCATGGCGACCATCGGCACCTTCAAGAAGTCCGGCAACGACTACACCGGCGCAATCGTCACCCTCTCGGTCCAGGCCAAGAACGTCCGCATCGTCCCCGAGGCCAATCGCTCCGGCGACAACGCGCCCTCCCACCGGGTCATGGTCGGGCGCGTCGAGATCGGCGCAGCCTGGTCCAAGCGCTCCAACGAGGGCCGCGACTATCTCGGTCTGAAGCTGGACGATCCGAGCTTCAACGCTCCGATCTACGCCAACCTCTTCGATGACGAAGGCGAAGAGACCTACAGCCTCATCTGGTCCCGCCCCACCCGCCGCAACGGCGACTAAGGCTAGCCAGCAAGGCCCCGTCCGGTCGAACCGGGCGGGGCCTTTCGCTTTAGCGACGACCGAATCAGCTCGCGCCTGAGAGGCTTTCGCGCGGCTCACCAAGGGCACTCCGGGCTGGCGTCGACCGCATAGAACGACTATTATAGTCGTAGTTCTGGCACTCGCTCGGCTCCGGGTGGGAGGTGATCATGCATGATCACCGCCCGACAATCGCGGGCCGCACGCGCGTTGCTGGGTTGGACACAGGAGACGCTCGCTGACAAGGCCCAGGTCTCGCTCACGGCGCTGAAGCGCCTCGAGTCGGAGTCCGCATTGCCTGTCTACGAGTCGACCCGCGATCAGGTTCGCCGCGCTTTCGAAGCCAACGGCGTCGTCCTGCTCCAGTCCGATAGAGGCGAAGGGGTAATGCTTGTCCGGACGGCGAAAACCTAGGCGCAGATCCCGTCACTCCGACGGGGTCATTTCACCGCTTGCCGATTTGCGACCACGAACGTCTTGGACGATGGTTAACAACACCCTCCAAAACGGATACGACTCGCCGCAGGGGGTCAGGTGACAGAACAAGCCTTCAACGACGAACCGCCGCAAAGCAGCGTGCTGACGCCTTACGACCGCGCGCACATGACGCTGTACATGCGGCTGCTCGACGCCGCACGGGATGGCGCGGACTGGCGCGACGCGGTCAGCAGGCTGTTCGGCCTCGACGTCGGTCGGGACCCGCAACGGGCGCGGCAGGTGCACGATGCGCACCTGGCCCGGGCCCGCTGGATGACCGATACCGGTTATCGGCAACTCGTCCGCGAGGACGGATCGCGCCAGGGGTGATGCCGGCGCGGCATCGCGTGATGCCTGCCCTCCGTCTTCCCCGCAGCCATACAACCGGCAATCGTGTCCAGCCCATTCTGCACGGCATATGCGGAGGATGTGATGGCGAAGGATGCGTCCGGCTGGGAAGCGGCGTCGGACTATGACTATCTCGACACGCTGGCTCCGTCGGACCTCGCCTGGGAGTGGCTTCGCCGGAACGAGCAGTACGAGCACGACGTCGCCGCGTTCGAGCACGCACCTCCCGAGTCCGTCGGTACGCGAGACCTGATCCGCGAGCGCTGGGGGCTGCGATTTCCCGATACCGCCGTCCCTCCCGGCGCCCGACGCGCCGGTGTTCTGGCAGCTTGACGCCGACACCGCCTCTCTCTGGCTGACCACCGCGCCACCGGCGCTCGATGTCGGAACGGTCGCACCGCCCTTCGACGCCGCCGCTGCCGAGGTCGCGGACGAGCAGGGTCTTCATCGTCTCCAGACTCTGCCAAATGGCGAACGCATCCACATTCTGCGCAGCGCCGATGCTGGTGAACAGGACAAGCTCGCGGCCCTTATCCCGCTCGACGTTTCCGGCTTCGGTCGGCTCGAAGCCGTTCTGCGGCTGCTCGCGAGCCTCCACGGCCGCGCCATTCCCGCCGACACGCGCATGACCCGCCAGCAGCGACTACGCGCGAAGCGTATGTTGCGCGCGATCGACGGACGTCGCGCGGGCGCCTCGCAGAAATCGATCGCGTCGGCGATCTTCCGGCTTGACCCGATGGGCCGCGACGAATGGCAAACCGCGCCCGCGCGGTTTGCGACCCGGTCGTTGATCCGGGACGGCCTGGCCATGATCGCCGGCGGCTATCGCAAGCTCCTGCGGCGCCAGCATCGCCGCTGACCGTCCGGCGGGTCGGCCGGTGTGCGAACGTCGCACCCCCGTCTTCGCCCTCCACCCAGCCGAGCGCCCTTCGCCACCGTGGCCTTCGCTCGCCGCTGATCACCAGCGGCGCCAACGAACGCTCCGGAGGCCCGATCATGTCCGCCAATGCAGCCGGTTTGCCGCCGCGCTTTCTGCGCACCCCCGAAGCCGCGCGATTCCTCGGCCTTTCCGGCCGCACGCTGGAGAAGCACCGGACCTACGGCACGGGGCCGGCCTATCGCAAGCTCGGCGGTCGCGTCGTCTATTCCGTCGACGACCTGCAGGCCTGGGCCGACCGCGGCGCGGTCACCTCCACCTCCGATCCGCGCGGCGCCGTCCTGCCCGCCAAGCGCCATGACGCGGCGGCGCTGGCGCACGCCGGCCGCCTGACGCGCTGAGACGTCCGTCGTGTCTGTCCGCCGCCCCAGCCACGAACGCGAGCAGCTCGATCTCTTCCGCGCGCTGCCCGGCGATCTCGCGCCGCGCGACGCGCAGGATCTCATGGCTTACCCGTTCTTCTCGCTCGCCAAGTCGAAGCGCCTCGCGCCTATAAACTTCAAGGCCGGCACAGTCGTCATCCGCGTCGAGGCCGTGCCCGAGCATGGCATGGCGACCATCTGGGACGCCGACGTGCTGATCTGGGCCGCCAGCCAGATCGTCGAGGCGCGCGACGCCGGTCTCAACCCGTCGCGGCTGATGGGCACGACGCCCTACGAAATTCTGAACTTCATCGGCCGTGGTGTTTCACTTCGCGACTACGACCGCCTCAAAGCCGCGCTCGACCGGCTGCAGTCGACCACCATCGCCACCTCGATCCGCCAGCCGACCGAGCGGCGGATGCATCGCTTCTCCTGGATCAACGAGTGGAAAGAGAAGGCCGATGCCCACGGTAGGCCGCTCGGCCTCGAGCTGATCGTCCCCGACTGGTTCTACGCCGCCGTCCTCGACGACGCGCTCGTGCTGACCATCGACCGCGCCTATTTCGATCTGACCGGCGGGCTCGAGCGCTGGCTTTACCGGCTCGTGCGCAAGCATGGCGGCCGGCAAGCGCACGGCTGGAGCTTCGACTTCGCGCATCTGCACGCCAAGTCCGGCAGCCTCTCGCCGCTCAAGCACTTCGCCTACGACCTGCGCGATATCGTCCGGCGGCAGCCATTGCCGGGCTACCGCCTGAGCGTCGCTCAGTGCCCAAACCGTCCGGACATTCTGTCTTTCGCACCGATCGATCCCGACGCGCTCGGCACGCCGCGCCGTCGGCGTCGCTCGACGTCTCGCCCTGGGGACAAGCTGTGAATCGCCTCGTGCTATCGGGGACCGGCGCTATCGTGCCACCGGGGACCCGATCCTCGTGCTATCGGGGACCGGAATCGTCGATTCCTCACGCGGATTCAGCAGCTTGCGAGCGCCGTAACTTATCTAACCAAGATTCCTTCGGAATCTTTCTAACGCGACCACGCTTTTGCACATCTGCGGATAACGCGCCGCGGCTCGGTGGGTGCGCGTCATGATCGTCGCGCTCCTCAACCAGAAGGGCGGCGTTGGGAAGACGACGCTGGCGCTGCATCTCGCCGGGCAATGGGCGCGCGAAGGCAGCCGTATCACTTTGGTCGACGCCGACCCGCAAGGCTCGGCACTCGACTGGTCGCAGCAGCGCGGCCGGGAAGGGCTGGAGCGGCTGTTCGGTGTCGTCGGTCTGGCGCGCGACACACTCCACCGCGAAGCGCCGGAACTGGCGCGCGACGCCGACCATGTGGTCATCGACGGACCGCCGCGCGTCGCCGGGCTGATGCGCTCGGCGCTGCTGGCGGCCGACCTGGTGCTGATCCCCGTCCAGCCGTCGCCCTTCGACGGATGGGCGTCGGCCGAGATGCTGGCGATGCTCGGCGAGGCGCGCGTCTATCGCCCGCAGCTGGCCGCCCGCTTCGTCCTCAATCGCTGCGCCGCGCGCACCGTGATCGCCCGTCAGACGGCCGAGACGCTTGCGGAACACGATCCGCCGGTGCTCGCTCAGATCATCGGTCAGCGCGTCGCCTTCGCCGACGCGGCGCAATCCGGCCGGCTCGCCTTCGAGGTCGACGCCGACAGCCGGGCCGCGCGGGAAATCGTCGCTTTCGCCGCCGAGGTGGGGAGGATTCCGCGATGACCGCGCGCGCACCCAGGCATGGTTTCGCCGCGCGTCCCGCAGAGCCCGCCCCATCCGCCGAGCACTGGGTGAAGGCGGCGGATGCGCCGCTGGCGCGCGCAAGTGACGCCAGCGGCTTCACCGCCCGGTTGACGATCGACGTCACGCCCGAGCTACGCGGCCGCATCAAGGTCAGCGCCTTCCGGCGCGGCGTCACGGTCGCCGACATGCTGCGCGATCTGCTCGCACGCGAATTCCCGACGACCGAAGGAGAGCAGCCATGAGCGGCATTCGCATCATCGGCGGCGCCTCGACGTCGCACTGTCGATCCGACGCATCGACGCATGTCGAACTGACCTGGGTCGAAAAGAAGATCGAATACTGGATCCGGTTCGGCCGCGAAACGCACGAACAGATCCTCGATCGCCGGCGGCGCGTCCTGTCGTTCGCGCCCGGCAGCATCTTCGCCTTCGTGCGCTGGGCCGCCAATGATTTCGGCACGGTCGTGTCGCGGATCGACGTGGTGCGCACGGTCGCATCGGGCGAGCCCTATCAGACGCTGCCGTTCGTGCGTCCTGGTGGCGACATCCTGCTGAAGATCGAGGGCTGGCCGAAGGTCGAACGCGTCCTGCACATGATCGACGCGATCGACGCGCTCGGGCTCGATCCGATCGACATCGCGCCCGACCACTGGCGCCACATCCACAACCGGCTCGTGGCCGGCCATGAGCCACGGGCGTACAGCCTCGAGCAGCATCGGGCCTGGCTGCTGCGTCGGAGCATCGCGCCATGAGCCGGCGCGGATACGTCATCGTGACGGCTGCCGCGGTGCTGACGATCGTCGGCGTGTCCGCCGTCCAGATCGCGCCAAAGCTGATCTGGAACGCCTCCGCCAGCACGCCGATCGGCCTCTATTTGATCCGTCCCGCCGAGCGCATCGAGGTGACGAATCTTGTCGCCCTGGACGCTCCCGAACCGCTGGCGGCCTTCCTCGAACAACGCGGCTATCTGGCGCGCGGCGTGCCGCTGTTGAAGCGGGTCGTTGCCCTTCCGGGACAGCGGGTCTGCCGCATCGGACGCACGATCACGGTCGACGGACTGCCCATGGCCGCGGCGCTGGAGCGCGACCGGTTTGGTTGCGAACTGCCGGTCTGGCGGGGCTGCCGGCGCATCGCGGACGGCGAAGTCTTCCTGGTGAACGCCCAAGTCCGCGACAGCCTCGACGGTCGCTATTTCGGACCGCTGCCCGCCGCCGCGATCATCGGCCGGGCCACCCCCCTCTACACCGACGAGGACGGCGATGGCCGCTTCGTCTGGCGCGCGCCGACGCGGTGACGGCGTGCCCATGACCTCTCCCACCGCACACCCGAGGAGCCACCCATGTCCCTGATCGGTCAATTCCACAGCACCCAGAGCGGTTACGCCGGACGCATCCGCACGCTCGTCATCGATGTCGAGCTGGTGCTCGTCCCCGCCGAGCACTCCGACGCCGAGAATGCGCCGGACTATCGCATCCACCTCGGCGCCGCCGATGAGCGACAGGAGGTCGGCCCGGAAGTCGGCGCGGGCTGGAAGCGCACCGGCGAGAAGGCCGGCGACTATGTCTCGCTGCAGATCGACGATCCGACCTTCGGTCATCCGATCCGCGCGAATCTCTTCCAGTCGGCCGACAATAAATCGGCGTGGGGCCTGCACTGGAACCGGCCGCCCAAGCGCGCCGAGCGGGACTGAGCGATGTCGGCTCCGCATCGAGACCCTGTCGTCCGACAGTCGACTACCGTCGGACGCACGGCCCTCCTTCTCCTTTCCGGGCTGCTGTTCGCGGTGCCGCCGTGCGCCACCGCGAACGCACAGGATGTCTCCATCGCGCGCGCATCCCGCACCGTTCCCCACGCCGGCTTCATCGCCGAGGCGGCGCAGCGGTTCGGGTTGCCCGAGCGCTGGATCCGGGCGGTCATGCGCGCCGAAAGCGCCGGCGATGTGCGCGCGATCTCGTCGGCCGGCGCGATGGGATTGATGCAGATCATGCCTGCCACATGGGCCGAGCTGCGCACCCGCTATCGTCTCGGCAGTGACCCCTTCGATCCGCGCGACAACATCCTGGCGGGCGCGGCGTATCTGCGCGAGATGTTCGACCGATACGGGTCGCCGGGCTTTCTCGCAGCGTATAATGCGGGCCCCGGACGCTACGAGGAGTATCTGGCCGGTCGCCCGCTTCCGGCCGAGACCCGCGCCTATGTCGCTTCGTTGGTCCCTTCCTTCGGCGGCGGTGACCTCTCCGGTCCGATCACCGTCGCCGCCGCCGATCCCAATGCCTGGACGCGCGCGCCGCTGTTCGTCGCGCGCCCCGAAAGCGCTGCATCCGCCGATCCAGCGCTGCCCGAAAGTCGCTCGGCCGACCCTCCGACCGCAAACCCGGTGCGTGCGGTTCGTGCAAACGCGCCGCAGTCCGCCGGTCTCTTCGTCGCGCGATCCGACGCTGGAGACCCGCGATGACCGCATCATGGCGAAATCGCACCCTGGCGGGCCGTGGCGTTCGATGGAGAGCGTTGAGGCGGAAGGCAGGCAGCACGATCGAAGGATGGCGAGATAAAAGCCCATGCCCGAAACGCTGTAAGCCTCTGACGAGGCTTGCGTTTTCGTGTGCATGGCGGTCGGTCGCGGGCATGAAGCCCGGTTTTTTTGAGCGATTTCAACGCTTCCATATGCACGCGCCTCAAACGCCGATGTCCGGGGCAGCCTCATGAGCGAGGGCGATAGTGACTTCCGGGTCCGGCCAGGCCGCATCAAGACCACGCGCGTCCCGAAGGCGAAACGCTTCCTCAATCAGGTGCTGCGGGCCGCGAAGAAATCGGGGCATGTCGGCGCGCCGACGTCGGGCCGACGGGTGTCCAACTATGGCCGCTCGACCTTCGGCCGTGGGCGGGGCAGTTTCAGCCGCAGCCGTCTGTTCAGCTCGACCCGCCGCGTCGTCGTCAAGGCGCGCGTCGCCCGCCACCAGGGCCGATCGTTTCGCTCGGCACCGCTGTCGGCGCATCTGTCCTACCTCAAGCGCGAGGGTGTCAGCCGCGACGGCGAGAGGGGCGTCATGTTCGACGCCGGCTCCGATCGCGCCGACGATCTCGCCTTTGCCGAGCGGTGCAAGGACGACCGGCACCATTTCCGCTTCATCGTCTCGCCCGAGGATGCCAGCGATCTGACCGACCTCAAGGCGTTTACGCGCGACCTCGCGCAGCAGATGGAGACTGACCTGGGCACGCGGCTCGACTGGGTCGCGGTCGACCACTGGAACACCGACAACCCGCACGTCCATCTGCTCGTGCGCGGTGTGGATGAGACCGGCGCCGACCTAGTGATCTCGCGCGACTATATCAGCCGCGGCCTGCGCTCGCGCGCCGAGGACCTGGTGGCGATCGAGCTTGGCCCAAAGCCAGAGCACGACATCCGCAACGCCCTGGAGCAGGAAGTCACCGCCGAGCGGTGGACACGCCTCGACTTCGAGATCCGTGGCCACGCCGACGAGGTCGGCCTCGTCGATCTGCGGCCCGAGGCACGCTGCCCCGCCGATCCCGAGATCCGCCGCCTGATGATCGGCCGGCTCCAGCATCTGGAGAAGATGGGGCTCGCCGCTGCGACCGGTCCCGGCGAGTGGATGGTCGGGCTCGAAGCCGAACGCCAGCTTCGTGACCTCGGCCTGCGCGGCGACATCATCAAGACGATGCACCGCGCCTTCACCGAGCGCGGCCAGGATCGCGGTGTCGCCGACTATGTCATTGACGGCCAGCCGGGTTCGCCGATCGTCGGCCGGCTGGTCGACAAGGGCCTGCATGACGAGTTGACCGGCGAAGCCTATGCCGTAATCGACGGCACGGACGGCCGCGCCCACCATATCCGCTTCCGCGGCATCGAAGCCTTCGAGCACGCCCCGCCCAATGGCGGCATCGTCGAGGTTCGGCGCTTCGGTGGGCCGCAGGACGAGCGACCGACGCTCGTGCTCGCCACCCGATCCGATCTCGACCTGCGAAGCCAGATCACCGCACCGGGCGCCACCTGGCTCGACCATCGTCTCGTCGAGCGCGAGCCGACGCCACTTTCCATGGCCGGGTTCGGCCGCGAGGCGCGCGACGCCCTGCAGGCCCGCACCGAGCATCTCGCTGACCAAGGGCTCGCCCGCCGCCAGGGCCAGCGCGTCATTCTCCAGCGCGATCTGCTGAGTACGCTGCGCCGCCGCGAACTCGACGCCGTAGGCGAAAAGCTTTCGACCGAAACGGGTCTGCCGCATGTGAAGGCCGCAGCCGGCGAGCATGTTTCCGGCGTCTATCGCCAGCGCCTCAATCTCTCTTCGGGCCGCTTCGCCATGCTCGACAACGGCCTCGGCTTCCAGCTCGTGCCCTGGTCACGCGAGATCGAACGCAAGCTCGGCCATCACATCGCCGGCGTCGCCCGCGACGGCGGCGGCATCGAATGGAGCCTGGGGCGCAAGCGCGACCTCGGCCTCTAGCCATCAAGAGAAAAGGAGCAACGCCCGTGTCCGCGACCAAAATCCTCTGGGGCCAGATCACCATCGTCGTCCTGATCGTGCTGCTGACGACATGGGGGGCGACTCAATGGACGGCGTGGCAGCTCGGCTTCCAGCCCCAGCTGGGTCGGCCCTGGTTCGAGCTCGCCGGCTGGCCGATCTACTATCCGCCCGCCTTCTTCTGGTGGTGGTATTTCTACGATGCCTATGCGCCGTCGGTCTTCGTCGAGGGCGCATATATCGCCGCATCGGGCGGCTTCATCTCGATCGCGGTCGCCATCGGCATGTCGGTCTGGCGAGCGCGAGAGGCCAAGAACGCCGAGACCTACGGCTCGGCGCGGTGGGCCGAGAAGGGAGAGGTGAAGGCGGCCGGTCTCCTGGGCGCCGATGGTGTGGTGCTGGGCAAGCTGGACCGCGACTATCTGCGCCACGATGGGCCGGAGCATGTGCTCTGTTTCGCGCCGACGCGCAGCGGCAAGGGCGTCGGCCTGGTGGTGCCGTCGCTGCTGACCTGGCCGGGCTCGGCCATCGTCCACGATATCAAGGGCGAGAACTGGCAGCTCACCGCTGGTTTCCGCGCACAACATGGTCGCGTGCTACTGTTCGATCCGACCAACCCCAACTCGTCGGCCTACAACCCGCTGCTCGAGGTGCGCCGCGGCGCCTACGAAGTCCGCGACGTGCAGAACGTCGCCGATGTGCTGGTCGATCCGGAGGGCTCCCTCGACAAGCGCAATCACTGGGAAAAGACCAGCCACTCGCTGCTGGTCGGCGCGATCCTGCATGTCCTCTACGCCGAGGCGGACAAGACGCTCGCCGGCGTCGCCGGCTTCCTCTCCGATCCGAAGCAGCCGATCGAGGCGACGCTGAAGGCGATGATGACGACGCCGCATCTGGGCGAAGCCGGGCCGCATCCCGTTGTGGCGTCCACCGCACGCGAGCTGCTGAACAAGTCCGACAACGAGCGCTCGGGCGTGCTGTCGACCGCCATGTCGTTTCTCGGCCTCTATCGTGATCCCGTCGTCGCCCAGGTGACAAGCCGCTGCGACTGGCGGATCGCCGACCTGATCGCCGCTCGGCGGCCGGCGACGCTCTATCTCGTCGTGCCGCCGTCCGACATCTCGCGGACTAAGCCGCTCATCCGCTTGGTGCTCAATCAGATTGGTCGACGCCTGACCGAGGATCTGCACGCCAAGGAGCGCATGCATCGCGTTTTGATGATGCTCGATGAATTCCCGGCGCTCGGCCGCCTCGACTTCTTCGAGTCGGCACTGGCCTTCATGGCCGGCTACGGAATCAAGAGCTTCCTGATCGCGCAATCGCTGAACCAGATCGAAAAGGCTTACGGAGCGAACAACTCGATCCTCGACAACTGCCATGTCCGGGTCAGCTTCGCCACCAACGACGAGCGGACGGCGAAACGCGTCTCCGACGCGCTCGGCACCGCGACCGAGATGAAAGCGATGAAGAACTATGCCGGGCATCGGCTCTCGCCGTGGCTCGGCCACTTGATGGTGTCGCGCTCCGAGACCGCCCGCCCGCTGCTTACCCCCGGCGAGGTGATGCAGCTGCCGCCCGCCGACGAGATCGTCATGGTCGCAGGCACGCCGCCGATTCGGGCGAAGAAGGCACGCTACTACGAAGATGACCGATTGAGGGAGCGCGTGCTGTCGCCGCCCGATCCGCAGAAAGGGGTCCGTACAGCAAGGGCCGATGGCTGGTCAGCGCTTGTCCCACAAGAACCCGACGCGGCGTTGCTGGCCGAGGTGGCGAAGGCGGAGGGCGATAAGGCCAATAGCGGTCTGCGCCGCGAACCCGAACTTCCCGACCATGTCGCGATCGCCAAGGAGACGGCCGAGCCGAAACCGGCGGAAGAGTTCGCGGTCCTGTTCGACGACGAGCCGGAGGACGTTGCCCGCCAGCGTCAGGCGCTGCGCCGTCAGATGACCGGCGTCGCGCGGCAGGTCTCGCTCGACCCCAATGACGGCATGGACCTGTAGGATACGGCGATGCGGGACCGTCTAAACCTCACCCTACCTGTCGAGATGATTGGCCGGATCAACGAACTCTCGGAGCGCAAGAAGATCTCGCGATCGGCCATCGTCGAAGCGGCGGTGGCGTCATTTCTGTCGCCCGATGCCGCCGATCGGCGCGAGGCCGCCTTCACCCGCCGCATGGACAGGCTCTCGCGGCAGGCCCAACGCATCGAGCGCGATCTCGGCGTCACCGCCGACACCTTGGCGCTGTTCGTCCGCTTCTGGTTGACGATCACGCCGCCACTGCCAGGCGACGCACAAGCCGCCGCCCAGATCAAGGGCCGCGAACGCTTCGAGGGCTTCGTCGAGGCGCTCGGCAAACGGCTGCAGAAGGGCCAAAGCTTCCTGCGGGAAATTCCGGACGATTTCGTGCCAGAGTTTGGCGACGATGAAGCAACGCAGGACTAGCGCTCGGCAATCATTCGTAAACGGCCCGAGACGACGACGAACGCGGCATTCCAGGCTCAGCGTTTCGCTCGGTATTCAAGCCCTTTGTTCAGGCAGGTATCGGAACGCGAACGCGTTATTCCCGTTAATCGCGAAGAAGCTCTCGGCCGAAATAGGGGAACATCGATGATACCGACGATCACAGCCTTCGAATGCTCTCCCGATGAAGGTCAGGGACTGGCGCGGGATATGCGGGTGCGATGGGCGCTGGAAGAAGTCGGTCGGCCTTATGACGTACGCCTAGTGTCCATGAAGGCACTCAAGGAGCCTGAGCACCGGGCGCGCAATCCGTTCGGGAGCATTCCGACCTACGAGGAAGGCGAACTGACGCTATTTGAATCGGGTGCGATCATTCTCCACATTGCCGAGCGCCATAGCGGGCTGTTCCCGAAGGACGCAAATGCTCGAGCGCGCGCGGTCACCTGGATGTTCGCCGCGCTCAACACGGTCGAGCCGCCGATCGTGGAGTGGGAAATGGCGCAGTACTTCGAGCAAGACAAAAGCTGGCGCGACGATCATAAGGAGATGATCGAGACGAACGTTCGTAACCGCTTGGGCGACCTCTCCGCGCGCCTCGGTGTCTCCGACTGGATCGACGGAGACTTCAGTGCCGCCGATATCATGATGGTCTTGGTCCTGCGCCGACTGGAGGGATCGGGCATCGTCGAAGAGTATGGCAATCTCGCCAGGTATGTGGCACGAGGCGAAGCGCGGCCTGCCTACAAGCGCGCCTTCAAGGCCCAGCTCGAAGTGTTCAAGGCCGCGTCCGCCCGTTGACGTCAGCCTGACTCTTTGAGCGCTGCGCCAACCGTCAAAGCAAAACCTGCATGTCCGCAATCCACTAAGCCGAGTTCAAGCGCCACCGGCTGCGTTTTGAGTTCGGACCATAGCTACCAGACCGTGAGCGTCGACGCGTCGTTTCGCGACGGTCCGCCGTTCGCCTGTGTTTGCACGCCAGCCTACTACGACGATCTATTCTTGTTGAACCGCCCGATTTTCTGCCTCTTCTACTGATCCCCGATCCAGGGCCGGCCGAACGGTCCCTGAAGGCAAGGGGACGACATGGCGGTTTCTCACCTCAAATCCGAAGCGACGATCCGGGGCGCGCGCATGCTGCGCACCGCGCTTGGTCCTGCCATCGCCGGATTCCTTGAGGATCCGGGCGTCGTTGAGGTGATGCTCAACCCCGATGGCCGGCTCTGGATCGACCGCCTTTCCGAAGGCCTCTCCGATACGGGGGAGCGCCTGTCGCCCGCCGATGGCGAGCGCATCGTGCGCTTGGTCGCCCATCACGTCGGCGCCGAAGTCCATCCCGGTTCCCCGCGCGTCTCCGCCGAGCTGCCCGAGACGGGGGAGCGGTTCGAGGGGCTTCTGCCGCCGGTCGTTACCGCCCCGACCTTCGCCGTCCGCAAGCCCGCCGTCGCGGTCTTCACGCTCGGCGACTATGTCGCCGCCGGCATCATGTCCGCCGACCAGGCGGACATGCTTCGACTGGCGGTCGCCGAGCGACGCAACATTCTCGTCGCCGGGGGCACATCGACCGGCAAGACCACACTGACGAATGCGCTGCTCGCCGAAGTCGCCAAGACCGACGACCGCGTCGTGCTGATCGAGGACACGCGCGAGTTGCAATGCGCAGCGCCCAATCTTGTCGCCATGCGTACCAAGGACGGCGTCGCCTCGCTGTCGGATCTGGTGCGCTCCTCGCTGCGGCTGCGGCCCGACCGGATTCCCATCGGCGAGGTTCGCGGCGCCGAGGCGCTCGACCTGCTCAAGGCCTGGGGCACCGGCCATCCTGGCGGCGTCGGCACGATCCATTCCGGCTCCGCGATCGGCGCGCTGCGCCGCATGGAGCAGTTGATCCAGGAAGCCGTCGTCACTGTTCCACGCGCCCTCATCGCCGAAACCATCGACCTGGTCGCGGTGCTTTCCGGCCGCGGCGCGCAGCGCCGCCTCGCCGAGCTCGCCCGCATCGACGGCCTCGGCCCCGATGGCGACTACCGCGTCACCCACGCAACGCCCGTTCCATCAGGAGAGCCTTCATGATCCGTCGTGCCTTAAGCGTCCGCCGCCGTCTTGCGACGGCCATGTCGATGTTCGTCGTCAGCATGATGCTGGCGCCCGCTGCCCATGCCTCGGGCTCGTCGATGCCGTGGGAGGCCCCGCTGCAGTCGATCCTGCAGTCGATCGAAGGTCCGGTCGCCAAGATCATCGCGGTGATGATCATCATCATCACCGGCCTGACACTCGCGTTCGGGGACACGTCGGGCGGTGCTCGCAAGCTGATCCAGATCGTGTTCGGCCTGTCGATCGCGTTCGCGGCAAGTTCGTTCTTCCTGAGCTTCTTCTCCTTCGGTGGCGGGGCGCTTGTCTGATGGACAGCGTTCCTGGTTTCACCGTGCCGGTCCACCGCGCCCTCACCGAGCACATCCTGCTCGGTGGCGCGCCGCGCTCGATCGCTATCCTCAACGGCACCTTGGCCGCGGCGCTCGGCCTCGGCCTGCGCCTCTGGCTGGTCGGCCTGGGGCTGTGGGTGATCGGCCATGCGGCGGCGGTCTGGGCAGCCAAGCGCGACCCGCTGTTCGTCGAGGTCGTGCGCCGCCACCTGCGCATCCCCGGTCATCTGAGCGTCTGAGGCCGGTCATGCTGAACCTCGCCGAATATCGTCGCACCGCCACCCGACTCGCCGACTTCCTGCCCTGGGCGGCGCTGGCCGGTGACGGCGTCGTGCTCAACAAGGACGGCAGCTTCCAGCGCACCGCGCGCTTCCGCGGACCGGACCTGGATTCCGCCGTCGCCGCCGAGCTGGTCGCGGTCGCCGGACGCCTCAACAACGCCTTCCGCCGCCTCGGTTCCGGCTGGGCGATCTTCGTTGAGGCGCAGCGCCACGGCGTGGATGCCTATCCCGCCAGCCGTTTCCACGACGCGGCGTCCGCGCTGGTCGACGCCGAGCGCAAGGCCGACTTCGAGGAAGACGCCGCGCACTACGAGTCGAGCTACTTCCTGACTTTCGTCTATCTGCCACCGGCCGAGGACGCCGCGCGAGCGGAGTCATGGCTCTATGAGGGCAAGGCCGCAAAAGGCGTCGATCCGCACGAGGTGCTGCGCGGCTTCGCCGACCGCACCGACCGCGTCCTGCAGCTGGTCGAGGGCTTCATGCCCGAGTGCCATTGGCTCGATGACGGCGAGACACTCACCTACCTGCACTCGTGCGTCTCGACCAAGCGCCAGCGCGTACGCGTACCCGAAACGCCGATGTATCTCGACGCGCTGCTGGCCGATCAGCCGCTCACCGGCGGTCTCGAGCCGCGTCTCGGCCATGCTCACCTCCGAGTGCTGACCATCGTCGGCTTCCCGACCGCCACGACGCCGGGCCTGCTCGACGACCTCAACCGGCTGGCGTTTCCGTATCGCTGGTCGACGCGAGCGATCCTCCTCGACAAGACCGACGCCACCAAGCTGCTGAGCAAGATCCGGCGGCAATGGTTCGCCAAGCGCAAGTCGATCGCCGCCATCCTCAAGGAGATCATGACCAACGAGGCCTCGGCGCTCGTTGATACCGACGCGGCGAACAAGGCTGCCGACGCCGACGTGGCGCTGCAGGAGCTGGGCGCCGACTATGCCGGCCAGGCCTATGTCACCGCGACCGTGACAGTCTGGGATAACGATCCGCGCATCGCCGCCGAGAAGCTGCGGCTGGTCGAAAAGGTCATCCAGGGTCGCGATTTCACCGCTATGGCCGAGACCATCAACGCCGCCGACGCCTGGCTCGGCTCGCTGCCCGGTCATGTCTACGCCAATGTCCGGCAGCCGCCGGTCTCCACGCTCAATCTCGCCCACATGATCCCGCTCTCGGCGGTGTGGGCGGGGCCGGAACGGGACGAGCATTTTGCAGCGCCCCCTCTGCTCTTCGGGAAGACCGAAGGCTCGACCCCGTTCCGGTTATCCCTTCACGTCGGCGATGTCGGCCACACGCTCGTGGTCGGGCCGACCGGCGCCGGCAAGTCGGTGCTGCTGGCGCTGATGGCGCTGCAGTTCCGGCGCTATTCCGGCGCTCAGGTCTTCGCGTTCGATTTCGGCGGCTCGATCCGCGCCGCGGCGCTTGCCATGGGCGGCGACTGGCACGATCTCGGCGGCGGCCTGACCGAAGGCGCGGACGCTTCCGTCTCGCTCCAGCCGCTCGCCCGCATCCACGACACCTACGAGCGTGCCTGGGCCGCCGACTGGATCGTCGCCATCCTGCTGCGCGAAGGCATCGCCATCACGCCCGAGGTCAAGGAGCATCTCTGGTCCTCGCTGACCTCGCTCGCGTCGGCGCCGGTCGCGGAACGCACGCTGACCGGCCTGTCGGTCCTGCTCCAGTCGCAGACGCTCAAGCGCGCCTTGCAGCCCTATTGCGTCGGCGGCCCCTATGGTCGGCTGCTCGACGCCGAGAGCGAGCAGCTCGGCGAAGCCGACGTCCAGGCGTTCGAGACAGAGGGGTTGATCGGCACCGGCGCGGCCGCCGCCGTGCTTGCCTATCTCTTCCACCGCATCGAGGACCGGCTCGACGGTCGGCCGACTCTGCTGATCGTCGACGAGGGCTGGCTGGCGCTCGACGACGAGGGCTTCGCCGGGCAGCTGCGCGAATGGTTGAAGACGCTGCGCAAAAAGAACGCCAGCGTCGTTTTCGCCACCCAGTCACTGTCCGACATCGATGGTTCGGTGATCGCGCCGGCGATCATCGAAAGCTGCCAGACCCGGCTCTTGCTACCGAACGAGCGCGCGATCGAGCCTCAGATCACCGCGATCTATCGCCGCTTCGGGCTCAACGATCGCCAGATCGAGATCCTCGCGCGCGCCACGCCGAAGCGCGACTATTATTGCCAGTCGCGCCGCGGCAACCGGCTGTTCGAGCTCGGCCTTGGTGACGTCGCGCTGGCGCTTTGCGCAGCGTCGGCGAAGACCGATCAGGCCGCCATCGCGCGGATCATGGCCGAGCATGGCCAAAGCGACTTCCTCACCGCCTGGCTGCGCCACCGCGACGTCGGCTGGGCCGCCGACCTCATTCCCGACCTCACCAACCTGGAGACACCGTCATGACCCTCAGTCGCTCGCGCGCGGCGCTTCTCGCCGCGTCCATTCTCGCCCTCCCGGCCATGTTCTCGCCGCTGCTCCTCCAGCCCGCAGCGGCACAGATCACCGTCTGGGATCCGAGCAACTACACCCAGAATGTCCTGTCGGCGGCTCGGGCGCTACAGCAGATCAACAACCAGATCACCTCGCTGCAGAACGAGGCGCAGGGGCTGATCAATCAGGCGCGCAACCTGGCGAGCCTTCCCTATTCGTCGTTGCAGCAGCTCCAACAGTCGGTGCAGCGAACCCAGCAGCTCCTCGGCGAGGCCCAACGCATCGCCTACAACGTCCAGAACATCGACCAGGCGTTCCGCACCACCTACGGCAACGCCTCGATGTCAGCCTCGGACGCCCAGCTCGTCGCGGGTGCGCGCGAGCGCTGGCAGAACACCGTCGGCGGCTTGCAGGACGCCATGCGCGTTCAGGCCGGCGTCGTCGGCAACATCGACACCAACCGCTCGCAGATGTCGGCGCTGGTCGGCCAGAGCCAGGGCGCGACGGGCGCACTGCAA
This sequence comes from Hyphomicrobiales bacterium, assembly GCA_017304475.1. Lineage (GTDB taxonomy): Bacteria > Pseudomonadota > Alphaproteobacteria > Rhizobiales > Phreatobacteraceae > Phreatobacter. The sequence goes on along the minus strand of JAFKKV010000014.1, from coordinate 256,852 downwards.
GCGACACAGGCCGGCAATCAGCTGCTCGCGCTCCAGGCGCAGCAGCTCGCCGACCTCACTGCCGTCGTCGCCGCCAACGGGCGCGCCCAGGCGCTTTCCGATGCCGAACGCGCCGCGGCCACCGAACAGGGCCGCGAACAGCGCCGGCGATTCCTGACCCCCGGCGTCGGCTACCAGCCCGGCAACGCCCGCATGTTCCCGAATGGCAACTGAGGTAGGGCCGATGGACGGCAAGCTGTTCGCCCGGATCGGCGCGATCGTGTTCGTCGCGGTGGCCATCACCGCGACCGCGATCGAGATGACCCGGAAGGAGGAGGAACCCGCGGCCGCAGTGTCTGCGCGGGTTCAAGAGACGGCCACCGATCCACTGCGCGCGGCGCAGCGCCGCTGCCAGCTGCTCGGCGAAACCGCCGCGCGCGACACGGAATGCCTTCGCGTCTGGGCCGCAACCCGGGACCGCTTTCTCGGCGTCGCGCCCGCGCCACGCCAGCCCGCCGAAGGACTTTGATAGATGGGCGGCACCGGCGTCATCGACCAGTTCCTCGAGGTCTTCACCCGCTATATCGATAGCGGCTTCGGCCTGCTGAGCGGTGAGGTCGCCTTCATCGCCACGACCTTGATCGTCATCGACGTGACGCTCGCCGCCTTGTTCTGGAGCTGGGGCGCCGACGACGACATCCTGGCGCGGCTGATCAAGAAGACCCTGTTCGTCGGGGTCTTCGCCTACATCATCGGCAACTGGAATAACCTCGCCCGCATCGTCTTCGAGAGTTTTGCCGGGCTTGGCCTGAAGGCGTCGGGCACGGGCTTCACCGTCGCGGATCTCATGCGGCCGGGGCGCGTCGCGCAGACCGGACTCGACGCCGGCCGACCGCTGCTCGAATCCATCTCGAGCCTGATGGGGTGGGTCTCGTTCTTCGAGAACTTCATCCAGATCGCCTGCCTACTGTTCGCCTGGGCGCTGATCCTGCTCGCCTTCTTCATCCTCGCCGTGCAGCTCTTCATCACACTGATCGAGTTCAAGCTGACGACGCTCGCCGGCTTCGTGCTGATTCCCTTCGGCCTGTTCGGCAAGAGCGCCTTCATGGCCGAGCGGGTGCTCGGCAACGTCATCTCCTCGGGCATCAAGGTGCTCGTGCTCGCGGTCATCATCGGCATCGGCTCGACCTTGTTCTCGCAGTTTACCGCCGGCTTCGGAGGCCAGACCCCGACGATCGACCAGGCGATGGCGATCGTCCTCGCCGCCCTGTCATTGCTCGGCCTCGGCATCTTCGGCCCCGGCATCGCCAACGGCCTCGTCTCTGGCGGCCCCCAGCTCGGCGCCGGTGCAGCGGTTGGCACCGCCCTCGCTGCAGGCGGCATGGTCGCGGCCGGCGGCGCGGCACTCGGCGCAGCCGCTGGCGGCGCTGGCGCCCTGGCCGGCGGTGCGGCCGCCGCCGCGCGGGGCGGTGCGGCCATGGCGGGTGGAGCCTCCACCGCCTACAGCCTCGGCGCCGCCGGTCAGTCCGGCGCGTCAGGTGTCGCGTCGGGACTCGGCGGCGTCGCCCGTGCCGGCGCCAGCGCCGCGACTTCGCCGCTTCGCCGGGCCACCTCTCGCGCCGCCGAGAGCATGCGTTCGAGTTTCAACGAGGGCGGCATGGCCGCCTTCGAGGCGACCGGAGGCTCCTCGACCAAGGGCACGATCGGTAGCGACGCCGCCGATACAGCCTCGTCTTCATCCGGAGGGTCCGGCGGCGCCCCCGCCTGGGCCCGGCGCATGAAGCGCTCCCAGTCCCTGACGCACGGCGTCCAGGCCGCCGCCCACGCCGTCCGCGCCGGCGATGCACACGGCGGCGGCTCTTCAGTCAACCTCGCCGAAAGTGACCGCTGATGTTCAAACGACCCTCCACCCATTACGGCAAGGCGCCCGAGCCCGAGACGCCCTACCAACGCGCCGCCCAGGTCTGGGACGACCGCATCGGCGCGGCCCGCGTCCAGGCCAAGAACTGGCGCTTGATGGCCTTCGGCTCGCTGATCCTGTCGGCGGGGTTTGCCTCCGCCCTGGTCTGGCAGTCGGCGCGCGGCACCATCGTGCCGTGGGTGGTGCAGGTTGATCGGCTCGGCCAGTCGCAGGCCGTCGCGCCGGCGGTCGCCGACTATCGCCCGACCGATCCGCAGATCGCCTGGCATCTGGCGCGGTTCATCGAGCAGGTCCGCTCGATCCCCGCCGACGCCATCATCGTGCGGCAGAACTGGCTGCGCGCCTACGACTTCACCACCGATCGCGGCGCGATGGCGCTCAACGACTATGCGCGCTCGAACGACCCCTTCACCAAGGTCGGCACGCAGCAGATCGCGGTCGATGTCTCCAGTGTCATCCGCGCCTCGCCCGACAGCTTCCGCGTCGCCTGGACCGAGCGCCGCTATCAGGACGGTTCGCTCGCCGAGACCTCGCGCTGGACCGCTATCCTGACAATCGTCGTGCAGCCGCCACGCGACGCCGAGCGTCTGCGGAAGAACCCGCTCGGCATCTTCGTCAACGCCATCAACTGGTCACGGGAGCTTGGGCAATGAAGCCGTCTTTCCGTAAAGCCGAAAACCCGGCCTTACCCGCAATCGCTAATCCGTCGTTCCGCACATCCGCCTTGCCGCTGGCCCTGCTCGCGGCGACGGTGCTCGCTGGCTGCGCCACCACGCAAAAGCCGCCCGAGATCGCCTATGACGACGCCGCGCCGGCGACGATCGCGGTCGACCCGCCCGCGCCCATCACCGTGGTCGAACTTTCCCGTCCGCTGCCGCTGCCGGGCCAGATGAAACCGGTCGAACCGTCGCGTCGCGCCCCGGAGGCCACCGACCCGGCGGCACGGGTGAACCAGGCCAACGCCGCCGCCCGCGTCCAGCCCGTCCGCGACGGCTTCATCAACGCTATGCAGGTCTATCCATACACCGGCGGAGCGCTCTATCAGGTCTATACCGCCGTCGGGCAGATCACCGACATCGCGCTCCAGCCCGGCGAGCAGCTCGTCGGCGCAGGCCCCGTCGCCGCCGGCGATACCGTGCGCTGGATCATTGGTGATACCGAAAGCGGCTCCGGTGCCTCGCGTCAGGTCCACATTCTGGTCAAGCCATCGCGCGCTGACCTGATGACCAACCTGATCATCAACACCAATCTGCGGACCTACCATATGGAACTGCGCTCGACCGAGCGGACGTATATGGCCTCGGTCTCCTGGCAGTATCCGCAGGATCAGCTCATCGCGCTGCGTCGGCAAAATGCCCAGGCGGAAGCCGCGCAGCCGGTCGCCTCTGGCGTCGATCTAGCCAACATCAACTTCCGCTATGCGATCGAGGGCGACCGAGCGCCGTGGCGGCCGCTGCGCGCCTACGACGATGGGCGGCAGGTGTTCATCGAGTTCCCGCGTGGCATCGCCCAAGGGGAAATGCCGCCGCTGTTTGTCGTCGGCCCGGAAGGCAACACCTCCGAACTGGTCAACTACCGCGTCCGCGGCCACCACATCATCGTCGATCGCCTGTTCGCCGCCGCCGAGCTGCGGTTCGGCAATGGGAATTCCCAAAGGCGCGTCCGCATCGTGCGCACCGACGGGAGGCCGACCTCGTGAGCGAGCCTGAGCCCCGGAAGGAGGACGAGGATGCGCCACTCGGCGGATCGGTCGCGGACGCGGCCGCCCCGATGCGGCTTCGCGGCGAGGCGCCGCGCGTCACCCGACTGTCGCGAAAGGCGCTGGCCGGAATCGGCGTGGTCGCCAGTGTCGGCCTCGGCGGTGCCTTGATCTACGCTCTCCAGACCCGTGATGGCTCCGGGCCGAGAGAGGAACTCTATTCGACTGAGAACCGCTCAACAGCCGACGGGCTGGCCGGTCTGCCCCGCGACTATAGCGGGGTGCCGCGGTTGGGGCCGTCGCTTCCGGGCGATTTGGGACGTCCGATGCTCGATGCTCAGAATCGCGGCCAGCCGGTCCCGGCGCCCGGTATCGCCACGCCTAATCCTGGGATCAGCGCCGAAGAGCAGCGGCGGCTTCAGGAGATCGAGGCGGCGCGAACGAGCAAGATGTTCGCCGGGACCGAGAGTCGCACCATATCCGTGCCGGGTGTCGCACCGGAGGTCGCCGCGCCGCCGCCGTTGCCCAATCTCACCGGCCTCGGGCTCGCGCCGCCGCCTGCGACGCCATCCGCCCAGGATCGGCAGCTCGCCTTCCTCAACGCCGCCGCCGACCGGCGCACCGTCGCGCCTGATCGGGTAACGGCGCCGGCGTCCCCGAACGTCCTCCAGGCCGGAGCGGTCATCGCGGCCGCGCTGATCACCGGCATCCGCTCCGATCTGCCAGGGCAGATAACCGCGCAGGTGACGGAGAACGTCTATGACAGCCCGACCGGCCGCATCCTGCTCGTGCCGCAAGGCACGCGCCTGATCGGTCAGTATGACAACGGCGTCGGTTTCGGTCAGCGCCGGGTGCTATTGGTGTGGAACCGCCTCATCCTGCCGAACGGCCGCTCGATAGTGCTCGAGCGCCAACCGGGCGCGGACACCGAAGGATACGCCGGCTTGGAGGACGGGGTCGACTATCATTGGTGGGACCTCGCCAAGGCCGCCGCGCTGTCGACATTGCTTGGCATTGGCGCGGAGTTGGCTACCGACGACAATGATCGTCTGGTGCAGGCAATCCGCGACGGCGGGCAATCGACGATCAATGACGCCGGCCAGCAGATCGTGCGGCGGCAGCTGAACATCGCGCCCACGCTGACGATCCGGCCGGGTTTCCCGGTTCGGGTCATCGTCACGCGCGACCTCGTCCTCGAACCCTATGGAGGTTGAAAATGGCGAAGCTAAAGCTCGGCGCGCTCGATGACGACAAGCCAGTAAAGGTGTCGCTTGAGGTGCCAGCCGCGGTGCATCGGGACTTGGTGGCCTACGCCGAGGTGCTCGCTGTCGAGACCGGGCGACCAGTGGGCGACCCGGTCAAACTCATCATTCCGATGGTCCAGCGCTTTATCGCCACCGATCGCGGGTTTTCAAGAGCTCGAAGTGCCCGGTGATATCGATCAGCCCACAAATCCATAAATTGGCAGGCCCAAGCAGAGAAGCACACTCGGCAGCAGGCTCCTGGACATTGTTCTAGCGAGGCTAAGCAATCGTCTGAGCGCGGGGTTGTCGTTTTTCGATGACCAGATCGCGCAGAAGGGCAGGATTTCGTCCTTGATCTGACGGTAGATGACACCCGGGAATCTTGCGGCTCCGGCCGCTTCATGAACGAGCGTTAGGCCTTGGCCCATCGCAACGAGATGCATTAGATTATCCCTACCGACGCGAAGCCGCGCGATGCTTGGATGGTGCCCGAGATCGCCGAGATGCTTGACGAGATAGTCATAAATTTCCGGCCCCGGGTCGTCCTCGCTGAGAATGAAGTGCCGGTCGCGAAGATGCATCCAGTTGAGTGTACGCAGCGACGCGAGTTCATGCTTGCTCGGCATGACCGCCAAGACCCGCTCGTTCCATAGGTGAGCCACATCGCAACCTTCGGCGACGGGCTGTCCCGTCAGAAAAGCGATATCCAGATGAAGACGCTGGACGGCGGCAATGTGCGCAGCGGGACCGCCCTCGATCAGGTCAGGTCGAACACCTGGATTAGCGCTGACATAGGCGCGCAGCAGATCGGGCAGGAATCCGGAGGCGAGCGACGTGAAGATCCCAATTCTAACGGTGCCGGCCTCGCCGCGTCCGAAGGACCCAGCATCGGCAGCTGCGCGCTCGATTTCATTCAATGCCCGAAGCGCGCGATACAAAAATCGCTGGCCAGCGTACGTGAGACGGACGCCGCCATGATGGCGAATGAAAAGAGCCACGCCTACCTCGTCCTCTAGGTCGCGGATACGTCGGCTGACTGCGGATTCGCGAATGTCGAGCGCAATTGCCGCGCGACGAAAGCTGCCACGCTCTGCGGCTGCGACGACGTATCGGAGATGGCGCAATTCCATGACGCTACTGCTGTGCCTTCGGTTGGCGCTCGGCTTCACGCGTTGAGCACTGTGACGCGGCCGACTTGTGTAGGTAGCCCGGGCGCTCGCTCGATCAGGCGCTCGCACCGCGAGGTATGCTCAGCGCCGTCCCGCCCGGTGCCTTATTGAGTACGACGTAGCTCTTATGTATCCGCGCGCGCGCTCGACGAAGCGTCCGGGGCTTCAAGATACAATCTGACAGACGCCTCACATCGCGCACTAAGCACGTGCCGTAACACCTCGAGGTCATTCATGATCTGTATCGGATCCTGATCGATAGCCGATCGCAACGCGTCCTTGAGCCAGGGGCTCATGCGCGGATGAGCAAGTACCCACTCAATCTGCCGCTCAGCCTCGCGCAGCTCATTACTGGACGGCACGGACATACCCATTCGAACCTCCTTTCTCGGATCACGGCGTCACGGGTTGCATCCACTGCACTGCCCGGGATCCGCGGTTGTTGCTGGTGCCAGGCGCTCGATCCGGTGGCCACAAGCCGCGCAGGACAGCACCTCCGCCTTGATCGCCAAGGTCGGCTCGCCGCACCATGAACAGGGCAAACCGACGAGGCGCTCGGTCACGGCGAAACCGGGCGCTGCGCAAACCGGGCACGGGCTGCGGAACCGACGGACCAGGTCGAGGGTCGCTCGCTTGATGGCCCGCATGCGCGTCGGATTGCGGTGCGCGCGCATGTCGGTCTCTACAAAGCCCGCGCCGCACATCCCGATCACCTGCGTGACGGCATTTTCGAGGTCCTCCGCGTTGCGGATATTCTTGATCAGCGCGCGAGCCGGCGCCGGCTGGCCGTCGATGGCGCCCATGACGATCACGCCGTGCTCAGGGAACTGCGCGCGGTCCGCGAAGGCGCGGGCCGCACCCACGTCCGATACAACCGCGTGGCTGAAGTTCGTGGTCGGACTCGCATGATGCCCGATCAGTTCGAGGCCGGAGGCGCGGTCGGCGAGAACCACGATCTCACGGGCGAACGGGAGGAATGGAATGTAGGGGTGCGGACCGAAACTGCCTTCGCTGGCCAACGCCACCTGGGCGTCGGGCGCGTCTGCGAACGCCGCTGCGATCTTGGCGCGCGCCGCATCGAGCTGCGAGCCGGTCCGCTCGACGTCCCGGCTAAAGGTGCCGAAGCGGTCGGTATCGATGCTATCGCTCACCCGGACCCGCAGGCCGAGCGCGCGCTCAAGCAATGGAGCGATCACCCGCTCCTTGCCGTGCATCGTCGCGAGCACCGCCGGCTCTTGCCTGTAGGGTCGGGGCGCGCTGGCCATCGCTAGAAATACCCCTCGCGCTTCTTCTGCTCGAGCGAGCCGCCGTCCTCACCGTCGCTGATCCGGCCCTGACGCTCGGAGCCCGAGGCCGCCAGTGTCTCCCGAACCACGGAATTGAGGTCGGTCGCCTCCGATTCGACCGCCGCGGTGACCGGCCAGCAGCCGAGAGTGCGGAAGCGCACCGTCATTGTTTCGACGATCTCGCCGGCCCGCAGCCGCATGCGAGGTTCGTCATCGACCACGATCAGTCCGCCGCCGCGCTCGACCACCGGTCTCGGCATCGCGAAGTAGAGCGGCGCGAGCGCGATGTTGTGAGTGAGCGCGTAAGTCCAGAGGTCGATCTCGGTCCAGTTGGAGAGCGGGAAGACGCGCGCCGACTGGTTCTTGCCGAGCCGGGTGTTGTACAAGCGCCAGAGCTCGGGACGCTGCTGGCGGGGTTCCCAGACATGCCCCGCGCCGCGAACGGAAAAGACCCGCTCCTTGGCCCGCGATTTTTCCTCGTCACGGCGGGCGCCGCCGAAGACGATATCATAGCCGCCCTGGTCGAGTGCGGCCTTCAGCGGCTCGGTGCGCATCGCCAGCGTGTAGCGGTCGCCATGATCGAAGGGGTTGAGCCCCGCGGCGCGACCTTCCTCATTGGCGTGGACGATCAGCTCAAACCCGTGCTCGCGCGCGAAGGCATCGCGGAAGTCGAGCAGCGACCGAAATTCCCAGGTCGAGTCGATGTGGAGCAGCGGAAACGGCGGGGGACCGGGATAGAAGGCGCGCAGGGCGAGATGCGCCATCACGGTCGAGTCCTTGCCCGCCGAGAACAGCATGACCGGCTTGCGCGCTTCGGCTACCGCTTCGTGCAGGATATGGATCGCCTCGGATTCGAGCCGCGCCAGATGCGAGAGCCGCGCGGTCATTCGACAGCATCCCACAACAGACCGCCGGCGTAGCGGCGGATCGTTCGGCCGTCCTCATCGATCCGGAACAGATGCACCCAGCCATTGTCGACGAGTTCGCGAACGCCGCCATGGGCGGCGATCATCTGGCTGAGCACCTCTTCGGGCGCTTCGATGAAGACGTTGAGCCGCAGCGGCTCATGGACGAACCGTGTGCCGTCATGCACCGACTGCCAGGGCAGCCCGACCTTCAGGTCACCGGAATTGCCTTCCAGCACGCCCAATTGCCCGACGACGTTGTGGAGCACCTTGTTGCCGCTGCCGAAGGCGCGGTTGTTCACGGTCGAGCCGTAATATTGCAGGTTGATCCAGCTCGCGACGACCATCGGCGCGGTCATGATCAGTTCGAGAACGCCGAACCCGTCGTCCTTGCGCCACTCATAGTCATGGAGGAACGCGCGGCCGCCGAGGTCGAGCCCGCGGGTGCGTTCGCGCGGCGCGGCGATGAACGCGGCGTTGCCGGCGAGACCCCATTCGGGGCGAACCTGCGCCCAATCGCGGCTGCGGGCCTTCACCGCATGATCTATGTCCGCGGTCTGCTTGACGCCGAGTAGCAGCGCTCGCTCGGCGCGTGCCAAGGACGAGGCTTTGGCGAGCGCAACGCGCAGACCGGCCAGATCACCGGCGTGCGAAATGGGCAATCCGTCGGCATCGAAGATGCGGACCTCGTCGGTCGTCGTATCGTGCAGGCAGCCGAGGAACCACGTATCCTCAGGGATAACGATCCCCTTGTCGGCAAGGCCGGTGCGGACGCCGGAATCGTTGAGAATGGCGGCGGCGACGCGCGCGTTCGCCTCACCGGTATGGCCGCCGCACGCGCCGCAATCGAGCCCCGAGGCGTGCGGGTTGTTGACGGTCGTGCTGCCATGTCCGGTAAGCAGCACCAGCCGCGCGAACCCTTCAGTCATCGACATCGCGCGCAGCACCGCCTCGGCCATGGCGACGCGCTGTTCGTCGTCGAAACCGGTGAGCCGGCCGCCGACCATGCTCGTCTTAAGACGCGGCCCGATGCGGCCGATGATGCTTGCGTCGAGACCGTCAGTGTTCGGGTCGGTGACCGTGCGGGTCAGCCGCGCGCTGTCGCCGACGAGCTTGCCGGCGAACAGCAATCCCGCCGTCTCGACATAGGTGAACGAGGACACCGCCGAGAGCTTGAACGCCTTCCACGCCTTGGTCGCGCGGCGGCGCAGCAGGCGCAGGTTGAGTATCTCCGATTCCTCGGCCTGGGTGGCTCCGGCGACAGCCTCGCACACGATGAAGGCTGGCTTCAGCAACACCGGGCACTGCGCGCCGCCGGTGTCGCGACCGATCGGCACGTATTCGATCGGGAAGCCGAAGAAGCCGGCGAAGCCAATCGTCTCGGCCTCGGGACAGACGGTTTCGAACGCGCGCCGATAGACCTCGGAGCGGACGTCGATGCAGAACGCCGCCTGGAACATCGGGCGGATTTTAGCCGGATGCGCCGCCGGTGTTGTGAGGTGCTGCGCCATTCGCGCCAGCAAGCGCCGCCGGTATGCGGCCTCATAGGCTTCGTGGAGGATCAGATCGAGCGCGAGCTCGGGATCGTCGCCCAGCCGCTCGTCTTCGGGCAGAGTGGCCGCCGCGGCCATTGCCTTGCTCCAGGCTGCCCTGAAGTCCGGATCGACGCGCTCGAGGAACAGCGCATAGCCCCACACGACCCGAACCGCGAGCAGCTCCACCAGCGTGTCGTCGCCGCGCCCGTAGAGCGCATTGTCCCAGACGAGGTAGCGCGCATAGGCTGCCCAGCCGCCAATATCGATCAGCGCGCGGTGCAGATAATCCTCGACCGCGCGCTCAGGAATGCCGAGCGCCGCAACGACCGCGGCGATCGCATCACGCGGGTCGTCGGGCATCGACGCGACGGCCTGGCGGAAGCCCTTGATCCCCATCGTCTCGGGATTGCGGTCGAACCGCATCGCCGTACGCCAGGCGGCATAGGGAGGCAAAGCGCGCGCTGGCAGCTTCCAGGCGGCCTGGCCTTCATCGAAATAGGCCGCGCACCATTTGGAGATCTCGTCGATCATGAAGGCCGTGCGCGAAGCCTGACGGTCACCCGCCGCCAAGCCGTCGAGGGTTTCGGCGACGGTCGCGACCACGGCCTTCGGCCGGCCATTCCTGACCGGTTCGTGTGCGGCCGCCCGGCGCAGCGAAGCGGTGTCCCTCGCCAGCGGCGAGAGACCCGATGTTGCGGCTATGCCCGCCGCGAGGTCGCGGTCTTCGATCAGTCCTGCCGCTAGCGCCTCGCGGTAAAAAGCGCGCGGCATCAGCATATCGACCCCGGCCACCCGCTTCAGCGTCGCGCAGGTCGCCGCGAAGCTCTGGTCGCTGAACCCGAGGAACGGATTGACCGCGACGAAATGCTTGAGCGGCCATAGCGGCGCGATCTTGTTGCAGGCGCGGTCTATCGCGGGGTCGATCGTCAGCTGTTCAGGGCTCATCGAGGGCGGCTCGGTGGCCGCGTGGCCTGGCGGATCAATCGCAATGGCGACGGTGTGGCTCATGGATGGACTCCGCTGGCGGTGGTGGAGGGGGTCGCGCCGGTGCGCGGCGGCGGGCTCGGCCAGAAGCGCAGCACCAACCGGTTGGCGAGCGTGTTGACGTAAAGGCCGTTGGCGAGATGGACATGGAGTGCCTGCCAGCGCGGCGTGGCTGCCTTGCCCGGCAACAGACTTTGGAAGACCGTTACCGCCGCGAAGGCGAGCACGACCAGGGCGACAATGACGAGGTCGAGCGGGCCACGCAGCGCGTGCACCGGCGGCACCGAACCGGCCAGCACATGCTCCGCCGCCCACTGCAGCACGAAATAGGCGATCGCCACGACCGCCGCGAGCGCGAGGATCCGGCCGATGACATAGAGGCTGGGACGCTCGTCGAAGGCCTGGGTGATCAGGTGCGCAAGACCGAGCATCACTACTGCGCCGAGCGCGAACACCCCGGGCTGCGCGGTGATCGTCGCGCCGAACAGCGTGCCAACGAGGAGGGTGACCGCCAGAACCAGGCCGACGATCATCGCCATCCGAGCAGGGTGCGGGTTCCCGCCAGGGCTCGGCGACCACGACGCCCGCGCCAGGTCGATGACGCTGCCCGACGAGAGGAAGGCGTGCGCCTTGTAGAGTGAGTGGGCAACGATGTGCAGGAGGGCGGCGGCGAAGGCGCCGAGCCCGCATTGCAGCATCATGAAGCCCATCTGCGCGATCGTCGAATAGGCCAGCGAAACCTTGACGCTGGTCTGGGTCAGCATGACCACTGATCCGAACAGGGCGGTGATGCCGCCGATTATGACCAACACCTCCATCGACGGCACCGATAGGGAGATCAGCCCGGCGAATCGCAGCACGAGGAAGCCGCCGGCATTAATGACACCGGCATGGAGGAGTGCGGACACCGGCGTCGGCGTCTCCATCACCTCGGTCAGCCAGCCATGAAAAGGAAACTGAGCCGACTTGAGCAGCGCGGCGACCACCAGCAGCACCGCGACCGCGTGGATCGTCCCCGGAATGTCGCCTGCAACGCGCATCGTCTCCGCCCCGGCGAAGAGCACCGCATAGTCGAGGCTGCCGAAGATTCGGTGAAGCAGCACCATCGCGCCTATCAGGCAAAGGTCCCCGAGGCGGCTGGCGAGAAACTTCTTGCGCGCCGCGAGCATTGCCGCCTGCCGCTCGGGATAGAACAGCAGCAGCTTGTTGAGCCCGACACTGGTCGCGATCCACGCCAGCGCGAACTGGAACAGGTTGCCCGATACGATCAGCAATAGCACGGCTGCCAGCGTCAGGCACAGCCATCGGGTAAACCGACCCTGCCCCGGATCGCCGTCGAGATAGTTGCGACTGTAGAGGATGACGATCAGGCCGACGAAGGCGACGAGGCCGACCATGATCGCGCTCAGTGCATCGACATATATGCCCAGCCCCACGCCGCCGATGCCCAGCGTGCCGGTCGTCAACGGACCATAGGCAACAACGGCAACCCCAGCGGAAAGCGCCATAGCCAACGTGAAGGCAGCCGCGAGGCTTGCCGCCATCGCGGTGCCAGCGATGCGTTGCCGCGCGCCCGGGGCTACCGGCGCAAGGCCAACGGCCGAAAGGACGAGCGGACCGAACCCAAGAAGCCAAAACAGGGATGATGACATGGTCGCCTCCAGGGAGCGGGGAGCAGCAACCACCTAACTATCGTGAGCTAGGCATTCTATAAAATACAAAGATTGTAAGATATCGTTCGGTTTCCTAAACTCACCGGCATGGCGAGTCTGAACTATCATCACCTGCGCTACTTCTGGGCGATCGCTCATGAAGGCAGCCTCACCCGCGCCGCCGAGCGGCTCAACCTCTCGCAGTCGGCGCTCTCGGTGCAGCTCGGCAAGCTCGAACTGCAGCTCGGACACCCGCTGTTCGACCGGACCGGCAAGCGCCTCATCCTCACCGAGGCCGGGCGTATCGCCCTTGACTACGCGGACACCGTATTCCAGGCCGGCGACGAGCTGGTCAGCACGATGAAGGGTCGGCCGGTGGATCGCCGGCAGGCGTTCCGGGTCGGCGCGTTGACCACGCTCTCGCGGAACTTCCAGCTGGAGTTCCTGAGCCCGCTCGTGGGCCGGGCCGACGTTGAACTGATCATCCGCTCGGGCACCATGCGCGACCTGCTGGCCCAATTGGAGGCCCATGCGATTGATGTCGTGCTTGCAAACAGCGCTCCTCAGCACGACGCGCGGTCAGACTTTCGCAGTCACCTGCTTGCTCAGCAACCGGTCGCGTTGGTCAGGCGATCAAGCGTCGAACCTTTTGCGTTCCGTTTCCCGGAAGATTTGCGATCCCAGCCTGTCCTGCTCCCCAGCCTCGAAAGCGAAATCCGGGTCGCGTTCGACCGGATCCTCGACCTCGCCGGGGTGCGCCCGATCATTATTGCTGAAGTGGACGATATGGCCATGTTGCGACTTCTTGCCCGCGACAGCGACGGTCTGGCGCTCGTGCCGCCGATCGTGGTGCGCGACGAGCTGGCTGCCGGCCTTCTCGTCGAGGTCTGCCCAGTCCCGAACCTCAGCGAGACGTTTTATGCAATCACACAGAAGCGCCGCTTCCCCAATCCCTTGCTCGCAGAGTTGCTCATGCGGGCGGCGAAGGGAAAGTGATCCGGCCGCTTTGGCTGGCTCACCAAGGGCACCATCGGCTTTCACCTTGGCCAGGTTTCTGGATCCAGCGCCAAAACCTCTCCGGCGAGATAGAGCGACCCGCAGATGACCACACGCGGTGGTGGTCCAGCGTCCGAAAGCGCCAGATCGAGAGCCGACGAGACGTCGGGCCGAGCTTCCGCGCAAAGGCCCGCCGCCCGCGCGCCATCCAAAAGTAACGCCGGATCGGCTGCCGAACTCGCATCGAAGCCCACGAGGAACAGCTTTAGGGAACCGACCGACCGCAACGCCGCAAAAATGCCCTCAAGGTCCTTGTTCGCGAGCACGCCGAGGATGACCACCAAGGGCCGACCGTCCGCTTCTCTGAGTGCGCGGAGCGACTGCGCCAAAGATTTGAACGCGTGCGGATTATGGGCGCCATCGATCCAGAGATCGGCCCCTCGCGCTGATGCTCTTTCGGCTAACGGACCGGCCGTCAAGGGCTGCATGCGGGCTGGCCACGAGACGCGTCTCAGCCCCTCCGAGATGGATTGGTCCGGGAGGCCGAACGTGCGGGCGACAGCGACCGCGAGCCCAGCGTTCAAGACCTGGTGCGCTCCTGCAAGACGACCGGCGGGCAGGTCCAGAACGCCGGTCGCATCCTGGTAACGAAGACCTCCGTGTTCCAACCTGACGTCGAAGTCCCGACCCGCAAGCATGAGCATTGACCCGGCGCGCGCGGCCACCTCCCGGATCACGATCGCGGCGCTTTCGGGCTGCCGGGCCGAAATGCAGGGAACGCCAGCTTTGATGATCCCGGCCTTCTCCTCCGCGATCTTGCCGATCGTGTCTCCGAGAAACTCACAATGATCGAGGGCGACGGGCGCGATCACGGTGATCGCCGGACGCTCGATGACGTTCGTTGCGTCATAGCGCCCGCCGAGCCCGACCTCGACCAGACACAGATCGGCGGGCGTCTCCGCGAACGCCAGCAACGCCGCCGCGGTGGTTACCTCAAAGAATGTGATCGGCTCGCCCGTGTTTGCTGCTTCGATCCGCGTCAGCAAGTCGGTGAGGTACTCTTCAGAAATCAATTCGCCGGCCAGCCGGATCCGCTCGGCAAACCGCACGAGGTGGGGTGAGGTATAGACGTGCGCGCGCAGACCAGCAGCCTCTGCCATTGCGCGCAGGAAGGCGATGGTTGAGCCTTTTCCGTTCGTTCCCGCGACATGGATTACCGGCGGCAAACGCCATTCGGGACGGCTCAATCGTTCTAAGAGACGATCGATCCGGGTAAGCGACAGGTCGATCATCTGCGGATGCAGCGTTCGCAAACGCTCCAACGCAGCGTCATGAGGCCGGAGATGGTCCGTCAAGAACTTCCGTCCGACACATTCGGCCCGTCGGCAGCGCCCAGAGGGCTGCGGCCAGCGGATGGCCGCCCAACGTCTTTGACGCGGCGCCTAGATCGGCTCATCGACCCGTCCCCGACAGGTCCAGGCAATGGCCGCGCCGGCCCGGAAGGGCACGATGCGGCTGCCGGCGGCGGCATAAGAGGATGGCGCCCGCCACGCCGTCCGCTCAAGCACGATCGACCCCGCGTTGAGCGGAAGACCATAGAAGCGCGGACCATGCTCCGAGGCGAAAGCTTCGAGCCGGTCGAGCGCCCCGTCGTCTTCAAAGACCGTGGCGTAACTCTGCAGCGCCACGGGGGCATTGAAGATGCCGGCGCAGCCGCAGGCCGACTCCTTGTCACCGACGACATGCGGCGCCGAATCTGTTCCGAGGAAGAATTTCGGATTCCCGGACGTCGCCGCGCGGCGCAGCGCCAGACGATGCCGTTCCCGCTTGGCGATTGGCAGGCAGTAGAGATGCGGCCTGATGCCGCCGTCAAACATGGCATTACGATTGATCATCAGGTGGTGCGGCGTGATCGTGGCGCCGACGTTCGGCCCACTAGCCTCGACGAAGGCGACTGCCTCGGCAGTGGTGATATGTTCGAAGACGATCTTCAGAGCCGGGAAGTCCGCGACGATCCCGGCAAGCACACGGTCGATGAACACGGCTTCGCGGTCGAATATGTCAACGTCATGGTCGGTGACTTCCCCGTGGAGCAGCAGCGGCATTCCGATGCGCTGCATGACGTCGAGGACGCCGAAGATGCGACGCACGTCGGTCACCCCCTGCGCCGAGTTGGTGGTCGCATGCGCAGGGTAGAGCTTGGCCGCGGTGAATACGCCCGATCTGAAGCCGCGCTCGATTTCCGCCGGATCGATGCCGTCGGTCAGATAGGCCGTCATAAAAGGCGTGAAGGCGAGACCCGGCGCGAGCGCAGCCTGGATACGTGAGCGGTAGGCTTCCGCCGCGGCCACGGTCGTCACAGGCGGATCGAGGTTGGGCATGACGATCGCCCTGGCGAACTGACGGGCGGTCTCGTTGACGACGGCGGCGAGCATCGCGCCGTCACGCAGATGCACATGCCAATCATCGGGCTGGCGAAGGATCAAGCGGTGCGCGCTGGATGGCTCTAGCCTCTCGGCTGCGGCGCCTGGGTCAGATATCGGCATAGACGTGCTCTTCCGCGGCAGCGCCTGGATGGGTCACCGCGCCCTTGCCGGCGGAACCGACGGTCTGCGCGTAGCGCCACAGCGCCCCAGACTGGAAGGCATGCCGGCGCGGCTGCCACCGCTCACGGCGCGACTCCAGTTCTTTAGTTTCAAGGCGCACGGAAAGCGTTCCGCGCGCGGTGTCGATCTCGATCATATCGCCGTCCTCGATCAGCGCGATTGGACCGCCGACCGCGGCTTCCGGGCCGACATGGCCGACGCATAGGCCGCGCGTCGCGCCCGAGAAGCGGCCATCGGTGATCAAGGCCACTTCCTCGCCCATGCATTGGCCATAGATGGCCGAGGTGGTGGACAGCATCTCGCGCATGCCGGGTCCCCCGCGCGGCCCCTCATAGCGGATCACCAGCACCTCGCCCGCCTGATAGCGCCGCTGCATCACAGCTGCGAAGGCGTCCTCCTCCCGGTCGAACACGCGCGCCGGACCGCTGAAGGTCAGCGTTCGCAGGCCCGCCACCTTAACGATCGCTCCTTCAGGCGCGAGATTTCCCGAAAGGCCGACCAGGCCGCCGGTCGGGGACAGCGGCTGCATTGCCGGTCGGACGACGTCCTGGTTGTCCGGCAGACGCACGCCTTCTAAGTTCTCGGCCAAGGTGCGGCCGGTCACGGTCAGACAATCCCCGTGGAGGAAACCGCCGTCGAGGAGCGCCTTCAGCACCACCGGCACGCCGCCAACGTCGTGCACGTCCTTGGCGAGATAGCGTCCGCCGGGTTTCAGATCGGCGATCAGCGGCGTGCGCCGGAACACCGCGGCGACATCGAAAATGTCGAAAGCAATGCCGGCCTCATGTGCCATGGCGGGCAGATGCAGCGCGGTGTTGGTCGATCCCCCCGTCGCCGCCACGACTGCCGCTGCATTCTCCAGCGC
The DNA here is from genome assembly GCA_017304475.1 of Hyphomicrobiales bacterium. Taxonomy (GTDB): domain Bacteria; phylum Pseudomonadota; class Alphaproteobacteria; order Rhizobiales; family Phreatobacteraceae; genus Phreatobacter. Next base: position 240,011 of record JAFKKV010000014.1, on the reverse strand, counting down.
CTGGCGTGTAACGATGTCGCGCGGCCTGAGGCCCCGTTCCAGCAGCGCCATCACAGCGCGACCGGACGCGTCCGCGAAGCGGTCTCGCGACTCGTAAGGCGCCGGCGTGCTGGCCGAACCCGGCAGCGCAAGGCCGATCGCCTCCGACACATAAGCCATGCTGTTGGCGGTATACTGGCCGCCGCACGACCCCGCCGATGGACACGCCACCGTTTCGAGTTCGGCCAAGTCGGTATCGGTCATGGTCCCGGCGGCGTTGGCGCCGACCGCCTCGAACACGTCGAGCACGGTTACGTCCTTTCCGCGGAAACGTCCCGGCAGGATCGAGCCGCCGTAGAGAAACACTGAGGGAACGTTAAGGCGCAGCATCGCCATCATCAGTCCCGGCAGGGTTTTGTCGCAGCCGGCCACCCCGACGAGGGCGTCGTAGCAATGCCCGCGCATCGCGAGTTCGACCGAGTCGGCGATTACCTCTCGGCTAACCAGCGACGCCTTCATACCGGCATGACCCATCGCGATGCCGTCTGTGACCGTGATCGTGGTGAATTCGCGCGGGGTGCCGCCCGCGGCTGCCACGCCCTTTTTCACCGCCTGCGCCTGGCGGGACAAAGAGATGTTGCAGGGCGCCGCCTCGTTCCAGGTTAAAACGACACCGACGAAGGGCTGGGCGATCTCGCGCTGCGACAGGCCCATGGCGTAAAGGAATGACCGGTGCGGCGCCCGCTCGGGACCGACCGTTGTATGCCGACTGGGCAAGCCCGTCTTGTCCGCGTCCCAACCTACCGTCGGCGCTCGACCCTCTTCAACGCCTTCCGGATGATCGTTCAAGATTCGCCCTCTCGGCCAAAAGGCCCTCGCGCATCCTGCGGCTTGCTTGCATCACCACGCTTGTTCCACGACGCCGGGAATCCATGGCGAGACAGGCAGCATCAGCTCGCAGGCCGCTAAGTGCTGAAGATAGACTCAATGATACCTTCTGTTGACTACAAAGATTGCAAGACATCGTTCTGTTTTATGTATCGTCACCCTTGGTCGGTCGCGCCGTTCAGACGTTGAACACACGTTTGGCGCCGACACATGTCGAACTACGGTGCGTCGGCAATACCGAACTCGGCGGCATCGAGCCCAAGGACCTCGCAGATGCGCAGGGCCGCCCGGCGCTCTTCAGCATCAAAGCCGCCATCGGCGGCGGCGATTGCGCAGCATGCCTCGACCAGCATTGCCGGGTAGCGCGCCGCACCTTTGACCCTAGCGACGGCTTCTAACGCAGCGGCCTCGCCGCCTTTCTGGTCGGAGGCGAACCGCTCGGTCATTGCTTCGAAGGTGGCGCCGACATCGTCGAGACCGAACGCGGCGATCGGCTGGAATCCGCGGAGCAAGCCCAGCATCCGATCATGCTCCTCAGTCGTCACCCACCCGTCAGCGTAGGCGACCAGCGCGCATCCCGCCACGATGCCCTCCATCAGATGCTCGTTCCGCGCCCTGTGAACCTCGTCGCCGAACTCTTCCCAGGAGCGTTTGGAGAAGCGGCCAAGCGAACGTCGATATGGCATGGTCTGTCCTTTCGTGGATTGGCCTTCGGGCGCTGCCTGTGATGGCTGGTCAGTCGAAAATGTCGAAGATGCTGGAGCGCTTTTTCTTGCGCCGATAGCCGTCGTCATTGTCCCAGTCGCGCTGGCCGTCGTGACGCTGTTCGAACGCTGATCGTGGCGCTTGGCCATGCACCGGCCGGTCGTCGGGTTCGGCTTCGCGCCCCCCAGCAAGCAGTTTTTCAAGTTCGCCACGATCGAGCCAGACGCCTCGGCAGGTCGGGCAGATGTCGAACTCGATGCCGGACCGCTGTACGGTCTGCATCGATCCGTTGTCGTTGGGGCATAGCAACAGGGGCATCAGGATTCTCCTTTCAGGGTGGGGACGGGATTGCGGGTGCGCCAGAGGGAATAGGCGATGCCCGAAGCGAGGATCGCGAAGGTGACGCCGAGCGACCAGGCTGGTGGGAACTTCGTAAGCCCGAGCAGGTCGGCGACGAAGATCTTCGAGCCGATGAATATCAGCAGCACGGCGAGCGCCTGCTTCAGATACGCGAAGCGGTGCAACACCGCCGCCAGCGCGAAGTAGAGCGCGCGCAGCCCCAGAATTGCGAAGATGTTCGAGGTGTAGACGATGTAGGGATCGGTGGTGATCGCGAAGATCGCCGGCACGGAGTCGACCGCAAAGATCACGTCGGCGATCTCGATCAGAATGAGCGCGAGGAACAACGGCGTCATGTAGCGCGCGAGCTTGCCCGTTTCAGGGTCGGGCAGCTTCACGAGGAAGCGCTCGCCGTGCAGTTCGTCCGTAACGCGGAAACGGCGGCGGACGAACTTAAGCACCGGGTTGGCGGCAAGGTCCATTTCCTTGTCGCCGAAGGCGAGCATCTTGATGCCGGTGAGGATCAGGAATCCGGCGAAGAGGTAGAGCACCCAGCCAAACTCGGCGACAAGCGTCGCCCCGATGCCTATCATGATCGCGCGCAGCACGATCACGCCGAGGATGCCCCAGAACAGCACGCGGTGCTGGTACTGGCGCGGCACGGCGAAGAAGCCAAAGATCAGCGCGATGACGAAGACGTTGTCGAGCGCGAGGCTCTTCTCGACCACGAAGCCGGTGAGGTATTGGATGCCGGCGGTCTCGCCGAGCTGCCACCAGACGAGCCCGGCAAAGCCGACACCGAGTGTAAGATAGCCCGCCGAGAGCGCTAGGCTCTCGCCGACGCCGATCTCCTTCTGCTTGCGATGCAGGACGCCGAGGTCGAGCGCCAGTAGCACGCCAACGATCGCGAGAAAGCCGAGCCACATCCAGGCGGGCTTGCCGAGCCACTCAAGAAACAGAAATTCCAACTGCCGCCTCCTTTAAGGAGCGCAGCTCGAACGGGAGCGGTGAACATCGGACCCGGGCATCGAGCGCGCTCGATGCGGTCCGACATCGCGACCATCAGGGTCGCCAGAGGGGCCCGGCCCGCAAAACGCCAAGTAGGCGAAAGCAGATGACGTTACAAGAGGGCTTCAGCAATATAAACTGTCGAGAGATGGCGCACCCGACGCGATTCCAGCGAAGTTGCCTATTCTAATGGCATCGCGATCTGACCGGTGGTGCGGGTGGCCGGGGTCGAACCGGCACTCCTTTCGGAACTGGATTTTGAATCCAGCGCGTCTACCAATTCCACCACACCCGCATTTTGGCCGCCGATTCTAGCCGTCGCTCTCTGCACCTATACTGCACCTAGCGCGATTCCAGAACTGCGGCGGCTTCAACTCCTGTCTTTGTAAACAACTGATCTTACTACACTTTCGGCCCGTCTCAAAAGCTGTGGATATGGTAGACAAACCACTTTTTGAGTCGAGCGCGTCTACCAATTCCGCCATAGGGGCAACGCGGGGCGGACTATAGCCAGCCGCGCCCGCCGGTCAACGGCAGCGGCTTGACTTTGTTGGGATGCGGGCGTTTCTCCCACGGGATGAACGACAAGCCGACCTTTTCGACCGCGGTCGCGGTCGCGCAACCCTCGACGCTGACCCGTGAGCCGCCGCCCAAAGTGCTGAGCGAGGCGGCCAAGCGCGCGCTCGCGGAAGCCGCGGAACGGCGTGCGGCGCTGGAGGCCAAGGCGGCCGAGCTTGCCAAAAATCCCGAACTGCACGGCCGCGGCGGCGCCGATCCCGTGCGTTACGACGATTGGGAGGTCGGCGGCATCGCGGTCGATTTCTGACCGGACGCCGCGGAGCTCGATTCCATTTCAGGCTTTGTTCTTGCGTTCGCGCAGTTCGGTGAAGACCGCGAGCGGCGTCGCGCCGGCCATGCCGAGATGGGCTGCGATCGCGGGATCGGCGGCGCGCAGGAACGGATTGGTATCGCGCTCCCGGCCGATCGTGGTCGGCAAGGTCGGAAGGTTGTCGGCGCGCAGCCGGGTCACCTCCTCGGCGCGAGCTTTCAGCGCGGCATTGTCCGGATCGACGGAGAGCGAGAAGCGGGCATTGGAGGCGGTATATTCATGGCCGCAATAGACCTGGGTGGCCGCCGGCAGGCGGCTCAGCGCCTGGAGGGAAGCCCACATCTGCGCGGGCGTGCCCTCGAACAGCCGGCCGCAGCCGAGCGAGAACAGGGTGTCGCCGGAAAACAGCACCTTCTCGGAGCCGAAATGGTAGGCGATGTGGCCAACCGTGTGGCCGGGCGTGTCGATGACGTCGGCTACGAAGGAACCGAACCGGGCGACGCCGCCCGGCAGCACCGTCTCGTCGACGAGGGGAATGCGATGGGCGTCGGCGGCATTGGCGATGACCCGGGCGCGGGTCGCGTCCTTGACCATGGGAATGCCCTGGACGTGATCGCCATGGTGATGGGTCACCAGGATATGGCTGATGGTCCAGCCCCTGGCCGCGGCCGCCGCGAGCACCGGCTCGGCGTCCGGCACGTCGATGGCGGCGGTGGCGCCGGTGGCGGGGTCGTGCATCAGCACGCCGAAATTATCGTCGAGGCAGGTGAAGAGGTGGATCTCGGCGGCCATGATATTCTCCCGGCGTTCATCCTGGCGGCGTTATGTCATTGCCCGCGGGCTTCTGCCAATTCATTCTGGGCAGGGCTGAATCGAAAGTCCTGAGCAAAAGTGTCCGACGTCGTCGATCTGCGTGCCTTCTATTCCTCGTCGCTCGGCATGGTCGCCCGGCGCATGGTCAACCACGCCATCCAGACCCATTGGCCGAGCGCCCGCGGCATGACCATGGTGGGGCTGGGCTATTGCACGCCCTATCTCGGCCTGTTCCGCGAGGATGCCGAGCGATCGCTCGCCTTCATGCCGGCCCGGCAAGGGGTGATCCACTGGCCGACGGCGCGGCCGAGCAAGGCGGCGCTCGTCGAGGACGACCGCCTGCCGCTCGCCGATGCGGCGGTCGACCGGGTGATGATCGTGCACGGCCTGGAAGTGTCGAACGACGTGCAGGCGCTGCTCGGCGAGGTCTGGCGGGTGCTCGCCGCCGGTGGCCGGGTGCTCGCCGTGGTGCCGAACCGGCGCGGGCTGTGGGCCCAGCGCGACACCACGCCGTTTGGCCAGGGCCGGCCCTATTCGTCGAGCCAGCTGACCGAGCTGATGCGCGAAAGCTCGTTCACCCCGGTCGCCTGGAGCCAGGCCCTGTGGGTGCCGCCGATCCGCAAATCGCTGATCCTCGGCTCGGCGGGAGCCTGGGAACGGCTCGGCTCGGCCTTGTCCCTGCCATTTGCCGGCGTCCACCTGGTGGAGGCGACCAAGCAGGTCTACAAGCCGGCTTTGGTCCGGCGCGAACGGGCGATCCAGATCTTCAAGCCGGCACTCAGGCCGAGCCCGGCGGTGCGCCAGGCGCATCGGGACGGGGATGTTTAGGGGCTGATCGTTTCGCGTTGAAGCTGAGGGTCTTGCAATTCGGTCAGTCGTCCTTCGAGGCTCGCAAGAGCTCGCACCTCAGGATGAGGAGTGGAGAGAATTGCAGGTTGGGCGGTGCGGGATGCGCGATATGCTCGACGCTTCGTGAGCTACGGCCGTGCAATTCCCTACCTACCTCATCCTGAGGTGCGAGCTCTTGCGAGCCTCGAAGGACGGCCTATCCTTGATGCAATGCTTCAATCCGAAGGTGACGACACGCTAGCGCCCCGGCAGCTTCGACTTCAGCACGAAGAGCAGTTCGGCGATTTCCTCATCGGCCAGCAGGCCGATGCGGCGGGCGAGCAGGTTGGCGAGCTCGGTCGCCTGCGGCGACAGGCCCGACGTGTCGATGACGATGCGCGGATGGGAGATCTCGGCGAGCTTGGCCAGCTCCTCCGCCTCGTCCCAGATGATGCCGAAATAGGCGATGATGCGCTGCACCAGATACCAGCTCGGCCGGCCGCGCTTGCCGTGCTCGAGCGCCGAGAGATAGGCGGCGGAGACGCCGACCGTCGCGGCCATGGCGGTGAGCGTCGCGCCCTTGGCCTCGCGCAACTGGCGAACCCGGGCGCCGAACGGGGTCATCGGCGCCGCGCCTCGACCGCGGCCAGGGCGGCGGCGAAGGCGTCCTCGATGCCGAGGCTCGTGGTGTCGATGGTGACGGCGTCGGCGGCGACCAGGAGCGGCGCCGCGGCGCGGCCGGAATCGCGGGCATCGCGCTTCCGGATATCGGCGAGCACGTCGGCGAGGGCCGCCGGGGCATCGGCGATCTCGCCGCGCCCGACCAGCTCCTTGAAGCGGCGGCGGGCACGTTCCTCGGCGCTCGCCGTGACGAACAGCTTGGCTTCCGCCTCCGGCGCGATCACCGTGCCGATGTCGCGGCCGTCGAGCACGGCGCCGCCGACCTGGGTCGCGAAGGCGCGCTGCAGCGCGATCAGCGCCTGGCGCACCGGTCCGTGGGCGGCGACGACCGAGGCCGCCTCGCCGGCATCCCCGGTGCGCAGCCGCTCGGGATCGAGATCCGCGAGGTCGAGATTTTCGGCAATGGCCGTGGCGATCTCGACATTGTCGAGCGGAAAGCCGCGATCGACCATGATGCGGCCGACGCCGCGATAGAGCAGGCCGGTATCGAGATGCGGCAGGCGGTAATGGGCGGCGAGCCGCCGCGCCAATGTGCCCTTGCCGGAAGCGGCCGGTCCGTCGATCGCGACGATCATGCGAAATCGGCCCCGAGCTTGCGCATCAGCGGTACGAAATCCGGGAAGCTGGTGACGATGAAGCCGGTATCGTCGACGCTCATCGGCTGGTCGGTGGCCAGCCCCATGACCAGGAAGCTCATGGCGATGCGGTGGTCCATATGGGTCGCCACCATGCCGCCGCCGGGCGCCCGGCCGGTGCCGCGCACGATCAGGTCGTCGCCCTCGATGGAATAGTCGACGCCGGCCGCCGCCAGGCCGTCGGCGACCGCCGCCAGGCGATCGGATTCCTTGACCCGCAATTCATGCAGGCCGCGCATGCGGGTGGTGCCCTGGGCGAAGGCCGCGGCCACCGCCAGCACCGGATATTCGTCGATCATCGAAGGCGCGCGATGGGCCGGCACGTCGACGCCGGTCAGGCTGGAGCCGCGCACCCGGAGATCGGCGATATCCTCGCCCGATTCGACCCGCGGGTTGAGCTTGTCGATCGTGGCGCCCATTTCGATCAGCGTGGTGATCAGGCCGGTGCGCAGCGTGTTCATCATCACACCGGTAATGGTCACGTCGGAGCCGGGCACGATGGCCGCGGCGACCAGCGGGAAGGCCGCGGATGACGGGTCGGCCGGCACCACCACCGGCGCCGGCTTCAGCTCGGGCTGGCCGACCAGGTCGATGCGGCGGCCATGCGCGCCATGCGGCGTCACCGTCACGCTGGCGCCGAAATGGCTCAGCATGCGCTCGGTATGGTCGCGGGTCGCTTCCTTCTCGATGACGCTGGTAATGCCGGGCGCATTCAGCCCGGCCAGCAGCACCGCCGATTTGACCTGGGCGGAGGCAACAGGCGATTCGTAGACCACCGGCACGGCGTCCGTCGGCCCCTCGATGGTGATCGGCAGGCGGCCGCCTTGCCCTTGAGCGACGACCCGGACGCCGAACAGTTCCAGCGGATCAAGGGCGCGCCGCATCGGCCGCTTGCGCAGCGAGGCGTCGCCGTCGAAGGTCGCCTGGATCGGATGGCAGCCGACCACGCCCATCATCAGGCGGCAGCCGGTGCCGGAATTGCCGAAATCCAGGGGCTCGGCCGGCTGGACCAGTCCGCCGACGCCGACGCCATGGACGGTCCAGGCCCCCGGACCGGTGCGCTCGACCTTCGCGCCCAGCGCCCGGCAGGCCTTGGCCGTGTTGATCACGTCCTCGCCCTCGAGCAGGCCGGTAATACGGGTCTCGCCGACGGTCAGCAGGCCGAACATCAAGGCGCGGTGCGAGATCGACTTGTCGCCGGGCACCGTCAAAGTGCCGGCAAGGGCCTTGCCTCGGCTTGACGTCATCGGCATCTTGGTTTCGGTGGCGCTCACGACGGGCTTCCTACGCTGACAAACGGACGAATGCGCTCTATCCCGCGCTTCATCCCTCTTGACAAGCGGAGTTCGTGGGCCCAACTGACCGCCCTTCAAGAGAAGCCCTGGATTGTGTAAGGAGCCCGCTTTGGCGAGACCGGAACTCGGCGTGAAGCGCATCTGCCCGACCACGGGCAAGAAGTTCTATGATTTGAACCGCGACCCCATCGTTTCGCCCTATACCGGCGAAGTGCTGCAGCGCGCCATCTTCGAGCCGGCGGCGCGGCGTGGTTCCGCAGCCGCGGCTGCCGCCGCCAAGCCGGCGCCGGCGGAGGACGAAGACGGCGAACTCGAAAATGCCGATGTCGAACTCGTCAGCCTCGAAGAGGCCGATGACGAGGCGGCGGCGCCCGGCAAGGTGGCCGCGGTCGAAGACGACGAACTCGACGTCGAAGTCGAGGATGACGGCGCCGACGACGATACCTTCCTCGAGGAAGACGAGGACGAGGGCGACGATGTCACCGATCTGATCGGGGACGGCATCGAGACCGACGACGAGCAGTGACGCAACCCCGGGGCGCCTTGCGGCGCCTCTTGCGAAAGTTGCTGATCGGGCGTATGTGAAGGGCCGACTTAGGTCATCTCATAACGTCCGCTGGACGCGATCGTGAGAGTGGGTTCCCCCGGGGGCCCGCTCTTTTTGTTTCTGAAGTCTGCTTTCGGTTGGAGTTGCTATTGTCGGCGGAAGATCCGCGCCTGATCGTCGAAACCGGAATGGCCGCACGGGTTGCTGCCATCGTGGAGCCCGTCCTGGAGGGTCTGGGCTTCCGGCTGGTGCGTGTGCGCGTGACCGGCGCCAGCGGCGGCGGCTCGACCTTGCAGATCATGGCCGAGCGTCCGGACGGCAGCTTCACCATCGACGATTGCGAGGCGGCGAGCCGCGCGCTGTCGCCGGTGCTCGACGTGGAAGATCCGATCGTCGAGGCTTATAATCTGGAAATGTCGTCGCCGGGGATCGACCGGCCGCTGGTTCGCGCCGGCGATTTCGACCGCTGGGCCGGCTACGAAGCCCGCATCGAAATGGCCGTGGCCCAGGATGGCCGCAAGCGCTTCAGGGGTATCATCGAAGGTTCGGGTATCATCGAAGGCTCGGCCGGAACCGGCGCGCGCCTGAAGCGGACCGATGTGAAGGGGGATGAAACCCCCGACGTCGTGCTGCCCATCGAGGAGATCGGCGAAGCCCGGCTCATCCTGACCGACGATCTTATTCGCGAAGCGCTGCGCCGGGCCAAAGCCGCCGGCCGGGCCAACGAAGACGATGATGATTTCGACGAGGACGACGACGGGGAGGACGATTTCGAACTGCCCGAGCCGGACAATGAAAACGATCCGTCGGACCAGTTCGTCGTGGTCCGTCCGGCAACCCCGCGTCCGGTCAGGACGACGCCGGTTCCGAAGAAATTGAAGCCCGGCCGGACCACCGGCGGGCCCCGAGGTCCGAAGCCGAAAGGCCCGGGCCGTCACGCCAAACCAAAGCCGACCCGCTAAAGGGGAGACAGACATGGCCGTCTCAGCCAACCGCCTCGAATTGCTTCAGATCGCCGATGCCGTCGCTCGTGAGAAACAGATCGACCGGCAGATCGTGCTCGAAGCCATGGAGGACGCGATCCAGAAGGCGGCGCGCTCGCGCTATGGCCAGGAGACCGAGGTGCGCGCCGAGATCAACGGCAAGACCGGCGAGATCCGCCTGTCGCGCCTGCTGCTGGTCGTCGACACCGTCGAGAACCTCGCCACCCAGATCGCCACCGAGGACGCGCGCCGGCGCAATCCCGCCGCCCAGCCGGGCGACTGGATCGCCGAGACCTTGCCGCCCTTCGATTTCGGCCGCATCGCCGCCCAGTCGGCCAAGCAAGTCATCGTGCAGAAGGTGCGCGAGGCCGAGCGCGACCGGCAGTTCGACGAATACAAGGATCGCGTCGGCGAGATCGTCAACGGCCTCGTCCGCCGGGTCGAATACGGCAATGTGGTCGTCGATCTCGGCCGCGGCGAAGGCATTATCCGCCGCGACGAGCTGATCCCGCGCGAAATGTTCCGCAACGGCGATCGCGTGCGCGCCTATCTGTTCGACGTGCGCCGCGAGCAGCGCGGTCCGCAGATCTTCCTGTCGCGCACCCATCCGCAATTCATGGCCAAGCTGTTCGGCCAGGAAGTGCCTGAAATCTATGACGGCATCGTCGAGATCAAGGCGGTCGCCCGCGACCCCGGCTCACGTGCCAAGATCGCAGTCGTGTCGCGCGATTCGTCGATCGATCCGGTCGGCGCCTGCGTCGGTATGCGCGGTTCGCGCGTCCAGGCGGTGGTCGCCGAACTGCAGGGCGAGAAGGTCGACATCATTCCGTGGAACCCCGACATTGCCACCTTCGTGGTCAATGCGCTGGCCCCCGCCGAAGTCGCCAAGGTCGTGCTCGACGAGGATCGCGAGCGCATCGAGGTGGTCGTGCCGGATCCGCAGCTGTCGCTGGCCATCGGCCGTCGCGGCCAGAATGTGCGGCTCGCTTCGCAGCTGACCGGCTGGGATATCGACATCCTGACCGAGCAGGAAGAGAGCGAACGCCGCCAGGCCGAGTTCGAAGCCCGCACCAAGCTGTTCATGGCCTCGCTCGACGTCGACGAGGTCGTCGGCCAGCTGCTGACCTCGGAAGGCTTCCGTACGGTCGAGGAGGTCGCCTATGTCGACCTCAACGATCTCGCCGGCATCGAAGGCTTCGACGAAGAGACCGCCCAGGAACTGCAGCGCCGCGCGCTCGACTATATCGCCAAGATCGAGGCCGAGCATGACGCCAGGCGCAAGGCGCTGGGCGTCGCCGACGATCTGCGCGAGGTCGACGGCATGACATCGGCCATGATGGTCAAGCTCGGCGAGAACGACGTGAAGTCGCTCGAGGATTTCGCCGGCTGCGTGCCGGACGACATCGTCGGCTGGTCGGAGCGCAAGGATGGCCAGACCACCAAGCATGCCGGCTTCCTCGACGGTTTCGAACTGTCCAAGGACGAGGCCGAGGCCATGATCATGTCGGCGCGCGTCAAGGCGGGCTGGATCGAGGCCCCGGCGGAAGAGCCGGCGCATGAGGAGGCCGAGGCCTGAGCCTCGGATCAAGACGGGCCATGATGACGGCGGGCGACGACATGGATGAGCTTTTCCTCGACGGCGGACCCCTGGTCCGCCGCGGCGAGGCCGAGCGCACCTGCATCGTCAACCGGCGGGCAGTGTCGCCGGACCGGTTGATGCGCTTCGTCGTCGGCCCCGACGGTGACGTGGTGGCCGACCTGAAGGCGCGGCTGCCCGGGCGGGGGGCCTGGCTGACGCCGACCCGCACGGCGCTGGCCGAGGCGATCAGGCGCAAGCTGTTCGCCCGCGCCTTCAAGCGCGAGGTGACGGTTTCGCCCGCGCTGCCCGATCTGATCGATCGCCTGCTGGAAAGCCAGGCGCTCGAAGCCCTTTCGCTGGCCAACAAGGCCGGCGCGGTGGTGACCGGCTTCGCCAAGGTGGACGCCGCGATCCTGAAGACCCATATTGCGGGTCTCGTCCATGCCACCGATGCCGGTGACGACGGGGTCCGCAAAATGGCCCAGGCCGTCCATCGCAGCCGCGATGAGGAAGACGACGAGCTGCCACGCGTCGCCTTGTTCACGTCGCTGCAATTGGATTTGGCATTAGGGCGCATGAATGTGGTACATGCAGCGCTGCTCGCCGGCGGGCCGAGCTCAAATTTTCTCGCGCGCTGCACGGCCCTCGAGGTTTTCCGCACCGGTGACCTGACCGGCGGAGCATCTCCGGCTTCCGTCAACGAGCCGAAACACTGAATTCCCAGGACCAGCCGCTAGGCGCAGGACCAGAACCGAATGACCGATGAGAAGACCCCGGGCGAGAAGACGATCAGCCTGACCGGTAAAACGCTCAGCCTGAAGAAACCCGCCGGACCCGAACACAGCATGGTGCGCCAGAGCTTCAGCCATGGCCGCAGCAAGGCCGTGGTTGTGGAAAAAGTCTCGGCGAAGCCGCGCAGCTTTGCGCCGCCGCCGCCGCGGCCGACCGCGCCTGCGGCTCCCGTCGCGCCGCCGGCCGCCGAGGCGCCGCCGCGCCCGGCCGCGCCGCCGGCTGCTCCTGCCGCCGCGAAGCCGCCGGCCGCAGGCATGATCCTCAGGACCCTGTCGGACGAAGAGCGTGACGCGCGCGACCGCGCGCTGGCCGATGCGCGCTCGCGCGAGGCCGACGAGCGCAAGGTCGCCGAAGACGACGCCCGTCGCCGCGCCGAGGAAGATGCCCGCCGCAATGCCGAGCGCTCCGAGCAGGAGCGTCGCCAGCGCGAGGAAGACGAGCGTCATCGCCGCGAGGAAGATGCCCGTCGCCGCGCCGAATTCGAGGCGCGCCGCCGTTTCGGCGGCGACAGCCGCCCGCAGCGGCTCGACGATCTCGGCCGCACGCCGCGCGCCGAGGCTCCGCCGGCCGAACAGCAGCCCGAGCAGGTCGAGGCGCGTGCGCCCGCCGTCGAACGGCCGCAGCGCATCGAGCGCCCCCAGGGCGACCGGCCGGCCGGCGACCGTCCGCCGCCGCGCAGCGACCGCCCCTATGGCGACCGTCCGCCGCGCGAAGGCGGCTTCGGCGGCCCGCGCCCGGACCGTCCGCAGGGCGATCGTCCCTATGGCGATCGTCCGCCGCGCACCGACCGTCCTTTCGGCGACCGTCCGCCGCGCGAAGGCGGCTTCGGCGGCCCGCGTCCGGACCGTCCGCCGGGAGACCGCCCCTATGGCGATCGTCCGCCCCGCAGCGACCGCCCGTTCGGCGATCGTCCGCCGCGCGAAGGCGGCTTCGGCGGCCCGCGTCCGGATCGTCCGCCGGGTGACCGGCCCTTCGGTGACCGTCCGCCGATGCGCGACGGCCGTCCGCCGCGCCTCGACGGCCCGCGTCCGCCGCGCCCGTTCGGCGCAGGCGCCGGCGCACCGGCAAGCGCCATCCCGACCCGTCCCGAAGGCGCCGGCCCGATGCGGTCCGGCCCGCCCTCGGCCGGACGTCCGCGTCCGGGTGCAGGCGACGATGACGATGCACCGCGCGGCGCTCCGCGCCGCAGCGGCATGCCGGGCAAGGCGGCGACCCCGCCGGCTCGCCCGACGCCGTCGCCGGATGCACCGAGCCGCACGCGCCTGACGCTGACCAATGCGCTCGAGGACGCCTCCGACCGGATGCGTTCGGAAGCCTCGTTCCGCCGTCGTGTGCAGCGCATGACCGGTCGCCGGGTGACCGAGCAAAAAGAAAAGATCATGCGCGTAGTCACGATCCCCGAGACGATCACGATCGCCGATCTTGCCAACCGCATGTCGGAGCGTGCGGTCGACATCATCCGCATGCTGATGAAGCAGGGCCAGATGCATAAGATCACCGATGTGATCGATGCGGACACGGCGCAGCTCATCGCCGAGGAGCTCGGCCATACGGTGACGCGTGTTGCCGAGTCCGACGTCGAAGAGGGTCTCTTCGACATTCCGGATGCGGACGAGCTGCTGCAGCCGCGCGCCCCGGTCGTGACCATCATGGGCCATGTCGACCACGGCAAGACCTCGCTGCTGGACGCGCTGCGCAAGACCAATGTGGTCTCCGGCGAAGCCGGCGGCATTACCCAGCATATCGGTGCCTATCAGGTCGTCTCGCCGCTCGGCGGCAAGATCACCTTCATCGATACGCCCGGTCACGCCGCCTTCACGGCCATGCGTGCCCGTGGCGCCAAGGTCACCGACCTTGTCGTGCTGGTGGTGGCCGCCAACGATTCGGTGATGCCGCAGACGGTCGAGGCGATCAATCACGCCAAGGCCGCCAAGGTTCCGATGATCGTGGCGATCAACAAGATCGACCTGCCGGACGCCCGTCCGGAAAAGGTCAAGACCGACCTCCTGCAATACGAAGTTCAGGTCGAAAGCCTGGGCGGCGACGTGCTGGAGATCGAGCTCTCGGCCAAGACCGGGCAGAATCTCGACAAGCTGCTGGAGCTGATCCAGCTGCAGTCGGAACTGCTCGACCTGAAGGCCAATCCGGATCGCCTGGCCGAAGGCACCGTCATTGAGGCCAAGCTCGATCGCGGCCGCGGCCCGGTCGCCACCGTGCTGATCCAGCGCGGTACGCTGCGCGGCGGCGACATCGTCGTGGCCGGTGCCGAATGGGGCCGCGTCCGCGCCCTCATTTCGGACAAGGGCGCTCAGCTTGCCGATGCCGGCCCTTCGACCCCGGTCGAGGTGCTGGGCTTCAACGGCACGCCGGAAGCCGGTGATCGCGTCGCGGTGGTCGAGAGCGAAGCTCGCGCCCGCGAAATCACCGATTACCGCGCGCACCAGAAGCGTGAGAAGCAGGCGGCGCGCGCCGGCGCGGGCCGTGGCTCGCTCGCCGACATGATGACGCAGCTCAAGGCGGGGGCGGGGAAGAAGGAGTTCCCGCTGATCGTCAAGGGCGACGTGCAGGGTTCGGTCGAAGCGATCATCGGCGCGCTCGCCAAGCTCGGCAATGACGAGGTGTCGGCCCGGGTGATCCTGTCCGGCGTCGGCGGCATCACCGAGAGCGACGTTACGCTCGCGGAGACCTCGGGAGCGGCGGTGCTCGGCTTCAACACCCGCGCGCACAAGGAAGCGCGCGAGGCGGCGGCCCGGTCCGGCATCGAAATCCGCTACTACAACATCATCTACGATCTGGTGGACGACATCAAAGCCGCCATGTCGGGCATGCTCGCGCCGGAACTGCGCGAGACCATGCTCGGCAACGCCCAGATCCTCGAGGTGTTCAACATCACGAAGGTCGGCAAGGTCGCCGGCTGCCGCGTCACCGACGGCCGCGTCGAGCGCGGCGCTCATGTCCGTCTGATCCGCGACAATATCGTCGTCCACGAAGGCAAGCTGTCGACGCTCAAGCGCTTCAAGGACGAGGTCAAGGAAGTCCAGGTCGGCCAGGAATGCGGCATGGCCTTCGAAGGCTATCAGGACATGCGTGCCGGCGACGTGATCGAGTGCTATCGCGTCGAGGAGATCAAGCGGTCGCTGTAATCCACGGCCGCCCGGTTTCGACCGCTGCAATGAAAAACGGCCCGCTGGTAATCAGCGGGCCGTTCTTTTTTGGTCCGCGCGTGGCCTCGCGCGGCCGGCTGGCCGGTCAGACGACCTTGAGGCTGATCTCGCCGAGGCCGTCCACGGTTGCCGTCATGGTCTGGCCACGGGTCACCGCGCCGACGCCGTCGGGCGTGCCGGAAAAGATGACGTCGCCCGGGAAGACCTCGAAATAGGCCGACAGATAGGAAATCTGCTCCGCGACCGACCAGATCATGTCGGAGAGATCGGCCTTCTGCTTCACCACGCCGTCGACCGAGAGCGAGATCGGGCCCTTCGGCTTGTGACCGATGGTCGCGGCCGGGTAGAGCGGGCCGACCGGACCGGAAAAGTCCGAAGCCTTGCCCGGCTCCCACGGACGGCGCAGCTGCTTGGCCTCGTCCTGCAGGTCGCGCCGGGTCATGTCGAGGCCGATGGCGTAACCGAAGACGCAGTCGAGAGCCTTGTCGACCGGGATGTCGCGGCCGCCTTTGGCCAGCGCCACCACCATTTCGAGCTCGAAATGATAGTTGGCGGTCTTGCTCGGATAGGGATGCTCGACGGTCCGGCCATGGGGCACCGGCTGCAGGGCGTCGGCCGGCTTCTGGAAGAAGAACGGCGGCTCGCGGGTCGGATCGCCGCCCATTTCGCGGGCATGGGCGGCATAGTTGCGGCCGACACAATAGACGCGCCTGACCGGGAACAGTTTGTCGGTGCCCACGATCGGCAGGGCGGGGCGGGCGACGGGCTCGAAGACGAAGGACAATTGAAACTCCGGGATGATGGTCAGGCGGGTGCGCACAAGCTAATCTCGGCCCACCATTTGTCCATGACGAAGCCGAAGATGACACATACTGAAAAACGTGAGCTGGCGCCCCTTCTGAAACTCGCGCTCGAAATGGGGCCGCTGGTGATCTTTTTCCTGATGAATGCCTATGGCGACAAATGGTTCGCGGTCGATCCGACCCAGCGGCTGTTCCTGGCCACCGGCGTGTTCATCGCCGCCGTGCTGGCGTCGCTGGCGATCACCTATTCGCTGATCGGCAAGCTGCCGATCATGCCGCTGGTCTCGGCCGTGGTGGTGACCGTCTTCGGCGGCCTGACCCTCATCCTGCATGACGAGGTCTTCATCAAGCTGAAGCCGACGGTGGTGAACGTGCTGTTCGGCTCGATCCTGCTCTGGGCGGCGATCACCGGGCGCAATCTCCTGAAGATCGTGCTGGATTCGGTGTTCGACCTGACCGACGAGGGCTGGCGCCTGCTGACCTGGCGCTGGGCGGGGTTCTTCTTCGTGCTCGCCATCATCAACGAAGTGGTCTGGCGCACCCAGACGACCGATTTCTGGGTCGCCTTCAAGGTCTGGGGCATCATGCCGCTGACCATGGTCTTCGCGCTTGCCCAGATGCCGCTGATCCTCAGGCACGACGCCAATGCCGGCTCGGGCGAGGCGCGCTGAGGCTTCCTGCCGGGCGGCCGCTGCTATAGAAGGCGGGACATCCGCCCGCCAGCCGCACGGGAACATCGCTTGTATCGCAAGGTCCTTCTCGGCGTCGTCGCCGCGCTCTCGGCCGCGGCCCTCGTGCTCGCCGTGTTTCCGCAGCTCGATCTGGCGGTCACCCGGCTGTTCTGGACCGAGGAGGCCGGCTTCTGGCTGTCGGGTTATGCCGCGCTGAACGGCATCAGGCGGGTCAGCATGATCCCGACCATCGCGCTCGGCGTGGTGTCGCTCGCCGCGCTGGTCATCAAGATCGCGCTGCCGGCGTCCAGGCCGATCCTGCCGGCACGCATGGCGGTGTTCTTCGTCGCCTCGCTGCTCGCCTCCAGCCTCGTGCTGGTCAATGTCGTCCTGAAGGAGCATTGGGACCGGGCCCGCCCGGTTCACGTCACCACGTTCGGCGGCCAATGGGCGTTCACGCCCTGGTGGCAGCCGGGCGACGGAACCGGCTGCCGCACCAATTGCTCGTTCATTTCGGGGGAAGCCTCGGGCGCCGCCTGGCTGGTGGCGCCGGCGCTGGTCGCGCCGCCGGCGCTCCGGCCGGCCGCGCTTCTCGGCGTCGGCATCTACACCGTGGCGATCAGCGCGCTGCGCGTCGCCTATGGCGGCCATTTCCTGTCGGATGTGCTGCTCGGCATCCTGGCGACGCTTCTCATCGTCATCGGTTTTCACTACTGGATCTACCGGCGCTGGGGCGCGCCCAATGACGACGTGGTCGCCGACCGGCTGGCCGCGATCGGCTGGTGGATCCGAGGTTTGTTCTCGCGCCGGAGCTAGCCGGCTTGCGCCAGCGGAGCGGTTTCTTTAAGTCGGCGCATACGTTTCCTCGTGCGGATTGAAGCCATGGCCTCGAAGAAAGCCGTCAAGAAGGTCGTCCTCGCCTATTCGGGCGGCCTCGATACCTCGATCATCCTGAAGTGGCTGCAGACCACCTATGGCTGCGAGGTCGTCACCTTCACTGCCGATCTCGGCCAGGGCGAGGAACTCGGGCCGGCGCGCGACAAGGCGCTGCTGCTCGGCATCAAGCCCGAAAACATCTTCATGGAAGACCTGCGCGAGACCTTCGTGAAGGACTACGTGTTCCCGATGTTCCGCGCCAATGCCATGTATGAGGGGCTCTACCTGCTCGGCACCTCGATCGCCCGGCCGCTGATCGCCAAGCGCCAGATCGAGATCGCCGAACAGATCGGCGCCGATGCCGTTTCCCACGGCGCCACCGGCAAGGGCAATGACCAGGTCCGCTTCGAGCTGACCTATTACGCCCTGAAGCCCGATGTGACGGTGATCGCGCCCTGGCGCGAATGGGACCTCGCCAGCCGCGAGCAGCTGATCAAATTCGCCGAGCAGCACCAGATCCCGATCGCCAAGGACAAGCGCGGCGAAGCGCCGTTCTCGGTCGACGCCAACCTCCTGCACGCCTCGTCCGAGGGCAAGGTGCTGGAGGATCCGAGCCAGGAAGTGCCCGACTACGTCTATTCGCGCACCGACGGCCCGGAAAGCGCGCCGGACAAGGCGACCTATATCACCGTCGATTTCAAGGAAGGCGACGCCGTCGGCATCGACGGCCAGGCCATGTCGCCGGCAACCATCCTGACCAGGCTGAACGAGCTCGGCAAGATCAACGGCATCGGCCGGCTCGACCTGGTCGAGAACCGCTTCGTCGGCATGAAGTCGCGCGGCATGTACGAGACGCCGGGCGGCACGATCCTCTATTTCGCCCATCGGGCGATCGAGAGCATCACGCTGGACCGCGGCGCGGCGCATCTCAAGGACGAGATCATGCCGAAATATGCCGAGCTGATCTATAACGGCTTCTGGTTCTCGCCCGAGCGCGAGATGCTGCAGGCGCTGATCGACAAGAGCCAGGAATTCGTCACGGGCACGGTCCGGCTGAAGCTCTACAAGGGCAATGTCATCGTGGTCGGCCGCGACAGCCCCTATTCGCTCTACGACCAGGACCTGGTGACCTTCGAGGAAGGCGCTGTCGCCTACGACCACCGTGACGCCGCCGGCTTCATCAAGCTGAACGCGCTGCGCCTGCGCACGCTCGGCCAGCGGAAGAAGAAGCTGGGCCTCTGAGCTGAGGTGCCCTTCGCGGGCAGCGATCAGCGCGGATCATTCGCCGGGGTGCCGCTGCATTGGCACGGCACCCTGATCCTGATCCCGCTCTATCTCTCCCTGCAGTTCCAGCGCTTCGGCTTCGTCACGGCAAGCCTGCTGGTGCTGGTCGTTACGAGCGCGATCGTGGCTTCGATCCTGCTGCACGAGGCGGCCCATGTCTGGGCCGCGCGCCGCTTCGGCATCGGTGCGCAGGCCATTCTGCTGCACGGGTTCGGCGGGTTCGCGCTGCTGGACCATGCCGGCTTTCGCACCCGGTAGCGGATCGCCATCAGCCTTGCCGGCCCGCTGATGAACGTCGCGCTGGCGCTGGCCGGTCTTGTGCTGTTCCGCGGCATCGCCTTTCTCACCAGCGGACCGGACGCGATCCTGCTCGGTGAAGGCACGCTGTTCCCCTCCGCGTTCTCGCGCCAGGGCCCGACCTGGCCCATTCCGGTTCTGGCCGGCCTGAGAACCTTCACCGAACTCAACGCCTTGCTCGGCCTTTTGAACCTGCTGCCGGGCTTTCCCCTCGACGGCGGCATGATCGTGCGGGCCTTGCTGGATCATGTGGCGAAGCCGGAGGCCGCGGTCCGCCTGACGGCGGCGCTCGGTCTCGTCGCCGGACTGTGGGTCTGCGCCGCGGCCGGCGTGATCGGCTTCGGGGCGCTCGTTCTCGGACTGCTGCTCGTGGCGATCAATGGCTGGGCCTTGAAGACGCCGCAGGACTTCACCTGAGGCGGTCCCGGCGGGCGGCCCGGTCGTCCGGGAGCGGCCGCGGATCACTTGCCCTGCATGGAGCCCGCTTTCGGGCCGGGCGTGCCGACGAAACCGTTGAAGCGGTTGGCCGGGCGGGTCAGCCGATGCTCGTTCCGGCCGCTATGCTCATGGACGCCGGTCTCCGTCGCCTGGCTGATCATGATCGAGGCGCGATGGCCGGAGGAGGCGATCGAGGCCTGAGCCGAAGAGGCAAGACCTGCTGCGGTCGACAAGGCTGCGGCAGCAAGCAAGGTGAGAGCCGACTTTCTGATGTCGATGAGAGCAAACATGGTCGCCTCCCCGGTTCAGGCCCCGCCGCGACATGCGGTGGGGTGACCATGGGTGGCGACCTCGCGCGATAAGGTTCAAAGGCCCGGGCCGGCCGGGCCTCATTTTTTCAGCCGGCCAGTTTCTTCAGCCAGCGGCGGGCCTGGGCGCGCACGTTTTTCGGCGCGGTGCCGCCATAGCTGACGCGGCTCGCGACCGACCGGGCGACCGACAGCACCGAAAAGACATCCGCCGTGATGCGCTTGTCGACCGATTGCAGGTCGGCGAGCTGGAGCTTGTGCAGCGGCACGCCCTTGGCCGAGGCGAGCCCGACGCATTTCGCCGCGATGTGATGGCTGTCGCGGAAGGGGATGTCGAGCGCGCGCACGCACCAGTCGGCAAGGTCGGTGGCGGTCGAATAGCCCTGGCCGGCGGCCTTCTTCATGGTCTGGGCATTGGCGGTCATGTCGCGCACCATGCCGGCCATGGCGGCGATCGCCAGCGACAGGGAGGCGAGCGCGTCCATGGTCGGCTCTTTGTCCTCCTGCATGTCCTTCTGATAGGTCAGCGGCAGGCCCTTCAGCACCACGACGATGGCGTTGAAGCCGCCGAGCACGCGACCGACCTTGGCGCGGACCAGTTCGGCAGCGTCCGGATTGCGCTTCTGCGGCATGATCGACGAGCCGGTGGAGAAGGCGTCGGACAGCCGGACGAAGGAAAACGGCGAGGAACACCAGATGACGATCTCTTCGGCGAGACGCGACAGATGCACGGCCGCGATGGTGGCGGCGGCAAGCGTTTCCATTACGAAGTCGCGATCGGCGACCGAATCCAGCGAATTGGCCGTCGGCCGGTCGAAGCCGAGCGCCTTGGCTGTGGCGTGCCGGTCGATCGGGAAGGAGGTGCCGCACAAGGCGGCGGCGCCGAGCGGGCTCTCGTTCAGCCGCCGGCGGGCATCCTGCACCCGTCCGCGGTCGCGGCCGACCATTTCGACATAGGCCATGAGGTGATGGCCGAAAGTGGTCGGCTGGGCCACCTGCAGGTGGGTGAAGCCGGGCATGACGGTGGCGGCCTCGGCCAGCGCCTTTTCGGCCAGCGCCCGCTGCAGGTCCTTCAGCTGGGCGTCGAGGCCGTCGGCGGCATCGCGCACCCACAATTTGAAGTCGGTCGCCACCTGGTCGTTGCGCGAGCGGGCGGTGTGCAGCCGTCCGGCCGGCGCGCCGATGATCTCGGCGAGCCGCGCCTCGACATTCATATGAATGTCCTCGAGGCTGCGCTTGAAGGTGAAGGTGCCGCCGTCGATCTCGGCCAGGACCTGGTCGAGGCCCTTCTGGATGGCGGCTTCGTCCGCGGCGCTCACGATCCCTTGAGCACGCAACATGGCCGCATGGGCTTTCGAGCCGGCGATGTCCTGCCTATACAGGCGTTGATCGAAATCGATCGAGACGTTGATGTCTTCCATCACGGCGGCCGGTCCAGAGGCGTAGCGGCCGCCCCACATCGCATTGCTCATCGTCTCGTCCTCGATCGTTCTTGTCTTGTCGCATGATCGGGCGGAAAACCGGTTGCCGGTTTTTTCGATCCTGCCGAAATGAGGTGTCCTTCAGTGTCCCGTGCGAAAGTGATCATTGTGCTGGCTGGCCTGATCGGCCTTGGCGCGGGGTTCGGGGCCTTCTACTGGACAGGAGGCCTGTCGAGCAATGCAGGTGTGCAGGCCTGCAAGGCGACGCAGCCGGTTTCCGCGCGCCTGCAGCCCCTGGCACGCGGCGAGGTGGCCGCCTTCAAGGTGACCGACCGGCCGCAGCCGAGCCCCGATCTCTCCTTCAAGGGCGCCGATGGCCGGGACCTGAAACTGTCCGACTTTCGCGGGCGCATCGTTCTCCTGAACCTCTGGGCGACCTGGTGCGTGCCTTGCCGGCACGAAATGCCCGCGCTGGACAAGCTGCAGGCGACGCTCGGCAGTGACAAGTTCGAAGTGGTGGCCGTCAATATCGATACGCGCCATCCCGACAAGGCGCGCGCCTGGCTTCAGGAGGCCGGCATCCAGCATCTGGTCCATTATTCCGATCATTCGGCCAAGGTCTTTCAGGAGCTTCGATCGGTCGGCCGCGCCTTCGGCATGCCGACGACGCTGCTGATCGATGCCCAGGGCTGCGAGCTCGGCCACCTCCCCGGTCCGGCCGAATGGGCGAGCGACGACGCGCTCAACCTGATCCGTGCGGCGATCGGCCGCTGATATCCCTCCGAAGCCATTTCAGAGATCCCATGCCCGATACCGCCCCCCTGCGCGCCCAGCTGTTCGCGCTGTTCGACCGCCTCGAGATCAAGACCACGACCCACGAGCACGAGGCCGTGTTCACGGTCGCCGAGAGCCAGCACGTCAAGGAGAGCATTCCGGGCGGCCATACCAAGAACCTGTTCCTGAAGGACAAGAAGGGGCGCCTGTTCCTGGTGGTCGCGCTCGGCTCGGCCGAGATCGACCTGAAGCGGCTGCACGAGACGATCGGCGCCTCGGGCCGGCTTTCCTTCGGCTCGGGCGAGCTTCTCGAAGAGGTCTGGGGGGTCAAGCCGGGTTCGGTGACGCCGTTCGGCGCGATCGCCGATCCGGATCGCCGAGTCACCGTGGTGCTCGATGCCGCGATGATGGAGCATGAAGTGCTCAATTATCACCCGCTGGAAAATACCGCGACGACCAGTATCGGACGCGACGACCTGGTGACGTTCCTGACCGCCACCGGCCATGCGCCGGTCATCGTGCGGGCCAGCACCTGATTGCTGCAAAAAGGTCCTGGCGGAGAACCGCTCTTCACAGGCCTGTCATCGGCGCCATGGTCCGGCCCCAATTCGGCCCCGGTGGGGCCAAGAGCCGAAGCGAGCCTGTGATCGTTGCCTCGTGCCTGATCGACGCCGCTTCGGACTCTTCAGCCCCCCAGCCCCCCGGGGCGCTGTCCGATCGGGCACGAGCGCCGCCAGCCGAAAGGCCGGTGGTGAACGTTCGGTCATCCCCTCCGACGCGAACGTGCGGGCCGGCGCTTGGCGCCGGCCCGCTTTTTTTGCGGGTTACCCAAAGCCGTCATTTCGAGTCATGCTGCATTGCCGGCGCCGGCCATCGCCGGGCCTGACCGGGCACCGGGACGGCGCGGGAGTTCCGGGCGCAGGCACGAGACCTCGGGAGTGATCGACATGCCCAGCAAGCTCGACCCGGTCGAACGCACGGTGGCTCTCGCGGCCCTGCCGTCATGGTCGGAAGTGGCCGGACGCGACGCGATCACGCGGCGTTTCGTGTTCAGGAATTTTTCCGAGGCCTGGGGTTTCATGACCCGGGTGGCGCTGATCGCCGAGCGGATGAACCATCACCCCGAATGGTTCAATGTCTACAAGACCGTCGAGGTGACCTTGTCGACCCATGACGCCGGCGGCGTGACCCATCTCGACACCACGCTGGCCAAGGCGATGGATGCGATCGCCGGCGACTGAGCGTCCGCGACAAAGCGCAGGACACCGGCTTCAGCGGTCGCAGGTCCAGTTCATGACGGGCAGGCGGGCTTCCCGCTCGGCAATGAAGCCGTGGGCGGAACGGGCGGGAACCTCCACTTCGATCAGCCGGGTCAGGCCCTGGTCGACGACCTGGCGCAGCTGAACCTTTTCGCCGGGCTCCAGCCTGACGACGGCACGGCCGTTCTGCGCGGCATCGACCAGCGTCGCGCCTTCGGCGGCCACCTCGATCTCGAAAACCCGGCAGGGCTGGCCGGCGGCCGATTCGACCGGCGGGGTCACGGTGATCGGCACGGTGCGCACGACACGCGGCGCTTCCGGCCCGGTCTGTGGCAGCGAGGCGGCGGTTTCCGGAAGGTGGAGCGAGGTGAACACCGCGATGCCGAGCGCCGCCACGGCGGCCGCCACCATGGCGACCAGGAACCATTTCAGCCGGCCCGGCGAATTGTCCGGCAGCTTGACCGGAGCCGGGCTGCTGCCACGCTGCGCTTCGAGGTCCTTCTCCAGCGCCGCAAGCGACGCCAGATGGGCGATCTGGGCGTCGAGATGGTCGTACCAGCCGTCGAAATCGTCATGCGCGGGCTCGCGGGCCCGATAGGAACGGTCGAGACCGTCGAGCGTGGCGCGCAGGTCGATATGTGGCCCGGTGGGCGGCGCGCCGATATCGGTGCCGTAGCGGGTGATCGCGATCGCCAGGTCGTTCTCGGCGCGCGCGATGACGTCGCGCAGCGCCGTGCGCGTCTCCATATTGGTCTGCACCGCCCGGCGCCTGAGCTCGACCGGCGGATCGGCGGTGACCTTCAGCTCGGCGGCCGCCAGACGCAGGGCGTCTTCGATGCTGGGAGCCGGACGCGTCAGTCCGCCGACCCGCGCCCCGTAGCTGTCGAGGACGTGGTAGCGGTAGCGATAGGCCGAGACGAGGGGCGCAACATCCACGAGGGGCGATCCAGCAGGTTCAGGCGGTCACTTCGGTGCCATGCGGATGGCACCGTCGAGTCGGATGGCGAAGCCGTTCAACATATCGTTGTCGATGATATGTTCCACCATCTTGGCATATTCGTCGGGCTTGCCCAGGCGCGAGGGGAAGGGCACCTGTGCTTCCAGGGACTGGCGGAACTCCGGCGAAACGGTGTCGAAAAGCGGCGTGTGGAACAGGCCGGGCATGATGGTCATCACCCGGATGCCCTCGCGGGCGAGATCGCGGGCGATCGGCAAGGTCATGCCGACCACGCCGCCCTTGGAGGCGGAATAGGCGACCTGGCCGATCTGGCCGTCCTCGGCGGCGACCGAGGCGGTGGACACGATGACGCCGCGGCCGCCATCGGCGGTGACCGGGTCGAGCGATGCCATGCCGGCGGCGCTCTTGGCGGTCATCTGGAAGGTGCCGATCAGATTGACTGTCACGACCTTGGTGAAGCTCGCCACGTCATGCGGGGTGATGGCGCCGCTCGCCTTGTCGCGCGTGACCGTCTTCTTGGCCGGCCCGATGCCGGCGCAATTGACCAGAACGCGCTCGATGCCGTGCGCCGCGCGCGCCTTGGCGAAACCGGCATCGACGGAGGCCTCGTCGGAGACGTCGACCCGGCAGAACAGGCCGCCGATCTCGGCGGCGAGCGTCTCGCCGCGCGCAGCATTCATGTCGAACAGCGCCACCTTGACGCCGCGGGCGGCGAGCCGGCGCGCCGTGGCTTCACCGAGGCCCGAGGCACCGCCGGTGACGATGGCAGCGGTATCCTTGCCGATCTGCATGTCGTCTCCTCCTCGCGGCCCGGACGGCCGTTTCGACGGGCACTTTGCATGCGGTCTTAGAAGAAAGGATTCACCAAGGCAAAGGCCGGCGCCATCAGCGGATCGACCGGCGCAGCGGCATGCGTGGCACGCTGACCGGCAAATGGCGCTTTTCGCCGAACAGCATGACGTCGCGGCTCTTGAACAGGCCGACCAGCAGCGCGCCGGCGATCAGGCCGCCGATATGGGCCCACCAGGCGGTGTCGCCGCCATGGGCGGTGAACAGATGGAACAGCTGCAGGACGATCCAGGCGCCGAGCGCCAGCCAGACCGGGATCGATATCGGCAGCACGTTGAAGGCGAGGCCGAAGACCCGCACCCGCGGGAACAGGATCAGATAGGCGGCGAGCACGCCGGAAATGGCGCCGGACGCGCCCACCAGCGGCGCCTGCGAGCCCGGGTTGATCGCCAGGTGCAGCGCCGCGGCGAACAGGCCGCAGACCAGATAGAAGGCGAGGAAGCGGGCATGGCCCATGGCGTCCTCGACATTGTCGGCGAACACCCAGAGGAACAGCATGTTGCCGATCAGGTGCATCCAGCCGCCATGCATGAACATGTAAGTGAGCCAGGTGAACCAGGGCGAGACCAAAGCAAGGTCGGGCGATAGCGTCGCCTGGTTGGTCACCACGGCCGGGATCAGTCCGAGGCCCAGGGCATTGGCATTGGCGGTCTGGGCCGGCACGAGCCCGGTGGTGAACAGGAAGACCGCGACATTCAGGCCGATCAGGCCATAGGTCACGAAGGGCCAGACGATGGCGCGATGCGGGTTCTGGTCGGACAGCGGCAGGAACATTGCGCAACGTTAGCCTGGGCAGCGCTTTGCTGTCATCCTCGCCGTTCAGGTCTCTTGAATCCACGATGCAAGAATTCTAGTCTCCGATCGTGGAATTGGTCAGGAGCCTTGTCCATTCGGGATCGCGGTCGCGGCTCCGACGTCAGCACTCTCGCAGGATCGACATCATGGCGCCGACCAAGCCCTCGCAGCTCAAGCCCCGCACCCTCGCCGCCCAGGCGCTCGGCTGGGAGGAGCATGAAACCCATGGGGTGGTGACGCCGATCCATGTCGCCACCACCTTCATCCGCGATCCCGACAATCAATATCGCAACGGTTTCGTCTATGGCCGCCCCGACAACCAGACGGTGCGCCAATGTGAGGCCCTGCTAACCGAACTCGAGCAGGGCGCCGAGACCATCCTGCTCGGCTCCGGCATGTCGGCGGCGACCGCGGTGATCATGGCGCTGCCGGCCGGCGCGCATATCGTCGCGCCGACGGTGATGTACTGGGCACTGCGCAACTGGCTGATGAACGACGCGACCACTTATGGCTATCGCACGACCTTCGTCGACACCACGGATCTCGCCGCGGTGAAGGCCGCGCTCGAACCGGGCAAGACCAAGCTGGTCTGGCTGGAGACGCCGTCCAATCCGCTGTGGAGCGTTTCCGACATCGCGGCGATCGCGGATGCCGCCCATGCGGTCGGCGCGGTGGTTGCCGTCGATTCGACGGTGGCGACGCCGGTCTTCACCCGGCCGCTGACGCTCGGCGCCGATATCGTCATGCATGCCGCGACCAAATATCTGAACGGCCATTCCGACGTGGTGGCCGGGGCGCTGGTCACCCGTGAGGCCAATGAGCTCTGGACCAGGATCCGCCGGGTGCGGGCGATGCATGGCCAGATCCTCGGGCCGTTCGAGGCCTTCCTGCTGATGCGCGGCATGCGCACGCTGCATGTCCGCGTCGAGGCGCAGGCGCGGGCCGCGCTCGGCCTCGCGGAGCGGCTGAAGGGGCACCCGCTGGTCGCCGACGTGCTCTATCCAGGCCTCAGCTCGCATCCCCAGCATGCGGTCGCGATCCGCCAGATGACCGGCGGCTTTTCCGGCATGATGTCGATCCGGGTGAAGGCCGGCGAGACCGCGGCGGTGTCGACCGCGGCGCGTGTCGCCTTGTGGAAGCGCGCCACCTCGCTCGGTGGCGTCGAGAGCCTGATCGAGCATCGCGCCTCGATCGAGGGCGCCGGTTCGCCTTGCCCGACCGACCTGCTCAGGCTGTCGGTCGGCCTGGAGGATGTCGACGACCTCTTCGAGGATCTCGACCGGGCGCTGCGCGGCGCCAATAGCTGAGCTGTGCTGGCCGGCGCGGGCCCTGCGACGGTTACCAGTCGCAGGGCAAGGCCAGGCATTCCGCGCCGATGCAGACACCGTCGAGCCAGCCGCTGTCGGATCCCTTGGCGGCACCGCGCTTGCGGCCGTCCTGCTGTTCGCCGGCTTCCTCCGACGCGACCGTCATGGCGAGCAGCGTCGCATGGGCCCGCCGGCAGCGCGAGAACTGCCGCGGCAGGGCCTTGGTCAAGGTCAGGAGGCCGCGGTCGAGCACGGTCTGGCGGGCATATTCCGAGCAGGACCGGCCACCGGTCAGCGCCCGATAGGCGCAGCAGAAGCCCTTATGGGGCGAGATCCATCGCTGATAGACGAAGATCGAGCCCGCCGCAGCATAGCGCACCATCTGTCCAACCCCCGTCGCCAGTCCAGCGGCGGGATCATCGGCAGGTCTGGTTGCGTTCGTGTTTCATCCGGGCCGGACTTCAGTTTCCGCCATCGAGCAGGCGGCGCGCGATGACCTGCGCCTGGATCTCGGCGGCGCCCTCGAAAATGTTCAGGATGCGCGCGTCGCAGAGCACGCGGCTGACCGGATATTCGAGCGCGAAGCCGTTGCCGCCATGGATCTGCAGCGCATTGTCGGCCGCCGCCCAGGCGACCCGGGCGCCGAGCAGCTTGGCCATGCCGGCCTCCAGGTCGCAGCGCCGGTCGTGGTCCTTCTGGCGGGCCGCGTAATAGGTCATCTGGCGGGCGATCATCACCTCGACCGCCATCATGGCGATCTTGTCGGCGACCCGCGGGAAGGAGATCAGCGGCTTGCCGAACTGGATGCGCTCCTGGGCGTAGCGCAGGCCGAGATCCATGGCGGCCTGGCCGACGCCGACGGCCCGCGCGGCGGTCTGGATGCGGGCCGCCTCGAAGGTCTGCATCAGCTGCTTGAAGCCCTGGCCCTCGACCTCGCCGAGCAGGTTCTCGGCCTTCACCTCGAAGCCGTCGAAGCCGATCTCATATTCCTTCATGCCGCGATAGCCGAGCACCTCGATCTCGCCGCCGGTCATGCCGGGGGCCGGGAACGGGTCTTCGTCGGTGCCGCGCGGCTTCTCGGCGATGAACATGGACAGGCCCTTGTAGCCGGGCTCGTCCGGATTGGTGCGCGCCAGCAAGGTCATGACGTCGGCGCGGACCGGATGGGTGATCCAGGTCTTGTTGCCGGAGACCTTGTAGACGTCGCCCTCGCGCACCGCGCGGGTCTTCAGCGAGGCGAGGTCCGAGCCGGTATTCGGCTCGGTGAAGACGGCGGTCGGCAACACTTCGCCCGAGGCGATCAGCGGCAGCCACTTGTCCTTCTGGGCATCCGTGCCGCCGGCCAGGATCAGCTCGCAGGCGATTTCCGAACGGGTGCCGAGCGAGCCGACGCCGATATAGCCGCGCGACAGCTCCTCGGAGACGACGCACATGGATTCCTTGCCCAGCCCCATGCCGCCGAAGCTTTCCGGCAAGGTCAGGCCGAAAACGCCGAGTTCCGAGAGTTTGGCAATGACGTCGAGCGGGATGTACTGGTTGTTCAGGTGCCATTCGTGGGCAAAGGGAATGACCTCCGCCAGCGCGAATTTGCGCATCTCGTCGCGGATCGCCTCCAGGGTCTCGTCGATCGCCGGCTCGCCGAAATGGCCGGAGGATTCGCGTTCCTGGACGAGCACGGCGAGGCGGGCGCGGTTGGCCGTGGTATTGCCCGTGGCAATCAGCGTGTCGACGGCGCCGGCAAAACGCCTGGCGATATCGGCCGGCGCCAGGCCGAGATCGGCGGGGCGGACCGTCTCGCCCTGGCTCATCGGGATGCCGCCGAGCACCTGGGCGAGATATTCGCCGAGGCCGATGCGAACGATCAGCTCCTCGATCTCGCCGAACTTGCCCTGGGCGCTCAGCCGCTCAGCATAGGAGGTGAGCTGGCGCACGCTCTCGGCATAGGTGGCAAGCCAGGCCAGGCCATGGGTGGCGCGCTGCTCTCGCTCCAGCGCGGCCGGGGAAATCCGGCCGCCCTCGGTCACCAGCGCGCGCACCGCGCTGGTCGCGTCGGCCAGAATGGCGTCGCTGGCGACAATGGCGCCGCGGGCGAGGTCGAGAAGGTCGGCCGACATGTCCTGGCGGGCGAGGGCGGGGCTCATGGCGGTCTCCCGGGTGCAAATCCACTATGCTGCGTCGCAAAATAGCTGAGACCGGGGCCGACGCAATCCGCCTAACGGCGCGGCCGGTTGCGGCCATGGTCAGGAGCGGTGGATCGCCAGCCAGACGCCGGCCGCCGTCACCACCATGCCGACCAGCTGGATGAGGGAGAGCGTCTCGCCGAAGAACAGATAGGACATCAGCGCCGAGACCGGCGGCACGAGATAGATATAGGTCGCCGCACGCGAGACCTCGCCTCGGCCGATCAGGTAGAGGAACAGGCCGACGCCGCCGACCGACAGGCCGAGCACCGACCAGGCCATGGTCAGGACGAGCGTCTGGTTCCACTCGGCTTCGACCGCGCCGAAGGCGAAGACCAGCGGCGCCGTCGCGATGGCGGCCCCGGCATATTGCCAGACGGTGGTGGTGCGCAGGTCGCCGCCCGATACGAAGCGCTTCTGGTAGAACGAGCCGAGCGTGACCGAGAGCATGGCCAGGAGATTGACGCCGAGCGGGACGAGCACGGCTTCCAGCCTGGCGCTGTCGATGCCGACGATCTTGGGCGCCAGGACGAGGAAGATGCCGGCGAAACCGAGCGCCACGCCGACGCCCTGCTTCAGCGAGATGCGCTCGCCGACGAGCGCCGGCGCGAGCAGCGCGGTGAACACCGGCTGCAGGCCGGCCATGATGCCGGAAATGCCCGTCGGCACGCCGTTGCGGACCGCCCACCAGACGCCGCCGAGATAAAGCGTGTGCAGCAGCACGCCGGAGGCGAGCGCATGGCCGATGCTGCGCGGGCTGGACGGCCAGGGCGCGCGGGTCGCGACGGCGACGAGCGCAATGACCGCCGCGGCGAGCGAGAAGCGCACGAACAGGAACCACAGGGGGTCGGCAAAGCGGGCGGAAAACCCGGCCACGACCCATCCCGTCGACCAGATCAGGACGAAGACGAGAGGCACGGCCTTGACGGGCGAGGGCATGGCGATATCCGGCGAATGGGCGCGGACCCTATGATCATACCTCGCGACTTTCAATCGAATGGCCCGGATGCATAATTGCGTTACGTAATGTCATGTAGAACCACATGAAATCATTGGGAATTCGATTTCGATGAGCGGTTCCTTAACTATTCGCCGTGATTGTGGCGCCGCCGGAATTCATGGGGATGCCCACAATGTCGATTCGTATGCCCGCTCTCTCGATACGCCTGCGCATTGCGCTGCTGGCGCTGGTACCGATCGCGGGCGTCCTCGCGGCCGGCGTCGCTTCCTGGTACGGCCAGCGCTCCGCGGCGCAGGCCTTCGAATCCTATGACGGTTTCGCCAATCTGGCGCAGGACGCCCAGAAGGTGCGCGCCGGGGTGCGCGACCTGCGCTTCCACGCGATCGACTTTTCCGAGCGCTATCAGGGCGAAGCGCCGATGCTGTTCAACACGGCGCGGGCCGAGGCGATCATGGCGCTGCGCGCCGCCAGGGCGAAACCCGAGGCGGCGGCGCTGGCCACCGATATCGACCAGTCGCTGAAGCAGCTCGCCGATGCCGCCCAGGCCTTCGAACTGATGAAGGCGACGATCGAGACGCTCGGCATGGACGACAAGTCCGGCCTGAACGGCCGCATGACGGAGTCGGTCCAGCAGCTCGAAGTGCTCGCCCGCCGGGTGGCGCAGAATTTCGACGATGGCGCCGGCATTCTCGAACAGGTGCTGCAGATGCGCCGGCATGAGAAGGACTTCATGCTGCGCGGCGCCCAGGAAGACCTGGACAGCTTCCGCCAGGCCCGGACGAAATTCGTCAACGAGGTCAGCCGCTCGGTCATCGCGCCGGCGATGAAGTCGGACCTGATGAAGGCCGGTGAGGTCTATTGGCCGGCGCTCGACGCCTTCGTGGCCGGCACGCGCACGGTCGAGACCACGGTCTGGGAGCTCGAGCGGCTGCTGGCCAGCCTCGACCAGACCACCGACAAGCTGGTCGCCGCGGCGGATGCCGGCAAGGCCCAGGCGAGCGATGCCAGGCTCGCCGCCCAGAGCGCCACCAGCATGCTGGTCATCGGCATTATCGGCGCGGTGATCCTGCTCTGCTGCATCGTCGGCCTGGTGCTCGGCCGTTCCATCACCCGCCAGATCGGCGGCATCACCGGTGCCATGCGTGAACTTGCCGCCGGCGACACCTCGATCACCGTGCCGGCGACGGAAGCCAAGGACGAGCTGGGTGAAATGGCCCGCGCGGTCCTGGTGTTCCGCGACAATGCCATCGAGCGCGAACGGCTGGCCGCCGAGCAGATCGCCGAGGTCGAGGCGCGCAACCGGCGCTCCGGCGCGGTCGATCAGCTGATCCGCGGTTTCGAGGATGTGGCCGAACGTTCGCTCGGCGCCCTGCGTGGCGCTTCCGGCGAGCTCGACGGCGCCTCCGACAATCTGGAGACCGCGTCGGGCGCGGTGACCAGCGAGACGACCAATGCGACCGGCGCCATGGAACAGGCCTCGGGTTCGGTCGCTTCCGCGGCGGCGGCGGCGGAAGAGCTGTCGGCCTCGATCGCCGAGATCGCCACCCAGGCGGCGAAATCCAACGAGGTCGCCGGCGTCGCGGTGACGGAGGCCGAGCGCACCGCCCAGACCATGGGTTCGCTCGCCCAGGCCGCGACCCGGATCGGCGAGGTGGTCAACCTGATCCAGGCGATCGCCGGCCAGACCAACCTGCTGGCGCTGAACGCCACGATCGAAGCGGCTCGCGCCGGCGAGGCCGGCCGCGGTTTCGCGGTGGTCGCATCGGAAGTGAAGAACCTGGCGGCGCAGACCGCCAAGGCGACGGAAGAGATCGCCGCCCAGATCGGCGCGATCCAGGATGCCTCGGGCGATGCGGTCACCGCCATCGACAAGGTCAACACCGTCATCGGCGAGATGCGCGGCATCGCGGCCTCGGTCGCGGCCGCGGTGGAAGAGCAGAACGCGGCGGTCTCGACGATCGCCACCGCGGT
This sequence comes from Hyphomicrobiales bacterium, assembly GCA_017304475.1. Lineage (GTDB taxonomy): Bacteria > Pseudomonadota > Alphaproteobacteria > Rhizobiales > Phreatobacteraceae > Phreatobacter. The sequence goes on along the minus strand of JAFKKV010000014.1, from coordinate 207,794 downwards.
CAACCGCGCCTCCGACGAGGCGCGCGGCAGCACCGAGGCCATGGTTCGGGTCGGCGGCACCGCCGAGTCGGCACGGGCCACCGCCGAGGACGTCCGGGCACTGTCCGGCCGGCTCGGCGAGGAGGCCCAGGCGCTCGACCGTGAAATCCGGGCTTTCCTGGAAGGCGTGCGGGCGGCCTGACGGCATCCACGCGTCGGACCAGACAATAAAAAAAGCGCGGCGAGTTCATCTCGCCGCGCTTCGTTATTTCGGAACAGGCGCTTGTTCGGCGCGCGAAACCGGTGATCAGCCCTTGGCGGCGACGACCATGATCTCGACGGTGAACTGGGGAGCGGCGAGCTTCGCCTCGACGGTGGCGCGGGCCGGCGTGTGACCGGGCGCGACCCAGCCGTCCCAGACGGCGTTCATTTCCGCGAAGGTCGAGATGTCGGTCAGCCAGATATTGGCCGACAGCAGGTTGAGCTTGGAGCTGCCGCATTCGGCCAGCAGGCCGTCGATGATCGACAGGATTTCGGCGGTCTGTTCCTTGACCGATTTGCCGGCCGCGGCCTTGGCGACCTGGCCAGCGAGATAGATGGTATTGCCATGGACGACCGCGCCGCTCATGCGGGGGCCGACCTGCTTGCGCTCGATGGACATGTTTGATCTCCCATGGGCCGCCTTCTCGCGGCGCGGGTGTCGTAGCGCGACCGGCCGGCCGGGCCAACCTGTTTCCGCGCGACGCCTCGGGAGGAGGCCATGCGCTGCCGGCGCATCTTGGCCTATTGGAGCCCTTCCTGACGGCGCCGGGATTGGCTACAGAACGCCAAGGGGCCGGATGTCACCATGCTCGACAAATTCTTCGCACTGATCGCGGATATGGCCGGCGAACGGCAGAAAAGCTTCGAGCCCGGCGACTACCGGGTCGCGGCGGCGGCCCTGCTCGTCCATGTCATGACGGTCGACGGCGAGGTCTCAGCCGCCGAGATGGCCAAGCTGAAGGTCATCTTGTCGCGCGGTTTCACGCTCGGGCCGCTCGATACCGAATTGCTGATCGAGGCTGCTACCAATGCCGAGAACGAGGCGGTGGATCTCGCCACCTTCACCACCGTGCTGGTGCGCAAGCTCGACGCCGACGAACGCCGGCGCATCGTCGAGATGATGTGGAGCCTGGTGCTCGCCGACGGCAAGGCCCACGAATTCGAAGAGGCGGTGGTCGCCCGCGCCGCCGATCTGCTGGGCGTCCGGGAGGCCGGCGCGTCTCGCCCCCCTATCGGCTGACGGCGCCCCGGCGGCGGCTGTTCAGCCTTTCTCGGCGGCGATCTCGGCCTTCAGGTCGAGCGTGCTACGCACGCCGAGATCGTCATAGTGTGTGTCGAGGAAATGCTTGGCTGCGTGGCGGCCGGCATCGCGCAGCTGCAGGAAAAAATCATAGTCGGTCGTCGTCTTGGAGCTGGCGGTCAGCCCGGTGACGACATCGCCCAGCGCGATGCGGTGAATTTTCACATGCCGGTACTGGCCGGGTCCACGGCCATGGGGCAGCTTGCCTTCGGCGACCAGGCGGGAGACGAATTCCACCGCGCGCAGTTCCGACTGCAGCGACGAGTTGAAGGTGATCTCGTTGACCCGGTTGACGATGTCATGGGACGAGGTCGGCACCTCCTGGCGAACAACCGGATTGATCTGCACCAGGATGACGTCTTCGGCCTCGGTGGTGCGGAACAGCGGGAAGATCGGCGGATTGCCCATATAGCCGCCGTCCCAATAGGGCACTCCGTCGATCTCCACGGCCTTGAACATCATCGGCAGGCAGGCCGAGGCCATGACCGCCTTGCAGCTCAGCCGGTCGCGGCTGAACAAGGCGAGCTTGCCGGTCTGGACATTGGTCGCGGCGATGAACACCTGCAGCGCCTTGAAGGCGACCAGTCGGTCGAAATCGACGAACTGGTGGATCAGCTCCTGCAGCGGATTGATGTCGAAGGGATTGAGGTCATAGGGCGAAAAGAAGCGCTGCATGGAATCGACCCAGGCTTCCATGGGCGAGCCCTCATAGGGCACCACCGAGAACAGCCGGTCGAGCACCTTGCGCTGGGTCGGCCCCAGATTGCCGTCGAGCGAGGTCGCCTTCCAGAACGCGGAAAGCCGCTCCTGCGCCGCGACGGCGCCGCCCGCGGCCAGGCCGTCGGCGAGCAGAACGGCATTGATCGCGCCCGCCGAGGCGCCGGTAATGCCGTCGATGGTCAGCCGGACATCGGAGAGGAGGCCGTCCAGCACGCCCCAGGTGAAGGCGCCATGGGCGCCTCCGCCTTGCAGCGCCAGATTGATACGCTTGCCGCCGTTCTTCTTCATGCGGCGGTCCAGCCGCCGTCTATCAGCATGTTGGCGCCGGTCACGGAAGCCGCGGCGTCGGAAGCCAGATAGAGTGCAAGCGCCGCGACCTCGTCGGTGGTGACGAATTTCTTGGTCGGCTGCGCGGTCAGCATCACGTCGTTGATGACCTGCTCCTTGGTCATGTTACGCGCCTTCATGGTGTCCGGGATCTGCTTTTCCACCAGCGGCGTCCAGACATAGCCCGGCGAGATGCAATTGGCGGTGACCCCGAAGGTGGCGAGTTCCAGCGCGATGGTCTTGGTGAAGCCGAGCAGGCCGTGCTTGGCCGAGACATAGGCGGATTTGAACGGCGAGGCGACGACCGAATGGGCGGAGGCGATGTTGATGATGCGGCCGAAGCCGTTCTTCTTCATGCCCGGCACCGCTGCGCGGGTCAGGTGGAAGCTGGAGACGAGATTGATCGCGATGATCGCGTCGAAGCTCTCGATCGGGAAGTCCTCGACCGGCGAGACATGCTGGATGCCGGCGCTGTGGACCAGGATATCGACCTTGCCGAGACCCTCTTCCGCCGCCTTGACCAGGGCGGCGATCTCCGCGGGCTTGGTCATGTCGGCGGGCGAGAACAGCACCTTGCGGCCGGTCTCGGCGGCGAGCGACGAACGGATCTGCTCGATCTCGTCGGGCTTGCCGAGGCCGTTCAGCATGATGTCGGCGCCTTCATGTGCGAAGGCTTTTGCGATGGCCAGGCCGATCCCGCTGGTCGATCCGGTGACGAGCGCGCTCTTTCCATTCAACGCCATGATATCCATCTCCTATGTCGCGCCGGTCCAACGCCAGGCTGCGGCATGTTGGCACGGCTCGTTTGGCTTTGCATCGCAACATTGGCCGAACTGCGGTGCGGCTTTGGCCCGACACGTGGTCGTGATAAGAGCGACGGCCGCAGGATCTGGAGTATAGTCAACGCCATGTTGAAAGCCCGAGCAACGGCCCACGATCACGCTTGCGAGCACGGCCATCCGCCGGCCGACGCGCTGGCCTTCGCCGAGGCGCGCTGTGCCGAGCGTCGACTGAAGCTGACGCCGATCCGCCGCGAGGTGCTGGAACATCTGGCCGCCTCGCCGGCGCCGGTCGGCGCCTATGACCTGATCGAGCGCATGCATGTGACGAGCGGCCGGCGCCCGGCGCCGATCACCGTCTATCGCGCGCTGGATTTCCTGCTCGAGGCGGGGCTCGCCCACCGGATCGAAAGCCGCAACGCGTTCATCGCCTGCGCCCATCGGCACGACCGCTCGGACCTGGTGGTCTTCATGATCTGCGATGCTTGCGGCTGCGTGGCGGAGGCGCCGGCCTCGAGCGTCCAGCGCGACCTCGACAAGATCGCCCAAGGCGCCGGTTTCCGGCCGGCGTCGCAGGTGGTCGAAATGTTCGGCCGCTGCGCCCATTGCGCCTGATCGCGGCCGGCGATCCCGTCAGGCAGCCTTCAACGCCTCGACAAAGGCCTGAACCTCGTTCTGCAGCGTGCCGGCATGACCGGCGAGGTCGGTGGCGAGCCCGGTCAGTTCGCCGGCCGAGCGCCCCGTGGTCTCGGCGGCCTGGCCGACGCCGGCAATGGTGCCGGTGACGCCGGTCGCGGCGGCCGCAGCCTTCTGGCAATTGCCGGCGATCTCGCTGGTCGCCGCGCCCTGCTGCTCGATGGCGGCGGCGACTGCCGCGGTGATCGACCTGATCGTGTCGATGGTCGAGCCGATGGCGGTGATCGACATGACGGTGGCGGCGGTGGCGCCCTGGATCTCGGTGATCTTGGTGGCGATCTCCTCGGTCGCCCTGGCGGTCTGGGCCGCCAGGTTCTTGACCTCGGAGGCGACCACCGCGAAGCCCTTGCCGGCTTCACCCGCGCGCGCCGCCTCGATGGTGGCGTTCAGCGCCAGCAGGTTGGTCTGGTCGGCGATCGCCTTGATCAGGTTGACCACGTCGCCGATCCGGTCGGCGGAGCCGGCGAGATCGCGGATCTGCGCTTCCGAACGCTTGGCCTCGCCAACGGCGGTTTCCGCGCTCGCGGCCGATTTCATCACCTGCTGATTGATCTCGCGCACCGAGGCCGCGAGTTCCTCGGTGGAGGCCGCGACCGTCTGGACGTTGATCGAGGCGATTTCGGCCGCGCCCGCCACCTCTCCGGCCTGGCGCGAGGTTTCCTCGGCGGTCGCCGAGAGATCGCCGGCCGACACCGCGACCTGGCCGGACGAGGCGGTGAAACCGGCGGCGAGGTCGCTCATGGTGGCGACGAAGGCTTCGGCGACCGCATTGCGCCGGGCGAGCCGCTCGGCCTCGGCGACCTGCCGGCCCTGTTCCTCGGCGCGGGCCTGCTCGGCGTCGCGCATGGTATCGCGGAACACCGCCATGGCGCCGGCCATGGCGCCGACCTCGTCCTTGCGATCCTGGCCGGGAATGGCGATGTCGAGCTTGCCGCTCGACAGGTCCTGCATGGCGGTGGTCATGCCGCTGATCGGCCTGACGATCATGCGGGCGAGCACGAGCGCGATGGCGAGGCCGGCGACCAGCGACAGCAGGGCCGCGAGCGTCAGTGCGGTCGACAGGGAATTGGCGAGATCGGCGGAATTGCGGGTGTCCTCGTTCAGCAGCGCGATCTGGCCGTCGATCAGGCCGCCCTGGCGGACGCCTTCGGCATTGGCGGGACCTTCCAGCGCGTCGAGAATGCGATTGGTCAGCGGCATCACCTGGTCGTGCATCATGGCGAGCGGGGCGTTCCAGCCCGAACCGCTGCGCAGCGAGGTGGCGGCGGCGGAGCCCTTGCGCACCGACAGGAAGCCGAAGCGGATCTGGTTCAGCGCCCGGGTCTGGTCCTCGGACAGCGCGCCGGCGAGGCCGCCAATGTCGCGGATGCGATCGCCGGCCGCGGTCCAGGCCCGCTCGAAGGCGGCCTTGTCCTGGTCGCGGCCGAGATGGATGAAGCCGCGCAGGTGGCGGGTGGCCGTGAGGATGCTGGACTGCAGCGCCACCGCCGCGGTCAGCAATTGTTCGGAGGCCACGGGATTGGCGATTTCCTTGGTGATCAGGATGCCGAGGGCTTCGTCCAGCGGCTGCAGCCGCGGCACGATCTCGCGCTCATAGGCGGTCAGAGCCGGATAGTGATCGGCCGTGCCGACGACCGCCAGCAGCCGCTGCTGGGCCTTCTGCATCTCCTCGAACAGCGGATAGGCGGCCTTCCACTGGGCCCGGTGGTTCTCGTCGGCGAAATCGGCGGCGAAGCGCTCCATGTCGTCGCGCGCCTTGGCGAGGTCGCGCCACAGCTGCTCCCAGCGCCTGACATGGGTTTCGTCCGGGTCGATCAGGTGATCGCGCAGCACGAGCTGCGTGCGGTTCACCGCGTCGACGATGCGGGTGCCGAGAATGGCGGTCGGCGAGCGGACCGCCGCGACCTTTTCCATGCTCGCCGAAATGGTCCGGGCGCGCCAGACCGAGACACCGGCGCTGACCGCCGAGATCGCGATGAGAGCGGCGAAACCGGCGATCAACTTGCCGCGAAGATTGAAGGCGAGCATCGGTGTTCCCATCTGTTCTTTTTTCGCTGGGCAGCTGAGCAAGTCTTGGTGAAGTTTCAATTAAATCAGAGATGTCATGGCAAAATCCCGTCATCGAAAGCCGCTATGACGCTCGGTCAGGGCCGCCGTCGGCCTGCGTGGTGGGGCGGGGTGGCCCGTGCCGGGGCCGGAGCGGCCGGTGGCCGCCCTCTGGCTTGTCGGGCGCGGGAAGGTTATGGCTCAGGGCGCGAAGCGGAGACGAAAGCGATGATCCAGGGCTTTGGGGTGAAGACCCGCCAGCGGACGGTCGGCGTCAAAGTCGGGGCGGTCCAGGTCGGCGGCGGCGCACCGATCGTCGTCCAGTCGATGACCAATACGGACACGGCCGATATCGAGGCGACGGTGCGCCAGGTGGCGGCGCTGGCGCGGGCCGGCTCCGAACTGGTGCGCATCACGGTCGATCGAGACGAGAGCGCGGCGGCGGTGCCGCATATCCGCGACCGGCTCGCCCGCATGCGCGTCGAGGTGCCGCTGGTCGGCGACTTCCACTATATCGGCCACAAGCTGCTGTCGGATCATCCGGCCTGCGCCGAGGCGCTGGACAAGTACCGGATCAATCCCGGCAATGTCGGTTTCAAGGACAAGAAGGATCGGCAGTTCTCGATGATCGTCGAAAAGGCGATCGAGCACGGCAAGGCCGTGCGCATCGGCGCCAATTGGGGCTCGCTCGACCAGGAGCTGCTGACCCACCTGATGGACGAGAACGCCAGGAGCGAGGCGCCGCTGGATGCGCGCCAGGTCATGCACGAGGCCATGGTCCAGTCCTGCGTGCTCTCCGCCCGGCGCGCCGAGGAGATCGGGCTGGCGCGCGACCGGATCATCCTGTCGGCCAAGGTTTCCGCCGTGCAGGACCTGATCGCCGTCTACCGGATGCTCGCGCTGAGGGCCGATTATGCGCTGCATCTCGGCCTCACCGAGGCGGGCATGGGCTCGAAAGGCATCGTCGCGTCGTCTGCCGCGCTCGGCGTGGTGCTGCAGGACGGCATCGGCGACACCATCCGCGTGTCGCTGACGCCGGAGCCGAACGGCGACCGGACGCTGGAGGTCAAGGTCGCCCAGGAAATCCTGCAGACCATGGGCATCCGGACCTTCGTGCCGCTGGTCGCCGCCTGCCCCGGCTGCGGCCGCACCACCTCGACATTGTTCCAGGAGCTCGCCCAGGACATCCAGGGCTTCATTCACACGTCCATGCCGGAATGGAAGACCCGCTATCCCGGCGTCGAGGCGCTGAATGTCGCCGTCATGGGCTGCATCGTGAACGGGCCGGGTGAATCGAAACATGCCGATATCGGCATTTCGCTGCCCGGCACCGGCGAGAACCCCGCCGCCCCGGTCTTCGTCGACGGGCAGAAGGTCACCACGCTGCGTGGCCCGACGGTTGCCGCCGACTTCAAGGCCATGGTGATCGACTATATCGAAAAGCGCTACGGCGTCGGCCGCCCGCAAGCCACCGCCGCGGAATAGGCCATGCCCGCAGCCGTCATCACCGGCGTCTCCACCGGCATCGGTGAAGCGATCGCCACGGATCTCGTCAAGCGCGGCTGGCGCGTGTTCGGAACGGTCCGCAGGCCGGAGGATCGCGACCGGCTGAGGGCCGCGCTGGGCGACGGCTTCACCGGGCTGATCGCCGATGTGACCGATGCCGAGTCCCTTGGCCTTGCCGCCACGGCGGTGGCCGATGCGCTCGGCCACGAGCCCCTGGCGGGCCTCGTCTGCAATGCCGGGGTCTCACTGCCCGGGCCGCTGCTGCACCAGCCGCTCGACGAGCTCGACCGGCAATGGGACGTCAATGTCCGCGGGCTGGTCGCGACCGTTCAGGCTTTCGCCGATCTCGCCGGCGCAAGGGAGGGTTTTGTCGGCAAGCCCGGCCGCATCGTCACGATCTCGTCGGTTTCGGGCCAGCTGGTCTGGCCTTTCGTCGGCGGTTATGCCGCCTCCAAACACGCGGTCGAGGCGGTCAGCCACGCGCTGCGCCGCGAGCTGATGCCCTTCGGCGTCGATGTGGTGATCGTCGGTCCCGGCCCGGTGGCGACGCCGATCTGGGAGAAGTCGGCGGCTGCCATCGACCGGACGCGCTACCGGGCGACCTTTTATGGACCGATCATCGAGGGTTTCGAGAAAGAAGTGCTGGCGCGGGCCAAGGATGCGCTGCCGGCCGAAGCGGTGGCCGAGACGGTGTTTCACGCGCTGACCACGGCGAAACCCAAAACGCGTTATCCGCTGACCCGCTCGTCGCTGACCAACTGGACGCTGCCGCGCCTGCTGCCGGATCGCCTGCTCGACCGGCTGGCGGCCAAGCGCCTGGGTCTCGGCAGGCGGAAATGATCAGGCGCCCGGACGGTTCGACGAACCGGGCGCCCGCTTGTCTCAGCGGAACAGCAAAGACGACAGCTTGCGCCGGCCGGCGAGCGTCGCTTCGTCCATCGGGCCCCAGGCCTCGAAGAACTGGACGAGCTGCTTGCGTGCGCCGTCATCGTTCCAGGCGCGGTCGCGCTTGAAGATCTCGAGCAGGTGATCGGCGGCCTCGTCGCGCTTGCCGGCGGCATTCAGCGCCACGGCCAGGTCGAAGCGGGCCTGGTGATCGGCCGGGTTGGCGGCGATCTTTTCCTCGAACTCCTGGATCGGCCCGAGTTCGGCGGCCTGCTCGGCCAGTTCGAGCGCGGCCCGGGCGGCGGCCACCGCCTTGTCGTTCAGCTTGTCGGCCGGCACCTGCGCCAGCACCGCCTTGGCCTGTTCCAGGTCGCCGCTGGCGACCGCCGCGCGCGCCAGGCCGCCGAGGGCTGCGAGATTGTCCGGCTCGACACCCAGCACCTGGGCATAGATCTCGGCCGCGCCGGGAAGATCGCCCTCGGCGAGGATGGCGTCGGCCTGCGCGATGACCTCGGCCATGTCGGCTCCGGCCTTGCCGCCGACCAGCTTCTCGATGAAGGCGTTGACCTGGCCTTCCGGCAAGGCTCCCATGAAACCGTCAATGCCCTGGCCCTTGTCGAAGGCGACGACCGCCGGGATCGACTGGATGCCGAGCTGGCCGGCGATCTGCGGGTGGTCGTCGATATTCATCTTGACCAGCTTCACCTTGCCCTTGAAGGCATTGACCACCTTCTCGAGCACCGGGGTCAGCTGTTTGCAGGGGCCGCACCAGGGCGCCCAGAAGTCGACCAGGACCGGCTGGCTCTTGGATTCCTCCAGCACGTCCTTGACGAAATCCTTGGTGGTCGTGTCCTTGATCCAGCCGCCGGCCGGCGCCGCGTCGGCAGGGCCGGGGGCGGGCGCCGCGGCCGCCTGAGGCGCCGCTCCGCCATAACCACCGCCGAACGAGCCACCGAAGGACCCACCAAATTTCGCGCTGCCGTTGCCGCTCATCGCATGCTCCCTGCGGGGGCCGATAACCCCGCCCTCGCCGAATTGTTCGAGGCATAGATGGACGCTCGGGCTCAAATTGCAACGTGAAATCGAGCCGCGCCCAGTCGCATGGGCCATGCGGCCATCGGTCGACTGGCCCGATCCCGCCGGCTTGACAGGCTTCGAGTGCCCATTAGCGTCGTCAGCCAAGCAAGTGAGGCCGCATCGATCGGCCTCGGGGAGGAAAAATTGACACAGGGCGGACCGCTAGCCGGGGTGACGGTGATCGAACTGGCCGGATTGGGACCGGGGCCATTCTGCGGCATGATGCTGGCCGATCTCGGCGCCGAGGTGATCCGCATCGATCGCGCCGGTTCCGCCTCCTGGTCGGCCGACGGCTCGCTCGGCCGGGGCCGCAAGTCGATCGCGGTCGACCTGAAGAAACCGGGGGCGGCCGCGCTGATCCTGAGGCTCGTGGCCAAGGCCGACGCGCTGTTCGAGGGATTTCGTCCCGGTGTCATGGAGCGGCTCGGGCTCGGCCCGGATGTCTGCCTCGCCGCCAATCCGCGCCTCGTCTATGGCCGGATGACCGGCTGGGGCCAGGACGGGCCGCTCGCGCCGGCGCCCGGCCACGACATCAACTATCTCGCTTTGTCGGGCATGCTCTGGCCGATCGGCCCGGCCGACCGGCCGCCGGCCATCCCGCTCAATCTGATCGGCGATTTCGGCGGCGGCGGCATGATGCTGGCGCTCGGGATTACCGCCGGCATCGTCAGCGCGCGCGCCACCGGCAAGGGCCAGGTGGTCGATACCGCCATGGTCGACGGCGCCGCCGTGCTCGGCTCGATGATCTTCGGCATGCTCGGGAACAAGAGCTGGAGCCTTCGCCGCGAGGCCAATATGCTCGACGGCGGCGCGCCCTTCTACGGCGTCTACGAGACGCAGGACGGGCGTTATGTCTCGATCGGTTCGCTCGAGCCGCAATTCTACGCCGCGCTGATCCGCCTGCTGGATTTCACCGATCCGCGCTTCGCCAAGCAATGGGACAAGGCCATGTGGCCGGACCTGCGCGCCGCGCTGACCGAGACCTTCAAGTCGCGCACGCGCGATGCCTGGTGCGACCTGCTCGACGGCAGCGATGTCTGTTTCGCACCGGTGCTGGACCCGGCCGAGGCCGCGACACATCCGCACAATGTCGCACGCGGCACTTTCGCCGAGGTCGACGGCGTGCCGATGCCCAAGCCCGCGCCGCGCTTTTCGGCAACGCCGACCCGTCTCGGGGCAGCCTCCGGCGAGCCGGGCGCCGAGACCGGCGCGCTCCTCGCGGCGGCGGGCTTCAGCCGCCAGGAGATCGAGGCGGCCAAGGCCTCGGGCCTGGTCGCCGGCACAATCGACCCGTAACCGAAGCCATCACTGGTGCGGCAATGCATCGCGGTCTCGATGCCCGGTCGCCCGATCCGAAGGACAGATCATGACCGAGAGCTTCGCCGACATCATCGAACGGGCCCGCCCGCTGATCGCCTCCGCGCCGGTTTCCGATGCGCTCGACCAGCACGGGTTCCACCGCCAGATCCTGCCGCCCCATATTCGCCCGGTCGACGACGGCACGGTGCTGTTCGGCCCGGTGCGCACCGGCTCCTACCGGCCGATCTGGGAGAAGATCGACACCGTCTATGACCTGGAAATCGCGCTCGTCGACGATCTCAAGCCGGGCGAGGTCTGTGTCATGGCCTGCGGCGGCAATCTCGGCATCGGTCCCTGGGGCGAGCTCCTGTCGACCCGCGCCCGCTACCTGAAGGCCGCCGGCTTCCTGACCGACGGGGCGGCGCGCGACATCGTCGCCATCCGGGCCATGGGCTTTCCGGTGTTCACCGGCGCGCTATCGCCGGGCGACACCCAGGGACGCGGCATGATGGCGGCCAAGGATATCCCGATCCGCATCGGCGAGACCGATATCGCGCCCGGCGACATCATCGTCGGCGATGTCGACGGCGTGGTGGTGGTGCCGCGCGCGGCGGCGCCGGCCGTGCTGTCGACCGCGCTCGACAAGATCACCGGCGAAAGGCGCATGCGGGCCGATATCGAGGCGGGCATGTCGCTGGCCGATGCCTTCAGGAAGCACGGATTGCTCTAGGGCCGAAAGGAAGCCTGGTGACCGCGTTCAGGCGACCGTGCTGAGCGGCGGCGCCTCGGCATGGCCGCTCGACGGATCGCCGTCGTCGAAGATGGCGTCGCTCCATTGCAGCTTGCGATAGTTGAATCCGCGCTGGATGGTCGGCTTGACGATGGCGAAATAGGGCGAGATGTCGAAATCGCGCGGTGCGTAGAGCGAATGATGGCGGATATGCAGGATCTCGCGCCGGGCGGCCCGGCCGCGCGCCCGCTGTTCGCCCTCCTTGGCCACCCGCTCGATCTTCGGCAGGATCGGGTAGCGCACGGATTCGAAGGCCTGGGCGATCAGGGTCGAGCAAATGGCACGGGTCGGATCGCCCGAGCCGAAGGCGATCATCCGCCTGCGCCAGCGCACCGGCACCGGCATGGGCACCAGGAAGCGCAGCATGTCGAGAATGTTCTTCAGATCGTAGTCGAGGCCGATCCGGTCGATCATGAAACTGCAGACACGCCGCTGGTCCTCGGCGGTCATGCCGACCGGCCGGCAGATGCGGGTGTGGAAGTCGCGATATTTCGACAGCGGCGCGGAGATCACGCCTTCGCCGAGATAGGCTTCGATCAGCACATGCGGCTCGCCGTTCGGCTCGAAACGCCCCTCGATCGGTCCGACATACATGGCGGCATGCGACCAGGTCGACTGGGTCAGATATTTGATCACCGCGGAGATGCGGGTATCGCCTTCGACGAGCAGGATATCGGCCGGGCGCAGCGCCGAACGAAGCGCGAAGGGATCGCTCGGCGTGGTCGGCTCATAGCCGGGCGAACGCTTGTCCAGGAAGCGTGCGACGCGCCGTCCGAGCGCTTCGAGTAGCCGTTCGCCCATCACGTCCCTCCCCAGGGACCTCCGTCACTTGGAGGCCGAGTGTCTGTCGCGATCGGTTGCGAACAGGTTCACGTCTCGCCCCACCATGGCCAAGACGATGCCATGAGCCCGTGATAAGCGTCACATATTGTCGGGATTCGCTGAGCACAATGAACGGATTGTTGATGACCCGCCGCAGTCTCCTCGCCGCTTCGGCAGCCCTGGCGGCGGGACCTGCCTCGGCCCAGGGCGAGCGCCTGCCGGCCGAAGTCGACGTGGTGATCATCGGCGCGGGCGCCGCCGGCATCGCCGCCGCGCGCAAGCTGATCGCCGGCGGCCGGTCGGTCGTGGTGCTGGAGGCCAAGGACCGGGTCGGCGGCCGCTGCGTCACCGACACCGTCAATTTCGGCACGCCGATGGATCTCGGGGCCCATTGGATCCATGCGCCCGCGGACAATCCGCTGGTTCCGCTCGCCCGTGGGGCGGCCTTTTCGCTCTACGACGACCCGGACAAGCCGCGCCTCCTGATCAAGGGCCGCGGCCCGCGCGAAGGCGAGCGCGAGGGTTTTGCCTCGGCGCTGCGCCGCTCGCAGCGCGCGATCCTGGAGGCGGGCGAGGCCGGCCGCGAGGTGGCGCTGTCGGAGGTGGTGCCGACCGATCTCGCCGACTGGCGGCCGACGGTGGAATTTCTGAAGGGCGCCTGGGATTCCGGCAAGGAAATGGCGCAGATCTCCTGCGTCGACTTCTACAACGCCATCGAGACCCGCGACATGTTCTGTCGCGAGGGCTATGGCACGGTCGTCGCCAAGCTCGCCGAGGGCCTGCCGGTGCGCCTGTCGACCGCGGTGACCAAGATCGACTGGTCGGGCCGCGGCGTGACGGTGGAGACGCCGGCCGGCACGCTGAAGGCCCATCACGCGATCGTCACGGTGTCGACCGCCGTGCTGGCGGCCAATGTCATCCGCTTTTCGCCGGCCCTGCCGAAACGCCAGCAGGATGCCTTCAACGCGCTGTCCTGCGGCGCCTACGAGCATCTGATCGTCCAGTTGCCCGACAATCCCGCCGATGCCAGCCCGGACGAGGCTTTCGTGGTCAAGGCGGACGGGCCGGCGACGGCCAAGCCGCTGGCCCGGATCGGGGGCTCGGACTGGTGGTATCTGGACGTCGGCGGCCGCTTTGCCCGGGACCTCGCGGCGGCGGGCCCGGCGGCGATGAAAGCCTTCGCCAGCGAATTCGTCGGCAACGAGCTGGGCCCGCGCGCGCGCCGTGCGCTCGGCGAGGTGCAGGTCACCTCGTGGAGCACCGATCCCTTCGTGCGCGGGGCCTGGTCGGTTGCCGGCCCCGGCGCGACGCCGCAGCGGCTGCGGCTGGCCGAACCGGTCGGCCAGCGCATCCTGCTGGCCGGCGAGGCGACCGATGACGGCTTGTGGGGCACGGTCGGCGGCGCCTGGGCGTCCGGCGAGCGGGCCGCCGACCAGGCGCTGCGCTGGCTCGTGCCGCCGGCCGCCAACCGGCGGCGGCGCTGAGACCGGCAGCCGCCGGCAAAACGTCAACGGCTCATTAACGTTAACGGATTATGACCTGGATATTGAGGGGGAGGGGCCGCTCGATTCCGGAGTTCATTATGCCGCGTCTCATTTCGCTGCTGCCGCCGAGGTCCAGCCTGATCATGGCGGTGACGATCGCCGCCCTGGCCATGGGCGGCTGCGCGACGCGCTCGCGTTCGGGTGGCGGCGATATCACCGGTTCCGTGCCGCAGGCGCAGTTCACCGAGCAGCAGGCACGCCAGGAGCTCGACGGCCTCGCGGCACGCTATCAGTCGAGCCCGCAGGACGTCCCCAACGCCATGCGTTATGGCCGGGCCCTGCGCGCGACCGGCCAGGCGACCCAGGCGGTGGCCGTGCTGGAGCGGGTGGCGATCAAGGATCCGACCAACATGGCGCTGCTCGGCGAATTCGGCCGGGCCTTGGCCGATGTCGGCCGTTTCGACCAGGCCATGGAAGTGCTGTCGCGGGCGCAGCGGCCGGACATGCCGGACTGGCGCGTGGTCAATGTGCAGGGCTCCATCCTCGACCAGATGTCGCGGCATGACGAAGCCCAGAAAATGTATCAGGACGCGCTCAAGATCGCGCCGGGCCATCCCTCGATCCTGAGCAATCTCGGGCTGTCGCTGGCTTTGTCACGCAAGCTGCCGCAGGCCGAGCAGGTGCTGAGGCAGGCGGCGGCCCACCCGCAGGCGGATCGCCGCGTCAGGCAGAACCTGGCGCTGGTCATCGGCCTGCAGGGCCGCTTCGCCGAGGCCGAGGAATTGGCGCGCAAGGATCTGGCGCCCGCCGAAGCCGAACAGAACGTCGCCTATCTCAGGCAGATGCTGGCCCAGCAGAATTCCTGGCAGCAGTTGCGCCAGGGCGACCGGCGCCCGGCGGCCAGGGCGGCCGCGCAGCCGGCCCCGCGCGGATAAGGCAATGCCGACAAGGCAGGGCCGATAAGAAAACGGCCGGACGCTGGTGCATCCGGCCGTCGATATCGTCTCAGGCTGGCGCGCCGCGCTTATTCGGCGGCGAGGCGCACCGCAGGCGCCGCCGCCTTCACGTCGGCGTCGACATAGGGCTCGAACTTGGTGAAGTTCTCCTGGAACATCTCGACCAGCTTGCGCGCGGTCGTGTCGAATTCGGCCTTATCGCGCCAGGTCTTGATCGGATAGAGCATGTGCGGTGGCACGCCGGGCACCGAGGTCGGGACCGCGAAGCCGAAATAGGGGTCGCGGCGGAAATCGGCGCGGTTCAGCGATCCGTCGAGCGCCGAGCGCAGCAGCAGCCGGGTGATCGAGATCGGCATGCGGCGGCCGACGCCATGCTTGCCGCCGGTCCAGCCGGTATTGACCAGCCAGCAATCGACATGGTGCCGGGCGATCAGCTCGCGCAGCAGATTGCCGTATTCGGAGGGGTGGCGCGGCATGAAGGGCGCGCCGAAGCAGGTCGAAAAGGTCGGCTGAGGCTCGGTGACGCCCTTCTCGGTGCCGGCGACCTTGGCGGTGAAGCCGGAGAGGAAGTGATACATCGCTTCCGCAGGCGTCAGCTTGGCGATCGGCGGCATGACGCCATAGGCATCCGCCGTCAGCATCACGATGTTCTTCGGATGGCCGGCGCGGCCGGTCTCCGAGGCATTCGCGATGAAATGCATGGGATAGGCGACGCGGGTGTTCTCGGTCTTGGAGCTGTCGTCGAAATCCGGGATGCGGGTTACCGGATCGATGACGACATTTTCCATCACCGAACCGAAACGCTCGGTGGTCGCGTAGATTTCCGGCTCGGCCTCGCGCGACAGCTTGATCGCCTTGGCGTAGCAGCCGCCTTCGAAATTGAAGATGCCGTCCTTGCCCCAGCCGTGCTCGTCGTCGCCGATCAGCGTGCGGGTGGCGTCGGCCGACAGCGTGGTCTTGCCGGTGCCCGACAGGCCGAAGAAGACGGCGGTATCGCCGCTCGGCCCGACATTGGCCGAGCAATGCATCGGCATGACCCCCTGCGGCGGCAGCAGGAAGTTCAGCATGGTGAAGACCGACTTCTTCATCTCGCCGGCATAGCTGGAGCCGCCGATCAGCACGATCTTGCGGGTGAAGTCGCAGGCGATCACGGTTTCGGTGCGGACGCCGTATTTCTTCGGGTCGGCCCGGAACGAGGGCAGGTCGACAATGGTCATGTCCGGCACGAAGGAGGCGAGCTCGGCGAGCGCCGGCCGGATCAGGAGATTGCGGATGAACAGGTTGTGCCAGGCATATTCGGTGAACACGCGGGTCTTGATTCGGGTGGCCGGATCGGCGCCGCCATGCAGGTCCTGGACGAACAGCTCGCGGCCCTGAGCATGGGCCAGCATGTCCTTCATCAGGAGCGCGAAGGCGTCGGGGGTGATCGCGCCGTTATTGTCCCACCAGACGGTCTTGTCGGTGGTGGCGTCGCGCACGACGAACTTGTCCTTGGGCGAGCGGCCGGTGTGCTGGCCGGTCTCGGCGACCACGCAGCCGCCGGCCGAAAGCTTGGCTTCGCCGCGGGCGATCGCTTCCTCGACCAGCTGCGGCTCGAGATAGTTCCAGTGGATCGCCTTCAGCCCCGAAAAGCCGAAAGCCTCGGCCCCGTGCGCCTTATTCCAGGTTCCGGTCTGATTCACGGAAGTCCTCCCTTAAGCCCCCGCGCGTTCCGCCTCGCGGGGGCAGTATGGTGATCCCAGGACGGGGGTCACGAAAGATGGCGCTTCCCCTAATCCAAAGGCTCTTTGCCGGCAAGTGCAACCGATGGCAGAGGCCCCGGGTTCCGGGCCCGGTGCCCTATGGTCAAGATACGAAGGTCGGCCCCGGCCGGTTGAAAGGCTTGCCAAGGCCGGCGCCGCGCGGCAGAGACGCGCGATGAAGCCGGTCCCGAACCCGTCCGACCGTACATTGCGCTCAGCCGCCGAGCTGGTCGAGGCGCGACTTGTCGCGCCCGCGCGCGCAGGCGAGGCCGAGCGGGTGGCGGAGCGCTATGCGGTGGCGGTGACGCCGGCGGTCGCCGGGCTGATCGACCGCAATGCCGCGAACGACCCGATCGCCGCGCAATTCATACCCGATATCCGCGAGCTCGACCGGCAGCCGGTCGAGCGCGACGATCCGATCGGGGACCACGCCTATTCGCCGGTCGAGGGCATCGTCCATCGCTATCCCGACCGGGTGCTGCTGAAGGTCGTCCATGTCTGCCCGGTCTATTGCCGTTTCTGTTTCCGGCGCGAAATGGTCGGGCCGAAAGGCATGGGCAACCTGTCGCCGGCAGCGCTTGCGGGCGCGCTCGCCTATATCGCCGCCCGGCCCGAAATCTTCGAGGTGATCCTGACCGGCGGCGATCCCTTCATGCTGTCGGCGCGGCGCGTCCGCACCTTGACGCGGGCGCTCGCCGCCATCCCGCATGTCAAGGTCATCCGCTGGCATACCCGCGTGCCGGTGGTCGATCCGGCCCGCGTCACCACGGATTTCGCCCGCGCCTTGAGGGCGCCGGGCAAGGCCGTCTATGTCGCCGTGCATGCCAACCATCCACGCGAATTCAGCGCCGAAGCCGAGGCGGCCCTGGCGCTGCTCGCCGATGCCGGCATCGCGCTTGTCAGCCAGACGGTGCTGCTGAAGGGCGTCAACGACGATGCCGAGACCATGGCGGCGCTGATGCGCGGCTTCCTCGCCAACCGGGTCAAGCCCTATTACCTGCACCATGCCGATCTGGCGCCGGGCACGGGCCATTTCCGTACCACGATCGCCGAAGGCCAGGCGCTGATGCGGCAATTGCGCGGCCGGCTCTCCGGCCTCGCCCAGCCGACCTATGTGCTCGATATTCCCGGCGGCGAAGGCAAGGTGCCGATCGGGCCGGACTATTCGGGCACAGGCGAGGTCACCGATTATCGCGGCGGCCGGCACGATTATCCGCCCAATGACAACAAGAAGAAGGAGGCCTGAGCGATGGACGTGAAGGACAGCAATGGCGCCATCCTGAAGGACGGCGACAACGTGACCCTGATCAAGGATCTCAAGGTCAAGGGCACCTCGGTCACGCTGAAGCGCGGCACCGTGGTCAAGGGCATCCGGCTGACCGACAACGAGGACGAGGTCGAGTGCCGGGTCGAGAAGGTCAAGGGCCTGGTGCTCAGGACCGAGTTTCTGAAGAAGGCCTGAGCGGCTCTATTCGTCGATCGGCACGCGGCTTTCGACGACGATCTCTTCCGGGGTCAGCCGGCAGCGATAGGCCAGCATCTCGACGCCACGCTGGCGCGCCCGGTCGAAGGCGCGGCCATAGGCCGGGTCGATATCCCTGGCGAGCGCGAAACGGTCGGCGCCGCCATATTGGATCAGGAAGACCATGACGGCGCGCGCGCCAGCCTCGACCTGGTCACCCAGCTCCTCCAGGTGCTTGGCGCCGCGCGCGGTCACCGAATCCGGAAACTCGGCGAGGCCCGGCCGGCGCATCAGGTGGACGTTCTTCACCTCGACATAACAGGGCGGCCGGCCCTCGGCGGTCAGCAGCATGTCGACGCGCGAGTTCCGGCCGTAGGGAACCTCCGGGCGGAGCCCGTCATAGCCAGAGAGCTCGACGATCGTGCCGTCGGTGATGGCGGCGGCGACCAGGCCGTTGGGATGGCCGGTATTGATGCCGACCATTTCGATGCCGCGGCCGAAATCGATTTCGGCGAGTTCCCAGGAATGGCTGAGCTTGCGCGCCGGATTGTTCGATTTCGACAGCCAGACCTTGGCGCCCGGCACGTTCAGCCCGAGCATCGAACCCGGATTGGCGCAATGCGCGGTCAGCGCCTCGCCGGTGTCGAGCACGACATCGGCGAGGAAGCGTTTGTAGCGGAGGACCAGGCGTCCAGGGATCAGTGGCGTCGGGAAGCGCATGCTCGCTCAGGCGACGTTGCCGCCGAGCTCGTCGTCGACATGGGCGCGGACGATCTCCTCGAAGCTGTTTTCGGCGGTGAAGCCGAAACTGGCGGCGCGCGCGGCATTGAACCGGCGCGGCCAGCCGGACACGATCTTGATGATGACCGGGTCGGGCTCGCGGCGCACCAGTTTCAGGGCCTTGTCGCCGCCGATCTTGCGCAGCGCGTCGAGCTCCTCGCCAATGGTGGCGGCGACCCCGGGCATGGTCAGGTTGCGGCGCCAGCCGAGCGGCTCGAGGTTCATCGTCGCGGCATGGACGAGGAAGCCGACCGCCGAACGCGGGCTCGCGTGCCAGTGCATCACGTCGTCGCCAACCGGCAGGATCGCTTCCTGGCCGGCCAGCGGCTCGCGGATGATATTGGAGAAGAAGCCCGACGCTGCCTTGTTCGGCTTGCCCGGGCGCACGCAAATGGTCGGCAGGCGGATGCCGATGCCGTCGAAACAGCCCTTGCGCGAATAGTCGGTCAGCAGCAGTTCGCCGATCGCCTTCTGGGTGCCGTAGCTGGTGAGCGGCGTGTGGAAGAACTCGTCCTCGATCACCTCGTGGAACGGCGCGCCATAGACCGCGATGGAAGAGGTGAACACGACGCGCGGATGATAGGGCGCGCGCAGGCCCTCCTGGCGGATCGCCTCGTAGAGCTGGCGGGTGCCGTCGAGATTGATCCGGTACCCCTTGTCGAAATCGGCTTCGGCCTCGCCCGAAACGATGGCGGCGAGGTGGAAGATCACGTCGGGGCGGGCGCCGATCATCGGGCCGGCGGTATTGGGCGCCGAGATGTCGGTCGCCCAGGCGGTCACCCGGCCGCCGAAAGCCCTGGGTTTCTCCGGCGCCACGACATCGACCAGCGACAGGGCGGTGATCGGCTTGCCGCCGAGTTGGCCGTCTTCGACAAGGCGGTCGGTCAGCTTGCGGCCGACCATGCCGGCGGCTCCGATGATCAGAATATGCAAGAGCGTATCCCCTGTGCGCTGAGTGGTTCGGCAGACCTTACCGTCCTATCGTGGCACGGGGAACCGGCCTTGGCGCTTGGGCAGGATGCGACGGCGCGTCGCGCACCATTGACGCGTCGAGCGGCCCGCGCCATGGAGCAGGCAACAAGGGCGGCGACCCCGGAACGTTTGGGAGTGGAGACACCATGGCGACCGTCTTGTCCGGCGAGTGGGACTATATCGTCTGCGGCGCCGGCACCGCCGGCTGCGTGCTCGCCAACCGGCTGAGCGCCAATCCGAAAAACCGGGTGCTGCTGATCGAGGCCGGCACCAAGGACGACTGGATCTGGTTCCACATCCCGGTCGGCTATCTCTTCGCCATCGGCAATCCCCGCTCCGACTGGATGTTCAAGACCGAGCCGCAGGCCGGCCTCAACGGCCGTTCGCTGGTCTATCCGCGCGGCAAGGTGATCGGCGGCTCGTCGGCGATCAATGCGATGATCGTCATGCGCGGCCAGGCCGCCGATTACGACCATTGGCGCCAGCTCGGCCTGACCGGCTGGGGCTGGGACGACGTGAAGCCGATCTTCAAGGGCGTCGAGGACCATTTCCTCGGCGCCGGCGAACACCACGGCGCCGGCGGCGAATGGCGCGTGGAGGCGCCGCGGGTGCGCTGGGACCTGCTCGACAAGGTGCGCGAAGCGGCGACTCAGATGGGGATTGCCGCCATCGACGACTTCAACACCGGCGACAATGAGGGCGCCGCCTATTTTCACGTGAATCAGAAAAAGGGTCTGCGCTGGTCGTCGGCGCGCGGCTTCCTGAAGCCCGTCATCGACAAGCGCGACAATCTGGAAGTGCTGTCGGGCGCGGTGGTCGAGAAATTGACGGTCGAGGCCGGCAGGATCACCGGCGTCGAGCTCCGGCGCGGCGGCGAGACGCTGTTCGCCCGTTCGGCCGGCGAGGTCATCCTGGCCTCCGGCTCGGTCGGCTCGACCCAGATCCTGGAACTCTCGGGGATCGGCCGCGGCGAGGTGCTCGGCCGGCACGGCATCGCCGTGACGCTGGACAAGCCCGGCGTCGGCGAGAACCTGCAGGACCACCTGCAATTGCGTGCGATCTACAAGATCGACGGCGTCAAGACGCTGAACGAGACCTATCACAACCTGATCAAGCGGGCCTGGATGGGCATGGAATATGCCCTGTTCCGCTCCGGGCCGCTGACCATGGCGCCGTCGCAGCTCGGCATCTTCACCCGTTCCGATCCGCACCAGGAACGGGCCAATATCCAGTTCCACATCCAGCCCCTGTCGCTCGACAAGTTCGGCGAGCCGCTGCACCGCTTTCCCGCCTTCACGGCGGCCGCCTGCAATCTCAGGCCGACCTCGCGCGGCTCGATCCATATCCGCTCGGCCGATTTCGCCGACAAGCCGATCATCCAGCCGAATTATCTGGCGACCGAGGAAGACCGGCTGGTGGCCGCCGATTGCATCCGCCAGACCCGCAGGCTGATCAGTCAGCCGGCGCTCGCGCCTTATCACCCGCGGGAATATCTGCCGGGCCCCTCGGTCGGCGATGATCCCGAAAGCCTCGCCAAGGCGGCCGGTGATATCGGCACGACCATTTTCCACCCCGTCGGCACGGCCAAGATGGGGCTGCGCTCCGACCCGACCGCCGTGGTCGACGAGCGGCTCAAGGTGATCGGCATCGACGGCCTGCGCGTCGTCGACGCCTCGGTCATGCCGACGATCACCTCGGGCAATACCAATACGCCGACGCTGATGATCGCCGAGAAGGGCTCGCGGATGATCCTGGAGGATGCCCGCCGATAGCGGCCGCGGCGGCGTCAACAATTGGCCTGCGCCATCGCAACGGGCTGAAACAGTGCCACCCTAAAGCGCTCCCCCTCGCATCGATGCGGAGGATGGGGAGCGAATGCAGAGCATGACGAGACGGACCGCCCTGGCGCTCGCGCTGATGCCAGGGGCCTTCGGCCTGGCCGGCTGCCGCGGCGAGAGCGCGGCGGTGGTCCCCGAGACCGGCTATGTGAAGGGCCGGGCGGTCGACGATGAGGGGCGGCCCTTGGCGGGCATCCAGGTCAGCGCGGTCTACCAGTCCTATGGCGGCGGCCGGGCGATGCGTTACGGCGCAAGCCACAGCCGCACCGACGTGACCGGGGCGGATGGCAGCTATCGCATCAGGATTTCCGACATGGCCCCGGGTGAATATTCGGCATCGGCCTATCGACCGGGGAGCGGCGGCGACGCGGGCACCCAGGTCGCGCTGGTGGCGGAGGACCCCAGCCTGTTCGCCAACAATGCCGCGACGATCCGCAATTTCAGGATGGAGTTCGTCGAGCAATTGCCCGGCAATCCCTATGGCAATGGCGGCATTTTCGTCGTCGAGACGGTCTTCGGCCACACCGTCGCATTCGCCGATATCGAGGTCACGCTGCAGCCGACCGGCGGCGGCCGGACCATCGTCCGGCGGCTCCGCCAGACCGGCGAGGGCTGGGTGGCCACCGGCGTGCCGCCCGGGCAATACCGCGCCTCCGCCACGCTCGGCGGCCGGCCGCTCCTGATGAACGCCAGCGGCATGGACGATGGCAGCGATCCCTTCGCGACCAGCCTGGTGGGGAATTTCAAGGGCGGCTTCAGCGGCAATCTGTTCCGCGTCAGGGTCAAGCCGAATTAGGTGCTGGGCCGCGAGGGCTGAGGTCCGCGGCCGGTGTGGGAGTGCGCTTACGCAGCCGTCACACCGACGTCACCCCCGGCGAGCGAAGCGAGGGAAGGGGGTCCAGGGCCGCTTCACGACGCCCTCGGCGCATGCGTTTTGCGAGTTTCGCGGTGTTGGGGGAAGAGCCCTGCCACTCCTGGACCCCCTTCCCGTCGCTTCGCTCCGCCGGGGGTGACGTCAGTGCTTCGGGCGCTTCCCGCAAGAGCGCCCTCTTTTGCCTGGAGGGCGTAGCGATTCACTCTTGAGTGTATCGGCGCACCCGAACGGATGCGCCGACAGCCGCTATCGTCACGCCGGCATGGCGGTTTCGACGAGCTTGGCCCAGTAGCTGGTGCCGGCGGGGATCGCCTTGTCGTCGAAGTCATAGGCCGGATGGTGGCAGGCGGCGGTGTCGCCATTGCCGACGAAGATGTAGCAGCCGGGCCGCTCGTTGAGCATGTAGGAGAAGTCCTCGGCGCCCATCAGCGGCGGCGTGTCGGTGTCGACCTTGTCGGCGCCGACAATGCTCTTGGCGACCTCCGAGGCGAATTTGGTCTGGGCTTCGTGATTGAAGGTGACCGGATAGCCTCTCATGTAGTCGACCTTGGCGGTGCAGCCCATGGCCTTGGCGATGCCCTCGGCGGTCTGCTTCATGCGCTCCTCGACCAGGTCCTGCACCTCCGGCTTGAAGGTGCGCACCGTGCCGAGCATGCGCAGCGTCTGGGGGATGACGTTGAAGGCCTCGCCCGCATGGATCGAGGTGATCGACACGACGGCGCATTCGATCGGGTCGACATTGCGCGATACGATGGTCTGCATCGCCTGGCCGATGGCGAAACCGACCGGAACCGGGTCGATGCACAGATGCGGCATGGCGCCGTGGCCACCCTTGCCCTCGATGTCGATGACGAAACGGTCGGCGGCCGCCATGGACGGGCCGGTGCGGACGGCGAAAGTGCCGAGCGGAATGCCCGGCATATTGTGCATGCCATAGACTTCCTGGATGCCGAAGCGGGTCATCAGGCCGTCCTTGACCATCAGGTCGCCGCCGCCGCCGCCTTCTTCCGCCGGCTGGAAGATCATGATCGCCGTGCCGTCGAAATTGCGCGTCTCGGCGAGATATTTGGCGGCGCCCAGCAGCATGGCGGTGTGGCCGTCATGGCCGCAGGCATGCATCTTGCCGGGGATCTTCGACTTGTAGGGGGCGTCGGTGGCCTCCTCGATCGGCAGGGCGTCCATGTCGGCGCGCAGGCCGATGACCTTGCCCGAACCGCCCTTGCGGCCCTTGATCACCGCCACCACGCCGGTCTTGCCGAGGCCGGTGACCACCTCGTCGCAGCCGAATTCCTTCAGCTTGTCGGCGACGATGCCCGAGGTGCGGAACACGTCGAACAGCAATTCGGGGTTCTCGTGGAAATCCCGGCGCCAGGCGGTGATTTCATCGGCGAGATCGGCGACGCGGTTGATGATGGGCATGGAACGCTCCGAACGGATAACGGTTGGCGATAGATGTCTGGTGTCGGGTCATTCTGCGCCTCTCCGCGCGTGGGCGGGAGAGGCGCAGGACGGGATCGGGATCAGGCGGCGAGCCGCATCTCGACGAGCTTGGCCCAATAGCTCATGCCGATCGGGATGATCTCGTCGTTGAAGTCGTAAGCCGGGTGGTGCAGCCCGGCGCTGTCGCCCTGGCCGACGAAGATGAAGGCGCCGGGGCGGGCCTCCAGCATGAAGGAGAAGTCCTCGCCGCCCATGACCGGGGTGACGTCGCGCTCGACACCGGCCTCGCCGACCACCGCGGCCGCGGCATCGGCGGCGAAGACGGTGTTTTCGGCATGGTTCCGGGTGACCGGATAGTCGCGGTAATAATGCAGCTTGGCGGTCGCGCCGAACAGGGCTGCGGTGCCTTCGACCACGGCGTGCAGCCGAGCCTCGACGAAATCGCGCATTTCCGGCGTCAGGGTGCGCACCGTGCCGAGCAAGGTGGCGGTCTGCGGGATGACATTGTCGGTGAAGCCGGCATTGAAGGCGCAGATCGAGACCACGACATTGTCGAGCGGGTTGACGTTGCGCGACACGATCGACTGGACATTGGCGACGATCTGGGAGGCGACCAGCACCGTGTCGACCGACAGATGCGGCTTGGCGGCATGGCCGCCCTTGCCCTCGACCTCGATGCGGATGCGGTCGGCGGCGGCCAGCAACGGACCCGCGCGCAGGGCGAAGGCGCCGACCGGCATGCCCGGCGTGTTGTGCATGCCATAGACCTCCTGGATGCCGAAGCGGTCCATCATGCCGTCATTGACCATTTCGCGGCCGCCGCCGCCGCCCTCTTCGGCCGGCTGGAAGATGACCGCGACGGTGCCGTCGAAATTGCGCGTCTCGGCGAGATATTTGGCAGCACCCAGCAGCATGGCGGTGTGACCGTCATGGCCGCAGGCATGCATCTTGCCCGCTGTCTTGGAGGCATAGGCCTTGCCGGTGACCTCGGTCAGCGGCAGGGCGTCCATGTCGGCGCGCAGGCCGATGACCTTGCCCGAGCCGCTCTTGGCGCCCTTGATGAGACCGACCACGCCGGTCTTGCCGATGCCGGTGACCACCTCGTCGCAGCCGAATTCCCGGAGCTTGTCGGCAACGATGCCGGCGGTGCGATGAACATCGAACTGCAGCTCCGGATGCTCGTGCAGGTCACGCCGCCAGGCGGTGACTTCGTCGTGAAGCGCGGAAATGCGGTTGTTGATGGGCATGGGATGTCTCCGAACAGAAAACGGGTGGTCGGCGGGGCCGGGGCGCGCCACTCTCCGCCTCGCAGGACGCCCGGCGGGAGGGGTGGTGATGGGCCGTGGAGGTCAGGCGGTGAGCCGTGTCTCCACGAGCTTTGCCCAGTAGCTCATGCCGATCGGGATGATCTCGTCGTTGAAGTCATAGGCCGGGTGATGGACATTTGCGGTATCGCCCTGGCCGATGAAGATGAAGGCGCCGGGACGGGCGTTCAGCATATAGGAGAAATCCTCGCCGCCCATGACCGGAATGGCGACACGGTTGACGCTCGTCTCGCCGACAATGGCCGCCGCGGCATCGGCCGCGAAGGGCGTATTGGCCTCGTGATTGACGGTGACCGGCACGACCCGCTCGTAGTGCAGGGTCGCCTTGGCGCCGAACAGCGCCGCCGTACCCTCGACCACCGCCTTCAGGCGCTGCTCGACGAAGTCCCTGACATCGGCGCTCAGGGTGCGCACCGTGCCGCGCAGCTCGGCGGTCTGGGGAATGACATTGTTGGCGAAGCCGCCATTGAAGGCGCAGATCGAAACGACGGCGTTTTCCAGGGGGTCGACATTGCGCGAGACGATCGACTGGGCGGCCACGACGATGTGCGACGCGACCAGGATGGTATCGACCGACAGGTGGGGCTTGGCGGCATGGCCGCCCTTGCCTTCGACCTCGATGCGGAAATTGTCGACCGCGGCCAGGAGCGGGCCCGGCCTGAGCGCGAAGGAGCCGACGGGAAGGCCCGGCGCATTGTGCATGCCATAGACCTCCTGGATGCCGAAGCGCTCCATCATGCCGTCGTCGACCATGGCCTGGCCGCCCTTTTCGCCCTCTTCGGCCGGCTGGAAGATGACCGCGACCGTGCCGTCGAAATTGCGGGTCTCGGCGAGATATTTGGCAGCACCCAGCAACATGGCGGTATGGCCGTCATGGCCGCAGGCATGCATTTTCCCGGGGATCTTGGAGGCGTGCGGCTTGCCGGACATCTCGGTGAGCGGCAGCGCGTCCATGTCGGCGCGCAGGCCGATGACCTTGCCGGACCCGCCGGTTTTTCCAGAATTGTTGGCGCCCTTGATGATGCCGACCACGCCGGTCCGGCCGATGCCGGTGACGACCTCGTCGCAGCCGAATTCCCTGAGCTTGTCGGCGACGATGCCGGCGGTGCGATGAACGTCGAATTGCAGCTCGGGATGTTCGTGCAGGTCGCGCCGCCAGGCGGTGACTTCATCATGCAGGGCGGAAATGCGGTTGACGATGGGCATGGGGTGGCTCCAGGGCGAAAACGGATGGTGCGGGCCGCGCGGCCGGGCACCACGATGGTCGGTCATGCGAAGGATCAGGCGGCGAGCCGGCTCTCGACGAGCTTGGCCCAATAGCTCATGCCGATCGGGATGATCTCGTCGTTGAAATCATAGGCCGGGTGGTGGACATTGGCACCTTCGCCCTGGCCGATGAAGATGAAGGCGCCCGGACGGGCCTCCAGCATGAAGGAGAAGTCCTCGCTGCCCATGACCGGCGGGAAGGCGCGGTCGACGCCGGCCTCGCCGACGACGCTTGCCGCCGCATCGCCGGCAAAGCCGGCTTCGGCCGCATGATTGGCGGTGACCGGGGCGCCGCGCCGGTAGGTCAGTTTGGCGGTCGCGCCGAACAGGGCAGCGGTGCCCTCGACAATGGCATGCAGGCGCGCCTCGACGATGTCGCGCATCTGAGGCGTCAGGGTGCGCACCGAGCCGAGCAAAGTGGCGGTGTGCGGGATGACATTGTCGGTGAAGCCGGCATTGAAGGCGCAGATCGAGACCACGACATTGTCGAGCGGGTCGACATTGCGCGACACGATCGACTGGACATTGGCGACGATCTGGGAGGCGACCAGGATGGTGTCGACGGAATTGTGCGGCTGGGCGGCATGGCCGCCCTTGCCCTCGACCTCGATGCGGATGCCGTCGGCGGCCGCCATCAGGGGGCCGGGCCTCAGCGCGAAAGTGCCGACGGGAAGGCCCGGCGCATTGTGCATGCCATAGACCTCCTGGATGCCGAAGCGCTCCATGAGGCTGTCCTGGACCATTTCGCGGGCGCCGCCGCCGCCCTCTTCGGCCGGCTGGAAGATGACCGCGACCGTGCCGGCGAAATTGCGTGTCTCGGCGAGATATTTGGCAGCACCCAGCAGCATGGCGGTGTGGCCGTCATGGCCGCAGGCGTGCATCTTGCCCGGCGTCCTGGAGGCATAGGCCTTGCCGGTGATTTCGGTCAGCGGCAGCGCATCCATGTCGGCGCGCAGGCCGATGATCCTGTCCGATCCCTGGGCCGATCGCCGATCCTGGCCCTTGATCAGGCCGACCACGCCGGTCCTGCCGATGCCGGTGACCACCTCGTCGCAGCCGAATTCCTTGAGCTTTTCGGCGACGATGCCGGCGGTGCGGTGGACGTCGAACTGCAGCTCGGGATGTTCGTGAATGTCGCGGCGCCAGGCGGTGACTTCGTCGTGCAGGGCCGAGATGCGGTTGACGATGGGCATGAATGTCCTCGCGGTCGGGAGGGGCAGAGCAAATCCGAGCGGGCGGCCCCGGTCAATCGAGCTGCCATGCGGATGCGCCATCTTGACGTGCATGGCTCGGGTCGCGACGATCCGCCGATGCATATGACCAGCGTCGAACTTCTCCACCGCCTCGTCGGCTTCCCGACCGTTTCGGACACCGACAATCGCGCCCTCATCGATTTCGTCGGCGACTATCTGAAGGCCCATGGCGTGGCCTTCGAGCTGGTGCCGCAGGCTGACGGGCGCAATTTCAGCCTGTGGGCGACGATCGGCCCGGCGGTCGATGGCGGCCTGGTGCTGTCGGGCCATGTCGACGTGGTGCCGGTCGAGGGCCAGCCCTGGACCTCCGATCCGTTCACGCTGGTCGCCAGGGGCGACAGGCTCTATGGCCGCGGCGCCTGCGACATGAAGGGTTTCGACGCCTGCGTGCTGGCGGCGGTGCCGGCCATGCTGAAGGCCAATCTGAAGCGGCCGATCCATATCTGCCTGTCGGCGGATGAAGAGGTCCGCATGGCCGGCGTGCGCGCCATGATCGCCAAGCTCGGCAAGGACTGGGTCAAGCCGGCGCTCTGCATCGTCGGCGAGCCGAGCCGGATGAAGGTGGTCACCGGCCACAAGGGCTATCTGCGCATCGACACCCATGTGCGCGGCTTCGAGGTTCATTCCAGCAACCGTTATGCCGGCGTCTCCGCCGTGATGGTCGCGGCCCGCCTGGTCGCCTGGCTGGAACAGCGCGATCTGAAGAACAAGGCCGAGGCTGAAAAGACCGGCGGCGTACCGCATTTCGATCCCGGCTGGACCATGCTGCATGTCGGCATGATCCAGGGCGGCACGGCGCACAACATCACGGCGCTCGACTGCCGGTTCGTCACCGGCATCCGGGTCGTGCCGGGCGACGACGGCGAGACCTATGCCCGCGAATACGAAGATTTCGTCCGCACCGAGATCGAGCCGGCGATGAAGGCCGTGCATCCGGGCGCCGGCGTGACGATCACCCGCGGTTATGCCTCGCCCGCGCTCGGCGCCGAACCCGAGGGCGAGGCCGAGCGGCTCGCCCGCAAGCTGACCGGCGACAATGGCACCCATGTGGTGGCCTATGGCGCGGAGGCCGGTTATTTCCAGCAGGCCGGCCTGTCGACCGTCATCTGCGGGCCCGGCGACATCGCCCAGGCGCATCAGCCGGACGAGTGGATCGAGGTGTCGGAACTGGACAAATGCGACGCCTTCATCGCCGGGCTGATCCGGGAATGCGCGGCGTGAGGCGAGGCGGCCGCGGGGAGTTGGCGGCGCGCACATAAAGAAATCTTTATGTCTTTATTGCCTCGCGCCGGCCGGCATGCTAGAGGCCGCGGCACCGCTGGACGGGCGTCCGGCGAAGCCTGTTCTCTCCCGCCTGTCCCCTAGAGGATCCCATGGCCGCCACCGACTATATCGTCAAAGACATTTCGCTCGCTGCCTTCGGCCGCAAGGAAATCGACCTCGCCGAGACCGAAATGCCGGGGCTCATGGCGACCCGCGCCGAATTCGGCGCGTCGCAGCCGCTGAAGGGCGCCCGCATCGCCGGCTCGCTGCACATGACCATCCAGACCGCGGTGCTGATCGAGACCCTGAAGGCTCTCGGCGCCGACATCCGCTGGGTGTCCTGCAACATCTATTCGACCCAGGACCACGCGGCCGCCGCGATCGCCGCCGCCGGCATCCCGGTCTTCGCCTATAAGGGCGAGACGCTGACCGAGTACTGGGACTACACCGCCAAGCTGTTCGACTGGCATGGCGGCGGCACACCCAACATGATCCTCGACGACGGCGGCGACGCCACCATGTTCGTCCATCTCGGCCTGCGCGCCGAGAATGGCGACACCGCCTTCCTCGACAAGCCGGAATCGGAAGAAGAGGAAATCTTCTTCGCCCTGCTCAAGAAGAAGCTGGCCGAGAAGCCGAAGGGCTGGTTCGCCGAGCTCGCCAAGGCGATCAAGGGCGTCTCGGAAGAGACCACCACGGGCGTCAACCGGCTCTATCAGCTGGCTTCCGCCGGCAAGCTCCTGTTCCCGGCGATCAACGTCAACGATTCCGTCACCAAGTCGAAGTTCGACAACCTCTATGGCTGCCGTGAATCGCTGGTTGACGCGATCCGCCGCGGCACCGACGTGATGATGTCGGGCAAGGTCGCTTTCGTCGCCGGCTTCGGCGATGTCGGCAAGGGCTCGGCCGCTTCGCTGCGCCAGGCCGGCTGCCGCGTCATTGTTTCGGAAGTCGATCCGATCTGCGCCCTGCAGGCGGCGATGGAAGGTTATGAGGTCGCCACCATCGAGGACGCCCTGCCGCGCGCCGACATCTATGTCACCGCCACCGGCAACAAGGACATCATCACGGTCGACCACATGCGCGGCATGAAGGACCGGGCGATCGTCTGCAATATCGGCCATTTCGACAATGAGATTCAGGTCGCCGGCCTGAAGAACCTGAAGTGGAACAACGTCAAGCCGCAGGTCGACGAGATCGAGATGTCGTCGGGCAAGCGCATCATCCTTCTGTCGGAAGGCCGGCTGGTCAATCTCGGCAATGCCATGGGCCATCCCTCCTTCGTCATGTCGGCTTCGTTCACCAACCAGACGATCGCGCAGATCGAATTGTGGACCAATCCCGGCAAGTACGAGAAGAAGGTCTACACCTTGCCGAAGCATCTCGACGAGAAGGTCGCCATGCTGCACCTGGAGAAGATCGGCGTGAAGCTGACCAAGCTGCGCCCCGATCAGGCCGCCTATATCGGCGTGCCGGAGCAGGGCCCGTTCAAGGCCGATCACTACCGCTACTGATCGCCGGTATCGCGCGCTGAGCCCGGCTCCGCGACAGATAAGGCCCGGCTCAGCGCCGGGCCTTTTTTGTTCAAGCCTTTGGCCCCCGCGAATCGCTATTCCTTGTCGCTCGACAATGGTCCCGACATGGCGCCGCTCATGCCTCCTTTTTCGCTCTCCACCTTCACCGCCGGCATCGTCGCCCCGCTGGTCGGTTTCGCCGGCACCGTGGCGCTGGTGATCGCGGCCGCCCAGGCGGTCGGCGCCACGCCCGGCCAGACGACGTCCTGGATCGTCGGCATCTGCCTGGCCCAGACGATCGGCGGCATGGCGCTGACCTGGCGCTACAAAATGCCGATCATCATGGCCTGGTCGACGCCCGGCGCGGCCCTGATCGCGGCCACCGGCGGCACCATCGCCATGCCGCAGGCGGTCGGCGCCTTCGTGCTGGTGGCGCTGATGATCATCGCCACCGGCCTGATCCGGCCGGTCGGCGATCTCGTCGCCCGGATCCCGCCGGCCATCGCCTCGGCCATGCTCGCCGGCGTGCTGTTCAAATTCGTCGTCGATGTCGCGCTGGCCGCCCCCGGCACGCCGCTGCTGGTGCTGCCGCTGGTGGCGATCTTCCTGGTCGCGCGCCTGATTCACCCCGCCAGCGCCATGCTGGTGGTGGTCGCCGCCGGGGTGGCGCTGACCTATGGGCTCGGGCTCGCCGGTCCACTGCCGCGCGAACTCGGCCTGTCGCGGCTCGAATGGGTGACGCCGGTCTTCGATCCCGGCGTGCTGGTCGGCCTCGGCCTGCCGCTCTACCTCGTCACCATGGCGGCGCAGAACCTGCCGGGCCTCGCGGTGCTCAGGGCCAATGGCTATAATCCGCCGGTTGGCCCGATCCTGACGGTCACCGGCATCGTCTCGCTGATCTCGGCGCCTTTCGGCTCCCATACCTCGAACCTCGCGGCGATCACCGCGGCGATCTGCGCCGGTCCCGACGCCCATCCCGACCGGGACAAGCGCTGGCCGGCGGGCATCGTCTACGGCATCGCCTTCCTGCTCATCGCCGCCTTCGCCGGCTCCTTCGTGGCGCTGTTCGCCGCCATGCCCAAGGCGCTGATAACCACCATTGCCGGGCTGGCGCTGGCCGGCGCGCTGATGGGGGCGCTGTCGATCGCCATGGGCGACGACAGGGCGCGCTTTCCGGCCATCCTCAGCTTCGCCACGGCGGCTTCGGGGGTTTCCGTCTTCGGTGTCGGCGCGGCGTTCTGGGGCTTGGGCGTCGGCCTCGTCGCGCTCGGCGTCGAGCGCATCTGTCACAAGATCGGCATAGGATAACCGTCACGACACGGTGAACTGCCGGACCCGCATCCTTGACGTGCGGGAGCCAATCCCTACCTTCATTGGCCGTAGTTTTGATTCCAGGAGAGCGCCATGGGTGCCGTTTCCGCCACCACAGATGCCACCTTCGAGAGCGACGTCATCAAGGCCGACGCGCCCGTCGTGGTCGATTTCTGGGCACCGTGGTGCGGCCCATGCCGAATGATCGCTCCGGCGCTCGACGCCATCTCGACCGAGCTCGGCGACAAGGTGAAGATCGTCAAGGTGAATGTCGACGAGAATCCGAAGATCGCCTCCAATTACGGCATCATGTCGATCCCGACCCTGATGATCTTCAAGGACGGCAAGCTGGTCGACCGCAAGACCGGCGCCTCGCCGCAGGCGGCGCTGAAGCAGTGGATCACCACCCACGCCTGACCGGTCGACGTCCCGATCGCATGAAAAGCCGCCGGTTTACCGGCGGCTTTGTCTTATTCGGCCGGGCCCTGGCCCCTCGGCACAGCCCGGATGCCGCCGGCGGTGGATTTGCCGCTAGTCTCGGCCCATGGACGGCGAAAGCGACGATGAAAGGCCGGCGCGCCGGTCGGTCGCCCGGCGATTGCGGGCGGGTGGCGCGCGCGTGCTCGACTGGCTGCTGCCGCCGCTTTGCCTTGCCTGCCGCAACCCGGTCGGTGATCACGGCGCGCTCTGCCCCGGTTGCTGGCGGCGCGTCGGCTATATCGAGGCGCCGGTCTGCGCGCGGCTCGGCACGCCCATGCCCTTCGATCTCGGACCGGGCGCGCTGTCGCCCCAGGCGATCGCCAATCCGCCGGCCTTCGACCGGGCGCGCGCGGCGTTCCGGTTCGACGATGTCGGCCGGGCGCTGGTCCATGGCCTCAAATATGGCGACCGGCTGGAAATCGCGCCGGCGCTGGCCGGCTGGATGGCGCGGGCCGGCCGCGACATCCTCGATGACGCCGATGCGCTGATCCCGGTGCCGTTGCATTGGAGCCGGCTGCTGCGCCGCCGGTTCAACCAGGCGGCCGAGCTGAGCCGGCATCTTTCGGTCCGGACCGGCATAGCCAATGAGGCGCTGGTGCTCAGGCGGCGCAGGCGGACCCTGCATCAGGTCGGCCTGACGCGGGCCCAGCGGCTGGACAATGTGGCCGGCGCGTTCCACGTGCCGGAGGAGAGGAAAGGCTGGGTCAGCGGGCGCCGGCTCGTGCTGGTCGACGACGTGCTGACGACGGGAGCGACCCTTGAAGCCTGTGCACGGGTGCTGCGCCGTGCCGGTGCGGCTCGCATCGACGTGTTGACGGCGGCAAGGGTTGTGGACGGCACCTTCGCGGTCCATATCTGATGGCCGATACGACCCACGAGATGAGCCTGATGCCTGAAATCGTCATCTATACCAAGGATTACTGCCCCTATTGCCATGCGGCCAAGCAGCTGCTGCAGAGCAAGGGCGCAGTGTTCACCGAAGTCGACATTCAGAAGCACCCCGAGCGGCGCGCCGAAATGATCCAGAGGTCCGGCGGCAGCTCGACGGTGCCGCAGATCTTCATCGGCTCGCAGCATGTCGGCGGCTCCGACGACATTCACGCGCTCGACGATGCCGGCAAGCTCGATCCGCTCCTGGCGGCCTGATCCCGATGAGCGAAACGAACAGCAGCTTCACCGCGGCCTGCGTGCAGATGCGCGCGGATGTCGACGTCAAGGCGAGCCTGGAGCAGTCGCTCCAGCTCGTCCGGGAAGCCGCACGCTCCGGCGCGGCCTATGTCCAGACGCCGGAAATGACCAATATCCTGCAGCCGGACCGGCCGAAATTCTTCGAGACCATCAGGTCGGAGGCGGACGACCCGTCGCTGCCGGTGTTCCAGGCCGAGGCCATGCGGCTCGGCATCTGGCTGCATATCGGTTCGCTCGCCATCAAGATCGGCGAGAAACAGGCGGCCAATCGCGGCTATGTCATCTCGCCGGACGGCGAGGTCGTCGCGGCCTATGACAAGATCCACATGTTCGACGTCAATCTGGCCAATGGCCAGACCTATCGGGAATCGGCGGCCTATGCCCCGGGCGACCGCGCTGTCGTGACCCCGCTGCCCTGGGCGAAGCTCGGGGTGACGATCTGCTACGACCTGCGGTTTCCGCAGCTCTACCGGTCGCTCGCCGAGGCGGGGGCCGGCATCATGGCGATCCCGTCGTCCTTCACGGTGCCGACCGGCCAGGCCCATTGGCACGTGCTGATGCGGGCGCGCGCCATCGAGACCGGCGCCTTCGTGATCGCCGCGGCCCAGGGCGGCAAACATGCCTGCAGCCGCGAGACCTATGGCCACAGCCTGATCGTCGATCCCTGGGGCACGATCCTCGCCGAAGCCGATCACGACGAGCCGGCGGTGATCCTGGCCGAGATCGATGTCGCCAAGGTCGCCGAGACGCGCGGCCGCGTCCCCTCGCTCGCCAATGGCCGGGTGTTCCGGCTGGAGGGCGCGTCATGATCAAATATACGCTCGCCTGCGATAGCGCGCACGAATTCGAGAGCTGGTTCCCGTCCTCGGACAGTTTCGACGAACAGCTCAAGCGCGGCTTCGTCACCTGTCCGGCCTGCGGTTCGGCCAAGATCGGCAAGACCATCATGGCACCGCAGGTGGCGCGCAAGGATCGCGCCGCGCCGCCGGCGCCCACGCCGGTTGCCGAGGAGCCGCGCAAGGTGGCGATGGTTTCGCCCGAGGAGCAGGAACTGCGCAGCAAGCTCAAGGAATTGCGCGACCACCTGATCGCCAATTCCGACGCGGTCGGCGACAAATTCGCCGAGGAAGCGCGCAAGATCCACTATGGCGAGACCGAGCATCGGTCGATCCATGGCTCGGCGACACCTGACGAAGCGCGTGAACTGGCGGAGGAGGGGATCGAGTTCCACGCCCTGCCGATGCTGCCGGGCGAGCGGAATTGATCGACCGGCCGGCTTCCTATTCGCCGGGGGCGCTGCTACCCCTCGGCGAACAGGAGCCATTGCATGTCCCGCCTCGCCGTCGCGTTCCTTGCGTCTCTTGCCTGCCTCGCTTCATCGGCCCAGGCCGAGCAGGCCTCCGTCCGGATCAGCAATGAAAGCGTTCCGACGCTCTGCGCGGAGGAGGACAATGTCGACCTGCGCTTCCACTCGCCGTCGGTCCGGCGCTTCCGCATCGAGGCCCAGCATCCCGCGGTAATCGGCGCGATCGTGCAGGATTCGACCGCGCCCGATTTCACCAATTGCACCATTACCGATAAGGCGGACCATCGCTTCACGCCGCGGCGCGTGGTGCTGCACGACGATGCCACGCTGACCGTGGTCGGCATCACCTTCGACAAGTTCTGGCGGCCCGAGCGGGTGCCGGTGACGGTCGCCGGCCGGCGCGACGAGGGTTTTCACCTGGTCCAGCTGTTCCACAAGGAACGCGGCCGTGCGCCCTATGAATTCCTGGTGCTCTACCCGGTCGACGGCTATTGGCGGATCAAGCCGCGGCCGCCGCGCCATTTGCGCGACATCGTCTACGGCACATCGTTCCTGGTCGGTCCGATCGAGGTGATGCAGCGCCCGGTGGTCAATCTCGTGGCCATCGCCTTCGACCCGGCGAGCATGACCTTCGATCTCACCTTCAAGGCCGGCGGCACCGCGAAACTCAAGGTCGATGCCGTCGACCGCCAGCGGGTGGCCGTCGAGGTCGCGCTCGACCAGCCGGTGGTGAACGGCCCCTTTGCCGGCCTGCGCTCGATGTATGTCGCCGAGACCAATGCCGACGGCGCCCATGTCCATTGGCGCGCGCCGGGTGAAAACCGCTGGCACCAGAGCCCGGTGATGGATTTCCAGGGCGGCCAGGGCATCGAGGTCCGGCTCGGCCGGAACGTGGCGAGCCGCCACAACACGTCCTCGCCGGATCATCTCCTGTCGGCGTTTCAGGACTAGGTATCGCCGTATCGAGATTGTTGTCCGCTGCTTCCGGCCCAAACAAGTCGTGGATGCCCGGGACAAGCCCGGGCAAGACGGTGTGAGGGCTCACGCCGTTTCGAAACACGACACGCGACGGGTGGCAGTCGACCCAGCGCGCCACCTCGAAAGGCCTCCTCGTCTTGGCCGGGCTTGTCCCGGCCATCCACGACTTCGGTCCGCTTGCTGCTGGGGAACAGTCCATTCAGGGTTGGATTGGTTCGGGGAACAGGCGTAGCGGCATGAGACGCGACGGCTCCGGGCCGCTTGTCTTCCGTCCTGTCGGATGCTCCACTCCGTGCAACAGCACGTCGTCCGGCCGCGCCATAGGGGGCGACAAGGACCGGATCTGGGGAGGATCAACAGATGAAAGCCGTCGTCATCGAGGGTTTCGGCGATCCCGCGGCCACCATCCAGCTGAAAGAGCTGCCCGATCCGCCGGCGCCGGCCGCCGGCGAGGTGACGGTGGACATGCTGGTGCTCAACATCAATCCGTCGGATCTGCTGCAGATCCAGGGCCTCTATGGGGTGTCCAGGCCGCCTTTGCCGTTCATTCCCGGCGGCGAGGCGGTCGGGCGGATCGCCGCCGTCGGCGAGGGCGTGCGGGGCCTGGCGGTCGGTGACATCGTCTCGCCGATGATCCTCAATTGCTGGGTCGAGCGGGTCAACATCAAGGCGCATCTCGCCATGAAGCTGCCCGCCAATATCGACCTCCGGCAGGCGTCCATGATCAAGGGCAATCCGGCGACCGCCGAGGCGCTGCTGGTCGACCAGGTGCCGCTTCAGGCCGGCGACTGGCTGATGCAGAACGCGGCCAATTCAGCGGTCGGGACCTTCCTGGTCAAGCTCGCGGCGGAACGCGGCATCAACACGCTGAACATCGTCCGGCGCGACAGCGCGGTTGCGGCCGTCAAGGCCGCCGGCGGCACGGCGGTGGTGGCCGACGGCCTTGACGATGCCAGGGCCTTTCGCAAGCTGGCCCGGGAGCTGACCGGCGGCGCGCCGGTCAAGCTGGCGCTCGACGCCATCGGCGGGGCGGCGACCGGCGTTCTGGCCAATGCGGTTGCCGATGGCGGTACCGTCGTCAATTATGGCCTTCTGTCCGGCGAGCAGTGCCGGATCGATGCGCAGCACCTGATCTTCCGGAAGGTGACGCTGAAGGGCTTCTGGCTGATCCACTGGTTCGCCGATGCCGGGCGCGAGCGCCTGGCCCAGACCTATGCCAGCATCGCCAGGGGCATGGCGCAGGGCACGCTGACCACGCCGGTGGCCGAAATCATCCCGTTCGAGGAGGCCCGGCGCGCCATGACCGCGGCAGGCGAGGGCGGCCGTGCCGGCAAGGTGCTGATGGTCACCAAGGCCTACAGGGAATAGGGACGGTCCTCGGGGGCCGTTCGAGAGCTCCATCGGGCGGCTCGCCTGCGCCCGTCATTGCCCGGCTGCAAGAGAAACCCGCGGCCGATCGATCCAGACAGAACACTCCCCGTGAAGGCCATTCTCGTCTTGGCCGGGCTTGTCCCTGATATCCACGGCTTGTGCCGGAGACCCTTCGCTGAATTCGTGGATGGCCGGGACAAGCCCGGCCAAGACGAAGGATCGACGCCACTTCATCAGCGGCAGACCGCCCTTCGAGCCTCGCAGGACGGCGGGCCGCAGAGCGAAGACCCGGCGGCTCTCAGCCATAGAGCCGCTTGATCGCCTCGGCATATTTCGCCTCGATCGCCTGGCGGCGCACCTTCATGGTGGCGGTGACCTCGCCGTCGTCGTGGTCGAGTTCCTTGTCGAGGATCTCGAAACGCCTGATGCGGGCGACCTGGGCCAGCGTCTCATTGGCCTTGTCGACGTCGGCGGTGACCAGTTCGAGCACCGCCGGATGCTGTGCCAGGTTCTTGTAATTGGTGAAGGCGATGCCCTTCATCTCGGCCCATTTGCCGACGGTCTCGATCTCGATCTGGATCAGCGCCGCGACATATTTGCGCCGGTCGCCGAAAACGATGCACTCCTTGATGAAGGGGCTGGTCTTCACCGCGTGCTCGATCTCGGTCGGCGACAGGTTCTTGCCGCCGGCGGTGATCATGATGTCCTTCTTGCGGTCGACGATCTTGATGTGCCGGCCGGTCCGTTCGGCGACGTCGCCGGTATGCAGCCAGCCGTCGACGATCGTCGCCTTGGTCGCCGCCTCGTTCTTGTAATAGCCCTCGAACACCGCGGGGCCGCGGACCAGGATCTCGCCGTCGCCCGCGAGGTCGACGCTGGTGTCCTTCATCGCCGTGCCGACCGTGCCGACGACCACGTCGTCGACGGCCTGGCCGAGCACGCCGCCGGAGGTTTCGGTCATGCCGTAGATCTCGACCAGGGGCACGCCGATGGTCCGGAAGAAGCGGATCACCTCGGGCGAGATCGGCGCGGCGCCGGTGAAGGCGACACGGCAGCGGGTCAGGCCGATGGCATTTTTCAGGGCGCGGAACACCGCGACATAAGCGAGGGCATATTTGACGCGTTCGGCAAGCGTCCACTGCGCCGGCGCCTTGGCGGCAAAGGGCTCGCACAGGCTGAAGGCGGTCTTGTACAGCCATTGCTGCACGGGGCGTGCCTCATACATCTTCACCTGGATGCCCGAATGCATCTTTTCCCAGATGCGCGGCACGCCGAGGAAGCTCGCCGGCGCCACCTCGCGCAGGTCCTCCTGGACCGTGCGCAGGCTCTCGCCGAAATTCACCTGGCTCGCCGAATAGAGCGGTCCGAACACGGTGGTCGCCTGTTCGGCGACATGGCAGAGCGGCAGGTAGGACAAGGTCGACCAGCCTTCGCCGATGCCGTAGCGGTCGAGCAGCCCGGTGGCTCCGGCCCGGATGTTGCGATAGGACAGCATCGCGCCCTTGGGCTTGCCGGTCGAGCCGGAGGTGTAGATCAGCAGCGCGATGTCGTTCAGCGAATGGCCGGCCATCAGCGTGTCGGCCATGCCCGGGTTCTTTTCGTCCTCGGCGCGGCCGAGCGCCTCGACCTCGTCGAAGGTCATGACCAGGCCCGGCTCGTAGCCGGCCAGGCCCCGGTCCTCGAGCGCGATGACCTTGGTGATCTTCGGCAGCGCCGCGCGTGCCTCGACGATCTTGTCGATCTGCTCCTGGTCCTCGCAGACCACGATGCTGACATCGGCATGGTCGAGCACATAGGCGACCTCGCCCGACGGGCTGGTCGGATAGACCCCGACCGTCACGGCGCCGACAATGCCGGCGCCGAGCTGCGCCAGCACCCATTCGATGCGGTTTTCGGAGATCACGCCGACATGGCCCTTGGGGGCGAGGCCGAGCGCGCGCAGGCCCAGGCCGACATGGCGGGCGCGCCGCCAATAGTCGGCAAAGGTGGTCGGCTGCCAGATGCCGAAGCGCTTCTGCCGGATGGCGATGGCATCGGGCCTCGTCCGGGCATAGTCGCGCAGCATCTCGACAATGGTCTTGGCCGGCAGCGCCGCCGGATCGGCGGCGGCAGGCGCCGCCGTGCCGGATGTCTCGCGGAGCTGGTTCAGCGGAATGACGGTCGCGGTCATGACAGCCACCTCTTCCTGCGCTTGTAGTGCTTGATGTCGCGATAGCTCTTATGCGCCAGGCCCAGATAGAATTCCTGGACGTCGCGGTCGGCGATCAGCCTGTCGGTCGGGCCGTCGATGACGATGCGGCCGGTTTCCATGATGTAGCCGTAATGGGCGATGGACAGCGCAACGGCGGCATTCTGCTCGACCAGCAGCATGGAGACGCCCTGTTCGGCATTGATCCGGGCGATGATCGAGAAGATCTCCTCGACCAGCAGGGGCGCGAGGCCGAGCGAGGGCTCGTCGAGCAGGATGACGCGCGGCTGGGCCACCAGGGCGCGGCCGATGGCGAGCATTTGCTGCTCGCCGCCGGAGAGGTAGCCGGCGATGTTCTTGCGCCGCTCGGCGAGCCGCGGGAAATAGCGGTAGACATTGTCGAAGTCGGGCTTGGCGTCGGGCTTGCCGCTGAGCGCATAGGTCGCCGCGACCAGGTTCTCCTCGACGGTCAGGTCGGCGAAGATGCGCCGGCCCTCCATGACGTGAAACAACCCTGAGCGGACCAGCCGGTGCGGCGCGCTCTGCTCGACCGGCTTGCCGTCGAACAGGATGCGGCCCTCGGTGACCAGGCCGTTTTCCATCGGCAGCAGGGCGGACACCGCCTTCAGCACGGTCGATTTGCCGGCGCCGTTGGAGCCGAGCAGCGCCACGATCCGACCCTTGGGAACGGCGAGCGACAGGCCGCGCAAGGCCTGGATGGCCTTGTTGTAGACCACCTCGATATTGTTGACCTCAAGGATCATGTCGCTGGCCGCTGAGCTCGTGGCTGTCATGGCTTACCGCTGGTCAGAGGACGGGGTGGATGAAACCGGCACTGGGGATGCGCTGGCCGCGGCATCAGCCGGCGGCCCCGATGGCGATCCAGTCGGAGGCCGGCACGAGGCGCTTCTCGGCAGCCTTGAACTCGTAGATGCGCCCGACCGGAATGGAATTGCGGGTGAGCGAGGCCGGCACGCCGATCAGGCCGCCGGTATCGAAATTCTGGATCGAGCGTGCTGCCTTCATCAGGTTCTCCGCGCTGAGCTCCTGCTGGGCGGCGAGCGTGCGCCTCAGGGTTTCCGCGGCGATCAGCGCATTGGTCCAGCCCTGGAAATAGGCGTTGATGCGGGTGCGCGCCGGATTGACCTCGCGGATCGCGGCGAGCTGCGCGCCGGCGGCGCTGGTGTCGAATTCGTAGCAGGAGACGCCGAGATAGCCGTCGGCGACGGCGCCGGCACGGTTCATCAAGGTGGCATCGGTTGAAAAGATCGTGCCCATGAACCGAGAGGTCATGCCGGCCTGGCGGGCCTGGGCCATGAATTCCGGGATCGGCTGCAGCGCATAGCCATGGAAGATGACGTAGTCGGGATTGCGCCGGCGGATCTTCAGGACATCGCCCGACACGTCGACCGAACCCGGCTGGGTGACGATCTTCTCGACCACGGTCAGGCCGAGCCGGCCGGCCTCGCGTTCGGTGGCGGCGATCGGATCGCGGCCGAATTCGGTATCGGAATGAACCAGCACCACGGTGGCATTGCGCTTCTGGCCCTGGATATAGCGCAGCAGCACCTTCATCTGGTCGGTGTAATTCGGTCCGGGCATCCACTGGTTCGGGAAGCCCGCGGGGTCGTCGACTTCGGTGGCGAAGGAATTGCCGGCCATGACGGTGGTGCCGCGCCGGTTCAGCTCCGGATTGATGGCCTTCTGGAAGCCGGTGGAATCGCCGAGGAAGACCGGCATCCGGTGCTGGCTGGTCATGCGGGTGAAGATCGCGACCGCCTGGTCGACCCGATAGGCGGAATCCTCGGTCAGGAAGCGGATCCGCCGGCCGGCAATGCCGCCCTGCTTGTTGACCCAGTCGAAATGGTCGCGGCTGCCCTCGAAGCTTTCGATGCCGGCAAAGGCGAAGACGCCGGTCAGCGCCGTGGCGGAGCCGATGACGATCTCCGGTTCCTGCGCGAAGCCGCGCCCGCCCGTGGTCGCGACCAGCGCCGCGCCGAGGCCGAGACGCGTGAAATTGCGGCGATGCAAAGCCGGCATGGATCATCTCCCCCTTGTTCTTGCCTTGTCTTTTGCCGGCGCGGGTGCCGGTGCGCCCCGCCGGCCGCGGCCGGCGGGGTCTTCCGCGATCAGCTGGTCGGCGCGATGGTCATCCAGTCGGAAGCCGCGACCAGGCGCTTCTCGGCCGCCTTGAACTCGTAGATGCGGCCGACGGGCAGCGAATTGCGGGTGACCGAAACCGGCACGCCGACGACACCGCCGGTGTCGAAGCCCTGGATCGAGCGCGCCGCCTTCATCAGATTGGCGGCGTTGAACTCCTGATTGGCGGCGATGGTGCGCTTCAGCGTCTCGATCGCGATCATGGCGTTGGTCCAACCCTGGAAATAGGCGTTGGTGCGCACGCGCGTGCCGTTGAACTCGCGCACCAGCGCCATCTGGGCCCCCGGCGCATTGGGATCGAAATTGTAGCAGGAGACGCCGAGATAGCCGTCGGCCACCGCGCCGGCCCGGCCCATCAGCACCGTGTCGGTCGAATAGAAGGTGCCCATGAATTTCGAGGTCATGCCGGCCTGGCGCGCCTGGGCCATGAATTCCGGGATCGGCTGCAGCACATAGCCGTGGAAGATCACGTAATCCGGGTTGCGCCGGCGGATCTTCAGGACGTCGGCGGATACGTCGACCGAACCCGGCTGGGTGATGATCTTCTCGACGATGTTCAGGCCGAGGCGGGTCGCCTCCTGCTCGGCGGCGGCGATCGGGTCGCGGCCGAATTCGGTGTCGGAATTGACCAGCACGACGGAAGCGCCGCGCTTTTGGGCCTGGATATAGCGCAGCAGCACGCGCAGCTGGTCGGAATAGTTCGGGCCCGGGATCCACTGGTTCGGGAAACCGGCGGGGTCGTCGATCTCGGTGGCGAAGGAGGCGCCGGCCATGACGGTCGTGCCGCGCCGGTTCAGCTCCGGATTGATCGCCTTCTGGAAGCCGGTGGAATCGCCGAAGAAGATCGGGATGGTGTTCTGGCTGGTCAGCTTGGTGAAGATCGCCACGGCATTGTCGACCCGGTAGCCGGAATCCTCGGCGAGATATTTGATCTTGCGGCCGGCGACGCCGCCCTGGCGGTTGACCCAGTCGAAATGGTCGCGCGCGCCTTCGAAACCCTCGACGCCGGCAAAGGCGAAGACGCCGGTGAGCGGGCTCGCCGCGCCGATGACGATGTCGGGCGCCTGGGCAAAGCCGCGGCCGGCCGAGGTCGCGACGAGAGCAGCACCCAGTCCGAGCTGGTTGAACATGCGCCGGGACGGCTTGGTCGAACGAGTGTGGGTCATTGGGGTCTCCTCCAGGGTTCTGCCCCGCCTTGCCGGCGGTGTTCGGGTCTCAGGTTCTGAATGGCCAGAGCGCGAAGAAGCGCCTGACGCGCCGCCACATCTCGGCAAGACCCATCGGCTCGAAGATCAGGAAGCCGACGATCAGCACGCCGAACACGACGTTGCGGACGGGGGCGAGATAGATCGGCGCGTCCGGGTACCAGGGCGTGATGACGGCGGCCGCGAGCTTCAGGAATTCCGGCACCAGGGTCATGAAGACCGCGCCGAAGATCGCCCCGACAATGGTGCCGGCGCCGCCGACGATGACGGCCGCGAGGAAGAAGATCGAGGCGAGGGCCGGGAAGCTCTCGGGCGTCACCACGCGGAACAGATAGGCCCACAGGCCACCGGCGACGCCGGCATAGAAGGACGAGATGGCGAAGCTGGTCAGCTTGTACTTGAACAGGGGGATGCCGATGATTTCGGCCGAGATGTCGCGGTCGCGGATGGCGATGAAGGCGCGTCCGATCCGGGTGCGGAACAGGTTCCTGGCGGCCAGCACCATGACGACCGTGATCGGCATGATCAGCCAGTAGAGCCGCTCGGGCGTCGCCAGTTCGATGCCGAAGACGCTGGCGGTGGGC
The DNA here is from genome assembly GCA_017304475.1 of Hyphomicrobiales bacterium. GTDB lineage: Bacteria > Pseudomonadota > Alphaproteobacteria > Rhizobiales > Phreatobacteraceae > Phreatobacter. Next base: position 164,586 of record JAFKKV010000014.1, on the reverse strand, counting down.
ACGTTGAGGCCGCGCAGGCCGCCGGTGACCGGGGTCCAGTTCAGAAAGACGAAATGCAGGATGACGGACGCGGCGAGCGTCGCGATGGCGAGATAGAGGCCCTTGATGCGCAGCGAGGGCAAGCCGACGAGAATGCCGATGGTGGCGGCGACCGCGCCGGCCAACACCAGGTTGAGCAGCACCGGCGTGCCGAACCGGCCGTCGAAAAAGGCGACGGTATAGGCGCCCACCGCCATGAAGGCGGCGTGGCCGAGGCTGACCTGGCCGGTATAGCCGGTCAGGATGTTCAGTCCGGTGGTGGAGATGACATTGATCATCACCAGCACGGCGAGGAACATCCAGTAGCCCGATCCGACCAGCGGATAGGCGAACAAAGCGAGGATCAGCAGGCCGAACCAGACGCGTTGGGTGTCGGTCTTGAACAGCGCCTCGTCGGCGGCATAGCTTTCCTTGGCGGTGGCGATCCTCATGTCACAGCCTCTCGATCTCGTGGGTGCCGAACAGGCCGTAGGGCCTCACCGTGAGCACGATGAGCAGGATCGAGAAGGTGGCGAGCAGCTTGAATTCACCGCCGAAGACAAGCCCGACCATGGCTTCGAGCCAGCCGACGAACAGGCCGGCGATCAGCGCGCCGGCAATGCTGTCGAGGCCGCCGAGGATGACCACCACGAAGACCGACAGGCCGAACACGCCCATGGCGGAGGAAATGCCGCCGACCGAGCCGACCAGGATGCCGGCGAGCGCCGCCACCACGGAGGCGAGCATCCAGGAAAACGAGAAGACGCCGGGCACGTCGATGCCGACGGAGGAGGCGGCGGCGCGATCCGTCGCCGTGGCGCGCAGCGCCACGCCGCCGCGCCAGAAGGCGAAGACGGTGATCAGCACCGACACGACGGCGGCGGCGATCAGGAAGGAATAGGCGGTCTTCGACGGCACGAAGGCCTCGCCGAGGATCAGGGGCTGGTTCGGCAGGAATTCCGGCAGCCGGCGCGGCTCGGCGCTCCAGATGATCTCGACCAGGCCGATCAGGATCGACGACAGGCCGATCGTGACCATGAACACGGAGATCGGATTGTCCTTCAGGAGCGGCCGGATCATCACCCGCTCGATGACGCCGCCGACGAGTGCCGCCACCACCAGGGTGGCCGGAATGGACGCCCAGATCGGCAGCGCGAGGCCGGCGGAGAAGCCGTAGAACACGAAGGCGCCGACCATCAGCATCTCGCCGATGGCCAGATTGATCACTTTGGTCGCCTTGTAGATGATGACGAAGGCGACGCCGGTCAGCGCCAGCAGCGCGCCGGTGCCGAGGCCCGCCAGGCTGGTTTCGACGAGGTCGACGAGATCGATCCTGCCAAACATCAGGCCACCGCCTCGGCCGGGGTTTTGCGGGGGTCGCCCGAGGAACCGAGATAGGCCTTGATGACATCAGGGTCGGCGCGCACCTCGGCGGGCGTGCCGGCGGCGATGCGGCGGCCGAAATTGAGCACGCAGACATGGTCGGAAATATCCATGACCATGCCCATGTCGTGCTCGACGAGCAGGACGGTGACGCCCCATTCGTCGCGCACGTCGAGAATGGCGCGGGCCATGTCCTCGGTCTCCTCGCGGTTCATGCCGGCGACCGGCTCGTCGAGCATCAGGATGCGCGGCCGCATGGCGAGCGCCCGGGCGAGCTCGACCTTTTTCTGCAGGCCGTAGGGCAGGATCGCCACCGGCACGTTGCGGATATGGTCCAGCTCCAGGAAATCGATGACGTCGCGCTCGATCTCGGCGCGCAGCTGCATTTCCTCGCGCCTGGCCCGGCCCCAATAGAGAAAGGCGTCGAGGACATTGGTCTCGAGATGGGCGTGGCGGCCGAGCTTGATATTGTCGAGCACGGTCATGCCGCGGAACAGCGCGATGTTCTGGAAGGTGCGGGCAAGGCCGAGACGGGCGCGGTCGCGCGCCGGCACATGGGTGATGTCCTGGCCGTCGAGCAGCACCTTGCCGCTCTTCGGCCGGTAGAAGCCGGACATGGCGTTGAAGGCGGAGGTCTTGCCGGCGCCGTTCGGGCCGATCAGGGCGGTGATCGAGCCGGGCGCCACCGAGAGCGATACGCCGTCGAGCGCCTTGACGCCGCCGAACTGCAGCGACAAAGCCTCGACCTCCAGACGTGCTGCAGGCGGCCGCGCGGGCGCGGCCGATGATGATGGCGGCAACGCCATTTCCTCCCTGGACCGGAGCCGCGCGGGATTTCCCGTCTTCGGCACCGCATGATTTCCCCATCCGGCGGAGCGGACTTGGCAGGAAGGCTAGCGCTGGTTACGCGAAGGTCAATGCGATTTCGTGCTTCAAACCGCCCCATCCGTCCTTCGGCCGATGGTCGCTTGCCGGGACTTTCTGGGAATTGACCCGTCCGCGGGCAGAATCCGCCGGAAAACCACGTTCGGGGCCCGTGGCGCCGGATCGCGCCGCGCGCTTGCGCCGGTGCCGGCCGGTCGCGGCGCGGCGAACCGTCACGTGGTGCTCGGGCGGCGCGCGATTTTGCGTTATGGGAAGCAGCGGTGCGGCGTCCCTGGTCCCTTCGACCTTGATGCAGTGCCGGAAATCGCCCATTCTCGGGCGGTACATCCATAGAATGCAGCGAGCATTCGGTCGTGGCCTTTCCAGGCCCGTGCATGGGGCGATTTTGCGATGAGTTCTAAGACATATTCCACCGCCCGCGAGGCGCTCGCCGGGCAGATCAAGGACGGCATGACCATCATGTCCGGCGGCTTCGGCCTCTGCGGCATCCCCGACGTGCTGATCGAGGCGGTGCGCGATTCAGGGGCCAAGAACCTGACCGTCATCTCCAACAATGCCGGTGTCGACGGGGCCGGCCTCGGCATCCTGCTCGAGACCAAGCAGATCAAGAAGATGATCTCGTCCTATGTCGGCGAGAACAAGCTGTTCGCCCAGCAGTTCCTGTCCGGCGAGCTCGAGCTCGAGTTCAATCCGCAGGGCACGCTCGCCGAGCGGATCCGGGCCGGCGGCGCGGGCATCCCGGCCTTCTTCACCAAGACCGGCGTCGGCACGATCATCGCCGACGGCAAGGAAGTGCGCGATTTCGACGGCGAGACCTATGTGATGGAACGCGGCCTGTTCGCCGACATCGCGCTGGTTCACGCCTGGAAGGCCGATGGCGAAGGCAATCTGGTCTATCGAAAGACCGCGCGGAACTTCAATCCGATGATGGCGACCGCCGCCCGGCTGACGATCGCCCAGGTCGAGCACCTGGTCGCCCCCGGCGAGATCGACCCCGACCATATCCACACCGCCGGCATCTATGTGAAGCGCATCGTCCATGTCGCCAATCCGGTGAAGCGGATCGAGCAGCGCACCACGCGTCCGCGGCAAGCGGCCTGAGAGGAGTATTAGTCTGATGGCTTGGACCCGTGATGAAATGGCCGCGCGCGCGGCCAAGGAGCTGCGCGACGGCTTCTACGTCAATCTCGGCATCGGTATTCCGACGCTCGTCTCCAACCACATTCCCGACGGCATGAACGTCCAGCTGCAGTCGGAGAACGGCATGCTCGGCATGGGCCCGTTCCCCTATGAGGGCGAAGAGGATCCCGACCTCATCAATGCCGGCAAGCAGACCATCACCGAACTGCCGACGACCAGCTATTTCTCGTCGTCCGACAGCTTCGCCATGATCCGCGGCGGCCATATCAACCTGTCGATCCTGGGCGCCATGCAGGTGGCCGAGAACGGCGACCTGGCCAACTGGATGATCCCCGGCAAGATGGTCAAGGGCATGGGCGGCGCCATGGACCTGGTCGCTGGCGTGCAGAAGGTCGTGGTGGTCATGGAGCACAGCGCCAAGGACGGCCCGAAGCTGCTGCATCGCTGCAACCTGCCGTTGACCGGGGCCGCCGTGGTCGACCTGGTGATCACCGATCTCGGCGTCTTCACCATCGACAAGAAGGGCGGCACCGGCATGACGCTCATCGAGCTGGCCACCGGCGTCAGCCTCGACGACGTGAAGGCCAATACGGAAGCCAGCTTCTCGGTCAGCCCGGCGCTCGCCGCGGCTGCCTGATCCCGGGCCGAGGCCGCCAATGCCCGTCGTCGCGCCGACCCAGGTCGGCGCGACACGCATTTGCGAGCCGCCCGCCTGAGGCGACCGGCGCCTGCCGTGACTGGCCATTGAAAAGCCACGCGGCGACGCCATTTCTGCGCGATCATAGATGTCGCTCATTCTGATGGCCGGCCGCCGCGGGCGGCAGCCCCGGACCCAGGATCACGTCGCGTGAGCCTCGCCTCTTCCCTGAAACGTGTGTTGACGATCGTCGGCGCCACGGCGCTGGCGCTGGCGCTCGCCTTGGCCCTTGTGCCGGCGCTGCTGCCGTCCGAAACCGTGCGTCAGGCCGTGGTGAGCGAGCTGAGCCGGCGCCTCGGCGTGCCGGTGACCATTTCGGGCGCCGTCTCGGTTTCGGTCCTGCCGCAGCTTTCGGTGCAACTGGACGGCGTGACCATCGGCGCCGCCGGCGAGGCGCTGGCGACCGCCGATGCCGCGGTCGGCGCGCTCCGCCTGTTCCCGCTCATCGCCGGCAAGGTGTCGATCTCCGACTATGCGCTGGTCCGGCCGCGCATCACGGTGCGGGTGGCGGCCAATGGCGCCTCGAACTGGGATCGCGCGCTGGAGGCGGTCCGCCAGCTGTCCGCAGAACGCACCGGCGGCTTGCCGGATTTCAAGATCATCCAGGGCGCGGCGGTCGTGATCGACGAAAAGACCCGGCAGCGCCTCGAGATCGACGACATGGAGCTGGCGGTGTCCTGGCCGCGGTTCGACCGGCAGGCCAACCTGTCCGGCCGCTTCACGGTGCGCGACGAGCCGGTCGAGATCAGCGCCGTGATCGGGCGGCCGCTGGCGCTTCTGACCGCCGAGCCGACCGGCCTGAAAATGCGGCTGTCGGCCGCCCCGGTCAGGGTCGGCTTCGAGGGGCAGATCGCCGGGCGGGCCCAGACCATGGCCGCCGGCACCATGACGGTCGAGACCGGCTCGCTGCGTGCGCTGCTGCGCTGGCTCGGCCAGCATCCCGGCGTCGGATCGGCGCTCGGCTCGTTCGCGCTCAAGGGCGAAGTGCGCGTCACGCCGACCGAACTGGCCTTCTCCCAGGTTAATGCCGAGCTCGACGGCAATCTGGCCGAGGGCGCGCTGACGGTGAGTTTCGAGGGCGCCCGCCCACAGGTGCAGGGCACGCTCGACGCCGACCGCCTGGTCGCCACGCCCTATTTTTCCGACATGAACCCTATCCCCGAGACCGACCGAGGCTGGAACCGCCGGCCGATCGATCTCAGCGCGCTCACCTCGTCGGATATCGACCTGCGCCTGTCGGCGCGCGAGGTGGTGCTGGGCGGGGCGACGCTCGGCCGTTCGGCGGCCTCGGTCACCTCACGTAACGGCCGCTTGACGCTCACGCTGGGCGAAGCCCAGGCCTATGGCGGCAGCCTGCGCGGCGCCCTTGTCCTGTCGCCCCATGCCGAGGGCGTCGAGGTGCGCGCGACGCTCAATGTCCAGCGCGCCGAACTCGGCCAGGGCCTGGCCGAATGGTTCGGCTATCGCCGGCTGGAGGGCACCGGCAATGCCCAGATCAGTATCGAGGGCCATGGCCCGACCATGTCGGACCTGGCGCGGACCGCCTCCGGGCAGGCGACCGTGACGGCGGTCGACGGCGCGATCCGCGGCTTCAATGCCGAGGCGATCCTGCGCCGGCTGGAGCGCCGGCCGCTGGCGGCGACGGGCGTCGACGCGCGCTCGGGACGCACACCCTATGAGCGGATGGCGGCGACCATCCGCATCGTCAACGGCATTGCCAGCACCGAGGATATCGTGCTGGACGGCCAGATTGTGCGGGTCCGGCTGGAAGGCTCGGCGCAATTGCAGGCGCGCGAACTCGACCTGCGCGGCATCGCCACGCTGAAGCGCAGCACCGCGGCGCCGGCTGCCGCCGACAGTAATTTCGAACTGCCCTTCGTCGTCCAGGGCTCCTGGGACGACCCCTTCGTCCTGCCCGATCCGCAAAGCCTGATCCGCCGCTCGGGCGCGGCCGCGCCGCTGCGTGACGTCAACCGCGACCGCGACGCGCTGCGCGCGGTGCTCGACGCCATCAACCGGCAGGCCGGCCAGGAGGCGGCAGGTGAACCGATGCCGCCGATCCCGTCCTTTGCGCCTTATCCCTCGCTCAGGCCGCAGAACTGAGGTGGCGCGCCTCGTCGCCTTCGGCATGCCACCCTGGCTGTGGCATGGTGACCGAACCGATTCGTCCCCGCTTTCCGGAACCACTATGCGCTCACGCTTCCGCCTGGTTCTCGCACAGGTCCTGCTTTCGCTCCTGGCCGTCGTCCTGATCGCCGGCCAGGTTCTGGCCCAGGCGCCGGCGCGCGACCCGGCCGAACAGGCCAAGGCTGCGCTCGACCAGATCGAATCGGCGCTGGAGCGCCGGCTCAACGGCGACGAACTGACCGACCTCAAGCGCAAGCTCGATCCGGTCCGCGACGCCTTGGCCGCGGCGCTCGCCGAAGTCGAGCCGCGTCTCGCCGAGGCGCGCGAAAGGCTGACCCAGCTCGGGCCGAAGCCCGCCGACACGGCCCCGCCCGAGGCGCCGGAAGCCCGTCAGCTGCGCGACACCCAGACCAAGGCGGTCGCCGACATCGATGCCCGGGTGCGCGCCATCAAGGTGCTGCAGGTGCGCGCCGACCAGTTCGCCGACCGGATCGTCGAGAAGCGCCGCCAGCTGTTCACCGCCGAACTGTTCGAGCGGTCGAACTCGGTGGTCGACCCGCGCTTCTGGTCCGACCTGTCGGGCGCGCTGCCCTGGATGGCGCGATCGTCGGGTTTCCTGATCACCGACTGGTGGCAGCACCTGACCGATGTCGTCGGCACCGGCCGGCTGGCGGTGGCCGCCGGGACCGGATTGCTGGCCGCGGGCGTGCTCCTGTGGATCTACCGGACGCTCCGGCGGCGCGGCCTCTACCGGCGCCCGGACGACAAGCCGGCTTCCGAGCTCGCCAAGGTGCTCGCCGATCTCCGGGTCAGCGCCGAGCGTTCGCTGGTGCTGCCGATCCTGGTCGGCATCGCGCTCGCCATCGTCGAGAATTTCGGCCTGGTGCTGCCGCGGGCCGAACCGCTGGTGCCGCAGGCCCTTATGGCGGCGGTGCTGGTCATTTCCTTCACCCGCGGCGTCATGCAGGGCGCCTTCGCGCCGGGCGCGCCGGCCTATCGGCTGGTGCCCATGCCGGACGAACAGGCCGAGGCGATTTTCGACGCCCTGCGCGGCGCCGCCTGGGTTGTCGCCGCCGGTATCTTCCTCCTGGCCGTGGCGCGCGTGCTGATTGCCCCGGTGGCGATCACCGCGCTGATCACCAGCCTGACCGCGCTGGCGATCGTCGTCATCATCCTCGTCTATCTCCGGCGCACCACCGAGCGCGAGGCGGAGGACGATGCGGCCGCCGATGGCGAAACCCCGCCGGAGGCCGCGGCCGCCGCCACGGTCGCCGAGCCGGCCATCTGGGGCTGGTCGCGGCCGGCGCTCTGGGTCGTCGTCGCCGTCGTGCTGGTCGGATTGATCGCCGGCTATTCGGCGCTCGCAGCCTTTGTCGCGACCCGCCTGGTGGCGGCCGTGGTGATCACCGCCGCCACCATCCTGGTCCTGCATCTGCTCGACGCGGTGATCGCCGAATGGTGCGGCGCCGGCACCCATCGCGGCCGCGTGCTGGCGGCCTCGATCGGCATCAAGCCCGAGCGCCTGCAACTGGCGGGAACTCTGCTCGCCGGCGTGCTCAGGGTGATCATCCTGATCCTCTCGGCCTTCAGCGTGTTCGGCCCCTGGGGCTTCGGCGGCGCCGCGGCGACCTTCGACGACGCCTTTTTCGGCCTGCGCTTCCACGAGCTCAGGACCCTGGCGCTGACCATTGCCGGTGGTGTCCTCGTCCTGGTCATCGGTTTCTTCATGCTGCGCGGCGTGCAGCGCTGGGTGCGCGACAAGGTGCTGCCGCTGTCCGGCATGGATGCCGGCCTGCAGAACTCGGTCTCGACCATTTTCGGTTATGCCGGCTTCGCCCTGGTGCTGGGCATCACCTTGCGCCAGCTCGGCCTCGACCTGTCGAACCTGGCCATCGTCGCCGGTGCGCTGTCGGTCGGCATCGGTTTCGGCCTGCAGTCGATCACCTCGAATTTCGTCTCGGGCCTGATCCTGCTCGCCGAGCGGCCGATCCGGGTCGGCGATTCCATCGTGGTGAAGGGCGAGGAGGGTTATGTCCGCAAGATCTCGGTGCGTTCGACCGAGATCGAGACCTTCGAGCGCGCCACCGTCATCGTTCCCAATGCCGACATGATCACCGGCGTGGTCAAGAACTGGACTCATTCGAACACGCTGAGCCGGATCGCCGTGCCGGTGCGCGTCGCCTATGATTCCGACCCGGAAGTGGTGCGCGACGAGCTCGTCGCGGTGGCTTGCGACAACCGCTTCATCATGCAGCAGCCGCCGCCGCGGGTGTTCCTGATGCGCTTCGCCGATACCGGTCTCGACTTCGAGCTGCGCTGCGTGGTCTCCAATGTCGAATATTCGCTGACCGTGCGCAGCGACCTGCAGCTCGCCATTCTCAACCGGTTCCGCGAGCGCGGCATCATGATCGCGCCGCCGCCGCCGGCTGCCGTGGCCCGTCAATAGGCTGACCGCCGCATTCATGCCGGGTTCAGCGCCTATCCGGCATAAGTCGATGCATGGCAAGGGCTAATCCGCCCGGCGCGATCCTCGTCAGGTGACCAGGACGCGCCGGCGGCGAGAACCGCCGCGCGCCCCGTCCGCCCCGGACGGCCAATGCTTATGCCCACCGCCGCCGATGACGGCCCCGACGACGACCACCCGGTCGGCGAACCCTGGCGTTCGCCCGCCGGATCGGATGGAACATGATGACCCAGATCGACATGCATGATGTCTTCGCTCCGGAGCTCAGCGCGGCGGCGGCGATCCTCAAGGGCGACAAGCGGCCCGATTTCAGGCGTGACGAAGTGCTTGCCGAGATCTTCGCGACGACGGTGGCGCGCGATCCGGACCGCGTCGCCATGATCGAAGGCAAGCGCCGGCTGACCTTTCGCGAGGTCGACCGGCTCTCGGCCGTGATGGCGTTCAATCTGATGGCGCGCGGCATCGGTGTCGGCGACGTGGTCGGCCTGTGGATGGCGCGCGGCGCCGATCTCCTGGTTGCGCAGATCGCCATCACCCGCACCGGCGCCGCCTGGCTTCCCTTCGACGCCGACGCGCCGGTCGAACGCATCGCGGTCTGCCTTGCCGATGCCGAGGCCAAGGGCCTGGTGACCCATGACACCGGCCGGACACGGGCGGAAGCCGCCGGCCTGACCGTCTTCGCCCAGGCGGATCTCGCGATCAGCGATGCGACGATCACGCTGCCGGTCCGTCCGGCCGGCCTGACACCTGATCATCCCGCCTATCTGATCTATACCTCGGGCTCGACCGGCACGCCCAAGGGCATTGTCGTCAGTCACGCCAATATCTGCCACTACCTGCGCGCGGCGAATGCGGTCTATGGCATCACGCCCGAGGACGTGGTGTTCCAGGGCGCCTCGGTCGCCTTCGACCTGTCGATGGAAGAGATCTGGATCCCCTATCTCGTCGGTGCCACCATGGTGGTGGCGACGGCCGATGTGATGGGCGAGACCGACAGGCTGGCGCGGCTTTTGGCCGACGAGCGGGTCACCGTGCTCGACACCGTGCCGACCCTGCTCGCCATGCTGACCGAGGACGTGCCCTCGCTGCGCGTCGTCATCCTGGGCGGCGAGGCCTGCCCGCCGGTCATTGTCGAGCGCTGGGCGACGCCCGGCCGCCGCCTGTTCAACTCCTATGGCCCGACCGAGGCGACCGTGGTGGCGACGGTTGCCGAGGTCGCGCGCGACGAGCCGGTGACCATCGGCGCACCGATCCCGAACTACAGCTGCTATGTCGCCGATCCCGAGACCCTGGCGCTGAAACCGGTCGGCGCGGAAGGCGAATTGCTGATCGGTGGTCCGGGCGTGGCCAAGGGCTATCTGAAGCGCGACGGGCTGACCGCCGAGAAATTCATCGCCAATCCCTATGGCTCCGACGGCGACGACCCGATGCTCTATCGCTCGGGCGATGCCGTTGTCGTCGACCCTGACGGCCTGATCCATTTCCGCGGCCGGATCGACGACCAGGTCAAGATCCGCGGCTTCCGTGTCGAGCTCGGCGAGATCGAGGCGCGTATCCAGGCCTTGCCCGGGATCGGCAATGCCGCCGTCGTGCTGCGCAACGACGACGGCCTTGACCAACTCGTCGCCTTCCTGGTGCCGGCGGACGGGCAAGGGCTCGACGCCAAGGCGCTGCGCCGCGGCCTCGCCCAGGGCCTGCCGGCCTATATGGTGCCAAACCGTTTCGAGACCGTCGCGGCGCTGCCGCGGCTCGCCTCCGGCAAGGTCGACCGCAAGGCGCTGAAGGCGTTGCCTCTGGCACTCACCGACACCGCAGACGACCAGGACCAGCCGCGGACCGCCACGGAAGCCGCGCTGCTGGCGGCCGCGGCCAAGGTCTTTCCGGGTCAGTCGGTGCCGTTCGACGCCGATTTCTTCACCGATATGGGCGGCCATTCCCTGTTGGCCGCCCGTTTCATCGGTCATGTCCGCGAGGATCAGCGCTTCGCCGCGATCACGCTGCAGGACGTTTATGGCCTGCGCAGCCTGCGCGCGATTGCCGCCGCCCTCGACCAGCGCGGTGCCGGCATCGTGCGCGACCTGTCCTTCGAGCCGGTGCCGCTGCTGCGCCGGTTCTGGTGCGGCCTTGCTCAGGCTGTCACCTTGCCGGTGATCCTGTTCCTCCTGTCGGCGCAGTGGCTCGGCATCTTCGTGGTGTTCCAGATGCTGGACGCCGACGAGCTGGGCTTTGCCGGCCAGGTGTTCTCGCTGCTCGGCGTCTATGTCGCGATCACGGTGATCACCAGCCTCATCGGCATTGCCGGCAAATGGCTGGCGATCGGCCGGATGAAACCCGGCGTCTATCCGCTCTGGGGCAGCTATTATTTCCGCTGGTGGCTGGCCTCGCGCTTCATCTCGCTGATCAAGGCGAAATGGTTCCAGGGCACGCCGGTCATGACCGCCTATATGCGGCTGATGGGCGCCAGGATCGGCCGCGACGTGATCATTTCCGATTTCGACGCCGGTTCGATCGACCTGATCAGCATCGGGGACCGGGTCACGACCGGCGCCAAGACCAAATTCGCCAATGTCGAGATCGTCGGCAACCGGCTGATCGTCGGCACCATCAGCATTGGCGACGATGCCTATATCGGCACTTCCTCGGTGATCGGCGAAAACGCCGTGATCGGCGAGGGGGCCGAGATCGGCGACCTCAGCGCGGTCGAGCCGGGCACCCATGTGCCGGCCTGGGAGCATTGGAAAGGCTCGCCGGCCGCCAAGACCGGCCTGGTCGACCGGGCCGCCTTGCCGGCGCAGGCGGAGGCGACGCGGGTCCGGCGCTTCTCGATGACCGCGCTCTATGTCCTCGCGCTCGTCACCGTGCCGCCGCTCGGGCTCCTGCCGATCTTCCCGGCCTTCTGGGCCTTCGACAACATGGACCAGGTCATTTCCGGCTTCACCAAGGCCGATACCCTGACCTATCTGCCGCTGCTCGCCTTCCCGACCGCCATCCTGCTGATCGTCTTCACCATGCTGATGCTCGTCGCCATGCGCTGGATCATCCTGCCGCGGCGGCTGAAGCCGGGCGTCCATTCGGTTCACTCGGCGGTCTATTTCCGCAAATGGGTGCTGGGACTTGCCACCGAGGTGAAGCTCGAGACCCTGTCCTCGCTGTTCGCCACCCTCTACATGCGGACCTGGTACCGCCTGATGGGCATGCGTATCGGCAAGGGCTCGGAGATCTCGACCGCGATCAACGGCCGCTACGACCTGGTCGAGATCGGCGCCAACAACTTCATCGCCGACGAGGTGCTGCTCGGCGACGAGGACATCCGGCGCGGCTGGATGGAGCTGAAAATGGTCACCACCGGCGACCGGGTGTTCGTCGGCAATGACGCGGTGGTGCCTCCGGGCACGGTGATCGGCGACGATGCCCTGCTCGGCATCAAGTCGGTGCCGCCGGCCGGTCGGCCGATCGGCACCAAGGAGACCTGGTTCGGCTCGCCGGCCCTTCAGCTGCCGACCCGCCAGAAGGTCGATGCCGCGGCCAGCTGGACCTATGAACCCTCGTTCGGCCGCAAGGCCGCGCGCGCCCTGTTCGAGGCGGCCCATACCGCCATCCCGACCATGCTGTTCATCACGCTCGGCTATTGGGCCGTGGCCCTGCTGGAGACCCAGATCGACGAGAGCCGCTGGTTCGCCGTCTTCGGTGTCTTCCTGCTCGCCTCCTGCATCATCCCGATCGTGATGACGCTCGCCACCGCCGGCCTGAAATGGCTGATGGTCGGCCGCTACCGGCCCGGCATGCAGCCGCTCTGGTCGTTCTGGTCGATGCGCGCCGAGGCGACCGCCGTGCTCTATTGGGGCCTTGCCGGCAAGGTGTTCCTGGAATCGCTGCGCGGCACGCCGTTCCTGCCCATCGTCCTGCGCCTCTACGGCACGCGCACCGGCAAGGGCATCTGCATGAACTCGACCGACATCACCGAGTTCGACTGCGTGACGATCGGCGACCACTGCGCCATCAACGCCATGTCGGCCCTGCAGACCCATCTCTACGAGGACCGGATCATGAAGGTCGGCCGGGTCGAGCTCGGGCGCGGCGTGACGGTCGGTGCCGGCGCCACCGTGCTCTATGACAGCAAGGTCGGCGATTTCGCCCAGCTCGGCTGCCTCACCGTGGTCATGAAGGGGGAGACAATACCGGAGAGCAGCGCCTGGATCGGCGCGCCCGCCCAACCGACCAGGGTCATGCATTGAGCCTCGATGTCGACTTCCGCTTCCAGGTCCCCGACGCCCAGGCGCCGGGGGCCTTCGCCGTGGCGCGTGACGGGCTGGTGCCGCTGTCGCGGCCGATCGTCCTTGTGCTCGACCGGCGCGACCCCGCGGTCGCCGCCGTGCTCCAGGCGGTGGTGCTGCCGCGCCCGGAGCGCGACCTGCTCGCCGGCATCCACCATGCCGAACGGCGGGCCGAGCTGACCGCGCGGCGGGCGGCATTGCGGCTCGCCGTCGGCGCGACGCTCGGCCTGGCGCCGCCCCTGGTGCCGCTCGGGCGCGGCGTGGCCGGCGAGCCGGAGGTGACCGGGTTTGCCCTGCATGTCTCGGTGTCGAGCCGGGGCCATCGCCTCGCGGTGGGGCTGTGGAACCAGCCCATTGGCGTGGATGTCGAAGGGCCGATCGCCGAGGCGGCGCTGCCGCGGGCCATGATGCATGAGCGCGAGATCGCCCTGGTGGAGGCGGCAGCGGTGGCCGACCGCCCCGTCACGGCGGCGCTGGTCTGGGCCGCCAAGGAGGCGGCCTGGAAGGCCGCGGTCATGCCGGTCTCGCGTGATCCCCGGGGCTTTGCCGTCGGCGTCGAGGCCGACGGGCAGGTGACGGTCGAGGACCCCGGGCAGCCGGCAGCCGGCGGCATCGCGCTCTGGCTGCCGGAGATCGACGGCGCGGTCGCAGTGGTGGTTGCCGGCGTGCCTGCCGTTGCCGCGGATGGTGCTAGAGTTTGATCGCCTCGAATTGAAGCGCATGGCACCACGGTCGGCGGTCCTTCGAGGCTCGCAAGAGCTCGCACCTCAGGATGAGGTAGATTTGTGTATCGCATTGATGTTGCTCATGAAGTGAGGACGTCGAAGCGCATATGACTCCCCCGCTGATGCCAATCCTCACCCCCCTTATCCTGAGGTGGGAGCGAAGCGAGCCTCGAAGGACGGCCGACCGAACAGCAATGCTTCGATCTGACGCGATCGTGCCCTAATCGTTGAACAGCGCCTGCATCGGCGCGATCGCTTCGGGACCGTATGCGACGGACCCTACGGGAATAGAGCCGCCGATCGCCTCGATGACCCGGGCCGTCCAGACCGGCCCGAAGCCGCCGCAGAGCTCAAGCAGCTGAACCCCGTCGTCGACCAGCTCCCTGGCGATCGCGGGGCCTTGTGACGGCTGGCTCACCCCGACAGCGATCATCTCGAACGCGCCGGAGGCCATCACCATGCGATGACGTGTGGGATCGAGCGCGCCGCCGGTGACGATGAAGCCGAATTTCCTCAGGGCCATGGATGTCTCTCCTTCAGCGCGGGCGAGGGAATCGAGCCGCCATTCCGCCGCGCTGCGGACTGGCCGGGAGGCCAGGACCGCGCTTTGCCTCGACGCTTCCGTCGCGCATCGCATACAGTCCTGTCCAATGCTGTCTTTGGGCAAGTTGAGACCTGAGAGGACTGATGTTCGAGTTGCAGCAGCTTCGCTATTTCGTCGCGGTCGCGGAAATGGAGAATGTCGGTCGAGCCGCGCGGGCGCTGAACCTCACGCAGTCGCCGCTCAGCCGGCAGATCCAGAATCTCGAGGCGCAGCTGGGGCTCGCGCTGTTCCACCGGTCCAAGAAGCGCCTCAAGCTCACGGCGGCCGGCCGCGACCTGCTTGCCGAGGCGAGGGCGTTGCTCGCCCATGGTTCGCGCCTGGAGCGCCGCGCGCGCGGCCTTGCCATGGGGAGCGAAGGTTTGCTGGTCGTCGGTTATGTCGAAGGGGCCATGCATGCCGGCGCATTGGCGCGGGCGCTGCGATCGTTCCGGCGTGTGGCGCCGGGCGCGGAGCTGGCGTTGAAGGGATTGCGCTCGTCGGAGCAGGTCCGGCAATTGCAGGCGCGCGACATCGATATCGGTTTCACCTATTCGCCGCCCGCGGCTGATGACGGCCTGCGCTCGCGGCTGGTCTGGGAGGAGCCGTTCCGGCTGGCCTTCCCGGCTGAGCGGGGATGGACGGAGGCTCCCTCCACCGATCGCTTGAGGCAGGAGACCTTCATCGCATTGCCGGAGGCGGTCTCGCCGACGGGACGGCGCGCGATGATCGCCTCATGCGAGGCCGCCGGCTTCAGGCCGGACATCCGCCACGAGGCCGCCGATCCCCTGACTGTCCTGGAAATGGTCGGCGCGGGCCTGGGCTTGGCGATCATTCAAGCCAGCCTGGAGCGCATCAAGCCGGAGACCGTGGCCTTTGTCGACATGCCCCTAGGCGCCGCCATGACCATGGCGATCCATCTGGTCTGCGCAGACGACTGCACGCCGCTGGCCGAGACCTTCGTTTCGTCGTCGGCGGCGTCGTTCGACCGGCCCCGTCCCTGACCGCCCGTGTCATGCGCGCTGTCCGGCACGTTTCACCGACGATACCGCGTCGAGCGCGATGTCGCGGGTTTCCGGCGCGAGGTCCGGCCGCCATTTCAGCCCGATCGACCTGATTGCATCGAGATCCCGGACCGGTCTTGCGACGACTTCGTCGCTTGCCAGGCTGCGCGGCGCGATGGCGATTCCAATCCCCTGGGCGACCAGCCGGACCGCCAGATCGTCGCGTTCCGCCCGGGCGGCGATCCGCATGCGGACGCGCTCGGGCCACAGGCGGCCCCGCTGCATCTCGCAGCGTGTGCGCAAGACAATGCTTTCGCCATCGAGATCGGCCAGCGCCACGTCCGGATGCTGGTCGCGGGCAAAGCGGTGGCCATGCGCGGCCAGGACGACAAAGGGTTCGCGCCACAGAACCCGCGCATGGTCGGCTGACATGTCGACCGAGGTCCAGGCCGCGTCGATGCGGCCTTGCCTGAGCCATTCGGCAAGGCGCAGGGGACCTGCCTCCCAGAGCTGCAGCCGGAGGTCCGGGGCGAGCCGCGCGAAGGCCGCGGCGCAGGCGGCGACCTCGCTCGCGGCGATGGTCTGCAGGACCCCGAGAACCAGCCTGGCCGGCTTGGCCTGTTCGGCCCGGAATTTCGCGCGCGCCTCATCGCATTGCCGGAGGATGTCGAGGACGTCGCGGTGGAACCGCATCGCGCGGTCCGTCGGCCGCTGGCGCCGGCCGCTGTCCGAGCGCTCGAACAGCGGGTGGCCGAGTTCGATCTCGAGCGCCTTCAGGCTCGCCGAAACGGCCGGTTGGGATACCCGCAGGCGTTCCGCCGCCTTGACCACGCCGCCGCAGTCGACGACCGCTGCGAAGAACCGCAGGTGCTGGATCTTCATCGCGATCCCTTATGTCTTTCCATCGATATTGTATATTATGCTTATATCATGCGGCGCCGCTAGTTTCCGCTCGCGACCGCACCCGACAGCGGTGCGACAAGGCGGAGCATGTCATGGCCTATCAGCACATCCTGACCGAGACACACGGCACGGTCGGCCTCATCCGGTTCAACCGTCCGGAGTTCCGCAACGCGCTCTGCTTCGCGCTGCTGCCGGAGCTCCGCCGGGCGATCGATGCCTTCGAACTGGACGACGCGATCGGGGCGATCGTGCTGACCGGCAACGACCTGGCCTTCGCGGCCGGCGCCGACATCAAGGAAATGGCCGGACTGACGAGTTTCGCCGAGGTCTTCGCCCGCGAGTTCGCCGGCGGCGACTGGCTGCGCATCGCGACCAGCCGCAAGCCGGTGATCGCGGCGGTCGCCGGTTACGCGCTGGGCGGCGGCTGCGAGCTCGCCATGGCCTGCGATTTCATCCTGGCGGCCGAAACCGCGAAGTTCGGCCAGCTCGAGATCACCGTCGGCATCACCCCGGGTGGCGGCGGCACGCAGCGCCTGACGCGTTTCGTCGGCAAGTCCAAGGCGATGGAAATGTGCCTGACCGGCCGGCTGATGGATGCCGCCGAGGCGGAGCGTGCCGGCCTGGTCAGCCGTGTCGTCGCCGCGGCGGAGCTCGTCGACGAGGCCATCCGCGTCGCCGCCAAGATCGCCGCCATGTCCCGGCCGGTCGCCATGATGGTCAAGGAATGCGTCAACCGGGCCTATGAGACGCCGCTCGCCGAGGGCCTGCTGTTCGAGCGCCGCGCCTTTCATGCCGCCTTTTCGCTCGACGACCAGAAGGAAGGCATGGCCGCCTTTGTCGAGAAGCGTCCGGCGGTGTTCGCGAACCGATAGCGGTCCGCCGGCGCGGTGCCCGGCGGACGCAAGCCGGGCTAACCGTTCTGGCCGACCACTGCCGGCCTGACGTCCTCGCTGTCGCCGATCCAGCTCAGGAACATGCGATGCCCGGGTGGGGTGATGTCGATCACCCGGCTGTCGGCGCTGCGCCGGACCCAGCCCTTGTCCAGCATGAGGTCGAGCAGGGCCTTGCCGAGCGAGCCGGCGAGGTGCGAGCGGCGCTCGCTCCAGTCGAGGCAGGCACGGCACATTGGCCGGCGGCTCACCGCCATGCGTTCGAAGTCGATGCCTTCGGCGGTGAACCTGGCCTTGCCGATGGGTGTCAGGGCGAGCGACCCGTCATGGTCGGCGAGGCGGCCATTGGCAATGAAGGCGTCGAGCAGGCGGACTGCCCATTCGCCGGCGATATGATCGTAGCAGACGCGGGCCTTGCGCATCGCGGGATCACGCGGGCCGGTGCGGGTGCGCAGGCGTCCGGTGCGCGCGGCAATGCCCATCAGGCCTTCGAGAACCTGGGCGACATCGCCGCCGGACAGCTGGAAATAGCGGTGGCGGCCCTGGGCCGCGACCAGCAGGAGGCCGGCCTCGCTGAGCTTGGCGAGATGGCCGCTGGCGGTCTGGGCGGTAATGCCGGCCTCATGGGCGAGCTCGCCGGCGGTCAGCGCCCGCCCGGCCATCAGGGCGGCGAGCATGTTGGCGCGCGCGGGATCGCCGATCAGGGCGGCCACTTCGGAAATGCTGGGTCCGTCTTTCATGGCAACAGTCTAACCCGCTCGCGGCGACAATGCTTCGGCGGCGGCCGAAGCGTGCAGGCCGGGGCTAAGAGCCTTGCGCGCAGGCCATCGCCGCCTCAGGTGGTGAGCCATTCCCTGAGCTTGGTGGTGCGCGGTTTCGACCGGCCGCCGCCGACCGCGATCTTCAGCGCGCGGGTCTCGCCGACCATGACGACCAGCGAGCGGCCGCGGGTGACCGCCGTATAGATCAGGTTGCGCGCCAGCATGGCGTAATGCTGCATGGTCACCGGCACCACCACGGCCGGATATTCCGAGCCCTGGCTCTTGTGAATGGTGGTGGCATAGGCCGGCATGAGGTTTTCCAGCTCGGCGAAGGAATAGCTCACCTGCCGTCCGTCGAAGAGCGCGACCAGTTCGTCTTCTTCCTGGTCGATGCGCAGGACCGAGCCGAGATCGCCGTTGAACACGTCGCGGTCATAGTCATTGGCGGTCTGCATGACCCGGTCGCCGGCGGCATAGGTCCAGCCATAGCGCTCGATCGAACGGCCCTTGGCCGGGTTCAGGACCTTCTGCACCTCGATATTGAGATTGCGGGCGCCGAGCACGCCCTTGTTCATCGGCGCCAGGATCTGCACGTCGCGCATCGGATCGAGCCCGAAGCGGCGCGGGATGCGTTCCTTGACGATTTCGATGATCTTGGCGAGGCCGTCCTCCGGCGAATTCATCTCGACGAAATAGAAATCGCTCTGCACGCCGGGTTCGGGCAGTTCGGGCATTTCGCCGCGGTTGATGCGGTGGGCATTGGCGATGATGCGGCTCGCCTCGGCCTGGCGGAACACTTCGGTCAGGCGGGCGACGGGAACCAGATCCGAGGCGATGACGTCGGCCAGCACCTGGCCGGGACCGACGGGCGGCAACTGGTCGACGTCGCCGACCAGCAGCAGGGCCGAGGATGCCGGCAGGGCTTCGACGAGCGCCATCATCAAGGGCACGTCGACCATCGAGGTTTCGTCGACGACCAGCAGGTCGCAGTCGATGAGATTGTCGCGGCCGCGCGAGAAGGCGCCGAATTCCGGATCGATCTCGAGCAGGCGGTGAATGGTCTTGGCCTCGATGCCGGTCTGCTCCGTCATGCGCTTGGCGGCGCGCCCGGTGGGCGCGGCCAGCACCACCGCGACCTCCTGGCGGGTGAGGATCTTCAGGATGGTGTCGAGCAGGGTGGTCTTGCCGACGCCCGGGCCGCCGGTGATCACCGAAACCTTGGCGCTCAGGATGACGTTCAGCGCCTCACGCTGGGAGGGCGCCAGGGCCTTGCCGGTGCGTGTCTCGACCCGCGGCACCTCGGTGGCGAGGTCGATCCGGCCCCAGGGCGGCTGGCCGACGGTCAATTCCCTGAGCTTGTCGCCGATGACCTTTTCGGCGCGATGCAATTCCTTCAGGAACAGATGCGGCTCGCCGCCGATCGTGTCGGCGATCAGGTTGCGGTTCGCGACCTCGCTGTCGGCGGCCTGTTCGATCAGGTCCTCGCCGGCGTCGAGCAGGCGCGCGGCGAGCGCCACTGCGGCTTCGCGCGGCAGGCCGCAATGGCCGTCGTCACGGGCCTCCTGCAGGGCGTAGCTGATGCCGGCGCGCAGCCGTTCCGGCGCGTCGCGTCTCAGGCCGAGCGAGGTTGCGACCTGGTCGGCGGTGAGAAAGCCGATGCCGCGCACGTCGCGGGCGAGCCGATAGGGGTCCTGGCGGATCAGGCCGATCGCCTCCGGCCCGAGCGCACGGAACACCCGCGTCGCCTGGCCGAGCCCCAGGCCGTGCTCCTGCAGGAATACGCCGAGATCGCGCACGATGCGGTCCTCGGCCCAGCTCTCGGTGATGCGCTTGTACCGCGCCTCGGTCAGGCCGGGCAGTTCGCGCAGCCGATGCGGCTCGTTGTCGAGCACCTCGAAGGTGCGCTTGCCGAAGGCCTGGACGATCTTGTGGGCGGTGGCGATGCCGATGCCCTTGATGGCGCCCGAGGACAGATAGCGTTCGATGCCGTCCTTGGAGGCGGGCGGGGCGGTGACCAGCGTGCTCGCCTTGAACTGCAGGCCATGGGTGCGGTCGTTCACCCAGGAGCCCTGCGCGGTCATCATCTCGCCGGCGGCGACCGCCGATGTCGTGCCGACGATGGAGACGGGCTGCGGCCGCCCGCGGACACGCACCTTCAGCACCGCGAAGCCGGTCGCGGGGGAATGGAACGTCACGCGTTCGACGGTGCCGGTGAGGGTTTCGACCGGACTTTCAGACGACGAGGCAGCGCTCTCGCGCATGGGCGAATCGGGGATCACGATGGACGGGAAACTCGGGGCAGCCTAGAACGCGGCGTCGTCGCAGTCCACGCCGAGCTCCAGCCATGGCCTTTTCGCTTGCCGATGTCAGCCTCCTCCAGGCGGTCCTGGTGGCGGGCACGGCATTCGGTGCGGCGATCATCGGCGGCATGGCCGGCTACGGCACCGGGCTCCTGATGCCGCTGGTTCTGGTGCCGATCATCGGCGCCGAGAACGTCGTGCCGGTCATCGCGATCTCGGCGCTGTTCACCAATGTCAGCCGGTTTCTCGCCATGCGGGCCTCCGTCGACTGGCGGAAGGTCGCGCTGATGCTGCCGGTTTCGGTGCCGCTGGTCGTGCTGTCGGCCTATGGCTTCACCCGGCTCGATACGCGCGGCGCCTCGATCCTGATCGGTGCCATGCTGATCGTCCTGGTGCCCTTGCGCCGCCTGCTCGCCCATGCCGGTTTCACGCTGCAGGGCTGGCAACTGGTGCCGGCCGGCGGTGTCTATGGCCTGGTCACGGGGGCGTCGACCGGCGCAGGCGTCATCCTGGTGTCGTTCCTGATGGCCGCCGGCCTGACCGGCCAGGCGGTGATCGCCACCGACGCGGCGATCTCGATCGTCATCGGGCTCGCCAAATCCGCGACCTTCGGCTTCAACGATGCCCTGCCGATGCCGCTGCTGCTGTTCGCATTGCTGGTCGGCTGCGCCACCGTGCCCGGCGCCTTCGTCGCCAAGCGGATCCTGGAGGCGATGCCGGTCAGGCTGCATACGGTCATGCTGGAAGCGGTGATCGTGGCCGGCGGTCTCACCGTGCTCGGCCGCGGCATCGGCGGCGGCTGACGCGAGCGCTTGGCTGCCGTGCATCCGGGGGTTGCTCCGAACCGCAATGTCGTCGACTTTCGGCGACAGCATGATCGTTTCGGGCCTTGTCTTCGCGGGGGCTAGAGTGTCGGCGACCCAAGTCATCATTCAACTGCTCGGCGATGTCGCGCTGCTGCTCTGGGGCATTCACATGGTGCATACCGGCATCATGCGGGCTTTCGGCAGCGAGCTCAGGCGCATCCTGACGATCGGCCTGAAGAACCGCCTGTCGGCCTTCCTGTCCGGCCTGGCGGTCACCACGGCGCTGCAGAGCAGCACCGCGACGGCCCTGCTGGCCACCTCCTTCGCTTCGGCTGGGGCGGTCAGCCTGGTCTCGGCCATGGCCCTGATGCTGGGCGCCAATGTCGGCACCGCGGTGATCGTGCAGGCCCTGTCCTTCGACATCACGCTGGTCTTTCCGATCTTCATCCTGGCCGGCCTCGTGGCGTTCCGGCGCGGCAGCCGGACGCGGGTGCGCGATCTCGGCCGGGCCGCGATCGGCCTCGGCCTGATGCTGCTGGCGCTGCATCTGCTGGCCCAGGCCATGCACCCGGTGGAAGACGCGCCCGCCGTGCGCGAATTGTTCGCGGCGCTGACCCGCGATCCCCTTCTGAATCTCGCGGTCGCGGCGCTGCTGACCTGGGCGGCCCATTCGAGCGTCGCCGTGGTGCTGTTCATCATGTCGATGGCCGCCGCCGGTCATGTCGCCCCGCCGGCGGCGCTCGCCATGGTGCTCGGCGCCAATCTCGGCAGTGCGCTCAATCCGGCGATCGAGGCGATCGGCGGCGATCCGGCCAAGCTGAGGCTGGCGGCCGGCAATCTCCTGAACCGGGTCGTCGGATGCCTGGTGGCCCTGCCGCTGCTCGGCCCGATCGCGCGCGAGCTCGCCGCCTGGGGGCTCGCGCCGGGGCCCATGGCGGCGAGTTTCCATCTCGGCTTCAACCTGGTCGTCGCCCTGGCCTTCATCGGGCTCCTGCCGGTCGTCGCCCGCCTGCTGGTCCGGCTGTTCCCCGAAGTGATCAAGGCCGGCGATCCCGGCGTGCCGAAATATCTGTCCCCCTCGGCGCTCGACACGCCGACGGTGGCGCTCGCCAACGCCGTGCGCGAGACCCTGCGCATGACCGATGTGGTCGAGGCCATGTTGCGCGGCTCGCAGGATGCCTTTCACACCGGCGACCGCAAAAGGGTGGCCGAGGTGGTTCAGATGGACAATATCCTCGACCGGCTGCATGCCGGCATCGAGCAATATCTGTCCGAGATCGACGGTGAGGCGCTGACCGAGGCGGAGACCCGCCGGCTGTCCGACATCCTGGCCTTCGCGATCAATCTCGAACATGCCGGCGACGTCATCGAGAAGAGCCTGATGAAACTCGCGGCCAAGCAGATCAAGAACCGGCTGGCCTTGCCGCCGGATGCGCAGGCCGAGATCGAGCAGATGCACGGCCGGCTCCTGGAGGACCTGCAATTGGCCATCGCTGTGTTCACCGGCGGCGAATTGACGGCGGCGCGCAAGCTCGCGGAGGAAAAGGAAGTGTTCCGCAACCGCGAGCGCGTGGCGACCGAGCGGCATTTCGCCCGGGTGCGCAGCGGCAATGGCGAAAGCCACGAGGTCAGCGGATTGCACCTGGACATCCTGCGCGACCTCAAGCGCATCTCAGCCCATGTCATCGCCACGGCCTATCCGCTGCTCGAGCAAAGCGAGATGCTGCGCCGCAGCCGGCTGACCTGAGGGGCCGGGTTTGTGGCCGAATTGCGGCCTCGTGCCTTATTTTGGACTCATATCACTGTTACCTCACGTCTATCGAGTTTCGGCCGAACGACTTGGCCTGCACCGCGATTCGTCCGGTGCTCTGCTGACGACCTCCCTAACGTCGATGATTTATGCAGCGTTGTTTCGCGTTCGCATGTCTGAATACGCATACGTTCCTCGAAAGGACATCTACATGGCTACCGGAACCGTGAAGTGGTTCAACTCCCAGAAGGGCTACGGATTCATCCAGCCCGACGCTGGCGGGCCCGACGTTTTCGTCCACATCAGCGCCGTCGAGCGCGCTGGTCTCTATGGCCTCAATGAAGGCCAGAAGATTTCCTTCGAAGTCGTCGCCGACCGCCGTACCGGCAAGTCGTCGGCCGACCAGCTGAAGGTCGCGGCCTGATCCCGACGCGCGACCGCCTCGTTACCGCCGCCACGGATGTCATGGCGTCGAGAGGTTGGCGGTCACGCGTCAATTTGATTACAAGGCAACCCTTGTCAGGGCGATTCTGTCGTCCTGGCCGGGGTTTTTTGTATCGCGTATAAGGCGCTGCCCACGGAGGGGCTTGCCATGGCGAAAGAAGACGTTCTCACGTTCGACGGCATGGTGACCGAAGTCATGCCCGATGCCCGTTTCCGGGTAGAGCTCGACAATGGTCACATGGTGATCGTCTATACGGCGGGCAAAATGAAGAAGAACCGCATCAAGACGCTGGTTGGCGATCGGGTGACGGTCGAAATGACGCCTTATGACCTGGACAAGGGCCGGCTGGTGTTCCGCCACAAGGGCGAGGGTGCCGGTGCTCCGCGTCCGCCTGGTGCGCCCGCGCGCCGTCCGCCGCCGCGTCGGCGCTGATCCGTCATTCTCTTCGAAGCCGTCGGTGACCGATGCCGGCGGCAGTGCGTCCGGCTGATCCGATCCCGGGCCATTTCATGCGATCCTCCCGTCCCGCGACCTTGCTCGGCTTCGGCGCCGTCGGCCTCTGGGGCCTGTTGGCGTTGTTCACCACCGCGTCGGGGCAGGTGCCGCCGTTCCAGCTCACGGCCATGACCTTCGCCATCGGCGGGGTCATCGGGCTTGCCGTGGTCGCCCTGCGGCCGGGCGGGCTCGGCCTGCTCGCCCAGCCGCCGCTGGTCTGGTTTCACGGCGTCGCGGGCCTGTTCGGCTATCACGCGCTCTATTTCACCGCGCTGCGCTTCGCGCCGCCGGCGGAAGCCAATCTGATCAACTATACGTGGCCGCTGCTGATCGTGGTGTTCTCGGCCTTCCTGCCCGGGCACGGGCTGAAGCCGCATCACCTGGTCGGGGCGGCGCTCGGGCTTGCCGGCACGGCGCTGATCATCGCCGGCCGCGGCGGGCTCGGCAGCGGTTTCGAGGCGGGCCATCTCATCGGTTATGCCGCGGCCTGCGCCTGCGCGCTGGTCTGGACGAGCTATTCGGTCACCGCCCGCCTCCTGCCCGACGTGCCGACGGAAGCGGTTGCCGGCTTCTGCCTGGCGACGGCGGTGCTCGCAGGCCTCTGCCATGTCGCCTTCGAACCGACGGTCTGGCCGGCGAACGCCCACGAATGGCTGGCCATCCTGGCGCTCGGGCTCGGGCCGGTGGGCGCCGCCTTCTATCTCTGGGACCGTGGCATGAAACGCGGCGACATCCAGGTGCTGGGCGCGGCGAGCTATGCCGCGCCGGTGCTGTCGACGCTGGCGCTGGTCGCCTTCGGCTTCTCGCAGCCGAGCCTGGCGCTGGCCGGCGCGGTGGTGCTGATCGTGCTGGGCTCGCTCATCGCGTCCAGGGACATGCTGCGCAAGGCCGCATAGGCGGCAGGCGACAGTCGGTTCCGGCGCGGTCAGCTCTGGGGCGGGCGGCGGCAGTGATAACCGTAGACATCGGCGAAGCCGAGCCGGCCATAAAGCGCGCGCGCCTTCTCATTGGCATCGCGCACCTGCAAATAGGCCGATTTCGCTCCCTTGGAGCGGCCCCAATGCATCAGCGAGGTGACCATGCGCGCGCCGACGCCCTGGCCGCGGGCGGCCGGGGTCACGGCGAGGTCGTAGAGCCCGACATAACCGCGCTCGGCCACGCCGAGGCCGTAGCCGACGGGCTCGCGGCCGATGAAGATGGTGGCGAAGGCGGCATCGACGCGGATCGACGACACGATCTCGGCCAGCACGTCGCGCTGCCATTCGGCGAGCTCATAAGCGCCGGCCGCGCCCTCGATCCAGTCCACCGACGGATCCTCGGCGAGCACGACGGCGACCGCCGGCGTGCCTTCCAGCTTCACCCGCTCGGCAAGCGAGGCGACCATCACCTTGGTCGGGTCGAACAGCGTCCAGCCGGCCGCGGCGAGCGCCGCATCGACGCCGTCGGCGGCCAGCGGCGTGATCCGCACCATCGGCTCGATGCCGGCCTTGCGGTAGAGCGACTTGACCGCCTGGATCAGGTCGGCGGTCGGCAGATCGGAGGGAAACCAGGGGCTCGCGGCATTGGCGCGCTTGGTGTGGCCGCGCGCCATGCGCAGCAGCCAGCCATCCATGTGGATCGTCTGCAGCGCCGGCCAGGCGTTGAACATCCGCTCCTCGAGATCGCGGACAAGCGTGATGTCGGTCATGATCCAGGGTTCCAGCCGGGTGGGGCGAGGGTGAAGCCGGCAAAGTCGAAGCCGGGCGCGACGGTGCAGCCGACCAGTGTCCAGTCGCCGAGGCTCTCGGCCGCCTGCCAGTGATCGCGCGGCACCACGCCCTGCGGACGCTCGCCGCCGGCGAGATCCATGCCGAGCCGGGTAACGGTCACCGGCCCCTTGACGTCGGCGGCAATGGTCAAGGTCAGCGGCGCGCCGCCATACCAGTGCCAGATCTCGGTCGCGTCGACCCGGTGCCAATGCGAGCGCTCGCCCCGGCGCAGCAGGAAATAGATCAGCGTCGAGGCGGCGCGCTCGCCGCCGGCAGGGGCGTCGCGAAAGGTCTCGCGAAAATGGCCGCCTTCCGGGTGCGGCTCCAGCGCCAGGAGGCGGATGATCTGGTCGGCGGTCAGGTCAGGCGTCATCGCGGCTCGCTTGGTGGCCGGTCACGAGATCGCGGCTCATTTGCGCGCGCGGCCGAAATCCGGATCGGGCGTGTCCTGGTGCTGGTCGATGATCGAGCGGCGGATCGCGCGGGTGCGGGTGAACAGGTCGAACAGCTGCTCGCCCTGGGCCCAGCGGATATTGCGCTGGAGCGCGATCAGGTCCTCGGTGAAGCGTCCGAGCACTTCGAGCACCGCGTCCTTGTTGTGCAGGAACACGTCGCGCCACATGGTCGGATCGGAGGCGGCGATGCGGGTGAAGTCGCGGAAGCCGCCGGCCGAGAACTTGATCACCTCGCTCTCGGTGACCTTTTCGAGATCGGAGGCGGTGCCGACGATATTATAGGCGATCAGGTGCGGCACATGGCTGGTGATCGCCAGCACGAGGTCGTGGTGGTCGGGCGCCATGACCTCGGTCTTCGATCCCAGGGCCTGCCAGAAGGCGGTCAGCCGCTCGACCGCCTGCGGGTCGGTGCCGGCCGGCGGCGTGATGATGCACCAGCGCTCGTGGAAGAGTTCGGGGAAGCCGGAATCCGGGCCGGAATGTTCGGTGCCGGCGACCGGATGGGCCGGGATGAAATGCACATTGGCCGGCAGGAACGGCGTCATCTGCGCGACCACCGAGCCCTTCACCGAGCCGACATCGGAGACGATGGCGCCGGGCTTCAGGTGCGGGCCGATGACCTCGGCGACGGCGCCGCAGGCGCCGACCGGCACGCACAGGACGACCAGATCGGCATCTTTGACGGCGGCGGCGAGATCGCTCGTCACCTCATCGGCGAAGCCGAGCTCCCTGACCCGGGCGACCACCGCTTCGGAGCGATCGGCCGCCACCACCGTCCCGGCAATGCCGAGTTCGCGGAGCGCACGCGCGATCGACGAGCCGATCAGCCCGATGCCGATCAGCGTGACCCGTTCGAAGCGCAGCGGCGCGGTCACGCTCCGCTGGCCCCGAGGAAGTCCTTGAGCGTCGCCACCAGGTGCCGGTTGGCCTCCTCGGTGCCGATGGTCAGGCGCAGCGCGTCGGGCAGGCCATAGGCGCCGACCTTGCGCAGGACCAAGCCCTTGGACACCAGGAAGGCATCCGCGTCATTGGCGGTCTTGCCCGCGGCCTTGGGGAAGTGGATCAGCAGGAAATTGCCGACCGACGGGGTCACCGTCAGGCCGAGCGCGGTCAGCTCGCTGGTCAGCCAGGGCAGCCACTTTTCGTTATGCGCAATGGCCTCCTGGACGAAGGGCTGGTCCTCGACCGCCGCGACGCCGGCATTGATGGCGGCGGCGTTGACGTTGAACGGTCCGCGAATGCGGTTCAGCGCGTCGACCAGGTGGTCGGGACCGTAGAGCCAGCCGATGCGCAGCGCCGCCAGCCCGTAGATCTTCGAGAAGGTCCGGGTCATCACGACGTTTTCGTTCGAGGCGACCAGTTCCAGGCCGCTCTCGTAATCGTTGCGCCGGACAT
The DNA here is from genome assembly GCA_017304475.1 of Hyphomicrobiales bacterium. Lineage (GTDB taxonomy): Bacteria > Pseudomonadota > Alphaproteobacteria > Rhizobiales > Phreatobacteraceae > Phreatobacter. The sequence continues at coordinate 137,341 of JAFKKV010000014.1, read as the reverse complement.
ATTCGGCATAGGCGGCATCGAGCACCAGCAGCACGGATTTGGGCAGGCCGGCATGCAGCCGCTTGACCTCGTCGAAGGGGATATAGGTGCCGGTCGGGTTGTTGGGGTTGGCGAGATAGACGACCTTGGTCTTCGCCGTCACCGCCTGCAGGATGGCGTCGACATCGGTGTGCAGGTTCTTTTCCTTGACCACGACGGGCGTGCCGCCGGCCGCCAGGATGGCGATCTTGTAGACCAGGAAGCCGTGCTCGGTGAAAATGCCCTCGTCGCCGGGGCCGATATAGGCATGGGTGATCAGCGACAGGAGCTCGTCGGAGCCCGAGCCGCAGATCAGCCGGCCGGGATCCAGGCCATAGAGCTTGCCGATCGCCTCGCGCAGCGCCGCGGAGGTTCCCTCCGGATAGAGTTCCAGCTTGTCGGCGACATGCCGATAGGCGGCGATCGCCTTGGGGCTCGGTCCGAGCGGCGTCTCGTTGGACGACAGCTTGTAGACCTTGTCGACACCCGGGGCGCCGGACTTGCCGGGCACATAGGCGTCGATCGCCATGATGCCGGGACGGGGGAGGGGACGCGTGGCGGCGGTGCTCATCGGAACATGCTCATATGGCACGAGGACGTATCGAGACCCGCGATCAGGCCGCGATTGGCTTTGCGGTGTAGCCGACCGTGCGCGCGGCTTCAACAGGAAGGCCGGAGGAGACGTCGCGCGCGATCTCGGCCTCGTCGGCGTCGCGCGGTACCCAGGCGAGCACATGGTGCTTGCCGGCCGCGGTGGCATGGGCGAGCACGGCGTCGACGGGCGCCCGCGGCGCGGCGGCAAGGGTGATGGCGACGAGCCGCATGTCGAGGCCGGCGGTATCGATGGAGGGATGGCCGATCACCACCGCCTGGGGTGGCCTGGGGCTCGCGCCGCGCGCGATCGCCGGCGCGGTGGCCATGGCGATCGGCTGGTCGGCGAGGCCGAGCTTCTCCCACCAGGGCTCGCGCGCCGGGCCGAGCCCGATCAGGCCGAGATCGCCGCGCTCGCGGGCGATCGCCTCGATCACCGAGGCCGGGGTGGAATGCTGCACCAGGGGCACGCCGAAGCCGAAATGGAAGCGGGCGAGCTCGCGCGCGCCCTCCTGCTCGGGGCCCAGCACGACATGGACCGAATGCGGCGCCTGGACATAGGTGAAGGTGGAGATGATCTGGCGCCAGATCTGCGCCACCAGCTCCACCGGCAAGCGGCCGTGATGGCGCTCGACCAGGCGGCGTACCACGTCGGCCTCGCGGGCCGGACGGAAGGCCGAGCCGGTCTCGGCGGTCTTCTTGACCTCGATCAGCCGCTCGATGATCTGCCCGCGCTCCATCAGGAGCTCATGCATGGCCGTGTCGATCCGGTCGATCTCGCTGCGCAGGTCGGCGAGGCTCGGCGGTTTGGCTTGCGTCATGGCGGGACCGGAAACTGGGATTGGCGCGGATGAGGCGATGCCGCGCAGGTCAGCCGCGCGCGGCCGGGACCATCGCGGTGACCTCGATCTCGACCTTGATCTCGGGCTTGAGCAGGCCCGCGACCACCACCAGGGTGGCGGCAGGCCGGATCTCGCCGAACACCTGGCCGAAGATCGGGAAGACCTTCTCGGCGTCGGCGGCATCGGTGATGTAATAGGTCGCGCGCACCACGTCGTTCAGCGAGGCGTCGGCCTCGGCAAGCGTCGCGGCGATGGTCTTGAAGCAATTGCGGGCCTGGTCTTCGACGCCTGCCGGCAGCACCATGGTGGCGTAGTCATAGCCGGTGGTACCGGCGACGAAAACGAAGCCGCCCTGGATCACCGCGCGCGAATAGCCGGCGGCCTTCTCGAACGGCGAGCCAGTGGAGATGAGACGCCGTTCCATGACCATTCTTTCCGCGCGGTGGCGTCGCGAACCGCCAGGCGGTCCGCGCACGCGCCGTCATTGCATCACATCCAGGGGCGAGCGGTGCCGACGGTCTTCTCGAAATCGTCGATCGACTTCGCCTTGACCATGGTCAACCCGATATCGTCGAGGCCGTTCATCATGCAGTGCTTGCGGAAGGCGTCGATCTCGAATTTCAGCGTGCCGCCGTCAGGCCCGCGGATCTCCTGGCGCTCCAGGTCGATCGTCAGGGTCGCGTTGGCGCCGCGGTCGGCATCTTCGAACAGCTTCTCCAGGTCTTCGGGCGAGACCGTGATCGGCAAAACGCCGTTCTTGAAGCAGTTATTGTAGAAAATATCGGCGAAGCTGGTCGAGATGACGCAGCGGATGCCGTAGTCGAGCAGCGCCCAGGGGGCATGCTCGCGCGACGAGCCGCAGCCGAAATTGTCGCCGGCGACCAGGATCTGGGAGCTGCGATAGGCCGGCTTGTTCAGGATGAAATCCGGATTTTCCGAACCGTCATCCTTGTAGCGCGCCTCGGAGAACAGGCCCTTGCCGAGGCCGGTGCGCTTGATCGTCTTCAGGTACTGCTTCGGGATGATCATGTCGGTATCGACATTGATCGTTCGCATGGGCGCTGCGACGCCGGTCAGCGTGGTGAACTTCTGCATGGGGTTCCCCCTGAATTTCTGCAGCCGGATGTATCAGAGCCATCGGCCTTCGGGCAAGGCGACGAATGCGCAGCGGGGTTGCGGCCGCGCGCAAGCTCGACGATATCCTGACCGAACCGGAGACCGACATGACCGTGCACGCAACCATCGAAGCGAAGCTCACCCAGGCTTTCGCACCCGTCTCGCTCGCCGTGATCGACGAAAGCGAGCAGCACCACGGCCATGGCGGCTGGCGCGAGGGCGGTGAAACCCATTTTCGGGTGAAACTGGTGTCGGCCGCCTTTACCGGCAAGTCGCGGGTCGACCGGCACCGGATGATCAACCAGGTGCTCGATGCCGAGCTCAAGGGGCGCGTCCACGCATTGGCGATCGAGGCGCGCGCGCCCGGCGAATGAGCGCTCGCGCGGTCGTCAGGGCGTGCCGGCGATCAGGATATCGGCGGTCGCCAGGTTGCAGGCCATCGGCACGTTGTAGACGACCGCCAGCCGGGTCAGCGCCTTGACGTCGACGTCGTGGGGATGCGGCGACAGCGGATCGACCAGGAAGACCAGCAGGCTGATGGCATTTTCGACGATCAGCGCGCCGATCTGCTGGTCGCCGCCGAGCGGGCCGCTTTTCATCAGGCGGATGTCGAGTTCGGGGAGCTTGCCTTTCAGCAGCGAGCCCGTCGTGCCGGTCGCGACGATCCGGTGGCGTGCCAGCACGGCGCGATGGCGCGTCGCCCAGGCGACCATGTCGGGCTTCTTCTGATCATGGGCGATCAGGGCGATCGCCTGCTCTTGCCTCGGTTGCTCGCTCATCGGCTCTCGCGCCCCTGTCTCATCGCCGTTGCGCTCCGCGTCAGGCCTGCCGCTCCAGCGGCGTGATCTTCAAGGCGGTGATGCGGTTGCGCTGCTTGCGCAGCACGTGGAAGCGGAAGCCGTGAAAGGTGAAGGTCTGGCCGGTCTCGGGGATCGAGCGCGCCTCGTGGATGACCAGGCCGGCAATGGTGGTCGCCTCCTCGTCCGGCAGGCGCCAGTCCATGGCGCGGTTGAGGTCGCGGATCGGCACACTGCCGTCGACATTGACCGACCCGTCGGTCTGCGGCCTGACGCCGATGACCTGGACGTCGTGTTCGTCTTTGATGTCGCCGACGATCTCCTCGATGATGTCCTCGAGGGTCACCAGGCCCATCACCTCGCCATATTCGTCGACGACCAGGGCGAAATGGGTCTTGCGCCGCAGGAAGGCCTTCAGCTGGTCCTGCAGGCTGGTGGAGTCGGGCACGAACCAGGCCGGCAGAGCGAGGCTCGCCAGGTCGATCCGGCTGACATCGCCATTGGCCGCCGCCATGGCCCGCAGCAGGTCCTTGCCGTGCAATACGCCGATGATGTTTTCCGGCGTGTCGCGCCACAGGGGAATGCGGGTATAGGGCGCGGCGAGCACGTCGCGCACCACCTTGTCGGGGGCTTCACCCGCATCGATGGTCACCATCTTGGTGCGGTGGACCATGACGTCGGAGACGGAGAGGTCCTTCAGGTCGAGAATGCCGCCGACCATGTCGCGGTCGAGCTTCTCGAACGAGCCCTCCTTGTGCATCAGGTCGACCGTGCCGCGCAGCTCCTCGGCGCCCGACAGGACGCTCTGGTTCTGGTTGATCTTCAGGCCGAACAGCCGCAGCACGCCGCGCACGATCGCCTCGATCGCCAGCAGGACGGGACCAAGCACGGCGACGACCCAGGAGACCGGCCGGGCAATGGCCAGCGACACCTGTTCGGGGCGCACGATCGCCACCGTCTTCGGCATGACCTCGGCGAAGACGATGATCACCAGCGACATGATGGCGGTCGCATAGATCACGCCTTCGGGGCCGAAGAAGCCGACCATCAGGCTGGTGGTGAAGGCGGAGACGCCGACATTGACCACGTTATTGCCGACCAGCATGGCGCCGATCAGCCGCTCGCGCATCTCGAGCATGCGGTTGACGATCCCCGCCCGGCTGTCGCCGGAGGTCTCCAGCGCCAGCATGCGCGCCTTGGAGGTGGCGGACATGGCCGTCTCGCCCGCCGAAAAGAAGGCCGACAGCATCAGGCTGACCACGATGATCGCCAGCGCCAGCCACGGGTTGATGATGATGTGGTCCATGATCTCCTCGGCCGCCGGGGAGGCGGCTAACCTCACAGCCCCGCATGCGGCCGACCCCGCACCGGCCGACGCTAGCGGCGCGCGAGCTCTTCCGCCAGGAACGAGCGCACGGCCGCCGGATCGACGTCCTTGGCGATGAAGCTCCGCCCGATGCCGCGCGTCAGGATGAAGGTGAGCGCGCCGCGCGTCACCTTCTTGTCCTGCTGGATCGCGCTCATCAGCCGGTCGACATCGCCGACGCCTCCGGGAATATGGGCGAGTTCGGTCGGCAATCCAACGGCGGTCAGATGGGCGCGCATGCGCTCCGCCTCATCGGCGGCGCAGAGGCCGAGACTGACCGAAAAGCGGTAGGCCTGCGCCATGCCGATGGCGACGCCTTCGCCATGGACGAGCCGCGTGCCGTCATATTGGGTCGCCGCTTCCAGCGCATGGCCGAAAGTATGGCCGAGATTGAGCAAGGCGCGGTCGCCGGTCTCGGTCTCGTCGCGGGCGACCACGGCGGCCTTGGCCCGGCAGGAGGTGGCGATCGCCTGGACCCGGTCGCGGCCGCCCTGGAACACCCCGCGCCAATGGGTTTCGAGCCAGCCGAAAAAGCCGGGATCGTCGATCAGGCCGTATTTGGCGACCTCGGCATAACCGGCGCGGAACTCGCGGGTCGACAAGGTGTCGAGCACGTCGGTATCGGCCAGCACCAGGCCGGGCTGGTAGAAGGCGCCGATCAGGTTCTTGCCGTGGCGGGAATTGATGCCGGTCTTGCCGCCGACCGAGGAATCGACCTGGGCGAGCAGGCTGGTCGGCATCTGCACGAAGCCCATGCCGCGCCGGACGATGGCCGCGGCGAAGCCGGCGAGGTCGCCGACCACGCCGCCGCCGAGCGCCACGACCAGGTCGCCGCGCTCCATGCGGGCGGCCAGCAATTGATCGACCACCTGTTCGAGCATGGCGAAGCGCTTGGTCGCCTCGCCCGGCGGCACGCTGATCCGGACGTGGCGGATGCCTGATGCGTCGAGGCTCCGCTCGAGCGCCTGACCGTGCAGGCCGCCGACCGTCTCGTCGGTGACGATGGCGACCGCGCGGCCGGGAAAGCGCGCGGCGATGGTCGCACCGGCGCCGGCGAGCAGGCCGGAACCGATCAGGATGTCGTAGGAGCGTTCACCCAGCGCGACCGGGACGCTGGTGACGGTATCTGGCTCGGATGCGGCGCTCACGGCTGCTTCAACTCCTTAGGGCCCAGCAGCCGGTCGACCAGCACGCCGACCGCCTCCTCGACGATCTCCTCGTGCGAGGCCTCGCGCGAGACGATGGCGAGGTCGGCTTCGGCATAGACCGGGTAGCGCTCTTCCATCAGGCGGCGCAGCACCGCTTCCGGATCGGCCTGTTTCAGTAGCGGACGGTCGCTGCGCCGCCGGACCCGGCGCATCAGCACGTCGAGATCGGCCTTGAGCCAGAGCGAAATGCCGTGGGCGCGGATATTGGCACGGGTTTCGGGGTTCATGAAGGCGCCGCCGCCGGTCGCCAGCACCTGCGGACCGTCCTTCAGGATGCGCGAGACGACACGGACCTCGCCGGCGCGGAAATAGGCCTCGCCGTGTTTTTCGAAGATTTCCGGGATCGACATGACATGGGCCTTCTCGATCTCGTGGTCGGCGTCGATGAAGGGCAGGCCAATGCGCTGCGCGAGCCGGCGGCCGATCGAGGTCTTGCCGGCGCCCATCAGGCCGACGAGCACGATCGACCGCGTGCCGAGCGCGGCGCGCAGGCCTGTCGTGTCGATCTCGGCGGTCGTCGCGCCCATGGTGGTCCTCGTTTGCGATACCCCCTGTGTCACGAAGTGCCGGAGAGGGCAACGGGGCAGCCGGGCTAATCAGCTGATGCCAGATGTGCGGGCGAGGCCCTCGGCGGCCCGGTCTGCCAAGGGCTGCGGCACGCGCGCGCCGCGTCGATGACGAGGTCGCCGCGGGGGTATCGCCTCACCTCCCCTTGCCAGGGAAGGTCGGCAGGCCGGCACCGGGAGATGAGGAATTATGCATTCGGAGCAAGGTTTTGGGCATTTTGCATGGTGACCGCTCGATCGGCGCCTCGCCCCCACTCCCGACCGTCTAGCGTCCGCACACATCCTTCAGACGTGCCCGAATGGGTCACGCTTCGAAATTTCGCGCAGGAACCACCACTCTTCACCTCTCCCCGGCGGGGAGAGGTCGGCCGAAGGCCGGGAGAGGGGGAGTAGGTCTTTCAGAACAAAGCGTTGCGCGCTTCGCATGGTGCTCACGCGGCGAGCGCCTCGCCCCCTCTCCCGACCGCTCGCCGTAGCATTGAGCGAACGCGAGATGCGTTCTCTCAACGCTAGGCGCAGTCGACCTCTCCCCGCCGGGGAGAGGTAAAGATCAGTGGTTCCGGCGCGCGCTTTCGAGGAGCGCTACCCGTGCTGGTACCTAGGCCGCCGGCATCTCGCGGGCGGCAATGGCCTCGGCAATGGCGACCAGGCGGCGCGCCATGTCGGCATGCAGCCGCTCCACCATGCGGCCCTCGACCTGCAGCGCGCCTTTGGCGGCGTTCTCCGGCTGTTCGAAGGCTGAAATGATCTTGCGCGCCCAGGCGACCTCGGTCTCGGCCGGCGAGAAGGCCTGGTTGCAGCCGGCGATCTGGTTCGGGTGGATCAGGGTCTTGCCGTCGAAACCCATGTCGCGGGCCTCGGCGCATTCCCTGATGAAGCCCGCTTCGTCGGCGATCTCGTTCCAGACGCCGTCGACGATGACGAGGCCATGGGCGCGGGCCGCGGCGAGGCAGGTCATCAGCCAGGAATTCATCGGCGCGCGGCCGGGCACGAGGCGTGCGCCGGTTTCCTTGGCGAGGTCGTTGGTGCCCATGACGAAACCGGAAAGCCTGGTCGAGGGATTGCCGGCGGCAGCCGCAATGGCCCCGGCATTCAGCATGGCGAGTGGGGTCTCCATCATCGCCCAGACCCGCGTGCGACCGGGCGCTCCGGCCTCGGCGAGCGCCCGGCCGGCCGCGACCAGGTCGTCGCCGCTATTGACCTTCGGGATGAGGATGACGTCCGGGCCGGTCGCGGCGACAGCGGCGAGATCGGCCTGGCCCCAGGGGGTCTCCAGCCCGTTGAGGCGCACCACCACCTCGCGATGGCCGAAGCCGCCGGCCGTCACGGCCGCGGCGACCTGATCGCGCGCGATTGCCTTGGCGTCGGGCGCCACCGCGTCCTCGAGGTCGAGAATGACCACGTCGGCGGGCAAGGTGCGCGCCTTGTCGAGCGCGCGGGCATTGGAGCCCGGCATGTAGAGGACGGAGCGGCGGGGGCGGTTCGACATGTTGGGCGGTCCGGGGATTGGCGGGCGGTCCGAAAAGGCGCTATGCGCTGGGCGACTGGCCCAAGGCTAGCCGCCTTGCGGCGGCCGTGCCATCGTCCTTTCGCTTAGATCGGGTTCCTTTGCTTCAGGGTTGTGCGGCGCGTGACTGATACGGATGTTCTGATCGTCGGCGGCGGGATCATGGGATCCTGTGCCGCCTATTTCCTCAAGAAGGAGCTCGGCTATGCCGGCTCGGTGCGGGTCATCGAGCGCGACCCGAGCTATGCCCAGTCGTCGACCACGCTCTCGGCCGCTTCGATCCGCCAGCAGTTCTCGACCCCGGAAAACATCCGGATGAGCCGATTCGGCATCGAGATCATTCGCGGCCTGAAGGAGCGCTTCAATCCGGAGGCCGATATCGGCTTTCACGAAGGCGGCTACCTGATCCTGGCGAGCGAGACCGGCCGCGGTGTGCTCGAAGCCAATTGGCGGACGCAGAGTGCGGAAGGCGCCGACATCCTGCTGTTGTCGCCGGAAGAGCTGAAACAGCGCTTTCCCTGGCTCAGCACCGAGGAGCTGGCGGCCGGCGCCTGGGGGCGGACCGGCGAAGGCTGGTTCGATGCCGCCATGCTGCTCGACCTGTTCCGCAAGGCGGCCCGCGAGGCCGGCGCGGTCTATCAGAAGGCCGAGGTCAAAAGCCTCGCGCGCGACGGCAACCGCATCACCGGGGTGACGCTTTCCGACGGCGAACAGGTGACCTGCGGCACCTGCGTGCTGGCGGCCGGCGCCTGGGCCGGGCGGCTGGCCGAAAGCGCAGGCATCGCGCTGCCGGTCGAACCGCGCAAGCGCACGGTGTTCGTGGCGAAATGCCCGGCGGCCTTCGCCAACATGCCGCTGATCGTCGACCCCTCAGGCGTCTGGCTCAGGCCCGAGCGCGACCTGATCATCGGCGGCTGGGGACCGGGCGAGAACGACCCGGATCCGGCGGCCTATGGCGATTTCGAACCGGATCACGACCAGTTCGAAACCTATGTCTGGCCGGCCTGGGCGACCCGCATCCCGGCTCTCGAAGAATTGCGCCTGATCCGCGCCTGGGCCGGTCATTACGACTTCAATACGCTCGATCACAATGCCATCCTCGGACCGCATCCCGAGATCGGCAATCTGCAATTCATCAACGGCTTCTCCGGTCACGGGCTGCAGCAGGCGCCAGCCGCCGGCCGCGCCGTGGCGGAACAGATCATGTTTGGCGGCTACCGGTCGCTGGATCTGTCGGTGTTCGGTTGTGACCGCATCCTAAGCGGCAAGCCGGTGCTGGAACTGAACGTCATCTGATCGCGCGGCAGAGCCGCCGGGAGAGCTTCACATGAAAGTCTGTGTCTATGGGGCCGGCGCCGTCGGCGGCCATCTCGCCGCGCGTTTGATCGCCAAGGGAGATGCCGAGGTCTCGGTGGTGGCGCGCGGGGCGCACCTCGCCGCGATCCGCGAGAACGGCCTGTTCCTGGAGACCGAGGGCAAGGTGATCGGCGGCAAGCCTTTCGCCGCCACCGACGATCCCGGCGAGCTGCCGCCGCAGGACCTGGTCGTGCTGTCCCTGAAGGCGCCGTCGCTGCCGGCGGTCGCCAAGCCCTTGAAGCGGCTGCTGGCGCCGAGCGCCGCGGCCCTGTTCTTCAACAACGGCATTCCCTGGTGGTGGCGCCATGGCATCGACGACGGCGGCTCGCTGGCGCTGCTCGATCCGGGCGGCCTGCTATGGCGCGAACTCGGCCCCGATTGCGTGCTGGGCGGGGTGGTCTATTCCTCCAATGCGCTGAAGCAGCCGGGCGTCGTCACTCATTTCGCCGCCAATAAGTGGATCATCGGCGAGCCGACCGGCGATCGGTCGCCGCGCGCGGAAGCCGCCGCCGAACTGTTCGAGGCGGCCGGCCTGAACGCGCCGGTCTCCGAGGATATCCGCCGCGACATGTGGGAAAAGCTGTTCCGCAATGTCGCTGGCAATCCCCTCTCGGCGATCACCCGCGTGCCGACCGCCGAATGGTCGACGGCACCGGGCATCGGCGAGGTCGGGCGCGGCCTGATCAACGAGACGGTCGAGGTTGCCCGGGCGCTCGGCTGGGATTTCGGCGACAGCGTCGATCCGCAGGCCATCGTCAATCCGCCGGCCGGGCGTGCCGGCGGCCGTTCGTCCATGCTGCAGGATGTCGAGGCCGGCCGGCCGATGGAAGTGGAGGCCATTGTCGGCCAGGTCCAGGCCTTCGGCCGCGAGGCCGGCATCGCCACGCCGACCATCGACGTCATCCTGCCGCTGCTGCGCGGCCTGGACGCGGCGATCCAGCACAAGCGCTGACCGCCGCGACCAGACCGGGGCACGCATTGGGCCCGTTGCGCATTTGACTAGTTACGTATTGGACATGGGCCGGCGGCGGACGTTCGGGCGCAGATGCTCGAACGGAATGACGCCGGTATCGTCGAGGGCCGCGCCCGGCGAGGCGCCGACCACGACACTGTCGGCATAGGGCTGCCAGTCGCCGCGGAAATGCACCGAGCTCTTCAGCACCACCACCTTGTAGCCGGTGATGTCGACGCCGAGATGGGTGGCGACCGCGATGCAATGCGGCTGCTGGCGCACCGTGCCGACCACCACGTCGACGCCGCCGATCCGGAGCCAGGCCGAGGGGCCCATATGGATCGGCTGGCCGCCGACCATGGGGCCGGTGCCGGTGAAGCGGCCGTCGGAAATGGCGATGACCTCGGCTGAGGCCGCCAGCGGCTCCTCGCCCGGGCCCGTGCCATGGGCGGCGAAGGTGACGTCGATGGTCTGCCCGATGCCGGCTTGATGGGCCTTCGCCGCGATGGCCGGTTCATGGAACAGGGCGGCGAGCGTGTTCTCGGCCTTGCGGGCGATCAGCGCCTTCAGGAAACCGGTGGTGATCGACGAGCCGCCGGCGCCGGGATTGTCCTGGGTGTCGGCGATGATCACCGGCTTCGAGGCCGAGGCGGCGCGGGAAAAGGCGGTGTCGAGGGCCTCGTCACGCGGTTTGGCGAGGTGTTCGAGGAAGGCGGCCTCCGAGCGGATCACCGCCTTGGCGAGCCGGTCGACGGCTGCGTCGACCTCGGCCTGGTCGGCGCCGTAACCGATGACGGTGGCGCCCATGTCGAAGATGTCGGCCGAGGGGAAGCCCGGGCAGAGCGACAGGTGCACGCCGGTTTCCGCCTCGATCTCCTCGAGCAGCGCATAAAGCCCCTTCATCGGCTGGATCATCGAGCAGCCCGAGGCGATCGGGATCAGGAACGGCATCTGGCGGAAGGCGCGGGCCGGCCTGGGGCCCCAGGCGCGCACCGTGTCGAACCAGCGGCCGACACGCTGGCCGGTCTGCAGCCAGTCGATATGGGGATAGGTGCGATAGGCCGACATGAAACTGGCATTGTCGACCATCAACTGGGTGACATTGGCATGCAGGTCGAGGGAGGCGACGATGGGCACGTCCGGACCGACCAGCCGGCGCACCCGGCGCAGCAATTCGCCTTCGGCGTCCTCGATGGTCTCGGTGGTCATGGCGCCGTGCAGTTCCAGGAACACCGCGTCGGGCGCGGCATCGGCGATATCGGCGATGAGATAGGCCGAAGCGCGCTCGAAGACGCTGTCGGCAACTCGGCCGGAGGGCTGGGCGAACGACCAGGACAGCGGCACGATCGTGTGGCCGGCGGCGATCGCCACGTCCATGAAGCCGGCAATGGCGATGTTGAACGGCGCGAATTTGGCCGGGATCGTGTCGCCGCGGGTGAAGCCCGGCCAGGCGCCGGCCTGGTTGAAGCTCGCCCAGCCGGTCGGCTCAGGAACGAAGGTATTGGTCTCGTGCATGAAGCCGCCACAGGCGATGCGCATGGTCATGGATGTCTCGCGGGTTGAAACTGGCGGCTATTGGTGGCCGATTGCGGTCACGCCGTCATCCCCGGAACCGGGCTGGTCTGCGATGCGGCGGCGGCGGGTCGAAACATCGCGGAGCCGCGCCAGCGGGCCGTGGCATGAGGCCGGCGCAGACGAGGGCAGCGGCCGGCGGGCCGCCAAAAGGCTGGCATCGGTGCGGAACCTTGCTAGCTTTTGCGTCAACGCAGCCGTGGTTCAACGGCGGGTCGATGACCGGGAGAGCGCCATGGGGCGGCGAGGATTGCGCATCGTAGCGGCGGCATGTCTCGCCGCGCTCCTGGGGACCGCCGGGCCGGCCGGGGCCCAGGACTATCCGGCCGCCGGGCGGACCATTCGCGTCGTCGTGCCGTTCGCCGCCGGCGGCGGCACCGATGCCATTACCCGCATCGTCGCCGAACATGCCGCCAAGGCCTGGGGCGCGGCCGTTGTCATCGAGAACAAGCCGGGCGGCGGCACGATGATCGCCTCGCAGAGCGTCGCGGCGGCACCCGCCGACGGCTATACCGTGCTCGCCATTTCCAACAGTTTCGTGGTGTCGCCGCTGCTCGCCGAGCAGGCGCCTTATGATTCCGGCCGGGATTTCACCGGGGTGGCGCTGCTCGCCTCCAGCCCGCATGTCCTGGTGGTCAATCCCACGGTTCCCGTCCACAGCCTCGCCGAGCTGACCGCCTGGACCAAGGCCCATGCCGCTACGGCGAGCTTCGCCTCGTTCGGCCGCGGCGCCTCCAATCATCTCGGCTTCGAGGTGTTGAAACGCCGGCTCGGCGTCGAGATCGTCCATGTGCCCTATGGCGGCAGCGCGCCGGCGCTGAAGGACCTGCTCGGCGGCCATGTGCCGATGATGCTGGGCGACCTGCAAAATGTCCGCGAACAGGTGACCGCCGGCACGCTCCGGGCGGTCGCGGTGGCCAATGAGACGCGGCTCGCCTCGCTGCCCGATGTGCCGACGGTGGCGGAGGCGGGCCTGCCGGGCTTCACGTCGAAATCCTGGTTCGGGCTGGTGATGCGATCAGGCACGCCCGAACCGATCATCGCCCGCTGGAACGCAGCGGTGCGCGCGGCGCTCGACGATCCCGCTGTGCGCGCCAAGCTCGAACCCCATGGCGTGACGCTGAGCAGCACCACGCCGGCGGAATTCGGCGCCTTCCTGCGCAGTGAGGCGGCAAAGGCCGCGGACGCGATCCGCCTCGCCGGGTTGAAATAGCGGCAAGGCGGATGGCGGCTGTTCCGATCAATCCCGATCCCAGCGCTGCTGCTGGGCCGAGACCGCCATATAGTCGTAATAGAAGTCGGAAATGGCCCAATAGGCCTGGCTGTCGCGGTGGAACGCGGCCTGGTGCTCGTAGATCTTCTTGAAGGCCGGGTTCTGCTCCGACATCTCCTTGTAGAGGTCGAGGGCGATCTTGTAGCTGGCGCGCAGGATGTCGTTCGGCAGCGGCCGCAATTGCGCGCCGGCGGCGACCAGGCGGCGCAGCGCCGGCGGGTTCAGCACGTCATATTTGGCCTGCATGTCGTGGCCGGCCATGGCGGCGGCGGTTCGCAGGATGGTCTGGTAGGTCTTGGGCAGGGCCTTCCACTTGTCGAGATTGAAGAAGAAGCTGAGCTCGGCGCCGCCCTCCCAGAAGGCCGGGTAATAATAGTAGGGCGCGATCTTCACGAAGCCGAGCTTCTCGTCGTCATAGGGACCGACGAATTCGGCGGCATCGAGCACGCCGCGCTCGAGCGCTGGATAGATGTCGCCGGCGCCGAGCTGCTGCGGGATGACGCCGAGCTTCTGCAGCACCGTGCCGCCCAGGCCGCCGATGCGCATCTTCAGCCCGCTGAGATCGGTCCTGGACTTGATCTCCTTGCGGAACCAGCCGCCCATCTGCGTGCCGGTATTGCCGGCCGGCAGGTTGTAGAGGCCGAATTTGGCGTAAAACTCGTTCAGCAGCTCGATGCCGCCGCCGCGATAGAGCCAGGCATTCTGCTGCCGGCTGTTCGGGCCCCAGGGGATCGCCGTGCCGAAGGCGAAGCCGGTATCCTTGCCGATATAGAAATAGGACCCGGTCTGGCCCATCTCGACCGTGCCGTTGCCGACCGCATCGGCGACGGCCAGCGCCGGCACGACCTCGCCGGCGGCGAAGACCTGGATCTTGAAGGCGCCGTCGGTGGCGTCCGAGACGAGCTCGGACAGGAAGGTGCAGGCGCCATAGAGCGTCTCGAGCGATTTCGGATAGCTTGAGGTCAGCCGCCAGGTGATGCTCGGGCTGGCCTGGGCGAGGGCGGGGCTGGCAACCGCGACGGCGGCGCTGCCAAGGCCGGCGGACTTCAGAAAGGCGCGGCGCTTCATCGTGACGTCTCCTTGGGGTCGGCGTGATTCTTCTGGTTGGGCCCGGACGTTAGCGCATGGCGCGGCCCTGGCGAGCCGCTTCGTTCCGTTCTTCGCAGAGATACTTACGGGCCCAAAAGCAAAAGGCCGCCGCTGGTGCGACGGCCTTTGCCTGTCCGGAATCGTGTACCGCGCTGGGCGATCAACCCATGGTCGGGATCGAGAACTCGGCGCCGTCCTTGATGCCCGAGGGCCAGCGCGAGGTGATGGTCTTGGTCTTGGTGTAGAAGCGGAAGGCGTCCGGGCCATGCTGGTTCAGGTCGCCGAAGGACGAACGCTTCCAGCCGCCGAAGGTGTAATAGGCCAGCGGCACCGGGATCGGCACGTTGACGCCGACCATGCCGACCTGGACCTTGGCGGCGAAGTCGCGGGCGGCGTCGCCGTCGCGGGTATAGATCGCGACGCCATTGCCATATTCGTGGTCATTGGCGAGCGCCAGCGCCTCGTTATAGGTCTTGGCGCGCACCACCGAGAGCACCGGCCCGAAGATCTCCTCCTGGTAGATGCGCATCTCCTTGGTGACGTTGTCGAACAGACAGCCGCCCATGTAGAAGCCGTTCTCGTAGCCCTGCATCTTGAAGCCGCGGCCGTCGACGACCAGCTTGGCGCCTTCCTTGATGCCGATATCGACGTAGCCCTTCACCCGCTCCAGCGCCTGGCTGGTGACGAGCGGGCCGAAATCGGCGTCGGCCGAGGTCGACGGGCCGATCTTCAGACCCTCGACGCGCGGCACCAGCCGCTCCATCAGCCGGTTGGCGGCTTCCTCGCCGACCGGCACGGCGACCGAGATCGCCATGCAGCGCTCGCCGGCCGAGCCGTAGCCGGCGCCGATCAGCGCGTCGGCCGCCTGGTCCATGTCGGCGTCGGGCATGATGATCATGTGGTTCTTGGCGCCGCCGAAGCACTGCACGCGCTTGCCGTTGGCGCAGCCGCGCGCATAGACATATTCGGCGATCGAGGTGGAGCCGACGAAGCCGACCGCCTTGATGTCGGGATCGTCGAGCACGGCGTCGACCGATTCCTTGTCGCCGTTGACAACGTTGAAGATGCCCGGCGGCAGGCCGGCCTCGATGAACAGCTCGGCCAGCATCAGCGGCACGCCCGGGTCGCGCTCCGAGGGCTTCAGGATGAAGGCATTGCCGGCGGCGATGGCCGGGCCGGCCTTCCACAGCGGGATCATGGCCGGGAAGTTGAACGGCGTGATGCCGGCGACAACGCCGAGCGGCTGGCGCATCGAATAGATGTCGATGCCCGGGCCGGCGCCTTCGGTATATTCGCCCTTCATCATCTGCGGCGCGCCGATCGAGAATTCGATCACTTCCAGGCCGCGCTGAATGTCACCCTTGGCGTCGGGAATGGTCTTGCCATGCTCCCGGGCGAGCAGGTCCGCCATCTTGTCGTTATCGCGGGCGCAGAGCTCGAGGAATTTCATCAGGACGCGGGCGCGGCGCTGCGGATTGGTGGCGGCCCAGGCCGGCTGGGCGGCCTTGGCGTTTTCGACCGCGGCGCGAACTTCCGCCTTGGTCGCCAGCGCGACCTTGCCGAAGACCGAGCCGTCGAGCGGCTGGAACACGTCGGCCGTGCGGCCCGACTGACCTGCGACATGCTTGCCGCCGATGAAATGTCCGTAATTGCGCATGGAGGATCCTCCCTTTGGGTCGTTGCCGTCAGAACTAGAGCGCAATGGTGCAAGAACCAAGCGCGAAGATCGCGCATGCATTGTGCAGAATTTGGCGTAAGCTTTCGCCATGACGCCAAACTGGGATCATGTGCGGGTGTTTCTCGCGGTGGCGCGCACCGGGCAGTTCCTGTCGGCCGCGCGGCTCCTGTCGCTCGACCACGCCACGGTGGCGCGACGCATGTCGCTGCTCGAGGAAGCGCTCGGGGCACAGCTGTTCTCGCGTTCGACGGCGGGCGTCACGCTGACGCTGGCGGGCGAAAAGTTCCTGAGCGCCGCCGAGGGCATGGAAACCGCCTGGCTGGATGCGCAGGCGAGCGTCTCGCAGGTCGACCGGGTGGTGTCGGGCACGGTGCGCATCGGCGCGCCCGAAGGTTTCGGCGGCCTGTTCCTGGCGCCGCGGGTCGGGCGCCTGGCCGAGCGCCATCCCGGGCTGACCATTCAGCTGGTGCCGCTGCAGCGGACCCTGTCGCTGTCGAAACGCGAGGCGGATCTCGCCATCGTCATCGACCCGCCGAAGGACGGCCGGCTGACCGTGCGCAAGCTGACCGATTACGGGCTCGGGCTTTATGCCGCGCGCGACTATCTGGCCCGCCACCCGGGGCCGGCGGCGCCTGATGACCTGAAGCGCCACCTGCTGGTCACCTCGGTGCAGGACCTGCATTATTCGGAAGCGCTGACCTATTATCCGCCGGCCTTCGATGCCGGGCAGCGGCGGCTCGAATGCGCCAGCGTCACGGCCCAGGTCGAAGCGGTGAAGGCCGGCGTCGGCATCGGCATCCTGCATCACTACGCCGCGCGCGATGTGCCGGGCCTGACGGCCATCCTGCCGGGCCTGAACATTCGCCGCACCTATCACCTGGTCGCCCATGTCGACACCCGGCGGATCGCGCGGGTCGACGAAGCCTACCGCTTCATCGTGGCGGAGGTGGAGCTGGCGGGAAGCCTGTTTTCCTGACCGCGCCAGGGCAATCGGTGGGCCGATGAAGAGCCTGGTGCCCGCGGGGGCGGACCCGCGGACACCAGGCCAGAGCGTTTCCCGGTTCCGTGAGGAGGCCGGGAACACTCTTCGGAGACGGGCGGCCGGCTATTCGGCGGCCACCCGGATGGGGGCATGCGGCTGGCTGTTGGCGGGGCTCGGCGGAGCGCCGTGGCCGTGGCCGCCATGGCCGTCGCCGGGTTCGTCGGCGGGACCGATGAAGCGGCCGAACAGCCAGCCGAAGAAGCGGCCGACATCGTCCATGACCGTGTAGAATGACGGCACGAAGACGAGGCTCAGCACTGTCGAGACGATCAGGCCGCCGATGACGGCGATGGCCATCGGTGCCCGGAATTCGCCGCCGTCGCCCATGCCGATGGCCGGGGGGATCATGCCGACCGCCATGGCGAGCGTCGTCATGATGATCGGGCGGGCGCGCTTGCGGCCGGCATCGAGCATGGCTTCCTTGCGCGGCACGCCGTCACGCACCCGCTCGACCGCGAAGTCGACCAGCATGATGGCGTTCTTGGTGACGATGCCCATCAGCATGAGAATGCCGATGACGACGGGCATGGAAATGGCGTTCTTGGTCAGGAGCAGCGCGATGATCACGCCGCCGAGCGACAGCGGCAGCGACATCAGGATGGTCAGCGGCTGGAACAGCGAGTGGAACAGCAGGACCAGCACGCCGAGCACCATCAGGAGGCCGGTGCCCATGGCCAGTGCGAAGCCCTGGAATACTTCCGCCATGATCTCGGCGTCGCCGCCGCGCTGGAACGACACGCCGGCCGGCAGGTTCTGCGCCGCCGGCAGCGCCATGACCATGTCGAGGGCAGGGCCGATCTCCAGGCCGCCGGTCAGGTCGGTGCCGATATTGACCCGGCGCATGCGGTTGTAGCGCTCGATCGACGAGGGGCCCTGGCCGAAGGTGATGTCGGCCACCGCGGTCAGCGGCACCTGTTGATTGGTCGCGGTGGTGACGGTGAGCTGCGACAGGAGGTCGAGATTGGTGCGCGCGGCCGTGTCGAGCTGGACCCGGATCGGGATCTGGCGGTCGCCGGCATTAAACTTGGCGAGATTGGCCGCGACGTCGCCAATGGTGGCGATGCGCACGGCCTCCGAGATCTGGTCGGTGGTGACGCCGTAGCGGGCAGCCTCGTCGGCGCGCGGCACGACG
This sequence comes from Hyphomicrobiales bacterium, assembly GCA_017304475.1. GTDB lineage: Bacteria > Pseudomonadota > Alphaproteobacteria > Rhizobiales > Phreatobacteraceae > Phreatobacter. The sequence goes on along the minus strand of JAFKKV010000014.1, from coordinate 119,236 downwards.
CGGATTTCCGGCCGGTCGAGACCGGCGGCGGCGGCGACGTTGACGAAGCCGGGCAGGCGCCGCATCTCGGTTTCGAGACTGGCGACGGCCTTGTTCAGGTTGGCCGCGTCGGTGCCGCGCACGATGATCGACAATTCGCGCTCGCCATTGTCGTTGACATACCAGGCGCGGATATCGGGGATCTCGTTGAACAGCCCGGACACCGATTGCTGGATCTGGCGCTGGGTGCGGCTGCGCTCGGTCTTGTGGCTCAGCCGGACGATGACCGAGGCGCGGCGGATCTCGCGGGTGCCGGTCGGCGTGGAGCCGCCGACCACCAGGACCGAACGAACCTCCGGCACTTCCTTGCGCAGCAGCTTGGCCAGCTCGTCGGTGCGGTTGCGGGTGTCTTCCAGGGTGGAGCCCGGCGGCAGTTCCACCGAGACGACGAAACGGGCCTCGTCCGGGAAGGGAATGAAGCCGGTCGGCAGGAAGCGGATCGAGAAGATCGAGACGGCGAAGATGGCGATGCCGGCCATCAGCGTCAGGTAGCGGAACCGCATGGTGCCGTTCAGGAAGCGCAGATAGCCGCGCATCAGCCGGCCGTCCTTGGCTTCCTTGTGCTCGTGGGGCTTGAGGAAATAGGCCGCGAGCATGGGTGTCACCAGGCGTGCGACCAATAGCGAGAACAGCACCGCGACGGCGACCACCAGGCCGAACTGCTTGAAATACTGGCCGGCAATGCCGCCCATGAACGACACCGGTGCGAACACCGCGACGATGGTGAAGGAGATGGCGATGACCGCCAGCCCGATCTCGTCGGCGGCCTCCATGGCGGCGCGATAGGGCGATTTGCCCATCTTCATATGGCGGACGATGTTCTCGATCTCGACGATGGCGTCGTCGACCAGGATGCCGGTCACCAGGATGATGGCGAGCAGCGACACCAGGTTCATCGAGAAGCCCATCATCTCCATCACCCAGAAGGTCGGGATGATGGACAGCGGCAGGGCGAAGGCCGAGATCAGCGTGGCGCGGAAGTCGCGCAGGAACAGGAAGACCACGATGACGGTGAGCAGGGCGCCCTCCATCAGCATTTCCATGGCCGAATGGTAATTGCCCTCGGTGTAGTTCACCGAATTGTCGATCTCGCTGAACGCGACATTCGGGTTGGCCGCGCGCATGTCGTTGATCCGGGCGCGCGCCAGCGCCGCCACGCGGGCGTCGGAGGCCCCCTTCGAGCGGAAGATCTGGAACGCCACCGTCGGCGTCTCGCCGTTGACGCGGGTGAAGGCGCGCGGCTCCTCGTAGAGGTCGCTGACCTTGCCGAGATCGGACAGGCGGACCTCGCGGCCTCCGGGCAGGACGATCTTGGTGCTGGCGAGGTCGTCGACATTGATGGCGGAGGCAAGCGTGCGGATCGACTGCTCCTGGCCCGCGACGTCGCCGCGGCCGCCGGCGAGGTCGACATTGGTGGCGCGCAGCTGGCGGTTGACGTCGCCGGCGGTGATGCCGAGCGCCATCAGCCGGTCCGGATCGAGCGCGATGCGGATTTCGCGGGTGACGCCGCCATAACGGGCGACCCGGCCGATGCCCTTCAGGCCCTGCAACTCGCGCTTCACCGTGTCGTCGATGAACCAGGACAATTGCTCGAGTGTCATGGCGGGGGCGGCGACCGCCACCGTCATGATCGGCTGGTTCTCGATGTCGAGCCGCTCGATGATCGGTTCCTCGATGCCGCGCGGCAGATCGGCGCGGATCTTGGACATGGCGTCCTTGACGTCGTTGAGCGCCCGGTCGGTGTTCACCTCCAGGCGGAACTCGATGATCGTCACCGAGCTGCCGTCGGTGAGCGTGCTCATGACGTTCTTGACGCCGGTGATATTGGCGACCGCGTCCTCGACCTTCTTGGAGATCTGAGTTTCCAGCTCGGACGGCGCCGCGCCCGACTGGGTCACGGTCACCGAGACCAGGGGGATGTCGATATTGGGAAAGCGGGTGATCGGCAGGTTGAGGAAGCTCATCCAGCCGAGGAAGCAGAGCACCACGAACAGCACGATCGCGGGGACCGGCTGGCGGATCGAATAGGCTGAGACGTTCAAGGCCATGGGGGCGCCTCGTTCAGCGGGCGGCGAGGGCGACCGGGGTCACCCGGTCGCCGTTGCGGACGAAGCTGCCGGAGACGGCGACGACCTGTTCGCCCGCCTGCAGTCCCTGGCGGATCTCGACGCGGTTGTCGGCGCGCAGGCCGGGCGTGACCGTGCGGGTCTCGACCACGCCGTCCTTGACCACCTGCACCGAGACCGCGTTCTGCGCGAACATCACCGCCGAGAGCGGCACCAGCACGCCTTCGGAGCGGGCGACCTCGACCATGGCGCGGCCGAACGAGCCGAGCGGCGGCCGGTCGGCGCCGTCGAGCGCGATGCGCACGCGGCCGAGTCGGTTGGTGCGGTTGACCTCGGGAGCCACCAGGCGCACGGCGCCGGTCAGCTGCCGGTCCCAGCCGGCGGCGTCGATGGCCGCCTTCTGGCCGGGCTTCAGCTTGGCCAGCGTCGTCTCCGAAATGTCGCCTTCGAGCTCGACGGCACCCTCCGAGATGATGCGGAACAGGGGATCGCCGACGGCGGCGGCGACCGCGCCGACCCGCGCGGTGCGGCGCGACACGATGCCGGCGACCGGCGTGCGGATTTCCGTGCGGGCAATGCGCAATTCGATGTCGCGGCGCTGGGCGCGGGCGAGCGTCAGGTCGGCCTCGCCCAGCTGCAGCGCATGGTTGGCGGCATCGAGGCGCGCGGTGGCGGCACGCGAGGCCGACAGGCGCTGGTCGAGCTGGTCGTTGGAGGCGACCCCGGTGGTCTGCAACTGGCGGGTACGCTGCAATTGCTGGTCGGCCAGGCCCTTGTTGGCGGTCGCCTCGGTGATCGAGGCGTTCGACTGGGCGATGCTCGCTTCGGCGCGCGCGATCTGGGCGGCGTTCTGGGCGAGCTGGACATCGAGCATGGCGCGGTTGAGCCGGGCCAGCACCTGGCCGGCCGCGACCTGGTCGCCTTCCTCGGCGAGGATCTCGACGATCGACAGGCTCTCGATCTCCGGCGAGATCAGCACCTCCTCGCGCGCCACGAAAGAACCGGTGACGATGACGAGGTCACGCACTTCGCCGCGCACGGCGGTGGCGACCGTCACCGAGGGCGGACGCGGATCGGCGGCGCGCTGTTCGGGTGCCGCCAGCGCGGCACCGGCATGGAGCGAGAGGACAAGGGCGAGAAGCGGCAGGGTGCGGGTCATGTGGCGGCTTCAGGTCAGGTTGTCGTTGGATGGGGCGAGCGGCGTCAGCAGCATGGAGCGCATGACGTCGAACATGATCTCGAGATGGGGAACCGGGTCGAAATCGGGATCGCGGACGCGGCGCAGCATCAGCCCGTCGGCAAAGGTGATCATGAACTGCACGGTGCGTTCGAGATCGGCATGGGGCTCGGTATGGCCGCGCGCGCGGGCCGTCTCCAATGCGCCATAAAGCTGCTGGTAGATGAATTCGTCGGTCTTGACGCGTAGCGCCGCGATCTGCGGGTTGCGCGCCGCCTCCGACATGATCTCGATCCACATGCCGCAACTGGCACGGGGTTCTTCGACCAGATGGAAATAGGCGAGCGCCCGGAACGAGGCCCACAGGTCGTCGGCGGTGGCGAGGGCTTCGAAGCCCTCGGCGGCCTCGGCGAGATCGCGCTCGCAAAGACCTTCGATCATCGCTTCCTTGGACCGGAAATAACGGTAGAGATTGCCCGGGCTCATGCCGGCCTCGCCGCAGATCTCGGCCATGGTCGCGCCGTGAAAACCCGAGCGCACGAAGCAGCGCTCGGCAGCGTCCAGGATCGTCGTCTTGCGGTCGGTGCGTTGGATCTCGTCGATACGCGGCATGGTCTGGATGGCACCTCGGCTGACGCCGCGTCATTATCGGTGAACAGACTTTTTTGCAATGCAAAAAGTGAATGAACGTTCGCTTTCTTATAACAAGCCGCAAGACAGGCGAATTTGAGGCGGACGCCGCGCGCCTGATCGCGCGCCGGCCCGGCCAGGGCGGAAAACCCTGACGGGACTACGCGCTAAGCCCGATTGTGGCGGGCGCCCAAGGCCGCTAACCCGGAGATAATGACAAGCATCCGGGCCGTGCCTTCGCAGGCGACGCCGCGAATGTCCGGTCCTCCCATCCGCCGAGGGGAGACGCGTCATGCATCATTTGAAATCGCTTTACGTCCAGGTGCTGCTGGGCATTTTCATCGGCGTCCTGCTCGGCCATTTCTTTCCTGATCTCGGCGTCGCGATGCAGCCCTTCGGCACCGGCTTCATCAAGCTGATCAAGATGCTCATCGCGCCGGTGATCTTTCTCACCGTCAGCATCGGCATCGCCAAGATGAACGACCTGAAGTCGCTCGGCCGCGTCGGGCTCAAGTCCATCGTCTATTTCGAGGTCTTGACCACGGCGGCGCTCGCCATCGGCCTCCTGGTCGCCAATGTCTGGCGGCCGGGCGCCGGCTTCAACGCCGATCCGGCCAAGCTCGACGCCAAGTCGATCGCCTCCTATCAGGCCGCCGCCGCCGAGCAGTCGACCGTCGACTTCTTCCTCAACATCATCCCGAACTCGGTGGTCGATGCCTTCGCCAAGGGCGACCTCCTGCAGATCCTGCTGTTCTCGATCCTGTTCGGCATCGCGCTGACCCAGCTCGGCAGCGCCGGCGAGAAGATCCTGGACCTGCTGGAGCAGCTGTCGCAGGCCTTCTTCAAGATCGTCACCATGGTGATGTATCTGGCGCCGCTCGGGGCTTTCGGCGCGATGGCTTTCACCGTCGGCAAATTCGGCACGGCGACGCTGGCCAACCTGTTCGAGATCATGGTGGCCGTCTATGCCGCCTGCATCCTGTTCATCTTCGTGGTGCTCAACGCGGTCGCCTGGCTGTCCGGTTTCTCGCTCTGGCGGTTCATCCGCTATATCCGCCAGGAGCTGATGCTGGTGCTCGGCACCTCGTCGTCGGAAGCGGCCCTGCCGCGGCTGATGGAGAAGCTGGAAAAGGCCGGCTGCGCCAAGCCGGTGGTCGGCCTGGTGGTGCCGACGGGCTATTCCTTCAATCTCGATGGCACCTGCATCTATCTGACCATGGCGGCCCTGTTCATCGCCCAGGCCCTGAACATTCCGCTGAGCTTCACCGAACAGCTGACCTTGCTCGGCATCCTGCTGCTCACCTCCAAGGGCGCGGCCGGCGTCACCGGCTCGGGTTTCATCGTGCTGGCGGCGACGCTGTCGGCGCTGCACGGCAAGATCCCGGTGGAGGGCGTGGCGCTGATCCTTGGCGTCGACCGCTTCATGTCGGAAGCGCGCGCCCTTACCAATCTCATCGGCAATGGCGTCGCCACCATGGTGGTGGCCAAATGGGAAAATGCCCGCGACGACGTACAGATGGAGCGGGCCCTGTCGGGCGCCTTCGACGCGGAGGAGGACCGGAGCCTGCCCTTGCCGGCGGCCGTCTAGCGGCGGCGGCGAAGTTCGCCGCCGCTTCATAGGGACACACCGGATTGAGTCGGACGCGCGATGGTGCTCGGCTGTCGCCACAGCTTCGGCGCGAAGGCGCCCGATTCGGGGCCAAGGATGGCCCTCCACGACCAGGGAGACCACCATGTTCAGGACTCTGCTTCTCGCCGGCGCTCTCGCGGCCGGCGCCGCCACCGGAGCCTTCGCCCAGGCGACCCAGCCGGCGACACCGGCTCGCCCGGCGACGCCGCCGGCGGCCGCGGCCCCGGCGACGCCCGCTCGCCCCGCCGCGACCACGCCGCAATCGGCGCTGATCGACATCAACTCGGCGACCCGCGCGGAGCTGATGACCCTGACCGGCATCGGCGAAGCCCGCGCCGACGCGATCATTCGCGGCCGCCCCTATCGCGGCAAGGACGACCTGCCCAACCGGAACATCATCCCGCAGGGCGTCTATGACGGCATCAAGGACAAGATCATCGCCCGCCAGCGCTGAGCGCCGATAGGGGCGATTTCCGCCGCGCCGGTCGCGGCGGAAACGCCTCGGCCGGCCCGAGCCAGGCTATTTCGCCGGCAAGGTCCTCAAGAAAGCGACGATGGCGTCGAGATCGTCAGCCGGAATATTGCGATAGAAGCCATAGGCCATGGGCGGCAGCATGGACGAGCCGTCGGGCCGCTTGCCCGTCGTGATCATGGCCTTCACCTGGTCGTCGCGGTAGCGGGCGAGATTGGTCGGCGTCAGGTTGGCGGCGTGACTGATGCCCCAGGGGCCGTTGAACGTCATGCCACCCGCGCCCAGGCCGCTGGCGATATCGGGCGCGCCGTTCGGCAGGCGGGCCGAATGGCATTCCAGGCAATGACCGAGCGGGCCGGCGAGATAGGCGCCATAGGCGAGCCTGTCGGTGCGCGGCGGCGCCGCGACGGCACCGACCGGCGGGCCGTAATTTGCCGGCAATGGAATGCGGTAGACCGAGCGTGCCACCTGGTTCCTGACCGCCGGGACCTGTCGCAGATAGGCGACGATCGCCTTGGCGTCGTCATCCGACATGCCGCGATAGAACGGGATCGGCATGGGCGGCCCGATGATCGAGCCATCCGGGCGCTTGCCTTCGCGGATCGCCGCGATGATCTGCTCATCGGTCCAGCGGCCGATGCCGGTCTCGGGGTCCGGCGTGATGTTGGGCGCATAGGCGGTGAAGGGCGGCTCGTCGGCCATCAGCCGGCCGGCCAGCTCCATGCCCGGCGCCGGGCCGTTCGGCGTCAGCGGCGTATGGCAATTGCCACAGGCGACCACACCCTGCATCAGGCTGCGGCCGCGATCGACCAGGCTCTGCGCGCCGGCCGCCGATGTCAGGCCGACGCAGGTGATGACCATCAGCGCCCAGCGCGCCGGTCCGGCAAAGTCCATCGCGATCCCCCCGCGGCGGCCGTCATTCCCCAATGATCGGCGCGCCGCATGCAGAGTGCGGGGGAAGGCCGGGCCTGTCATGTTGGGGATTGTCGGTAAGACAGCCCACGCTACGGCAGGGCCGGGGCTTGGCGCGGGACGCACGGCTCCGCGCGAGCGCCGGCCGCGCGGCCCTCAGCGCTTCCAGCCCCGCCTCGGCTTGCCGCCGCCCTTGTGGCGCGCCTCGGCGCCGACAGGCACTTCGCGATCGGTGCCCGGGCCCATGCTGTCGAGATCCGGCTTGGTCGCGCGTGACGGCGGCAGGTTGGCCGCCTTGCCGTATTTGCGTTCGCCGCGATAGCCGCCGGTCTTGTCGTCGACGGTCTGCTGGCGCGCCAGCGGGTCGTCCATCACGGCAAGCTCGGTCTCGCGCAGGCGCTTCAATTCGTCGCGCAGGCGCGCGGCCTCCTCGAAGCGCAGGTCGGCGGCGGCCTCGCGCATGCGCTTTTCGAGATCGGCGGTGACGGCCGCGAGATTGTGGCCGACGGAAGCGCCGCTCTTGGTCAGGCCGGCATCGACGGTGACATGGTCTTTCTCGTAGACCGAGTCGAGGATCTGCGAGATGGCGCGTTTGATGCTCTGCGGCGTGATGCCATGGGCGGCGTTATAGGCCTCCTGCTTCTCGCGCCGCCGGTTGGTCTCGGCGATGGCGCGCTCCAGCGAACCGGTCATCTGGTCGGCATAGAGCAGCACCCGGCCGTCGACATTGCGGGCGGCGCGGCCGATGGTCTGGATCAGCGAGGTCTCGGAGCGCAGGAAGCCCTCCTTGTCGGCATCGAGAATGGCGACCAGCGCGCATTCGGGAATGTCGAGGCCCTCGCGCAGCAGGTTGATGCCGACAAGCACGTCGAAGGCGCCGAGCCGGAGATCCCGGAGGATCTCGATGCGTTCGATCGTATCGATGTCGGAATGCATGTAGCGGACGCGGACGCCCTGCTCGTGCAGATATTCGGTCAGGTCCTCGGCCATGCGCTTGGTCAGCACGGTGACCAGCGAGCGATAGCCGGCAGCGGCCGTCGCCTTGACCTCGCCGATGAGGTCGTCGACCTGGGTGCGGGCGGGGCGGATGATGCAGGGCGGGTCGATCAGGCCGGTCGGGCGGATCACCTGCTCGGCGAAGACACCGCCGGTCTGTTCCAGCTCCCAGCCGCCCGGCGTCGCCGAGACGTGGACGGTCTGCGGCCGCATCGCCTCCCATTCCTCGAAGCGCAGAGGACGGTTGTCCATGCAGGAGGGCAGGCGGAAGCCATATTCCGCCAGCGTCGCCTTGCGCCGGAAGTCGCCGCGATACATGCCGCCGATCTGCGGCACTGTGACATGGCTCTCGTCGACGAAGACCAGGGCGTTGTCGGGGACATATTCGAACAAAGTCGGCGGCGGCTCACCCGGGCGGCGGCCGGTCAGCCAGCGCGAATAATTCTCGATGCCGGCGCAGGAGCCGGTGGCTTCCATCATTTCCAGGTCGAACAAGGTGCGCTGCTCGAGCCGCTGGGCCTCGAGCAGGCGGCCGGCCTTGTTCAGCTCCTCGAGCCGCCAGCGCAGCTCTTCCTTGATGCCCGTAATGGCCTGGACCAGGGTCGGGCGCGGCGTCACATAGTGCGAATTGGCATAGACCTTGACGAAGGACAGGTCGGCATTCTTCTGGCCGGTCAAAGGGTCGAATTCGTGGATCGACTCGACCTCGTCGCCGAACAGGCCGATGCGCCAGGCGCGGTCTTCCAGGTGGGCCGGGAACAGTTCGATGGTATCGCCGCGCACCCGGAAGGTGCCGCGCGAGAAATCCATCTGGGTGCGCTTGTATTGCAGGGCGATCAGGTCGGCGATCAGCTGGCGCTGGTCGAGCTTCTCGCCGACCTTCACGCCGAAGGTCATGGCCGTATAGGTCTCGACCGAGCCGATGCCGTAGATGCAGGAGACCGAGGCGACGATGATCACGTCGTCGCGTTCGAGCAAAGCGCGGGTGGCCGAGTGGCGCATCCGGTCGATCTGCTCGTTGATCGAGGATTCCTTCTCGATATAGGTGTCCGAGCGCGGCACATAGGCTTCCGGCTGGTAATAGTCGTAATAGGAGACGAAATACTCCACCGCATTGTTGGGGAAGAACGACTTGAACTCGCCATAGAGCTGGGCGGCCAGTGTCTTGTTGGGCGCCAGCACGATGGCCGGCCGCTGGGTCTGGGCGATGATCTGGGCGGCGGTGAAGGTCTTGCCCGAGCCGGTGACGCCGAGCAGCACCTGGTCGCGCTCCTGCCGGTTGAGGCCGTCGACCAGTTCGGCGATGGCGGTCGGCTGGTCGCCGGCCGGTTCGAAGTCGGAGACCAGCTCGAAAGACTTGCCGCCTTCCCACTTCTCTGGCCGTGCCGGCTTGTGCGGCAGCCAGACCTGGCCGTTGACCTCGGGCCGGCCCTCCTGGATCAGCCGCTCCAGCGCCTTGACTGTGGCGGTGACGCCGGAGGCGCCGATCTCGCTCTCGATATCGAGCGCTTGAGCCTGTTCGACATTGATGCCGAGCCGGTGCGCCAGCGCCTTGTCGGCCAAGGTCGCCTCGGCCTGGAAGCCCGCCTGCGGCGCTTCGCCGAAACCGGTCTGCGAACCGACGCCGGCCGTGCCACGGTTGATCGCCGGGTTCAACAGCTCGGCCAAAGCCGGCCCGAGCGGCTGCAACTCCGGCTTGGAAGCTTTCGATCGCGGGGTTTTCGGCTTCGAATCCTTCGGCGCGGCCTTCGTCGCCCTCGTGGCGGGCGAGGACGCCGTCGGGGATCGCGGAACTTCGGCGGCAGGCTGCTTCGGCGCTTTCGGCATGGCGGCAATATGGGCTGGGAAACGCCGGAACGGAAGAGGTACGGCCGCCCGGCCGCCATGCTGCTGCCACCCCCTGTCAGCAGCGAAGCAATGCCCGCGTCACCGATGGCTCTTCCATCGGCGCGGTCAGCCGTGCCATTTTCCGGCCCCGCCGCTTGTTCGCCTGTCCGGAGCCCATGCCATGCCTGCCTTCACCCGTCGCGCCACGCTCGGCCTTCTGTCCTCGGCGCTCGCCGCGCCGGCCTTCGCGCAGGCCGACTATCCGAACCGACCGGTCACCGTCATGGTGCCGCAGGCGCCGGGTGGGGCCAATGACATTATTGCCCGGATCATCGCGGAGGCGCTGTCGGAGGTGATGGGCCAGCGTTTCGTGGTCGAGAACCGGGCCGGCGCCGGCGGCAATCTCGGCTCGCAGGCCGCGGCGCGCTCGACGCCGGACGGCTATACGCTGCTGGTGACGATTTCGGCGAGCCAGGCGATCAATCCGGCGCTTTATGCCCGCACCGGCTTCGACCCGGTGAAGGATTTCGCGCCGATCTCCATGCTCGGCACGGTGCCCAACGTCCTGGTGGTCAATCCGAGCTTCTCGGCCAGGACGATCGCCGACCTGATCCGCATGGCCAAGGAAAAGCCCGGCGACTATCAATATGCCTCGGCCGGCAACGGCACGCTCAATCACCTGGTCGGCGAGATGCTGAAGTCGCGCGCCGGCATCGACCTGAAGCACATCCCCTATCGCGGCATCGCGCCGGCGCTGAGCGACGTCATCGCCGGCCATGTGCCGATCACCTTCTCCAACCTGCCGGCGGTGATCAGCCAGATCCAGGCCGGAACGGTGCGCGCGCTCGGCGTGTCGACGCTGAAGCGCAACGCCAATATTCCCGACGTGCCGGCGATCGCCGAGACCGTGCCGGGTTTCGACGCCGAATTGTGGATCGCTATCTATGGCGTCGCCGGCACGCCGCAGCCGGTCATCGACAAGCTGGTGACCGCCACCCACGCGGCTTTGGCGCGGCCGGAGATGAAGGCGAAATTCGCCCAGCAGGGCGCCGATATCGTCGCCTCCACGCCGGCCGAACTGGCCGCCAAGCTGGAAGCCGATTTGAAGGTCTGGGCCGAGATCGTGCGGACCTCGGGCGCCAAGATCGAGTGAAGGTCGGCCAGGAGCCAAAGGGCCGCGCCGGGCGCGAGAGTGCGATTATCTCGGATTCGAGCTCTGCACGGAGGTTAGCCGTCCTTCGAGGCTCGCTTCGCTCGCACCTCAGGATGAGGAGCGAAAGTGCATCGCATCGACGTTACTCATGAAGCGTCGAGCGTTTCGTGTGCCCTATACCGCCATTGCTGCAATACTCTACACCCCTCATCCTGAGGTGCGAGCGAAGCGAGCCTCGAAGGGCGGCTAACCTTTGTGCAAGGCCGCTCCACTGCGTGAGGTGATCATGCTCTACCGGCCGCGCGGCGCGCCACGGCAGACCCCGGACAAGGCTCCCGCATCGTCGCAGGTTGGCCGGCAATTGCCGGATTGCCGGCAGGCGGAATCGACCCAGCGCTCGCCGGTCGCCTGCCAGTTGACGCCGGCACAGCCGGACAGAAGCAGGGACGCACCGATGAGCAGGGCGGCGGAGGATGCCCGCATCGGGCGGCTGGCGAGGCGCGGCATCAGGGAATGGCTGGACATACGGGCGCTCCGGAACGGAGAAATTGCCGTAGCATATTTAAATATTGTTTTGCGATAATTATTTTTTGTAGAAACGAATTGCGACAGAGGGAGCCGAACCAGTTCGTCGGATGCGGCCGGCCGCAACGAAAACGGGGCCCGAAGGCCCCGTCGAAAATCCCGTCAGATCAGGCTCGCCGTCGCGGCGATCACTTGCCCGATCACTTCGCCTTGGTGCTCGCGCGGGCATCGGTGCGCTCGGCGATACGGGCCGACTTGCCGCGACGATCGCGCAGGTAATAGAGCTTCGCGCGACGGACCTTGCCGCGGCGCACGACCTTGATCGAGTCGATCGAGGGCGAATAGACCGGGAAGACGCGCTCGACGCCTTCGCCATAGGAGATCTTGCGAACGGTGAAGCTCTCCATCAGGCCGCCGCCCGAGCGCGAGATGCAGACGCCTTCATAGGCCTGCACGCGGCTGCGGTCGCCTTCGCGAACCTTGACGTTGACGATGACGGTGTCGCCGGGAGCAAATTCCGGAATGGTTTTTTCGCCGAGAACGCGAACGGCCTCTTCGGCCTCGAGGGTCTGGATCAGGTTCATGGATGTCATCCTTGTGGCCGGCCGATAGCGGTCCGGCATGTTTTTGGTCTTGATTCGAAGGGCAGGCGCGAGCGCCCGGTCGACCCGATAAAAGGGGGCTTGCACCCCTGGTTCCATCGGAAGGCGGCTCGATACGCGAAAAGCTCCGGCTTGTCACGCCTTTTTGGCTGATATCCTTGCCCAAAGGTCGGGCCGGCGCTCGCGCGTGATGCGCTCGGCCTCGGCGCGCCGCCATTTGGCGATCTTGCCGTGGTCGCCGGAGGTCAGGATGGCCGGGATCTCCAGGCCTTCGAACACCTGCGGGCGGGTGTAGTGGGGATATTCGAGCAGGTCGGCCTCGAAGCTCTCCTCGGTGCCGGACTGGTCGTGGCCCATGACGCCGGGCAGTAGCCGGACGATGGCGTCGAGCAGAACCAGCGCGGCGATCTCGCCGCCGGACAGGACATAGTCGCCGATCGACACCTCTTCGAGGCCGCGCGCCTGGATGATGCGTTCGTCGACGCCCTCGAACCGGCCGCACAGGATCATCGCGCCGGGGCCGGCGGCGAGTTCGCGCACGCGCTCCTGGGCCAGGGGCCGGCCGCGCGGCGACATCAGCAGGCGCGGGCGCGGATCGCCCGCGGGAGAGGCGGCGTCGATGGCACGCGCCAGCACGTCGGCCTTCATCACCATGCCGGGCCCGCCGCCGGCCGGCGTATCGTCGGCGGTGCGATGGCGATCCCGGGTGAAGTCGCGGATGAACAGGGTGTCGAGCGACCAAGCTTCGCCCATCGCCCGGCCGGCGAGGCTGACGCCGAGCGGCCCCGGGAACATCTCCGGATAGAGGGTCAGGACGCTCGCGCGAAACATCAGGCCGGCACCGCCAGGGCCGTGAGGTCGAAGCCGGTGAAATCGGCGATGGTCGCGATCCGGTTGGGGAATTCGGCGAAGGCGTCGGGCGCCAGCATGGTGGTGACCGCGACCGCCCGCATATCGGCGCGCCGGGCGGCCTCGACGCCGAGCGGCGCATCCTCGAAGACCAGGCAGGTTTCCGGCGGCACGCCCAGGAGTTCGGCGCTCTTCAGGAAGATGTCGGGATTGGGCTTGCCGCGCAGGCCGAGCGCCGGCGAGGCGATGGCCTTGAAGCGGCGGCGCAGGTCGAGCGTGTCGAGCACGACGGCGATGTTCTCCGGCGGCGCCGCGGTGGCGACCGCCGAGGGCAGGCCGAGCGCGTCGGCCTTGTCGAGCAGGGCGATCAGGCCGGCGAGCGGCGCCGCGTGGGGCTTGTAGGCGGCGCGGTAGAGCTCCTCCTTCTCTTCGGCGAGTGCCATGCGGCGCGCCTCGGAGAGGTCGGGGAAAAGGCCGGCGAAGATCTCGGAGAGTGAGCGCCCGGCGGTCTGGACGAAATGCCGGTCGCGGTCGAATGGCAGGCCGTGGCGCTGGTGGAAGATTTCCCAGGCGTCGTCGTGGAAGCGCATATTGTCGACGATGGTGCCGTCCATGTCGAAGATCAGGGCGCGGATCGGCTGGCTCATCGCGGTTCTTCCTCGTCTTCCAGCAGGCCGGCGGGCGGGTCGACGACCAGCTTGCCGCCGGCAATGTCGACCACGGGAACGACGGCCTTGGTGAACGGGATCATCACCGCCTTCTTGCCGCGCCGGGCGACGTCGATGACATCGCCGGCGCCGAAATCGAACACGGCGGTGACCGTGCCGATGGTTTCGCCGGTGGTGGTCGTGGCGGTCAGGCCGATCAGGTCGGAATGCAGGAATTCATCCTCGTCCATCGGCCCGGCGAGCCGCTCGCGCGGCACCAACAGGTCGAGATTGGTCACCGCCTCGGCGGCGTTGCGATCTTTCAGTTCCGCTACGCGCGCGACGAGAACCTCGCCGGCGGGCCGGACCGTTTCGATGGTGAAGCTGCGGCCGTCGCGGCTGACCAGCGGCGAATAGCCGAGAATGGCGGCGGGATCCTGGGTGTAGGATTTGACCCGCACTTCGCCCTTGATGCCGTGGGCGGCACCGAATTTAGCGACGAGGACGAGATCGGAGGGCATGAATACCTATCCTTGCGGCCTGTCCGCGCCGATAGCCGCGGCCGGCACGGCGGATCGGGCGGTGCACGGACAGGGCTTTTTCGCCACCTCCCCGCGCCGGGGAGGTGGATCACGATGGACCGACGGCCGGCATCGCGCTGATGCGCGGATGCCGGCGGATCAGGTTCAGCCCTCGGCCGGAGCAGCGGCTTCGGCGGCCTTGGCGGCGCGGGAGGCGGCGCGCTCCTCGGCCTTCTTGCCGGGCTTCGCCTTTTCCGGGTTGTTGCGGGCTTCGCGCTTCATCAGGCCTTCGGCGTCGAAGAAGCGGGCCACGCGGTCGGTCGGCGTCGCGCCCTTGGCGAGCCAGGCCTTGGCGGCTTCGAGATCGATCTCGTAGCGCTTCTTGTCCTTGTCGAGGATCGGGTTGTAGGTGCCCAGCTTCTCGATGAAGCGGCCATCGCGCGGCGAACGCGAGTCGGCAACGACGATCTGGTAGAACGGGCGCTTCTTGGTGCCGCGACGGGCAAGACGGATCTTCAGGGACATGCGGGTAGCTCCTTGTGGTCTTTGAATCTCAGGATTGCAGGGATTCGTGATGCCTGATGACTTCCTTGATGACGAAGTTCAGGAATTTCTCGGCGAAATCGGGATCGAGCTCCGCTGATTCCGCCAGCTGGCGCAGGCGCTTGACCTGCGTCGCCTCGCGCGCCGGGTCGGCCGGCGGCAGGTTGTGGGCAGCCTTGAGGGCGCCAACGCTCTTGGTGCACTTGAAGCGCTCGGCCAGGAGATGGATGAGCGCTGCGTCGATATTGTCGATGCTCTGGCGCAGCGACCGGAGTTCGGCCGGGATCGCCGCATCGGAACGGGACGGGGAAACACTCATCGCGCTCACTTCTTCTTGCCGCCGAAGGGGAAGCCGGGAAGGCCCGGCAGCTTGCCGCCGAGCCCGCCGAGGCCGGGGAAGCCCGGCGGCAGGCCGCCTGAGGGCAATCCCGGCATCTTGTCGGGCAGGCCGCCCGGCATGCCGCCTGGCAGTTTCTTGGCCATTTCGGCGAGCATTTCCGGGGTCGGCTGCGGCATGCCGCCGCCGCCACCCAGGCCGAACATGTTGGCGAGACCGGCCATCGGGCCGCGCTTGCCCTGGGCGCCGCCCATGGACTTCATCATGTCGGCCATGCCGCGATGCATCTTCAGGAGCTTGTTGACCTCTTCCGGCGAGGTGCCCGAGCCCTTGGCGATGCGGCGGCGGCGCTTGCCGTCGATTTCCTTGGGGTTGCGGCGCTCCCAGCGGGTCATCGCCTGGATGACGGCGCGCTGACGCTTGATCGCCTTGTCGTCCATATTGGCATTGGCGAGCTGCTGCTTGGCCTGTTTCATGCCGGGCAACATGCCCATCAGGCCCTGCATGCCGCCGATCTTGAGCATCTGGTCGAGCTGCTGGCCGAGATCCTCCAGATCGAACTTGCCCTGCTGCATCTTGCGGGCAATGGCCATGCCCTGCTCGGCATCGATGCTTTCGGCGGCCTTCTCGACCAGCGAGACGATGTCGCCCATGCCGAGGATGCGGTTGGCGACGCGCGAAGGGTGGAAGTCCTCCAGCCCGTCCATCTTTTCGCCGGTGCCGAGCAGCTTGATCGGCTTGCCGGTGACCGCGCGCATGGAGAGCGCGGCGCCGCCGCGGCCGTCGCCGTCGACGCGGGTCAGCACCACGCCGGTGACATTGACCCGGCCGGTGAACGAGCGCGCGACATTGACCGCGTCCTGGCCGGTCAGGCTGTCGACCACCAGCAGGGTCTCGTGCGGCTTGGCGGCGCGCTCGACCTCGGCGACCTCCATCATCAGGGCTTCGTCGACATGGGTACGGCCGGCGGTGTCGAGAATGACCACGTCGAAACCGCCGAGCTTGCCGGCCTCGATGGCGCGCCGGGCGATCTGCACCGGCGACTGGCCCGCGACGATCGGCAAGGTGTCGACGCCGATCTGCTTGCCGAGAATGGCGAGCTGCTCCATGGCCGCCGGTCGACGGGTGTCGAGCGAGGCCATCAACACTTTCTTCTTCTGCTTCTCGAAGAGGCGCTTGGCGAGCTTGGCCGATGTGGTGGTCTTGCCCGAACCCTGCAGGCCGACCATCATGATCGGCACCGGCGGCACGGCGACCAGGTCGATGGCGACGCCATCGGTGCCGAGCGTGTCGACCAGGGTGTCGTGGACGATCTTGACGACCATCTGGCCCGGCGTGACCGATTTCAGCACTTCGGCGCCGACGGCGCGGTCGCGCACCTTGTCGGTGAAGGAGCGCACGACCTCCAGCGCCACGTCGGCTTCGAGCAGCGCGCGGCGTACCTCGCGCATCGCCTCCTGGACATCGGCTTCGCTCAGCGCGCCGCGCCCTTTGAGACGATCGAGGATGCCGGACAGTCGCGTCGACAGGCCTTCGAACATGGTCGCTCCAAAGTTCATCACCGGGGTTGCCCGGAAATGGTCACGTCCGCCGCAGACCGCAACGCCAAACACGCCCGAGGGCGCTCAGCGCTGTCGGGCGGGGACCTCCGGGATCAGGGTCCCGGTCGGCGAAGGCAGGTCTCGAAGAACGAGAGTGGTTGGGCCGATAGAGACAAAGCGCGCCGGAGTCAAGAAAAAGGCCGGCGCCGGGCGCGCGCACCGCGCTTCGGGCCGGGCCCGATCGTCAGCTCTCCGGCCGCTCGCAGGCCCGCTTCAGATCGGTGAAGGCGGTTTCGAGCGCCTGTTCGGAGCGGGCGATCATCCGGCGCGCCTCGTCGGTGTCGCAATTCCAGCGGGTCGCGGCGCGGGCGGCGAGCGAGCGGCGGAAATGCGCCGCGATGACCTCGAGCGAAGCCGGGGCGACGCAGCCCTGCACGGTGCGGCGCACCCGGCGCTCGAGCGCCGGGGGATGGCCGCAGAACTTCAGGAAGCTCTCGACATGGGCATAGCTGTCGACGCGCTGGAACAGCAGCTCCTTCTGCCCGGGGGTCAGCATGTCCAGCCGATAGGCCTCGTGGCTCTGGGCCCGGGCGGGCGGGGCGGCGAGGCTTGCCGCGGCCAGCGACAGGGCGGCGAGGAGGGCGGTACGAAGGCAAGCGAGCATGGCAAGGGGTCGGCGGGGTCGAGGAGCAAGCCCGACCAGACCTGGTCGATACGGGCAGATCACGGTATCGGCCGGACCACCCGGCTGCTAGATTTGCGGCTGGATTTCTTGGGGAGAACGGGAGATCGCATGCGCCATCATTGTCGTCCGGCGGGCCTCGCTGCCATTGCCGTCATGGGTTTCATCGCCGCCATGACGCCTGCCGCTGCGCAACAGAAGGGGCTGGCTGATCGCGTGCTGTCGCAGCCTATGCAGCCTGCGCCGGCCAACTGCGACAGCGGGAATCGGATCGACCTCGAACTTTGCGCGGTCGCCCGGTTTCGCGCCGCCGATGCCGAGCTCAACCGGGTCTATCGTGACATTGCCGGCGACAAGCCGAACCGCGATCTGCTGCTGAGCGCCCAGCGGATCTGGCTCGCCTATCGCGACGCGACCTGCGCCTGGGAGGAGGACCGGGTGCGCGGCGGCACGGCGGCGACGCTTTATGCGATCAATTGCCTCGCGGCCGCGACCGAGGCACGGACCGCCTATCTGCAACAGGCGACGGGCCCGTAGGGCCCGCGCGGCCGATCCGGCGATCGCCGCGAGACGCCCTGGTCGCCGCGTTCGAACGTGGCTACAGATCTCGCCATTTCGTCACGCTTTCTGTGGAGTTCCCATGTTGTTTCACCGGCGCATGCCACGCGGCACCGTCACGGCCGTGGCGCTTGCGGGCGTCCTCTTTGCCCTTGCGGCGGGACCGGCGCCTGCGGTCGGACAGGGCAGGGGCCTCGCCGAACGGATCCTGTCGGATCCGGCGCCGAACCTTTGCGACAGCGAGGTGCGCGCCGATCACGACGACTGCGTGGTCAAGCGTTTTCGTAATGCTGACGAGGAACTCAACCAGCGCTATCGCGCGCTGGGGGGAGACGGCCGCAACCGCGAGTTCCTCCTGAGGGCGCAGCGTGCCTGGCTCGCCTATCGCGACGCGACCTGTGCCTGGGAGCAGGATGTCACGCGTGGCGGCGATGCGCGCGCGGCGCGGCTGAGAGGGGTCAAGTGCCTGGCCGACGTCACCTATGCGCGCATCGACTATCTCACGCAGGCGAGGAATCCCTGAGAGCCGGAGGGCGCCGGAGCGACCTTCAGGATATGAGCTCACCGAGCGAGGCGGTGAGCGTTTCGCGGAACAGCGCCAGGGGGCGCGTCAGGCGGCCGGCAGGCGCCCGATGCAACAGCCACGAACGCACGCGTGGCTGGAATTCGACGGTATCGAGGACCTCGACGCGCTCGCGCCACGGGCTGCCGGCAAAGGCGGCCGGCGTGACTACACCGATCCCGTGGCCACGGGCCACGAGCGACATGCGCAGGTCTGCGCTCAGGGCCTCGATGCCGACCTGGAAAGGCAGTCGGGCGGTTTCGAAGGTACGGCGCAGGAAAGCCCTGAAACCGCAGCCGGTCTCGTTCATCACCCAGGGAAAGCGCGAGAGATCGGCGAGGCTGGCCTGTTTCGGCACATCCAGGGAAGGTGCCGCGACGAGCAGGACCGGCTGGAGGCCGAGATCGTCGGCGACGAGGTCGTCGGGCGGCTCGATCCCCTCGGCAAGGCAAAGTGCGGCGGCATCCAACTCGCTGCGGCCGACCTGTTCGACCAGGCGCGGCGACCAGCCGGAGGTGATGCGCAAGGTCAGGTCCGGAAAGGTCGCCCGCAGCCGGTCGAGCGGCGCGGCGAGGGCCGCCTCCGACAGATAGGGCATGATGCCGAGGCGGAATTCGCCGCGCACCGGTCCGCCCGGCGCCAGCCCTGATTTCAGGTCTTCGAGCGAGCGCAAGACGCGGCGCCCCTGTTCATAGGCCTCGCGGCCGGCGGAGGTCGGCTTCAGCGGTTTCGACTGGCGGTCGAGCAAGGCCGTGCCCAGGAGGTCTTCCAGGTTCTGCACCCGCCGGGTGACGCCCGGCTGGGTCAGGTTCAGGCGTGCCGAGGCCGCGACGATCGAGCCGGTTTCGACGACAGCGAGAAAGGCCTCGAGGTCATGGGTGTTCATGCTTGATCCGCATAATCATTATAGAATGAATTGAATTGTAGCATGATGCGCAAGGCAAATAAAGTTTCCGATCAATATGCCATTTCATTTGATCGGAAACACCATGTCCCATGCCAGCGATCCCGCGTCCGGCCTGCTCGCCGCCGACCGGGCCGGGCCGCCGCTCACCCGCCCGCTGATCATCCTGTTCGCGGTTGCGGTTGCCGTCATCGTCACCAATCTGTTCGCGCCGCAGACGCTGGTCGGGCTGATCGGACCGGCCCTGGGGCTGTCGGAAGCGGCCAGCGGCTTCATCGCCATGGCGAGCCTGCTGGGCTATTCCGCCGGGCTGTTCCTGCTCGTGCCGCTCGCCGATCTCTTCGAGAACCGCCGGCTGATCCTGCGCATCCTGCTGGCTGCCGTTCTGGCGGCGGCCCTCGCGGCGCTCGCGCCGACCGCGGGCAGCCTGCTGGTCCTGTTGTTCCTGCTTGGCGCGGCCTGTTCGGCGATCCAGATGCTGGTGCCGCTCGCCGCCGCCATGGCGCCGCCGGAGCGCCGCGGTCAGGTCGTCGGCGACGTCATGAGCGGGTTGATGGCCGGCATTCTCCTGGCCCGCCCTCTCGCGAGCCTGGTCGCCGATACGCTGGGCTGGCGCGCCTTCTACGGCATCAGCGCCATGGCCATGGGCGTGCTGGCGGCGGTGCTCGCGGTTCGTCTGCCCGAGCGGTGGCCGGCCGGCCGTTCGCGCTATCGGCTGCTGATCCAATCTCTCGGCGCGCTTCTTCTGGCCGAACCTGTGCTGCGGCGGCGCGCGCTGACGGCCTGTCTGAGCATGGCGGCCTTCAGCCTGTTCTGGACGGCGGTCGCGCTCCGGCTGGCTGAGGCGCCGTTCGATCTCGGTCAGCGCGGGATAGCGGTTTTCGCCCTTGTGGGGGCCGCCGGCGCGGTCGTGGCGCCGCTGGCCGGGCGGCTCGGTGATCGCGGCCTGACACGGGCGGCCACCGTCCTGTCCCATATCATCCTGATCGCCGCCTTCGGCCTCGCCGCCTGGGCCGGGACTGGCGACCATGGCGGCCCGGCCGTCATGCTGGTGCTGATGGGGGCAAGCGCGGTCCTGCTGGATGTCGGCGCCACGGCCGACCAGACGCTCGGCCGGCGCGCCGTCAATCTGCTGCGGCCGGAAGCGCGCGGACGGCTCAACGGGCTGTTCGTCGGGCTGTTCTTCCTGGGCGGGGCGGTGGGTTCGGCGGTCGCGGGCGCGGCCTGGGCCTTCGGCGGCTGGCTGCTGATCTGCGGCCTCGGCACGGCGCTCGGCGCGGCCGGCCTGGTCGTCGACGCGCTCGGGGGGCCGGAATGATCAGGCGATCACAGGCATTCGACCGGCCTCGCGGGGCAGCCGAATGCCGCTCCGGCCGGCCGCGGCGTCATCCGCCGGCGAAGTCGACGATGATCTTGATGTTGAGCACGATCAGGGTCAGCGCGATCAGCACCGCTATGGCGGTCAGCCAGCGTGGCGACACCAGTTCGCCCATGCGCTCGCGCGAGGCGCTGAGATGGATCAGCGGCACGATGGCGAAGGGCAGCTGCAGCGACAGGATGACCTGGCTGAGGATCAGGAGCTTGGCGGTCTGGCCCTCGCCATAAAGAATGGTCACGACGATGGCCGGGACGATGGCGATGCAGCGTGTGACCAGGCGCCGGAGCCAGGCCGCGATGCGAATATCGATGAAGCCTTCCATGATGATCTGGCCGGCCATGGTGGCGGTGACCGTCGAATTGAGGCCGCAGCAGAGCAGCGCGATGCCGAACAGGCTCGGCGCGATGGCCGAGCCGAGCAGGGGGGTGAGCAGCGAATGGGCCTGCTGCAATTCCTCGACGCCGGTATTGCCGGTCTTATTGAACGCGGCGGCGGCCAGGATCAGCAGCGAGGCATTGATGGTCAGGGCGAACATCAGCGCGAAGGTCGAATCCAGCGTCGCATATTTCAGCGCTTCGCGTTTCTCTGGAATGCCTTCGCCAAAGGCGCGTGTCTGCACGATGGAGGAGTGCAGGTAGAGATTATGCGGCATGACGGTCGCGCCGATAATGCCGAGCGCCAGATAGAGCATGTCCGGATTGGTGACGATCCGGGTGGTCGGCGCGAAGCCCTTGATGACTTCGCTCCAGTCCGGATTGGCCATGGCGATCTGCACCAGGAAGCAGAACGCGATGACGCCGATCAGCGTGATGATGAAGGCCTCGATCCAGCGGAAGCCCTTGGTCTGCAGCCAGAGGATCAGGAAGACGTCGAGCGCGGTGATGACCACGCCGATCTCGAGCGGAATGCCGAACAACAGGTTCAGGCCGATCGCGGTGCCGATCACCTCGGCCAGATCGGTGGCGATCACCGCCACCTCGGCCAGCACCCAGAGCGGCCAGGCGGTCCAGCGCGGATAGGCGTCGCGGCAGGCCTGGGCGAGATCGCGGCCGGTGGCGATGGCGAGCCTGGCGCAGAGCGACTGCAGGATGATCGCCATGATGTTGGAGAGCAGGGCGACAAACAGCAGCGCGTAGCCGAATTTGGAGCCGCCGGCGAGCGAGGTGGCCCAGTTGCCCGGATCCATGTAGCCGACCGCGACGAGATAGCCGGGGCCGAGAAAAGCCAGGAACTTGCGCCAGGGCGTGCCGGTTGTCGGAACGCGGACCGAACGGAAGACTTCGACCAGCGACGCTTCGCCGCGCGCCCGCCGCCATCCCCGAGGAGCAGCGTCGCCTTGATTGGTGCGGGCCATGGTCATCCGGTCATCCGATTGCGGCGTTTTGTCACTCCATTTGGTTCCATGATCACCGCCCGGCGTCAAGGCTTTTGCAAATCATTTGCAACAAGGCTCCCGCGCGCCTCGCTCATGACCGGTGCGAAAGCCCCATGGAAGGCCCGGGGAGGGCGTCGCGCGCCGCCGCTCCGGTCGGCATTTCGTGTTCGATTCCAGCTATTTGGGACGTTTCAGCCGGACACCAGGCCCGTTCTCGCCATCGGGCAGCAGCCTGATCCCGGCGGCCTCGAAGGTCTTGACGATCTGCGCCTCGGTGGTGGCGTGCAGGTCGTGGTGGCCGCCCTCGAAGCCGCGAATGGTGCTGCGCGAGACATCGGCGAGGCTGGCGAGGCGCTCCTGGGACCAGTCCAGCAGGGCGCGGGCGGCCCGGCACTGTTCAGGCAACAAAATCATGGGATCGCCAAAATCACGAGATCGCCAAAAACACGAGATCGCCTAGCCTTTGGCCTTGCGTAAACCGGAGGGTGTCAACCATATTGGTTGAAATCAGCCAAACTATCCAGCCCTCGCAACCGCTCGTTCGGAAAGGCCGTCGCCAGCCCATGCCTCATGACACGCCGCTGATCGCCACCATCGTCATGGGTCTCGGACTGGCCTTCGTCTTCGGCGCGATAGCCAACCGGTTTCGCGTGCCGCCTTTGGTCGGCTATCTCCTGGCCGGCGTGCTGGTCGGGCCGCATACGCCGGGTTTCGTCGCCGATCAGAAACTCGCGCCGGAACTGGCCGAGATGGGCGTCATCCTGCTGATGTTCGGCGTCGGCCTGCATTTCTCGCTGAAGGACCTCCTGTCGGTGCGCGCCATCGCGCTGCCCGGCGCCGTGGTGCAGATCGCGGTGGCGACCGCCATGGGGGCGGGGCTCGCCTGGCTGCTCGGCTGGAGCTTCGGCGCCGGCCTGGTATTCGGCCTGGCGCTGTCGGTCGCCAGCACGGTGGTGCTGCTGCGCGCCATGCAGGAGCGCCGGCTGATCGATACCGAAAGAGGCCGGATCGCGGTCGGCTGGCTGATCGTCGAGGATCTCGCCATGGTGCTGGCGCTGGTGCTGCTGCCGGCGCTGTCGGGTCTGCTCGGCGGCACCAGCCAGATGGCCGCGGCCGATCCGCTGACCGCCTATCTCGGCCTCGGCGTCGCCGGCACCATCGCGCTGACCGTCGTCAAGGTCGCCGGTTTCGTCGGGCTCATGCTGGTGGTCGGGCGGCGGATCATCCCGTGGATCCTGCATTATGTCGCGCATACCGGTTCGCGCGAATTGTTCAGGCTCGCTGTGCTGTCGATCGCGCTCGGCGTCGCCTTCGGCGCGGCCAAGCTGTTCGGCGTGTCCTTCGCGCTGGGCGCCTTCTTCGCCGGCATGATCATGAGCGAGTCGCCGCTGAGCCACCGTGCGGCGGAAGAGTCGCTGCCGCTGCGCGACGCCTTTTCGGTGCTGTTCTTCGTGTCCGTCGGCATGCTCGTCTCGCCGGTCAACCTGGTCGCCGATTCCGGCGCGGTCCTGGCGACGCTGTTCATCATCGTGATCGGCAAGTCGGTCGCCGCCTTCCTGATCGTGCTCGCCTTCGGTTACCCCGCGGCCACCGCGCTGATCATTTCGGCGAGCCTGGCGCAGATCGGCGAATTCTCGTTCATCCTGGCCGAGCTCGGTGTCCAGCTGAAGCTTCTGCCGGAGCGTGGGCGCGACCTGATCCTCGCCGGCGCGATTCTGTCGATCCTGCTCAATCCGGTCGCCTTCGCGGCGGTCGGCTGGCTCAAGGGGCGGTCCGATCGCAAGGACGGCGCTCAGCCGGACGCCACGGCGCCGGCCGGCGGACCGGCCGCGGGGGCGGCTGCCTCCGCTCATGCCGACGACGACGTTCCAGAGACCACGGCGCTGACCGGCCATACCATCCTGGTCGGTTACGGCCGGGTCGGCAGCCTGGTCGGGGCCGGACTGAAGCAGCAAGGCCAACCCTTCCTGGTCATCGAGGATGCCGACAAGCTGGTGGCACGCCTGCATGACGAGGCGATCGAGACGATCGCCGGCAATGCGGCCCGCAGCGATATCCTCAAAGCCGCCAATGTGGCCGGGGCCGCCAGGCTGATCCTGGCCATTCCGAACGCCTTCGAGGCCGGCCAGATCATCGACAAGACCAAGGCGGTCAATCCGGGAATCAGGGTGATCGCGCGGGCTCATTTCGATGCCGAGGTCGAGCATCTGACCGGACATGGCGCGGATGTCGTGATCATGGGCGAACGCGAGATCGCCAAGGGTATCCTGGACCATGCCGCCAAGGGGACGGGGGCGCCCGCCGAAGGCCAGGCGGCGGGGCCTGCGGCCGCCTGATCCCGAGGCCGGCCGGTCTCGGGTCTCCGCGGCCATGCGAAAGGCTGGGCATGAAAGTCAAACGGATCGTCGCCAATATCGCGACGGCGGATGTCGCCGCCGCCAGGCGCTTCTACCAGGACCTGCTCGGCCTCGACCTGCTCATGGATCACGGCTGGATCGCGACCTATGGCGCCGACCGCCCGATGAACGTGCAGGTCAGCTTCGCCTCGCAGGGCGGTTCCGGCACGCCGGTGCCGGACCTGTCGATCGAGGTCGACGATCTCGACGCGGCGCTCGACCGGATGCGGGGCGCGGGCGTTCCGATCGTCTATGGGCCGGCCGACGAGCCCTGGGGCGTCAGGCGCTTCTATGTGCGCGATCCGCTCGGCAAGCTCGTCAACATTCTCGTGCACAAGGACCAGGACTGACGTTCGGGCCCGGCTCTGCCGGCTAGAATATCGTGCTGCTCTCGATGCTGTTGCGAAATGCGATCAAGCGCGGGCCGAGTTCGTCATAGATGACCGACCGCGTCATGCGGTAGATCGGGCCGCCGACGCTGATGACATAGATCTGCCGCCGGTCGGGACGGCTGAACGGCACCGCGATGGTGCCGATGTCCTCGACCCAGTCGCCGAGGCTGATCGAAAAGCCATATTGCTGGTAGTGGTCGATCTGCTTGTCCACGTCCTCCTTGGACAGGCCATCATTGACCATTTGCCGGGCGAGCTCGCCCAGCTGGATCTGCAGCTCTCCCGGAGTGAGCGCCGCCAGGTAGGCGCGCCCCATCGCGGTGGTGAAAAAGGGAATGCGGAAACCGGGATAGACCTTCAGGCCCACCAGCGCGGTTCCCTCCCAGGTGTCGATATAGAGCATCGAGTCCTTGTCGCGGACGCCGAGCCCGATATTCAGCCCGGTCTCGTTGGCGAACTGCTGCATCATGGGGCGGAGATTGCCGCGAATATCCGCGTCGGCCCGGGCGACGAAGCCGAGGTTCAGGGCCTTGGGCCCCAGATGATACATCCGCTGCCTTTGATCGAACGACAGGAAGCCGCTCTTGGCGAGCGTGAAGGTGATGCGCGAGACGGTCGCCTTGGGAAGTCCGGTCCGAGTGGCCAGCTCGTGATTGCCGAGCTGCCGGTCGCCCAGGTGAAACGCGCCTAGCACCTCCAGCCCACGCGCCAGCGCCGCGATGACCTGGCTGTCGTCCGCATTGTCGCCGGTCAGGTCGTTGCCACTTCCGCCCTGACGGACCTTCGATCGCGTGGTGGGCGGCGTGCTGCTCTTGATGGCCATGAAAGTGATCTTGCGGTTGGCAGATGCCCGGCGCATTCGCCCGGCGAGATGGAAATGTATTCCAATATTCGCTGCAAATCCAGGCCTTTGCCGCAATGGAAGCGGCGTGCCTGTGATCGTCTAACAATTTGATATTGCGCCTTAAATTTCGCACATGCCGCTGGCGCTCATATTGGCTCGGGCCGTTTCCGGCCAAAGGGCTTGACAAGATCGCTGACGGCGATCAGAAATAATGGAAATCAATTCCAAAAAAGAGCGCTTTATGACTCTTCATCCGGGAAACGCCGTTCCAAGCCGTCAGGGCGCCTCGATCGTCGCGAGGCCCAGCCAGCCGTGCCGCCGCTCCAGGCGTGCGGGATCGTCCCGGGCAACCAAAAATCGGGCCACGGGCTGATCACGGCGCCGCTGCCGTCCGCACCCGTCCGCCCCACCGCAAACCGTCAGCTCCACCGGCCGCGCAACAGACGCGGGGTGTTCGGCTGCGCCAAAAAAGGAAGTCACTCCGATGTCGTCAGCCTATCTCGTTCTCGATCTGCAAAACGATCTGGTCCACAAGGACGGGCCGAATGGCGCCGGACCGCTCGGTGAGCAGGTCCGCAGCCGCGATGTCCTGGCCAGGACGGCGGCGGTGATCGAAAAGGCGCGGGCGGCCGGCGTGCCGGTCGTCTTCGTCCGGGTCGGTTTCTCCAGCGACTACCGTGAATGCCCGTCGACCTCGCCGATGTTCAGCGCGGCCCGGAAATACGGGATTTTCAAACTGGACTCCTGGGGAACCGAGATCCATCCCGATCTCGACCGCCGCGAGACGGACCTCCTGGTCACCAAGCACCGGGTCAGCCCGTTCTACGGCACGAATCTCGAGGTCTTCCTGCGCGCTCACGGCATCACGCGCCTGTTCATGTCGGGCGTATCGACGGCCGCCGTCGTGCAGGCCGGCATCCGCGAGGCTCACGACCGAGACTATGTCTGCGTCGTCATCGAGGATTGCTGCGCGGCGGCAACCGCGCGGGATCATGACGACTCGATCGCCGTGCTCGGCCGCTTCGCGGCGATCACGACCTCCGACGCCGTGTCGTTCGACTGACGCCCCCAATGCGGCCGTCCGGCCTTATGGCGGACGGCCCGGAGCCAGATCCATGAACCGCGAAGAATTGCGCGAATACCGGCGCCAGAACATTCCGATCTTCAATGATCAGAAGCTCAAGCTCGGCGTCTTCGCCATGAACTGCAGCGGCGGCAGCGTCATTACGACCTTGCCGACCGAGCACCAGATGTCGTGGCAGCAGAACCGCCGGATCGTCCAGATCGCCGACAGGATGGGCCTGGAAGTGGCCTTGCCGATCGGCCGATGGAAGGGCCAGGGTGGCCAGTCCAACCATAACGGCACCAATTTCGACGTCTATACCTGGGCTGCCGGCATGGCCGAGGCAACCGACAGGATCATGTGTTTCGCGACCTCCCATGTCGGTCTCACCCATCCCGTCGTTGCGGCCAAGCAGGCCGCGACCATCGATCACATCTCGAACGGACGGTTCGGCCTCAATGTCGTGATGGGCTGGTTTCGTTCGGAAATGGCCATGTTCGGCACCGGCCTGCGTGAGCATGACGACCGCTACCGCTACGGCGAGGAATGGCTCGACGTGGTCAAGCGGCTCTGGACCGACCGTGAGCCGTTTGACTTCAAGAGCCAATATTTCGACCTGGCAGGCCTGGAATCGAGCCCCAAGCCGCTGCAGCGGCCCGGCCCGGTTCTGGTCAATGCCGGCACGTCGCCGGCCGGCATCGAGTTCACCGCGCGTAATGTCGACATCAGCTTCGGATCGCCGTCGCGTCCCGACGACATCGAGCGGTTGCTGAGCGTCAAGGAGCGCGCCGACAAGGAATATGACCGCGACGTCGCGCTGATGTGCTCGGCGCTGGTGGTCTGCCGCGACACCGAGGCGGAGGCCCAGGCGGCGTTTCAGAGCATTCTCGATCATGGCGACTGGGAAGCGGCGCGCAGCATGATGGCGACGCTCGGCATCGAAAGCGGTTCGTTCAAACAGGGTTTCGAAGAGCGTGCGCGCCGGTTCGTGGCGGGCTACGGCACGCACCCGCTGATCGGCACGCCCGAACAGATCGTCGATCAGATGAACGACTATGCCCGGCGCGGCGTCCACGGCCTGGTGATGTATTTCGTCGACTACGCTTCCGAGCTCGAACATTTCCGCGACAGAGTGATGCCGTTGCTGAAGCAAAGCGGTCTGAGGCATTGAGCGGGGGTGTTGGTGATGCAGAGCAGACAGGCCCTCAGTGGCAAGACCGTCGTGGTCACCGGCGCCCGCGGCGGCATCGGCATGGCGATTTGCAGGCGTTTCGCCCGCGAGGGCGCAACGGTGATCGGCGCGGATATCGGCGCCGATGACGGGATGTTCGGCGGCGGGGCGGGCGATGGCCAGGACGAGGTCGCGCAGCGTTGCCTCCCCTATGACCTGGATGTGACCTCGGAGGGTGCGGTCGCCCGCTTCGGCGATCACGTCAAGGCGATCTGGGGCCGGCTCGATATCCTGGTCAACAATGCCGGCGCGATGGTCGGCAAGCCGCTCCTGGAGACGAGCCTCGCCGATCTCGACCGTCTCATGGCGGTCAATGTCGCCGGTCCGTTCCTGCTGATGCGGACCCTGGCGCCGCTGATGGCCGAGAGCGGCGCGATCATCAACATGTCGTCGGGCGCGGCGACCAAACCGACGGCCAATATGAGCGCCTATTCGGCGTCCAAGGCGGCGGTTGCGATGATGTCGCGGGTCGCGGCGATCGAGCTTGCTCCGATCCGGGTGAATTCGATCCTGCCGGGTGCGATCGACACGCCGATGCCGCGCGCCTTCATTTCGAACATGTCGCGGCCACAGCAGGAGAAAGTCATGGCGGGTCTGAGCGAGGGCCGCCTGGCGAAGCGTCTGGGTCGGGCCGACGAGGTCGCGGCCATGGCGCTCTACCTGGCTTCCGACGAGGCGGCCTTCGTCACCGGCGCCGATTTCGTCATCGACGGAGGACGTCTGTAGCCGGCTCATGGCCGCTGCATCCAGCATTCATTCCGGGAGGAAACAATGAAAAGAATTCTTCACGCCTGCATCCTGACGCTCGGCACCCTGCTGGCGGGAACGGCCTCGGCCCAGATGTCGGACAATGTCATCAAGATCGGTGTGCTCACCGACATGTCGGGGCCGTTCTCGCACCAGACCGGCGCAGGTTCGGTGGCCGCCGCGCAAATGGCGATCGACGAGTTCGGCGGCGCCATTGGCGGCGTGCCGATCGTGCTGGTCTCCGCCGACCATCAGAACAAGCCGGATGTCGGCCTGAACATCGCGCGCCGGTGGCTCGACGTCGAACAGGTCGATGCCATCGTCGACCTCGGGAGCTCGGCGGTCGCCTTGGCCGTGCAGGAGCTGGTCAAGGAAAAGAACCGGGTCGTGCTGTTCTCCGGACCCGGCACGGATCGGCTGACCAATGACAGCTGCTCGCCCAACGGCATCCACTGGACCTATGACACCTATGCCACCGGCCGTTCCATGGCGAACGCGGTCAGCGGCAGCGGTGGCACGAAATGGTTCTTCATCGGCATGGACAGCGCATTCGGCCGCTCGCTCGTCGAGGTGATGACCAAGACGATCGCCGCGCGCGGCGGCCAGGTGGTCGGAACCATCTGGCATCCGACCGGCAACAACGACTATTCATCCTTCATCATGCAGGCGCAGGCGTCCGGCGCCAATGTCCTCGTCTTCGCCAATTCCGGCACCGACTTCGTTCGCGCGGTCAAGCAGGCCCGGGAGTTCGGCATCAAGGGCGATACGCTGCGCATCGTCGGCCCGGCCATCACCATGGTCGATATCCTGGCGCTCGGCCGGGAGGATGCGGAGGGCCTTCAGTATATCGATGCCTTCTACTGGGACCTCAACGACGGCACGCGCCAGCTCGCCCGCGAATTCAACCGTCGCCGCGGTTCCAATCCGGGCCAGGCCCATGCCGGCGTCTATTCGGCGGTCCGTTCCTACCTGAAGGCCATCGAGGCGGCGAAAACCGACGGCGCCACGGCGGTGCTGAGGAACCTGCACGCGATGACAATCTCGGACAATTTTACCCCGTCGGGGCAGGTCCGTCGCGACGGCCGCATGATGCATGAAATGTACCTGATGCGCGCCAAGGGGCCGGCGGATCCGAGCACGGCGCCGTGGGACGCGGTCAGCCTGGTCACCAGGGTTGCCGCCGAGGATGCCTTCCGGCCGATCGCCGAAAGCGCCTGCCCGCTGCTGCGCTGAGCCGCCTCATCGTCGAACCGCAACGGGGCCGGCGGCGTCGCCGGCCCGATACAGACCAGCGAGCCAGGAGCGCGCGAAGCAATCATGTTCGGAATTTCAGCGCAGGTTCTCAGCGGGCAGTTGCTGATCGGGCTGATCAACGGTTCGTTCTACGCGCTGATGAGCCTCGGCCTTGCGATCATTTTCGGTCTCCTGCACATCATCAATTTCGCCCATGGCGCGATCTACATGCTGGGCGCCATGTGCGCCTGGCTCATGCTGAACTATCTCGGCATCGGCTATTGGTGGGCACTGTTGCTGTCGCCCTTGATCGTCGGCGCTTTCGGCATGGCGCTGGATCGCCTGCTGATCTCCCGCCTTCGTGGCCTCGACCCGATCTACGGCCTGCTCCTGACCTTCGGCATCGCGCTGATGCTGCAATCCCTCTTCCAGGGTCTCTTCGGTTCGTCGGGCCTGCCCTATGGCATCCCGGCGGAGCTGCGCGGCGGCTGGAATCTGGGTTTCGTCTTCCTGCCCAAATACCGGGCCTGGATCATCGTCGTGTCGATCCTGATCTGCTTTGCCGTCTGGTATGCGATCGAGAAGACGCGGCTCGGGTCCTATCTGCGCGCCACCAATGAAGACCCGGACCTGGTCTCGGCCTTCGGCGTCAATGTGCCGATGCTGGTCACGCTGACCTTCGGCGCGGGCGCCGCCCTTGCCGGCTTCGCCGGCATTCTCGCGGGCCCGATCTATACGATCAGCCCGCAAATGGGTGTGGAGATGCTCAGTATCGTCTTCGCCGTCGTCGTCATCGGCGGGATGGGTTCGATACTGGGGTCGATCATCAGCGGCTTCTCCCTCGGGATCCTCGAGGGCCTGACCAAGATATTCTACCCCGAAGCATCCTCCGTCGTGATCTTCGTCGCGATGATCGTGGTGATCATGATCCGCCCCTCGGGATTGCTTGGAAAGTACTGAGACAGTCATGTCGGTTTCCTCTCCGCTCGCCCCCGAGGCTCCCGCCTGCGCGGGCCTCGCCGACCCGGCCCGCAGCCGCACGCATTTCCGCTGGATCTTCCTCGGGCTGGCCGTGGCGCTGATCGTCCTGCCCGCGCTGGTCTATCCGATCTTCCTGATGAAGCTCCTGTGCTTCGCGCTGTTCGCGATCGCCTTCAATCTTCTGCTCGGTCATTGCGGATTGCTGTCCTTCGGCCATGCGGCGTTCTTCGGCGCCGGCGGCTATGTCGCCGCTTATGCCGCGCTGGTCTGGCGGCTGCCGCCCGAGGCCGCCGTCGCGCTGGGAACGCTGGCGGGCATCGTGCTGGGGGCGGTCTTCGGCGCCCTGGCGA
This sequence comes from Hyphomicrobiales bacterium, assembly GCA_017304475.1. GTDB lineage: Bacteria > Pseudomonadota > Alphaproteobacteria > Rhizobiales > Phreatobacteraceae > Phreatobacter. The sequence goes on along the minus strand of JAFKKV010000014.1, from coordinate 88,073 downwards.
CCCGCCGCCAGGGCATCTACCTGACGATGGTGACGCTCGGCCTCGCCCAACTGGTCTATTTCGTCGCCCTTCGCTCGCCGTTCACCGGCGCCGAGGACGGCATCCAGAACGTGCCGCGCGGCAATCTCTTCGGATTGATCGACCTGAAGAATGACGTGACGCTGTATTTCGTCATCGCGACGGTCTTCTTCGCTGTGCTGATGCTGACATACCGGCTGGCTTTTTCGCCGTTCGGGCAGGTGCTCCGCGCGATCCGCGGCAACGAGCCGCGCGCGATATCGCTCGGCCTCGACGTGAGGTCCTACAAGCTCGCCGTCTTCGTCATTTCCGCCGGTCTTTCCGGCCTCGCCGGATCGATGAAGGCCATCGTCTTCCAGATCGCCTCGCTGGTCGACGTCCACATCGCGACCTCGGGCGAGGTCGTGCTGATGACGCTGGTCGGCGGGGTCGGCACGATCCTCGGTCCCATTGTCGGGGCGAGCGTCATCGTGATCAGCCAGAACTATCTGGCGGGCTTCGGCGAATGGGTCGTCTTCCTGCAGGGACTGATCTTCGTGATCTCGGTCCTGCTGTTCCGCGACGGCATTGTCGGTGTCCTCTCGCGCAAGATCGGGAGGCCGCTGTGATGGCCGCGCGACCGACCACCGAAGGCGTGGGGCCCGCGCCTCGGGTCATGATCGAGACACGCCAACTCGCGATGGAGTTCTCGGGCTTCCGCGCCGTCGACGGGGTGGATCTGCGTGTGGCGGAAGGCAGCATTCACGCGCTCATCGGCCCGAACGGCGCCGGCAAGACGACCTGTTTCAACCTGATCACGAAGTTTCTCACGCCGACGGCGGGCCAGATCTTCTTCGGCGGCCAGGACATCACCAGCTTCGAGCCGGCCGCCATCGCCCGGCGCGGCCTCGTCCGGTCGTTCCAGATCTCGGCCGTGTTTCCGGGCTTGAGCGCGGTGCAGAACGTCTGCGTCGCGCTGCAGAGCCGGACCCGGCGCCTCTTCCAGTTCTGGAAGAGCGATCGCTCGCTTGCCGACCTGGAGGCAGAGGCCGACGCCATTCTCGAACAGGTCGACCTGGCCGCGTTTCGCAACGTCAATGCCGCGCTGCTGCCCTATGGCCGCAAACGGGCCCTTGAACTGGCGACGACGCTGGCTCTGGACCCGCGGGTCCTGCTGCTCGACGAACCGATGGCCGGCATGTCGCCGGCGGATGTCGAGCGCGTTTCGCAACTCATCCTGCGCATCCGCAAGGGGCGGACCATCCTGATGGTCGAGCACAACCTGCCGGTGGTCGCCGCCCTTTGCGACCGGATCACCGTGCTGGCGCGGGGGCGGGTGCTGGCCGAGGGCGATTATCGGGAGGTTTCCGGCAATCCCCAGGTTCAGGAAGCCTATATCGGATCCGACCATGACTGACAGCGCCGCCGATCGACGCGACTGCCTCCTCAGGGTGCGCGACCTCAACGCCTGGTACGACGAAAGCCATGTCCTGCACGGCGTCGATCTCGACCTGGCGGATGGCGAAGTCGTGACCCTGCTCGGCCGCAACGGCGCGGGCAAATCGACCACGCTCAAGGCGATCATGGGCCTGCTGCCCGGCCGGACCGGCTCGATCGGGCTCGCCGGGGCCGAGACGGTCGGATTGCCCGCACGGCGCATCGCCCGCATGGGCATTGCCTATTGTCCGGAGAACCGCGGCATCTTTTCGTCGTTGACGGTGCTGGAAAACCTGCTGCTCCCGCCGGTCCTGCAGCCGGGCGGATTGTCGATGGACGAGGTCTTCGCGCTGTTTCCGAATTTGCGGGAGCGGCTGAACAGCCAGGGCACCAAGCTGTCGGGTGGCGAGCAGCAAATGCTGGCCATTGCCAGGATCCTGCGCACGGGATCGCGCATTCTGCTCCTGGACGAGCCGACCGAGGGGCTCGCTCCCGTCGTCGTCCAGGAGATCGGCCGGATCCTGAAGCGCCTGCGCGCCCGGCGCTACACCATTCTGCTCGTCGAACAGAACTATCGCTTCGCCGCGGCCGTCGCCGACCGGCACTACGTCATGGCGAGCGGGCGCATCGTCGACATGATCCGCAGCGACGAGGTCGCGGCGAGACAGTCCGACATCAAGTCCTATCTGGGCGTCTGACGCCGGATCACGCATCGAATGAGAGCGAAAATGGCTTCATCCATCCGAGAAATGCTCGCGACCACCGAGATGATACTGGCGCCGGGGGCTTATGACTGCCTGACCGCGGGGGCCATCGAGCGCGCCGGTTTCAAGGCAGCCTATATGACCGGCGCCGGCGTCTCCGCCTCCCATGGCTTTCCGGATTTCGGCGTGCTGACCATGACGGAAATGGTCGCCGTGGCCGGCCGGATCGCCCGGTCCTTGTCGATACCGCTGATCGCCGACGGCGATACCGGCTTCGGCAACGAACTCAATGCGGCGCGCGCGGTGCGCGAATATGAGCGGGCCGGCGTCGGCGCGATGCATATCGAGGACCAGGTTTTTCCGAAGAAATGCGGTCACTTCGACAATAAGGCGATCGTCCCGGCCGACGAGTTCATCGCGAAGATCAAGGCCGCCGCCAGGGCGCGGGAGACCCGGGATTTTGTCCTGATCGCCCGGACCGACGCCCGCGCGCTCGAAGGCTTGGATGCCGCGATCGATCGTGCCAACCGGGCGCTCGACGCCGGAGCCGATGTCGCCTTTGTCGAGGCCCCCCAGGACCTCGACGAGATGGCCGCGATCCCCCGGCGGGTCCAGGGCCCCTGTCTCCTGAACATCGTCTGGCGCGGCAAGACCCCTGACGTCTGCTTCGCCGACGCCGCGGCGATGGGTTATCGCATCGCAATCCTGCCGAGCATCCTGCTGAAGTCCGTCATGGGAATGTCGGAACAGGTTCTGGCGGCCGCGCGGCAGGCCGGGCGTCATCCAGTGCCTCCGGGCGATATCGGCATCCAGGACGGTGTGGCGCGCGCCGGCGGCGCAGAATGGAACCGCCTGCGCGCGTGTGCGCCGTGAACCGCCGCTTCCGGCCGGCATGGCCCAAGCGCGCTTTTTCATCAACCGAACCAGGGAGTTGAACGGCCATGGCTCAGTATCGTCCCTACATTGTCGGCATCGGCGGTACCACCTCCGACAATTCCTCCAGCGAGAAGGCGTTGATGACCGCCTTGCGTCATGCCGAGGCAGGCGGCGCCGACGTCGCAGCCTTCGTTTCGGCGGATCTGGATTTTCCCAATTATGGCGCGGGCAGGCTCGCCGACGACCGGGCGATCCGCCTGGTCGATGCCGTCCGGCGCTGCGACGGCCTGATCATATCGACTCCAGCCTATCACGGCATCATGTCCGGGATGATCAAGAACGCCTTGGACTGCGTTGAGGAACTGCGCGGCGACCGGCGGCCCTATCTCGACGGCCGGGCGATCGGCACGATCGTCTGCGCCTATGGCGACCAGGCCATGGGGACGACGTTGGCCAGCCTGCGCGCGGTGATCCACGCCTTGCGCGGATGGCCGACCCCGATGGGCGTCGCGATCAATTCGAGCGAGTGCCGGTTCGACGCCGAGGGTCACTGTTCCAACCCCGATATCGATGCGCGCCTGCGGCTGCTGGCCCAGCAGACACTCGGGTTCGCGAGGTTCTCCCATGTCGCCTGAACCGATGTCGCCTGAATCGGTGCCGCATGAGCCGATATCCGCCGGCGTGGCCGGGCCGCGGTCGCTTTTCGACAAGCTTTGGGCGCGGCACTCCGTGATGGAGCATCCGATCGCCGGCACGCTGCTCTATATCGACCGGCATTTGCTGCATGAGGGGTCGCGCAACGGATTTGCCCTGCTCAAGCGCAAGGGGCTGACGGTCCGACGTCCCGACCTGACGACGGCGACCGCCGACCATTACGCGCCGACCGATGGCCGCAGCGTCGAAGCGATCGATGTCAGGTCGCGCCGCGAGGTCATCTCCGACCTGGGCGTCAATACCGCCGCGGCCGGGATCAGGCTGTTCGACCTCGCCCATCCACGCCAGGGCATCGTTCACGTCATCGGACCGGAACTCGGTCTGAGCCTGCCGGGCCTGACGGTGATCTGCGGCGATAGCCATACCGCCACGCATGGCGCCCTGGGAGCGCTGGCCTTCGGCGTCGGCGCGTCGCAGGTTGCCCATGCGCTGGCGACACAGACGCTCTGGCAGAAGAAGCCGAAGCAGATGCGCATCCGCGTGACCGGCGAACTTCGGCCGCGCGTCACCGCGAAGGACTTGATCCTGACGGTCATCGCGCGGATCGGCGCCGCCGGCGGCACGGGCTTTGCCATCGAATATTGCGGACCTGCGGTGGAGGCGCTTTCCATCGAAGGGCGCCTGACGCTGTGCAACATGACCATCGAGGCGGGCGCCAAATTCGGCCTGGTCGCGCCGGATGAAAAGACTTTCGCCTATGTGAAGGGACGCCCGTTCAGTCCAACGGGCGAGCAATGGCAATCGGCGGTCGCGTCCTGGCGCGGGCTGGCGAGCGAGGACGACGCGCATTTCGACCGGGAGGTCGAGATCGACGCCTGCACGGTGGAACCGATGGTCACCTGGGGCACCAGCCCGGAAGATGGCGTATCGGTCAACGGCCATGTGCCCGATCCGATCGCGATCACCGATCCGTCGCGTCGCGCCAGCAAAGGTGAGGCACTCGATTATATGGGCCTGTCGGCCGGCACGCCGATGGGGGATATCCGGTTCGACCGGGTGTTCATCGGCTCCTGCACCAATGGACGCATCGAGGATCTGCGCGCGGCCGCCGAGGTGGTTCGCGGCCGCCGGGCGGTCATTCCGGCCATGGTCGTGCCGGGCTCGATGGCCGTGCGCGCCGCCGCGGAAGCCGAAGGGCTGGACCGGATTTTCATGGAGGCCGGTCTCGAATGGCGCATGTCGGGATGTTCGATGTGCGTCGGCATGAACGGCGATCTGGCCAGGGCAGGGGAACGCTGCGCCTCGACCTCGAACCGCAATTTCGTCGGGCGGCAGGGTGCCGGCGTCCGCACCCATCTCATGAGCCCCGCCATGGCTGCCGGCGTCGCCCTGCACGGCCATGCGGTCGACGTGACGAGGTCCTGATCATGCAGGCATTCACCCGATTGCAATCCGTCGCCGTGCCCCTGGCCCTCGACAATGTCGATACCGATCAGATCCTTCCCGCCCGCTTCCTGGTGCAAAAGCGCGAGCTCGGTTACGAGGCCTATTGCTTCCGTGACCTGCGTTATTGCGCCGATGGCACGGAGCGGCCGGATTTCGTGCTGAACCAGGCCATCTATCGCGGCGCGCAAGTGCTGGTCGCCGGTGCGAATTTCGGCTGTGGCTCGTCACGCGAGGGCGCGGTCTACGCCTTGCAGGACATTGGCATCCGGGCGGTCATCGCCGAGAGCTTTGGCGATATCTTTTATCAGAATGCCCTGATCAACGGGGTGTTGCCGGTTCATCTGGCCACCGAGCCCATGCAGGCCTTGCTCGCGGCGATGCGGGCGGAACCGGGTGTGGCGATCGCGATCGATCTGCCGAGCCAGACGGTCACGATGCCCGGCGGCATGGCCTTCGACTTCCGGATCGATGCTTTTCGAAAGCACTGCCTGCTGGAAGGCCTCGACGAGATCGACTTCACGATCAATTACATGCGGGAGATCGAGCAATACGAAGCCGGGGCGCGGGGGGCCTGATCTGTCCTAGGTCTTTGTCGCATCGGCGCGGACGGGAAAGGACGGCCGCGCCGAAACGATCATCCGGCCGAGCTCGACGAAGTCGCGCTTGCGCGGCGAGGACGCCCGCCAGGCGAGGCCGAGGACGCGGTGCGGTTCGGGGTCGGCGAAACGCATCAGCCTGAGCGGCCCGTGGCGGGCCTCGACCTCGACGCAGATCTCCGGAAGCAAGGTCAGGCCGAGGCCGTTGGCCACCATCTGGACCAGGGTCGACAGGCTGGAGGCGCCGAAAGTGTCGATATTCTCGACCTTGCGCAGGCTGCAGAAGGTCAAGGCCTGGTCGCGCAGGCAATGACCTTCCTCGAGCAGCAGGAGGCGATCCTCCTTCAGGAGGTCGGGCGTTGCCTGCACCCGCCCGTGCAGGTGGCGGGAGGCCGGCAGCGCCAGCAGGAAGCGGTCTTCGAACAGCCTGATCGTCTCGATGTCGGGATGCTCGACCGGCAGCGCCGCGAGCAGCAGGTCGAGGCCGCCATCGAGCAATTCGCTGGTCAGCTGGCGGGTCTGGGTTTCCCGGATATGGACCTCCAGCTCCGGGAAGGCATCGCGCAAGAGCGGCAGGAAGCGCGGCAGCAGGTAAGGCGCGACCGATGGAATGACGCCGAGGCGCAAGGTGCCCGACAGCCGTGAGCCGCGATGGTGGGCATAGTCCCTGAGGTCGCGAATATCGGCGAGAATGCGCTGGGCCCGGCGCGCGATCTCGCGGCCGTCCTCGGTCAGCTGGATGCCCTTGCGCCGCCGCTCGACGAGCTGAAGCTTCAGCTCTTTCTCCAGATCCTGGATCTGCATGGAGAGCGCCGGCTGGGTGATCGCGCAGTGCTCGGCGGCCTGGCCGAAATGTTTCAGCCGGGCGACCGCGTCGAAGTATCGGAGCTGCTTGAAGGAAACCATCACGATCAGTTTTTCTGATTGGAAGGCCAGGATATTCCGATTGGTCTTGATCGACAAGCGGCGCCTAGAACCATTCCATCCAACAGCGATGGAAGCTCCCCATGTCCCAAAAGCCGACCCTGACCACCTCCGCCGGCGCGCCGGTTTCCGACAATCAGAATTCGCTGAGTGCGGGTGCGCGCGGGCCGCTGCTGCTGCAGGACTATCAGCTGCTGGAGAAGCTGGCGCATCAGAACCGCGAGCGGATCCCGGAGCGCGTGGTTCACGCTAAGGGCTGGGGCGCCCACGGTTCGCTGACCATCACCAATGACATCAGCCGCTATTCGCGCGCCGGCCTGTTCGGCCGGATCGGCCAGAAGACCGACCTGATGCTGCGCTTCTCGACGGTTGCCGGTGAACTGGGAGCCGCCGATGCCGAGCGCGACGTGCGTGGTTTCGCGGTCAAATTCTATACGCAGGAAGGCAATTGGGACCTGGTCGGCAACAATACGCCGGTGTTCTTCGTGCGCGATCCGCTGAAATTCCCCGACTTCATCCATACCCAGAAACGGCATCCGCGCACCAATCTGCGCTCGCCGACGGCGATGTGGGATTTCTGGTCGCTGTCGCCGGAGAGCCTGCACCAGGTGACCATCCTGATGTCGGATCGCGGCCTGCCGGTCGCCCCGATGTTCATGAACGGCTATGGCTCGCACACCTATTCGATGGTCAATGCCAAACAGGAACGGTTCTGGGTCAAGTTCCACTTCAAGACCCAGCAGGGCCACAAGTTCCACACCAATGCCGAAGGCGGCCAGGTCATCGCCCGCTCGCGCGAGAGCTACCAGGAGGCGTTGTTCGGCGCCATCGAGCAGGGCCAGTTCCCGCGCTGGACCATGTGCGTCCAGGTGATGCCGGAGGCCGATGCCGAAAAGACCTCCTACAATCCCTTCGACCTGACCAAGGTCTGGCCGCATGCCGACTATCCCTTGATCGAGGTCGGCGTGCTCGAGCTCAACCGCAACCCGGACAATTATTTCGCCGAGGTCGAGCAGGTTGCCTTCTCGCCGTCCAACGTCGTGCCGGGCATCGGCTTCTCGCCGGACAAAATGCTGCAGGCGCGCATCTTCTCTTATGCCGATGCCCATCGCTACCGGCTCGGCACCCATTACGAGGCGCTGCCGGTGAACGCGCCGCGCTGCCCGGTGCATCACTATCACAAGGACGGCGCGATGCGGTTCTTCCGCAACGATACCGGCAATCCGGATGCCTATTACGAGCCGAATTCGGTCAATGGCCCGGCGGAGGCGCCGCAATATCGCGAGCCGCCGCTGGCGATATCAGGCGATGCCGATCGCTACGACCATCGCGCCGGCAATGACGACTACACCCAGCCGGGCAACCTGTTCCGGCTGATGACGCCGGCCGAGCGCAACCGCCTGATGGACAATATCGCCGAGGCGATGCAGGGCGTGCCGGTCGAGATCATCAAGCGCCAGGTCGGCCATTTCTACCGCTGCGACCCGGATTACGGCATCGGCGTCGCCACCCGCATGGGCCTCGGCGTCACCGACCTGCCGGGCACGCTCGCCGCCGAGTGAGCCGCTCCACCCCGTGATCGCGGCGGCGCCGGCTTCGGCCGGCGCCGCCTGGTTCCGCATGCCGCATTTCCCCCTTCACAAGGATCATCCCATGGCCGTCGCCCAGCATGCCCAGTCGAACCGCTCCGACGTGGTCAGCGAGTTCATCACCGAAGCCCGGGTCGAGGCGCTGAACGCCGCCCTGTCGGATCGCGGCATCGCCGCCGACCGGATCATCTCGATCCTGCCGGTCTCCGGCCAGACCCTGATCAATGCGTCGCCGGCGCAGTTCCGCGTGCTCTACCGGCTGAACTGACCCGATCCAGCGCGGCGCGTGGGGCTTGACGCGCGCGCCGTCCTCGGCCACGGCTCGGCCATGTTCGAGACGCGCCTCACCCATGTCGCTTCCCTGGTCGAAGCGGTCCTCCACGATATCCTGTCGGACGCCGCGCGCAGCGGCGAGATCGCCCGTCCCGCACGGCTCCTCGGCGCCATGCGCCACGGCGTGCTCGGCGGCGGCAAGCGGCTGCGGCCCTTGCTGGTGGTCGAGGCCGCCGGCCTGTTCGGCGTCGCCGAGGCCCAGGCGCTGCGCGCCGGCGCTGCGCTCGAACTCGTCCATTGCTATTCGCTCGTCCATGACGACCTGCCGGCCATGGACGACGACGACCTGCGCCGCGGCCAGCCGACCGTGCACCGGGCCTATGACGAGGCGACTGCGATCCTGGCGGGCGACGCTCTGCAGACGCTGGCCTTCGAGGTGATGGCCGACGGCGCGGTTCATGCCGATCCGCAGGTCAGGGCCGAGCTGGTCCTGCTGCTGGCCCGCGCCACCGGTCTCGGCGGTATGGCGGGGGGGCAGATGCTCGATCTCGAAGCCGAGGGCCGCTTTGCCGGCGGCACGCCGCTGGCGCTCGCCGAGGCCGAGATCCGCCAATTGCAGGCGATGAAGACCGGCGCCCTGATCCGTTTCGCCTGCGTGGCCGGTGCCGTTCTCGGCGGCGCCCGGGGCACCGAGCGGGCGTCGCTCGAGGCCTATGGTGCGACCATTGGCCTCGCGTTCCAGATCGCCGACGACCTGATCGACCATGAGGGCGACGCGTCGAGCGCCGGCAAGGCGACCGGCAAGGACGCCGCGCGCGGCAAAGGCACGCTGGTATCGCTGCACGGCGCGGCCTGGGCGCGCGCCGAACTCGCCCGCCTGGTCGCGGTGGCGGAAGGCCATCTCGCGCCTTTCGGCTCCCGGGCCGGCACGCTCGGGGCCGCTGCCCGTTTTATTGCCTTCCGGCAGGTCTGATGCACAGGTTGTCGCCTTGACAATTTTTTGTGCGGACCACCAGGATCAGGATAATCCCTGACTACAGGGTAAGACATGACGAGGGTGACGATGAGGCGTTTTTGGGGGCTGGTGCTCGGCGCGGCCGTTTTGATGGGGCTGGCCATGCCGGCGGAGGCGCAGAAGCGCGCCAATACGGTGCGGTTCGGCTATGATCAGGTGCCCGAAAACGTCGATCCCTATTACAACAGCGTCCGTATCGGCGTGATCCTCGGGCAGCAGGTCTGGGACACGCTGATCTATCGCGATCCCAAGACCAACGAATATCGCGGCCAGCTCGCCACCGCCTGGCGCTGGATCGACGAGCGCACGCTGGAGCTCGACCTGCGCCAGGGCGTCAAGTTCCACAATGGCGAGGAATTCGACGCCGACGACGTGGTGTTCACGCTGAACTTCGTCTCCGACCCGGCCAACAAATCGGTCACCCAGCAGAATGTCAGCTGGATCCAGCGCGTCGAGAAGATCGACAAGTTCAAGGTCCGCATCGTCACCCGCCGGCCGTTCCCGGCGGCGATCGAATATCTTGCCGGCCCGATCGTCATCCATCCCAACGAATATTATGCCCAGGTCGGCCCGCGCGGCATGAACGAGAAGCCGATCGGCACCGGCCCCTACCGGGTCACCGACCACCAGATCGGCAAGCAGATCACCCTGCGGCGCAATCCCGACTATTTCCGCGACAGCCCGAAGCCGCAGCCGACGATCGAGACCGTGGTCATCCGCTTCATTCCCGACCGCCAGACCCAGGTGGCCGAGATGCTGGCCGGCGGGCTCGATTTCATCATGAACATCGCGCCCGACCAGGCGGCGCAGATGCGCGCCATGCCGACCCTGCAGATCGTCTCGGGCGAGACCATGCGCATCGCCTTCCTGCAGATGGCGACCTCCGAGCAGTCGCCGACGCCGGCGCTGCGCGACGTCCGCGTCCGCCGGGCGATCAATCACGCCATCGATCGCTCGACCATGGCGAGCCAGCTCGTCGGCCCGGGCTCGCAGGTGCTGAACGCGATCTGCTTCCGCACGCAGTTCGGCTGCGACGATTCGCGGGCGACGCAATATCCCTATGATCCCGCCAAGGCGCGCCAGCTGCTCGCCGAGGCCGGCTTCCCCAATGGCTTCGATCTCGAGCTGCACTCCTATCGCGAGCGCAACCAGGCCGAGGCGATGATCGGCTATCTGCGCGCCGTCGGCATCCGCGCGACCTTGCGCTTCGGTCAATATGCGACGTTCCGCGAGCAGAACCGGGCCAACCGCGTCGGCCTGGCGCACCAGACCTGGGGCTCGTTCTCGGTCAACGACACCTCGGCCTCGACCTCGGTCTTCTACAAGGGCGTCGACGACGACGTGACGCGCGATCCCGAACTGATCGCCCTTCTGTCGCGCGGCGACACCGTGACCGATCCGGAGCAGCGCAAGGCCGCCTATCGCGATGCGCTCGCACGCATTTCGGAACAGGCTTTTTCGGTGCCGCTCTATTCGCTCGTCACCTTCTATGCCGCGACCAAGGACCTCGAGTTCACGCCCTATCCGGACGAGCTGCCGCGGTTCTGGGAAATGCGCTGGAAGTAACCGGCAATGGGTCGCCGCCTGGCGCGGTGACCGGGTCTCTGCGCCCGTGACAATGACGGGCCTGGCATGGCAGGACAGCACCTGGGGTGGGACCACCGCCCCAGGTGCTGCTTTTCAAGCTCTTCTTTTCCAGCTCTTTGGCCCGCGCGGCTCGGGACGTCAGGACGACTGAACCGATGTTGATCTATACGCTGAAGCGATTGGGGCTCGCCGCGCTGGTTGCGTTCGCGGTCTCGGCGCTCGCCTTCCTCCTGCTGCGCCTGTCGGGCGATGTCGCCATCGCCATTGCCGGCGAAGGCGCGCGCGCCGAGGACATCGCGATGATCCGCCAGCAATATGGCCTCGACCGGCCCTTGCTGCTGCAATATCTCGAATGGCTCGGCCGGACGATCACCGGCGATTTCGGCCAGTCGCTCTATTACAAGTCGCCGGTGGTCAACCTGATCAGCGAGAAGATCGGCACGACCCTCGTTCTCGGCCTTTTGTCGATCGGTTTCGCGCTCGTCGTTTCGATCCCGCTCGGGGTCATGGCGGCGATCTGGCAGAATTCCTGGATCGACCGGCTCTGCCTCGCCATCGCCGTGGTCGGCCAGGCGCTGCCCAATTTCTTTTTCGCGCTGTGCCTGATCATGGTCTTCGCCATCGGTCTGCGCTGGTTGCCGGTGTCGGGCGCCGACGGCTGGGAAAACTTCGTCATGCCGACGATCGCGCTCGGCTATTACGTCACGCCGCCGTTCATGCGGCTGATCCGCGCCGGCATGATCGACGTGCTCGCCTCCGACTATGTCCGTACCGCGCGCGCCAAGGGCCTGCCGGCCTCGACGGTCGTGATCAAGCATGCGCTGCGCAATGCGCTGGTCCCCGTGGTGGCGCTGACCGCCGTGCAGATGGGCTTCCTGCTCGGCGGCTCGATCGTGGTGGAAACCGTGTTCGCCCTCGATGGGCTCGGCTATCTCGCCTATCAGGCGATCAGCCAGAAGGACTTTCCGGTGATCCAGGCGGTGCTGATGCTGTTGTCGGTCGGTTATGTCGGGCTGACGCTCGCCGCCGACCTGGTCAATGCCTGGCTCGATCCGCGCATCAGGGTGGCATGACATGACCGACGCAACCCAAGTCAATGTGTTCGACGTCAAGGAGCCCTCGGCCGCGGTCAGGCTGTGGCGGCGGGTCAAGGGCCACAAGGGTCTCCTGTTCGGCTCCGGCCTGTTCCTGGTGATCCTGCTGATGGCGCTGACCGCACCGGTGGTGGCGCCGCACGATCCCTATGCCCAGGACCTGATGAACCGCCTGGTGCCGCCGTTCTGGTACGAGCGCGGCACCTGGCTGCATCCGCTCGGCACCGACAATCTCGGCCGCGACTATCTCTCGCGCCTGCTCTACGGGGCACAGATCTCGCTCTTGATCGGCTTCGCCGTGATGCTGATCTCGGGCACCATCGGCACCGCGCTCGGCCTGTCGGCCGGCTATTTCGGCGGCCGCATCGACATGGCCATCACCTTCCTGGTGACCACCCGCCTGGCCCTGCCGGTGGTGCTGGTGGCGCTCGCCGTGGTGTCGATGGTCGGCGGCACGCTCTTTATCGTCATCGCCGTGCTCGGCTTCCTCAAATGGGACCGGTTCGCCGTGGTCATGCGCTCGGCGACCCAGCAGGTCCGCTCGCTCGACTATGTCGCGGCGGCGGAAGCGGCCGGCGCCTCCAAGGCGCGCATCATCTTCGGCGAGATCCTGCCCAATGTCGCGCCGCAGCTGATCGTGGTGGCGACCGTCGAAGCGGCCAGCGCCATCCTGCTCGAAGCCGCCCTGTCGTTCCTGGGGCTCGGCGTGCAGCCGCCGCTGCCGTCCTGGGGCCTGATGATTTCCGAGGCCAAGAATTTCATGTTCTTCTCGTTCTGGCTGATCGCCATCCCGGGCAGCGCGCTGGCGCTGCTGGTCCTCGCCATCAACATGATGGGCGACGGCCTGCGCGACGTGACCGCGCCGGAGGGCCGCTCGTGACCGCGGTTCTCGAGGTTGAAGACCTGAAGGTCGACCTGGGCGTCGCCGCCGGCACGCTGCATGCGGTGCGCGGCGTATCGTTCTCGATCGCGCGCGGCGAGACGCTTTGCCTGGTCGGCGAGAGCGGCTGCGGCAAGTCGATGACGGCGCTGTCGGTGATGGACCTGCTGCCGCCGCGCGCCACCCGCAGCGCAAGCCGCCTGTCGCTCGCCGGCGAGGACCTGGTCGCGGCCGGGCCGAAGCGCTGGAACGCGCTGCGCGGCGACCGGATGGGCATGATCTTCCAGGAGCCGATGACCGCGCTCAACCCGGCCTATACGATCGGCGACCAGCTGATGGAGCACCACCGGCTGCACAAGGGATCGAGCGCTGCCCAAGCCCGCGAGCGCGCGGTGTTCCTGCTCGAAAAGGTCGGCATCGCCAATGCCGCCCAGCGGCTCGGCCAATATCCGCACCAGCTCTCCGGTGGCTTGCGCCAGCGGGTGATGATCGCCATGGCGCTGATGTGCGGGCCGGACCTGATCGTGGCGGACGAGCCGACCACCGCGCTCGACGTGACCATCCAGGCGCAGATCCTGCGCCTGCTGATGGACCTGCAGAAGGAATTCGGCATCGCCCTGCTGCTGATCACCCACGATCTCGGCGTGGTCGCCCGCATGGCCCACAAGGTGGCCGTCATGTATGCCGGCGAGATCGTCGAGAGCGGCACCTCGGCCGAGGTGTTCAACGCGCCGAAGCATCCCTACACGCTCGGCCTGATGGAATGTATCCCGGTGCCGGGCCGCACCTTGCCAGGGGAGCGGCTCGGCTCGATCCCGGGCGTGGTGCCCTCGCTGGTCGGCGATATCGGCGGCTGCGTCTTCCGCACCCGCTGCAAGCTCGCCGAGGAGGCCTGCGCCGCGCCGGTGCCCGGGCGTCGCGACGGCGGTCACGCCTGGTCCTGCCTGAAGGTGGCGGCATGAGCACGCTTCTGACCACTTCCAACGTCTCGCGCACCTTCCAGGTGAGCCAGGGCCTGTTTTCCAAAAAGAAGACGCTGCATGCGGTCAACGGCATCGACCTGACAGTCGAGAAGGGCGAGGTGCTCGGCATTGTCGGCGAGAGCGGCTGCGGCAAGTCGACGCTCGCCAAGATGGTGCTGGGCCTCTTGCCGGCGACCACCGGCGAGATCGCGCTCGAAGGCGCAGACATGCGCGGCCTCGACCGCAAGGCGGTCGCCAGGCGCATCCAGCCGGTGTTCCAGGATCCCTATTCCTCGCTCAATCCGCGCAAGACGATCGCCTCGATCGTCGCCTTTCCGCTGCTCGTGCACGGCTTCGGCAATGCCGAGGCGCGGCGCGACAAGGCGCTCGCCATTCTCGACAAGGTGGGCCTGCCCAAGCGTTTCGCCGACCGCTACCCCAATCAGCTGTCGGGCGGCCAGCGCCAGCGGGTGGCGATCGCCCGCGCGCTGGTGATGGAGCCGGAGCTGGTGGTCTGCGACGAACCGACATCGGCGCTCGACGTCTCCGTGCAATCGCAGATCCTCAATCTCCTGATGGATCTCAGGCGCGACCTCGGCCTCACCTATGTCTTCATCTCGCACAACCTGGCCGTGGTCGAGCATATCGCGACGCGGGTCGCGGTGATGTATCTCGGCCGCGTGGTCGAGCTCACCGACACCGCCAGCCTCTTCAAGGCGCCGCGCCATCCCTATACCAAGGCCCTCCTGCAATCGGTGCTGACGCCGGAACCCGGCGCCGGCATTCCGGAGACCGGTCTCGGCCTCGTCTTTCCCGATCCGCTCAACCCGCCCTCCGGCTGCGCCTTCAATCCGCGCTGCCCGGACGCCTTCGCGACCTGCCGGACGCTTGCGCCGCGCTCGGTCAAGGACGCGACCGGCCTGGTCGCCTGCCATCGCCACGATCCCGAGCAGTCGCAGGCCGCCGCGGCCTGAGCTAGGCTCTCTCCATGTCGGGGGAGAGGTCGATTGAGGATCCTGCGCTGGTTGGCCGGCACCGTCCTGGTCGTTCTGCTGCTCGCCGGCGGCGGCTTCGTCTATGTTCTGAATGATCTACCGGATCTCCGGCAGGTCAGCAGCCTGTTCCAGCGCGCTGCGCCCGGGCCACGGGCCGAGCTGCGCGTCACCTTCCTCGGCGTCTCGACCTTGCTGATCGAGGATGGCGAGACGGCCATCATGACCGACGGCTTCTTCACCCGTCCCGGCGGACGGGCGGTGTTTCTGGGCAAGGTCGAGCCGGACCGCGCGATCATCGCCAGGAGCCTGGAGCGGGCGGGCGTCATGACGCTCGCGGCGGTCATTCCCGTCCATTCCCATTACGATCACGCGCTCGATTCACCCGAGGTGGCGCGGCTGACCGGCGCGCTGCTGGTCGGCTCGACCTCGACCGCCAATATCGGCCGCGGCTGGGGCCTGCCGGAGCGCCAGATCAAGGTGGTCGGCAATGGCGAAGTCCTGAGTTTCGGGCGGTTCCGCGTTCATTTCATCACCGGGCGGCATGCGCCGTCGCCGTTCACCGGCGGTGAAATCGACGCGCCCCTGACCCCGCCGGCGCGTGCCAATGCCTATCTCGAGGGCACGAGCTACGCCCTCCTGATCGAGCATGGCGACCGCAGCCTGCTGGTCAATGCCAGCGCCGGCTTCGTGCCGGGCATGCTGCGCGGCCGGCGGGCCGATGTGGCCTTTCTCGGGATCGGCACGTTCGGCCGGCCGCGCGAGGACGATCTGGAGCGCTATTGGGACGAGACGATCGCGGCGACCGGCGCACGCCGGGTCATTCCGGTACATTGGGACAATTTTTTCCTGCCGCTCGATCAGCCGCTGGAGCCCATGCCGCGCCTGCTCGGTGGCTTCGACCTGATCATGGCTTTCCTGAAGGCGCGCGGCGAGGCGAGCGGCGTCGATGTCAGGCTGATGGAAGCCTGGAGCCGCATCGATCCGTTCGATGGGTTGCCGGCCACCCGGCCGTGACGCCGCGTCGACGCGGCTTTCAGCGCTTGGCCTGGCCGCGGGCGAATTCCTCGTCGATCTTGCGGATCTCTTTGGCCGGAGCATCCAGCAGCGGCTGGATCAGCGTGTCCCAGGCGCCGAGCTGGTGGCTCTGCAGCGATTCCTTGCCTTCGTCGGCGACCTGCTTGGCGAGATAATAGGCGGGCGAATCCTCGGGAAAACGCCCCGCGGCAATATGATCCCGCAGCTTCTGGGCCAGTTCCTCATGATCCTTGCTAGCCATGTCGGGCCTCCTTCAAGCCATGGATCAACCCGCGGCGCGCCGGCAGGTTCCCTGGAATATGCAGTCTCGAATGCGCTTGATGTCCTGGGCGAAGCGCCCGGGCTGGGCTAGCGTGGCGGCACCGTCCCATTCCCTTTGTCCCATGCTCCAACCGAGTGTCCGATGACCCGCGCCGCCGCCATATCCGCCGCCGAGAAAACCTTTGACGACGGCCGCCTGAAGGCGATTTTCGCCCGCCGTATCGCCATTCCCACCGAAAGCCAGAACCCCGACCGGGCGGCGGACCTGGCGCGCTACCTGACCGGCGAGATGCAGCTGTCGCTCGAGGCGCTGGGCTTCACCGTCACGATCCTGACCCATCCCAAGGCCAAGGGGCCCTTCCTGCTCGCCGAGCGGATCGAGGATCCGAGCCTGGTGACCGTGCTCGGCTACGGCCATGGCGACGTCATTCGCGGCCTTGAGGGCCAGTGGAAGGACGGCCGCGACCCCTGGACGCTGGATGACACGGGCGAGCGCTGGTACGGCCGCGGCGTGGTCGACAACAAGGGTCAGCACACGATCAATATCGAGGCGCTGCGCTGCGTCCTGGAGACGCGCGGCAAGCTCGGCTTCAACGTGCGCTACCTCATCGAGATGGGCGAGGAGGTCGGCTCGGCTGGCCTGCACGATCTCGCCCGCGAGCATCGCGACCTGTTCAAGGCCGACCTTTTGATCGGCTCGGACGGGCCGCGCATGACCGCCGAACGGCCGACGCTCTGCCTCGGCGCGCGGGGCGGCTATCGCATCGACCTGACCATCAATGCGCGCGAGGGCGGGCACCATTCCGGCAATTGGGGTGGGCTCCTGTCGAACCCGGCGGTGCGGCTCGCCCATGCCATCTCGACCATTATCGGGCCGACCGGCCAGGTGCTGGTGCACGAACTGCTGCCCGACGAACTGCCGGCATCGGTGAAGCGGGCGCTCGCCGACATCGAGCCGGCGAGCATTCCCGGCGGACCGCAGGTCGAGCCCTGGTGGGGCGAGGCGGGCTTCACGCCGGCCGAGAAGGTCTATGGCTGGAACACGTTCGAGGTGCTGGCCTTCGGTTCCGGCGATATCGCCAATCCGCAGAACGCCGTGCCGCCTTCGGCCAAGGCGGCCTGCCAGATCCGCACCGTGGTCGGCTCGAATCCCGAAGGCTTCATGCCGGCGATCCGGCGGCATCTCGCCCGCCACGGCTTTCCCGATGTGGAGGTGTCGAGCGGCCGCGACGCGGCGTTCAAGGCGACCCGCACCGATCCCGACCATCCCTGGGTGCAATGGGCGGCGGCCTCGATCGCCGAGACCACGGGCAAGAAGCCGGCGGTCATTCCCAATGCCGGCGGCTCGCTGCCCAACGACGTCTTCGCCGAGATCCTCGGCATGCCGACGATCTGGGTGCCGCATTCCTATCCGGGCTGCTCGCAGCATGCGCCGAACGAACACGTGCCGTCCGCGCTGGTGCGCGAGGCGATCAGCCTGATGGCCGGGCTCTATTGGGATCTCGGCGAGGGCGGCCACCCCAAGCTCGCCCGGTGAGCGAGGGAAGCGGGCGCGCCGGCCGGGCCTCGGACCGGCCGTGCTCAAGGCATAAGGAAACGGCGCCGGATGGCGCCGTTTGCATGACCGGCTTCGGTTCGCCGCTTACTGGGCCGGCTTGCCGTCGGCGGCAAAGGTCTTCAGATAAGCGATCAGATCGGTGATCTGCTGGTCGTTGCGCAAGCCGGCGAAGACCATGCGGGTGCCCGGCGTGACGCCGCGCGGGTCGCGGATATAGGTGGTGAAGTTCTCTTCGCTCCAGACCTTGGAGGCCACTTCCGGGCGCTTATAGGCATCCGAATAATTATAGCCCGGGGCGGTGCCGGCGGTGCGGCCGATCAGGCCGTTCAGCTCCGGCCCGACACCGTTGCGCGCGGTCGGTCCGATCTGGTGGCAGGCGCGGCACTGGGCGAAGACGCGCTGGCCGGCAGCCGCATCCTGGGCGGAGGCGAGCTGGGGCGCGGCGGCCACAACGGCAAAAGCGGCAAGGGCGATCAGGTTGCGCATGGCGTTCCTCGAATGAGCATGTCCGGCATCCGCGCCGGTCACTCTATACCCATTCTAGTGAATGGACGAGGCTGACCACAATTCACAACTCGGCGCACCGGACATTCGTGGCGCGCCGGACATTCGTCGAATGTCGGACATTCGTGGACTATCGGGATCGCCGCGGGCGGCTCAGCCCACGGCCTCCTTGGACGAGCGTTCGAAGCGCTTGCGGTCGTTCGGGTCGAGATAGGTCTTGCGCAGGCGGATCGATTTCGGCGTGACCTCGACCAGCTCGTCGTCCTGGATCCAGGCGAGCGCCTTTTCCAGCGTCATGCGGATCGGCGGCGTCAGGCGCACCGCCTCGTCCTTCGAGGTCGTGCGGATATTGGTGAGCTTCTTGCCCTTCAGCACGTTCACTTCGAGGTCGTTGTCGCGGTTGTGGATGCCGATGATCATGCCGCGATAGACACGCACGCCGGGGTCGATGACCATCGGGCCGCGATCTTCCAGGTTCCACATGGCATAGGCGACCGCCTCGCCGATATCGTTGGAGATCAGCACGCCGTTGATGCGGCCGGCGATCTCGCCCCGATAGGGCTCATAGGCGTGGAACAGGCGGTTCATGATCGCCGTGCCGCGGGTATCGGTCATCAGCTCGCCCTGATAGCCGATCAGGCCGCGGGTCGGCGCGTGGAACACCAGCCGGAGCCGGTTGCCGCCCGAAGGCCGCATCTCGATCATCTCGGCCTTGCGCTCGCTCATCTTCTGCACGACGACGCCGGAATGCTCCTCGTCGACGTCGATCAGCACTTCCTCGATCGGCTCCAGCGTCACGCCGTCATCGCCCTTCTGCAGGACGACGCGCGGCCGCGACACGGCGATCTCGAAGCCCTCGCGGCGCATGGTCTCGATCAGGATGGCGAGCTGCAATTCGCCGCGGCCGGAGACGAAGAAGGAATCCTTGTCCGGGCTTTCCTCGATCTTCAGCGTGACATTGCCCTCGGCCTCCTTGAGCAGGCGGTCGCGGATCATGCGGCTGGTCACCTTGTCGCCTTCGGTGCCGGCAAGCGGCGAATCGTTGACGATGAAGCTCATGGTGACGGTCGGCGGGTCGATCGGCTGGGCCTGGATCGGGGTGTCGATCTCGGGCGCGCAGAAGGTGTCGGCGACCGATCCCTTGGACAGGCCGGCAATGGCGACGATGTCGCCGGCGACGCCCTCTTCGATCGGCTGGCGCTCGATGCCGCGGAAGGCGAGGATCTTCGAGACGCGGCCGGTTTCGACCACGCTGCCGTCACGGGCCAGGACCTTGATGGCCTGGTTCGGCTTGACCGTGCCCGACGAGATGCGGCCGGTGATCATGCGGCCGAGGAAGGGATTGGCCTCGAGCAGCGTGCCGAGCATGCGGAAGGCGCCCGGCTCGACCTTGGCCGGCGGGACGTGCTGCAGCACGAGGTCGAACAGCGGCGCGAGGCCCTGGTCGATCGGGCCTTCCGGCTTGGCGGCCATCCAGCCTTCGCGGCCGGAGCCGTAGAGGATCGGGAAATCGAGCTGGTCGTCATTGGCGTCGAGCGCCGCGAACAGGTCAAAGACCTCGTTGATGACTTCCTGGTGGCGGGCGTCGGGCCGGTCGATCTTGTTGATCGCGACGATCGGGCGCAGGCCGATCTTCAGGGCCTTGCCGACCACGAATTTGGTCTGCGGCATCGGGCCCTCGGCGGCGTCCACCAGCACGATCGCGCCGTCGACCATCGACAGGATGCGCTCGACCTCGCCGCCGAAATCGGCGTGGCCGGGGGTGTCGACGATATTGATGCGCGTGTCCTTCCAGACGACCGAGGTCGCCTTGGCGAGGATCGTGATGCCGCGTTCCTTCTCGAGGTCGTTCGAATCCATCACGCGTTCGGCCACGCGCTGGTTCTCGCGGAACGAGCCCGATTGCTGGAGCAACTTGTCGACCAGCGTGGTCTTGCCATGGTCGACGTGGGCGATGATGGCGATATTGCGCATGTTCATGGTGCGGACGTCCGTCGCGGAAAGCGAAAAGCGGGCCCCCGTGAACCGTGGGCCCGCATGCCTTGCTGCGGTGCACATATAGGAGGCCCGCGCCCGGCGCAACGGCCAGAGCGCAGAACCTGCCTCCAAACCGGCAAAACCGGCTCGTGCCGGACACCGATCCTCGCATTCTGCGAGGGGCGTCGCATTTTGCAAGGGGCATTCCGCGAGAGCTTCGCCTGGTCTTGCGGAGTAGGGCCGACATATAGGGGTGAGGCCTTTAGCCGGCCACATCATGTTGATTGGCCCCTGGCCCGATGTCTCTGGCATCGCTCGTGCAGAACCATCTGCGAACCGGCATCTGGTATTGCGTCGCCGGCTCAATGGCTCGGACGGGAGGGGACCGCAATCTGCGACCCCTTGAACGTGGTCTCCTCCCCTCCAATCCGATGCCTTCCGGCGAGCGCCTCGCCGCTCGCCCGCCGCTACGCCGGCTAGGTCATTTTCCCAATCAGTCCAGACCGTTGACCTGACGTGCTACGTCACCTCGCAGGTTGACCATAGGTCAATTTTTCTGTTGGTCCATGCCCGAAGCTGTGGCAGGATTTGAACCGTTCTGATTTCACGTTCGCAACCGGCACGGGCGCGACGTAGGAGTGCACGATGAGCGATGCGATCAATGACAAGGGCATGCAGCAGGACGCCGTGACGCCGGAAACCCCGGCTGCACCGGACAAGGCTTTGAGCCGTCGTTTGTTCATGTTCAAGACGGCGCTCGGCGCGGCGGCGCTCGTGACGGTTGGAGCCGTGGTCGCCCCGGCGCCCGCCGAAGCCCAGCGGTTGCGGGTGACCGACAGCGATCCCTATGATCGCGAAGGCCGCGGCCGCGGGCGCTATATTCGCCGGCGCGGCACCGACAACGATCCCTATGACGCGGAAGGCCGCGGCCGGGTGAGAACCTATCGCCGCCGGGCTCGCGTCACCGACAACGATCCGCGCGACCCGCGCGGCGGCGGTCGCGGCTGGTAAGCCGTCCAGCGCAATCCCGTGCATTGAGGATCACATGACGCTGGCCGCGGAAGCCTTCGCGCTCGCCTTCGGCGACCTGTCCATCGAGGACGGCCTGAAGCTGCGCGAAGCAGGTATCATGCGGCATTTTGTGGCCGCCGATCGCAATCGCTTCGATCGGCTGCTGTCGATCGCCGATCTCGATGCATTCCTGAAAACCGATGCGGCGCAGATCCCGCGCCTCAGCATGGCGGATAGCGGGCGCAGCGGCAGCGCCAGCGTGCCGGACGAGCTGTTCACCTTTTCCGACGGCAAGGCCGATCCGTCCCGGCTGTTCGCCCTGTTCGACGGCGGCGCGACGCTGGTCGTGTCGCAGTTCCACGAATTCCATCCGCCGCTGGCGCGCTTCTGCCGGGGGCTGGAGCGCATCTTCCTGCACGCGGTCCAGGCCAATATCTACCTGACCCCGCCGGGAGCCCAGGGCTTCCGGACCCATTACGACACCCATGACGTCCTGGTGCTGCAGGTGGCCGGCGAGAAGCGCTGGCGGGTCTGGGGCGAGGCGATCGTTCCCGACGCCACACGCAAGACGCCGTGGAACGGGGCGATCCACAAGGCCGATCCGGCCGGCGGCCGCGAGGTCGTGCTGCGCGCCGGCGACGTGCTCTATGTGCCGCGCGGCGTGCTGCACGACGCGTCCGTCCAGGGCGGCGGCGAGCCGTCGCTGCATGCCACGATCGGCTTGCTCGAGCCGAGCTGGGCCGATGCCCTGCGGGCGGCGATCGACCAGATGGAGGCGCGCGAGCCGGCCCTGCGCCAGTCGTTCCGTACCTGGCGGTTGAATGACGAGGCGGCCCGTGGCCGGCTGCCGGCGGCGGCGGCCGAGCGGCTGGCTTTGGTCTCGACCGAGACCGGGCTCGATCTGGCTTCGATGCAGTTCCTGCAGCAGCTGGCGACCGACCGCATGCCGTTGTCCGGCCGCGGCCTGCTGGCGCCGGCGCCCGGCGCCGACGACCGGCTGATCCTGGCCGATTCGGTGCACCACTATGTGGTGCCGGTGGGCGAGGGGGCGGAATTGCGCTGGGCCGGCGAGGCGGAAAAGCTGACCGCGGCCGAACTCGACTGGCTCGCGGCGCTCGAAGACGGTGCCACGCCAAGGTCGCTTGGCGGCGAGCCGGCGCTGGCCTTCTGCCGACGGCTGGTGGCGCTGGGCATCCTGGTCCGCGACAAGTCCCCGGCCTGAGGCCTGCGGCCAGAGACCTGTGGAATCGCGATCGCCTGCGGCTGATCATTCCGGACCGCCGCGCTCCAATACGTCACGCACGCAGGCGATGAGCCGGTCGCGCCCATCATGGCGCTCCTTGGAGGACCAGATGGCGCGCGCCTCGTGCAGCGCCGTGGTTTCTTCCAGCGGCAGGAAGACGGTGCGCGCGATGCCGGCATGGGCGAGCGAGCGCGGCACCAGCGCGACCCCGAGCTCGTGGGCGACCAGCGCCACCACGGTTAGCCAATGGCTCACCTCGTGCATGATGCGCGGCTCGACGCCGGCCGCGTGGAACAGCCCGATAATATGGTCGTGGTAATGAGGGGCGAGCGGCCGGGCGAAGATGATCAGTGGCTCCAGCGCCAGCGCGCGCAGCGGCACGCGTTTCAGCGCCGCCAACGGATGGGCCGCCGGCAGGCAGCAGACGAAGGGCTCGTCCATGATCATGAGCGAGGCGATGCCCGGCGGCAGGGGCATGCCGTGAACGAAACCGATATCGATCTTGCTCTCGAAGATCGCCGCGAGCTGGGTCGCCGAATTCATCTCGCGGATCTCGACGGTATAGCCGGCATGGCGCTCGCGGAATTCGTGCAGCATGCCGGGCAGGCCGCGGAAGATCATCGAGGGCACGAGGCCGACGCGCACCACGCCCCCCGGGCTGGCGGCGATCTTGCGGGTCAGCGCCTCGGCCTCGGATAATTGGCCGAGCAGCATGCGGGCCCGCGCCGCGAAGGTTTCCCCGGCCCGCGTCAAGGTCACCCGGCGGCTCGAGCGTTCCAGCAACTGGACCTGCAGGTCCTCCTCCAGCTGGCGGATGCCGGTGCTGAGCGGCGGCTGCGACATGTTGAGGCGCCGCGCCGCCCGGCCGAAATGCAGCTCCTCGGCGAGCACCGCGAAATAGCGCAATTGACGAAAGGTCGGTGCCATCGACCGGGGCCTTTCCTGGTGCCATCGATAGCCTTTTCGCTATTGCCGGATGCTAAATCAATATTGGAGGCGGTCCAGCCCCCTTGCTAACCATCGCGGCAGACGAGGAGCCGCCGATGAGTGCCGAGACCGTCCTGATCCACCGCAACATCCCCGACAGTTTCGGCACCAATGCCTATCTGAGCGATCCGGATTTCGCCCGGCTGCTCAGGGTCTATGGCGCGCCGGACCTGGTCGCGGCGGTCGAGCCGCATTTCATCCGGCTGGGCGGGCTGGTGCGCGCCGATCTCGACCGGCTGGCGCAGGCGGCCGACGCCCATCCGCCGGTGCTGAAGCAACGCACGCGCGCCGGCGCCGACCTGCAGTCGATCGACAAGCACCCGAGCTATGTGGCGATGGAGCGCCACGCCTTCGCCGAATTCGGGCTCGCCGCCATGTCGCATCGCGCCGGTGTGTTCGGCTGGCCGGCGCCCTTGCCGCCGGTGGTCAAATACGGCCTGACCATGCTGTTCGTGCAGGCCGAATTCGGGCTCTGCTGCCCGGTCAGCATGACCGATGCGCTGACCCGGACATTGACCAGATTCGGCGCACCCGAACTGGTCGCGCGGTTCCGCGACCAATTGGTCAGCCAGGATTTCGACGCGCTGTTCCAGGGCGCCATGTTCATGACCGAGCAGGATGCCGGCTCCGATGTCGGCGCCATCACGACCATGGCCCGGCCGGCCGGCGACGGCAGCTGGCGGCTCACCGGCGACAAGTGGTTCTGCTCCAATGCCGATGCCGACCTCGCCATGGTGCTGGCGCGCCCGGAAGGCGGCGCGGCCGGAACCGGCGGATTGTCGCTGTTCCTGCTGCCGCGCAGCCTGCCCGATGGCCGCCGCAACAGCTATCGGATCGTCAGGCTGAAGGACAAGCTCGGCACCCGTTCGATGGCGAGCGGCGAGATCGTGCTCGACGGCGCCACCGCCTATCTGGTCGGCGAGGCCGGCTCGGGCTTCAAGCAGATGACCGACATGATCAACATGTCGCGGCTCTCCAATGCGGTGCGTTCGGCCGGTCTGATGCTGCGCGCGGCGCACGAGGCGCTGTTCATCGCCCGCCATCGCCTGGCCTTCGGCCGCAAGCTCGTCGCCCTGCCGTTGATGCGCCGGCAATTGATCAAGCTGGTGGTCGCGGCCGAGCAGGGCCGCTCCATGGCGCTGCATACGGCGGATTGCCTGAAGCGCGCCGATGCCGGCGACGCGGAAGCCGCCAAGCTCATGCGCATCCTGACGCCCTTGATGAAATTCCGCACCTGCCGCGACGCGCGCAAGGTGGCCGGTGACGGCATGGAGGTGCGTGGCGGTTCCGGTTATATCGAGGAATGGTCGGATGCGCGGGTGCTGCGCGACGCCCATCTCGGCTCGATCTGGGAAGGCACCAGCAATATCGTCGCGCTCGACGTCGCTCGCGCGATCCGGCGCGAGCAGACGCTCGGCGTCTTGCAGGGCTACCTTCTGCGCCTCCTGGAAACACCGGGCATCCCGGCGGCGTCCAGGCGGGCGCTCGGCCGGGCGCTCGACCGCGCCGTGGCCTTCGCCGAACAGGTGAGCGCCGATCGCGCCGCGGAGGCCGAGACGCGCCGGATGGCGAGCGGCCTCTACCATGCGGCCTCGGCGATCGTGCTCGCATTCGAGGCCGCCCGCATCGGCACCGACATGCGCCGCCTCGCGCTCGCCCACCTCGTGCTGCGGCACAAGCTTCTGCCGCGCGATCCGCTGGCGGCCGATGACGACGCGGCCGCGCTCTGCGACGCGCTGCTCGACCAGGCGCCAGTCGATGCCGCGCTGGCGATGAGCCTCGATGTGGGGCCCGTGTCGTGACCGGCCCCGTGAACGCGGCGACGGGGGCCGGGGCGCTTGCCGGGCTCAGGGTGATCGACCTGTCGCGGGTGCTGGGCGGCCCCTTCGCGACCCAGATCCTCGGCGATCACGGCGCCGAGGTGATCAAGATCGAACCGCCCGGCGGCGACGAGACCCGCGGCTGGGGGCCGCCGTTCCAGGACGAGACGGCGTCCTATTTTATTGGCGTCAACCGCAACAAGCGGGGCCTGGCGCTCGATCTCGGCCAGCCGGCGGCGCGCGACGTGCTGTTGCGCCTGCTCGAGGATGCCGACGTGCTGGTCGAGAATTTCAAGACCGGCACCCTGGAGAAATGGGGCCTGGGCTATGGCGACGTGCTGGCGGCGCGCTTCCCGAAGCTCATCCATTGCCGGATCAGCGGTTTCGGCGCCGATGGTCCGCTCGGTGGATTGCCCGGCTACGACGCGGTGATCCAGGCCATGGCCGGCCTGATGTCGGTCAATGGCGAGCAGGGCGGTGAACCGCTGCGGGTCGGCCTGCCGGTCGTCGACATGGTCACCGGGCTCAATGCGGTGATCGGCATCCTGCTGGCGTTGAACCACCGCAAGAGCAGCGGGCGCGGTCAGTTCGTCGAGGCGGCGCTGTTCGACTGCGGCCTGTCGCTGCTGCATCCGCATGCGGCGAATTTCTTCCTGTCCGGCCGCCCGGCGCGCCGCACCGGCAACGATCATCCCAATATCGCCCCCTATTCGGTTTTCGCGACGGGCGGCCAGCCGGTCTTCCTGGCGGTCGGCAATGACAGGCAGTTCGCCAGGCTGTGCGCGGTGATCGGCGCGGCCGAGATCGCCGAGGACCCACGCTTCCAGAGCAATGGCGAGCGCGTGGCCAACCGGGACGCCCTGCGCGCCGCGCTTGAGGCCGCGCTGGCGCGTCATGATGGCGGGGAGCTCGCGGCCACGCTGATCCAGGCGGGCGTGCCCGCGGGTCCGGTGCTCGGCGTCGACCAGGCGCTCGGGCATCCGCATGCCATCCACCGCGAGATGGTCGTCGCGCGGGACGGCTATCGCGGCGTCGGCGCGCCGGTGAAGCTGTCGGCGACGCCGGCCAGCTATCGCCTGACGCCGCCGGCCTTCGGCGCCGACACTCTGGCGATCCTGCATGAGGCCGGCTTCAGCCGGGCCGAGATCGACCGGCTGGTCGCCGAGGGCGCCGTGCCGGGTCCTGCCGCTCCGCCTGCATGAAACGATAACGCCAAGGGCAAGAGCCCGGCCGAGGAGGAAATGCCGATGACGTTGTTCGCCCGCCTTGTTTTCGCGGTGCTGGTCCTTGCGGCCAGCCCGCTTGCCGCGGCCGATCGGCCGATCCGCCTGGTCGTGCCATTCGCGGCCGGCGGCCCGACCGATGCGCTCGCCCGCCATCTCGCCGAGGGCCTGCGGGTCAGGCTCGACCGCGCCGTGGTGGTGGAGAACAAGGCGGGCGCCGGCGGCAATCTCGGCGCCATCGAGGTGGCGCGCGCCGAACCCGACGGCACGACGATCCTGTTCGGCACGTCCGGCCCGCTCGCCATCAATGTCAGCCTCTACCGCAATCTCAGCTATGATCCGCTGACCAGCTTCGAGCCGGTGGTGATGATCGGCGCGCTGCCCAATGTGCTGGCGGTGAACCCGAAAGTGCCGGCGCGCAGCCTCGCCGAACTGATCGCCTATGCCAAGGCCCGGCCGGGCCAGCTGTTCTTTGCCTCGTCCGGCAACGGCGCCTCGTCGCATCTCGCCGGCGTCCTGTTCAACGGCGTCGCCGGAACCGAGATCAAGCATGTGCCCTATCGTGGTACCGGACCGGCGTTGAACGACCTGATCGCCGGCCATGTCCAGATGACCTTCACTGATGTGCTGACCGCCGCCCCGCATGTGCAGGCCGGCACCATCCATGCGATCGGCGTGACCACGCTCGCGCGTTCGAGCGCCATGCCCGAGGTGCAGACGCTTGCCGAGCAGGGGCTGGCGGGCTTCGACGTCAGCGTGTTCTTCGGCATCGTGGCGCCGAAGAACACGCCGCGCGCGACGATCACGGCGCTCAACCAGGCCTTTGTCGCGGCGATGGCCGACCCGGCGCTGGCGCGTGTCCTGGAGAGCCAGGGGATCATCCGCGACCAGGACACCAGTCCCGAGCGCCTGACCCGGCTGATGCAGCAGGAAATCGCCAAATGGCGGACGGTGGTCGCGACCTCGGGCGCCCAGCTCGACTGACGGCCGCCATCGCACGCAGCTCCGGCCATTTTCGCGCGCCGGGACCAGCCCGGACCGTCCGGCCGGTTCCGGCTCGTTTGCGTCTGTGACGCCGGTGGAGCCGATCCGGCTTTCCGCGCGCCGGGGCAATGACGGGCGCGACCGCGCGGCCTTGGCTGCGGCACCACGCCGCGCCGCCGGCGCCGCCGCGGCGGCGATCTTGGCCGTCTCCGACAGGCAAAGTTAACGGCTTGATATTAAGAATGAATCCTTCAACGCCTTTAAAATTGGACATTTCGCGCTAGATCTGCCGCCATGCTGGTTCCGATCGACGAGACAAATCTGGAGAGCGTGCATGCTTTGCTTGCACGCGGCTTCCCGTCTCAGCAGCCATCGTTCTGGCTCGAGGGCCTGAGACGGCAGGCCGATCACCATGCGCGGATCCAGGGCGGGCCGGTGGGCCAGATCCTGCGGGTCCGGGACCAGGATGTCGGCATCATCCTGACCATGCGCAGCAGGCGGATCGAGCCCGACGGAACGACCCGCGACGTGGTCAACCTGTCGAGCTGGTATATCGACGAAGCGCACCGATGGCTGGCGCCGCGCATGCTCAAGGCGGTGATGAGCGAAGCCGGAACCGTCTATACCGACCTGACGCCGAGCCCGAGTGTCGTCCATCTGAACGGCCGGCTGGGGCTGACGGTCTGGACCGATGGCGTTCTGCTGGCGGCCCTGCCGCTCGCCGCGCTCCATTACGGTTCAGCCGCCGCGCAGGTCGTGCCGCTCGACCAGTTGGCGCGGGATGCCCTGCCGGAGGCGGCGCGCACCGTGCTGGAAGACCATGCCAGGTTCGGCTGCATCTGCGTGGCGCTCAGCCGCGGCGACAGGCTCTGGCCGGTGGTTTTCGCCCGGACCCGCCACAAGGGCCTGCCCGGCGCGCGGGTGGTCTATGCGCCGAGCAAGATCGAGTTGAAGGCATCGATCGGCGCGGTCGCCCGGTTCCTGCTCGGCCAGGGCGTGATTTCGCTGGAGATTCCGGCCCGGCGGGACGAGGGCGTGCCGGGTGCCTGGTTCAGCCGTCTCCGGCCACCGACCTTCACCAAGGGCGGGGTCGATGCCGAGACCATCGATCACGCCTATTCCGAATTCGTGCTGCTTCCCTTCTGATAGCTGATGAACGCGAGACCAGAGACGATGTCCGAGAGCGATGTTCTTGACGCCAAGGTGGTCATCCGGGATTTCCTGCTCAGGCGTTTCCCGGGGCTCGGCTCCCGGCCCTTCGACGACGCCACCTCGTTGCTCGCGACGGGCGCCATCGATTCGCTCGGCGTGCTCGACCTCATGGGCTTCATCGAGGAGCGTTTCGCGGTCGAGATTTCCGACCACGATTTCGACCCCGACAATTTCGAGACGGTGGAACAGCTCGCCCGTTTCGTCGAGCAAGCCCGACGCTGATGTCGCCGGCTTTTCTCGTGCATCACCTGCTCGACGCCGGCGCGCCGGGCGCGGCCGGCGGCGTGGCCCTGATCGACGGCGACCGGTCCATGACCTATCCGGCGCTGCGGGCCCAGGTGGATCATGCCGCGGCCGTCCTGCAAGGCCTTGGCCTCGCGCGCGGCGACCGGGTGGCGATCGTCTTACCGAAATCGCTCGAGGAATGCTGGGCGATCTTCGCGACGAGCCGTGCCGGCGGTGTCTTCGTGCCGGTCAACAGCCTGCTCCATGCCGGCCAGATCCGCCACATCGTCGCCGATTGCGGCGCCCGCATCGTGCTGACCCATGCCGCCCTGGCGCCCAGGCTGCAGGAGGCGCTGGCCGGCATCGAGGGCGTCTCGCTGCATCTGGTCGACGCGCCGGCATGGCATGCGCCATCCGCCGATGACGGCGCGGCGCGGCCGCTCCTGCGCGACCAGGCGATCGGCGAGGACCTCGCCGCCATCCTCTACACCTCCGGCTCCACCGGCCGCCCCAAGGGCGTCATGCTGAGCCATCGCAACCTGATCGCCGGCACGCGCATCGTGCGCAGCTATCTCGGCCTGACCGGCGCCGACCGGATCCTGTCGGTCCTGCCGTTCAGCTTCGACTATGGCCTGAACCAGTTGCTCACCGCGGTCGAGCAGGGCGCCGTGCTGATCCTGCTGAGCTTCCGCTTCGGCGACGAAATCGTCGCGGCGATCCGCGACCACAATGTGACCGGGCTCGCCGGCGTGCCGACGATCTGGGCCATCCTGACCCGCGCCAGCCCGTCGCTCGCGCGCACGCCCTTGCCGTCGCTGCGCTACATCACCAATTCCGGCGGCGCGGTGCCGTCCGAGACGGTGAAGCGGCTGCGCCAAAGCTTGCCGGACACCCGCATCTTCCTGATGTACGGGCTGACCGAGGCGTTCCGCTCGACTTTCCTGCCGCCGGACGAGATCGACCGCCGGCCGACCTCGATCGGCCGGGCCATTCCGGAAACCGAGATCTTCGCGGTGACCGCGGAAGGCCGCAG
Organism: Hyphomicrobiales bacterium; assembly: GCA_017304475.1. GTDB lineage: Bacteria > Pseudomonadota > Alphaproteobacteria > Rhizobiales > Phreatobacteraceae > Phreatobacter. The sequence goes on along the minus strand of JAFKKV010000014.1, from coordinate 57,971 downwards.
GACCAGGCCCGGCGAGCCGGGCATCCTGGTGCATCGCGGCCCGACCGTGTCGCTCGGCTACTGGAACCGGCCGGAGGATACAGCCGAGGTCCTGAAACCCCATCCCTTCGTCGCCGCGGCACAGGGCGGTGATATCGTCTGTTATTCCGGCGACCTGGTCTTCGAGGACGAGGAGGGCTTCTTTCATTTCGTCGGACGGCGCGACGCCATGATCAAGTCCGCCGGCTACCGGATCAGTCCGACCGAGGTCGAGGAGGTGCTGATGGCGACCGGCGCCTTCGTCCAGGTGGCGGTGATCGGGCTGCCCGATCCCTTTGCCGGCCAGAAGGTGCATGCCGTCGGCGTCGCCAAGGCGGGTGCCGCGGATGTAGACGCGGTGCTGCAGGCGGCCGCGGCGGATCTGCCGGCTTATATGGTGCCGCGCGCCATCGAATGGGTGGAGGCCTTGCCGGTGACCCCGAACGGCAAGGTCGATTATCGCGGCCTGGTCGCGGACCGCAGCCATGACCAGCATTGATCCGCTGACGCCGGCCGGGCGCCTCGCCGGCGACCCGTTCACGGTCGAGGGTGCCGACCTGCTGATCGGTGGTATTCCCGTGAAGGTCCTCGCCGAGCGCTTCGGCACGCCGCTCTATGTCTATGACGCCGGAACGATGCGGCGCAGCCATGACAGGCTCGCCGCGGCGCTGGCGGGCTTCGCCGCCATTCACTATTCGATCAAGGCCAATCCGAACCCGGCCGTCATCAAGGTGTTGATCGGCCAGGGCGCGGGTGTCGAAATCGCTTCGCTCGGCGAATACCGGCTGGCCCGTTCGGCCGGCGCCGCGCCGGAGAACATCCTGTTCGCCGGGCCGGGCAAGCGCGCCGCGGAGCTCGAGGCCGTGATCGCCGAAGGCATTGGCGAGATCCACCTGGAGAGCCTGGAGGAGATCGCCCGTATCGAAAGGCTCGCCGCCGGGCGATCGGCGCCGGTGCCGGTGGCGATCCGGTTCAATCCGGTCGCCGAGGTCCAGGGCGGCGCCATGCGCATGGGCGGCCGTCCCGCACCCTTCGGTTTCGACGAGGAAGGGCTCGACGGCGTGATCGACCGGGTCCAGTCGAGCCGCACCTTCGACCTGCGCGGCGTCCATATGTTCGCCGGCACCCAGATTCTCGACGCCGACATTCTGGCTGGGCAATGGGCCCATGGCCTGGCGGTCGCGGGGCGTGTCGCACGGCGCATCGGCCGGCCGCTCAAGACCATCGATCTCGGCGGCGGGCTGGGCATTCCTTATTTCGCAGGCGAGGCGGCGCTCGATCTGGCGCGGCTGGCAAGCCATGTCCCGGCACTGGTCGCGGCGCAGCAGGCCGATCCGCTGACCCGCGACGCCAGGGTCGTGGTCGAACCCGGACGCTTCCTGGTCGGCCCGGCGGGGCTCTATGTCGCCCGCGTGCTGGCGGCCAAGACCTCGCGCGGTGCGCGTTTTCTCGTGACCGACGGCGGCATGCATCATCACCTCGCGGCCTCGGGCAATCTCGGCCAGATCATCAAGCGCGACTATCCGGTGCTGGCGCCGGCCCGCATGGGCGAAGCGGCGTCCGTCACGGCCGCCATTGCCGGGCCGCTCTGCACGCCGCTCGACATGCTCGCCCGCAAGGCCGCGCTGCCCGATCTCGGCGAAGGCGACCTCATCGCGGTGCTGCAGTCCGGCGCCTATGGCCTGACCGCCAGCCCGGTCGGTTTTCTCGGCCATCCGGCGCCCGCCGAGGTGCTGGTCGACGGCGGCGAGGCCCGGCTGGTCAGCCGCTGAGCGCGGCCGAGGGAGGCTTCGATCGCCCGCGGCGGTCTTCGAACCGGATCCGCCGTGCGGACGGAGCGCCATTGGCCCGCACCTCCGGACCGATCCGACCAGGCGATCTCGTGGGATGGCGATGCCGGGCAGTGGCTTGCGCGTCAGGGCTCCCGCCTCATGACCTCGTTGGAGTCCCATCGCCCGGGGCCGACATAGCTGAAGACGCGATTGGGGGAGCCGCCGCCCTGCATCGACAAACCGCGGCCTCCGATCGCCCGTACGAAATAGGCAATACGTTGCCCGTCCTGTTCGGTCAGCCAGAAGCGAGCGCTATCGGCACAGGTCGTCCAATCCACGGCATCGCCATGCCGATCCACTGGCTCTCCGGGGCCGCGCCATAAGGCACGCTGCAGGCCCAACGGATAGGAAGCACATTCCGTGGCAACGTGCCGGACCATCGGATTCTGATGCGAATGCGCCTCGGATTCGATAGCCGCATCCGTCTTGGCCGACCGGGTGGCGATCTGAGCGACGTAGCGAACGAGCTCCGGGCGACCGTTTACGTTGATGACGTCGACCCATTCGGCGCGTCGCTGGGTGTGGCGGCATCCATTGGCGACCTCGATCACCGCAGTCCGGCCGGAGTTCCAGGAGATCGTTTTTCTGCCAGGGGAGAATATTTCTTCGGTGCGGGCGTAATAGTAGCGACCAGTCGCAATGTCGCTGACCACCATGCAGGCCTGCGCGGTCAGCGGACTGAAGGCAGAGAAAGTCAGCACAACCGATAGAACCGCGTTCATTTTTCGGGAGCGTTGGGCGTGCATCGTCATCCAGAGCCTTGTGCCGAGGCCGCGGGCGCGGTCCAGATCATGGTGGCAAAAAGGGCGATCATTCGAACTATCGTGGCATTCGATGGCGCAATTGGATGATTGCGCCCGTCCTATCTATCGATGCGGACCAATATTGCGTGAAGGCCAAGCAACGTCAGTCCGAAGAAGAATCCGACCGCGCCCATCAGCTGATGGACAGGCGCGGTTCCGTAACCGAAGGCCAGTAGCGCGTACAGAAATCCGGCGATTGATCCCGCTGCCATCAAGATTCGCATTCTTTGGCACCTTGCGATGTCTGGCCAAGCGAGCAAGACGACACTTCTGGCATCTTGCTGCTGTGCTCGCCTTCGACTCGCCGAAGTCATCCGTCAGCCATGCAACAGATGGAACGGCTCGGCCGCGCGGCGCGACGTGGAGGCGATCAGGCGCCACCGAATCTGCATTGCCCAATGTCGGCCTGGGCCATCGGGCAGACGTGCAGGATTTGCGGTCCGCATCGCTGGCTTGAATTGAACTCGCTTCCGCCACCACGAAGGCGGCTGCGGCCAACTTGGCCGTTGCACAGCCGGTACCAGACGGTGATGTCCTGCGTGCAGATGTTGACGAGCTGGTTTCCTCTCGGCACCGCGCAATCGCCCAATGAAATGGCCTGGCTCTCGCGAGCCGATGCGAACAGAACGAAGGCGGCTGCAAGAGCGACGGCGAACTTCATATTTGATCTCCCTTAGATTGCCTGACAGGGCCATGCCTTCCGCATGGGAACATCACCCGTTTGGGGTACGTCGCCGGAAGGGCGGGAAATCCCTGGCGAGGGCATGTGAGCGTGCCAATCGACAGCGAATGGCAAGACGCGGCGCTTTGCGCGAACGCACGTCATTGGCCGTTTTGGAGGAGCACCGTCGTGACAAGGGCGCGCTGCCGATTGGAGCGACAAGCGGTCAAGGGCCGGCCAACCCTACCGGCTCGCCCGGCGTCGTCCGTAAACCAGGTCTTGTCTCTTCACTTTCCCAGCGGCTGCACGGAGCCAATCAGGCGAACCAGTTCGGACTGACGGTTGACTCCGGTTTTGGCCATCGCTGCCTTCAACTGCTTGCGAACCGTCTCGGGGGATAGCCGGGCCTTATGGGCAATGTCGTTCACGGTCGCCCCATCGCCGATCGCCTTCGCTATCCGCGACTCCGCCGGCGTGAGGTCAAACAGGGCCTGCAGGATTCCGGGATCGGGCATCGATTTGGGAGCAACGGGCGTTGCCACCAGAAGCCATTCGACCGAGGAGAAGATGTCGTGGGCGTGTCCTACGATCGGCACCATGTTCAGGATGACGGGAGCCTGGTCGGCTCGCGCGACGGGAATGGTGATACCCGTCTTGTTTCCCGCCTGGCCGGCGTGCAACGCACCGAGGAAGAGGGAATCGGCGTTGCGCTGACTAACCCTGAGCCGATCCGGATTGTCCTGGATCAGACCCGGCATCATCGGCTCAAGCAAGGAATTGGCATGCCGGAGCCTGCCGGCCCGGTCGAGTGCCGCTGCCGGCAAGCCAATGGCCGCCAGGGTCGCCGTCGCGGCCCGCGCTTGTTCCAGGCGCAGCCGCGAGGCGACGAACGCAGCCCGCGCGAGACTGGGACGCAGCGCATTGAGACGGCGCAGCTGAGCAATGGCCAGCGGGCCGCGCTCATAGGGGCGAAAAACCGAGACCACGATCCGGTTCTCCGTGGCGCCATTGATCACCGTTCCGCAGCCCCATGCCAAGCCATTGGGGCGGAGAAAGTCCCGATAGAATGGCTCGGTTTCCACCTCATCGGGCGAGAACAGGTCATAGTCGCTGAAGAAGCGTGGTTCGTTGCGCGCGTAGGTGCGAGCCGCCTGCACGTTGCGAGGGGCCCAACCGTCTCTGACGAATGTCTCGGTCGCCCCACGGCCGCGATCATTGGCCTCCCAGACCGGCTGGCGGGTGCCGTCGGCGGCGATCAGCACAGCGCTCTCGCAATCACCCAGCGCGGCGATGGTGTCCAGCGCTGCCGGCATCAGTTCCGGAATGAAGGCGGCTTCGAAAAATGCGTCTCGGACCGCATCGGAGTTGTCGCTCATGAACCGGCCGGCGGTGGGGAATACCCACCCTGCAATGGTGCCATTATCAACCAGCAGCCTTGTGGCTGCTATTGAGCCAAAGCTTTGCGGCTGCCCGATCCGTTCACAAGGGTGGCGAGGCGAGACAAACTGACGCAAGTGTTTCGCCAGGCATCAGGTTGGTTTTGGATTGTTCGCCCAACCCCGCATCCGACCTCGTCCTCGACGATCACGCGCCTTCGAAGGTGGGCGGCTTGGCTTCCGAGCCTCGCTCCATCGCCGCCGCGACATCTGCGCGGTCGTCGCGCCCGGTCACTTCAAGCCAGAGGTTCGTCAGTCGTCCGTGAGGCAGCCGGCCCTCACAATCAGAGAATTGACCTGGGTGCTGCGCATGGAAAACCGTGCGGCGGGACGCGCGGAAAGGCGGGCCCTTCGGCCAACCTCTTGATCCTGTCGTGTCAATTCTAGACGAAATGCGGGCTGGTGGAGCTGAGCGGAATCGAACCGCTGGCCTCTGCAGTGCGATTGCAGCGCTCTCCCATCTGAGCTACAGCCCCCGCCCGGAGCGCGCTTTTTAAGGTGAGCCGCGGTCCCGGTCAAGGACCGTTCTCACCCCTTTGCGCGGGAAGTTTGGGCGGCCTTTTTGGGGCCGCCCGGCCGGTCACAAGTTCTGCCCGTGGCAATGCTTGAACTTCTTGCCCGAGCCGCAGGGACAGACCTCGTTGCGGCCGACCTTGCCCCAGGTCGAGGGGTCGTTCGGATTGCGGTCGATGGCCGCCACCGCGTCACCCGCCGCAAGCGCCTGGAAACCGCCCGACGGCGCGCCCATGGCCGCGAACTCGTCGATCCCGGTCATCGGGTCGATGTGATGGGCGCTCATCGGCGGCAGGTCCGGCATCGGCGGCGGCTCCTGCAGCTCGACCAGGGCGAGCTGCTGGGTGGTCATTTCGCGCAGCCGCTCCATCAGGCTCTCGAACAGCTGGAACGCTTCCGACTTGAATTCGTTCAGCGGATCGCGCTGGGCGTAGCCGCGCAGGCCCACCACCTGGCGCAGGTGGTCGAGCTGGACGATATGCTCGCGCCACAGGTGGTCGAGCACCTGCATGACCACGGCCTTTTCGATCTGGCGCAGGATGTCCGGGCCGAAGCGGGCGGCCTTGGAGGCCATCATCTCATCCGCCGCGGTCTTGACGCGCTCGATGACCTCCTCGTCGGCGATGCCCTCTTCCTTGGCCCAATCTTGGATCGGGAGGTCGAGGTTGAGCACCCGGTAGACCTCGTCCTTCAGCTTGGCGGTGTCCCACTGCTCGGCATAGGCGTCGGGCGGAATGTGCTGGTGGACCATGTCCTCGATGACGCCGTGACGCATGTCGCCGACCATTTCCGACAGGTCTTCCTGGCTCATCAGGTCGATGCGCTGCTCGAAGATGACCTTGCGCTGGTCATTGGCGACGTCGTCATATTTCAGCACGTTCTTGCGCAGGTCGAAATTGCGCGCCTCGACCTTCTGCTGGGCCTTTTCCAGCGCGCGATTGATCCAGGGATGGACGATCGCCTCGCCTTCCTTCAGGCCGAGCTTGGTCAGCATGCCCTCCATGCGGTCCGACCCGAAGATGCGCATCAGGTCGTCCTGCAGGGACAGGTAGAATTTCGAACGGCCGGGATCGCCCTGGCGGCCGGAACGGCCACGCAGCTGGTTGTCGATGCGCCGGCTTTCGTGGCGCTCGGTGCCCATGATGTAGAGGCCGCCGGCTTCGAGGGCGCGCTGCTTCAGCTGGCCGACCTGAACGCGGATCGCCTCGGCCTTGGCATCCTTGTCGGGACCGTCCTCGAGGGCCGCGAGCTCGACCTGGATGCGCATGTCGGAATTGCCGCCGAGCTGGATGTCGGTACCGCGGCCGGCCATGTTGGTGGCGATGGTGATGGCGCCGGGCACGCCCGCCTGGGAGACGATGAACGCCTCCTGCTCGTGATAGCGGGCGTTGAGCACGGCGAAGACCTTCTCGCCGGGCGCGCCGGGCACCGCGTCATAGAGCGGCGCGAAGGCGGCGGGATCGTCGAGATTGACCTGCCGGAAGCCGTGGCTCTTCAGCATTTCGGCCAGTGTTTCGGATTTCTCGATCGAGGTGGTGCCGACCAGCACCGGCTGGCCCTTTGTACGCGCCAGCTCGACTTCGCCGATGATCGCCTCGAACTTCTCCTGGACCGACTTGTAGACCTCGTCGTCCTCGTCGATACGGGCGACGCCCCGGTTGGTCGGGATCTCGACCACCTGCAGCTTGTAGATGTCCATGAACTCGTCGGCCTCGGTGGCGGCCGTGCCGGTCATGCCGGCGAGCTTCTTGTACATGCGGAAATAGTTCTGGAAGGTGATCGAGGCGAGCGTCTGGTTCTCGGGCTGAACCTGGACGCGCTCCTTGGCCTCGAGCGCCTGGTGCAGGCCTTCCGAATAGCGCCGGCCCGGCATCATGCGGCCGGTGAACTCGTCGATGATCACCACTTCGCCGTTGCGGACGATATAGTCCTTGTCGCGCTGGAACAGCCGGTGCGCCTTCAGCGCCTGGTTGACGTGGTGCACGGTCGAGACGTTCTCGACGTCGTAGAGCTCGCCCTTGAGGATGCCGGCATCGGCCAGGAGCTTCTCGATCTTCTCGTTGCCGCTCTCGGTCAGCGCGCAGGTGCGCTGCTTCTCGTCGATCTCGTAATCGGCCTTGTCGAGCAGCGGGATGAACTTGTCGATGGTGGCGTAGAAATCCGAGCGGTCGTCGAGCGGGCCGGAAATGATCAGCGGCGTGCGCGCCTCGTCGATCAGAATCGAGTCCACCTCGTCGACGATCGCATAGGCGTGGCCGCGCTGGACCATCTCGGCGACCGAATATTTCATGTTGTCGCGCAGATAGTCGAAGCCGTACTCGTTATTGGTGCCGTAGGTGATGTCGCAGGCATAGGCGTCGTGGCGCTGGGCATCGTCGAGGCCGTGCACGATGACGCCGGTGCTCAGGCCGAGAAAGCCGTAGACCCGGCCCATCCATTCGGAGTCGCGCTTGGCCAGATAGTCGTTGACGGTGACGACATGGACGCCCTTGCCGGCGAGCGCGTTCAGATAGACCGCCAGGGTCGCGACCAGGGTCTTGCCCTCGCCGGTCTTCATTTCGGCGATGGCGCCTTCGTGAAGCACCATGCCGCCGATCAACTGAACGTCATAATGGCGCTGCTTCAGCACACGCTTGGCCGCCTCGCGCACGGTGGCGAAGGCCGGCACCAGGAGGTCGTCGACGGTCTTGCCCGCGGCGAGCTGCGCCCTGAATTCCTCGGTGCGCGCGCGCAGGGCCTCGTCGGAGAGCTTTTCCAGCTCCGGCTCCAGCTTGTTGATCGCGTCGACGCGCGGCCTGTAGCCCTTGACCCGACGGTCACTGCTGTTGCCGAAAATCTTGCGGGCGAGCGCACCGAACATGAGTAATCCTTCGCTTGAAGCCGATGCTGACAATTTCCGGCCGGACAGATGGGTCGCAGCGCCCCGCCTGCCGGTTCATCGCATCGGCCCCACAAGGCGGGTTGAGGGACGCCCCGTGCGGCCCAGCAATCGATCCCCGCGGGATATATCGCCTGGAGCGCGCAAAGCCACGTTCTCACAGGACGAGCGACAGATATGGACGGGGGAAAGGGTTGTCAATTCGGCGGGAACCGGGCATTCCTGCCGCAACCTGTCGGCCGATCTCTCGTCCTGTTCCCCCGGGTGCCTGCCCTAAATGCGCCACGAGAGCCCGCAAAGACGCGTCGTTCCCAAGACAAAGGCTGCTTTCCGATGACCGCTCGTCTGCCCATTGTCCTCGTCGCCCTGTCGATGGCGCTCGCCGGACCAGTCGCCGCCCAGACTCCCGCACCGGCGGCGCCGGCCCCAGCCGCGCCGGCCGCCCCTGCGACGCCGGCCGCGCCAGCGGCTGCCGCGCCGTCGCCGGACCGGGTTCTGGCGCGTGTCCAGGGCATCGAAATCCGCCAGGCCGATCTCGACGCGGCCGAGGAGGATATCGGCGGCCAGGCGACCGCCCAGATGAATCCGGACCAGAAGCGCGACTATCTGCTCGGTTTCGTCATCGACCTGACGATCGCGGCCAAGGCTGCGGAGGCTCGCGGCATCCAGAACGGCCCCGATTTCGCGCGCAAGATGGTCTATTACCGTAACAAGCTGTTGGTCGAGTCGCTGCTGGCCGCGGAAACCCAGGCGCGGGTGACCGAAGCCGAGATGCGCAAGATCTATGACGAGCAGCGCGCTCGCATCACCCCCGAGGAAGAGGTGCGCGCCCGCCATATCCTGGTCGAGACCGAGGAAGAGGCCCGCGCCATCATCGCGCAGCTGCGCGGCGGCGCCGATTTCGCCGCCCTCGCCAAGGAGAAGTCGAAGGATCCGGGCGGCGCCGAAGGCGGCGATCTCGGCTTCTTCACCAAGGCCCAGATGGTGCCGGAATTCGCCAATGCGGCTTTCGCCATGAAGCCGGGCGACATCTCGACCGATCCGGTCAAGAGCCAGTTCGGCTGGCACGTCATCAAGCTGGAAGAGCGCCGGCCGCGCGCCATCCCGACCTTCGAGCAGGTGAAGGGCCAGATCGAGGACTTCCTCACCCGCCGCGCCCAGGCCGAGCTGGTGCAGAAGCTGCGCGCCGAAGCCCAGGTCGAGCGGCTGGTGCCGCCGGCGGCTCCCGCCACGCCCCCGGCCCCGGCCGCTCCGGGCGCACCGGCGACGCCGGCGACGCCGGCCACGCCGCGGCCCTGATCTCGGGCGCCCCGGCGTCCTGAAGCCCCGTTCCGAAGCCGGCCGCCATGCGCGGCCGGCTTTTTTTAATTGGACAAACCGATCCCGTGGTTCGAACCGTTTCTTAACAGCGCGTCAGCTATCCCTGGGCCGAAGCTTGAGCCGGATCGCCCGGCCCTGGAGCTTGAGGATCGGCCCGTGTCGGTAATGGGATCTGACGAAGCGCAAATGGGGCGCGACGCGAAGACGTTGCTGTCGCCCAGGGGCATCGTCGAGCGCTTTCGCGCGGTCCTGACCGATCCGAGCCATCAATCCATCGCCCAGCGTGTCGCCGGCACCGCCTTCGTCATTCGCGTGATGAGCGCGGCGATCGCCTATGTCAGCCAGGTGCTGATGGCCCGCTGGATGGGCAGCAGCGCATTCGGCACCTATATTTCGGTCTGGGTCTGGGTCCTGCTGCTCGGCCATTTTTCCAATGCCGGGCTCGCATCCGCCGCCCAGCGCTTCATCCCGGAATATGGCGAGCGCGGCGATCAGGACGGGTTGCGCGGTTTCATCGCGGGATCGCGGATCATCGGCCTCGCTGTGGCGACGATCGTCGCCGGCCTAGGCCTGCTGGTGCTCTGGCGCTTCGGCGCCTTCGTCTCCCAACCGATGCTGATGCCGCTGGTGCTCGCGGCGTTCTGCCTGCCGCTCTACGTGCTGACCGACATCCAGGACGGCATTGCCCGGTCTTATAACTGGACCGACCTGGCGCTCGGGCCGCCCTATCTGATCCGGCCGGTGCTGCTGCTTGGCGGCATGGCTATCGGTCATGCGCTCGGCCTGGTCGCCGATGCCGTCACCGCCATGGCCTGCGCCGTCATCGCCACCTGGACCACCGCGATCGTCCAGTTCTGGCTGATGCAGCGCCGGCTCGCCGGCCGCATCCCGGCCGGTCCCCGGCGGGTCGAGGCCGGCTTCTGGCTGAAGACCTCGGCGGCGATCTTCCTGGTCGAAGCCTTCTACATGGCGCTGACCTATACCGACGTGATCCTGCTGAAGCAGTTCCGCCCGCCGGAAGAGGTGGCGATCTACTGGGCCGCGGTGAAGACGCTGGCGCTGGTCGCCTTCATCTATTTCTCGGTCGCCGCCGCCGCAGCCCACCGCTTCAGCGAATATCATGTCGCCGGCGACCGCGAGAAACTGACGGCCTTTCTCCAGGCGTCGATCCGCTGGACCTTCTTTCCCTCACTCGCCGCGACCATCCTGATCCTGGCGCTGGGCAAGCCGTTCCTGATGCTGTTCGGGCCCGATTTCGTCCAGGGCTATCCCGCCATGTTCGTGGTCTCGGCCGGCCTCCTGGCGCGCGCCGCGGTCGGCCCGGTCGAGCGGCTGCTGTCGATGTCGGGCCACCAGGGCGTCTGCGCGATGATCTATGGCGTCGCCTTCGCCACCGCGGTGGTGCTCTGCCTCGTGCTGATCCCGCCTTTCGGCATGATGGGGGCCGCCACCGCCACCGCGGTCGCGCTGACGCTCGAATCCATCCTGCTGTTCTGGATCACCAGGCGTCGGCTCGGCCTGACGGTGTCGTTCTGGGCACGGCGCCGGCCTGCCTCCGCCGTCTGACCTGGGGAGAGGCCATGACTGTCGATGCTCCGATCCGCAGCCATGGGCTGGAGGCCATCCCGGCGATCGGCAGTCCCCCCTTGCAGCCGGACCTCACCGCCGGGACGACCACGCGGTGGGTGCCGGCCGCGCAATGGCCGGCGCTCCTGGAGGCCTGGTCGGCGCTCGCCGGAGCGGCCCATCCGAATGTCTTTCTCAACCCGGCCTTCGCGCTCGCCGCCCGCCGCATCGACGCCTGGCCGGGGCTCGGCGCGGTGGCGGTCGAAGAGGACGGCCGGCTTGTCGGCCTGGCGCCCGGCCGGTTCAGGCTCAAGGGCACGGTCTTCGCGCTGTGGACCCATCCCTATGCGCCTTATGGCGGGCCCCTGGTCGCGCGCGGCCATGAGAAGCCGGTTCTGGCCGCGATCCTCGCGCATCTGCAGGCGCAGGGCGTCGCTGCGCTCGACTGGCCGATGCTGGACGACGGTTCGCCGCTGGCCGTTGCGCTGACCGCGCTCGCCACGCAGTCCGAGCGCCGGATCGACATCCTGGACGCGCATCGGCGCGCGGCGCTGATCACGGCCGATCCGCCGGCGCCGGGCAAGGAGATGCGCCGGCTCGGCCGCCGGCTCGCCGAGCAGGGGGCCGTCGCGGAGGTTTCGACCGCGCGCGGCTTCGGCCTCGACGCCGCCACCGAGACTTTCCTCGCCCTCGAGGCGGAGGGCTGGAAGGGCCGCAAGGGCTCGGCGCTGCGGGCTTCGGCCGAGACCCGCCGGTTCTTCACCGAAGCCATGGCCGGGCTTGCCGCCGGCGGCCAGGCGCGCATCGACCTGATCCTGCTCGACGGCCAGGCCATCGCCGGCGCCGTCGTACTGAGCGCCGGTGAGCGCGCCTGGTACTGGAAGACCGCCTATGCCGAGGCCTTCGCGCGCTTTTCGCCCGGGGTCATGGTGACCCAGGCGATCGCTGCCCGCCTGAGCGCCGATCCGGCCATCCGGCTGGTCGATTCCTGTGCCATAGCCGATCATCCGATGATCGACCGGGTCTGGCACGACCGGCTCGGCATCACCAGCCGGCTGATCGCGGTCGCGCCCGGGCGTGCCGGGCTGCGCTACCGCCTGGCGCTCGCCGTCGTCAGCGGCCGGCGCGCCGCCCGGAGCGGCGCCAAGGCGCTGATCGCCCGGCTCAGGCGCGGTCGCGCAAAAGCCGCCGGATGACCTTGCCGGTGGTGGTCATGGGCAATTCGTCGATAAAGGCGATCTCGCGCGGATAGGAATGCGCGGACATGCGCGTCCTGACGAAATCCCTGATCTCGGCGGCCAGCGTGTCGGAGGGGTCGACCCCACGTTTCAGCACGACGAAAGCCTTGACGATTTCGGTGCGCAGCTCGTCGGGCTTGCCGACGACTGCGGCCAGCGACACGGCCGGGTGTTTCAGCAGGCAGTCCTCGATCTCGCCGGGGCCGATGCGATAGCCGGCCGAGGTGATGACATCGTCGTCGCGGCCGAAGAACTGGATGTAGCCCTCGTCGTCGCGAATGCCCTGGTCGCCTGTTGTCATCCAGTCGCCGATGAATTTCTCGCGGGTTGCTTCCGGCCGGTTCCAATATTCCAGGAACATCACGGGATCGGGCCGTTTCACCGCGATCTGGCCCTGTTCGCCGGGCGCGCACAGCGTGCCGTCGGGCCGGATGATGCCGATCTCGTGGCCGGGCACCGGCTTGCCGATGGCACCGGGCCTGGACACGCCGATCGCCGCGCAGGAGGCGATGACCAGGTTGCATTCGGTCTGGCCGTAGAATTCGTTGATGGTGAGGCCGAGCGCCGCCTTGCCCCAGTCATAGGTCTCGGCGCCGAGCGCCTCGCCGCCGGAGCCCAGCGTGCGCAGGTTGAACGCGTGCCTGGCGCGCGGGTTGTCGACCGATCGCAGCATGCGCAGCGCGGTCGGCGGCACGAAGCTGTTGCGCACCTCCATCTCCGCCATCAGGGCGAAGGCCTCGTCGGCGTCGAATTTCTCGAACTTGCGGGCGACCACCGGCACGCCGAAATGCAGCGAAGGCAAGAGCACGTTGAGCAGGCCACCGGCCCAGGCCCAGTCGGCCGGCGTCCACATGCGATCGCCCGGCTGGGGCAAGAACTCGTGCGGCATCTCGACGCCGGGCAAATGGCCGAGCAGGACCCGGTGGGCATGCAGCGCGCCTTTCGGCTGGCCGGTGGTGCCCGAGGTATAGATCATCATGGCCGGGTCATCGGCCGAGGTGTCGATGGCGGTGAAGCGGGGCGAGCCCTCGGCGAGGGTTTCATAGAAGCCGCCGACGCCAGTGCCGGCCGGACCGTCGGTGGACAGCACCAAGGCGAGCTCGCCGAGCTGGTCGCGGATCTGAGCGACCTTGGCCAGTCCCTCGCCATTGGTGATGACGGCGCGGGCGCCCGAATCCTTCAGGCGGAAGGCCAGGGCATCGATGCCGAACAGGGCCGCCAGCGGCACCGCGATGGCGCCCATCTTGTAGATGGCGATATGGGCAATGGCCGCGGCCGCGCCCTGCGCCAGCACGAGAGCGACGCGGTCGCCGCGCCGGATGCCCTTGGCGACGAGCGCATTGGCCAGCCGGTTGGAGGCGTCCTCCAGGCGGCCATAGGTCACCGGCTCGACGCTGCCGTCGGGCTTCTTCCAGAGGATCGCCACCCGGTCCGGTTCGGCCAGCGCCCAGCGCGTGCAGACATCGGCGCCGATATTGTAGCGGGCCGGGACCCGCCAGCGGAACGCCTGGCGGAGGGCTTCATAATCGCGGATGTCGGGCAGCATGGCAGGCGTCTCTGAAGGGGGCCGCGAAGCTTGCACACTCCGCGGCGGTCGTCACCTTCGCGTCGGCGAAGGCCCGGGGCGCGGCTCTCAGGCCGCGGTTTTCAGGCTGCTTGGCGCGCGCCTTCGCCGACGATGCGCACGACATCGGCCATGATGGTGTTGAGCTGGAAGTCCTTGGGCGTATAGACCGCAGCGACGCCGGCCTGTTTCAAGGTCGCCTCGTCTTCCGGCGGAATGATGCCGCCGACCACCACCGGCACATCGCCGAGGCCTTCGCTGCGCATGCGCTCCATCACCTCGGTGACCAGCGGGATGTGGCTGCCCGACAGGATCGACAGGCCGACCACATGCACGCCCTCCTCGAGCGCGGCATTGACGATTTCGGCGGGCGTCAGGCGAATGCCCTCATAGACCACCTCCATGCCGCAATCGCGGGCGCGCACGGCGATCTGCTCGGCGCCGTTGGAATGGCCGTCGAGGCCCGGCTTGCCGACCAGGAACTTGATGCGCCGGCCGAGCGCGCGGGACACCGCCTCGACCTCGAGCCGGATCGGCGCGAGATCGCCGGCATCGGCGCGGGCGGCCCGGCCGACGCCGGTCGGTGCCCGATATTCGCCGAAGACCTCGCGCAGGACCTGGCCCCATTCGCCCGTGGTGACGCCGGCCTTGGCCGCGGCGATCGACACCGGCATGATGTTGCGGCCTTCCTGCGCGGCGGCCCGCAAATCGGCCAGCGCGCTCGCCGCCGCCTTGGCGTCGCGGCTGGCGCGCCAGGCCTGGAGAGTCGCGATCTGCTCGGCTTCGACTGCCGGATCGACCACCATGATCGAACCTTCGCCCGTCGTCAGGGGCGAGGGCTCCGTCTCGGTGAAGCGGTTGACGCCGACCACCACCTGGTCGCCGGCCTCGATCGCCTCGAGCCGCTTGGAATTGCTCTCGACCAGCTTGGATTTCATATAGGGCACGGCGGCGATGGCGCCGCCCATCTCGGCGATCAGCTTCAGTTCGGCCTGGGCCTCGGCCTTCAGGCTTTCGACCTTGGCAGACACGGCCGGATTGCCGTCGAACAGGTCGCCGAATTCCAGCAGGTCGGTTTCATAGGCGAGGATCTGCTGCAGGCGCAGGGACCATTGCTGGTCCCAGGCGCGCGGCAGGCCGAGCGCCTCGTTCCAGGCCGGCAGCTGCAGGGCGCGGCAGCGCGCCTTTTTCGAAATGGTCACCGCCAGCGCCTCGATCAGGATGCGGTAGACATTGTTTTCCGGCTGCTGCTCGGTCAGGCCGAGCGAGTTCACCTGGACGCCGTAGCGGAACAGCTTGTGCTTGGGATCGGTGACGCCGTAGCGGGTCTCGACGATCTCCTCCCAGAGATCGACGAAGGCGCGCATCTTGCACATCTCGGTGACGAAACGCATGCCGGCATTGACGAAGAACGAGATGTGGCCGACCACCTCGCCGAAGCCGCCTTCCGGCACCTCGCCCGAGGCCTTGACCGTGTCGAGCACGGCGATGGCATTGGCCAGCGCGAAAGCCAACTCCTGCACCGGCGTCGCGCCGGCCTCCTGCAGGTGGTAGGAGCAGACATTCATCGGGTTCCACTTGGGCATTTCCGCCGTGGTGAACAGGATGGTGTCCTTGGTCAGCTTGAGCGAGGGCTCGGGCGGGAACACATAGGTCCCGCGCGACAGATATTCCTTCAGGATGTCGTTCTGGGTGGTGCCGGCCAGCGCGTGGCGCGGTACGTTCTGCTCGTCGGCGACCGCGGCATAGAGCGCCAGCAGCCAGGCGGCGCAGGCGTTGATGGTCATCGAGGTGTTCATCTCGGCGAGCGGAATGCCGTCGAACAGGCTGCGCATGTCGCCGAGATGGGAGACCGGCACGCCGACCTTGCCGACCTCGCCGCGGGCCAGCACGTGGTCGGGGTCATAACCGGTCTGGGTCGGCAGGTCGAAGGCCACCGACAGGCCGGTCTGGCCCTTGGCGAGATTGGCGCGATAGAGCGCGTTCGACTTGGCCGCCGTGGAATGGCCGGCATAGGTGCGGATGAGCCAGGGACGTTCCCGAGTTTCTTTGGTGCGCAAGATCGGCTCCTGAGCTGATTATTTGACCCTCATTGTCGACCGAGCCGCTTCATATTGCAATGCAGCGTAGACAGCTCGCGCCACCCCCATCCGGCGGATGGGCGGTGGCGCAGGCCTCGATCCGGACCTCAGGCCCGCTTCACCAGGCTGATGATGAACAGCAGAATGACCGCGCCTATCACGGCGTTGACGATCTCGGCGATGATGCCGCCGCCGATATAGATGCCGAGCCGGGGCAGCAGCCAGCCGGCGATGGCCGCGCCGACAATGCCGACGATGATATTGCCAATGAGGCCGAAGCCCGCCCCCTTCATCAGGATCCCCGCGAGCCAGCCCCCGACCGCGCCGATGATGATCCAGATGATCAATGCTTGGATTGCCATGCTGAAGTCCTCCTCATGAAACCCTGATCAGGGTCGCCGTGTTTCCGGCGCATGTGAGGATAGGCTCATATGTCGCAGGGGCAACAGAGAGGAGACCCCGAAGCGGTGTGGAGAAGTCGCCGGCTTTCGCGGCGCGGCACAGGCCAACCGGTCCCATATTTTGTCGGATCGCCGCGCGCAATATGCCGAAAGTCCGATGGGGTATTTCCGACTGATTATGTCATAGGCAGCGAAGATCGTGCTTGCACATTCATGTTGCAGTGCACATAGTTTCGACCCCGGCCAGCCCCTCGAGGGGAATGGTTTTCGTGATCAGAGGTGACCCATGGCTGCGCCAGCTCAAGCCCCCTCCACCGCTCCGCTCAAGGATCTCTATGAATTCGGCGAGGTGCCGCCGCTGGGTCATGTGCCGGCCACCATGTATGCCTGGGCGATCCGCAAGGAACGCCACGGACCGCCGGAGCAGTCGTTCAAGGTCGAGGTCGTGCCGACCTGGACGCTCGGCGAAGAAGAGGTGCTGCTTTATGTGATGGCCGGCGGCGTCAATTATAACGGCGTCTGGGCCGGTCTCGGCCAGCCGATCTCGCCGCTCGACGGCCACAAGCACCCGTTCCACATCGCCGGCTCGGACGCCGCCGGCGTGGTCTGGGCGGTCGGCTCGAAGGTCAAGCGCTGGAAGGTCGGCGACGAGGTCATCGTCCATTGCAACCAGGACGACGGCGACGACGAGGAATGCAATGGCGGCGACCCGATGTTCTCGCCGTCGCAGCGGATCTGGGGCTACGAGACCCCGGACGGCGCCTTCGCCCAGTTCTGCCGGGTGCAGTCGCGCCAGCTGATGCACAAGCCGAAACACCTCTCCTGGGAGGAGGCGGCCTGCTACACGCTGACGCTGGCGACCGCCTATCGCATGCTGTTCGGCCATCCCCCGCACACCCTGAAGCCCGGCGACAACGTGTTGGTCTGGGGCGCCTCGGGCGGCCTCGGCGTGTTCGCGGTGCAGTTGGTGGCCGCCGCCGGCGCCAATCCGATCGGCATCATCTCGGACGAGTCGAAGCGCGACTACGTCATGCAGCTCGGCGCCAAGGGCGTGATCAACCGCAAGGATTTCGACTGCTGGGGCCAGATGCCCAAGGTCAATTCCGACGAGTACAACACCTGGACCAAGGAAGCCCGCAAGTTCGGCAAGGCGATCTGGGACATTACCGGCAAGAAGGACGTCGACATCGTCTTCGAGCATCCCGGCGAGGCGACCTTCCCGGTGTCCTGCCTGGTGGTCAAGCGCGGCGGCATGGTGGTGTTCTGCGCCGGCACGTCCGGCTTCAACATCACCTTCGACGCGCGTTATGTGTGGATGCGGCAGAAGCGCATCCAGGGCAGCCATTTCGCCCATCTGAAACAGGCCGCCGCCGCCAACCAGTTCGTGCTCGACCGGCGGGTCGATCCCTGCATGAGCGAATTGTTCCCCTGGGACAAGATCCCGGCGGCGCATGCGCTGATGCAGGCCAACAAGCATGCCCCCGGCAACATGGCCGTGCTGGTCAATGCGCCGCGACCGGGCCTGCGCACGCTCGACGACGTGATCGAGGCGACCGGCCGCTGATCCCGGGCCTGTCGGAACCCGGCCGGTGATCCCGGCCGGGCTCCGCCGAGCGCATCATTCGCCGGGCTGGGCGCCCTCATAGCCCTCGATGACGATCGCATCCATGATCGCGCCGCCCTTCTGCTCGGCCTTGGCCGCCTGATATTCGGGCGAGTGCCAGCAGGCCAGGGCCTGGTCGTAGCTCGGGAACTCGATGACGACGTTGCGCGCCCGGCTGACGCCGGCCAGCGTCTCGAACTTGCCGCCGCGCACGACGAAGCGGCCGCCGAATTTGGCGAAGGCGATGCCGTTCTTGGCGACGTAATTCTTGTAGGACTCGGCGTCGTTGACGTCGACGCGCGCGATCCAGTAGCCCTTGGCCATTGATGTCTCCTCCTGCAAAGGTCGGGAAGTGCTAGCGCGGTTTGGCGCGCCAGGCTACGGCCCGCGACGCCGGGCTGCGGTTTGCCCTGCGCGGGCCATCATCGGCTCGGGCCATGGCGATGGCTAAACCCTGCCGACGTCGCCCGGCTCACTCCAGCCTGATGCCGAGATCACGGATGATCGGCCACCAGATGTCGCGGTCGGCTTTCAGGAGCGCGGCGAATTCCGCCGGGCCGCCGGTCAGCGGGTCGAGCCCGATTTCCACCATGCGCGTGCGTATCGTCTCCTGCTTCAGCGCCTTCGCCACCACATCGCTCAGCCGGGCGACGATCGGATCGGGCGTCTTGGCGGGCACCACCACGCCCTGCCAGGCATAGGCCTGGAAATCGCGAAGGCCGAGCGCTTCGGTGACCGTCGGGACGTCGGGCAGGGCGGCGAGGCGGCTGGCCGACGCCACCGCGAGCGGGCGCAGCGTGCCGTCGACCAGCACGCTGCGGCCCGCGGCGAAATCGACAAAGGCCACCTCCATGACGCCCGCCAGCATGTCGTTGATCACAGGCGCCATGCCGCGATAGGGCACATGGGTCAGCTTGACGCCCGCCTCCTTCAAGAGGCGTTCCATGGCCAGGTGGTGCGGCGAGCCGAGACCGGGCGAGCCGTAATTGGTCGCCTCCGGGGCAGCCTTGGCACGTGCGACCAGTTGGGCCGCGCTGGTGATGGGCGAGTCCTTCCTGACCGTCAGCAGCAGGTGGAAGCGGGCGGTCAGCGCCACCGGCCGGAGATCCTTGTCGGGATCGAAGGGCAGCGACTTATAGAGCGCCGGATTATAGACCAGGGTCTCGATGCCGGCAGTGAACACGGTGTGGCCGTCGGGCTCGGCGCGGGCGGCTTCGCCCGCCGCAAGGTTTGTTGCGGCGCCCGGCCGGTTCTCGATCACCATCTGCTGGCCGAGCTCCGGCGACATGGCGGCACCGAGGAGGCGGGCCAGCACATCGGTGCCGCCGCCCGCGGGATAGCCGACGAGCCATCGCACCGGCCGGTTCGGATAGGTTTGCGCGCGCGATGCCGTGGCCGGCAGCAGGCCCGCCGCGGCAAGGCCGGCCATGGCGCCACGGCGTGTGATGATCGCGTCGGTCATTTCTGCTCCTCCCATGCTGCGCCGTTCATGCGGCGCATGTTTCATCCCGGCGTGCAGGATGCCGGGGTGCCGGACCGTTGGCCATAGGGACAAGCCCTTGTCCCGCGGCCGATTGTCCTGTATAGGCCCGCGCTTCGGATCGCCCGGCTGATTAAGGGCTGCCGTGGCGGTCCCGAACGCTCATCGGAGCATTCTTGAGATTGTCCAGCCGTTCGAAAGCGCGGCCGGGCTGATCTCGCAACAGTCTAAGAGAGCCAAATGCCCAAGATGAAGACCAAATCGGGCGCCAAGAAGCGCTTTTCGCTGACCTCGACCGGCAAGGTGAAATACACCCAGTCCGGCAAGCGGCACGGCATGATCAAGCGGACCACCAAGCAGATCCGCGAACACCGCGGCACTGCGATCTTGTTCAAAACCGACGGCGACAACGTCAAGAAGTACTTCCTGCCGAACGGCTGATCAGCAGTTTTCAGGAACACTCAACGGATTTGAAGGAGATCAGTCATGGCTCGCGTTAAAAGAGGCGTAACGTCACACGCCAAGCACAAGAAGACCCTGAAGGCCGCTACCGGCTTCCGCGGTCGTCGCAAGAACACCATCCGCGCCGCGAAGGCTGCCGTCGACAAGTCGATGCAGTACGCCACGCGCGACCGTCGCGTGAAGAAGCGCAATTTCCGGGCTCTGTGGATCCAGCGCATCAATGCCGCTGTCCGCGAGCACGGCCTGACCTATTCGCGTTTCATTGCCGGCCTGATCGGCGCCGGCATCGCGGTCGACCGCAAGGTTCTCTCGGACCTCGCCATCACCGCGCCGGAAGGCTTTACGGCCCTGGTCGAAAAGGCCAAGGGTTCGCTGCCGGCAGCTTCCTGACCTCGACTTAAGAGGTCACAAAATTCAGCCCGCGCGACCCTTCAGGGGTTGCGCGGGCTTTTTTGTTCTCGGACGGCCGAGAGGCGGACGGCGGCGGTTCATTGGAAATCTCGCATGATCGACCGGACGGCAGGTTTGGCCGGCCCGGCTCATGCTTCGGTGCGGAGACAGCATGCAGGGACTGACAGCCGAACTGATCAAGGGTCTCTGGTATGTCGCGGCCCCGGGCCGCGACCTCAAGCCCGGCAAGATGCTGAACAAGGTGCTGGTCGGCGAACCCGTCCTGATGGGACGCTCGGCGAGCGGCGAGGTCTTCGCCATTCGCGACGTCTGCCCGCATCGCGGCATTCCCCTGCATTATGGCCAGTTCGACGGCCAGAGCATCCAGTGCTGCTATCACGGCTGGCGCTTCGACACGTCGGGCGCCTGCGTCGAGATCCCGTCGCTGCGCGAGGGCCAGCAAATGGACCTCGGCAAGATCAAATGCGGTTCCTACCCCTGCGTCGAACGGCAGGGCCTGATCTGGATCTTCTTTGCCAGGAACGGCGAGACGCCGGCCGAGGCCGGCCAGCCCGAACCGCCTGTCATGCCCGATTTCGCCGATGCGGTGGGGCCGAAATTCCACATCATGCTGCCGTTCCACTGCTCGGTCGACCATGCCGCCTTCGGCCTGATGGACCCGACGCACGCGGCCTATGTGCACACCTCCTGGTGGTTCAAGAAGGGCGCCAAGAAGCTCCGGCCGAAGGAGAAGAAATTCGCACCCTCGGAGCTCGGCTGGTCGATGGTCAGGCATGAACTGCCGCCGCAGAACATCGCCTACAAGATCCTGGGCACGCCGGTGACCACCGAGATCAGCTATATGCTGCCGGGCCTGCGCATCGAGAATATCCGCGGCGCCAAATACCAGGCGACCGGGCTGACTGCGCTGACGCCGCTCAACGAGGGCGAGACCGAGGTGCATCAGTTCTTCTGGGTCTCGGCCGGCTGGATGTCGACCTTCAAGCCGGTCTTCGAGCACCTGATGCGGGTGTTCCTGGACCAGGACCGGCGCGTGGTGATCCAGCAGCGCGAGGGCCTGGTGCACCAGCCCAACCTGATGCTGATCAACGATGCCGACACCCAGGCGCGCTGGTGGATGCGGGTGAAGGACGCCTTCCTGAAGGCCCAGGCCGACGGCAAGCCGTTCGAAAACCCGCTCCGGCCCATGACGCTACGCTGGCGCAGCTAGTAATGCTTGACCCCGCCATCGCCCCAAGCGAAACGAAGCCTCCTCATTCGCGGCCTTTCCCATGACCGATCTCGTCTCTCTCGAAAATGACCTCCTGACCGCCGTCTCGGCGGCCGCCGACGAGGCGGCGCTCGAAACCGTGCGGGTTTCGGCGCTCGGCAAGAAGGGCTCCGTCTCGGCCCTGCTGGCCACCCTCGGCCAGATGGCGCCCGACGAACGCAAGGCGGCGGGCGCCGCCATCAATGCGGTGAAGGACAAGGTGAGCGAGGCGCTCGCCGCGCGGCGCGACATCCTGAAGGCGGCGGCGCTCGATGCCAGGCTCGCCGCGGAAACCGTCGACGTCACGCTGCCGGTGCGCGAAAGCCCGTCGGAGACCGGCCGCATCCATCCGCTGTCGCAGGTCTTCGACGAACTGACCGCGATCTTCGCCGATATGGGATTTTCGGTCGCCGAAGGGCCCGATATCGAGACCGACGACCTCAATTTCACCAAGCTGAATTTCCCTCTGGGCCATCCGGCCCGGGAAATGCACGACACCTTCTTCTTCAATCCGAAGGCCGACGGCGAGCGGATGCTGCTGCGCACCCATACGAGCCCGGTGCAGGTGCGCACCATGCTGACCCAGCAGCCGCCGATCCGGGTCATTTGTCCCGGCCGCACCTATCGCATCGATTCGGACGCGACCCACACGCCGCAGTTCCACCAGGTCGAGGGTCTGGTGATCGACAAGGGCAGCCATATCGGCCACCTGCGCTGGATCCTCGAGGAGTTCTGCAAGGCCTTCTTCGAGGTCGACCAGGTGAAGATGCGGTTCCGGCCGTCCTTCTTCCCGTTCACCGAGCCTTCGATGGAGGTCGACATCCAGTGCAGCCGCCAGGGCGGCGAGATCCGCTTCGGCGAGGGCGAGGATTGGCTGGAAATCCTCGGCTGCGGCATGGTGCACCCGAACGTCATCCGCAATTGCGGGCTCGATCCGGACGTCTATCAGGGCTTTGCCTGGGGCATGGGCATCGATCGCATCGCCATGCTGAAATATGGCATCAGCGATCTCCGGCAGTTCTTCGAGGCGGATGTGCGCTGGCTGGCGCATTACGGCTTCCGTCCCCTGGACCTGCCGACGCTCGCCGGCGGGCTCAGCACATGACGGCGGAACCGGTCCCCGAGATCTACCGCGGAGCGCCGCGCTGGTCGTTCGGCGACAGCCCGGCGCTGGCCGACGAACTGCTCGCTCTGGTGCTGTCGGGCACCAAACGGGCGACCTGCGAGTCGCTGGCCGCGTGCGAGGCCAACATCATGCCGCGGGTCGGCGAGGTCAGCGTGATCCTCGACGGCCGGGGCGAGCCCGTCTGCGCCATCGAGACGACCGCCGTCGCCCGGAAGCGATTTAGCGAGGTCGACCAGGCCTTCGCCTTCGAGGAAGGTGAAGACGACCGGACACTGGCGTCCTGGCGCACCGCCCATCGCGGTTATTTCAGCCGCCAAGGCACCTTCAGCGAAGACATGCAAGTCGTCTGTGAGCACTTCAAGCTGCTCGACGTGTTCGAAAGGCCGGAATCCCGCCCATGAAATTCACCCTCTCCTGGCTCAAGGACCACCTCGACACCGATGCGTCGCTCTCGGACATCACGGAGACGCTGACCCGCATCGGCCTGGAGGTCGAAAATCTCGAGGATCCCGGCGCGAAGTTGCAAGACTTCACCATCGCCTATGTCATTTCGGCCGAGCAGCACCCCAATGCCGATCGCCTGCGGGTCTGCATGGTCGATACCGGTTCGGGCGAACCGGTCCAGGTGGTCTGCGGCGCGCCGAATGCGCGCACCGGCATGAAATCGGTGTTCTCTCCGCCCGGCACCTATATTCCGGGCAAGAAGATCACGCTCGGCATCGGCACCATCAGGGGCGTCGAAAGCCGCGGCATGCTGTGCTCGGCGGCCGAACTGGAAATCTCCGAGGACCATGACGGCATCATCGACCTGCCGGCCGATGCGCCGCTCGGCCAGCGCTACGCCGATTATGCCGGGCTCTCCGATCCGGTCATCGAGATCAACCTGACGCCGAACCGGCCGGACTGCACCTCGATCCACGGCATTGCCCGCGATCTCGCGGCCGCCGGCCTCGGCAAGCTGAAGAACGAGCGCACCGAGGCGATCAAGGGCGGTTTTCCGTGCCCGCAGAAGGTCGAGCTTCAATTCGCCCCCGGCGAGGAGACATATTGCCCGGCTTTCGCGCTGCGCCTGGTGCGCGGCGTCAAGAACGTCGCTTCGCCCGAGTGGATGCAGCGCCGGCTCACCGCCATCGGCCTCCGGCCGATCAATGCGTTGGTCGACATCACCAATTACATCACGTTCGACCGCGGCCGGCCGCTGCATGTCTTCGATGCCCGCAAGGTCGCCGGCACGCTGGTGGTGCGCCGCTCGAAGGGCGGCGAGACCGTGCTGGCGCTGGACGGCCGGATCTATGGCCTGACCGGCAACGAGACCGTCATCGCTGATGACAACGGGGTGGAATCGATCGCCGGCGTGATGGGCGGCGAGCATTCCGGCTGCGACGAGAACACCACCGACGTGCTGATCGAATCGGCGCTGTGGGATCCGATCGACATCGCCCGCACCGGCCGCAATCTCGGCATCATCACCGATGCCCGCTACCGCTTCGAGCGCGGCGTCGACCCGAACTACACGGTGCCGGGCGCCGATCTCGCCACCCGGCTGGTGATCGAGTTCTGCGGCGGCGAGGCCTCCGAGCTGACGCTGGCCGGCCAGATCCCGGACACCGACCTGATCATCAATTTCCCCTTCACCGAAACCCAGCGTCTGACCGGGCTCGAGATTTCCGACCGGGAATCCAAGCGCATCCTGGAAAGCCTCGGCTTCATGGTCTCCGGCAACGGTCCGGTGGTGAAGGTCGTGCCGCCGTCCTGGCGGCCGGATGTTTACGGCAAGGCCGACCTCACCGAAGAGATCATGCGCATCGCCGGCGTCGACCGGGTGCCCTCGGTGCCGCTCGATCGCGGCGGCACGGTGCCGAAGCCGGTGCTGACGCAGATCCAGAAGCGCACGCGCGCCGCCAAGCGGACGCTAGCCAGCCGCGGCCTGATCGAGGCGGTGACCTGGAGCTTCATCTCCAAGGCCCAGGCCGAGCTGTTCGGCGGCGGCCAGCCGTCGCTTGCGCTGGCCAATCCGATCGCCGCCGATCTCTCCGACATGCGGCCGACCCTGCTGTCGGGCCTGGTCGCCTCGGCGCAGCGCAATGCCGATCGCGGTTATGGCGACGTCGCCCTGTTCGAGGTCGGCCAGGTGTTCCGCGGCGACCGGCCCGAGGATCAGCTGATCGCGGCCGCCGGTGTCCGGCGCGGCCTCGCCAGGCCCGATGGGACCGGGCGGCACTGGCAGGGCTCCGGCCCGGTCGACCTGTTCGACGCCAAGGCCGATGCGCTCGCGGTGCTCTCGGCCGCCGGCCTGTCGGTCGGCGCCGTCCAGGTGGTTCCGGGCGGGCCCTCCTGGTTCCATCCGGGCCGTTCCGGCACGCTGCAAATGGGCCCGCAGAATGTCTTCGGCTGGTTCGGCGAGTTGCATCCGAAAGTCCTGGAGGCGCTCGACGCCAAGGGACCGGTGGTCGCCTTCGAACTGATCCTCGACAAGATCCCGGCGCCCAAGGCGCGGCCGACCCGTGCCAAGCCGCAGCTCGCTCTCTCGGCGTTCCAGCCGGTCGAGCGTGATTTCGCCTTCGTGGTCGATCGCAAGGTCAAGGCCGGCGATATCGTCAAGGCGGCACAGGGCGCCGACAAGCAGCTGGTCACCAATGTCGCGGTGTTCGACGTCTATGAAGGCAAGGGCATCGACCCCGACAAGAAGTCGGTGGCGCTGGCGGTGACGCTGCAGCCGCGCGAGAAGACGCTGACCGAAGCCGAGATCGAGGCGGTCAGCGCCCGGATCGTCGCCGATGTCGCCAAGAAGACCGGCGGCAGCCTCCGGGGCTGACCGTCCGTGACGCGAAGCGGTTCACGCTTCGCGTCACCATTGCCGGTCCGAACGAAGCCGCTCAGGCGAAGGCGGCCACCGGGAACACGCCGGCGAAGCGATCGGCCAGCGCGGCCAATTCGGCCTCGTGCAGCGCCTTGGCGCTGACCACGCCGCCGCCGCTGCCGGGCAGGTCGCGGGTGGCGCAGGCATCGCCCGCCACCGATGTGGAATAGCCGAGGTCGAGGGCCGCCCGGACCGTCGACGACACGCACATATGCGTCATGAAGCCGATGACGACGAGCGAACTCGCCGGCGCGCCGATGCTGGCGGCGAGTTCGGTGCCCGAAAACGAATTCGGCCGCGGCTTCTCGATCACCGTCTCGCCGTCGCGGGGAGCCAGCGCATCGATGATGGCGCCGCGCCTGTCCTCGCGGTCGAACAGCCCGCCTTTGCCGCCCTTATGGGCGATGTGGATGATCCGGCTGCCGGCGGCGCGCGCCTTGGCCAGCAGCGCGGCGGCACGCTCGACCGCGGCCTTTGCGTCGGGCAGGGCGATCGGGCCTTCCAGATATTCGTTCTGATAATCGACCAGGACCAGCGTCGCGCCGGCAAGCTTCGGCGGCTGCGGCACGAAACCGGCCAGGCCGAAAAGGGTGGTGGGATTGGACATGTCGGGATCTCCTTCGCCGGATCATTCAAGGGCCTGCGAGAGTGCAGGTAAATCTGTATTCCTGGGCGCAGAACCTGCATAGATGCAGGATGACCTGGGACGACCTCGAACTGCTGCGGCGCATCGTCGATGCCGGGACCCTGACCCAGGCGGGCCGGGCGCTGGGCGTCGACCAGACGACGGCCGCGCGGCGGCTGGCGCGGATCGAACGCCAGCTCGGCATGACCCTGTTCGATCGCATCGGCGGGCGGCTGGTGGCGACGCCGGTGCTGGCCGGGGCGATGGAGCATCTCAAGGCCATGGCGGAAGCGGCGCACCGGTCGCAGGCCGCGCTGCGCCACACCAAGGCCGCGCTCGACGGGCGCGTGCGCATATCCAGCCTCAGCTTCGTGCTGACCCATGTGCTGGCGCCGATGGTCGGCAGGCTGCACGACGCCCATCCGCTGATCACGCTGGATTTCGTCTCCGAAGCCCGCAACGTGAATTTCGAGCGGCGCGAGGCGGATATCTCGATCCGGCTGGCCCGCCCGACCGACGAGCAGGCGATCGCCCGGCGGCTCGGCGCCGTCCGATTCCGGCTCTACCGGGCGGCCGGCGCGGCGCATGCCGGGGCGCCGGTCGTGCGTTATGACGACGCATTCGCCCATCTCCCGGAGATGCAGCTGCTCGACCGGCTCCGGCCCAAGGCCCGCGTCGTGCTCAAGTCCGGCCAGCTGGAAGTGCTGATCGAGGCGGCGGTCGCGCTCGGCGGCGAATTGATGCTGCCCGAGCCGGTCGGCGACGGCGAACCGCGGCTGATGCGCGCCGGGGACGCGGAGGCGGTTGCCGATCGCGAACTGTTCCTGCTGATCCATCCCGACCGGCGCCGCGCCGACAATGTCGCGGCGGTGGTGCGCTGGATCGAGGCGGCGTTTCGCGAGCACCCCGGCCTGGTGACTGGCAGCCGTCCGGCACGACGGGGGTGACTTGCCGCGCCCACTGGTTCTAGCTTCCTCCCATCTCCCGTCCTTCAAGGCTTGCCATGCACCCGCTTCTGAAACCCGCCGGCACCGCCGGCGCCACCCCGGTCAGCTTCGTCACCCCGGCATCGCTGCAGGCGGTGAGCGACAGGCTGACCGCGGCCCAGAAGGCCTATCTCGCCGTCATCGGCTTCGAGCCGAAGCCCGGCAAGGTGGCGCTGCTGCCCGCGGCCGACGGCACGCTGGCCGCCGTCCTGTTCGGCGTCGAGGCGGAGGACGCGCGGCATCGCGATCCGATGCTGGCCGGCAAGCTGCCGGGCCAGTTGCCGGCGGGGCTCTATCGCTTCGCCGATGGGCCTGCCGATCCGGAGCGTGCCGCCTTTGCCTTCGTCACCGCGCAATATCGCTTCGACCGCTACAAGGATGCGGCGGTGAAAGAGGTCGGCCTGGTCGCGCCCGGCGGGATCGACGCGGAAGCGCTGAGCCAGACGATCGAGGCGACGTGGCTGGCGCGAGACCTCGTCAATACGCCCGCAAACGACCTCGGCCCGGCCGAGCTCGAAGCCGCGATCCGCGAGCTTGCCGGCCGTCACGGCGCCGACGTCCATTCGATCATCGGCCCGGACCTGCTGGAGGCCGACCTGCCGATGATCCATGCCGTCGGCATGGGCTCGTCGCGCAGCCCGCGCCTGGTCGACCTCAGCTGGGGCGATCCGGACCATCCGAAGGTGACCCTGGTCGGCAAGGGCGTCTGTTTCGACACCGGCGGGCTCGACATCAAATCCGATGCCGGCATGCTGCTGATGAAGAAGGATATGGGGGGTGCCGCCGCCGCCATCGGGCTTGCCCATATGGTCATGGCCGCCAAGCTCCCCGTGCGGCTGCGCCTCCTGGTGCCGGCAGTGGAGAATTCCATCTCCGGCCAGGCGTTCCGGCCGGGCGACGTGTTCCCGACACGCAAGGGCCTGTCGGTCGAGATCGGCAATACCGATGCGGAGGGCCGGCTGGTGCTGTGCGATGCGCTGGCGCTGGCCGACGAGGAGGAACCGGCTCTGCTGGCCGATTTCGCCACGCTGACGGGGGCTGCACGGGTGGCGCTTGGCCCAGACCTGCCGCCGATCTACAGCCATGACGACGCGCTCGCCGCCGAGATGATGGCGGCCGGAACCAGGGTCGCCGACCCGGTCTGGCGGCTGCCGCTGTGGAGCCCCTATGCGGCGGGCCTGGAAAGCCGCGTCGCCGATCTCAACAATGTCGCCGCCGGCGGTTTCGCCGGCTCGATCACCGCGGCGCTCTATCTCGACCGCTTCGTCGAGAAGACCCGCAGCTGGGTCCATGCCGACATCTATGCCTGGGTGCCGGCGGAAAAGCCGGGCCGGCCGGTCGGCGGCGAGTTCCAGGCCGGTCGCGCCCTGTTCGAGGTGATCAAGGCACGCTTCGCGCCATCGCTGCCATGACGGACGGCCCATCCGCCGCTCGACCCGTTGCCGCAGCGCTGGCGGACCCTTAAGGTCGCCGTCCCCGCTCAGGAACGCTCAAAGAAAAACCATGACGACCGACAGCACATCCGGCCGACGCAACCGCCCGACCATCACCGATCAGGAAGCGCTCGCCTTCCACCAGGTCGGCAAGCCCGGCAAGCTGGAGGTGGTACCGACCAAGCCGATGGCGACCCAGCGCGACCTGTCGCTGGCCTATTCGCCGGGTGTCGCCGTGCCGGTGCTGGCGATCGCCGAGGATGCCAACCGCGCCTTCGATTACACCACGCGCGGCAATATGGTGGCGGTGATCACCAACGGCACCGCGATCCTCGGGCTGGGCAATCTCGGAGCGCTCGCCTCCAAGCCGGTGATGGAAGGCAAGGCGGTGCTGTTCAAGCGCTTCGCCGATGTCGATTCCATCGACCTGGAGATCGATACCGAGGATGCCGACAAGTTCATCGACGCGGTGCGCTATCTCGGCCCGTCCTTCGGCGGCATCAACCTGGAAGACATCAAGGCGCCCGAGTGCTTCATCATCGAGCAGCGCCTGCAGGAGCTCATGGACATTCCGGTGTTCCATGACGACCAGCACGGTACGGCGATCATCGCCGCGGCGGGCCTGCTCAACGCCCTCGACATCACCGACCGAACGGTGAAGAGCACCAAGCTGGTGGTGAACGGCGCGGGGGCCGCCGGCATCGCCTGCGTCGAGCTCCTGAAGGCCATGGGCTTCGCACCCGACAACGTCATCCTGTGCGACACCAAGGGCACCATCTATCGCGGCCGCACCGAGGGCATGAACCAGTGGAAGTCCGGCCATGCGGCGATCACCGACGCGCGCACGCTCGCCGATGCGGTGAAGGGCGCCGACGTGTTTTTCGGCCTGTCGGTGAAAGGCGCGCTGACGCCTGAAATGGTCGCCTCGATGGCACCCAAGCCGATCATTTTCGCCATGGCCAATCCGGATCCGGAAATCACGCCGGAAGAAGTCCATGCCATCCGGGACGACGCCATCGTCGCGACCGGCCGGTCGGACTATCCGAACCAGGTCAACAACGTCCTCGGCTTCCCGTTCCTGTTCCGCGGCGCGCTCGATGTGCGCGCCACCCAGATCAACATGGAAATGAAGATCGCGGCGGCGCAGGCGCTGGCCGACCTCGCCCGCCTCGACGTGCCCGACGACGTGGCCGCGGCCTATGGCGGCGGCCGGCCGAAATATGGCCGTGACTATATCATCCCGGTGCCGTTCGACCCGCGCCTGATGTATGCCGTGCCGATCGCGGTGGCCCAGGCGGCGATGGATACCGGCGTCGCACGCCGGCCGATCGTCGACATGGCCGGCTACAAGGCCGAGCTGATCGCCAGGCTCAATCCGGTCGCCGGCGTGCTGGCGCGGATCTTCGAGCGGGCCCGGCGCTCGCCGCGCCGCGTCGTCTTCGCCGAGGGCGAGGAGGAGCAGGTGATCCGCGCCGCCCAGAGCTTCGTCAACCAGGGCCTGGGCACCGCCATCCTGGTCGGCCGTGAGGATCGCGTGCGCGCCACCGCCACCGCCGCCGGCATCGACCTGAAGGACGGCATCGAGATCGCCAATGCCCGGCTGTCGACCCGCAATGCCGACTATGCCAACCAGCTCTATGAGCGGCTGCAGCGCCAGGGCTACCTGTTCCGCGACTGCCAGCGCCTGGTCAACCAGGACCGCAACGTGTTCGGTGCGGCCATGGTGGCGGCGGGCGATGCCGACGGCATGGTGACCGGCGTGACGCGCAACTATTCGTCGGCGCTCGAAGACGTGCTCAAGGTGATCGACACCAAGCCGGGGCACCGGTTGATCGGCGCCTCCATCGTGCTGTCGCGCGGTCGTACCGTGCTGGTCGCCGATACCGCCATCACCGAGATGCCGACAGCCGAGGAACTGGCCGAAATCGCCATCGAGGCCGCCCATGTCGCGCGCCGCCTGGGCACCGAGCCGCGCGTCGCGCTGCTCGCCTATTCGACCTTCGGGCATCCGCGCGGCGAGCGCTCCGAAAAGGTCATCGAGGCGGTGCGTATCCTCGACAGCCGGCGCGTCGATTTCGAATATGACGGCGAAATGGCCGCCGATGTCGCGCTCAACCGCGACCTGATGCAGGCCTATCCGTTCTGCCGTCTGTCGGGACCGGCCAATGTGCTGGTCATGCCGGCATTCCACTCGGCCTCGATCTCGACCAAGATGCTGCAGGAGCTGGCGGGGGCCACCGTGATCGGACCGCTGCTCGTCGGCCTCGACAAACCGGTGCAGATCGTGCCGCTCGGCGCCAGGGATTCCGACCTGGTGAACATGGCGGCGCTGGCCGCCTATAATGTCGGCGGCTGATCAGGCGGGAGACGACACCGCGCGGCCCCCGGGGGATCGGCTCCCGGGCGGTCAGACGCCGATCGGCGCGGCGTCGAAATGGGCGTCCTGGTCGTCGGGCACGAGGCCCGGCGCCTGAACCGACGCCTCGATGGTCTCGGCGATCCCGGGTGCCGCATCCGGTGGCACCGGCCTTGCGAAAACGAAGCCCTGGACGCAATCGCAACCGAGTTCGGTGAGCACCTGGACCTCGGACTCCCGCTCGGCGCCCTCGGCGACGACCGACATGCCGAGGCCGCGCGACAGCGCGATGATGCCGCCGAGCAGCTTGCGTTTCTCCGGCCGGGTGGCGATGCCGTCGACGAAGGAGCGATCGACCTTCAGCCGGTCGAAGGGCAGGCGGGTCAAATAGCCGAGCGACGAATAGCCGGTGCCGAAATCGTCGAGCGCCAGGCGGACGCCGAGCGCGGAGAGGGCGGTCAGCGTGCGGCTGATGCGCTGCTCGGTATGGTCGACGAACAGGCTCTCGGTCAGTTCGAGACAAAGCAAATGCGGCGGCAAGCCGGTCTCGGCGAGCACCGCGGACACCGCGGTCTCGAAGTCCATGTTCCAGAACTGCGCCGGCGAAACGTTGACCGCCACGCTGCGCGCCGGCAGGCCGGCCTCGATCCAGCTGCAGGCCTGCTGGCAGGCCTCGCGCAGGACCCATAGCCCGAGGTCGACGATCAGCCCGGAACTCTCCGCGATCGGGATGAATTCGGCCGGCGAGATCGGGCCGCGCTCGGGATGGCTCCAGCGCAGCAGCGCCTCGAAGCCGATGACCTTGCGGCCGGGCAGCTCGACCTGGGCCTGGTAATGGGCGTGCAGCGTGCCCTCGTCGATGGCGTGGCGCAGATGGCGGCCGAGGTCGAGCCGGTGCTCGACCGCCTGGGCATAGGCCGGCGCGAACACCATGCTGCGGCCGCGGCCGGCCTCCTTCGCCATGTAGAGCGCCAGATCGGCGTTGCGCATGGCCTCGTCGACGGTGGCGCCGTCCTCCGGCAGATTGGCGATGCCGACGGTGGCGCCGATGAAGGCCTCGCCGTCCGACAGGTCGATCGGTCCGGTGAGCCGGCTCACGATCCGGTCGGCCATCTCGCCGATGTCGTTGTCCTCGCCCTGGCGCTCCGGCAGCACGGCGAATTCGTCGCCGCCGAGGCGGGCGATGAAGGCCTTGGGGCCGAGCTCCTGGCGCAGCAGCACGGCGACGCGGGTCAGCAATTCGTCGCCGGCGGCGTGACCGAGCGAGTCGTTGACCTCCTTGAAGCGGTCGAGGTCGATCAGCAGGAGCGCGCCGCTGCTGCCTTTGCGAAAGCAGGCATCGATGATGGAGGCCAGCTCGCGCTTGAACAGGGCGCGGTTGGCGAGCCCGGTCAGCGGATCGCGATAGGCCAGCGCCTCCAGCCGGCGCTCGGCTTCCTTGCGCTCGGAGATGTCCTGCATGGTGCCGATCACGCCGAGCACCTTGCCCTCGGCATCGAGCTCGGCCTTGCAGGTCAGGGCGAAGTCGCCGGCCGTGCCGTCGAAACGGCGCGCCTGGACGTCGATGGTGCCGGTCCTCTGGGTCCGGATGACGTCCTTTTGCAGGCCGACGATACGTTCGGCGGCATCGTCGAGGAAATGCGCGAGCACCTTGGCGTGGGTCGGATCGAAGGTTGCCGGGTCGAGCCCGAGCAGGGAGAAACATTCGGTGGCCCAGGTGACGCGTTCGGCGCCGAGCCGGTAGTTCCAGGTGCCGATCTTGCCCAGGCGATGGGCCTCGCGCAGCGCCTCGGTGCGCTGGGTCAGCAGGTTTTCCGCCCGCCGCAGTTTCGAGATGTCGCTGGCCGTGCCGCGATAGCCGAGAAAGGTGCCGCGATCGTCGAAAATCGGCTTGCCGCTCGAACGGATCGTGACGGCCGGCTCACCCGGCTTCTGGATGGTATAGACGAGATCGCGGAAGGGCCGGTGCGCGGCGAGATCCTCGAAATGCTGCTCCATGACCGGCGCGTCTTCCGGCACCAGCGCCAGGTCGCGGCGGGTGAGGCCGTTGACCTTCGGCATGGCGACGCTGCTCGGCCAGATCGCGTCGTCGGCCATGTCGACGAAGCGATGCTCGGTATCGGTCTGCCAGCACCAGTCGGACGCGGTGTTGACGAAGTCGGTCAGGCGCTGCTCGCTCTCGGCGAGCTTCTGCAAAGCGAGCGTCTCTTCGGTGATGTCGCGGACGATGCCGGAAACCTTGACGATGCGGCCCTGGTCGTCGCGCTTGGCCTCGCCGTGAACCATGAATTCCAGCACGGTGCCGTCATAGCGCCGGAAACCGCCCTGCACCGCATAGGCGACGCCGGTCTTCCAGCAATTCAGGTAATTGGCGCTGAGCCGCTCGGGCGCATCGCCCAGATAGCCCCGGCGGACATCGGCGATCGGCACCAGGCCGGCCTTGGTCTCGAACTGGTACATGTCGGCGAGTTCCGACGAGATCCAGAACGTCGTGGTCTTCGGGTCGTCGGCTTTCCAATAGCCCATCCGCGCGATGCGCAGGGCACGCGACAGGAGCGCCTCGTCGCCGGCCAACGATGCCGACGCGGTGCTCGACGCGTCCGGATCATGCGGCGTATCTTGGTCTGCCATATGCGGGAACCAGAGAAACTGTCGCGCGATCTTCGCCAGATTGACTTATCAGTCCGTTAAGCGCGTGAAATTCAAAGCTAAAATTGGTCATAATCACCTCAAGGAAGGTAGCCGTGTATGGGGCCTCGGTCAGTCGTTCCGGTCTTCGACATCGGACAGGTCCTGGTGCGCTGGGAGCCACGTCGCGGCCTCGCGCCGTTCTTCCCCGACGCGCCGAGCCTCGACCGCTTCATCGCGGAGACGAATTTCTCGCGCTGGCACGCTGAGCAGGACGCCGGCCGCAGCGTCGCCGAGGCCATCGACGACGCCCATCGGCGCTTCCCGCACTATGCCCATGTAATCGCCGGCTTCTACGACAATTACGGCGACAGCCTGCCCGGCGAAGTGCCCGGCACGCGGGCGATCTTCGAAGGGCTGGGGGCTCGGGGGCCGGTCTATGGCATCTCGAATTTCTCGCGCGAGCTGTTCGACCGCACGGTGCCGGATTATCCCTTCCTCGGCGCCTTCACCGGGCTCGTGCTGTCGGGCGACGAAAAGCTGAACAAGCCGGATCCGCGCATCTACCGCATTCTCTGCGAGCGTTATGATCTCGATCCGGCGCGGCTGGTGTTCATCGACGACAGCCCGGGCAATGTCGAGGCGGCGCGGGCCATGGGCATGGCCGGCATCGTGTTCACCGACGCGCCTTCGCTTTGCGCCGCGCTTCGGGACCTCGGCCTTTCGTGGTGACCGGGCTGTAGAGCGCCAGCGTCTCGGCCAGCCGATCGCGGTCGAGCGGCTTGGTGACGAAGGCGTCCATGCCGGCGGCGATGGCGGCGGCCCGGTCCTCGACAAAGGCATTGGCGGTCAGCGCGATGATCGGCAAATGCCGCCCTTCGGCCTCGCGGGCGCGGATCATCTTGGCGGCCGACAGGCCGTCGCATTCCGGCATCTGCATGTCCATCAGGATGAGATCGAAGGACTGCTCCGGGTCGAGCGCCGCGTCCACCGCGGCCCGGCCGTCGCGCACCCAGACCGGTTCGTGGCCGAGCTTTTCCAGGAGCCGGCGCACCAGCAGGGCATTGATCTCGTTATCCTCGGCGACCAGAACCCGGAGCGCCCGGTCGGCCTTGGCCGGCTGCGGCTGCTCGCTTTCGTCGAGGGGATCGACGGCCGGGCTGCCGGGCTCGGGCGGATGCATCTGCGCGACCAGGGAGGCCTCGCGCACCGGCGAGATCAGCCATCCGGCCAGGCCCTTTTCGCGCCATCCGGCCACTTCGCCGCGCGCCGCCGGCGTCACCACCAGGACCGTGCGGGCAACCTGCCCGGCAAGCGCCGCCAGCGCCGCGCCGACATCGGCATCGCCCAGGCGGTGGTCGATCAGCGCGGTATCGAAATGGCGGTCGGCGGGAATGGCCGCAACCGCATCGACATGCAGGACCTCGGCGCCGCGGGCTTTCAGCCGGCCCGCCAGGATCGCCGGCTCGACGGTCGAGGGCGAGACCAGAAGCACCGCCAGCTCGTCCAGGCGGCCGAGCTGGGCGGGCTGCTCGTCGGCCAGGACCAGGGGCAGGCGCAAGGTGAAGACCGAGCCGCGGCCGAGCACCGTATCGACACCAAGGGTTCCGCCCATATGCACGACGAGGCGCCGGGAAATGGCGAGGCCGAGGCCCGTGCCGGCGTGGCGGCGCGCAAAGGTCGCCTCGCCCTGTTCGAATTCATCGAAAATGCGTTCGAGATCGTCGGGCGCGATGCCCGGCCCGGTATCGCTGATGGCAATCACGCATTGGCCGCCATCACGGGTGACCGTCATGGCGACGCCGCCGGCCTCGGTGAATTTTACCGCATTGCCGGCGAGGTTGAGCAGGACCTGGCGCAGCCGCGTGCCGTCGCCCATCAGGCGCTGCGGCATGTCCGGGGCGATGGCGGTCGCCAGGTCGAGCTGCTTGCCGTGGGCGCGCGGCCCGAGCAGCTCGGCGACGCTCTCGACCAGGGCGCCGAGTTCGAACGGGGCGATGTCGAGGTCGAGCCGGCCGGCCTCGATCTTGGAGAAGTCGAGAATCTCGTCGATCAGCGACAGCAGCGCCTCGCCCGACGACTTGACCGCCTGGGCATAGGTCTTCTGCTCGGGCGTCAGCCGGGTGTCGATGAGCAGGGCCGCCATGCCCATGATGCCGTTCAGCGGCGTGCGGATCTCGTGGCTGACGGTGGCGAGGAAGCGCGACTTGGCGCTGCTGGCGCTCTCGGCGCGGGCGCGCGATTCGGCGAGCTGCGCTTCCGTCGCCTTGCGTTCGGTGATGTCGCGGCCGGCCGACTGGATCTCGTCCAGGCGGCCGTCGCTGCCACGCACCGGATGATGGCGCCAGGCGATCCAGCGTTCGCCGGCGCTGGTGGCGATGCGCTCGTCGGCGCTGTGCGAGCCGTCGGGCTCGTGGCGTTCGGCCGCGACCTCGAGCACCTGATGGCTGGTGGTGCGGCCGACCAGGCCGTCGGCGACCTCGCCGATCAGCGCGGCATAGGCCGGGTTGGCGAAGGTGATGATGCCCTGGCGGTCGCGCCGCACGATCAGGTCGCCCTGGGCATCGACCAGATCGCGGTGGCGCTCCTCGCTTTCGGCGAGCTCGAAGACGCGGTCGGTCAGTCCTTCCACGGTCTCCTCGAGCGCGGCGGTCTTGCGCAGCAAGGCGGCGCGGATGTGAACGAGCCGGGCAAGGCCCGCCATGGCGGCGACGGCGAAAGCCGCTGCGATGCCGGCGACGAGGGCAATCGGATCCACTGGCTGTCTCTCAACGCGGGATCGAAAAAGATCGAGGAAGGGTAAAGAGGCGTGGTTGACGACCGGTTACCAGGATCCGCGGTTGCTGCCTAGGGTGCGTGCCACCCGGGCCAAGAGACCGCCCCGGCTCAGGCGGCGCTGCGCAGCCGGTCGGGGGCGCCACGATAGGTCAGCGCTTCGGCCAGATGGATGCGGCCGAGCCGCGCCTCGCCGTCGAGATCGGCGAGCGTGCGCGCGACCTTGAGCACCCGGTGGTAGCCGCGCGCGGTCAGGCGCATGGCGTCGGCGGCGTCGCGCAGCAGCGCCTGGCCGGCGGCATCGGGCGCCGCCACCTCGTCGAGCAGCGCCGGTGGGCAATGGGCGTTCAGGCGGATCGCCAGGCCGAGCGCCGCATAACGCTCGGCCTGGATCAGCCGGGCCGCCGCGACCCGGGCGCCGATCTCCAGGCTGCCTTGCGCCGGTGCCGGCAGGATCAGGTCGGCTGCGGAGACCGCCGGCACCTCGATGACCAGGTCCATCCGGTCGATCAGCGGGCCGGAGATCTTGGCCTGATAATCGGCCATGCAGCGGTCATTGGCCATGCGCCGGCAGGTATGGCCGGGTTCGGTGGCTAGCCCGCAGCGGCAGGGGTTCATGGCGGCGACGAGCTGGAACCGGGCCGGGAAACAGACCCGCTGGTTGGCCCGGGCGATCATGGCCTCGCCGGTCTCGATCGGCTGGCGCAGGCCATCCAGGACATGCGGCTGGAATTCCGGCAATTCGTCGAGAAACAGCACGCCGTGATGGGCAAGCGAAACCTCGCCCGGCTTGATCCTCTGGCCGCCGCCGATCAGGGCGGGCATGGTGGCGGAATGATGCGGCGCGCGGAACGGCCGCCGGGTGGTCAGCGCGCCGCCCTCCAGTTCGCCTGCCACCGAATGGATCATCGAGACCTCGAGCAGTTCTGCCGGCGACAGCGGCGGCAGGATCGAGGGCATGCGGCTCGCCAGCATGGACTTGCCCGAACCCGGCGGGCCGCTCATCAGCAGCGCATGGCCGCCGGCCGCCGCGATCTCGACGGCGCGCTTGGCGCTTTCCTGGCCCTTGATATCGCGAAAGTCGGCGAGCGGAGCATCGACGGCGCGAATGCCGGGCTTCGGCCGGGACAGGACCTGGCTGCCTTTGAAATGGTTGGCGAGCTGCACGAGATTGTCGGGTGCGAGCACCGCGACATCCTCGCCGGCCCAGGCCGCTTCCGGGCCGCAGGCCGCCGGGCAGATGATGCCGAAGCCCTGGGCATTGGCGGCCATCGCCGCCGGCAGCACGCCGGCGACCGCGGTCAGCCGGCCGTCCAGGGCGAGTTCGCCGAGCACGACGAAACCGTCGAGGGCGTCATGCGGAATGGCGCCGATGGCGGCCATCAGGCCGAGCGCGATCGGCAGGTCGAAATGGCTGCCTTCCTTCGGCAGGTCCGCTGGCGCCAGATTGACCGTGATGCGCCGGCCGGGCAGCGCCAGGCCGGAGGCAACGAGTGCCGATCGAACCCGCTCCTTGGCCTCGTTCACCGCCTTGTCCGGCAGGCCGACAATGTTGAACACGACATTGCCGGCCAGGACATGCACCTGCACATCCACCGGCTTGGCCTCGATCCCCTGGAAAGCAACGGTCGCGACGCGCTGGACCATGGTTCAACCCCCGCGTGTCAGTCTGCACAAGCGAGAGATAGGAACAATAAGGGAACATCCCGATGCGGCCGGCGGCTTTTCGCCGGCTAAACCGCCGCGCGCCAGGCCGCGAGCGTCGCCACGCCGGCCAAGGCGGCGACGAGGTCGTTGCCGGTCAGCCGCATGGCGAGGCCGACCATGCCGAGCGCGACCAGCTCGCCGGGCTGTCCACGCATCGCGACGGGCACGACGATGCCGGCCATCACCGCGACCGGGGTCGCTTTCAGCGCCGCCTCCAGGCGTGGCGTCACCGGGATGAAGCGCATCAGCCAGAAGCCGGAAGCCCGGCAGGCGAAAGAGGCGAGCGCCATGGCGAGAAGCAGGGGCAGGAAAGCGGGATCGACCGACATTCAGGCGAAGTCCTCGGTGACGGGACCTGGCCGGGGAGTGAAGCGAATGGCGGCGGTGATCGCGCCGGCGAGGCCGGCGGCGACGATGGCCCAGCCGGTCGAGGCGACGAGATTGACCGCGACGGCCGCCGCGGCCGCGGCGACCAGGGCCGCGATATCACCTCTGCCGCGGAACATGCCAACCCCCATGGCGGCGGCAAAGGCCACCAGCAGGAAGTCGAAACCGAGGCGGGAGGGATCCGGCACGATCAGGCCGGCGGCCTGCCCGAGCACCGTGCCGGCAAGCCAGCCGGCGAACATCGCGACGCCCGAGCCAAGCACATAGGCCGCGTCCCTTTCGCCGGCGGCATGCTGCTTCATCGACAGAAGCCAGTTGCCGTCGCCGAGGAAGAACAGGGTCGCATAGGCGCGGGTCGCGGGCAGGGTGCCGAGCCAGGGCCGCAGCGCCGCGCCATAAAGAATGTAGCGCGCGTTCAGCACCAGGATCATGGCGGTGATCGCCGAGACGGAGGCGGCGGCACCGCTGCCACGTCCGCCGAGCGCGCTCGCCGCGGCAAGCTGCGCGGAACCCGAATAGACGGTGACGCTCATCAGCGCCGCCTCGACCAGCGAGAGCCCAACCTGCTGCGCGACCAGTCCGAAGGCGATGCCGTAGACGAAGCCTCCGGCTGCGAGCGCCTGAGCCGCATGGGCGCCACGCAGGAAGCCCGCGCCGGTGAACGTCGCCTGCGTGCCGTCCGCCTTCGCCCCAGCCATGGTTGCATGCCCATTCTAACCGCTATACTGGTTAGGTTAGATCGGCGCACCATCCTGGTCAATCCTGGATGGCCGCGCTGATGCCGGAACAAGGGACATGTGCCATGCCCCGACGTGTCGCATTCATCACGCTCCTGGCCGATCGGCTCTGCCTGGATCTGGTCAACAGCGCCAACTGGATCGACGGGCAGGTGGCCGACGAGGCCTTCGCCAGCGTCGATGACGTGGTCGCCTGGGCGAGCCGGGCGCTCCCGATGAGCGCGGGCGGTCTCGACGACTGGAAGGCGGCCCTGAGCGCCGATCCACAGGCGGCGGAGCAACTGCCGGCGCGGTTGCGCGCCTGCCGCGACACCATCCGGCGGCTCTGCCTTGCGGGTATCGATCCGGGCGCATCGCCTGCCGGCCTGCAGCCCGACCTCGATGCGCTGTTCGCGCTGAACGCCGGCGCGCCGGTGCGGCTGGTCGCGGGGGAGGCGGGTTTTCGCTGCGAGCCTGCCGGCGGAGCGCCGGACGGCTGGCTCCTCGGCCTTGTGGCGCGGTCGGCGACCGAGCTCCTGCTCGGCCCGGACCGCTCGGCGCTGCGCCTTTGCCCGGGCCATCGCTGCGGCTGGCTGTTCCTCGATCGCTCGCGCAGCGGCTTGCGCCGCTGGTGCCAGATGGAGACCTGCGGCAACCGGGCCAAGGCCCGCGCGCACCATCGCCGGGCCCAGGGGCCTCAAGACCGGAGCGTCCGTGAATGAACGCCCCGGCGCAAGGATCGGTCAGCCGCGCCGCGCCTCGATCGCGTCCCAGACCTGGACCGCGAGATCCGGTCCGCCGAGCCGCTTGATGGCGCGGATGCCGGTGGGCGCGGTGACATTGATCTCGGTCAGGTTGCCGCCGATCACGTCGATGCCGGCAATGACCAGGCCGCGGGCCTTGAGCTCCGGCCCGATGGTCTCGCAGATCTCGCGCTCACGCGGGCTCAGCTGGGTGGTCTCGGCCGCCCCGCCGCGCACCATGTTGGACCTCAGGTCGTCGGCCGCCGGCACGCGGTTGACCGCGCCGGCAAAGACGCCGTCGACCAGGATGATGCGCTTGTCGCCGTCGCGCACCGCCGGAAGGTAGCGCTGGATCACCCAGGGCTCGCGGCCGAGACTGGCGAAGGTGTCGAGGAAGGAGCCGAAATTCTCGTCGCCGTCGCGGATGCGGAAGACGCCGGCGCCGCCATGGCCGTAGAGCGGCTTCATGACGATATCGCCCATCTCCTTGCGGAAGGCGCGGATCTCGTCGGCGTCGCGGGTGATCAGCGTCGTCGGCATCAGCTGCGGGAACAGGGTGACGAAGATCTTTTCCGGCGCGTTGCGGACATGGAAGGGGTCGTTGACGACCAGGGTCTTCGGATGGACGCGCTCGAGAAAATGCGTCGCGGTGATGTAATGCAGGTCGAAGGGCGGATCCTGGCGCATCAGGATGACGTCGAATTCGTCGAGGCTTGTGCGCACCGGCGCGCCGGCGGTGAAATGATCGCCCTCGACATCGCGCACGGTCAGCGGCGCGACCCAGGCAGACGGCACGCCGTCGCGCAAGGCCAAGCGGTCGGGATGATAATAGCCGACCTCATGTCCCCGGGCCTGCGCCTCCAGGATCAGCGCGAAGCCGGAATCACCTTTGATCTTGATGGTCTCGATGGCGTCCATCTGGACAGCGACCTTGAGCCGCATGGGGCGTTCCTTTCAGAAATTCGCGTCGAAGGCGCCTGGAATATGGCGTGGCATCGCGCCTTTCGATACCAGGATCATGTCGTAGCGCCTATCGCAGTCGGCATGGCGGGGATGCGCCAGGCAAAACCGTTCGGCGGCGTCGGTGATCCGGCGGCGCTGGGCGTTGCCGAGCGCGATTTCGGCCTCGGCGAAACTTGCCCGCGCCTTGACTTCGACGAAGACCAGGCAATTGCCGCGCCGGGCGATCATGTCGATTTCGGCGCCGGGCGCCCGCCAGCGGCGCGCCAGGATGCGATAGCCCTTGACCATCAAGAGCAGCGCGGCGGCGGTTTCGGCGAGCCGGCCACGGCCCCAGGCGCCGGAACGCCTCGGGTCGGCTTCGCGCCGGCGCGCCGGAGCCTTGCTCACCTGGCTTTTCCGGGCGGGGGATCGTCGCCGCCCGCCGCGGCCTGAGCGAGCGTGAGCGCACGCTGGTAGAGGTCGCGACGCGGAAGGCCGGTCGCCGCGGCGACCGCGGCGGCGGCGTCCTTGACCGAGCCGGTGGCAAGTGCCGCAGTGAGCATGGCATCGATATCGTCGGCCGGCGGCGGCGGCGCTTCGCCGGGCGGGGCGACGACCAGCACGATTTCGCCTTTCGGATCGGCGGCGCCGGCATAATGGGCGGCGAGTTCGCCGAGCGAGCCGCGCCGCACCTCTTCATGGCTCTTGGTCAGCTCCCGGCAGACCGCGGCTTGGCGGTCTCCGAGCTCGGCATGGAGGTCGGCGAGCGAGGCGGCGAGGCGCGGGCCGGTCTCGAAGAAGACCAGCGAGCCGGGCACTCCGGCGAGCGCTCTGGCGCGGTCGCGCCGGCCGACCGTCCTGGGCGGCAGGAAGCCGTCGAAAAAGAACGCATCGGTCGGCAGGGCGGCGGCCACCAGGGCGGCCAGGACGGCGGATGCGCCGGGCACCGGAATGACCGGCAGGTCGGCGCCGCGCACGGCTTCGACCAGCTTGAAGCCGGGATCGGAGACCAGCGGGGTACCGGCATCGGAGCACAGCGCGATCGCCTGGCCGGCGGCGAGCCGGGCCAGCAGCTTCGGTCGCATCTCGGCAGCGTTGTGCTCGTGATAGGGCACCAGCGGCACGGTCAGGCCGAAATGGTCGAGCAAGCGCCGGGTGATGCGGGTGTCCTCGCAGGCGACCACATCGGCCGCGGCCATGGTTTCGATGGCGCGGATGGTCATGTCGCGCAGATTGCCGATCGGGGTCGCCACCACATGCAGCCCCGGCTCCAGCGGCCGGGCGGTGAAGGTGGTGCCGCCGATCAGGTAGCGGCGGGCGGGAACGGGCGAATCGGCAAGGCGCGTCATGACGGATGGATCTCCAGCGAGCCACTCTAGGCCGCCTGCCGGCAGCCGTCATGTGACGGGCGCCGACGCCTGATCGGCCGGAATGGCAGAAAACCCCAAAAATTGAACTAGGGTGAACAGAGCGCTTTACGAGGTGGGGAAGCGGGCCGGGAATTGCTGCGCCGGTGCCAGTAAAGTCAAGGTGGATGGGCGTTCCACCCTTGCCGTCCCGGATGAGCCGGCGGCTTTTCCATCTGGCTCGCCACCGCGTGACTGTTGCCCGTCGGCCACGCCCTTGGCCAAGCATGCGTTTGACCTTGGCGACCCACCACGGTTAATGCGACATTGTGGGCGGGGCGCTCGGGGCATGTGGAGGCCTTTCGTGGTGACGAGAACGGCTAATCGGCGGGACCTTGGACCGGCGCGCATCGGCGCGTCCGGCTTCTGGCGTCTCGATCTACCGCGTCGCGGGTTCTTGTCGGCCGCCATGATGTTCGGCCTCGCGGGCTGTTCGGGCATGAATCTCGGCGGCTCCGCACCCGGCGGGCCGGCTTCGACCCCGCCAACCGCCCAGGCCGCACCCGGTGCCGGGACCACCATCGGTTCCGGCTCGGTGAAGGTCGCGCTGCTGCTGCCGCTCTCGGCCGGCGGCGCGGCCGGCAATACCGCGACCGTGCTGCGCAATGCCGCCGAAATGGCCATGGCCGAATTCCAGGGGCCGGACCTGACCATCCTGGTGAAGGATGACGGCGGCACGGCCGAAGGTGCGGCCGCCGCGACCCAGGCGGCTCTCCAGGAGGGCGCCGAACTCATTCTCGGGCCGCTGTTCGCCGATGCGGTGCGCGGCGCCGCTTCGGTCGCCCGGCCCGCCGGCAAGCCGATCATGGCCTATTCGACCGATACCAGCGTCGCGACCCGCGGCGTCTACCTGATGAGCTTCACGCCGCAGACGACGGTCGAGCGCATCGTCCAGCACGCCGCCCAGCAGGGCAAGCGGTCCTATGCCGCCTTCGTGCCGAATTCGGCCTTCGGGCAGGTGGTGCAGGGCGCTTTCCAGGAGGCGGTGAGCCGTTCCGGCGGACGTGTCGTGGCGATCGAGACCTTCCCGCTCGAGCCGGCCGGCGTCACCGCGGCGGCGGCCAAGCTCGCCGGCATCGCCAACCAGATCGACGCGATCTTCGTGCCGGATCCCTATGACGGTGCGGCCATCCGCGCCTTGTCGGCGGCCGGCATCGACACCCGGCGCGTCCAGGTGCTCGGCGTCGGTCCGTGGGTCGGCAATCGCGCCGCCGCCCAGGCCGCGCCGACCGCGCTTTATGCGGCGCCCGATGAAGCCGGCTTCCAGAATTTCGCCGGCCGCTATCGCGCCCGCTTCGGCCAGGACCCGGCGCGGATCGCGTCGCTGACCTATGATTCCGTGTCGCTGATCGCAGCACTCGTCCGCACCCAGGGCACCCAGCGCTTTTCCGAAAGCGTGCTGACCAACAGCTCCGGCTTCAACGGCGTCGACGGCCTGTTCCGCTTCCGCGCCGACGGCACCCCGCAGCGCGGTCTGGCGGTGATCCAGGCCGGCGGCCGGGTGGTCAGCCCGGCGCCACGTTCGTTCAGCGGCGGCTCCTGACGACGCGGCTGCTGACGAGATAGCGAGTCTTCGAGCAAGCGAAGCCGGCCAAGGGCCGGCTTTTTGCTGTCCGGCAGGACGCCGCCTGGAACAGCTCTCGTGACAAGCCGCGCACGTCTCCCATGCGGCTGGGCGCGGTTCGGCACAAAGCCAAATCGGCTATGGCTTGGTCCATCATGAAAGAAGGACCACTCGTGCTCGACGGGGCCACCCCCGTGCCGCCCGTGACCGATCCGGCGGCGGCGCGCCTGCGCCTCAAGGGCATCGGCCTGATGGTGACGGCGCTCGCCTGTTTCGCCTGCCTCGACACCATCGCCAAATCGCTCAACACCACGATGGATCCGATACAGATCGTCTGGGCGCGCTATTGCGCGGCCTTCCTGCTGGTCCTGGTGATGGTCAATCCACTGCGCAATCCGCGCGCGCTGGTGACGCGGCGGCCGTGGATCCAGGCGATCCGCTCTGCCCTGCTGTTCGGCTCGACGGCGTTCAATTTCATCGCCCTGCAATATCTGCAGCTCGATCAGACCGTGTCGATCATGTTCGCGACGCCGTTCCTGGTGGCGATCCTGGCCGGCCCGTTTCTCGGCGAATGGATCGGTCCCCGGCGCTGGGCCGCCGTGGTGGTCGGCTTCATCGGGGTGATCGTCGTCACCCATCCCTGGAGCGGCACGATGCATTGGTCGATGCTGCTGTCATTGTCGGGCGCGGGCTTCTACGCGGTCTACAGCCTGCAGACGCGCGTGCTCGCCAAATATGA
Source organism: Hyphomicrobiales bacterium (assembly GCA_017304475.1). Taxonomy (GTDB): domain Bacteria; phylum Pseudomonadota; class Alphaproteobacteria; order Rhizobiales; family Phreatobacteraceae; genus Phreatobacter. The sequence goes on along the minus strand of JAFKKV010000014.1, from coordinate 13,462 downwards.
TTCCGCGGCGACCACCTCGATCTATTCAGTCGCGTTCGGCGCCGTGGTGGCGAGCGCGCTGGTGCCCATGGTCTGGGTGACGCCGACCAGCGGCTGGGTGGTGCTCGGCATGGTCGCGATGGGGGCCTTCGGCGCGGTCGGCCACTGGCTCCTGATCCTGGCGCATGGTTTCGCGCCGGCCGGCGTCTTGTCGCCGTTCATCTACACGCAGATCATCTGGATGGTGACGTTCGGCGCCCTGTTCTTCGGTCAGGTGCCGGCGCCGAACACTCTGGCGGGCGCGGCCATCGTCATCGCCTCGGGGCTTTATCTGCTGTACCGGGAGCGGGTGGTGAAGGCTGGCGTCTGAGCCGGCTTGACCCAGGGGCAATTTGTCGCATACGGTTATGTACTGACGAGGGTTTTGCGGCGCTTCGGGCAGCATGACCACGGCTCGCAGGTCGGTGCCATTGGAGTTCAGGGGGCTTGGTCATGTCGACGGACGCGGGCCACGCGGGCGACCTCTTCATCGTCGACGACGATGCAGCCATTCGGGACGCCCTCGCCATCCTGTTCGAGCAATCGGGCTTTCGGGTTGCGACCTTCGCCGATGGGCCGGCGACCCTGGTCGCGCTGCAACATCGCGCGCCGGATGCCATCCTGCTCGACGTGCACCTGCCCGGGCCAAGCGGCCTGGAGGTGCTCCGGCAGCTCAACCAGCGCAAATTCACCGGACCGGTGGTGATGATCTCCGGCCATGCGGATATTCCGATGGCGGTCGAGGCGATCAAGACCGGCGCGGTCGATCTCGTCGAAAAGCCGTTCGATGCCGAGAAGGTCATCGTGCAGGTCGCCCAGGCCCTGGCGGTTCACGCCCGGCGCCGCGCCGAGCGCGCCGATCCGGTGGCGGCGCTCGGTCCTGACGGCGCGAGCCTCCTGACCCCGCGCGAGCGCGACGTGCTGCAGGAACTGGTGCGCGGCGCCTCCAACAAGGAGGCCGGCCGCAGCCTGGGGATCAGCCCGCGCACCATCGAGGTTCACCGCGCCCGGATCATGGAAAAACTCGGCGCCAAGAATGCCGCCGACCTGGTGCGGGTCATCTACGACGAACGGCGCTAGCCCCGGCAAACCGGCAGGGGCGACCATTTCCGTGGGCTCTGTCGAAAGTTCCGCTTGATCGGGCCTGTTCGAGGGCCGTATCGTTCGTTCCGGCGGACGACCCTGGCGAAACCCGTGGGAAGGGCGTGCGTGGGGTTTTGCATGCGCATTCCCGCGAACCGCGAGGCCGATCATGTCCAATGAACCCGTCATCTACGCGCGCATGCTGGGTGGAATTCTGGAAATAGCGACCGATCGCCTGACGCTTCGCTCGCCGTCGGGATCCCTGGTCGCGATCGAGGACCATGTCCGCACGCTGTTCGCCGAGGCGCTCGAGATCCGTATCATGACGGTGGAAGAGGCGCCCTGGGTGGTTTCTCACCACATCATCGCGCCGCCGCTGCAGCGCGCGGCCTGACCGGCGCTTGCCGGACCTTCGCGTTTTCGACATCGTTGCGATGCACGATCGCTCACCTGCTGTTCATCATGGCCGTGCGATGGCCATTCGGCATGGGCGGCGCCATGGGCGCGCAACCCGCTTATCCTCTCGTCGCGCGAAGGTTCATTCCGCATGTTTCCAAAACCGCTGCCGTCGCTGACCCCCAATACCGCCGCTTATGAATCCCTGCCGATGGTGAAGCCCACGGGGTTTCGCGAATATGACGCGCGCTGGTTCTTCGGCAAGGAGCTGAACCTGATGGGCGTGCAGGCCGTGGGCATGGGCCTCGGCACGCTGATCGGGCGCATGGGCGTGAAGCGCGAGATCGTCGTCGGCCACGATTTCCGCAGCTATTCCCAATCGATCAAGATGGCGCTGGTGACCGGCCTGATGGCGGCCGGCTGCAAGGTGCGCGACATTGGCCTGGCCATGTCGCCCATGGCCTATTTCGCCCAGTTCGAGCTCGATGTGCCCTGCGTCGCCATGGTGACCGCCAGCCATAACGACAATGGCTGGACCGGCGTGAAGATGGGTGCGCAACGCCCGGTGACCTTCGGCCCGGACGAGATGACGGCCCTGAAGAAGATCGTTCTCGAAGCCGATTTCGACCTGGTCGGCGGCGGCTCCTACCTGTTCATCGAGGATTTCGCCGGCCGTTACATCCGTGACCTGACCGAGCGCCCGAAGATCGGCCGCAAGCTGAGGGTCGTGGCGGCCTGCGGCAACGGCACGGCCGGCGCCTTCGCGCCGCAGATCCTGGAAAAGCTCGGCTGCGAGGTGATCCCGCTGGATGTCGAGCTCGACTACAATTTCCCGCGCTACAATCCCAATCCGGAAGACATGAAGATGCTTCATGCCATGGCGGTGGCGGTGAAGGAGCATGGCGCCGATGTCGGCCTCGGTTTCGACGGCGACGGCGACCGCTGCGGCGTGGTCGACAACCACGGCGAGGAAATCTTCGCCGACAAGATCGGCGTCATGCTGGCGCGCGACCTGGCCAAGGTGCATGGGCCGTCGAAATTCGTCGTCGACGTGAAATCGACCGGCCTGTTCGCCACCGATCCGGAACTGAAGCGGCTCGGCGCCACCACCGACTATTGGAAGACCGGTCATTCCTACATCAAGCGGCGGGTGCGCGACCTCAATGCGCTGGCCGGTTTCGAGAAGTCCGGCCACTTCTTCTTCAACGCGCCGGTCGGTCGCGGCTATGACGACGGCGTGGTCACCGCGATCGCCATTATCGACATGCTCGACCGCAATCCGACCAAGTCGATGGCCGAGCTCTATGCCGACGTGCCGAAGACCTGGGGCACGCCGACCATGGCGCCGAAATGCGCCGACGAGATCAAATATGACGTGGTCGAGCGCATCGCCAAGCGCTTCCAGGACATGCGCGAACATGCCAAGCGCATCGCCGACCATGCCATTGTCGACATCGTCACGGTCAATGGCGTGCGGGTCACCGCCTCCGACGGCACCTGGGGGCTGGTCCGGGCCTCGTCGAACAAGCCCGAGCTGGTCGTGGTGGTCGAGAGCCCGGTTTCGGAAAAGCGCATGCGCGACATGTTCAAGGCGGTCGACGCGGTGGTGCGCGAGAACCCCGAAGTCGGCGAATATAACCAGACCATCTGAGTGATCGTGAAAGCCGGCGGGAGCTGAATTTCCCGCCGGGATTTACTTTACGTTAACCATCGCGTGGGACGCTCCGGCGAACAAACAGGCCGGGGGGCATGCAATGACCGAGGCGACATCCGCCACACACCAGATCAGGCGCGCGAGCAGTGCCGCGGAGATCGAGACCTTGCGGTCGATCACCAGCGGCATTGCGTCGTTCGGCGCGGCGGTTCGCGGCAGCCCGCTGTCGAACGCACAGAAGTCGCGGGTCCTGGCGAGCCTTGCCGAGGCATCGAGCAACATGCTGGTCGCGACAAGCGCCTATATGAGCGAGCTCGGCGCGTCGCGCGGACGCGGCCCGGCGCTGCCGGTGGCCGACTGATCCGATTCGGTCTTTCCGCCTCGCCCGCCGGCTGTCATTGATCCGTCGCGGCGCCGTCATTGACCTGTCTGCTTGATGCGAGACGAGGTGCGATACGCGCATGCGACGAATCGACCGGGTTGAATCGGTCGTCATGCCGTAGGAGACAGCGGCCATGACCGAGCCGGTTGCCAAGCACAGCGCATCGCCCATGCGGGCCTGGGATCCGGCCGGCTGGGCCGACCAGGGCCGCAAGATCATTCCGATGGTGCGCGCCTATGGCGGCATCCGCCTGCGCGACGCTCGCGCGGCGACACCCGAGACACTCGGGCGGATCGGCTCCCTGGAAGTGCGGCTGGCGGCCAATGCCGCGGAAGTGCGCCGGGCGCAGAAATTGCGCTTCAAGGTGTTCTACGAGGAAATGCAGGCGATCGCCGACGGCGCCTCCAAGCTCGCGCGCCGCGACATCGACGCCTTCGACGCCATTTGCGACCACCTGGTGGTGATCGACCACGACGTGATCAAGCGGCCGCGCTTCGGGCCGCCGCGCCCGGCCATCGTCGGCACCTACCGGCTGCTGCGCCAGGACGTCGCCGATCGTCACGGCGGCTTCTACACCGCTTCGGAATTCGACATTTCCGGGCTGCTCGCGCGCCACAAGGGCCTGCGCTTCCTGGAGCTCGGCCGCTCCTGCGTGAAACCGGCCTATCGTAACAAGCGCACGGTGGAACTGCTCTGGCACGGCATCTGGACCTATGTGCTGCGCCACCGCATCGACGCGATGTTCGGCTGTGCGAGCCTGGAGGGTACCGACCCCAAGGCCCTGTCGCTCGAACTGTCGTTCCTGCACCATCATGCATCGGCGCCGGAAGAATGGGCGGCGCGGGCGCTGCCCTCGCGTTATGTCGGCATGGGGCGCCTGTCCAAGGATGCGCTCGACGTGAAGCGCGCGCTGCATGCCTTGCCGCCGCTGATCAAGGGCTATCTCCGGCTCGGCGCCCATGTCGGCGACGGCGCGGTGGTCGACCACCAGTTCGGCACCACCGACGTCCTGATCGTCCTGCCGGTCTCGGCGATCAGCCCGCGTTATATCGGCCATTTCGGCCCGACCGGCGAACGCCACGCGGCGTGACGCCAATCGTTGTGGCGTAATGCGGGCCGGTCAGACCGCCTGGCCGGCGCTCCAGCCCGACGACCAGGCCCATTGGAAATTATAACCGCCGAGCCAGCCGGTGACGTCGACGACCTCGCCGATGAAATAGAGGCCGGGGACCGCCTTGGCCTCCATGGTCCGCGAATCGAGCTCGCGGGTGTCGACGCCGCCGAGCGTCACTTCCGCCGTGCGATAGCCTTCCGAGCCGTTGGGGCGCACACGCCAGGCATTCACCGCCGCATCGACCCGGGCCAGCACCTTGTCGGAGAGGTCGGCGAGATTGCCCTGGATCGCCAGATCCTCGGTCACGCGCTGGGCCAGGCGCTTGGGCAAATAACCCGAGAGCACGGTCTGCAGCGCCTGCCGGCCATTGCTCGCGCGGGCCGCGCGCAAGGCCGCCAACAGGTCGAGTTGCGGCAGCATGGCGACGGTGATGTCGTCGCCTTCGCGCCAGAACGACGAGATCTGCAGGATGGCCGGCCCGCTGAGGCCGCGGTGAGTGAACAGCATGGCCTCCTCGAAGCGCGTCTTGCCATGGCCGACGACGGCGTCGACGGCGATGCCGGCCAGCGGCTTCAGGCGCTCCAGCATGTCGGGCTGGAAGGTCAGCGGCACCAGCGCCGGGCGTGTCTCGACGAGACCGAGGCCGAAATGGGTTGCCAGCTCATAACCGAAACCGGTGGCGCCCATTTTGGGGATGGATTTGCCGCCGGTCGCGACCACGAGCGAGCGGGCGCGCGCACTGCCGCGGGTCAGCGTCAGCTGAAAGCCGTCGTCGCGCCTGGCGACATCGGTGACCGCGGTCTCGAGCCGCAGCACGACGCGATGGCGCGCCATTTCCGCGGTCAGGAGGTCGATGATCTCGCGCGCCGAACCGTCGCAGAACAGCTGGCCGAGCGTCTTCTCATGATAGGCGATGCCGCTGCGGTCGATCCAGGCGATGAAATCGCGCTGGCTGTAGCGGCTGAGCGCCGAAATGCAGAAGCGCGGGTTCTGCGAGATGAAATTGCGCGGGGCGGCATGGATATTGGTGAAATTGCATCGGCCGCCGCCCGAGATGCGGATCTTCTCGCCGGGGGCCGCGGCATGATCGATGATCAGCACCGAGCGGCCGCGCTTGCCGGCCTCGATGGCGCACATCATGCCGGCGGCGCCGGCGCCCAGCACCACCACGTCGAATTGTTCCACGGATTGCTTCTGCCTCACGGTTGCACGCGATCTATCTGTAGGCGGCGCGCGGCAGGGTCACTGCAAGGTGAGGGCATCGCCGACCGCGATCCGGCCGCCGGCGGTGACGCCGAGATAGATGCCGCAATCGGCATGGCCGTAGCTGCGCATCAGGACGGCCGGGATCATGACGTCGCGAATGGCGGTCTTCGGATTGACCGTGGTGGCGGCGCAGCGCTCGGTGCGCTTGATGCCGCGCAGCAGGCTGCCGCCGACACCGACCGCCTTGTCGATCCAGTCGAACTCGGCAAAGGCGGGCAAGCCGTCGATATAGATATTGGCGCGGAAGCGGATCGGGTCGAGCTCCATGCCGGTGACCTGCTGGAGCGCCCTGACGGTCGCCAGATTGATGATCGAGGTGAAGCCGGAACGCGAGTCCATGAAACGGAAGCCGAGCGGCGCGGTCAGCACTTTCGGAACGCCGGCGAGCTCCTTGGTCAGGAAGCTCTGGAAGAAACTCTCGATCGCCGCCCGGCCTTCGGCCGTCCGGAGATCGGCCCGGACCGCCTCAGCGCCATCGATGGCGATCGCCAGTTCGCCGGACGCCTCGTCATAGAGGGTCTTCAGCTTGGCCAGCGCCGCCTGGCGGGCGAGCACCAGGAACTTCGTCTTGGGCTGGTGCTCCGGGGCGGCCGGATCGAAGCCCGAGGGGCCGTTCTCGATGGCGAACAGCCGGTCGCCGGGAAAATGACCGCCTGTGGTGAGCGACGCCTCGGTCAGCGGTTCCGCCGAAAGGCCCTTGACGGGATAGCGATAGAGGGCGGCGATGCGGGCGGTCATTGCTTGTCCTGCGGCGGATTGTCGGCCGAATTGACGTGGCGCAAGGCGCCCTGGCGGTCAAGCGGCGAGCCTGTCACTCCTGATTGCGGAGCGACCGTCGGGATCACGCCGCCGTGATTTTGGCCTCTTCCCTTGGCAAACCCGCCTCCCCATATCCGTCCTGCCGGTCGCTTCGGGACCGGGACACTCATTCGGTCGGACGGTTTCTCCGGGCTCAGACGAGACGGCGGGACCGGTCAAAGGAGAGACCATATGAACTTTGAAAAATACACCGAGCGCGCCCGCGGTTTCGTTCAGTCGGCGCAGATGCTGGCCACCCGCGAGGGCCATCAGCAATTCGCGCCCGAGCACCTCCTGAAGGTTCTGCTCGATGATCCCGAGGGCCTGTCTGCGGGCCTGATCCGCCAGGGCGGCGGCCAGCCGCAGGTGGCCCTGCAGCGGACCGAGGAGGCGCTGAAGAAAATTCCGAAGGTGCAGGGGGCGGGCGCCGGCCAGCTCTATCTCGCGCCCGGCATCGCGCGCGTTTTCGACGCCGCGGAAAAGGCGGCCGACAAGGCCGGCGACAGCTTCGTCACAGTCGAGCGCCTGCTGCTGGCGCTGGCCTTGGAAAAGGACACCGAGGCCGGCAAGGCGCTGGCGGGTGCCGGCGTCACGCCGCAATCGCTGAACAAGGCGATCGAGGCGCTGCGCAAGGGACGGACCGCCGATTCGGCTTCCGCCGAGAACGCCTATGACGCCTTGAAGAAATATGCCCGCGACCTGACGGCGGCGGCCCGCGAGGGCAAGCTCGACCCGGTGATCGGCCGCGACGAGGAAATCCGCCGCACCATCCAGGTGCTGTCGCGCCGGACCAAGAACAATCCGGTGCTGATCGGCGAACCGGGCGTCGGCAAGACCGCCATCGTCGAAGGCCTGGCGCTGCGCGTGGTCGACGGCGACGTGCCGGAAAGCCTGAAGGACAAGGCGATCCTGTCGCTCGACATGGGCTCGCTGATCGCCGGCGCCAAATATCGCGGTGAATTCGAGGAGCGGCTGAAGGCCGTGCTGCAGGAGGTGACCGCCTCCGATGGCGGCATCGTGCTGTTCATCGACGAGATGCATACGCTGGTCGGCGCCGGCAAGGCGGATGGCGCGATGGACGCGTCCAACCTGTTGAAGCCGGCTTTGGCGCGCGGCGAGCTGCACTGCATCGGCGCGACCACGCTCGACGAATATCGCAAGCATGTCGAAAAGGACGCGGCGCTCGCCCGGCGGTTCCAGCCGGTCTTCGTCTCCGAGCCCTCGGTCGAGGATACGATCTCGATCCTGCGCGGGCTGAAGGAGAAATACGAGCAGCATCACCAGGTGCGGATCACCGATTCGGCGATCGTCGCGGCGGCGACCCTGTCGAACCGCTACATCACCGACCGGTTCCTGCCGGACAAGGCGATCGACCTGGTCGACGAGGCGTCGGCGCGCCTGCGCATGCAGGTGGATTCGAAGCCCGAGGAGCTCGACGAGATCGACCGGCGGGTCATCCAGTTGAAGATCGAGCAGGAAGCGCTCAAGCGGGAAACCGATGGCGGGTCGAAGGACCGGCTGAAGCGGCTCGACAAGGAACTCGCCGGCCTCGAGGAGGAAAGCGACGCCCTGACCGCGCGCTGGAAAGCCGAGAAGGACAAGCTCGGCGCCGCCGCCGACATCAAGAAGCGGCTCGACGAGGCACGCAATGCGCTCGCCAATGCGCAGCGCAAGGGCGACTGGGCGAAGGCCGGCGAACTCTCCTATGGCGTCATTCCCGACCTGGAGAAGCGGCTGGCCGAGACCGAGCAGGCGAGCGCCAATGCGAGCGCCATGGTCGAGGAGGCGGTGACCGCCGATCACGTGGCCCAGGTGGTGTCGCGCTGGACCGGCGTGCCGGTCGACCGGATGCTGGAGGGCGAGCGCGACAAGCTGCTGCGCATGGAGGACGAGATCGGCAAACGGGTCGTCGGCCAGGGCGAGGCGGTGAAGGCGGTTTCGACCGCCGTGCGCCGGGCACGCGCCGGCCTGCAGGATCCGAACCGGCCGATCGGCTCGTTCATGTTCCTCGGGCCGACAGGCGTCGGCAAGACGGAGCTGACCAAGGCGCTCGCCGAATTCCTGTTCGACGACGAGACCGCCATGATCCGGCTCGACATGTCGGAATATATGGAAAAGCATTCGGTGAGCCGGCTCATCGGTGCCCCTCCCGGCTATGTCGGCTACGACGAGGGCGGCGCCCTGACCGAGGCGGTCAGGCGCAGGCCTTACCAGGTCGTGCTGTTCGACGAGATCGAGAAGGCCCATCCCGACGTCTTCAACGTCTTGCTGCAGGTGCTCGACGACGGACGCCTGACCGACGGCCAGGGCCGCACGGTCGATTTTCGCAACGTGCTGGTCATCATGACCTCCAATCTCGGCTCCGAGCTGCTGGTCATGCAGAACGAAGGCGAGGAGGTCGACCAGGTGCGCGAAGGCGTCATGTCGATCGTGCGTGGTCACTTCCGTCCGGAATTCCTGAACCGGGTCGACGAGATCATCCTGTTCGGCCGGCTGAAGCGCGAACAGATGACCGCGATCGTCGATATCCAGCTGAAGCGCCTGCAGAAGCTGCTGGACGAGCGCAAGATCCTGCTCGACATGGACGGAAAGGCGAAAGCCTGGCTCGCCGACAAGGGTTACGACCCGGCCTATGGCGCGCGGCCGCTGAAGCGGGTGATCCAGAAATGGGTGCAGGATCCGCTGGCCGAGAAGATCCTCGGCGGCGAGATCAAGGACGGCGACAAGGTCACGGTGACAGCGGGAACCGACCGCCTGTTCTTCGAGAACAAGGCGCAGGCGCTCGCCGCGGAATAAACCGCAGGCTTCGCTGACATCAGGATCGCCAGGGCCTTCCTCGGGAGGCCCTGGTTTTTTTTTGCCGGGAGCCCTGCGGCCGGCCGCGGGTGCCGCGACGCCGAAATCCTTGCCGTGAGCCGGTCCGGGGCCTAAAACCCCGGGCATGACAAGTCTTTCCCCCATTCACATCGTCGGCGGCGGCCTCGCCGGTTCGGAAGCCGCCTGGCAGATCGCGTCCGCGGGCGTGCCAGTGGTCGTTCACGAGATGCGCCCGGTGCGCGAGACCGACGCCCACAAGACCGATGGCCTCGCCGAGCTCGTCTGCTCGAACTCGTTCCGCTCGGACGATGCCGAAACCAATGCGGTCGGCCTGCTGCATGCCGAGATGCGGCGCATGGGCTCGATCATCATGCGCATGGGCGATGCCCATCAGGTGCCGGCGGGCGGCGCGCTCGCGGTCGACCGCGACGGTTTCAGCCAGGGCGTGACCGCCGCTCTCGAAGCCCACCCCCTGATCACCATCGCGCGCGAGGAGGTGGCGGGCCTGCCGCCGGCCGAATGGGACAATGTGATCGTCGCGACCGGGCCGCTGACCTCGCCGGCGCTGGCCGCCGGCATTCAAGCGCTGTCGGGCGAGACCGCGCTCGCCTTTTTCGACGCCATCGCGCCGATCGTCCATTTCGAATCGGTCAATATGGACATCGCCTGGTTCCAGTCGCGCTACGACAAGCCGGGCCCGGGCGGCACCGGCGCCGACTATATCAACTGCCCGCTGACCAAGGACGAATACGAGGCCTTTGTCGATGCGCTGCTCGCCGGCGACAAGACGACCTTCAAGGAATGGGAAGGCACGCCCTATTTCGATGGCTGCCTGCCGATCGAGGTGATGGCCGAGCGTGGCCGCGAGACCCTGCGCTGGGGGCCGATGAAGCCGGTCGGCCTGACCAACCGGCACAAGCCGACCGAGAAGGCCTATGCCGTGGTGCAACTGCGCCAGGACAACAAGCTCGGCACGCTGTTCAACATGACCGGCTTCCAGACCAAGCTGAAATATGGCGAGCAGGCCCGGGTGTTCCGGATGATCCCGGGGCTGGAAAATGCCGAATTCGCCCGGCTCGGCGGCATTCACCGCAACACCTATCTGAATTCGCCCAAGATGCTCGACGCCACCTTGAGGCTGAAGGCCGATACCCGGCTGCGCTTCGCCGGCCAGATCACCGGCTGCGAGGGCTATGTCGAGAGCGCGGCGATTGGCGGCCTGGTCGGCCGTTTCGCCGCGGCCGAGCGGCTCGGCCTCGCGCCGACGCTACCGCCGGTGACGACGGCGCATGGCGCGCTGATCAATCACATTACCGGCGGTCACGTCACCACGATCGACGAGGGACCGCGGTCGTTCCAGCCGATGAACGTCAATTTCGGGCTGTTCCCGCCGCTCGAACAGAGCCCGACCAAGGGGCCGGATGGCGTCAGGCTGCGCGGCACGGCGAAGACCCAGGCCCGCAAGAAGGCGCTGAGCGCGCGCGCGCTGGTGGATCTCGAAGCCTGGCTCGGCGGAACCGTGCTGGCCGCCGCCGAATAGGCGGGAGGCCGGCGAACCTTCGCAGGCTCAGCGTCGCTTGGTTCTACCGGCCCGTCTGGGCGGTGACGCGGGTCTCGGCGCGGTCGCGGGTCATCAGATTGTCGATGCGCTCGCGCTCGCGCATGAATTCGGCGAGAACCCGGCCTTCGAGTTCGCGGCCGCGGGGCACGCGCACGCGCATCGGATCGACGAAGCGGCCGTTGACCAGCACTTCGTAGTGCAGGTGCGGACCGGTGGCGAGACCGGTATTGCCGAGATAGCCGATGACCTGGCCCTGGCGGACCCGGCTGCCTTCGGTGATGCCGCGGGCAAAACCCGACATGTGGGAATAGGTCGAGGTATAGCCGTTGGCGTGCTCGATCTCGATGCGCCGGCCATAGCCGCTCGACCAGGCGGCCTTGATGATGGTGCCGTTGCCGGCGGCAATGATCGGCGTGCCGATGCGGTCGGCCCAGTCCACGCCGGTATGCATCTTGTAGTAGCCCATGATCGGGTGGCGGCGCATGCCGAATTCGGAGCGCATCTGGCCTGACGTGATGGGCTTGCGGATGAGGAACTTGCGGGCCGATTTGCCCTGCTGGTCGTAATAGTCGACGACGCCGTCGGCGGTCGAATGGAAACGGTAATAGCGCCGGGTTTCGCCGCCGGTGGTCAGCGAGGTGTAGAGAATGTCGCCTCGGCCGGCATCGCCCTCTTCGTCGGAGGCATAAAACACCTCGAACAGGTCGCCCTGGCCGACGCGCCGGTTGAAGTCGACGTCGTGGGAATAGAGCCGGATCATCTCGTCGATGATCGGCTTGGGAATATCCTGGCGTAGCGCCGTCTCGTAGATGGCATTGTAGAGGCGCAGCCCCTGGCCGTCGTCCTCCTCCTCGGAGTCCTGGGTGATGGTCGCGGCATCCGCTGGATCTTCCATGGCGACATAACGGCCCTCGTCGGAGAGCGCCACGGCCGCTTCAGGCCCGCGGTCGCCGACCAGGATGACGCGGACCGGCTGCGGCCGGCCGGCCGGGCCGGGGGCGAACAGCACGCGGACGCGCTGGCCTTCGCGCAAGGTGATCTCGCGGCCACCGCGGCCGAAGGCGGTGGCAATCAGCCGCGCGTCCTCACGCGTCGCACCCAGTTCCATCAGAATGCCGGAAATGGTGTCGCCGGCCTTGGCGACCGCGGCGCGGTCCGGCGGCGTCGAGCTCGGCGCCACCGGCGGCGCGACAGCCTTGGGCACACGCGAGACATTGGGCGCGGCCGGGTCCATCGCGGCCGCATCCGGGGCCGGCGTCGGCGCGTCCATCAGCGGCACGGTCTGCGGCAGAGACACCGGGATGACCTGCTCGCGGCGGATCGCCACCTCGCGGACACGCGCCAGGATCTCGTCGGTGGTCAGGGTCATCATGCCGCGATCGGCGGCGGGAAGGTTCGCCAGGTCGCGGTTGACGATGGTGACCTCGCCGTCGGTGTCGGGCTCGGCCTCCTCGGCGCGCCGCTCCGGCTGGTCGCCGGCGAGCAGGCGCAGCGGATTGAATTCGGGAATGTCGTAGTCGCCGCTCGAACTCTGCACGAGATTGGCGACGACCCGGGTGTGCGGCCGCACGCGGATGATCTCGCGGTCGCCCATGCGCAGGGTCTGGGACACCCGGATGGTCTGTTTCGAGGTGGCGAAGACATCGGTCAGCGGCGTGCGCCGATCGCCCTTGCGCGCGGTATTGGTCGGCCTGTCGGCCGCCGGCCCCGAAGCGCGCACCAGCGGATGCATGATCTCGGCGGGAGCGGCGGGGCGGGTCGGGTTTTCGAGCGCGGCCCAGACGGCGCCGCCCATCAGCCCGGCGCCGCACAGCCCGGTCAGCACCGTGCCGGACAGCCAGCGGACATTGATGCCGCGCCCCTCGATGCCCCGGCGGGGCGTACCATCCGCGGAAAGTGGCGGTTCGTCGCCGAGCGTCGCGCTCGGCGCGTCGGCCTGCTTCCCATAGGACGATCGACGAATGGGCTGCAAACCGGGCTCTCCGTGGCGACAGCGGCGCTGCCGCAAACGTTTATGGGTGACGCGGGCGGACGTTGCCCGCGCGACAGGAGGTCGTCAAGCGACGCGGCCTCCAAAAGAGCTGGGAATGTGGCGCGGTGAGGGCCGCGGCTGGCGGCGGGAGCATCCGTAAGCGGAAAGCGCGCGCTCTCGCGCGCGCACGCGAGAGTGTTCTTTTTTCGGCCAGGCGGGGGCCCGTGCGGGAGGCGGGCTGACGGTGATCCGGATCTTTTCGAGGGGGCGCTTCGTGGGCTGCCGGCGGATGGCCTGCGGGGGCCGCGGCGGGGCGGTTATGGTTAAGGAATTAAAAGCGTCGTGATATCAAAGGTGTGGCGGGAAAGTTTGGGAGGTTACCCACAGGGCGGGAGAGGCGT
>JAFKKV010000077.1 GCA_017304475.1 Hyphomicrobiales bacterium | reverse complement strand
CTCGCCAAGAACCATGCCTTCGTCGATGGAAACAAGCGGGTTTCGCTGGTCGTGACAGAGTTGTTCGTGGCTTTGAACGGCCTCCAGATCGTCGCGAGCGACGAGGAGATCCTGTTCAAATGGTTGGCGCTGGCCGAGGGGCAGGTGGATGAAGCATCGCTCGCTCAATGGATCCACGAACGCCTCAAGCCCTCGTCCTGATCGGGAGAGCACCCGATGGCCGCGATCGTCCTTGACCCTGCCAGCGCGAATTTCTAATCCGCCGAGCAGGGGTTCGTCAGCCAGCACCTCTTCGTCGTCCTCGTGCTCCGCGGTGGACACAGCCAACGGATCGTCCGCGAACAGCGCACGCCATCCTCGATCCCGGTGTCTTCGCCGAGCGGATGTTGAGCTTCTTCGGCGACGATCGGTAATCGCGCCGAACTCCTCGTGGAGGCGAAATGTGCCGCGCATCTCGATCTCCTTGGCGACCACCATGTTCTGCGGGATCGAGACGTCACCGCCGAGGTCGAGCTGCACCAGCACGCCGCGTAGCCGGAGCACTTCGAGCCCTGAGCGAACCGCTCGCTCATTGCCCGACGCTTCGAAATGCACGTCGGAATAGCCCTTGTTGGCGGAATGGGTGTCGATCTGCTCGCTGTGGCTGGCGACATTGATCAGCCGGTCGGCACTGACCTGCCGCGCCTTCACGAGATCCGCGTCCATGACATCGGTAGCGACGATTTCAGCCGCGCCGTGAGCCCGCGCCGCGATGATCGCCAGCGCGCACCTCACAGCTAGAACCGTCCAGCCAATCGACGTCGCCTCCGATTGACCTTAGCTCGCGAGGAATCGCTTGCATCGCACGCGCATGTTTTTTCCCTTACTCTGTTTCTGCGCAGGCTGGTCTAAAGGATGCCCCAGGCGCGGTAACGCTCGCGTCCGGTCGCTTCGCGCAGGCCGAGCTCTGCCACCAGATCTTGCGCGGCGCGGGGGCTGACGCCAAGGCCTTCGGCGATCATGCCAGCCGAGGCGAGCGGCGTGGCAAGCACCAGGTCGATCAGCGCCGGCAGTTTCGAGTTCGAGCGCCGTCCGGCGAGCTTGCGTTCGAGCAGTTGGCGGGCGAGCAGCCAGCGATCGTGGTCCTTGAGACCCATGTCGGCTGCGGCCGCGATCGCCTCGATCTGGACCAGCAGCTTGACCGTGCGGCCCGCCGCCCGCCGCCGCTCGCGCGGCACGGCTCGCAAGCCGAGAGCCAGGCAGGCCAAGTGCGCCCGCGTTTTGCCGCGCTCTCTCAGCAGATCCGCGGCCAGCAGGTGGCAAAGCCAGGGCGTGTGCTGGAGGGGTGCGATGTCCTCCCAGGCATCGAGCGCCAGCGCTGCCGCCAGCACCGGTGGCAGGCCTGCGACCTTGTCGACGCGCCTGTGCCAGGTGGCGAGCCGTTCATCCTCGTCCCAGTCGAGATCGTAGACGAGCGGATCACGCGGGGGTCGGCGCGCCGCACGGTCACCGGCGAGGGTCCGGTCGGTCCGAGCAACCAGCTCGTCGATCGCCGCCATCTCTGCCGCCCAGCCGTCGCGCGCGTCCATCGCCTCATTGTCGGCGTCCGGGAGGGAGGGGTCCTCGGCGCCGTCCGCGTCTGGGTCGACCCCCCTGCCCTCCCCTTCCGATGGCTCTCTTGCCGGCCGCCGCCCGCGCAACCCGTCGAGCCCGGCCGACGTCAACGCCCAGCCCGGTTCCGCCGCGGCGATCCGTCGGCGGGCCCGCAGCACGGCGTGAGCACGGGTCAGTTCGTGGGTCGGCGTTCGCACGTCCATGTGTGCGTCGTGGAGAACCAAATCTTCGACATGGACGAGTTCGCCCTCAAGCCACAGACTGGCGCAGGCGTCGGCGTAGTGAGTCCGTGCGATCCAGCCTTGGCGGATCGGGCTTGCGCGCAGCCGCTCGTCGAGGCGCGCCAGCGAATCTTCGGCCGCAGCGAGTGGGCCGGCAATCTCGTTCCAGGGCGGCGGATCGGGAAGCTTATATGCGCTCGTCAACGGATTGATAACCCTAACGCGAAATCGTCATACGGAAGCTAACATGCCGTTCTCTTCCGTCATAGCGATGGCCAGAACAATTCATCTCTAGCCGCCGGTAACTAACGTTTATCGATAGTGTTGACCGCAGAAGCCAAATCACGCGTGTCGCTCATCCGAGATGACTGAAATTGCGCGGAAGCACGCCATTTGCGGGCCTCGCTTGCCGCAATTGAGCGGATTCTCCACCCTGATTGACTGGACTCTTCGCCCTGGATCGGCGGACTCGACGCTCCGGACCGCGGGCCTGGAGGTGGAGCTCCAGCGCCTACACGGCGTTCTCGCTGCACCCTCCCCTTCCTGCGGCTGTCAGGCCTCGATAAAGCAGGCGTCGCGTCACAAATCCCGGTCGTGTCCCCTAGCGTGGTGTAGCAGGCGCAAGGCCCCGCGATCACCGGCATAGGCCGGACTGGTCAGGCTGCCACGGCAGGCAGGCTGACGATGGGATCATCGCTCAGGCCGGTCATGGTTTCCAGCGTCATGTAGCGAGCACGCT
>JAFKKV010000047.1 GCA_017304475.1 Hyphomicrobiales bacterium | reverse complement strand
CCTCGCACCCTCTCCCGGCCTTCGTTCCTCAGGCCGACCTCTCCCCGCCGGGGAGAGGTGAAGGTGGTGGTTCTCGTGCGCGCCACAGAAGCCTGCGAATTCGGGCTCACCCGAGATCCCCCTCCCCTCACCCCACCCGCGCCTGATTGCTGCGGGCGAACGTCAGCATCACCACCGCCCCGATCAGCACTGCGACCGCGCTATAGGCAATCGCGCCCGGCGCCCCGAAACCGTCGACCAGCAGGCCGCCGAGGATGGCGCCCGAGGCGATGGCGATCTGGAAGGTGGAGACCAGCAAGGCGCCGGCGCTTTCGGCATGGTCGGGCGCCGATTGCGTGGTCCAGGTCTGGATGCCGACCGGCAGGCCGCCGAAGGCAAAGCCCCAGAGGCCGGTCGCCACCAGCGACACCGGCACCAGGGCGCCATAGGTGAGCATCGCGAAGGCCATGGCGGCGAGCAGCAGGGCCGCCAGGCCCACCGCCCATTTGGCGCTGCGCTCGGCGATGAAGCCGCCGACGAGATTGCCGAAGAAGCCGCCGATGCCGAAGGCGAGCAGCACCAGCGAGATCATCTCGACATTCAGCTTAGGGACCTGTTCGAGGAAGGGCCGGACATAGGTGAAGCCGGCGAAATGGCCTGAAATGACCAGCAGCACGATGATCAGGCCGATCCGGATGTTCGGCCGACGCAGCAGCACCAGGAAGGTCGACAGGCTCTGGGCGCCCATCGGCGGCAGCTTCGGCATGGTCACGACCTGCACGGCAAGCGCCACGAGGCCGATGACACCGGCCACCATGAAGGTCGCGCGCCAGCCCCAGAGATCGCCGAGAAAGGCGCCGAGCGGTGCGGCGCAGACGGTCGCCGCCGAAACACCGGTGAAGATGATCGACATCGCCCTCGGCATCAGCGCCGGCGGCACGAGGCGCAGCGCCAGCGCGGCGGCCAGCGACCAGAAGCCGCCGAGCGCGATGCCGAGCCCGACGCGGGCCACCAGCAGCACCGCGACATGCGGCGCGAAGGCGGCCAGGAGGTTGGAGAGCACCAGGAGCAGCGTCAGGCCCCAGACGACCATGCGCCGGTCGATGCCGCCGGTGCCGATGACGATGGCGGGGCCCGCCACCGCCGCAACCAGCGCCGTTGCGGTGACGGTTTGCCCGGCCGTGCCGTCGGAAATGCCGAGATCGGCGGCGATCGGCGTCAGCAGGCTCGCGGGCAGAAATTCGGCCGTGACCAAGCCGAAGACACCGAGCGCCAGCGACACCACCGCGGCCCAGGCCGCGGGCCTGTCCTCGGTCCGGATCGCGAATTGCGGGGTTTCATCAAGGGTGGCGGAAGCAATGTCGGACATGCGTCATCTCCAGAGGAGGTGCTGAGTTAGGCGTCGCCTCCTGGATTTTCCATGCTATAAACGCCGCAATGCATGATCGTTCGTCCAAACCTGATGTCACCTCCGGCGACCCGCTAAACGACATGCTGCGCGGCCTGAGGCTCGACGGCGTCGACTACTGGCGCTGCAAGCTCTCGGCGCCCTGGGGTTTTTCGTTTCCCGCCCAGCAGGCCGCGCGCTTCCACTTCGTCGCCGAGCAGGGCTGCTGGCTGCGCCAGCCGGACGGCGAATGGGTCGCGCTCAGTGTCGGCGACGCGGTGCTGCTGCCGCGTGGCGCCGCCCATGCGCTGGCGAGCGCCCCCGACGTTCCGACCGAAACCTTCGGCCAGCAGCGCTGCACGCCGATCTGCGGCGACATCTTCGATTTCAGGTCGGGCGGCGACGGCGCGAGCGCGGTGCTGTTCTGCTGCTCGCTGCATTTCAATCTCGACGGACTGCACCCGCTGCTGCGCATGATGCCCGATGTCATGCGCGCCACCGAGCTGATCGCCAGGGAGCCGGCCGTCCTGCACCTGCTGGAGGCCATGGGCTGCGAGGTGGCGATGGAGCGGGTCGGCGCCGCCGGCATCGCCGCGCGCATGGCCGACGTGCTCGCAGCCACCATCATCCGCTCCTGGGTCGAAGGCGGCTGCGGCAGCGCCAATGGCTGGATCGCGGCGGTGCGCAACCCCGATGTAGGCCGCGTGCTGGCGGCCATTCATCTCAATCCGGACCGGGACTGGACGGTGGCGGCGCTGGCCGGGATCATGGGCGCGTCACGGTCGAGCTTCGCCGACCGTTTCGCCGCGATCGTCGGCGAGACGCCGGCCCGCTACGTCGCCCAGGTGCGCATGCATCAGGCGCGCCAATGGATCCAGCGCGACCGCGCCCGCATTTCGGACGTGGCGCGCCGCCTCGGTTATGATTCGGAAGCCGCCTTCAGCCGCGCGTTCAAGCGCGTCATCGGCACCGCGCCCAGCCATTTGCGCGGCCAAGCCGGATAGGACGCCGCCATCGCCCGACCGCCACTCTTGGCAATCCCGGCCGTCTCCCCGATAATATCCGGATCCGATCGTCAGGGGTGACGCAAGGTGACTATGGCAACGTGCATGCATATCGCGCTCCAAGGCGAGCGTGATGGATGGGGTCGAGGTGAGCCATGATCACCTTCTCGACCGATATGATAGCGCCGCGGGACCGCTTCGATCACTGGCGCGACCAGCGCGGCAAGAAGCTGTTCGGCGTGACGCTCGAGCTCGAACGTGAGCGCCGGACGAGCTTTTCCGGCAACTTCCAGGCGTCGACGGTCGGCGGCGCGACGCTCGCGACCATCAGCGCCTCCGCCTACCGGATCAGCCGGACCCCTCTCGACATCGCCGACATGCCCATCGACAGCCTGCTCGTCTCGCAACAGGTCAGCGGGCCCGGATGGTGCGACAATGGCAAGGGACAGCCGTTCTTCATTACCGGCGGAATGCTGATGGCCGGCCATTCGGACCATCCCTTCACGTCGACGCCGTCGACGGCGTCGCGGTTTCAGTTCCGGACCGTCAAGATCCCGCTGAATTCGGCGCAATCCTTCGCCCGGTTCGCGCAGCACCTCCCGGTGACCCCCTTCGATCCCGGCGCCGGCAGCTATTCCGGCCTGATGGCCGCCTCCTTCACCGCCCTGTTCGACACCGCCTCGCCGCTCGCGAAGACCGAGGCGGAGCAGTCGGTCGACGCCCTCGGCCAACTGGTCCTGCTCGCCCGCGGACTGGTCGCGCCGGGCGCGCAGGCGAGCCGGCTGGCGGTGCGCACCGCCCATCGCCATGCGCTCCGGCAGGTCATGCGCCGGCATTGCCATCGCATGGACTTTTCGGCGGAAATCGCCGCGCCGATGCTCGGCATTTCCGAGCGGCAGATCCACGCCATTTTCGAACCGACCGGCCGGTCCTTCATGGCGACCCTCCAGGCCATGCGCGTCGAGGAGGCCTGCCGCCTGCTGATGGCCCGGCCGGCGATGCGCGTCGCCGAGATCGGCTTTGCCTGCGGCTTCCGCAGCCTGGCGACCTTCTACCGGGCTTTCCAGGGCATTGTCGGCGTGGCGCCGAACGACTACCGCCAGTGGCCGGGCGATCGGTCGCTGCACTGACGGCGATGCCGCCGCCCCGGCGAAGGATTCGATTGGCGCGCAAGAACCGGAGTTCGAACCCCTGCGGATGGGCCTACCCATCCGCCCGACATCGCCGACGCCCGGTCGGCGAGGTCACGGGATCAACTCTGGAGCAGCCAAGATGAGCAAGGAAGACGACAACAAGGCCGTGGCCGTGCGGTGGTTCACCGATTTCTGGGGCGAGAAGGTCGATCTCGACGTGGTCGACGCCATCGCCGCACCGGACATGCTGCTGCACTATTCGCTGCATGAGCCGCGCCGCGGCCACGCCGATATCAAAGCCTTCATGACCGATTTCAGGGCCGCCTTCCCGGACCTGCAATTCGGCGCGACCGCGGACCTCATCGCCGAAGGCGACTATGTCGTCGGCCAGTGGCGCGGCGGCGGCACCCATACCGGTCCGGCCTTCCGCGACTTCCTGGCCGGCGCGCTGCCGGCCGCGACGGGCAGGAAGATGGTCTTCACCGGCACCACGGTGCTCAAGGTGGTGAACGGCAAGATCGTCGAGGAAATCGGCCTCGACGACGGCGTCACCGCGCTGACCCAGCTCGGCCTCCTGAAGGCCGCCTGAGCCAGGCGGGCATCACCCAGCATCGGCGATTTCGGTCGCAAGCGAAGCCCGCGCGTCACCGCGCGGGCTTCGTTGTTTTTCCGGCCCGGCCGCGCGCCCGACCGGGTTTGCCAGCAAGGACCGGAGTGCGGGCGGAGGAGCGCCTCCCTAGGGTCGGCGACGAAGCCACCGACCAAGCCCGCAACGAGGGAGCCCCCCATGAACGCCCATTCGCCCGCCATCGCCCCGGCCGCCGCGGTCTCGTCCGCGGAGGCACGTATCGCGCGTTACGACTGGCAAGCCCTGTCCGAGGAGCTGAGCGGCTTCGGTTGCGCGGTGATCGACAAGCTGCTCACCCCCGAGGAGTGCCGGCGGATCGCCGCGCTCTATCCCGAGGAGCACCACTTCCGCAGCCATATCCACATGGCGCGCCACGGTTTCGGCAAGGGCGAATATCGCTACTTCAAATATCCCCTGCCCGATCTCGTCGCGGGCCTGCGGACCGCGCTCTATCCGCGCCTGGCCGGTGTCGCCAATGCCTGGAACGCGCGCATGGACATCGCGCAGCGCTACCCGGCCGACCATGCGGCCTTTCTCGCCCAGTGCCACGCCGAGGGCCAGACCCGGCCCACGCCCCTGCTGCTGCAATATGTCCCCGGCGACTTCAACTGCCTGCACCAGGACCTCTATGGCGACCTCGCCTTCCCGCTGCAGGTGGCGATCCTCTTGTCCGAGCCGGGCGAGGATTTCACCGGCGGCGAATTCGTCCTGACCGAGCAGCGCCCGCGCATGCAGAGCCGGGCCGAGGTCGTGCCGCTGCGCCAGGGCGATGCCGTCGCCTTCGCCGTGCACAACCGACCGGTTCAAGGCTCCAGGGGCAATTACCGGGTCAATCTCCGCCACGGCGTCAGCCGGCTGCGCAGCGGCCGGCGCCACACCGTCGGCATCATCTTCCACGACGCGAAATAGGCGGCGCGGAGCCATGCCGTCCCGTGGGGCGGCCCGGCCTGATCGAACCAAGGGAGAATGACCATGACATGGCTTGCCCTGCACGCCATCGCCGCCCGCCGCGGCGATGGACTGCATCCGGCCCTTGTGCACCTGCTGGAGCGCCGGCCGGCCGATCCGGCGAATGGCCGCCAAGACCGCCGCGATCCTCCGCCGGTGTCTCCGGACGATGTCGCCCCTTTGGCCGGCGACGTGATGCGCCTGGCCGGACGGCGCCGATAGCGGATCGTGCCGCTGGGGCCGTTCCGCCTTCGCCTCGCCGCCGACGGCAAAAGCCTGCGACGGCGAGGACCGGTCGATCCGTCTCAGCTCACCTTCACCGTCTCGGCGGCGGCCGCGATGAGCTCGGCGACCGCGCCGGGCTGGGAGACATAGATCGCGTGGCTGCCCTCGACCTCGACGACGGTCGAACCCGCGCGCTTCGACATGCCGCGCTGGGCGTCGGGCGGGATCATCCGGTCGTCGGTCGCCACCAGATACCAGCTCGGCTTGGCCTTCCAGGCCGGCGTGCTGACCGCGCCGTTCAGCGCCTCCAGCCCCCAGGGCACCTGCGAATCCGCCATGAAGGCGGCCTGGGCCGGCTCGACATCGGCGGCGAAGGACGCCGCGAACTTGCCCTTGTCGAGCAGAAGAAAACCGTCCTGCGGCGGCAGGATCGGCGGCACCGGAGCGCCCGGCGCCGGATTGGCGATGAGCGAGGCGACCGACTCGCCGGCATCGGGAGCGAAGGCGGTGATATAGACCAGGCCCGCGACCTTCGGATGGTTGCCGGCCTCCGTCACCACCACGCCGCCATAGGAATGGCCGACCAGGATGACCGGCTTGTCCTGCCGCGCGATGACCGCATGGGTCGCCGCCACGTCGCCGGCGAGCGTCTCGGTGGCGTTCTGGACGATGCTGACATCGTAGCCGTCCTGCTTCAGCCGCCGATAGACGCCCTCCCAGCCGGAGCCGTCGACGAAGCCGCCATGGACCAGCACGATGGCGTTTTGCGAAGATACCGTCGTCATTTGCTTCTCCCTTTTCATCCCGTGGGTTGAGAACACCCGCTTTCCGCGGGGCCGTGCAGCCGCTGCTGCAACGGCGGGGAAGATGTCCTGGAGCGGCCTCTCGCGTATCGAAGCGATGCCGAATAATCTCCGAACAATTTCGTAAGCCGGATCAGCTCCTGCAATGTCGAGGCGACCTCTCGTTTTCGGGCCCTTCGCCCTGGACCCCGACAAGGGAACGCTGCTCCGCCAGGGCGAGCCGGTGGCGCTAGGCCGCCGTGGCATCCTGCTGCTGGACGCCTTGCTGCGCCGCCCGGGCGAGATCCTCACCAAGACCGAGCTCATGGATGCCGGCTGGTCCGGCAGCACCGTCGAGGAGAGCAATCTCTCGGTTCAGATCGCGCTCTTGCGCAAGGCGCTGGGCGCGATGCCGGATGGCGGCGACTGGATCGCCACGATCCCCCGTATCGGCTACCGGTTCCTGGGCGCATCCCCCGGGCAGGAGAGCCCGGCGGTGCCCCACCAGGCCAAGCCGTCGCTTGCCGTTCTGCCTTTCGCGAGCCTCAGCAGCGACCCCGAACAGGGATATTTCGCGGATGGCCTCGCGGAAGAGGTCATCACCATGCTGTCCAAGCTGGCGGGCCTCGTCGTCATCGCCCGCAGCTCGAGCTTCGCCTATAAGGGGACCTCGGTGGATGTCCGCCAGGTGGCCCGGGATCTCGGCATTCGCTTCGTCGTGGCGGGCAGCGTCCGGCGCAGTGGCAACCGCCTGCGCATCGGCGCGCAGCTGAGCGATGGCGGATCAGGCGCCCATCTCTGGGCCGAGAGCTATGACCGGGAGCTGACGGACATCTTCGCGGTCCAGGAGGAAGTGGCGCGCAAGATCGTCGGCGAGCTGCACGTCGCATTGAGCCCCGGCGAGACCGCCCAATGGCCCGGAATAACATCGACCGGCACGACCGATATCGGCGCCTATCACTGCTTCCTGCGCGGGCGGGCCATCCAGCGCGGCGCCACGCAGAATGCCGAAGTCTTCAGGCGCACGAGCCAGCTGTTTCGCGAGGCGATCGCGCGCGATCCCGCCTATGCCGCGCCCTATGCGGCGCTGGGAATGGCCATGGCGCATGCCTATTACAACCGCTGGACCGACGACCCGGATGGCGCGCTCGCCGAAGCCTCGGACCTCGTCGACCAGGCCATCGCGCGCGACCCGATCGACCCCTTTCCCCATGGCGTCGCGGCCCTCGCCGCCATGTATCGCAAGGATTTCGAGCGCTGGCGCTCCGAGGTCGAGACGTCATTGTCGCTCAACCCGAACTTCGCGCCCGCCCTGTCGCTGCGCGGCATGCTCAACATGTATTCGGGCAAGCCCTTGGCTGCGATCGAGGACATCGAGCGGGCCATGCGCCTCGACCCCCTGTTCACCCAGGGCTATCTGCATCATCTGGGCGTCGCGCATATCGTGGCCGGCAAATATGAAACCGCCGCCGCGCTGCTGCGCGAGCGCATCCTGCTGGTTCCGGACACCGACATGAGCCGCGCCTGTCTCGCGGCGGTGCTGGGCCTGTCGGGCCACGTCGAGGACGCGCGGCGGGTCTGGCACGAATTGATGGCGATCAATCCGGCCTATTCCTTCGCCGACGGCATTGGCCGGCTGCCGTTCAGGGATCCGGCGGATCTGGAGAGGATCAAGGACGGCTTGCGGCGGGCCGGCCTGCCCGTCGACGGCGCGGCATGATGCTGCTGCGCGGTGGGCATGATGGGCTGATTTCGGGGCAAGCAGGTCGTGGGTGCCCAGGTCGAGCCCGATGCCTCGGGTCGAGCCCGGGCAGGACGATGTGTTGACCTCACGGTCGCCTCGGCCACAGCGTGGATCCTGCGGCCGTCCGATCCAACACTCGTCGCTCCAAGGACAATTCTCGTCTTGGCCGGGCTTGTCCCGGCCATCCGCGCATTCAGCCCGGTTGTCCCTAGACCGGCCCGCTTGATGTTGGCGGCAAGCGCTGGTCGGAGGTAAGATAATTCGTGGATGGCCGGGACAAGCCCGGCCAAGACGACGGGAGCACGCGGCCACGGGCCGGAGCTAAACCGCCGCCGGCGCGCCACGGCCTGGCCGCCCGTCAGCCCGCCAACCTCTCCGCCATCCCCGGTCGCGACCCGATCCCCGCCTTCCGCCCCCCGAAGGCGTTCGCCGCGGTCGTCGTCACCGTCATCCGCAGATCCGGCGTCACGCCGCGCAAATCGGCAAGCGTCGTGTCGCGGGCGATGACCACGATGAACGAGCCGCGATCGGGCCTGGCTGCCCGGAACGGCCGCGGCACGGAGAACAGCGTGCCGACGCTCTGGACCAGCAAGGGCAGCTCGCTGTCGGCGGTGGCAACCAGCCCCTTCAGGCGGAGCAGCCGGTCGCCGAGCAGGCCAGCGAGATTGTCGAGCCAGGCGGCGAGCGCCTCATAGGCGGGCTCCTGCGCGAGCCTGACCAGGAACACGCCGATGCGCGGATGGGCGCCCGCATCATCAGGCCCTGCCTCGGGCGGATCGAAACCCGCCTCGCGCGGGCCGGCGGCGACGATCGCATCCCACAGCGCCTTGCCGCGCTGCTCGCCCGCGATCACCCGGGCCAGCGGATTGACCGCGCCGGCCTCACATTCGGCCGCCGCACGCGCCTCGGCCGCGAGCAGATCGGTCTTGGTGACGATGAGCGCCTGGGCGCCGGCCCATTGCGCCAGGGCCTCGGGAAAGTCGGCGAGCTCCCGGCCGCGCGCGGCGTCATAGGTCGAAACGATCGAGACCGGCATGCGATGCTCGGCCAGCACGGAAAGCGAGCGCAGCACGGGGCCGGGCTTCGACAGGCCGCTGGTCTCCAGGATGATGCGCTTCAGCGGTCCGGTGGCGTCCGGCCGCTCGGCCCTCAGCAGCGCCTCGACCGCGACCGCGAGATCGCTTGAGCCCTGGCAGCAGACGCAGCCATTGGCCAGCATGCTCAGGCGGACATCGCCGCCGCCATCGGCGAGCACGGCGCCGTCGAGGCCGATCTCGCCGGCCTCGTTGACGATGATGGCGGTATCGGCCGCCTCGGGCAGGTCCAGGAAGTCACGCAGGAGCGTGGTCTTGCCGCTGCCGAGAAAGCCGGTCAGGACGATGAAGGCCGGCGCCGCGGGAGCGCGCGCGCCCATGCTCATTTGGGCCGCTCGGCGAGCGTCGGGCCCTCGTCTTCCCAGCTCTTGTCGACCATGGCGCGGACATCGGCGAGCAGTTCGGCGGTGTCGTAGATCACCCCGTCCTTGATGGTGTAGCGCAGCGCCCGGTGCCATTCGATAGTGCGCGTCTCGTCGTTGAGCCGCATCGCGCCGGTGCCGTAGAGCATCTTGAAATCGGTCAGCGGATTATGGTCGTGCACCAGCAGGTCGGCCTTCTTGCCGACCTCCACCGTGCCGATCTCGTCGGCAAGCCCGCAGAGCGCCGCGCCTTGCGAGGTGGCGGCGCGCAGCACCTCGATCGGGTGGAAACCCGCCTCCTGCAGCAGTTCCAGCTCACGGATGTAACCGAAACCGAAGATCTGGAAGATGAAACCGGAATCGGAACCGGCGCAGACCCGCCCGCCACGGTTCTTGTATTCGTTGATGAAGGTCATCCAGAGCCGATAGTTTTCCTTCCACTCGATCTCGTTCTGGGTCGACCAGCGATACCAGTAGGAGCCGTGGCCGCCGCGCTGCGGCTGAAAATAGTTCCACATCGACTTCCAGGTATAGGCCTTGTGCCAGTCGGCCTGGCGCGCCCGCATCAGGTCGCGGTTGGCGTCATAGATGGTGAAGGTCGGCACGAAGGTGAAATCGAGCGCCAGGAACTTGTCCAGCACTTCGTTCCATTTGGCCGAGCCGGGCTTGGCGCCCTGCTGGAACATCTGGCCGGCCACCGAGAAGCGGAAATATTCGTCGTTATAGTCGTAATCATGCGGATAATTCTGCACCACCCGGTTCTCGAACAGGGCTTCGGGCAGGCCGTAATAATGCTCGGCGCTGCCCAGGCCCCAGCCGGCGGTGGTCAGCGCGTTCATCCGGGTGACCGCGGTCTGGGCGTGGTGGCAGCCGGTGCGCAAGCCGAGCTTCCGGCATTCGTCGAGCGCCGCTTCCATGATGGCCGGCGGCGCGCCGAAGAACTTCACGCCGTCGGCGCCCCGCTCCTTGGCCTTGCGCAGCCAGGCGCGCCCCTCCTCGGGCGTATGGACGATCTTCAGCATGTCGTTGACGGCGGGAAAATAGACATAGGACAACAGCCGCGGCGCCGCGATGCTGTTGTTGTTGGAGCGCTGCTTCTGGTCGAGCATCCAGCCCAGCCCGTTGAACGAGCCCATCTCGCGCACCGTGGTGACGCCATGGGCGAGCCAGAGCTTGTAGACATAGTCGACCGGCGGCACCCAGCCATTGGCAGCGTGATAGGCGACGCCGGCATGGCCGTGGCAATCGACGAAGCCGGGCGTGACATATTTGCCGTGGCAATCGATCTCGTGGTCGCCGCCGGGCGGCCGGGCGGCCTCCTTGATGACGGTCTTGGCCGAGCCGACCTTCTTCATCAGAACGATGCGGCCGTCCTCGACCACGATATCGGTCGGCCCGATCGGCGGCGCGCCGGTGCCGTCGATGACGGTGGCGCCGCGCAGCACCAGCCGCTTGAACGGCCCGACGCCGCGATCGCGCGTCGTCGAGGGCTGCAGGGGCGGCTGGCCGGCTTTGGTCCGGTCGATTGCCAGTTCGTCGCCGACGACTGACTGCGCGACAGCCTGTTCCGCCATGATCGTTTCCTCGTATCCGCTGCTCTTGGCCTGCGAAGCTAGCCGGCCCGGAGCGCCACGACAAACGAAGCCGCGCCGACAGCCGCGCGCCACGCACAGAGGTGCGATGCGAGGCCGGCGGGCGCCATGGCGCAAGACGACATGGCCGTGCTCCGCAACCGCGGACGCGATCGTGGACCGGGCTGGCTCCATCGACGACAGGCCGCCCGCGAGAAGGCCGATTGCACCGATCGATGGCCTGCGACAGGGTGGCAGGACAAGATGAGGATTCCCATGCCGCAAGATCTTCTGATCCGTCATGTCCGGCCGGCGGGCGGCCCATCGGCCGATGTGCTGATCCGCGACGGGCATATCGCCGCCGTTGGTGTCATCGAGACGGCGGAGGGCGCCGCGGTGCTCGACGGGGCCGGTGCGCTGCTGCTGCCGGGCCTGGTGGAAGCACATACCCATCTCGACAAGACGCTCTGGGGCATGGGTTGGCACAAGCATTCGGCCGGCCCGCGCCTGATCGACAAGATCGAGAACGAGCGGCGCATCCGGCGCGAGATCGGCATCGACCCCGACCGGCAATCCGCGCGTCAGGTCGCCCAGAGCCTGAAAATGGGCACGACCCATATCCGCAGCCATGTCGATGTCGATACCGAGGTCGGCCTGGCCGGGATCGAGGGCGTGATGGCGATGCGCGAGCGGCTGAACGCCGTGATCGATGTCGAGATCGTCGCCTTTCCGCAATCGGGCCTGCTGATCCGGCCGGGCACGCTCGAACTGCTCGACCGCGCCATGGCGCTGGGCGCCGAAGTGGTCGGCGGGCTCGACCCCTGCGCCATCGACCGCGACCCGAAGGGGCATCTCGACGCCATTTTCGGGCTGGCCGAGAAACATGGCCGGCCGCTCGACATCCACCTGCACGAGCCCGGCGAGATGGGCGCCTTCTCGCTGGAGCTGATCATCGAGCGCACCCGCGCCCACGCCATGCAGGGCAAGGTCACGGTGAGCCACGGCTTCTGCCTCGGCATGCCCGATGTCGACCAGGCGCGCCGCCTGATCGCCGATCTGGCCAGGGAGCGGATCGCCGTGATGACCACCGCTCCGGCCAGCCGTCCTGCGCCGCCGGTGAAGCAATGCGTCGAGGCCGGCATCGTCGTCTGCGCCGGCTCGGACGGCATTCGCGACAGCTGGAACCCCTATGGCAATGGCGACATGCTGGAACGGGCCATGCTGATCGGACTGCGCAACAATTTCCGGCTCGACGAGGAGATCGAGCTTGCGCTCGATGTCTGCAGCCATGGCGGCGCCGCCGTCATGGGCCTCGACAAATACGGCCTCGCCGTCGGCTGCGCCGCCGACTTGCTGCTGGTGCCGGGCGATACGCCGGCGGAAGCGGTGGTGGAGCGGCCCGCCGACCGGACCGTCATCAAGCGCGGCAGGGTCGTCGTCCGCAACGGAGAGCTGACCGAGCCGGTGGCATGAATTGTCCTCGCTCAACCGCCATGACCACTCAGCATGTGATCAGCCAGGCTGTAGCAGTGGCTCGCCTGATAGGCGTTACGACCCCGGTTCATATGTGTCAGGTTGAACGTCCGGATGGCCCGCAACGTGCGGGGCGCGCCGAGAACCTTGCCAATCGAGGCGACGCCACGGACCTTGATGCCGAAAATGTCCTCGCCGCGGGGAAACACATAGCTGACGTCTTCCGGCGTCGTGACGCAGCGCTGGAGGAAAGCCTCGTCCACCCGGCCCGGATCGAGCGAATGGTCCGTGGTGAAATCGGAAAGATGCACCAGAAAGAGCGCGCGGACGCCCTCGCCATCAGCATAGAGCGAGAAAAGCTCCATCCAGCTTGCATTGACGCGAACGAGCGCCTTGCCCGGGGTCGACGGCAGACAGGAAACCGACCAGTAATGCCGCTCGGTTCGGCGCGGAATCGGGATGCAGTGGCGACCGTAATCCCCAAGGATATCAAGGACCTGCGGCGCCTGCGGTCGGCGCAGCAGCTTCTCGAACCGCGTGACGTATTTGAAGCGCAGTTCGAGGGACTCCGCGCGCTCGTCGGCGTCGGACAGGATCGTCTGGCCCTGCATCCAATCGCGCTGCTGCTGAAGATCCAGGAATCGGCGCAGACCGGTGAGGCTCGGGCGGTGAGCCGCTCTCACGTCAGATACCATGTCGACCCAATCAGTTCGCAACGGGGTGTCGGCAATTCCTTCAGCTTCAGATAGCGCGCTGGCTCCGTCAACGTGTTGCCTGCGACGACAATCATGAGCCCGCGCCGACGCCTCGCCGTCCCGACAACCATGACGGTGACACGTACCCAATTCCCCATTTCATGTGTCTGGACTGCACCCCGGCCGAGGCGGTGGTGGAGCGTCCCGCCGACCGAACCGCCATCAAGCGCGGCAGGATCGTCGTCCGCAACGGCGCGCTGACCGAACCGGTGGCGTGAACCGCGCCGGATCGCCGCCGGCCGGGGCGTGTGGCGCCCAACTGTTGCGCCCGCGCACTGGCAAGCCCCGGGCGCGCGCCGCACAATGCCGGTCATGAGCCAGGACGACATCTGGGACGGACAAGCGGCGGAACGCTATGACACGCCGGGCGTGGGGATGTTTTCACCCGACGTCCTGCAACCCGCGGTCGAACGCCTGGCAGCGCTTGCCGGCGGCGGGCCGGCCCTCGAATTCGCCATCGGCACCGGCCGCGTGGCCGTGCCGCTGCGCCAGCGCGGGGTCTCGGTCACCGGCATCGAGCTGTCGCCGGCCATGGTCGCGCAACTCAGGACAAAGGCCGACGAAGCGACGATACCCGTCATTCTCGGCGACATGGCGACCGCCACCGCGCCCGGCCGCTATGCGCTGGTCTATCTCGTGTTCAACACGATCTCGAACCTGCTGACGCAAGAACAGCAGGTCGCCTGTTTCCGCAATGCCGCGCGCCACCTGGTTCCCGGCGGCCGCTTCGTGATCGAGCTCTGGGTGCCCGATCTGCGCCGGCTGCCGCCGACCCAGCAGGCCGTCGTCTGGCAGTCCGACCCCGGT
This sequence comes from Hyphomicrobiales bacterium, assembly GCA_017304475.1. Classification (GTDB taxonomy): domain Bacteria; phylum Pseudomonadota; class Alphaproteobacteria; order Rhizobiales; family Phreatobacteraceae; genus Phreatobacter. The sequence continues at coordinate 31,061 of JAFKKV010000047.1, read as the reverse complement.
TTCGTCGGCTTCGACACCTATGACCTTCTGCGCCAGCACGTCGTGTCGCATCATTTCAGGTTCGGCGAAGGCCGGCAGGCGGAGCTGTTCCGCTCGCCTCACCGCTATATCTGGCCGGCCGAACTGGACCTGATGGCGCAACTCGCCGGCCTCACGCTGGAGAGCCGGCATGCGGACTGGTCGGGGACGGAGTTCACCGCGGAATCGCGCTCGCATGTGTCGGTTTATCGGCTGCCGGAAAAGGCGGAGGGCTGAGCCTCGCGCCGCCCTGGTCCTCCGGCTCCAGCCAGGGGGACCGTGGGCCGCGCCGAGAACGAGCCGCCGATAACGAGCGTGCACAGAAGACAGCCGGCCTCTTGCCACGCGGCGATCCTCACATGCGCCGGCAGACGAAGGCCGGCTGATGCAATTCCGAACCGGGATAGAGTGTCTGCACGGCCCACCCCTCCTCGCGAGCGAGATCAACCAGATAATCCGGGTTGTAATTGCACCATGCACTGCGTTTCTCGATGTATTTCTCGGCATATTGATCGACGGATTCATCGATGAACGCCGTAAAATACAATTGGCCATGCGTGACGACACATGCCCGGAGCATGCGAAGGATCATGCGCGTGTCGTCCGGGTCCTGGTGCGTAATCACCGAGAACATGCAGGCGGCGTCGAATTCGGTAAGCCCGAAGTGACGCAGCGTATCGGCCTGAACCATGCCGCCGTCCGGATTGAACAGATGGTTCTTCATGTCGAGGCGGTGGAAGCGGAACCGTGGGTCGGCGACGTGGGCCTGCAACCAGCCGATGGCGTCGGCATTGACGTCGACCCCCGCATAGGTGCCGATCTCCATCCCGAGATTGACCAGGGTGCGGGCGAAACGAACGCCGCAGCCGAAATCGAGCAGCCTCTTACCGCTCAGCGATTCCCATCCCAGCCGCCGGCACAGCGACCGCAAGACGAGGGAACCGGTGACCTCCGGCGGGAATTTCGAGACCGTGGCCGAATTGAAATCGAAGGGCGGATCGATGAAGGCGAAGGCGGGCGGCGCGTCCGTGCTCAGAATTGATCTGTAGCTCGCCATGACGTCCCAACTCCCCATCGCCTCGGTGGCCGTAACGACTGAAATGGGCCCGGGAATGCGATGACACCTAGCATATTCTCGATTCGTCGTGTCTTGGACGGCTTGCCGATGGGGAAGGACCGGCATGCGGACTGAGCGGGGGCGGAGTTCACCGCGGGATCGCGGCCTCATGTTTCGGTCTGTCGACTGCCGGCGCAGGAAGGGCTCGTAGGTCGCGCTCGCTTTTGGACGCGTCGGCGCGGGGGGCAGATAGCGCTTTCGGCATGCTGTTCCGCAATCGTCGCGCGGAGAGCAAAGCGCCAAGCCCCCGTTGTCATCCCCTCCCGGCATCCGGCTGATGCGAAAACGCTCAGCCGGGACTGGCATGGCAACGGGGTGACAGAACCGCCGGCTTTATCCCGGATCGATCGAAGTCACGGGAATATCAGCGAAAAGAATTTCGTTAACCATTTCTAATCTCGTGCTCGCCGACATTGCCCGGCTGCTCCGACGCCCCATCCTGCGTCGATCCAGCGCCCATCCCGCCCCTGCGAGCCCTATCATGACCAGAAACCCGAAATCGGCCACGATTTCCCTGAAAGCGCTGTTCTCCATCCTGTCCGCGGTGACGATCGTCTCGATCGCCGGACTGGCCGTCGTCTGGTTCATGTACAAATCGACGACGGATGAATTGAAGCGCGCGACGGAAAGCCGATACACCTCGTTCCTTCTGGCATCCGAGCTGCGGCAATCATCCGATGACCTGACCCGGCTGGCCCGCACTTATTCGGTGACCGGCGATGCGCGATATGAAGAGCAATATAACGCCATCATCGAAATCCGCGACGGCAAGCGCCCGCGCCCGCTGAACCCTGAGCGCATCTATTGGGACTTCATGGCCGCCGACGGCGTGAAGCCCCGGCCGGACGGCGCCGCGCGGCCGCTCACCGCCTTGATGCGGGAGGCAGGTTTCACCGAGGCCGAGCTTCAGAAGCTGGCGCAGGCCGAGAGGCTCTCCAACAATCTCGTCAAGCTCGAGGTCACCGCGATGAACGCCGTCAAGGGCCGCTTCGCCGATGCGAGCGGCGCCTTCACGATGCGCGGCGAGCCGAACCTGGAGCTTGCGCGAAATCTGCTGCATTCGCCGGATTATCATCGCCTCAAGGCCGAGATCATGCGGCCCGTCGACGCGTTCTTCACGCTGCTCGACGAACGAACCGCCGGTGCCGTGGCCGCCGCCAATGCGCGGGCGGCCTGGCTCGGCACCTTGAGCACGACCTTGATGGGCCTGGTCGGGCTGGTCTTGCTGGTCACCGGCGGCCTGCTGCTCGTCCGCGTCATGCGGCCGATCGATCATATGGCGGCGACGATGAACGCCATGGCCTCCGGCGACCTCTCGGTCACCGTCCGGGGCGCCGAGCGGCGCGACGAGATCGGCCGCATGGCCGAGGCGCTGGCGGTGTTCAGGCAGAACGCGCTCGACGTGAAGCGTCTGGAGGACGACAAGGTCGAGCGGGAAGCCCGGGCGGAGGCCGAAAAGCGCGCGGCGATGCACGCCCTGTCGGACAGCTTCGAGGCGGAAGTGATGGGGGTGGTCCACGGCGTTTCGGCCGCCGCGGCCCAATTGCAGCAGAGCGCCTCGGCCATGTCGGTCGCAGCCGGTGAAACCAACCTTCAGTCAATGGCGGTTTCGGCGGCTTCGGAGGAAGCTTCCACCAATGTCAGCACGGTGGCAGCCGCGGCGGAGGAGCTTTCGGCGACGATCCGCGACATCGGCGCGCAGATCGCATCCTCGACCAAGGCCTCGGCCGAGGCGGCGGGCCAGGCGCGCATGGCCGGCGAAGTGGTCGGCGGCCTGTCGAGCGCAGCCCAGCGCATCGGCGAAGTGATCGGGCTGATCAACACCATCGCGTCCCAGACCAATCTGCTGGCCCTGAATGCGACGATCGAGGCGGCCCGCGCCGGAGAGGCCGGCAAGGGCTTCGCGGTCGTGGCCTCCGAGGTGAAGAACCTCGCGGCCCAGACGGCCAAGGCGACGGACGAAATCTCCAGCCAGGTCACCGCCGTGCAGGCCGCCACCGACGAGGTGGTCCGGGTCATCAATCGGGTGACGGAGACGATCCGCCAGGTGGACGAGGTCTCGATCATCATCGCGTCGGCCATGGAGGAACAGGGCGCCGCCACCAACGAGATCGCGCGGAATGTCCAGCAGGCCGCGGCCGGCACGCAGGAAGTGTCGGCCAACATCACCAGCGTGAAGCGCTCCGCGGCCGAAACCGGCGATGCCGCCGGCGAAATCCTCGGCGCCTCCAACAATCTCGCGGTTCAGGCCGCGGCTCTCCGGCAGCAGGTCGAAAGCTTCGTCCAGCGCGTCAGGGCCGCCTGACAGGGACGTGAGACCCCTCCCGCCTGCCCGCCCGGTTGCTTCAGGCCACCGGGCGGCGGTGCGGGTTTGCCAGGCGGACAAAGCGGATATCGGCCGGGGCCGTGGCCCATCCCGGTGAATTTGCCTTCCGGCCGGCCTCGGCCGAAGATTTCGGCCGGGAGGTCGCGCACCATGACCATCACGATCACCGCCTTTGAACGCTCGCCCGATGGCGGCAAGGGACTGGCGCGGGACATGCGCGTCCGCTGGGCGCTGGAGGAAGTGGGCCAACCCTATGCGGTACGCCTGGTTTCCTTCGCGGCGCTGAAGCAGCCCGCCCATCTGGCGCTGCATCCTTTCGGGCAGATTCCGACCTATGAGGACGGCGATCTCGGCCTGTTCGAGACCGGCGCGATCGTGCTCCATATCGCCGAGCGCCATGCCGGCCTGCTGCCCGACGATGCAGAGGCCCGGGCCCGCGCGATCACCTGGATGTTCGCGGCCCTCAACACGGTGGAGCCGCCGATCCTCGAACTCGCCACCGCCAGGATCCACGAGGCCGACAAGCCCTGGGCCACGCAACGCATGCCCCTGGTGATCGATCGCGTGCGGCACCGGCTGGCCTCCTTGTCCCATCGCCTTGATGATGCCGACTGGCTCGACGGCGCGTTCAGCGCGGGCGACCTGATGATGATCTCGGTGCTGCTCAGGCTGAGGGCCTCGGGATTGCTGGACGACGATCCGAACCTCTCGGCTTATGTGGCCCGCGGCGAAGCGCGTCCGGCCTACAGGCGAGCCTTCGAGGCGCACCTGGCGGTCAACGCGGCCAGACCAGCCGCCGGCTGAGAGAGATCCGTCCCGGGCGTGATGCCTCGCGGCCGGGTCTGGAGGACCGGATCGCCAGGTCCCGTGATGCGCTCGGTCTCCATGCTGCGCGGCGTGAAAGACATCGGCCGGCGATCAGTCCGATTTGCGGATTCGGAAGAGGCCGCTAGACTGACGGAATGACGAACGCGGCCTCTCCTCCTCCGGCCCAGAAGGGCGGATCTGTTCAGTCGAGCTACCTCCACCACTACGCTTGTTTCCGCTGCCGGAAGAGTTTCAAGCGCGCCAGCCGCACCGAGGCCGTCCTGCCCTGCCCTGAATGCGGCGGTCCAAGCATCGGCCTGACCCGCAAGTTCAAGCCGCCGAAGCGCTCCGACGAAAAGCAATGGAGGAAGGTCGAAGCCCTGGTCCGGCACGGCTTCCTGTTCTGGAGCCTGAACGAGCCCTATCCGGAAACGCTGAAGGAGGTCGCCGCTTTCGCGCAGCGGCACGCCGCCTTCATCGCCGCGGAACGCGCGAAAAATCCGGAGGCCTACCGCGAGATAGACGCGGCCTTGTCGCCTTCCGGATAGCGGAAGCGCCGCGCCCTCCCGGGCGGGCCGGCAAAGCGGGTCCACCGCCCGGTTCGCCGGTCTTCGGGCAATCCAGGCCGGCAAGGCAGAAGGGCGTTGAGGTGCGTGTCAGCCTAAGTCCGATCGGCCTTGGCAAAGGCTCTCATATCGGTGAATTCGGTTCGCCCTGGTGATGGCCGGACACGGGTCGCGAGCCAGCTCCAGAGGAACTGACAACCCTGTTCCGCCCCAGCGTCTTTGCTTCGTAGAGCGCGGCATCGGCCTTCAGCAGGAGCCCTGGAAAGTCGCGGGCATCCGCCGGAAAGGTCGCGATGCCGATGCTGATCGTCACAGGTTGCGCCAATCCGGTTGCGGCGCTCTTGGCCACGGCAGCGCGAACGCGTTCTGCCAAGACCATGGCGCCCGGAGGCGTTTGCGGGCAGAGCAGCGCGAACTCTTCCCCGCCATAGCGGAAAAGCTGGTCGCCTTCGCGCTTCGCCGCGGCGATCGTGGCGGCCACCGCGCGGATCGCGTGGTCTCCCTCGACATGGCCGTGCCTGTCGTTGATCGCCTTGAAGTGGTCGATATCGATCATCATCAGGCTGACCGACAGGTCCGTTTGGAAGGCAGCTTGCAGCATGGCCGGCCCCGCCACGTCGAACCGCCCGCGATCCTGCAGGCCGGTCAAGGCATCCCTGCCGATTTGCTCGGCCAGCTTCTCGTAGCGATGCCGATAGGTCAGCCGGTCGAAGATGTCGGCCATGCCTTGCGCCGGGGCGTGCGAACCGTCGCGCTCCAGGAACCGCAAATAGGCGGCGAGCATGAGGCTGAAGAAACCGGCCGCGCCGATCTTGGCGATCCAGCCGCCATAAAAGGCCAATGTCGGCACGGCCGCGAGAATGTGCAGGCCGGCAAAGAAGAGCAACTGGTCGAAACTCAGGACGACGGCAAGGCTGATGAAGATCCGGCCCGTGATGGTCTTTGTCAGCAGCGCGCCCAGTCGCTCATAGACGATGACGAGGATGACGAGGTCGGCGAACAGCAGGGTCGTGCCCCAGATCATCAGCAGGCCCATCTGGTCGATGAAGCGCAGATCCGGGTTGTAGCCGGGCAGGTTCGCAGGCTCGCTGTAGAAGCGCAGGATAAGCGCGAGCGCGATCGTCAGAATGTTGCCGCTCAGCAGGCCGTAGATAGGCTGGCGCATCGCCTCGGCGTCTTCCTTGATGTAGAGCAGCAGGAAGAAGGCGAGCTTGCCGGCGAACAGCACCGTCGAGCCGGGGGAGATCAGTCCGAAAGGCAGCTCGATGAAGAAGACGGCCGCCAGATAAGTCTCGAGGAAATGCATGGTGCCGAGGAGGCAGAAGAAGACGCCGATGCCGATCGTCTTCCGCTTGAGGAAAATGGCCCCCATCACGATCGAATAAAGCGCTGCCTGCGCGAGCAGGACAAGAAAACCTGACACAATAAGCCCCCAGATGGCGTCCGTCGCACCTTCGCAGCTCGAGGCGACGTCGTCCCCGCAATGCGATCTTCCGCTGCTAGCCCCGAAAACCTCCACTCCGGAGGAATCTCGCTTCCGCCGGCGTCGTCTCGCGTCCCAGCATCGGATTGCGATGCGGGAAGCGGCCGAAGCGGCGGATGATGGCGCGGTGCCCCTCGGCGTGGGACAGCCACGGCTGACCTAGCCTGGCGTTGAGCCTGACGGAGACGTCCTGGTCAACGAGATCTTCCGAATGGGCGAAAGGCAGGCAGAAGAACAGGCGCAGGTCGATTTCGACGCGATCCATATGTCCGGCGGCCTCGGCTTGCCGGGCATAGTGCCTGGCGAGGGGATCGGTGGCGTACATGTGACCGTTGCCCCGAAAGGCGTTGCGGGGGAACTGGTCGGTGAGAATGAGGAGCGCCAGCGCACCTTCGGCGGTGTCGATCCAGTCGTCGTGCCGCCGCGCCGCCACCTCCAGATGCAGGTCAAGGAAGCGGTCTCGAAACACGGCATCGAAATGGGCGTCCCTGGCGAACCACTTGGCCGGCGCACCGCGCCAGAAGGCCAGGATGTCGCTGAGCCGCGCCTGTCTGCACGCTTGCCGCGGCGGCGAACCGGTGATCTTCGTTTGCAGCCTGGGCATCGTGTCCACGGTCTCAATGCGCAGCCTGGCGCGCATCGCCGGAAAGCCGTCGCTTTCGAAGCATCCGCCCCTCCCGGACGCTGACGGCGAGCATGATGGCGGTGGTCAGCCAACCCATGACGAGCAGGTCGGCGGCCTGGGCGACGGGGATCAGGAGCAATAGCGCCACCACGCCGGCAATATGTGATGTCGGCACCACGCCGTAGACCGCCTTTTTGTAGACGGCGCTTCCGAGCAGATAGATTGCCGGGCCGGCCGAGAGGATCAGGGCGTAAGGCGTCTTCAGCGGGTCATGAGGATGAGCCAGCACCAGGTCGTTGCCGACTGCCGTGGCGATGATGCCGGCAACGAGGATCGCGTGGATGTAGTGGAAATAGGCGCCGATCCGGCCAGGGTCGTCGGCATGGGTGATCGTCTCGGTCGCGTCCTTGCTCGATGTCCCGAAGTAGAGCCACCACATGGCGAGCGTGCCGAGAAACGTGGCGAGCAGCGCCGACAGGATCGCGGCATTCCAGCTGGCGGCCTTCGCCATGGTCGCTCCGGTGGCGAGAAGCGTCTCGCCGAGTGCGACGATGACGAAAAGCTGGCAGCGTTCGGCGAGGTGCCCGCCCTCGATGGTCCAGTCGCGCGTCTTCGACCGGCCGAGGCCGGGGAGGCGGAAGCCGAACATCGGCGAGACATATTCGCAGGCCACCGCGATCGCCCACAGGCCGGCGCGTGTCCAATGCTCGGCAAAGGCGCCGGCAATCCAGAACGTGGCCGCGATCAGGAGCCAGCCGAGCATGCGCCGATAATTTGCCGACAGCGGGTGATCGGGGCCCAGCTCCCAGGCAAGATAGGCGGTGCGCCCGACCTGGATCGCGACATAGGCGCCGGCGAAGATCAGCCCGCGTTCGCCGAAGGCGCCGGGAATGGCTGACGCCATGACGAGGCCGGCGAGCATGACCGCGAAGATGAGACCGCGGATGCGCGGCGTCTCGGGATCGAACCAGTTGGTGACCCAGCAGGTATATTGCCAGCCGAGCCATACCGCGAACCACAGGATCAGAGTCTCGACGACACCCGTGAAGCTCAGGTTGTGCAGCAGCTCATGGCCGAGTTGGGTGACCGCGAAGACATAGACGAGATCGAAGAACAGCTCCTCGAAGGTGACGCGGGCATGATGGCCGTCACGGCGGCGGAGCAGCGGATGGTCGTGGGCGGAGTGGGCGGTCATGGCGTCGCCGTCATTTCGCCAGGCGCCAGACTGCGAGCCCTGCGATGATCGCCGGCAGGGCGAAGACGACGATGAGGATCGGCAGTTCCTCCCGCACCGAGTAGCCGGCCCTCGCCACGCCGACCCACATATTGGTCAGCGACATGGCAAGCCAGACGGGCAGGAAAATCTTGGCGGCGAAGGCCAGGTTCGCGTCATCGCCTCCCCAGAGCTTTCCGAACAGAAGAAACAGGCCGAGCAGCACGATGCCGCCGGCGATCACCATTGCCATGTGCATGGCCCAGCCCTTTGCTCAGGAAGACAGGTTGAAGTTGTTCTCGAGGTCCTGGCCGATCCGGCCGGAAGGCATCGCGTAGGAAGTCTGGATTGCCGCGACGGCGGCCCGGCTTACTTGGTGGTGTAGCCGCCGTTGACGAGAATGGTCTGGCCGGTCATCCACCAGCCGTCCGAGACGAGGAAGCGGATGAAGGGAACGATGTCCTCGATATCGGTCAGGCCCGTCCTGGTGAACCGCGACAGGGCCGCCGCCGTCTTGTGATAGGCGACGGCATCCGTGCCCTCGGCCGGATAGAAGAAGGGCGTGTCCATCGGGCCCGGGCCGATCGCCGTCACCGAGATGCCGCGCTCGCCGAACTCCTTGGAGGCTGCGCGGGTGAAGTGCTCCACCGGCGCCTTCGTGCCTGCATAGGCCGCATAGAAGGGAGTGTAGGCGCCAAGCAGCGAGGTCACGAGCGTGCAGATCTTGCCGTTGTCGTTGACGTGCCTGCCGGCCTCCTTGAGGAAGAAGAAAGCCGACTTGGAGTTTACCGCAGTCATTTCGTCGTATTCGGCCTCGGTGATCTCGACGAAAGGCTTCTTCAGCACCTTGCCGACGGTATTGATGGCGATATCAGGCTTGCCGATGGCGGCGACGGTGTCGACGAAGAGCTTCTCCACCGCGCCGGCCGTGGTCAGGTCCGCCTGGAAAGCGGTGGCTTGAGCGCCGGAGGCCTTGATGGCTGCCACTGTCTCATCCGCGGCCGCCCTGGTCGCGCTTGTATTGTAGTGGATCGCCACCGCCTTCGCCCCGTGCCGGGCGAGATCGCGAGCGAGCAAGCCACCGAGATTCTTGGCGCCGCCGGCGATGAGAACGGTCTTACCCTTGATGCTGTGATCGGTCATGACGCCGGCCTCCCTGGGATGCGTGGCGGCCACCGCGTGACCGCTATGAGGGGCGCAGAATATCGTCTACAAATCCATCATAAAGGCAGCCAGTCTGACATCACTTGTCAGAACAGCCGAACAATCCCAACGAGCCTCCCTTGGATCGCATTGACCTGTTCCGGATCTTCGTTCGTCTCGTCGAGTGCTCGAGCTTTACGCGGACTGCCGACGCGCTCGGTCTGCCGCGCTCGTCTGTCTCGGCGGCGATCATCGAGCTCGAGGGCCGTGTCGGCGCTCGCCTCCTTCATCGCACGACACGCAAGGTCTCCCCGACCCAGGATGGAACCGCATTCTATGAGCGATGCCTGCGGGTCATCGCTGATGTCGAGGAAACGGAAGGGCTGTTCCGGCAGAACGCGGTGGAGCCCCACGGCAAGCTCAGGATCGATGTGCCTGGCCGGATCGGCCGTCTGATCATTGCGCCGGCCCTGCCGGAGTTCCTGGCCCTTTACCCGCAGCTCGACATCGAATTGCGGGTGACCGACAGGGCCGTGAACCTGGTCGAGGAGAGCGTCGACTGCGTGCTGCGCGTCGGCCCGCTGAGCGATTCCGGTCTGATCGCACGCAAGATCGGTGATCTGCCGATGATCAACGTCGCCAGCCCTGGCTATCTCGCCCATCACGGCCTGCCGCGACAGCCTGGGGATCTCGGTGCACATCTGGCGGTCAATTATGCGTCGCCCGCCACGGGACGCATCGAGGATTGGGAGTGGATCGACGCTGGCGAGCTGCGGACGCTGCCCATGCGCGCGCGGGTCACTGTCAACAGCGCGGAAGCCTATATCGCCTGCTGCCTTGCCGGGCTCGGCCTCATCCAGATCCCCGCCTACGACGTTCAGCTCCATCTCGATGCGGGCGAGCTGGTCGAGGTCATGCCCGGTCACCGCGCGGAACCGATGCCGATGACGCTGCTCTATCCACATCGCCAGCACTTGGCCCGCCGGCTGCAGGTGTTCGCCGACTGGCTCGAGAGGCTGATCAGAAAGGATATCCTTTGAAGCGCGGCGGCATCGCGCAACCTGAGCGCTGGAGGCGTCTCGCGAACGGGGCGTGGCTGGCCGATGAGCTGGTCGGCGGCGGTTTCGAACTGGCGGCGGAGTGCAACACGCGACGATGCCGAGGTGAACAGCCCGTGCTCAGAATTGCACGCGCAAACCGATATTGCCCTTGACGACGTAGCTGGTGCCGAAATCGCGGAACGGCGTGCTGGCGGACAGTTCGCCATGGATGGCGAGATCCTTGCTCCAATTCACGCTCGCGCCCAGGCCGAGTTCGCCCCACAGCCGTTGGTCGGCGTAGTTGATCGGCGTGCCTGAGACCATGGCCCGCATGCCATCCAGCCATTCATACCTGACATTGGCGATCCCGTAGACGTGGCTGCGGCCGCCTTCCCAGGCGCTCTGGTGATCGAGCGCCACGCCCCAGCGCGTCTTCAGGCTGGAATTGTCGTCGGCCGAAATGGCGGCCCGCGCCGTGTCGACGAAGCGATCGAACCGGACATTGGAATAGCTGATTTGGAATTGCGGCGTGATGCCGAGCCCGGCGCCGACCGAGATCCGCCGGCCGGCTTCGATGCTGAACGCTTCGCCGGAGCCGCCATTGCCGCGCGCGAGCGCGCCGCGAAGCTCGGAATTGAGATTGCTGTCATAGCGGCTGACCTGCGCCTGACCATCGACGTAAAATCCTGCGAGGCCATACCAGGTCAATGTCGCGGCAAGACCGTAACCATTGGTCGTCACCGAGCCGTCGCCGAAGATCGAGCGAATCTTGCTGTTGGCCTGGCCATAGGAGACGTTGACGCCCGCCACCAGACGCCCGCTCGCATCGCTGTCGACAAGCACGCGATCCGCGCCTGCCTGCATCTTCCAGGTGTCGATGCTCTGCCTTAGGCCGGTCGTCGAGACATCCCCATCGAAGCGGCCGTGCGTGCCTTCGCTCCGGCCCCAAATTCCGTTGCCGTCACTGGCGCCGGCACCCCAAATGCGGTTGCCGACACGTTGCTGCAAAGTCGGCACGGTGTTGAGCGCCTGCAGATTGGCAGCATAGGCCTCGTAGATCGGCACGCCGGGCTGATAGAGTGGCGTATTAGGATGACCGCCCGGCCCGCCCGGCGTCCCCGGATCGGTGAGGGCCGAGCGCAGATACCAGTCGCCGTCCGTGGGCGTGGAGACGCCGCCTTGATAGAGGCGATAGGCATAGGCGCCGGCGATCAGAGCCGGCGCGCCTTGAAAAACATAATTGCCGTTGAGCACGAAATTGCCGTTGGACGCACCTGCCACGGCAATGATCTTGATGCCTTCCACCGTCTGCGCGCCGAGGCCGCCCCGGTTGATCACATCAACCCGGGTGGTGCCCGAGGTTGCACCGTCGATCACGAGACGGCTGGTCGGCGAGCTGTCATTGCCCAGGGCTGTCGCGATTTCGAGGCGGCCGCCGGCGCCGACATAATGGCCCTGGACGGTAAGGACGCCCATGGCATTGCCATAACCCGGCGCGATGACGCCGCTGTTGACGGCATTCCCGACGCTGCCCGTGCCCACGAGCCGTCCGACCGTGTCGATCAGCATATTGCCGCCCAGCACGCCGTTAACCGCCAGCGTCCCCGCCGATACGGTCGATGCACCGGTAAAACCCGAACTATCCCCCGTCAGCGTCAGTTGACCGAGGCCCAGCTTGTCGAAGCGCGATGAACCGGAAAAATCCGTGCTGATGGTGATGGCATGCGTGTTGGTGTCGAACCAGGCGCCTTCGGCTCCCACGGTCAGTGCCTTGAAGCCGTTCAGGAAATTGAGTTCGTCTTGGTTCGCGCGCAGAACGCCGCCATTGAGGTCGAGAACGGCAATGGCGCCGCTCCCCCGGACCACGGAACCGGTCTCGAGAACGCCACGTCCGCTGGCATCGCCGTTGAGATGGAGCGTTCCACTGCCTGTGCTGCCGCCCGCGATATGAACCGAGGAATCAGCACTCACGAAACCGCCTTTGCCAACGATCATCGTGCCGGCGCCGCCCTGACCAACCTCGATGCGGTCGCTGGCGGACAAGTGCGAGACAGTGCCATTGCTGCTTGAAACGGTGACCGTACCCTGGCTGCCGACAGCATAGCCAATATAGATCGACGCGGCGCCACCCCCAGATCCAACCGTGCTCACCGCGGCACCCTCCGCGACCGTGAGCGTGCCGTTGCCTGAAAAGCCCACATAGATATTGTTGGCTGCGTTCCAGGTGGAGGCATGGCCGTTGATGTCGCGGCCCGAGACGGTGACGGAGTTAGGACCGGCACTGTCACCGATCAGCCCCTGATCACTGTTGACCACCCCGCCATCCAGGATGCTGAGCGTGCCCGTGCCGCCACCGCCAATGCGAAGTGGGCTGGTAGTGTTCCAGGTGGAAGCCCTGCCGTCGATGTCGTGCCCCGAGACGGTGACCGAACCCGAGCCGCCACTGCTGCTACCGACAATGGCCCAAGTATTGTTCACCACGCCGCCATCTTGGATGAGGAGCGTTCCTGTGCCGCCATTTCCAATATAGATCGTGGAATTATTGTTCCAGGTGGACGCATTACCGCTGATGTCGCGGCCAGAAACGATGACTGTACCTGTGCTGCCGGCCTGGTCGCCAATATAGGCGTCAGCGTTGCTCACCTGGCCGCCATTGCTGATGAGGAGCGTGCCCGTGCCGGAAGCGCCGACGACGAGATCGCCCCCGATTGACCAGTTCGGCGTCTGAATGCCGCCCGGAGCCACATCGCCGCTGCCGGTCACCGATTGCGCGCATGCAAGCCGAGCGGTCGCGGTGACGAGCGTGACGATCGCGGTGGTCAGAAGCAGGCGTCGGCGGAAGCCGACGGCATTGGCGCCGTCCTTTGCCGTGCGTGGCATCATTCTCGTCTGCTCCCCAGCCAAGCGCGTTACCCGCCGGCTCCGCCCGGCGGGGAGCGATGCACATCCAAGAAAGCGCGAGCCAAAAGAGTAACTGGCTCAGGCCCATCGCAAGGATCCAGACTATTGATCATATGGGTTAATGCTTGGTTGCCGATCGAGTTGTCGGCCCGCACGCGCAGCAAACTCTCGTCGAAGAACGATGACCTATTGCGGAGGCACTTGCCCAACGCTCCACTTTCACTGGTCGATCCGACATTTGCGACGCGAAAACAACTGAGTCTTTACGTGAAATAGCAGTTTCCGCCGCATCGATTTTACCAGAAATCACCCCAGCCGTTCCTCGAACTCTCTCCCGTGCGCCCCTCGACTGCCCCTCATTTGGAGAGGGGTCCGGTCGCGTAGGTGTCACCGCCATTCCAACGCATGCCCTGGTCGCCGATCGCGTCCGTCACCGGCTGGGCCCGTTGTCCCGTCGCCTTGATGAAGCCGGCTGGCGCGACGGCGCGGCCCGACGGCAGGTTCAAGCCGCCAAAGCGTTCCGACAAAAGCAATGGCAGAAGGTCGAAGCCCTGGTTCGGCACGGCTTCCTGTTCTGGAGCGTGAACGAGCCCGATCCGGAAAGGCGGAAGGAGGGCGCCGCTTTCGCGCAGCGGCACGCCGCCTTCATCGCCGCGGAGCGCGCGAAGAATCCGGATGCCTGCCACGAGATCGACGCGGCCTTGTCGCCTTCCGGATAGCTGGCGTGGAAGCGCTGCACCGTCCCGGGTGGGCCGGCAAAGCGGGTTCACCGCCCAGTTCAGCCATGTCAGGCCCCCCGGGCCGGCAAGGCAGAAGGAGATTGAGCTTCGTGTCAGCGCAATTCCGGGCGCGACACCGTCATCCCAGGTTTTTCGGTCAGCTCCCGCCTCCTGCCCCCTTGGGCTCGACGCCCCTCCGGCGGCCGCGCCTGGCGAGCAGGAGGACGAGCCCGGTCGCCACCACGCCGAGATAGGCGAGCGCGACGGGCATGGCGCTCGCACGGCTGCGGCAGGCCAGCACGGTGAGCGTGGCGGAGCCGGAATACTCTTCCGCCGTCGGCGGCTCCCAGGGCCGGACGCTGCCCGGCAGGCAATCGCGGACCGCGAAAGCGCTGCCGCCAGCAGGCGTCGGCTGGACGATCGCGGCGGGATCGCGCGGGTTGTCGGGCGTCCAGCCCCTGAGGTCATATTGGACAAACAGGGCAGCCGCATCCAGCGCGAGAGCCAGCAAGGCCAGGATAGCCCAGAACTTCATCGGCACGATCCCTCGGAACGCCCTCGAGGCCACCGATGATAGCGAGAATTGCGGTGCGATCACGACGGCCCTGGCGCCATCCTCGCCATGGCAGCGGCTCCAGCGCGAAGAGATCGCCGGGACACGTGCCGCATGCCCATTTGCCGGTCTCGCCGCCAAGGTTCGGCCCAGGCGATCACCGCGCCGGCTGCCCCGGCGAAGCCGCCCTCCCCATCAGCCCATTGCCGGAACCGCTATGCCGCGCGCCGGCACGCGGCACGCCGCGTCACTGTCTTTCGGGCACGACCGGCCAGACGCCGCTGAAACTCTGTTCGACGGGTCCTTTGAGGAAGACCCCGCCGATGCCGTCCCAGGTGACGGTCACGCGCCCGCCATCGCAATCGACCGCGACGGAATGGCCGAGCAGGCCGCGCCGCATTCCATTCACCGCCGCACCGCAGGAGCATGAGCCCGAACCAAGTGGAATACCGCCACCGCGTTCCCAGATGCGCAGCCGGATGTGCGTCGGGCTCAAGACCTGAACGAAATGAACATTGGTCTTTTGCGGGAACAGGGGATGAACCTCGATCGCCGCTCCGATCGCCGCGACGTCGACGGCTTCCGCATCGTCGACGAAGAAGGTGCAATGCGGATTGCCCATGCCGCAAGCGGCGGGATCGCCGGGCAGAGGCAAGCTGAGCGTATCCACCGCCCGGGCGATCGGCACATCGCGCCAATCCACCAACGGCTTTCCCATATCGACCGAGATGAGGCCGTCCCTGTCCTTGGAACAGCTGAGAAGGCCGCGATTGGTCCTGAGCACGACGGAAGAGGAACTGGTTCCCTGCAACAGCGTCCAGGCAACGCCTCGCGTGGCGCTGCCGCAGGCATCCAGCATGGAACCATCGGGATTCCAGAACGCAAGCTGCGCCGCCGCGTCGTCACAATCCGAGATGACCGCGAGTTGATTGAACCCTATCCCGCGATTTCGGTCGCCCAGCCGCCTGGCCACGTGCCGATCGATGATGTTGGCCTGGCCGCGCAGGTCGACAATGACGAAATCGTCGCCATTCGCGTGCATTTTCTGGAAGCTGATCGACATGTTCCGTTCCTGCGCCGGTTCGCCTGGAAACAGGACCCTATCCACTTGCCGGAATTGCGCACGCGGTTTTGAGGGAGGTGACTGGCGGCTCCGCGACGGGAGCCGGAATTGCGGTGACGCGCACCTATTTCGCGAATTTGTTTCGAACGGCTCAACAAATAGGGATTGAGGTACGTGTCACCGCAATTGCATACCTGTGGACAACGTCAACGAACTCGTAGACAGCGCATTTGCGGCTTTCCCGCGTTGATGGTGAAGTGTCACTGCCTATCGCGAAGCGGGAGATTCGAATGGCAGATCTCGGCACACACGAGAACAAGATTACGAAGCTAGAGGCGGAAGTCAGACAGCTCAAGATTGAAGTGTCCAGTCTGACGGCGCAATTCGACTTGGCCAGCCGAACAATTGGCGACTTGGTGGCCGCCGTGAACCGACTTTCGTCGGGCACCCGTCCCCTGGTTGGATAACGGAATTACAGTAACACGTACCTAGCATGTACCCCGCAGCGCCCACCGCTGCCGCTTAATTTTGAATTGACGTGACACTTCAGGGGCCACTCCACCGGGCATAGCTAGGAGGGAACGAGATACGTATCATCGTGATTCCAATGCGGGCCGAAAGCTGACCAACCTGATCTGATGAGGCGTGATTTGGCCCAGCGTGATCCGGCGGCCAAAAAGGAAAATGAGCTGCCTGTCACCTTGATGCTCGATGCACGGGGAGGTTGATTGCCTCAACCAATGACACGTCACCGATCCTCGGCTATGACATGGTGTCGATACACGCACTGGGTGATTAAATGGTTGATTTCAAAAAGCTTCGGGAAAGCAAAGGTAAGCCGAAGCCAATCAATCCGCGCGAGATTTTCAACGCGCTGCCGAAGCCGCTAGGCATCAACGATCTCTATGCCAGTCAGGCCGAGGTACTCGACGCCTGGTTCCTCCGTCGCACGGATCGCGATGTGGTAGTCAAACTGCACACCGGCGGTGGCAAGACCCTTGTTGCCCTTCTGATGGCGCAATCGGTGATGAATGAGCTCGGCGAACCGGCTATCTACTTGACGCCAACAAATCAGCTGGTCGACCAAGTGATAGCTCAGAGTAAGGATTACGGGATCTCCGCCGTACCTTACGTCAAAAAACAGCCGCTTCCCGGCGACTTTTACGACGGCAAGAGTGTCTTGGTCGGATCCTACGAAACTCTGTTCAACGGCCGGAGCAAGTTCGGCGTGCGGAATGCCGGGCAGGACATAGTCAAGGCTGGAGCTATCATCCTCGACGACGCGCACGTGGCGCTCTCATCGGTACGGGAAGCCTTCAGCCTCAAAATCTCGGCAAAGGACCACGGGGAGGTCTATGCTGATCTTGCCGGCCGTTTCCGCGTCGCGTTCAAAGAGGTCGGGCGGAGCGGCTCGTTCGCGGACGTGACTAATGGCAAGGACTCCGGCGTGATGGAGGTGCCAAGCTGGGCCTGGCAACGCAAGCTTCCCGAGGTGGAGCAACATCTCGCTGAGGTCGTCGACAAGATCGACCCTTTCGTGTGGCCATTCCTGCGCGACAACTTGGCGGTCTGCCACTGCTTATTTAGCCGCCAGTCGGTAACCATCACGCCGATCTTCCCGCCGGTGGATCTCTTGCCAACCTTTGAGGATTGCGGGCGACACATCTATATGTCTGCGACGATCGCCGACGATAGCGAGATCGTGCGCACGTTCGGCGCGTCCGCCGAAGCGGTCGGCAGGCCAATCACATCAGCCTCGCTGGCTGGCGTCGGGGAGCGGATGATCCTCATTCCCGAGTTGATGAAGCTCGGCGGCACTCCGATCACGCCAATGGTCAAGAACATCGCCAAGAAGCTTGCCGACAGCAAGCGCGGGGCGGCAATCCTTACCCCGTCGGGCCAGGCCGCCGATCACTGGACTGATATCGCGGCATATCCCAGCACCGCCAAGGCCGTGGCGGAGCAGATCGCGGCCATGCAGACCGGCACGAGCTATGGGCCGCTTGTCCTCGCCAATCGGTATGATGGGATTGACCTCGCCGGCAACGCCTGTCGGTTTCTCGTCATGGATAACCTCCCCCAGGGCACGTCGGACTACGACGTCTACCGGGTGAACGTCATTGCCGACTCAGCCGTCAGCTCACTTCTCGCTCAGCGGATCGAGCAGGGTATCGGCCGCGGAACGCGCGGCGGCGGCGACTTCTGCGTGGTGATGCTAATCGGCAGCCGTTTGGTCGGCTGGATCGGTCGCAAGAGCAACCTAGCCTTCCTGACTGCCAGCACGCGCGTCCAGCTCAACATGGGCCAGGAAATGAGTGAGACCGTCACGACGGTGACAGAGGTCCATCAGACGGTGATGAAGTGCCTGACCCGCGACGGCGACTGGGTGGCGTACCATGCGTCGGAGTTGGCCGAGGCCGCGCACGCCGCGCCGGTAAACACGCTGGAGCTTCGCATCGCTGGCGCCGAGCGCAAGGCGTTCAAGCTCCAACGGCTCGGCCAGCACGAGAAAGCACTTCAGACCCTAGAGAAGTTCATCGGGGACGACGACCTCAAATCGGACAATCAGCGCCGCGCTTGGCTATCGGCCTCGGCTGCCCGGATCGCCTATCAGATGGACGATGAGGAGCGCGGTCAGAAGCTGCAAACGAGTGCCTTCTCGCTCAGCAACAACCACTCGCCGCCGAAGACCCGACCGCCCTATGTGCCCCGGCCGATTCCGGGCAAGCAGTCGGCGGCGATTGTCGCCAGGCTGCTCGAATATGACCTGCGCGGGGCCTTGCTGGCCGATTTCGAGGAAGCGGTCACGGAGTTGGTGCCTGAAGCGTCCGCCGCGCGATATGAAGAAGCACTCGCCAACCTCGGCACATATCTCGGCTTCGAGGCAGAGCGACCCGAGAAGATTCACAACACTGGACCAGACGTTCTTTGGCGCACCGGCGCCACGTTCGACTTCGTAATTGAAGCGAAGAGCAAGAAGGAGGACAACCCGCTCTATAAGAGCGACCACGCCCAGTTGCTCGAGGCTGAGAATTGGTTCAAAGGTGCCTATCCCGGCCGCGAAGCAGTGCGGGTATCGGCCTTGCCAGAGGCCATCGCCGACAAAAAGGCAAGCACGGCAGGCAGCTACGCGTTGCGGCTGGGCGACATCACCAAGTTGGTCGGCGCGCTGCGCGGCGTCTTAAGCGACCTAATTGCGAGCCCAGGCAAAGCTGACGCGCTGCAGGAGCGATGCGAGGCGGCGCTCCTGAAAGCCAAGCTAACCCCGGACGGAATCAAGACTACTTATCTAGTCAGCTTCGAAACGGCCGCGGGCAAAGGCGCCTAGCCGAACGGTCAGGAATTACGAAGACACGTACCGCCTGCGGCGTTCTATCGTGCTCTCTTAGTTCCGCTACGCGACCGCGCCCGAGCACCTACGCGCGCCGGAATTACGGTGACGCGTGCCTATTTCCGTATTTTGCTTCTTCAAGGGGGAGTTCACTCCCCTCATAAACCCTCCCCAACCGATCAATCCGCCACAACTGCGCCATCACGACCAAGCTCGCCCCAAACACCGTCGGCCAGATCTCCAGCACCACCAGCCCCCACACGAGCAGCCCCGCGCCCACCACGCCCGGCACCGCCAGCCAGCGGAACGCCAGGCGGTCGCCCGGCGGCACCCGGTCCGGGCGTTCCAGCCAGAGCCTCTCGCCATAGATGCCCTTGGCGGCCCAGGAGCGGGGCGTGTCGATGGGGGCGAAGACGTGGGGGTTGATGGCGAGCCAGGCGATCACCAGGGCGACGGGGATAAGCGCCCACCAGCCGAGCCAGACCCGGCTCCAGATGGCCAGGATCATCGCGGGGATGGCGGCGAAGCGGGTGTAGACGCTCCAGGGATTGGCGTGGCGGCGCCAGGCTTCGTCGGTCATGCCGAAGGCTTTGGCGATGATGGCCAGGGGGCGCATGCGGGGGCCTTTTTGGTGGGGTTCGGGTGGTTCGGATGGGAGTGCGGCATCGAGAATGGGGCGTCCTTTGAGGGGCGCGTCGCTGGCGGTTCAGAGGTCGGGTCGGGATGCATTGATAGCATCGATGCAACCACCCCGGCCGCTGCCGCGGCCACCCTCTCCCACGAAGACCTGGGCGAGGGTTCACGCGCTCGACGCATCATGCCCTCTTCGCCATTCGCTATTCGCCACTCACCATTCGCCCTCCCCCTTGCATACATGCGTCAATCCAGCGCTGCCCTGCTGAACATTCTCCCCCCTGAACACTCTCGAACAGTCTTGCGGCATCCGTAAAACTGCACAAGGATTGATCACAATGCTCCACCGCCCGGCATGGGGCCGGGCGTCGGATCGGGCAAAGCTCAACAAGGCCGCGCAGACGGGCTGCTTCGCCGGGCTGGCATGTCGCTTGCCAGCATCGATCACCGGGCATCAGGGAGAAAAACGCATGTGGTCCCGCTTTCGACCGGCAGTCATGACCGGCGCCATCCTGGCCGGCACCGTTCTGGCCTCGGCCGGCACGCTCCTCACCAGCACTTCGGCTCTCGCGCAGGAAAAAGTGCTGCGCATCGGCATGACCGCCGCCGACATTCCGCGCACCCATGGCCAGCCGGACCAGGGTTTCGAGGGCAATCGCTTCACCGGCATCCCCATGTATGACGCGCTGGTCAACTGGGACCTGTCGAAGGCCGACGCCGCCTCGGTGATCATTCCGGGCCTGGCGCTGGAATGGGCTGTCGATGCCACCGACAAGACCAAGTGGATCTTCAAGCTGCGGCCGGGCGTGCGTTTCCATGACGGCTCGCCGTTCAATGCCGCGGCTGTCGTCTGGAACGTCCAGAAGGTGCTGGACCAGACGGCCGCGCATTTCGACCAGAGCCAGGTCGGCGTCACCGTCTCGCGCATGCCGAACCTGAAATCCGCCCGCGTCATCGACGACCTCACGGTGGAGCTGACCACCTCGGCGCCGGATTCCTTCCTGCCGATCAACCTGACCAACCTGTTCATGGCCTCGCCCGCCCATTGGCAGAAGCTGTTCTCCGAGGTGCCGGCCAGCGTCACCGATCCGCGCCAGCGCGCCCAGGCCGCCTGGACCGCCTTTGCCGGCAACCCGTCCGGCACCGGCGCCTTCCGCGGCGTGCGGCTGGTGCCGCGCGAGCGTTTCGAAATGGTCGCCAACCGGGATTATTGGGACGTCGCCCGCCGGCCGAAGATCGACCGGGTGGTGCTCCTGCCGCTGCCCGAGGCCAATGCCCGCACCGCGGCGCTGCTCGCCGGCCAGGTCGACTGGATCGAGGCGCCCTCGCCCGACGCCGTGCCGCAGATCACCTCGCGCGGCTTCAAGATGTATACCAATGCCCAGCCGCATGTCTGGCCCTGGCAGTTCTCGTTCCGCGAGGGGTCGCCCTGGGCGGACCGGCGGGTGCGCCAGGCGGCCAATCTCTGCATCAACCGCGACGAGCTGAAGCAATTGCTCAACGGCCTGATGGAGGTGCCGAAGGGCACGGTTCCGCCCGGCCACCCCTGGTGGGGCAATCCCACTTTCGACATCAAATATGATCTCGCCAACGCCCAGCGGCTGATGCGCGAGGCCGGCTTCTCGGCCCAGCGCCCGGTCACCGTCAAGGTGCTGACCTCGGCCTCCGGCTCCGGCCAGATGCAGCCCATCGTCATGAACGAATGGCTGCAGCAGGCGCTGAAGGAATGCTTCTTCAATGTCGAGCTGGAGGTCGCCGAGTGGAACTCGGTGTTCACCAACTGGCGCGAGGGCGCGGGCTCGGCCGGCGCGCGCGGCTCCAATGCCATCAACGTCTCGTTTGCCGCCATGGACCCGTTCTTCGCCATGGGCCGCTTCGTGACGCGCGCGGCCAATCCGCCGACCTCGAACAATTGGGGTTTCGTCAATTCCGACGAGTTCGACGGCCTGGTCAACACCGCCCGCACCACCTTCGATGCGGCCGGCCGCGACACGGCGCTGGCCGCCCTGCACAAGCGCATCGTCGAGGAAGCGCCCTTCCTGTGGGTCGCCCATGACGTCGGGCCGCGCGCCATCTCGCCGCGCGTCACCGGCGTCGTCCAGCCGCGCTCCTGGTTCATCGACATCGCGCCGATGGACATTCGCGCCGGCTCCTGAGCCCAGGCGACATCGTCCGGCGGCCCCTCCGGGTCGCCGGCCCCTTCCGGATGACGGCCCGCCGCCGCCCGCTCGCGCGGACGGCCCGGGCGCCACCTGCCTGAGGTCCTGCCGATGCTCGTCTACCTGGCCAAGCGGCTCGTCTACACGATCCCGATCGTGATCGGCGTCTCGCTCGTCTGTTTCGCGCTGGTCCATATCGCGCCCGGCGACCCGCTCGTTTCCGTGCTGCCGCCCGACGCCTCGGAGGCGCTGAAGCAGCAGATGATGATCGCCTATGGCTTCGACCGGCCCTATTACGAGCAGTTCTTCAAATGGTGCCTGCGCGCCGTCCAGGGCGATCTCGGCACCTCCATCGCCTCCGGCCGGGCGGTGGCGGGCGAGGTGCTCGGCGCGGTGCGCAACACGCTGCTGCTCGCCTGCGTCGCCACCATGATCGGCTTCTTTTTCGGCCTGCTCTTCGGTTTCGTCGCCGGCTATTTCAGGAACAGCGCGATCGACAAGATCGCCTCCCTCCTGTCGGTCATCGGCGTCTCCGTGCCGCATTACTGGCTCGGCATGGTGCTGGTGATCATCTTCTCGGCCCAGCTCAACTGGCTGCCGCCGACCGGCGCCGGCCCCGGCGGCTCGGCCGAATGGAAGCTCAACTGGGAGCATATCCGCCATCTCATCCTGCCGGCGGTGACCATGAGCGTCATTCCCATGGGCATCGTGGCGCGCACCATCCGGGCGCTGGTGGCGGACATCCTGAGCCAGGATTTCGTGCCGGCCTTGCGCGCCAAGGGCCTCTCCGAATTCGGCATTTTCGGCCATGTGGTGAAAAATGCCGCGCCCACCGCGCTCGCCGTCATGGGCCTGCAACTCGGCTATCTCCTGGGCGGCTCGATCCTGATCGAGACGGTGTTTTCCTGGCCCGGCACCGGCTTCCTCCTGAACGCCGCCATCTTCCAGCGCGACCTGCCGCTTCTCCAGGGCACGATCCTGGTGCTCGCCTTGTTCTTCGTCGGCCTGAACCTCCTGGTCGACGTGGTGCAGACCGCCATCGACCCACGCATCCAGCGGAGCTGACCTCATGACCTCAGTCGCTTCGCTTCTGCCGCAGGATCCGGCCAAGACGGCATCGGCCATCGAACGCTCGCCCGGCTATTGGTCGGGCGTGTTCAGCCGGGTGCGCAAGGACAAGGTGGCGATGTTTGCCGGCTGCCTGGTGCTGGCGCTGTTCCTCATCGCCATTTTCGCGCCCTGGATCGCGCCGGCCGATCCCTATCTCGGCCGCACCATCCGCAGGCTGCGCCCGGTCGGCACGGCGGGCTTCCCGCTCGGCACCGACGAGCTCGGCCGCGACATGCTTTCCCGCCTCATCTATGGCGCGCGCTATTCGCTCATGATGGGCGTCACGCCCGTGCTGATGGCCTTCGTGACCGGCAGCCTGATCGGCGTGGTCGCCGGCTATGTCGGCGGCAAGACCAACACGATCATGATGCGCACCATCGACGTGTTCTACGCCTTCCCCTCGGTGCTGCTGGCGGTGGCGCTGTCGGGCGCGCTCGGCGCCGGCATCCAGAACGCGCTGGTCTCGCTCACCGTCGTGTTCATCCCGCCGATCGCCCGGGTCGCCGAGGCGGTGACCACCCAGGTGCGCAATCGCGACTATGTCGAGGCGGCGCGCGCCTCGGGCGCCAATGCCCTGACCATCATTCGCGTCCATGTGCTGGGCAATGTGCTGGGGCCGATCTTCGTCTACGCCACCGGCCTCATCTCGGTGTCGATGATCCTCGCCTCCGGCCTCTCGTTCCTCGGCCTCGGGGTGCGCCCGCCGGAGCCCGAATGGGGCCTGATGCTCAACACGCTGAGGACGGCGATCTACACCCAGCCGCTGGTGGCGGCGCTGCCCGGCATGATGATCTTCTTCACCTCGATCTCGTTCAACCTTCTGGCCGATGGCCTGCGCTCGGCGATGGACGTGAAGCAATGAAACAGCCGCTCCTGACCATTCGTGGCCTGATCAAGCATTTCCCGGTCGCCGGCGGCCTGTTCGGGCCGAAAAAGGTGGTGCGCGCCGTCGACGGTATCGATTTCGACGTGCTCAACGGCGAGACGCTGGGCATTGTCGGCGAGAGCGGCTGCGGCAAGTCGACCACCGCCCGGCTGCTGATGCATCTGATCGAGCCGACGGCGGGCGAGATCCTGTTCGACGCCGCCAAGGTCGGTTCGCCAGATCTCAGCCTCTCGGCCTATCGCCGCCAGGTGCAGATGGTGTTCCAGGACAGCTACGCCTCGTTGAATCCAAGGCTCACCATCGAGGCCTCCATCGCCTTCGGCCCGCAGGTTCACGGCCTGCCGAAGCAGGCCGCCATCGACCGGGCCCGAGACCTCCTGGCGCGTGTCGGCCTGGAACCCCAGCGTTTCGCCGGCCGCTATCCGCACGAGCTGTCGGGCGGCCAGCGCCAGCGCGTCAATATCGCCCGTGCGCTCGCCCTCCAGCCCAAGGTGGTGATCCTCGACGAAGCCGTCTCGGCGCTCGACAAGTCGGTCGAGGCCCAGGTGCTCAACCTGCTGATGGACCTGAAGGACGAGTTCGCGCTCACCTATATCTTCATCTCCCATGACCTCAACGTGGTGCGCTACATGTCGGACCGGGTCATGGTCATGTATCTCGGCAAGGTCGCCGAGATCGGCCCCTCCGAAGCGATTTTCGGCCAGCCGCTGCATCCCTATTCCTCGGCGCTCACCCGCTCCATGCCGACCATGGACCCGGACAACCGCACCGAGGTGGCGCCGATCTCGGGCGATCCGCCGAACCCGATCGACCCGCCGCCCGGCTGCCGCTTCCACACCCGCTGCGCCTTCGCCGAGGCCGCCTGCAGCGGCCATCAGCCGGTTTTGATCGGCGCCGGCGCGCATCACGACGTCGCCTGCCTGATGGCCGAGCCCGGCTCCGGCCATTCCAAGGCGCCGCCCGTGCGCGTCGCGGCTTGAGGGGGCGAAATCATGCTGAGCGTTCCGCCCACCGTCGATATCCAGAACCTGCACGTCACCTTCACCGGTGGACCGAAGCCGATCGCGGCCGTCAACGGCGTCGACCTGACGCTCGGCCGCGGCGAGACGCTCGCCATTCTCGGCGAATCCGGCTCGGGCAAGTCGGTGACGCTGCGTGCCATGCTGCGGCTCAATCCGGAGCGACGGACGAAGACCACCGGCACGATCCGGATCGCGCAGGAGGACGTGCTGGCGCTCAAACCGCGCGAGCTGCAGGCCTTTCGCGGCCGCACCGTCTCGATGATCTTCCAGGAACCGGCCCTGGCGCTGGACCCGGTCTATACGCTCGGCCGGCAGATCGCCGAGACCATCGTCAAGCACGAGGGCGGCTCGATGGCGCAGGCGAGAAAGCGCGCGCTCGACCTGTTCGAACGGGTGCGCATCCCCTCGCCCGAGCGCCGGCTCGACAACTTCCCCCATGAAATGTCCGGCGGCATGCGCCAGCGGGCGATGATCGCGCTGGCGCTCGCCTGCAATCCCAAGGTGCTGCTCGCCGACGAGCCGACCACTGCGCTCGACGCCACCGTGCAGATCCAGATCCTCCTGCTGATCCGCGAATTGCAGCGCGAGCTCGGCCTGGCCGTGATCTTCGTCACCCACGATATCGGCGTCGCCGTCGAGGTCGCCGACCGGGTCGCCGTGATGTATGGCGGCCGCATCGTCGAGACCGGCCCGATCCGCGACATCATCCGCCAGCCCCGCCACCCCTATACGATCGGCCTGCTGAAGAGCCGCGCGCATGACGCCCTCGCCAAGGGCACCAGGCTCGACGCCATCCCCGGCGCGCCGCCCGACCTCGCCAACCTGCCGCCGGGCTGCTCCTTCGCGCCCCGCTGCAAGCTGGCGCTGCCGGCCTGCACGGTGGCGACGCCGGATCCGGTGGCGGTGGGGGCGGGCCATGAGGCGCGGTGTTTCCGGACCGATCAGACGGTAGGGGCGTGAGAGCGAACGTGGCCGGAATGGGCCCAACGGTCGTCGGCATTCTCAACGTCACCCCCGGCCGAGCGCAGCGAGGGGAAGGGGGTCCAGGAGTTGCAGGGCTCCGGTCTCAACACGCGGAACCGCTCGAATGCATGCGCTGAGGGCACCGCGACGCGACCCCTGGCCCCCCTTCCCTCGCTTCGCAGAAGCAAGAGCTTCTGCTCGGGCTCGCCGGGGGTGACGTAGAGTGCCCTATCGATACGATGTACGAATCGGCTCTCTCGACGTCACCCCCGGCCGAGCGCAGCGAGGGGAAGGGGGTCCAGGAGTTGCAGGGCTCCGGGCTCAACGCGCGGAGCCGCTCGAATGCATGCGCTGAGGGCGCCGCGACGCGGCCCCTGGCCCCCTTCCCCTCGCTGCGCTCGGCCGGGGGTGACGTCGTCCCTGCCTGCCAGACGGTCTTCACCCCCCTCGCCCTATGCAGTGCGCGCTCGCGGAAGCGCTCGTCACCGGCGGCGAACAGCCCGACGCCGCGTCAATGCCGCCAGGCTCCACTGCGAACCCAAAGCCCGACCCGGTATCGGCCGCCTTCCGGAATCAGCAAAAACGCGCCCATTCGGAAACAAGTCCCGGCCCCTCGGCGGGGAATGGCAAATCGCGACCGCCGTTGACTTTCTTGTCCTCAGAAGCCATCTTCACGAAACCATGTACACAACGCAATCAGCGATACGTTTGTCATTCTGCGCGGGGCCGTTTACCGCACGCGGCTGACCCGGGGCCGTGCGTTTCTCACGCTGGACCTCGGGATGACACGATCGACTTGATTGAACACTCAAAGCTGCGGCCCGACTGGCGCGCGCGATCAAGACATGGACATCCAGAATTGGAACCCCTTCGCCATGGGCGGCGCGCGTTGCCGGACGACATGACGTCGTTCCGCGCAGCCTTGGCGCATCAGCCCGCAAGAGCCCGATCGCACGCGTCCGATCGCACGCCACCCTGACTGGCCTGCCGGCCGCTCGACCATCGCAGCGGTGACGCCGGCCCGAGGGCTGGCGCCGCGCGCAATGCATTCAACTCCTTGCGGAATCGACTGGAGCCCCGATGTTCACGCCCTATCGCATGTTCACCGAATTCATCGCGTTGCAGCAGGCCGGCGAGAGTGCCTCGCGGTTCCAGGGCGCGCCGCCTCTGCTCGCAGGTGCGGCCGACGCGCGCCAGGCAGGACTGTTCGGCTGGCCCTTCACCTTGGCCGAGCTGTCCGGCGTGGTGTTTTTCCTGAGTGTCGTCGCCCTCTACGGCCTCGTCTTCTCGTGCACCGGGCCGCGTCGCGCCGCCTGGGCCACGGCCCTGGTCATCTCGGTGGCGCTCATATGCCTGCTCATCGCCGTGAGTGCCTGAATGACCGGCGCCCGCGACCATGATCGGAGCCGGAGGCCGCGGCTTCCCCGGCCTCGCCGCTTCCCGTTGCGCCCGGCAGGTCACCCGGCCCCAGGTTCCTGACCCCTGGCCGGACCGGATCCGGCCAGGGGGAAACGCGCGCCAACCTCAATGTCAGCCCCGATCGCCGGGCGCGGCTCCCGCCCGCGCCGGCGGGAGATTTGCCATGTCCGCCACCAGAACCTGCCAATTGACGACCAAGGACCTCGCCATTCTCGAAGTCATGCTCGAACGTCACGGCCATGACGACGCATTCGAATGCCTGTTGCGGCGCAAGATCAGAGGCGCGTGGGTCGTCTTCCGCGACGACATCGCACCGGGGGTGGTGACCCTCAACAGCCGTATCGCCTATCGCATCGACGACGGACCGGTGACGCCGGGCCTGATCGTCCAGGCGGAGGGCGAGAATTTCCCTGGTTCCGCCCTGTCCTTGCGGACGCTGCGCGGGCTGGCGCTGCTGGGCCTTGCCGAAGGTGAATCGATCGAGATTGCGCGCCCCGCTGGCGGCCAGGAGAGGCTCTCCGTCACCGAGGTCATCTTCCAGCCCGAGGCGGCGTCCCGGGCGAGCGCGCGGCGATCGATCGCATCCCGGCCCTCGGTGCTGCCTTTTCGCGCGCGCGCCGCGCCATCGGAGGCCGTGCATGGTCCTTCCGACGATGACGAGCCGGGACCGGCCGCCGCCTGAGGCCAGCCCGATCGGCGATCGAGGCCAGGATCCGGGGCGTCATCGGCTCTCTCGACGTCACCCCAAGGCAAAGCAATTGCTTTGCCTGAGGCCGAGCGAAGCGAGGGAAGGGGGCCAGGAGTTGCAGGGCTCCGGGCTCGCTGTCGCGAAATCACCTGAATACATGCGCTGAGGGCGCCGTGAAGTGGCCCCTGGCCCCCCTTCCCCTCGGCTTCGCCTCGGCCTCAGACAAAGCAATTGCTTTGCCTTGGCGTGGCGTACTGTGCTCATGTCGAGCGCTGTGTGAATCCTGTCGCAGCCCGCGTCCGGCGTGCGAGCTCTTGCAAGCCTCAAAGGGTCAGCCCCTTTGATGCAGTGCGCCCCATTTCCAACCGATCAAACGTCTCTGACAATAGGGCCGCGCTACCACACGATCCTCACCCCGCCCGTCGCCGTATGCGACTGCGACCGCTCGCGAAACCGCCCGTCATAGGCAGCGAACAGCCCGACCGAACGGCTGAGCCGCGCCTCGATCGAGGCGCCGAGATCGACCCCGAGCCGCCCGACATTGGGCCCCAGCGCCTGCAAGGGCAGCGTCGGCAGGGATGAGAAGGTGACATCGGCCCGGCCGCTCGCCTCGCCCCAGTCATGGGTGAGCCTTGCATAAAGCCGCGGCTCGAACGTCAGGCCCTCGTGGCGGAACGGCGCGGTGAGCGCCAGGCCGAGCCAGGCGCGGGTGTTGTCGTAGCCGTTGCCGAGCCCGGTGAGCGGCGACGCGCCGCCGGTCTCGGCGAAGCCGCCGACCCGCACCGAGATGTGGCGGAGCCCCAGTTCGGGCGTCAGCAGAACCGGGCCGAGCGGCAGGTCGTAGCTGATCCGGCCGCCGGCCGAGAGCGTCTCGATGCCGCGGCTCGCCGTGCCGCCAGCGACCGCGGTGCGGGCGCGGCCTGTGCCATAGGCGAGGCTGAAACCGACTGACAGGGGGCCCTGGCGCAGCCGGCTGAACAGGCCGAGCTGGGTGAGTTCGACATTCAGGCTCTCGGGCGCGAGCGGATCCTGGACGCGCAGGCTCGACACGCCCCATTGCAGGGCGGCGCCGACCAGGAAACCCGGCGAGACCTGGTAGCCGATGCCGCCGGCAAGGCCGGCGAGGTCGCCGCTGGTGCGGGCAATGCCCCGGCCGGCATCGGCGCCGGTGCCGTTGCGCTGGCCGAAGGCCTCGCCGAACATGCGCCAGGGCGACTCGAAGCGGGCCGGCCGGCCGCCGCCGGACATTTCGGTCGCCGTCGGCGCCGCCTGCGGCGCATCGCGCTCCTCCAGCATCCGGCGAATGAAGCGGTCGCCCTGCTCGATCGCGGCGAAACCGGCGAGCGCATGAACCGTGCCGAGCTGGTTGCCGAGCCGGCCACGCACCTCATAGGTCTCGTCGAGGCGCTGGTCGGTGGTCACCGTGGTCGTCGAGGTGACGTCGATCAGCGTATTGGTATGGGTGTTGG
This sequence comes from Hyphomicrobiales bacterium, assembly GCA_017304475.1. GTDB lineage: Bacteria > Pseudomonadota > Alphaproteobacteria > Rhizobiales > Phreatobacteraceae > Phreatobacter. The sequence continues at coordinate 1,807 of JAFKKV010000047.1, read as the reverse complement.
TGCTGGTCCGGCTCGAGGCGATGATCAGCGCTGTGCCCGGCTTGCTGCAGCCGCTCGGGCCGGCGCCTGCCGTGCCGGCGGTGGTGCATTCGCCGAGATCGCCGGTCGCGATCACGGTCGGCCCGCTGGTCGTATAGCTGAACACGGTCTGCGACTGGCCGGTGACCACGTCCTGGGTCGTCGAATGGCTGCCGAGCGTGACGGTCTGCGAAGCGACGCGCACCGGCGCATCGACGACGACCTGGCGCAGCCCGACGCTGGCCTGCATGGCCGCGCGGGCATCGGCCAGCGCCGTCACGCTGGCGCCGCCCGCAATCGCCTCGGCGGTGACGCGCGAAAATACCGGGTTGCCGTTGAGCACGCCGACCACCGTGGTGGCATAGGTCTGGTTGACCGCCGACTGGGTGACGAGCGTGCGGTTGGTGGTGGTCGAGAACGAGGTCGACAGGATCGGCTGGACGTCGAAATCCAGCACCAGCAGGAACGGCACGGTCTGATTGGCGGCATTGCGTGCATTGCCGATGATCGAGGAGCCGTCGCTCGAGATATTGTTGGCCCGCGTCAGCGTCAGCCCGCCGAGATTGACGCCGGCCGCCGTCACCACCGCGTCCAGCGTGCGCATGCCATCGGCGGTGGTCCAGAGAAACGGCACCTGGAAGGCGCCGGCACCGTCCTTGCCGCTATTGCCAACGATGCGCCCGGCATCGCCCGACATGCCCGTATAGAAGCTGAAGGTCGCGCCCGGCACATAGCCGAGCTGCTGGATGCCGCCGGCCGAGGTCCATTTGAACGCCTGCTGGGCGCCGCCGCTGCCGAGCAGGTCGCCGGCGATGACGGTGCCGTCGCGGCTGATGCCGAGCGCATTGGTGCGCTGGAAACCGGCCGTCGGCTCGATGATCTCGAAGCCGCCCGCCGAGGTCCAGCGCGCGGCACGCTGGGTCGTCGTGGTGACGGTGCCGAACAGCGTCACCGCGACGGCCGACCCGTCATAACTCGCTGCCGCCGCGGTCGAGCCGGACCAGGGCAGGCCGTTCGCCGCATTGCCGCCGGGCAGGCCGATATTTTCGTAGCCGCCGGCCTGGGTCCATCGGAAGGCACGCTGGATATTGACGCTGGTGACGCCGACCAGCGTATTGCCGTCGCCGCTCAGGCCGCGCACCGTGATGCCGCCGACGGTCGCGCCGAAATCGGTGGTGCCCACCGGCAGCGCCAGCATCTGGTAGCCGCCGGCCTCGGTCCAGCGCCAGCCGACCGCCGCTGTGAAGGGGCTGCTCGAGGTGCCGGCGAGCACCGTGCCGTCGAGGCTGATGCCGGAAGCGCCGTTGAAGACATGGCCGCCGGCCGCGCCGAGATCCGTCGAGGTCGCCCCGCCGGTCCAGCGCCAGGGCCGGTTCGGCGTATAGGTGCCCGCCGAGAACGGCGGCGGCGGCGCGTAGAGGATGCTGGGATAGCTGGCATTGCCGACCACCACCGTGCCGTCGCCGTTGATCAGCGAGGCGGAACCGCTGGTCGCCCCGGCCGGCACGGGCAAGGTCGAGACCGTCCCGGAGGTCTGCGCGCGGGCAGCGCCGGCGGCGAGGGCCAGGCAGCAGGCGAAACCCGCCGTCATCATGGTCACCGCCGACGGACACCCCGCGCCATACGGCGCGCGCCCGCGCCGTTCATTCCCGATATCCGCCAATGCCATGCCCCCGACCACATTTCCCCCTGCGATTCATCGGGAATCCTAGGGACCAGCCCAGGTGACGTATCCCCGCCGAACAGAGGGGGCCGGCCGAAAAAGGGCGCAGCAAGTAACCCTCTCCCA
>JAFKKV010000046.1 GCA_017304475.1 Hyphomicrobiales bacterium | reverse complement strand
TAGGGCGTCACCGCGTCAATAAAGGACTGAGTAACACCCTGCCCTTGACCGAGCCATACGAGTCCCGTCACCCCGTCCGGCAAAGCATTGAGCTGGTCGACCGACTGAACATCCGCCAAGTTGAAGCCCGCCGTGCCAGCAGAATATTGTCCATTTGAATCAATACCGCCTCCAGCTGCGTAATGAAGTGTATTGAGCGCCATCTGGAATTACTCCTGTACCGCGCCCCCCTGCCCGATGAGCGGTATTGTCACTATCGGTGGCGATAGTTTGTCCATTTAATGTTCGCCCGCGCCCTACTTGGCGAACTGGCTTTCTTCGCGGCTATCGAACCGCTCGCCGATCCCGCCACCTTCACCGCCATGCCCGCGTCGACTGGGTCGTCTACGCCAAGAAGCCGTTCGGCGGCCGGCCCAAGTCCTGGCCTATCCCAGCCTCTGCACCCACCGCGTCGCCATCGCCAACAGCCGTCGCGCCGCCTGCGACCAGACCCACGTCGCCCGCTGCTGGGGGGATTACCGCCAGAACAGCGGGAACAAGGTCGCACGGCTGAAGCCGGACGAGTTCATCCGCCGCCTCCCGCTCCACACCTTGCCCGATGGCTTCCACCGGATCCGTTCCTTCGGCTTCATGGCAAACGGCCATGGTCGGGCCATGCTCGCCCTGTGTCGCCCGCGGCTCGCAGAAGAGGGCGGACAAGCGGCGCAGCACATCCCCGCTCCTTCGCCAGATTACACCAGTAGGCCGGCAATCGACGCGGTGCCGCTTGCCCGGAGTGCGGGCGGCAGCATGCGCCGCGCCCTCCCACAGCACCATACCGATGCGACACATCATGAGACCGGCCACGCGGACCGACACCCAAAGCGCCATCTCGGATTCTCGCTGGCGCCGCATCGAGCCTAGCACTACTTTGGCAGAACAACGAAGCGTTGGGGATTTGGGGCTGATACTGCGATCCGGTGAGGATCGGAGCGGCGTAATGGAGCGAGCGGCGGATTGGGAAGCGGAACTGCGGGACTGGCTTGCGCCATTCCTGGCGAGGATCGGGCACAAGGCACGCCGACGGATGCTGCCGCTCTATTTGTCGGGACTCATCGGCCCTGGCGAGCGCAAGAGCGTGCAGCCGATGGCGGCGCGGCTGGCGCCGGGCGAGTATGACCAACTGCACCACTTTGTCGCCGCCGGGGTGTGGGATCCGGCCCCGCTTGAAGCCGAGTTGCTCGCCAAGGCGGAGGGCCTCGTGGGTGGCACTGATGCGGTGCTGGTGATCGACGACACGGTGCTGCCCAAGAAAGGCAAACACTCGGTCGGTGTCGCTCCGCAATACGCCTCGGCCCTGGGCAAGACCGCCAATTGCCAGACCCTGGTGTCTTTGACGCTGGCGCGTGGTGAAGTGCCGGTCATGGTGGCCTTGCGCCTGTTCCTGCCCGAGAGCTGGACGAGCGATCCGGGTCGGTTGGACCGGGCCGGCGTTCCTGTCGAACAACGCGCCCAGCGGACCAAGCCTGAGATTGCTTTGGCCGAGATCGACCGCGTGCTGGCGGCCGGCGTGCGCTTTGGCTGTGTGCTAGCCGATGTCGGCTACGGCCTTGGCGCGCCGTTCCGCCAGGGGCTGACGGCCCGCGGCTTGGCCTGGACGGCCGGCATCCCGGGTCGTCAGAAGGTCTACCCGGCGGCGGTGAAGCTGATCTTTACGGCGGCCGGTTATGGCCGGCCTCGTCAGCGGCCCGTTCCAGATGTGTTGTCGATGCCCGCAGAAGCGATGCTTGCTGAGGCGCAATGGCAAGACGTGAGTTGGCGCGTGGGAACGAAGGGCAAGCTGCAGGCCCGCTTTGCCGCGGTCCGCGTGCTCACCGCCGACGGCACGCCTCAGCGGATCGGCGACAAGGGGCAGCAGCATCTGCCGGGCGACGAAGCCTGGCTCGTCGGCGAACATCGCTTATCGGGCGAGACGAGGTATTATCTCGCCAACCTGCCCGCTGGGACGCAGTTGCGCGCCCTGGCCGCCGCCATCAAGGCACGCTGGGTCTGTGAACAAGCCCACCAGCAATTGAAGGAAGAGCTCGGCCTCGACCACTTCGAGGGGCGATCCTGGAGCGGTCTGCATCGTCATGCCCTCATGACGATGATGGCCTTCGCCTTCCTCCAGGACCGGCGCCTCGCTCAAGCGGGGCGGGAAAAAAAGAAACAACGAGCCACCGCCTCAGCCGAACCTGCCGGCCGTCGGCCAAGCCATCGTCCGTCTCGTTCTTCACCCACCTCCCTGGCAATGCCGACACTGGCAGCCACGGATCGCTCCCGTACCGCATGAATGAAACTGCCAAAGCCGTGCCAGGCCGTTGATGTTTGATCCCCGGTTTGATGGTGCATCTTTCTCGTTAGAATCAAAGGATGCGCTATGGGCCAAGTTCTGCATGGGAGCGCCCGCACGACGGAGGCGGTCCGTCGAGTAATACAACATAGTCAAGATCATCAGGCATATTTGGAGACCAACACCTGGGCGACCATCGCCTCGGTCGGGATGCCGCCCTCGATCAGGCGGGCGGCCGCTGGCGCCTGCACCACAACGTCCTCGCAAGTCCGGCAGGCATATTTGGGGCGGCGGACGACCAGAACTGAACCCTGAACTGGGCCGGGATGATGTCGAGCCGCTCGGCGCGATCCTCCCCGATCGCGTGCAAGGCACCGTGGCAGCACGGACAATTCTTGTCCTCAATGTCGACCACCGTTTCGATGCGCGGCAGATGGGCCGGCAGCGAGCCCCGGTTCGCCCGACGCTTCGAAGTCCTGGCCGCGCGCGTCGCTGGCGAACTCGCCTGTTCGCCGGCCTCCCCACTGGCCACGGTCTGCTCGACCTCTTCGAGCCCCAGAAGAAGCTGATCCTCGGCAGCGCCTCGGCCCGGCGCCCAAATCGGTGGCGCTGCAATTCCTTGATGATCTGCTCCAGTCGCGCGGCACGGGCGCTTAAGCGATCAGCATCGCCTTCAGCGTGCCAGGATCGTCTGGAAGGGCTTCCGCCACAATGACCATGGCGGCGATTCAATCATATTCGTCAGTGGCTTGCGAGCATCTTTATGCTCTCTGATCACGCTGGAACGGTCGGAACACTGCCTTCGCGCGCCTAGTGAACGCGCCGCCAATCGAGCCCTGAGTTGAGCCGCACTCAGGCGCATCACGCTGTCTTTCACACCCGGCCACTGGAACTTCCCGTCCTCCAGCCGCTTCGCAAAGAGGCAGACCCGGTCCCGTCCCAGAAGACCAGCTTTACACGATCCGCCCGTTTGGCGCGAAACACATAGACCGTGCCGGAGAACGGGTCGGTCTTCATCTCTTGCCGCACCAAGGCCGCCAGTCCCTCCGCTCCCTTGCGGAAGTCCACCGGCCTCGGTGCCACCATCACCTTGACCGCGCCACTCGGTCCGATCACGACGTTACCTTCAAGGCACGGATCACCGCCGAGACCGTCTTCGCGTCTTCGCCGCGGCAAACGCGCACCGTGACGCCGTCGATCTCCAGTTCGATCATGCCGGCACCGCGATCCGATGTCCGCCGACGCCCGCGGAGCCGAGGCTTCGCGTCAGGCTCGGCGCGCGCGACCACCGCCGGCACGAACGAGGGCAACGAAGCCTCCTCCGGATTACGAGCTTGGCGTGCCGTCCGTCGCCACGTCAACAACTGCTGCGGCGAAAGCGCGTAGCGCCGCGGGACCGCACTTGCGGTAACGCCATCTTCGTAGCTTTCCGCGACGATCCGGGCCTTATCTTCGTCGGCCCCATCCTGGCGACGACCCGCGCCCATGAAGACCTCGAACCGGCGAACCGGCTCACCGTCGCGGGGCTCAAGCGTAAGCTGTGAAATCGTCATGTGTCGAAGCCCTCAGGAGCCTCAAACATCGACCTTCATCCCGGAAACGGAAAGGTGCAGCCGGCACAGCGCTTACTTTGGCTTTGCGCCACGCCTCGGGTTCGGGCCCGCGCGATATTTTCGCTCGGGCCCGACATGGACAATCTCAGGGACGTTGACGGCTCACTACTTTCCGGTTTTAGGGTCCACTGTTGCCGGCCGGGGCGCTGCCATCTGCGGTGGCACCTGGACTGTCTCGGGGAGTGGCGCCGGGGCCACTGCCATCGGTGCCGGCGGCTCGGCCGGGTGAGGCGCCGTCGCGGCGTTCAGCGCCGGGACCGGATCCGCGAGGCCGGCGCCGAGCTGCGGATCGGCAACGGCGCCGCGCCGCGCCGTCTCGCGCAGGATCTGGCGCAGCGTCGCCGGATCGAGGTTCGGCGAGCGCTCGAGGATGAGCGCCGCGATGCCACTGACATGGGCGGCGGCAACCGAGGTTCCGGACGAGATCTGGTAGCCGCCCTGTGGCGCCGGCAACAGCACCTCGACACCGGGCGCCGCCACCGCCACATGGTTGCCGCGCGTCGCTGCGTCGAAGACATGACCGCCTCGGTCGACGGCGGTCACCGCGATCACATTGGGGTCGGCCGCCGGGAAGGAGATCGGCGCATTCGGCCCCTCATTGCCCATGGCGGCGATCAGCGCGATCCGCCGCGCGGCGGCCACCTGAATGGCGCGGGTCATCACCGGGTCGCGCGGGCCGGCGAAACTCATGTTGATGACGCGGGCACCCTCGCGGATCGACCAGTCCATCGCCTGCAGAATATGGAAGCTGGTGCCGGACGCGCCGGTCGACTGGCCCGGCGCGAAGGCGCGCGCCGCCAGGATGTCGGCGCGGGGCGAAACGCCGGTGAGCTGGGCATGAGCAATGATCGCACCCGCCATGCCGGTGCCGTGCTCGTGCGCCTGGAATGGCCCGCCGACGGCGTCGAAGCGCTTGGTGATGCGGCCGGCGATTTCCGGGTGGTTCGCATCGATGCCGGAGTCGATCACGGCGATCGGCACCCGTTCGCCGCGTGCCAGAAGATGCGCCTCCGGCAGCCTCAGCGTGTCGACGACATATGACAGCGATGCCCCGCCGGCCGCGATGCTGGTCGAGCTTTTCAGCTGATAGACATAGTTCGGCCGCGCGAACAGGTAGTTGGGCTGGACATAGGCGACGCGCGGGTCGCGCGTCATGGCCCGGATCGCGGAGGGCACGTCCTGGCCGTTCGGCACCCGGTAGCGGTACACGGCAGTGCCGATCAGTTCCGAGCGCTGCTCGCTGATCAAGGTGAGATTGAAGCGCCGCACCACCCGCCGGATATCCGCCTCGGGTGCGTTGGGCCGCAGAACGAACAGCACTTCATCGGACATATAGCGCCGCTCGCTTTGCGGCGGCAGGCCGGGCGGGGTACCGACAACTTCCCGACCGCCGGCGCGCGCGGCCTGGATCAGGGCCATGGTCGCGGGACCGGCCGCTGCCGCAGCCGCGGCGGCCGGGAAGCCACCGCCACCACCGCCAAATCCGCCGCCCGGTGGCGGCCGACCACCTACGCCACCGGGCGGCAGACCGCCGCCGATGCCCCAGCCCACACCGATGTCCGGCCCACGCGGCCAGCGCGGAACCACCACGACCGGGCCACGCGGCCCGCGCGGCACCTCCACAACCGGGCCACTCGGCCCGTGGGGAACCTCCGTCACGGGCCCACGCGGCGGCCAGCGTGGAACCTCCGTCACCGGTCCACCGGGCTTGCGGGGAACCTCCGCCACCGGCCCGCGCGGAATGGTCACGACCGGGCCGCGTCCAGGCCCGCGGCCGGGGACATAGGTCGTCCCGCCCTGCCCATAACCAGGCGTTCCGCGGCGTCCGATGGCCATGTCGGGATTGCGGCCGACGCGCCCCATGCCGCCTGGCATGCGCTGGCCCTGAGGCATCATGCGCATGTTCGGCATGCGATGAGCCTGGTTCACATTGGGGATGCGGCCCGGACGAACGAAATTCGGCCGACCTCTGGCGCCGTGCATTCCAAACCCGCGCATGCCGAACTGGGCCTCGGCCGGGCGCGCGTCGAGCACGACCAGGCAGGTGGTGCCGGCGAACAGGGCCAGCAGCGCGGCCAGGGTGCTGAGACGACCGCGCGATGCCGTATTCCGATCAGGGTCATGGACGGTCATGGCTGCGTCCTCCCACCAACATTCGGCCCGAAAGGCCCCGAATGTGACTGTCTGAATGGGCAGCAGTTTCGGATGCGACGTCTACGGCAGGCGACCGATGGTCACATCGCCGGGTCGGCGAAGCCCGCGACATTCGTCCGTCCGCGCAAGGTCGCGTGAACCCCCGTCTCCCTGCGCCTGCGGCAAGCCCTGCGCACCCTGCCGGAAACGATGGAAGCGACTGACAATCGTATCACGAACCTCATCGAAAAGCTCGATCATCCCAGGGGTGCCGGCCGAGACGGCGAAGCCGATCGGCACAAAAATGCCGTCGGGTTGCATCGCCGGTCCGGAGCCCGTCGGCTCGCTTGATCAGACGCGGCGAGGATCGCGAAGGTTCAAAGGCCAAGTTGAAGAGTCGTCGAGCCACGGGTAGGTCACGTCCCTGGTGGTGCTGTAGGCCAAGCGGGTTTCAGCGGCAGGCGGTTGGTGACGGCCGAACCCACCGTCATGTCGATGCGGATCGACCGGGCCGGCTCCTCGCTCCAGCGGGCGAAGACGCGTCGCGACGATTATTGTCGATCCGGCTCCTCAGGAAGCGGGTCGGTACCGACAGGCGCACGGTTGCGATCTCGAGGTTATGTCGCCGAGGCGCAACAGGCGGTGCAGGCCGGCATCCAGTTCCCACCCGGCGCATCTGTCGTGTGGAGCGGACAATACAAATATCTGCAGCGCGCGGCGGCCCGCCTGCAGATTGTCGTACCCGTGACGCTGAGGATCATCTTCCTTCTCTAGCTAGCTAGGGGGCGCTATCGGCCGGTGCGCTGATACCGCGGCAAGCCTCGAGCATTTCCCGCGGGGTGTAATAGGTCACGCGGCCCAGCTGCGCCTCGGCGCCAGCCGCGCGAAAGGCCCCCTGCAGAAGGCGATCGAACCTTTCGCTGAAGGCGTTGCGGATCATGTCGTTCTTGTCGCCGAAGCCGATCGCGAACGAACTCGCGCCCATAGCGGACGAAATGGCCTCGGCATTCTGCTCGTCCCAGTCGAAAAAGAACTCGCCGTTCCGATACTCGCCTGAAACCGACATGGATCGCGATTCATCGATGAGGAAACGCGCGGTGATGTTCGGGATCCACGTCTGCCGCGTGAAAGAGGCGGGTTCATAGCCTCGCGGCAGGACGATCGTGTGAGTGAGCGCGACGCGGATCGCGGGCGCAAAGATACATCATCAGGTTCGGAATGTTCTCCCCGCCCAGGTATCCGTATTTGCGGAACACCTTGAAACTATCGCGGTATTCCATTCTTTGGGCCGTCAGCCACCCCGCCCGTGCCGGTATCGGCTCGTTCGTTTGCGCCGCCCCCTCCAGGCTCCACGCTGAGACCAGGAATGCGAAAGCGCCAAGCAAACAATGCTTTCGATGCCGATGACGTCGGGGGGAAGCGTCCCTCATCGAGATGGCCGACATGCGTCGTCTCCCGATAGCTGATGACGTCACGATCATCGCTCAGAGACGCCATGATTTCCAGATGCCGGGACAAGGGGCGAAGGCCGGGTGCTGACGAGGCGCCTGAACCACCACTCTTCGCCTCAGGGCGTTTCGGAGAGCAACCGACCCGCTCAACGGGCAGGTCGCCGAGCTTTATCGGCTTTATCGGCGTGTCGCGCTGCTTCATCACGACCACCTGATCGACCTCGAAAGGGGCAAGGTGGTCGAGTTCCGAAGCCCCGAGATTGAGCGGCTGCAGGTTGAGATCGCTCAGCGGCTAGGTTTTCGTCTCGTTGGCGATTGCCTGGAGCTCTATGGCACCCTACTCGCGGCGACGGAGGATGAGTCGACCGCGGAGCAGTGCAGCCTGGCCGTCCGGCAGGTTCTGCAAAATCGCTGATTGAGCGGCGGTCATGGCAGGCTGGTGATTGTTCAACGTCACCAACTCTCGGCAAGGCGCCGCACCGATCGCGCCGAGGACTAAAGAGGCCCCCCCGGCCTCGAACGAGGCCGAGGGATTGTCTTGAACGTTCCTGTCGATCTGTTTCGGTGCGACCGATGTCGACTTGCTTGAGGCTACGCCGACACGTCGCCGTCAGCTGTCGGCAACAGCAGCCGATGAGCCCGATCAGTGGCCGTGGCCGTGACCCCAGTGGCCGTGGCCGTGACCCCCGAAGTGGCCGCGACCGTGACCACCGTAGTGGCCATGTCCGTGACCCCAGTAGTGGCCGTGATGGTGGCCGTGGCCGTGCCGGATGTAGTGACCGTGACCGCCATAGTGGCCGTGCCAATGACCGCCATGGTGGCCGTGGCCATGGAAGGCGAACGCCGTGGACGGGATGGCCGCCGAAGCGCCGACAACAGCAGCGGCGGCGGCGAATGCGATGAGGGTCTTGCGTAACATAGGGAGTTTCCTCTGATCCGGGATGTGGTCCCACATCCCTCACATCTGTCGCGCCGCCCCGCGCATCGGTTCACGGCGTCGATAGAGAAAGCGGTGTGAGCGATTTGGCGGGCACGTTCAGACTACGGATTTCCAAGGCTGTGGAGCCAACCATAGCCCCCCGTTTTGCAACGTCACATGAACAGCAGCCCATCCGATCGTGGGAGGCACCAACTACCCGGGAAGCGCTTGCAAATCCCTATTTGATCCCAAGGAAACTTGCCTCGGCCGACTTGCGTGTGAGTACGCCGGGTTGCGGGCTGCGCGGACGCGACGACGTGGTCCTGCTTTGCACAAGGCGGCGGTCGGGTCGCGGCTGACGGCGCGGCCGGGGTCTCGGTCGCGCGACTCCCCCACCACTTTCCCGCACCCCAGTCGTCATATACGCTTTAGCGATTAAATTTTATTCAAACGCGATAGCGTATAAGGATCCTCCATACGCTATTGCGTATATTGCATATTAATACCTTTTAGCGTATATTCGTCGAGATAGGAGATCTCCCGTGAAGGAGCAAATCGCCCGCACACCCTCCCAGATCGGCGCCGCCGTCCGGCGGTTTCGACGCGACCTGAAACTGAGCCAGACCGTTCTCGGGCAACGCACGTCTCTGCGGCAGGCCACCATCTCCGCCCTTGAGAACGGCGAGCCGGGAACGGAGCTGCGCACCCTGATCGACGTTCTGACTGCTCTTGAGCTCGAGCTTGTGATCCGCCCCCGGACCAAAGCCTCCGCCAGCACGATCGAGGACATCTTTTGATGTCGCGGCGGCGCACAAACGTCCCACTGCAGGTGTTTCTCAATGGACGGTTGGTCGGATTTTTGCGCCGCGAATCAAGCGGCGCGATCGACTTCCGGTACAACCCCGACTGGCTGACCTGGGAACACGCGATACCGGTATCGCTGTCCATGCCCCTGCGCGAAGACCGCTATATCGGCGCACCGGTGGTGGCTGTTTTCGACAACCTCCTGCCGGACAACAGGGACATCCGCGACCGGATGGCGGCGCGCGTCCATGCCGAAGGCAGCGACGCCTACAGCCTCCTCAGCGCCATCGGGCGCGACTGCGTCGGCGCGCTACAGTTTCTTCCGGGCGGTCAAGACCCCGGCCCTGCCGGGACGGTTACCGGTCATGAGGTCGACGAGGCAGAGATCGCCCGCCTGCTGGGCGATCTGCGGGCCGCGCCGCTGGGGCTCGGCGACGACGATGAATTTCGCATCTCTATTGCTGGCGCACAGGAGAAGACCGCTCTTCTGAGGCAGAACGGCCAATGGTTCAAACCGACCGGAACGACCGCCACAACCCACATCCTGAAGCCGCAAATCGGGCAACTTCCGAACGGGCTCGACCTGTCGAACAGCGTCGAGAATGAGTATTTCTGCCTGAAGCTCACAGCGGCCCTCGGCCTCCCCAGCGCCGCCGTCGAAATGGCCACCTTCGGTGTACGCCGGACGCTCGTCGTTGAGCGCTTCGACCGTCTCTGGACCCGCGATGGCCGCCTCCTGCGCGTACCGCAGGAAGATTGCTGTCAGGCGCTCTCCATCCCACCCGCGCGCAAATACGAATCTGATGGTGGACCGGGAATGACCGCCATTCTCGATCTCCTCAGGGCGAGCGATGAGCCGGAGGCCGATCAAGTCCTGTTCTTGAAGGCGAACATTGTGTTCTGGCTGCTGGCCGGGACCGACGGCCATGCCAAGAACTTCAGCCTGTTCCTGTCCCCCGGCGGGCGCTTCCGGATGACGCCGCTTTACGATGTCATTTCAGCCCAGCCGAGTGCCCATGCGGGGCAGATACGGCGCAACCGTCTCAAGCTCGCGATGGCGGTTGGTGAGAACCGGCATTACGTCGTCGGGGAGATTGCGCCCCGGCATTTCGTGCAGACGGCGGCGCGCGCGGGTATCGGCACACCCGTCGTCGAAACGGCTCTGGCAGAAGTCGCTGTGGCGATGCCAGGTGCGCTCGATAACGTCCTTGGCGCGCTACCCACCGGGTTCCCCGACAATGTCGTCGCCTCAATCAGTGACGGTATTCGCGCCCGCCTGCGGCTCCTAGATCGCTAGGAGCCTGTCCACGTAACCGTGGCGGCTGACGTATGTTCGTGATTCACTGGGGTCATGAGCAAGCGATTTCGCCCTTGGCTGGTTGACCAGCCGCAGTTTCTGCCGCCATCGATCGATGAGTTCGTTGCGCCGGATCATGTCGCCCATTTTGTCCGGAACCTGGTGCGAGAGCAGCTGGATCTGTCGGCGATCCTGGCCAGTTACACCGAACTTCGCGGCTACCCGCCGTTCGATCCGCGGATGATGACGGCGGTGCTGCTCTACGGCTACAGCCGAGGGGTCTACTCGTCCCGTCGGCTGTCGCGGGCGTGCGAGGAGCGGCTGGACTTCCTGGCGGTGACGGCCCGCAACCAGCCGGATTTCCGGACGATTTCGGAGTTCCGCCGGCGGCATCTGGGGGCCTTGTCGGAGCTGTTCGTCCAGGTGCTGCGGCTGTGCCAGAAGGCCGGACTGGTGGACCTGGGTCATGTTGCCCTGGATGGGACCAAAATGAAGGCCAACGCGTCCAAGCATAAGGCGATGAGCTACGGGCGAATGAAGAAGACCGAGCCGGAATTGGCGGCCGAAGTCGCCGCCTGGCTGGCGGCGGCCGAGGCGGCGGATGCCCAGGAGGATGGCGCGCTGGGCGACAAGCGCGGCGACGAGATGCCGGCCTGGGTGGCGGACAAGGCCAAGAGGCTGGAGAAGATCCGCGCCGCCAAGGCGGCGCTGGAAGCCGAGGCCAAGGCGCAAGCCGAGACGAAGGCGGCGATGCCGAAGCGCTATCGGGGCGGGCGCAAGCCCAAGACGGAGCCGGGCACCCCGCCCGACAAGGCGCAGCGCAACTTCACCGATCCGCAGAGCCGGATCATGAAGGGCCGCGACGGCTTCATCCAAGGTTACAACGCCCAGGCGGCGGTCGATGCCAAGGCTCAGGTGATCCTCGCCCATGGGCTGAGCGACTGCGCCGCCGACAGCGATCAGTTGACCCCCCATGGTGGATGCCGTGATCGCCAATACAGAGTGCAAGCCGGCGCAGGTCTCCGCCGATGCCGGCCACTGCTCGGAAGCCAATATCCAGGCCATGGACGATCGCCAGATCGCCGCCTTCATCGCGACTGGACGGCAAAAGCACGGCCACGCCGCACCGGATGGCGACGAGGCCCGGCGCAAAGGGCCGAAGGTCGAAGCCATGCGCGAGCGATTGCGCGCCGACGGTTTCGCCAGTCCATACCGGCTGCGAAAGCAGACCGTCGAGCCGGTCTTCGGCCAGATCAAGCAAGCCAGAGGCTTCCGCCAGTTCCTGATGCGCGGTCTCGACAAGGTCTCCGGCGGGAGGCCCGAGACGCGGCGGACCGATCCGGCCGTGGCCCGACCTACTCCAAGTCTGATCGAACTATTGGTTGGCGCTATAATCAGCGCCAAAACTTAATCGTGAGCGATATTGTTCCTGTCGGCGAAACATGTTGAAAATGTAATTCATGATTTCCGCCAGCGCATGAAGCTTGTCGTGCGTGACTATACTGGGAGTGTGAGATGCGCCTTATCAATGTCGCGGCGGCTCAATTGGGGCCGATCCAGAAAGGCGATACACGCGATGCTGTTGTATCGCGGATGTTGGCGCTTATGGACGGGGCGAAATCACGTGGAGCCGACCTGATCGTCTATCCGGAACTGGCGCTGACAACGTTTTTCCCGAGATGGTATGTGGAAGAAACCGCCGAAGCGGATCGGTGGTTCGAAAAGACCATGCCGAACGAGGCAACCGCTCCTCTTTTCGAGCGGGCGCGCAGCTATGGCATGGGTATGTCATTCGGCTATGCGGAACTGACTGAGGACGGGCACCACTTCAATACCTCGATCCTGGTAGACCAATCCGGGACGATCGTCGGGAAGTACCGCAAGACGCACTTGCCCGGCCATGCCGAATATTCGAAAGAGCGGTCATTCCAGCATCTCGAAAAGCGCTACTTCGAGCCGGGCGATACCGGCTTCAAAGCCTGGCGCACGATGGGCGGGATCTTCGGGATGTGCATCTGCAACGATCGCCGCTGGCCCGAGACCTATCGCGTTCTCGGATTGCAGGGCGTCGAAATGGTCCTGATTGGTTACAATACGCCAGCCGTGAACCCGTTGCGGGACGCCGAAGGGCCCAGCGAGCGCCTGTTTCACAACAGGCTGAGCGTTCAGGCAGGCGCCTACCAGAACTCGGCATGGGTCGTCTCGGTCGCCAAGGCCGGCATCGAGGATGGCCATCATCTGATCGGCGGTTCGCTCATCGTCAATCCGGCCGGTGAAATCGTCGCGGAGGCCAAAACCGAAGGCGACGAACTTCTTGTTCACGGCTGCGATCTCGACGACACGGTCTTCGGCAAGAAGACGGTGTTCGACTTCGCAAGACATCGCCGGATCGAGCATTACGGGCTGATCAGCGAGCAGACGGGGGTGATCGCGCCGGAATAGGCGCGATCACCCCCCGGAAACCCTGCCGGACAACGACCTCTTCGCTGACTGCATCGGATGGTATCGTGAATAAGCGCGCTCGAATTCTCGTCATCAACCCGAATTCCAATGAGCAGGTCACGAAGGGGTTCGCCGGAGGGCTGACTGGCTTCCACTTGGAAAACGGCCCTGAAATCCACTGCGTCACGCTGACTGCCGGGCCGTTCGGCATCCAGTCTCAGGCCGATGCCGAGAGCGTCGTGATGCCGCTGCGGGATCTAGTGGCGGCGGATAGTCAGGCGGATGCGTTTGTCATCGCCTGCTTCAGCGATCCGGGACTGCATGTCTGCCGCGAGGCGACGCCTCGTCCTGTCTTCGGCATTGCGGAATGCGGCGTGTTGACCGCGCTGGCACATGCGGATCGTTTCGGCATCATCGCGATCGCGCAGCGCGCGATCCCACGGCATTCCCGATATCTCCGCCAAATGGGGCTTACCGGGCGCTTTGCCGGCGAAGTCGCGTTGAACATGACAGTTGCCGAAGCGGCGGGCGACGGCCCCGTGTTGGCGCGCCTCGTCCAGACGGGCCAAATATTGCGCGATCGAGATGGCGCTTCGGCAATTGTCATGGGATGCGCCGGCTTCGCAAGGCACCGCGCCGCGCTGGAGGACGCCCTCCGGATTCCGGTCATCGACCCCGTCCAGGCGGCCGTCGGGATGGCTGTCGGCGCCGTGTTGAGTAAAACGTAATCCCGGCAACGCAAGCCAGCTCCAGCCTCGGTGCCATCCTTGCGCTCGAGCGCAACCTCGTTCGCGAGGGCTTAGGGCTGATCGTGCGGCAGCACAAGATGTCCGATCAGGTTGGCATAGCCGCTGGATCCAATCGTCATTACGCGTGCAGCGAAGCAATCCAAGTGCCGTAGAGCTCTACGACACTGGATTGCTTCGTCACTGTCGCTTCTCGCGATGACCGGCTCACTGGTATCCGTACAGGCTGAAGGCGTCGGGATAGGCGAACAGCGCCGCCGAGCCTCCGGTGTGAAGGAACACGACATCGGAACTCTTGTCGAAGTGGCCCTTACGGATCAGGTCGACCAGACCGTCCATGCCTTTTCCGGAGTAGACCGGATCGAGAAGGATGCCTTCGGTCCGAGCGAGAAGCGTCACCGCGTCGACCATTCCAGCTGTCGGAACTCCGTAGCCCCCGCCGACATAGTCGCAATTGGCGACCACATCCGCGCGTTTGATGATGTTGCCGAGCCCCATATGCTGCGCAGTGCGCTGGGCCAGATCGAAGACGTTGTTCTCCTGCTTTTCCTTGGGCGCGCGCACGCCGATGCCCAGGACCGGGACCTGCCCTCCGAGCGCCTTGAAGCCGGCGACGAGGCCGGCCTGGGTGCCGGCGCTGCCGGTGGCGTGCACGAGCGTGGCGATGTTCAACCCCATGCTGCTCGCCTGGTAGACGATCTCGAGCGCGGCATTGACGTAGCCGAGCGCACCAACCGCGTTGCTGCCGCCACCGGGAATGACATAGGGCTTCTTCCCGTCCAGCTTGAGGTCGTCGGCAAGGGCCTCCATCTGCGCCTGCATGTCCACGCCGCCGGACCGCTTCGAGACGGTCGCGCCATGGAGCCTGTCCAGCAGGACATTGCCGTTCAGATTATAGCTTTCGTCCTGGCTACCCGTCCGGTCTTCCAGCAGGATGTGGCACGCCAGTCCGAGCTTTGCCGCCGCGGCCGCCGTCTGGCGGGCGTGATTGGACTGTGTCGCGCCCTGCGTGATGATCGTATCCGCACCGAGGCTTACGGCCTCCGCCATCAGGAATTCCAGTTTTCGGGTCTTGTTGCCGCCGGTCGACAGGCCGGTGCAGTCGTCCCGCTTGATCCAGAGGCGCGGCCCGCCGAGAACCGCGGTGAGCCGCTTCATGGGTTCCAGGGGCGTCGGCAAATGAGCGAACGAAACTCTGGGGAATTTGGCAATGTTCACGGTATCTCCTAACGCCGCCCAGGGCAGCTCGGGCAATGCGACGCCGTTCGTCACATTATGTGTCAGACCTCATGTTAGGGCCGTGACTTCCAGCCGGTCCAACAGTATTCTCTTTGCTTACCATGTGATTTCTGCATAATAAGGCATGAAGCTCGAATGGCTTGAAGACATGGTCGCACTCTATTCGGCCAAGACCCTGACGGCGGCGGCGGCCAAGCGAAACGTCAGCCAGCCGGCGTTTTCGCGTCGCATCCAGGCGCTGGAGGAGTGGCTCGGCGTCGCACTCGTCGACCGCAGCCGAAAGCCGGTCACGCTGACAGCTGTCGGCCGGGATCAGGAAACGCTCACGCGCGCGCTGGTCGCCAGCGTCTACGAGTTTCGTGCGGCAAGCCGCTCCCAGGCGAACGGCCAGAGCCACCTGACGATCGCGTCCCAGCACAGCCTGAGCGCCGAGCCGCTGCTCGAACTGCTCGAACGCCACCAGGGGGTCTCGATCAATGCAACCTATCGGATCTGGACCGGGGATCGGGAGGATTGCCTCGCTAAGATGATCTCCGGAGATGCAGATCTCCTGTTTTGTTACGAGAGGATCGGAGTTCCGCCCAGCCTGCCGCAGGCAATCGCCAAGACGCTCACAGTCGGCAGCGATCAGTTGCTCGCAGTCTGCACGCCTCAACTGCAAGCCCGCTTGACGGAGCGCGGCGCGAGGGTATCGACTCCAATTCTCATCTATCCGCGCGAAGGCTTCTTCGGCGATCTGATCTGGCGGTCAGCGCTCCCCGCACTGATGGAAGCCAGGGAGGTCGAAATCCGGTGCGTGTCCTCGTTCAGCTACGGCCTTCTCGACCTGGCTCTGTCCGGCCACGGCGTGGCATGGCTGCCTATGCGCCTCGCTGGTGCTGCGCTGGCGGATGGACGGCTAACACCATTCGCGTCCGCCGGCCCGCCGGTCCCGCTGAATGTCGTGGTGGCCATAACCCGGCGCCGCGTCGAGGAGTTGGCGGTGGCAATCCGGGAGCTCGCAGGGCTCCCTTGTCGAGACGCCTCAATGGGGCCGGCGCATCTGGACGGACATTGAAGTTGACCAGCTCTTGCCGGTAAATTACCTCCTTCTGCCATGAATTTACGACAGCTGGAGCTGCTGCGCGCCATCATGCGCTGCGAAACAACGGTTGGCGCGGCTCGTGAACTCGGCCTTTCGCAGCCGTCAGTCAGCAATGCGCTCAAGAATCTGGAGTCGCAGCTCGGATTCCCGCTGTTCGACCGCGTGAACAACCGCCTTTTCCCGACGGACGCAGCACGCGTCATCCATCACGAATCTGACTCGATCTTCTCACTGCACGAGGCATTGGAAGTGAAGATCGGTGACTTGAAGGAGAATCGAGCCGGGCTCATCCGCATTGTCGCGACGCCGCCGCTGGCGCAGAGCGTCATACCGCAAGCCTTGCAGCAATTCAGGCGTCGAAATTCGAAGGTTCGCGTCATGCTGGATGTCATGAGCATCGGGACGATTGCGGATAATATCGAAAAGGGCATCTCCGAACTCGGGTTTGGCCTGGGCGCGGCAGACCACGAGAGCTTGATTTCGGAGGTATTCTTTTCAAAGCCTTTGGTCTGCGTGTTTCGCAAAGGCTTGCCCTTGGAGAAGAAGGCGACGGTTACGCCTGCCGATCTACGTCCCTACCCACTCATAAGTCTTGGTCGCGCCAACAGGCTTGGGTTCGCGGTCCGAGAAGCGTTCAAATCCGTCGACGAAGAATTCAATTTCGCTATAGAGGTCCGATACTCCAATACCGCCTGTTCAATTGCCGAGATCGGCGTTGGGGTGGCCATCGTCGACCAGCTTTCAGCCTATCTTGGTGGATACAAGAATCTGGAGGTCAGACCCTTCGAGCCGGTGACACCGATCTCGGCTTTTGTGATGCAATCCCGCAACCGCCCCCTGTCGCGGATGGCGGCGATGTTCCTGAAGGATGTGCGGTCGATCGCCAGCAAGATCGGCGGAGCGCTGGGATAGAGCGGGACGCGGATCCCAAAGCTGTTCGCCTTGTCCTGGAGAGCTGCTGGCCGTCCCAGGCGTAGCGGCGCAGTTCACGCCGCTTGCCCGGGAATGACCTGCCTCTTGTTACCGGCCGGCGCCTACTCCCAACGCAGGCTGGGCGGCGACAGTTCGTCGACCGAGCGGCCGGCCCAATCGAACTTCGAGGCGCTGGCCAGGGCGCGGCGCTGGCTTTCCTCCATGCCGGCCGAAGCCGCCTCATAGTCCATGGTCAGAACCTTGCCATCCTGGATGACCTGGCGGCCGGCGACGAAGACATGGCGCACGGCACGGTCGGCCGCAGCGTTGACCAGGCTCTTCAGCGGATCGCGGGCTGGCCGCATCATCGGATGGGCAAGATCGACCAGGACGATATCCGACTGCGCGCCCACGGCGATGCGGCCGATATCGCCGCGGCCGAGCAGCTTGGCGCCTCCCAGGGTAGCGCAGCGGAAGACCTGCCCGGTCGTGACCGCTTCGTGTGTTTCGGCCGTTACCCGAGCGATCAGGCCAGCCAGCCGCATCTCCTCGAGCATGTTGTGGGGGAATGTATCGGTGCCGATACCGACATTGACGCCGGCCTTCAGATATTCACCGAGATGGCGCAAGGTCACACCGCGCCGGGCAAAGACGGTCGGGCAGTGAGCCACCGAGGTGCCGGTCTCGGCCAGGCGCCCGAGATCGGTCCTGGTCGGCCAGCGCACCCAAGGATGATGATCAAGGAAAATCGCATGCCCGATCGACGCATTGGGGCCGAGATAGCCGAGCGAGTCGAGCCACTCGACCGCTGTCATGCCCGTGCGGCGGACCATCTCGTGAAATTCCGCGATCGACTGGGCGGCATGAATCTGAATCGGCAGGTTCCGCCGCGCCGCCGCGTCGACAGCCTTCCGGATCAGGTCGCCCGTGCAGGTATCGATCTGTGCCGGCGAAACCATTCCGGAGAGACGCCCTGAGGGATGGGCGCAGGCCTCGTCGACGACCGCGAGCGCCTCGTCCATCGCCCGCTCGCCCGCGGCATCGTCGAGCTCGTACTCGACGAGATAGCCGTTGCGGGTGAACCAGCGGCCATTGCGGAACAGCGGCGCCAGAACCATGCGCAGACCCGAGGCGACAGCCCTCTCGATCCAGCCCGGCGACGGCACGGACAAATCCGCCAGCGTCGTGACGCCCGACATCAGCAGTTCCGACCAAGCGACGTGATTGAGGTGCGGGATGCCGTTGGCATCCGCGCGGTACAGCCAGAGAAACTCGTACAGCGTCGAATTGTAGATCCGCCGGCTGCCCACCTCGTCCGTCAGGCCCTTGTTGCCGGGCTCGGTGGACGGGTGGGAGTGCACGTCCACCAGGCCCGGCATGACCATCAACCCCTTGCCGGAGATGGTCTTGTCGACCGGCTCGGAAAAGCCGGGCCCGATGTGACGAATGCCCGCGTGATCGAACACGACGTCCGTGTTCCTGAGATAGACATGATCGTCGATGTCGGCCTTGTAGGCGATCACGACATCGGCGTCAGAAATGCGTGTTAACATGGTATCCTATTCCGATGCCTGAGATTTCAAGGACGTACGACCGTGATCAGCCGCGCTTCTGTTCCTGCTGGATGAAATGGCGGGCGATCTGCTCGCCGGTCGCAATCCAGACGTCACCATAGGACTGGGCCCGCGCCATGAAATCCCGGAAAATGCCGAACCGCATCGGGCGGCCGGATACCTGCGGATGCATGACCATCGAGACCAGCCCGCCCCATTCGCGTGTCTGATCGAGCTCGTCGTTCCAGATCGAGAGGACATGCTCCTTGGGGAACATCGGGCGCGGGCTGATGCGGTTGCTGAGGCCGTAGAGCCAGTCATCGAAGGAGGCGTTGATGGGGAGCTCGATCGGGCCGGCCGAGCCATCCTGCATGACATGGCGGTAGGGGCGGATATCGTCGCGGAGGGAGGACAGGTACAAAATGCCCTGGTCCCGGATGTGCTTCATCAGCCGATCATAGTTTTCGCCCGAAGGGGCGCGGTAGCCGACCGGCTTGACGCCGAGATGGCGCTTGAAGCTGTCCATGGCGCGGTCGAATTCCTCGACGTCGACATCGAAGCTGGTCGGATCCGGGCGCTTGTGCAGATAGCCGTGATGGGCAACCTCATGACCATCGCGGACGATGTCCTCGCACATTTTCGTATAGGTCTCGATCACCCAGCCCGGGATGAAGAAAGTCGACTTCACATTGATCGCACGCAGGTGCTCGAGGAGCTTGGGCACGCCGACCCGCGCTTCGTAGCCGCCGAAGGACAAGGTCACCAGGCGGTCGACATGCGTGGGATCCTTCTCCAGCCATGCGGTTTCCGCATCGACGTCGAAGCCCGGGAACGCGGCGCATTTGGCATTGTTGGGCCAGGGGAAGTCCGGAGCGGGTCCAGAGGCATTGGCGGGCTTGGTCGGGATGTCGGGAATCATAGGCTCACCTGCGTGATGGGGAAATCGGGGCAAACATAAGCATGGCCGGGCGGTCAAATGCCTGGCTGGTGTCGGTGACGAAGCACGGTTTTGCGAACATCCTGTCGCGCGCCTTGACGCCCGGCGAAGGGTTCACGTTGCTGCGACGGTGTAACTCTCCGAGATTTGCACCGCCGCGGCGCCAAGAAACCGCTTGATCAGTTTGTGGCTCTCGCCTCGCTGTTGATCATGACCCGGTCGACGGCCATGTTCCCCAGGTTCCATTTGGCCATGATGGATTGGTAGGTACCCTCCTCCATCAACTGCTTCAGGGCTCCGGCTATCGCGTCGCGCAACGCGACATTGTCCTTGGCAAGACCGATGCCCTGATAGACCGAGGTGATCGGCGCGCCGACGAGGGCGTAGGTGTTGGGCTCCATCTGCATCAGATAAGGCAGCGTCTCGGCGCCTTGCAGCGCGGCTGCGATGCGCCTCTGCTTGAGCTGCGTACGGGCATCGACCGAGCCTTCGGTGCCGATGACTTCGATGGCCGGCCTGCCCTGGGCCTCGCAGTGCACCTTGCTCCATCTGTCGATTTCGGCGGGGAAGGCCGAGCGCCTGCTGGCGCCGACCTTCTGGCCGCACAGATCGGTCGCCTTGCTGAACTGGCTGGCGCGATCGTGGTTGGTATAGAACTGGGCACCAGAGACCATGCAGTCGACGAACACCATGGTGTCGCGGCGGGAGGGGAGGTCCGACATGCCGCTGAGAACGAGATCGACCCGCCCGGTGGAGATGGCGGGAACGACCTGCTCGAAGCTCATCTCGGACCACCTGATCCTGATGCCGAGCTTGCCGGCAATGGCGTTGCCCAGGTCGATGTCGAGACCCTGCAGGGTCGAGGTCCTCGGGTCCTTGAACTCGAGCGGCGGGTAATTGGGCATATTCGCGATCACAAGCGAGCCTGCCTTCTTGATGTTCTCGGGCAAGTCTTGTGCGGCAGCCAGCGAGCAGAACATCGCCATACCGCCCAGAATATTTACGGCCTTAAATCCAAGCATCGTATGAATCCTCAGAATTGGTGAAATTGTAAGAGATTTACCTGATGGCTGAGATGAACTCTTTGGTGCGCTTGCTGGACGGCGCCTCGAGGATGTCTTTCGGCGCGCCGATTTCAATGATCTTGCCCTGGTCCATGAAGGCAACGCGATGCGCGACATCCCGGGCGAAGCCGAGTTCGTGGGTCACGACGATCATGGTCATTCCGTTGACCGCCAGATCGCGCATCACATTGAGTACTTCGCCGACCAGCTCGGGATCCAGCGCCGAGGTCGGCTCATCGAAGAGCAGCAGCTTCGGTCGCATCGCCAGCGACCTTGCGATCGCGATCCGTTGCTGCTGACCGCCCGAGAGCTGGGCCGGGAAGGCGTCACGCTTGTCTGCAAGGCCAATGCGGGCGAGCAGGTCCATGGCTTCCGCGTTGGCGTCGGCGACCTTGACGCCGAGCACCTTGATCGGGCCTTCCGTGATATTCTCGAGCGCCGTCAGATGCGGAAACAGGTTGAATTTCTGGAAGACCATGCCGATCGAGCGCCTCTGCCGGCAGGCTTCGGCGTCGCTCAGTTCGTAGAGCTCGTCCCCGCGCCGACTGTATCCGATCAGCTCGTCATCGACCCAGATCGCGCCACCGTCGACGCGCTCCAGATGATTGATGCAGCGCAGGAAGGTGCTCTTGCCGGAGCCTGACGGCCCGATGATGCAGACGACCTCGCCCTTCTTTACCGTCAGGTCGACGCCCTTCAGAACCTCGACCGAGCCGAAATTCTTGGCGACCGAAGCCGCGACGACAAGCGGAGAGGGTTGGCCCGAATGGCAATTATGACTGTCCAGTTTCATGATTTTCCTCACGCCTTGAAGGTCACGCCGCGGGCGTAAATGCCTTCGATTTTTATTTGAATGAGGCTGAGGATCGTCACGATCAGGATGTACCAGAGCGTTGCAACCATAAGAAGTTCGATGACCCTGGAATTGGCGTAGTAGATGTTCTGGGCGCCATGGAGAATATCGGCGTACTGGATGACGCTCGCCAGAGATGTAAGCTTCACCATGCCGATTAATTCATTGCCGACCGGCGGAATTATCACGCGCATTGCCTGGGGCATGACGATGTACCGAAGCATTTGAAGGTTTGGCATGCCGATTGTCTTCGCCGCCTCGAACTGCCCTTTGTCGACGGAGAGCAGTCCGGCGCGGATGACTTCGGCCGTGAAGGCACCCTGCTGAATCCCAAGGCCCAGCAAAGCCGCGACGAACGGTGTCATCACATCGACTGTTCTGATCGAGAAAAGCCCGGGAATCTCGATCGTGGGGAAAACGAGAGCGAGATTGAACCAGATCAAAAGCTGAAGAAGAGCCGGAACTGCGCGGAAAAACCAGATATATCCGACGGCGACTGTCGAAAGAACCGGGTTATTCGACAGCCGCATGACGGCGAATATCGTACCAAGCGTGATCCCGAGCGCCATGGCAAGGAATGCCATTACAATGGTATTCACAAGGCCATGCAAAATAACAGGAACGGCTAGAAACTCACCAACATAATCCCATTCGATCTGACCAACCGCGAATGCATGAACAATAAATGCCAGAGCGATAATGACGAAAGCGGCTGCAACGATACGTCCATAATGACGCCGTTGCATAACCCTGAGTCTCGTGACGTCGTATTTATTTTCGATCATCGATAACGACCCTCCCATGACAAAAATTCCCCAAAAGCCCCGCGGGTTCAATGGGGCGAGCTATCGTGTTTTCGGGATGCCTATTCGGAAGAGAAATAGCCTTCGAACCGCCTTCTGCACTGCATGGGGCGGCCTGCAGGATGGAAATTGGAAGGCCTGTCACCGCTGGACGTTCAGCCCGGCGCCGAAGATTTGGAGCGCTTGGTATTTGCGCGTGCTGCACCCACGCGGTCCCAGATTGTGCGCATGAACCTGCATCAGATCGAGTTGACCACCCTTTGCCGCTGAAGGTGCATATCGAGCCGGCCGAACTTCGCGGCGTGCCGTTCATAGCGCTGGGGCGAAGCGCCAGAATGGGAAGGCTGTTGCACCAGGCCTTCGACAAGGCGGTGAGCCCTGCGCATTCTCGATCGAGGCCCGCTACTGCAATACAGAGTGCGTGCCCGCGGGGACGGGCATTGCCGGGGCCGACCGATTGCCTCCGCTCTTCGCCGCCAATCTCCAGCTGGCGACGCATCCGACCAGGCCGGCCAGAGGCGGGGCGGCTTCCGTTGGCGTTCGGGGAAGCGCACGCTCTCATGCGGCACGGAAGCCTTCCTGCGCGACGACAGGCAGGAGGCTAACGAAAGGTCGTCAAGCTCGCCCGGGCAGAGTGCGCCAGACTATTTGCTCAGGTTATCGTTCCCGCGGATAAAGCATAGGTGCCGGCGTTGCCGGCTCGGCAGGTTCCGTCTTACGGTCAAAGGCGAATTTCTCGCTGCGGACCCAACGATGCATTTGCTGATCATCGATGCCGCGGTCGTCACCTGCGATGCGCAGCGGCGGATCATCGACAACGGTGCCGTCGCGATCGGTGGGGATCGCATCCTGGCGGTCGGCACGACGGCGGATTTGGAACGGTCCTATCCGGCGCTGCCGCGCATGTCCGGGCGGGGGCTCGCCATCCTGCCCGGATTGATCAATGCGCATACGCATACCGTTCTCACTTCGCTGCGCGGCACGGTTGAGGACTGGGACGGCGAGATCATCTACCGCTACATGTCGCCGATCTCCTACACGATGAGCGACCATGAGCGCGGCGTCATGGCCGCGCTGGGCTGCCTGGAAGCGATCCGCAGCGGCACCACCACGCTAGTCGACCTTTTTCGCCATGTCGCGACTTACGCCGGGGCGATGGCCGACACGGGCCTGAGGCTCCGGCTATCGGAATCCTGTGCCGACATCGACACCCGCAAGATCCGCTTCGGCGACTATTCGGTCGACGAAGCCTTTGGACAGTCCTTTCTCGACCGTGCCCAAGGGCTGATCGAGACCTGGCACGGCGCGCGCAACGGCCGGGTCAACTGCCAGGTCGCCGCGCACGCGCCGGACAACTGCTCGCCTGCGATGCTCGCCCGGCTGCGCGAGATGGCCGATAAATATAGACTGACGCGGACCTGCCACCTCGCCCAGAGCACCGGGGAGGTGGCATCGATCCGCGAGCGTTATGATCTGACACCGGCCGGCTATCTCGATCGCGAAGGGTTCCTCGGCCCCGATCTCACCTCGGCACATTGGACCTTCTGCACGCGCGAGGACGTCGCGCTTCTCGCCGAGCGCGGCGTCACGCTCGCCCATTGCCCGGCGAGTTCGAGCCGCCGCGGCCTGCACAAGGTCCCGATCGGCTGGATCCGGGATGCCGGCGCGCGGATCGCGATCGGCACCGACAATATGAGCGAGGACATGTTCCAGGCGATGGCCATCGCCGCGATCGCCCACCGCACCGGCCGCGGCCGCGACGAGGAAGGCGGAACCTCCCCCTCCCCTCAGCAGGTGCTCGACATGGTCACGCACGACGCCGCCGCCAGCATCGGCGCAGCCGACCGTATCGGCGCGATCATGCCTGGCCTGAAAGCGGACCTGACCCTGATCGACCTGCGGGCGCCGGCGATGCGGCCGATCATCCGCCTGCTCTCCAACATCGTCCATTACGGCCATCCCGGCCTCGTCCATTCCGTCATCGTCGACGGCGAATTCGTGATGCGTGACCGCAAGGTTCTGACGATCGACGAAGACGCGCTGCTCGACGAGGCCGACGCTGTCACCCAGCGCGTCTGGGAACGGATGATCGCGGCCAATCCCGATATCGCCCCGGCCGCCGGCGAATTGCGCTGGCGCGACGCATGACCCCTCAATTGCCCCGGACGGATCCAATGACCTTGACCAGCGCCCCGAAAACCGGCCACGCCACCTTCCTCTATTCGGAACTCGCATCAGATCTCGATCGGCTTCAGGCCGATATCGCCTTTCTCGGCATTCCCTATGGCGATGCCTACAGTTTCGCCGAGATCGTCAACGACCAGACTAACATGCCGGCCGCCATGAGGCGCGCCACCGACCGGATCACTCGCTCGATCGAGCGCTACGATTTCGATCTCGGCGGCCCGCTCTATGACGGGCGGCCGATCCGCACCGTCGATTGCGGCGACATCATCGGCGATTTCCGCGATCTGGGCGCCCATTATCGCAAAGCAGAGGCGGCAATCCGCAAGATCCGCGCCGCAGGGGCGCTACCGATCGTGCTCGGCGGCGACCATGGCGTGCCGATCCCGGTGCTGCGCGGGCTCGATGGCGAGGGGCCGATCACACTGATCCAGATCGACCAGCATCTCGACTGGCGCCAGGAGGTCAACGGTGTCACCGAAGGCTATTCGAGCCCGATCCGGCGCGCTTCCGAGATGGCGCATGTCGGCGAGATCTTCCAGATCGGCCTGCGCGCCACCGGCAGCGCGCGCACCGAGGAAGTCGAGGCGGCCAAGGCCTATGGCGCCCATCTGGTCAGCGCCTATGAGGTCCATGAAAAGGGCATGGAGTCCGTGCTCGCCCGCATCCCGGATGGCGGCCGCTATTATCTCACAGTCGATCTCGACGGCATGGATCCGGCCATCGCGCCGGGCGTGGCCGGCCCGTGCCCGGGCGGCGTGACCTTTCCGCAGGCCCGCAGCCTGATCCATGGCCTGGTCAAGAAGGGCCGCGTCGTCGGCATGGACGTGGTCGAGATCACGCCGCGCAGCGACGTCAACCAGATCACCTGCATCACCGCCGGGCGCCTGATCGTCAACATGATCGGCGCCACCGTCCGCGCCGGCTATTTCGACAAATGAACAGACCGGCAAAAGAGCGTGAGGCGGCACCGATGGTCGCCCCCGAGGTGCTGAAGCGCGCCATCGCTGCACAGCGGGAAATGGCGCTCGCGCTGTTCGCTCGACTGGCCGAAGGCAGTGCCGGCAACCCCGGGATCATACGCGACACCTATGGCACGGGCGAGAATTTCGGCCACGAGGTCTTCGCCCAGGCCGCTCGGGCGGCGGGACTGGACATTCAACGCGACGCGGCGGCCAACACCTATGCGAGTTGGGTCGGGCTCGATCGCAGCCGCCCCCGCATCCTCATGGGCTCGCATCTCGACAGCGTCGCCCATGGCGGCAATTTCGATGGTGCGGCCGGCGTGGTGGCTGGACTGGTCGTCATCGCGGCGCTGCGCGAGCTCGGCCTTCAGCCGCAATGCGACGTGACGGTGATGGGCGTGCGCGCCGAGGAAAGCGTCTGGTTCGAGGTCTCCTATATCGGCAGCCGCTCGGCGTTGGGGACGTTGCCGGACGGCGCGCTGGAGAACCGGCGCATCGATACCGAGCGCTCGCTGGCCGAGCATATCGCGGCCTGCGGCGGCGATCCCGAGCGGTTACGCCGCCGCGAGCGCTTCCTTGACCCCGCGAACATCCGCGCCTTCCTCGAACTGCATATCGAACAGGCGCCGAGCCTGGTCGAAGCAGGCTACCCGGTTGCGATCTGCACTGGCATCCCCGGTAATTTCCGCTTTCCGAACGCCAAGGTCACCGGGCGGCACGACCATGTCGGCACGCCGCGGCGCTTCCGGCACGATGCGGCGATGGCGAGTGTGGCCTTCGCGAAAGCGCTGGACGAGATCTGGGCGGAGCACGAGGCGGCTGATATCCCGGTGGCGATGACCTTCGGCCGCTTCCATACCGATGCGACCAAGCATGGCCTGACGACAGTCGCAGGCGCCTTCCATTTCAGCCTCGATGTCCGGGCCTATGATACCGAGGTGCTCGCCAAGATCGAGGCGCGACTGCCCGCGATCGTCGACCGGATCGAGGCCGAGAGGCGCGTCGAATTCGATCTTGGACAACGCGCCTCCTCGGCGGTCGGGCTCGTCGATCGCGACATCGTCGCGGGTTTCACGGAAGCAGCAGCACGGCTCGGCGTGAGAGCGATGCCGCTCGGCAGTCCCGCTTCGCATGATTCGGCGGCCTTCGCGGCGGCCGGCGTTCCGAGCGCGATGTTGTTCGTGCGCAATGAGAATGGCAGCCACAATCCCGACGAGCGAATGGAGATCGAGGACTTTCTCGATGCCTGCGCCGTGATGGCGGATTGGGTCGCACACAATGCAACCTGAGAACGCGCGACTGGGCGCAATGATCGAAGCACTGGCCTCCTTCGTCGCACAGGCGCGCTATGGCGACATCCCTGCCGACATGGTCGTCAAGGCGAAGCACCACTGCCTCGACACCTTCGGCGCGGGCCTTGCCGGAGCGACCTCGCAGGTAGCGATACGCGCCCACGCCGCTCTTGCACGTGCCGGCAACGCCGGCGCTGCACCGCTCTGGGGTGCGTCGGGAACGCTCGCCCCCCGCGATGCCGCCTTCGTCAACGGCATCGCCGCCCATGCCTTCGAACTGGACGATACCGGCGGATGCGATCATTCCGGCGCGGTCGTCCTGCCGGCGCTCGTCGCAGCTTTGGGACTGGCTGAATACAGGGTCAGCGGCCGCGACTTCCTGACGGCGACCGTGCTCGGCTACGATGTCGGCCGCCGCGTCATGGAAGGGCTCGGCGGTTATGTCCCGCACAACGCCTCCGGGTGGCATTCGACCGGCACTTGCGGTGTCTTTGCGGCCGCCGCCGCGACAGCCTCGCTCCTGCGGCTCTCGCCAGAGCAGACCGCGGCTTGCCTGGGCATCGCCGCCAGTTGTGCTTCGGGCCTGTGGGCTTTCGTCCATGACGGCGCCATGACCAAGCGCGTGCATGCCGGCCGAGCCGCGGAGGCAGGATTGCTGGCGGCGCTACTAGCCCGCGAGGGCATCACCGGCCCGCGGCGAACCTTCGACGATGTCTGGGGCGGTTTCTTCAGGACCTATGGCCAGGCGGCGGCGACGCCGGAGCGGCTTGTTCAGGGTCTTGGTCACGACTGGCTGCTGCGCCATGCGGCGATCAAGCCCTATGCGTCCTGCCGCGACACGCATGCCGCCGTCGACGCGATCGGGCGGGTGCTTGATCGTGAAGCGCTCCGGCCGCAGGACATTCGCTCGGTCAAGGCGCGGCTCAACAGTTTCCTGAACGGGATGGTCGGCGGGCGCGACGTCGCCACGCTGCCTGCGGCGCAGATGAGCCTGCCCTATGCCGTCGCGGCGAGGATCTGTCTGGGCGCTGCCGGCCTGGACGCCTATGCGAACGAGCGCCGGAACGACTCCGAGCTCACCGCGATGCTGGCAAAGGTCGAGATCGTCCTCGACGAGACGGTCACAGCGAGCTGGAAATCCTCTCTGATCGTCGAGGCCGCCGATGACCGACGCATCGAGGAACCGACCTGCATACCGCTCGGCCACCCTGAAAACCCGATCAGCCTGGCGCGGTTGCGCGGCAAGTTCGACGAACTCGCCGGCCTCGTCTTGCCCGCGAGCCAGGTCGACGAACTGGCACGGACCGTCCTGGTGCTCGAAACGCTGGACGATGTTGGCGTGCTGCCACGACTGCTGGCCCTCGCTTGAGCCGCTCCTGCGCCCAGATCAGGAATCGGCTCGTGCCGGACGGCAACGCCCGATTGCACCCCGACGGCTGCGATCGCCATTGCGACCGCCGCCTGGGTCGGATCGATGACGGGGATGCCCAGCGCCTGCTCCAACGGCTTGCGGTGACGCGCCATGCCGGCACGGCCCATGACGATCACGCCGGCGCCATCGAGCTTTTTCAGCGCGCGGCCGATCGCGATCATTCGCGCCAGCCTGCCTTCTCCCGTCGCGGTTTCCGCGACCGACATCTCCAAAGGCCGCTCGCCGGCAAAGCGATCCATCAACGTCATCTGAGGCAGATAGCGGATATGGCGCGGGATCGAGCAGGAGCGGATGGCGATGACGCCGAAGCGCTCGGCACGGGTTCGTGCCGCCAGCACGCCGCATCCGGCGATGCCGCACACCGGGCGCGCGGCACCTTCGCGCACGCCGTGTATGGCCGGATCGGAGTAGCAGGCGATGACGAAGGCATCGACGTCATTCACAGCCTCGACGCGACGGCGCAGCGGAATGGCGACGCTATCGGCATGTTCCCGCGTCTCGATGCCCAATGGACCCTCGCCCAGCGTCTCGCAGACGATCTCGAGGCCGCACTCGAGAGTCCCGCGGCCGAACCGCCTGGCGCAGCCCTCAGGTGACCGTCTCGTTCGAGTTCGGATCGATGACGAGAATACGCGAACTGCGCGACATCGATTTCCCCTTTGCGTGATGCAACGCATCATCGACGCTCGAAACCCGCGCGTCCGGCAGGAGCACGAACGACCATGGCAGACTATGATCTCGTCGTCCGAGGTGGCACGGTCGGCACCGCGACCGGTGCCTTCGCCGCCGATGTCGCTGTCAACGGCGAGCGCATCGTCGCCGTCGGCGAGGGCCTGAGGGGCCGGCGCGAAATCGATGCGCGCGGGAAGCTGGTGCTGCCCGGCGGCGTCGACACCCATGCCCATATCGAGCAGGTCTCGGCCAACGGCTTGCTCACGGCCGACAATTTCGAGAGCGCCACGGCGTCGGCGGCCTTCGGCGGAACCACGACGGTGATGTGCTTTGCCGCGCAGCATCGCGGGCTCGATCTGCGCCAGGTCGTCTCGGACTATGCCGAGCGCGCGCGGCGCGGTGCCATGGTCGACTACGCCTTCCACCTGATCGTCGCCAATCCCGACGCCAAGACGATCGACACCGATCTGCCGGCCCTGATCGGCGAGGGCCATGCCTCGATCAAGGTCTTCATGACCTATGACCTGATCAAGATCGACGACGAGCCCTTGCTCGACCTGCTCCTGACAGCGCGGCAGAACCGGGCCCTGGTCTGCGTCCATGCCGAAAATCACGGCATGATCTCCTGGATGGGCAAGAAGCTGCTGGCGAAAGGATATTCGTCTCCGAAATATCACGCGGCAAGTCACCCTCGCGGCTCGGAGGCAGAAGCGTTCACGCGGTTGATCGCGGCGGCGACCCTTCTCGATCAGCCGATCATGATCTTCCACGTTTCGACCGAGGAAGGTGCGGCGGTGATCCGCGAGGCGCGCGGCCAGGGCCGAAAAGTCTTTTCCGAGACCTGCCCGCAATACCTGTTCCTGACCCGGCACGACCTCGACAAGCCGGGGATGGAAGGGGCAAAATGGATGTGCTCGCCACCTCCCCGCGACGCCGCCGATCAGGACGCGCTCTGGCGCGCGCTGGCGCTGGGCGACATCCAGACAATCTCGTCAGACCATGCGCCCTATGCCTTTGACGAAACCGGCAAGCTCGCGGCCGGTCCGAACCCGAATTTCAAGCAGATCGCCAATGGCATGCCGGGCCTCGAGACTCGACTGCCCCTGCTTTTCGACGCGCTGGTCTCGAAGGGACGCCCCGAATTCGCCGGCCGCGGCCTCGAAGCCTTCGTCAACCTGACCGCAACGGCACCGGCAGCGATCTACAACCTGCAAGGCAAAGGCGCGATCCAGGTCGGTCTCGATGCCGACATCGCGATCTGGGATCCCCACAAGGACGTGACGATCACCGACGCGGCCATGCATGACCGGACGGGGTTCACCCCTTTCGCCGGCCGCAGCGTGACCGGCTGGCCGGTGCATGTCCTGGCGCGGGGCCGCGATATCATCGCCGACGGCGCCTGTGTGGCCGCGCCCGGAAGCGGCCGCTGGCTCGGCAGAAAGGCCGGCTGGGCCGGCGAGCCGACGGGACAACTCACCGCCGATATGGATCCCGAGCGGAATTTCGGCGCCGCACTCCTCTGAGCACGCGCGTGCCCTGCACTATAAGCTGGGCGAATAGGAACCTCGGGATTTTAATTTGATTGGCGCGCAACGCATGGCTTAGCCTCGTGAGTGGAAGCGAAAAAACAACAAGGAAAAGCCGCTTCCACGATGCGGGCGCAACTGGCGGGCCATCCGGCCGGCTGCGCGAAGGGGAGAAGGCATCATGTCGTCGAGGTCGGTGAAGGATCGCATCCTGTCCTGGATCGAGCAGGACCGAAACGAGCTGGTCGACTTCCTGTCGCGCTTCGTCGCGATCCCCACGCCCAATCCACCCGGCGACACGCGCGACTGCGCGCAGTGGCTGCAGGCGCAGCTGCGCGCCCGGCAGGTCCCCGTCGAGATCCGCTCGGCGAAGGACCATCTGCCGAACGTGGTCGGCACCTTCGAGGGCGGCCGCCCCGGCCGTCATCTCGTGCTCAATGGCCATATCGACGTGTTCCCGACCGGCCCGCGTGAAAGCTGGGCGCGCGATCCCTGGAGCGGCGCAATCGAGGATGGCCGCGTGCATGGCCGCGGCGTCGCCGACATGAAATGCGGCACCACAGCCTCGATCTGGACCTATATCTACCTCCACCGGCTGCGCGAGGAGCTCGGCGGGCGCCTCACCGTGACCTGCGTCTCCGACGAGGAGACCGGCGGCACCTGGGGCGCGAAATGGCTGATCGAGCAGTTCGGCGAGGAGTTCCGCGGCGACTGCATGCTGAACGGCGAGCCGAGCGTGCCCAGCATGGTGCGCTTTGGTGAAAAGGGCACGCTGCGCATCGTCGTCGAGATCGACACGCCCGGCGCCCATGCCGCCTACACCCATGTCAGCCCGAACGCGATCCGCATCGCCTCCGACCTGATCCGTGATCTCTACACGCTCGAAGATCTGCCGGTGGAGCAGGACGCCGCCATCCGCAAAGCGATCGAGGCCGGCTTCGCCGCGATCGACCACGGCGTCGGCGCCGGCGCCTCGACGATCCTCAACAAGGTCACCGTCTCGGTCGGCGTCATCCAGGGTGGCGTGAAGATCAACATGCTGCCCGGACATTGCCGGCTCGAGGTCGACATCCGCCTGCCGATCGGCATGACGCATGCCTTCGTGCTCGCCGAGGTCGAGCGCCGTGTCGCCCGCTATCCGCAAGCGCGCCTCACGCCGGTCTGGAGCCATTCCTGCGAGCCGACGGTCAGCGCACCGGACCATGAGATGCTGACGATCCTGAAGCGCACCGTCAGCGATCTCGGCTGGCAGGAGCCGGCCTCGGCGGTCAGCCTCGGCGCCACCGATTGCAAGCATTGGCGCCAGAACGGCGTGCCTTCCTATGTGTATGGCTGCCGGCCGACGAACATGGCCAAGCCTGACGAATATGTCGAAGTGGAGGAGTTCCTCCACGTCGTCCGTACGCATGCGCTCGCCGCCGCCGCCTATCTGTCCGCCTGAAAACCGCCCCGATCGGAGCCTTGCCTATGGATCGCCTTCTGCCGCGCACCATTTCGATCCCCGGCTGTGACGCCACGCCCATCCCGTCGGCGGTCAGGCATGGCGAGCGCCTCTATCTCAGCGGCGCCAACGCCGCGCAGGCCGATGGCTCGGTCAAGGGGCTGGGCGACCCCGCCACGCAGACGCATGCGGCGCTCGACCAGCTCGAAGCGGCGTTGAAGGCGGCGGGCGGCGCGCTGGACAACCTCACCAAACTGACCACCTGCATCGTCGACCGCGGCTATCGGGCGGACATCTACCGGGTGATCACGGAACGCGTGCCGAACGCGCGCCCGGTCAGCACCGGCTTGGTCGTCGCCGGGCTGGGCCGGCCGGAGCTGATCGTGCAGATCGATGCCGAGGCGGCGATCCCGCAAGGCGGCGCAGCCTATACGCGGCCCTACACCTTCGAGAGCTGGCACGGACAGGGCTTCCCGTGGAAGGGCTCGATGGTGGTCAAGACCGACAACGAATTCTTCCTGCGCGGTCAGACCGGAGCAGGCCTCGATCACAGCCCCAGCCCGGATTCCGGCCGCGGCTTGGCCGCCGCCACCGCCCAGGCTGACACCGCCATGCAGAACCTCGCCACGCTGCTCGCCGAAGCCGGCGCGAGTATGGACGATGTCTGCAAGATGACGGTGTATATCAGCGACCGGGCCTATCGCCCGGCGGCCTATCCGATGATCGGCAAGCATTTCGGCGACGCCCGCCCGGTGTCGACCGGCATCGTCACCACCGCCTTCGCACGGCCGGAGATCCTGTTCGAAATCGATGTCGTCGTGATTCCGAAGCAGGATGGCAAACCGCATCAGCGGCTGCGGCCCTACCATTCCAGCGCCGCGCGCTACGGCACGCAGGAACAGGGCCTGGATACCAAGCTCTGCATGGCCGTGGTCGCTGGCGACCGCGTGTTCCTGCGCGGCCAGACCGGGATGGGCCTCGACCACCGGCTCCACGGCGCGGGTGATGCGCGGGCCCAGGCTGAGAAGGCCATGGACAATGTCGCCGAGCTGCTGGCCGATGCGGGCGCCACGCTCGCCGACGTCGCGAAGGCAACCGTCTACGTCACCGAAAGCGACTTCCTCCCGGCCGTGAATGCCGCGGTCCTCAAGCGCTTCGGAACCAGGCCGCCGGCCTTCACCACGGTGGTGGTCAAGGGCCTCGCCAGCCCCGAGCTGCTGATGGAAATCGATATCGTGGCGATCAGGAACGGGGCTGCACGATGACCTATTCGCTCGCCGGACGCTGTGCCCGCACCGGCATGCTCGGCGCCGTGGTGACGACCTCGTCGATCGCCGTCGGCTCGCGCTGTCCCTACGCCGCCGCCGGCATCGGCGCGGCGCTGACGCAGAACATGACCGACCCCCGTCTCGGCCCGCTGGCGCTCGACCTGCTGCGCCGGGGCTACTCCGCCGAGAACGTGATCCGCGCGCTCGTCGGCGCGACGCCGCGCAGCGACTGGCGTCAGGTCGCCGTCATCGACGCGCAGGGGCGCACCGCCTCCTTCAGCGGCGCCAGCTGCAGGCCAGAAGTGGCCGAGGCCCATGGCCGCGACTGCGTTGCCCTCGGCAACATCGTCCGGACAAAGGAGGTGCCGTTCGCAATGGTGCGGGCCTTCGAGCTCGACCCAGCTGCGCCGCTGGCGGCGCGCCTGATCGCCGCGCTCAAGGCCGGCGATGAAGCCGGCGGCGAATTCAAGCCGCTGGTCTCGACCGCGCTGATCGTCGCCGACAAACAGGCCTTTCCTTATGTCGACCTGCGTGTCGACAGCGACCCCGCGCCGATCTCGACCCTGGCACGACTCTGGCAGGAGTACGAGCCAATGGCCGATCTCTACGTGACGCGCGCCATAGATCCGGATTCGGCGATCGTTCCACCTGACGGCCGCGCCTGACCTCGAAGACGATGAAGGGGACCAGCTATGCGACGACGACTTCTACTCGGTCTTTCCGTAACGACGGCGCTCCTGGCGGCGACCTCCCTCCGGGCTCTCGCCCAAGGCACGCCGCAGGTGCAAGGCACGCTGCGCGTGGCCATCGGCACCACGCTGAACCAGCTCGATCCGTCGAAGACCACAATCGGCGACGAGTACATCTATGTTCACCTCGTCTTCAACGGGCTGTCACGCATCGACCCCGACATGACGGTCAAGCCGGATCTGGCCGAGAGCTGGAAAGCCTCCGACGATCTCAAGACCTGGACCTTCAAGCTGCGCGAGGGCGTGAAGTTCCATCATGGCCGCCCCCTGAACTCCGAGGATGTCGTCGCCACGGTAAGGCGCATCCTCGATCCCGCGACCGGTTCGCGGGCACGCTCGAACCTGACGATGATCGAGAGCGTCGAGGCGACCGGCCCGCTCGAGGTCACCATGAAGCTCAACTTGCCGTATGCCGGCTTCGCCGACATTTTCGCCGATCGCCAGCTGCGGATCGTCCCCAAGGACAAGATCGACGCGCTCTCGACCCACCCGATCGGCACCGGCCCGTTCATGTTCAAGTCGTGGTCCCCGGGCGACCGGTTGGAGCTGGTCAAGAACCCGGACTATTTCGAGAAGGGCCTGCCCAAGCTCGACGGCGTGACCCTGCGCGTCATCCCGGAGGCGGCGGCCCGCATCGCGGCGCTGGAATCGGGCGCGATCGATATCCTCTGGAACCTGCCCTATGAATCGGTCGACAAGTTCAAAAACAGCGCCACGATCCGCATCGACAGCGTGCCGACGCCGACCTGGGACGGAGTGATCCTCAACAACGAGCGGCCGCCCTTCAACGATCCGCGCGTGCGCAGGGCGCTGGCGCTGACTATCGACAAGGAGGCGCTGGTCGAGCTCGCCTTGTTCGGCCAGGGCGCGCCGACCTTCAGCCCGCTGCCGCCCAGCCATCCCTATTTCAACACTTCCCTGAAGTTCAATCCCCCCGATATCACCCAGGCTCGCAAGCTGATGGCAGAAGCAGGCTACCCGAACGGCTTCGACGTGCCGATCCAGGTGCCGCAGGAGCGTGAGCAGCGTGTTCGCCTTGGCGTGGCTGTGCGCGACATGGCGCGCGCCGCCGGCATCCGCATCAATGTCGAGCGCGTGCCCTTCGCATCCTATACCGCCAATGTCGCCGGCAAGGCCCAGATGTATGTCGACGGCTATTTCGCGCGCCCGACCGTCGATACCGCGCTTTATCCATTCTATCACTCGACCGGATCCTGGAACCGCCAGCTTTGGCGCTACAACGAACCGCGCGTCGACAGGATTCTCGACGAGGCCCGCCGGACGAATGACGACGAGGCCCGCAAAAAGCTCTTCTGGGAGTTCCAGGCGGTCGTCGAGGAGACCGTGCCGGGCATCATCGCCTATTCGATGGCGCATGTGAACGGGGTCAGCAGGAAAGTCGAGGGTTTCAAGTCGACCCCGATGCTCTGGCTTGAGCTCAAGAACGTCACCCTGAAGCCTTAAGCGGGAGCGCGCATCGATGACCGCCTATATCGCGCGCCGGCTGCTCTTTGTCGTGCTCGTCCTCGTGGCGGTCTCGATGCTCGTCTTCAGCATCACGGCTCTGTTGCCCGCCAATGTCGCCTATCTGATCCTTGGACAGTTCGCCGCCCCGGAACAGGTACGCGCGCTCGAGCTCAAGCTCGGCCTCACCGACCCAATCTGGCAGCAATATCTGCGCTGGGCCGGCGGCTTTCTCTCCGGCAATCTCGGTGAATCCACCTTGATGAACCGCCCGATCGGCCCGCTTCTGGCGGAGGCCATCGGCCGTTCGCTGATGCTGACCGGAGCCTCCTTCGTGCTAGTCGCGGTGATCGGCGTCGGGCTCGGCATCGTCGCGGCGCTGCGCCATGGCCGCCCGCTCGACCATGGTATTTCTATCGGCACCTATCTCGGCATCGCGGTGCCGGAGTTCTTCTGGGCGATCGTGGTCATCATGGTCTTCGCTGCCTGGCTCGGCTGGTTGCCGGCGTCAGGCTACGAGCCGCCTTCGGCCGGGATCTGGATCTGGCTGAAGCACCTGATCGCGCCGACCATCACGCTGGTCTTCGGGCACCTCGCCCATGTCTCGCGCCTGACCCGTTCGAGCATGATCGAGGTGCTGCAGAGCCCCTATGTCACCGCCGCGCGGGCCAAGGGGCTGCCGGAGCGCGTCGTCGTGCTGCATCACGCCCTGCGCAACGCGTTGCTGCCGACCATCACGGTACTGGCACTGGATTTCGGGCGTTTGATGGGCGGCATCGTCGTCGTCGAGACCATCTTCGCCTATCCGGGCCTCGGCCGCTTGGTCGTGTTCTCGATCCAGAACCGCGACCTGCCGACGCTGCAGGCCTCCATCCTCGTCGTCGCCGCGATCTATGCGCTGGCCAACCTCGTGGCCGATCTCCTCTATGCCCGTTTCAACCCCAAGATCAGGTTCGGTCGCAATGTCGGTTGACGCCGTCCCCGAACCGGTCGCCCCGGTGGAAAAGCCGCCGCGCCGGCCGATGTCGCTGCAGCTCAAGACCGGGCTGCTGATCACAGGCACAATTGTGCTGCTCGGACTGCTCGCGCCCTGGATCGCCCCCCATCCCTGGGACACGATCTCGATACGCACTCGCTTCCTGCCGCCGAACGCGACGTACTGGCTCGGCACCGACGAGTATGGCCGCGACGTGCTCAGCCGCCTGCTGATGGGGGCAAGACTTTCGATCGCCATGGGCGTCAGCGCGACCGTGGTCAGCCTCGCCATCGGTGTGCCGATGGGGCTCGCGGCCGGCTATTTCCGCGGCTGGATCGACGAGATCCTCATGCGTCTTGCCGATGTCTTGATGGCGGTGCCACCGATCATGCTCGGCCTGCTGGTTCTAGCCGTGACCCCACCGGCCCTGTGGAAGACGTCGCTCGCCGTGGGGTTCGTTTATATCCCCCTGATTGCGCGGATCGCTCGCAGCGTCACACTGACGCTTGCCAATGAAGAGTTCGTCCAGGCGGCCAGGGCCCGCGCCGAGAGCACCTCTTACATCCTCTTCCGCGAGATCCTGCCCAATGCCTGGCCCCCGCTGCTCGTCGAGGCGAGCCTTCGCGTCACCTATGCCATCCTGCTCGGCTCGGCGCTGAGCTTCCTCGGCCTGGGCGCCCAGCCGCCAAGTTCGGACTGGGGGTTGATGATCGCGGAGGCCCGCTCCTTCATCGACCGCGCGCCATGGATCGCGCTGGCGCCGGGCGTCGCCATGTGCGTGCTGGTCGTTGGTATCAACCTGCTCGGCGACGGCGCGCGCGAGCGGCTCGACCCGCGGCTGAAAGCCCGGATAGGGAAACGCTGATCATGCTGCAGATCGACGACCTCACGGTCCGTTACCGGACACCGGGCGGCGAGATCGAGGCCCTGTCCTCGATTTCCCTCAACGTACAAAAAGGCAGGACGCTTGCGCTGGTCGGCGAATCCGGCTCCGGCAAGAGCACGATCGCTCTCGCCGCCATGGGCCTGCTCCCCCACGAGGCCGAGATCGCCTCCGGTCGCATCCTGTTCGACGACCAGGACATCGGCGCGCTTCCCGCCGAAGGCCGCCGCCGCTTGCGCGGCTCGCGGCTCGGGCTGGTGTTCCAGGATCCGTTCTCCGTGCTGAACCCGTCGCTGCCGATCGGCGATCAGGTTGGGGAGGGGCTGATCCACCACCGCGGCTTCACCAAGGCACAGGCGCAGGTGCGCGCGATCGAGCTGCTGAACGAAGTTGGCATCGTCAACCCCGAAGCGGTGGCGAAGGCCTATCCGCACGAGCTTTCCGGCGGCATGCGCCAGCGCGCGCTGATCGCTGGCGCGCTGGCACCCGAGCCCGACCTGCTGATACTCGACGAGCCGACGACGGCGCTCGACGTCACGATCGAGGCGCAAATCCTCGAACTGCTGGAACAGCTTCGCCGGCAGCGCGGGCTGACCATGCTATTCATCAGCCATAACCTCGGCGTCGTACGCCGCATCGCCGACGAGGTCGCGGTGCTCTATGCGGGGCAAATCGTCGAGCAGGGCCGGACCGAGGACGTCCTGCAGCAACCGATCCACCCCTATGCCAAGGGTCTGCTTGCCGCGATCCCGCGCATCGGGCTGAAGCAGCGGCGCCTTGCCGCCATTCCCGGCCGCCTGCCGGATCTGCGCAAGCCGCCGACCGGATGCCGCTTCGTCACGCGCTGCCCCTTCGCCACGCCGGCAAGCGATGCCCCGCAGCTTCTGCGCGCAGTCGGCGACCGCAAGGTGCGCTGCACCAATGCCGAGAGGCTGCAGGATGCGCCCTGGCCGCAGCCGGACGAGACCGTTGCGGCGACAGCAATCGCAGCGCGAGATCCAAAGCCGATCGTCTCGGTCGCCGGGCTCAACAAGAGCTTCTTCCTCGGCGGAGGTCTAAGCCTCAGTGGCTTTCGATTTAAGCGCAACTATACGCAGATCAAACCGGTCGACGACATCACGCTCGATATCCGTGAGGGCGAGGTGCTCGGGCTCGTCGGCGAATCCGGCTCGGGCAAGACCACTCTCGGCCGCACGATCCTGCGCCTGATCGAACCGGAATCCGGCACCATCCGGATAGGCGGCGAAACCATCTCCGGCAGGCCCCAGCGCGCGTTGGAGGGCATGCGTCGTGTCGCCCAGATCGTTTTCCAGAATCCGGATTCCTCGCTCAATCCGCGCAAGACCGTCGGCGAGTTGCTGGCCCGGCCGATCCAGCGCTTCGACCTCGCGCCCAAGGCGGAGGTTCCTCAGCGCGTGCGTGCCTTGCTCGATCTCGTGCGCCTGCCGGCGCATTATGCCGACCGCTATGCGCATCAGATGAGCGGCGGCGAGAAGCAGCGCGTCGGGATTGCCCGCGCGCTCGCCACCGAACCGCGCTTCATCGTCTGCGACGAGCCGGTCTCGGCGCTGGACGTCTCCGTCCAGGCGGCGATCGTCAACCTGCTTGCCGATCTGCGCGACCGACTGGGGGTCGCTTATCTCTTCATTTCCCACGACATCTCGGTTGTCGCGCATCTCTCGGATCGCATCGCCGTGATGAACCGCGGAAAACTGGTTGAGATTGGTGAGACCGACGTGGTGATGAACAATCCGCAGCACCCTTACACGATCAAGCTTCTCGCCGCCGTGCCCCGGCTCGATCGCGGAACTCCTGCGTTGGCCCCGGCCCCGGCCGCATGAGAACCGGCGGCGCGAACGCTATTTCATGTGTCACCACAATCATCGTCATGCCCTCGCTTGAGAGCAGGCGCATGGTTTCCATGCATCTCGCCAACCAGCTGAGGGCGAGCGTCGAGGTCACCTCGTCGATCAGCTTTTAGTCGGGCGACATCGCCATCCGGCGCGGTGCTTGTCCTTGACCGGGGCTCAGCTTCCGGGACGGCGTCGATCGCCGGACCGGCGAGACCCTGGATGGGTTCTGTCGCAAATTTATCCAGGGGGCGCGCTATGACGTCTGATGCGACTGCATTATGCGGCCAGGATGGCGAATTGCTCGGCAAGGGATGGGGCCGGATTGTAGGCAAACCTCGCCTGTCGTTTGCGCATCATGGCGACCATCTCGATGCCGGAAAGGATGATGCTGGCCGTGACCGTGGACTTGAAGCCGAGCATCGGCCTGACGCGGCGCTTGATCCGTCGATGATCCTGCTCGATCCGGTTGTTCAGATATTTGCTGTTGCGGATCAGGACCGGGGGCCCGGGAGCAGATCCCCGGGATGCCAAGCGATGCGCCGTATCACATTGGACAATGGCTTCCCGATTGGTCTGGCTGCCGTCAATGACGACGCGATCAGGCCGGCCGTGGCGAGCGAGAGCCTTTCTGATGAAGCGCTTTGCCGCCAGAAGATCCCGATGTTCGCTGAAACAGAACTCGACGGTGTCGCCAACGCTGTCAATGGCGCGGTAGAGATACATCCACTGGCCCCGGACCTTGATGTAGGTTTCGTCCACATGCCATTTCCCGGTTACCGACCGCTTGCGCAGGTTGAAGCTCTTCAACAGTGCGGGCGAAAAGCGAACGACCCAGCGGTGGAATGATCGACGCTGATGCCCCGCTCCGCCATCATCTCTTCCAGATCCCGAAGGCTTAAGCCGTAGGCCAGATACCAACGGACGCACACAAGGATCACCGAACGGTCAAAATGGCAGCCCTTGAACATCGCAATTTCCCGGTCCCAATGCCCCCTCATACCTGATCGCGCACACCGTCAAAATTTGCGACAGAACCCAACATCTCCCGTCTGATCGCACGCTAGACAAACTCGACCGTGGTAATCCTTATGATTGCGTGCGCCAGCCCTTGGCCAGGCTGTAGCGGATGCCGGTGAAGATCGCCGACACGCTCGCCGCAGGGTCGGCAGCCGGGTTAGGCGCAGCAGGCGCGCCACCTCCAGATAGGCCCAGGGAATTTTGCGGATGCCGGCGGAGGTGTTGAGCACCATCGAAATGAAGGCGGCCTTTCCGATCACCGCGATCTTCAGCGCCTCGCCGAGGCCGAGCTGAAGTCTGAGAGAGGCACAGACCGCGAAGCCGAGGGGGCGACGCGCTGGGTGAGTTCGCCGTTCGCCACGATGTCGCGAAAGCTGTCC
Organism: Hyphomicrobiales bacterium; assembly: GCA_017304475.1. Classification (GTDB taxonomy): domain Bacteria; phylum Pseudomonadota; class Alphaproteobacteria; order Rhizobiales; family Phreatobacteraceae; genus Phreatobacter. The sequence continues at coordinate 9,048 of JAFKKV010000046.1, read as the reverse complement.
CAGTCCTAGGTTGGGGCAGGATCTGCGGCGGCAGCCTCACATCGCGTGAACGGTGGCGGACCCTCCAAGCGATCTTCAACCCATCTAAATTGCTCAAGATCACGACGCCTGAGCTCCAGGTGTAGGTATCTGTCTCCGCATCAGCGCCATGATCATTGGGCCTGTCGAAAATTGGCCGGCCGCCGCCTTCATCGTCAATCCGCGCAGATATCCGCCGGCGCTCCTGATTTCCTCCGCTCGTTGAAGAATGCCGGCGATCGTAACCGCGGCATCGACGTCACCCATCGCCTGGCACGCCTCTGCCCAAGCACTCGGACTGATGCCAAGCATCCCTCGCACAAGGCCGGCCGCCGCGACCAAATCATTCCACGTCGAAATCCCCCCGCGATGATACATCCCTATGTCCGGACAAGCCTTCAGGATCATCCCAAGCGGGAAACCAACCTTGACGGAAGGCTTGGGCTTCTCCTGGTGAGGGGTGACCTGCGCCCCCACTTTGCCGGAGGCGGGTTCAGATTCATCTAGAGAGTCTGTCTTTGAATTCTGATAGTGCGCACCGTTATGGTTGTCATTGCCGCTCATATTTCTTGCATCAGAATGAGATTCCAGCAGCTTACCCACATGAATGGCGAGTTCGCTTAGGTCGCCCAGCAGGCCGGCTAGGTCCGCATGAACAACACTCCGCGGGATCCTAACGCAGAGCGGGCGAAAACGCTCCTGGATGGCCTGCCAGTCTCCCCTGACGCCTTCCTCCAGGCCGAACACGATCATCTTGCCGATATCGCGCCGAAGCACGGAGATCTGTTCGCGCGCAACCGCCATTTCTCGGCGCTGGCGAACCACCTCGGCGGCCCCTTGCTCAAATTCGTCTGCCCGGGCCACGATCGGCGTCAAATCGAAGCCATAGGCCTTCTCAACGTTTCCGCCCTCCCCGCGCCTCACGTAGCGCTTGCCATTAGGGCTATCCCTGCGGACGACCAGGCCCGCGTCGACCAGCGCGAACATATGCCTGCGCAATGTGGTCGCCGGCATGCCGTGCGCTCGCCGGGACAACTGCTCATTCGACGGATAGACGACGAGATCTGGTCCGGCGCTCATCGCGGTCTCAGGCAGGCACGATAGCAACGCGTTCAGCACGGACAGCGCACGGTCTGAGATACCAAGGCGATCTTTGCATTCAGTAATAGCTCTGAAGATCGTCCATTTATGAACGGTCTTGTCGGCCGGGCAACTGCGCGCCACGGCCTGGCTTGCCAACATGGCAAGTGACATCGGCCGCCGCCCAAATGGCGTCGTCGGGTAGTCCTGTGACATTGTCCTTGCCTCAATCAGGCAAAGGAAATCCGCTCGTCAAAACGACGCTGACTCTTGACTACAAATTTGGGAAGTGCGATTCTCTGTCCTGCCAAGGAATGGAGAAAGGCTTCCGGGACGTCGTTTCGGGGGCCTTTTTCTTTTGCCGGTGTTGATCCTCTTCGTTGCTGGTTTGATTGCTCGCAGCGCCCGCTACGGCGCTCCGACCTTCCTACTTTTGGGCATCCTTTGCCCGGTACTCGCCATACAAGCCTGCCAAACGCTCGGTCACGAAACTACCGAAGCCGCCTGTCACACGGCTATCGAATGCAACGGATACCCGTCGGTCTGACCGAGCCACCTTCGCAATCCGAACCCCATCGATCGCGACGAACGGCTCGGCCTTCGCGCGCTCCTTAGGGCTCTTTAAGCTGCCGATCAGGCTCTCAAACCGATCGTCTGACGACAAATCGCCAAAGTCCTTGGCTTTGACCAAAGCCTTTGCACGCGTTTTAACAACGGCCTCCTGCAGTAGATCGCGGAGATGTTCCCAACGCCGGCGTCCAATTGCCGGGGCGGGTCCAATTGCCTCGATGATCTCCCGCGGGATCTCGGTAGCGATCGTGATAAGTCGAGACACCACTGTCTTTTCGGCATCCAGCGCCGCCATAACCGTGTCCCGACTAAATGTTCGCTCTTCCAGCCGTACGGCGAACAACGCCCGCTCGATGAAGCTGAGATCCGACCTCGCGCTGTTTTCCTGCCCCTGAGCAATGACCAACTCTTCGTCAGTTAACGTCCGGACGATGGCCCGCACCGGCCTGCCAAGCGTGCGGGCTGCCTCGAGCCGTCGACGGCCATAAGCTATTTCGAACCGACCCTCATCGCCGACCTTCGGGCGAACAAGGATAGGCGTGAGCTGGCCATGCTGCCGGATCTGCTCAACAAAATGAGCATGCTGCTCAGGTGAACCTGGCAGCCGGTCTGAAATAAACGAGCCATCAATAGTGGCGGGATCGATCTCAACGACTGCCTGCCCGGAAGCCAGGCGTTCCTCTATCGCCTTCGCGCGTTCGACCTGACGGTTGATTGTACCTAGGGTCTGAGAAATCGCACCCACCGGGCTCGCTTGTCGACCTTGGCTAACAAGCCCCATAAGAGGGCGCGACTGAGCCGCAGCAGGATGTGCAGCCGCGGTCTGCCCGTCTTCCGCTTCTGGTCCGATATCGAACACGTTCTTGCGTGCCACGTTTAGGTCCTCTGCCAGGCTTGGCGCACCAGCGCTTCGATTTCTCCGTTCACGGCATCGACAGCCTCGAGAGCCCGATCATAGGTGCCGCGGGTGAACTGATGGCGCTCGACCTCATACAAGGTCTGCTTCGTTAGCCCAGCGTCCGCGATCGCCGTGCTCTTGAGCATCGGATTCTCGAGCACGCGGTTGCCAAATATCGAGCGCATAAACCCAAACATCTGCTGTTGAGGACCGTCGCTCGGCTCGTATCTGGTTACGAGGTAACGCATCCAATCGTAATCAGTCGTGCCGCCGGCATTCGCGACCACGTCCAGCAAATTGCCGGTCATTGTCAGAAACTGCGACATCGACATGACGTCCAACATTTGTGGATGGACCGTGATCAAAACCGCCGTCGCCGCGCACAGAGCCGATAGGGTAAGAAAGCCCAGTTGCGGCGGGCAATCGATCACCACGATGTCATAAAGATCCGCAACGCTCGCCAGCGCCTCATCGATCCTCGAAAAGAACATCGAGCTCATTTCAGTACGCTCAACGAGCGCCTTCGGCGTCTCGTGCTCGAATTCCATCAGCTCAAGATGGCCAGGCACGAGGTGGAGGTTCGGGATATATGTTCCGCGAACAATCTCGGCCATTTCGCGCCGCTGATTATAGCGGATTGCTCCATAGAGCGTGTCGCCCTCGGCGACATCGACCTCGGGCTGCGACCCGAAAAGTGCTGACAGACTCGCCTGCGCATCAAGGTCAATCGCGAGGGTTCGATAACCCTTCAGCGCCAGATACTGCGCCAGGTGCGCTGACGTTGTCGTCTTTCCCGAGCCGCCCTTGAAGTTCATCACAGAGATGATCTGAAGGTGTTCCTTGCCTCTCCGCACGGGGACGTATTTTCCCCGTCCCTTGTCACCCTCGAGGAGAGCTCGGATATCATTGACCTCCTCAATCGAGAACGTCCGCCGGCCACCCTTGTTCGGCGTCAGTGGGATCTTTCCCTCCGAGAGAAGCTGACGAAGATAGCCCTCGTGGATACCGATCAACTTCGCCGCCTCGCCCGACGTCAGTCGGCGAAGTGTCTTTTGAGCGATCGGAGGAAACGTCTTCAGCTGATGTGCCTGCAGGCGAGCGGAAAGCTCCGCAGCATCCGCGTTGATCAAACTGCGGAGGTCGCCCAAAGTGTCTACGCTCGCGCCGATGCGGCTATTCATCACCAGTTCCTTTTCCGCGCTTTTTCGCAACCGAAGTCCAAAAAGGCGCTGATCTCAGCTTCACCCCGATTCTCACATTCGGGCAAGCTCTTTTTAGTTAACGGGAAGTTAACCGAAGTGGCCTTAGTCACGCGCCAATCAGCAAATCTTTGACTCATCCCAAGACCAGCGCGTGACAGATCCAGACAAGCGACTGCTTCGCTTGAAATCCTTCTCGCATGAGGTTCCGAAGCGGACCAACCTTATGCGGCTCTCACGATCAGATCCCGGAATTGGGCTGCACTCACGGGCAGATCGGCGCCGGCCCCTCCCCGTCCACTTTGCTGGCCGCGAACTGTTCACCGTCGCTCCATGACAAGGGAATCGATAGGAGCCACTGATACCCTACCTCGTCTACTAGCAGCCCAGCTGCACGGCCCACAGAAATCCGAAACGAATATCAACAGCTCGACAATTCGTGAGCTCACTGCACACTGGCTCCGTCGCCCGTGTTCCAAGGCGGTGCCGGCCACTAAGTTGTCCATGAGCAACTCGGCGCTGCCCTGTCTGGCTGCCCGAGTTCGAAGGTGGCTCCCGCCACTAAGTTGCCCGTGAGCAACTCGGCGCTGCCCCGTCTCGCCGCCCAAGTTCGAAGGCGGCTCCCGCCACTAAGTTGTCCATGAGCAACTCGGTGCGCCCCGTCCCGCCGCCCGTCTTCGAAGGTGGCGCCCGCCACTAAGTTGTCCGTGAGCAACTCGGTGCGCCCCGTCCCGCCGCCCGTCTTCGAAGGCGGCTCCCGCCACTAAGTTGTCCATGAGCAACTCGGTGCGCCCCGTACCGCCGCCCGTCTTCGAAGGTGGTGCCCGCCACTAAGTTGTCCGTGAGCAACTCGGCGATGCCTCGTCTCGCCGCCCGAGTTCGACGGTGGCTCACGCCACTAAGTTGTCCATGAGCAACTCGGCGCAGCCCCGTCTCCGCCCGAGTTCGAAGTGGTGCCCGCCACTGAGCTGTCCATGCAGGCCTCGTCAGTGTCCACAGACTGACCAGGCCCCACATCGAGGCCGACGATCTCAGAACGCCGCAGGCCGCCGGCGAAGCCAACAAGTAGGATCGCCTTATCGCGAATATGACCAAGCTTACGCAGATCGAGAGTATCCAGCATCGCAAGAAGATCCTCGGTCAGCGCGGCTTCCTTAGCCGCCGGCCGTTTTCCATGAACCCGTTTGATGCCGCAGAGCACGGTGGCAATTTGGGGATCCTTCCGGTCGACGACCTGTTTCAGTTGGCGGAATGTCCAGGTCAGCGCCGAGAGTCGGCGATCGATCGTCGACACAGCCAACGCGACCCCACCAATGGATCCATTCGCCATCGCCGTCAGGTAGAGGCCGATCACTTCCGGGTTGGCCGATTCACTGGGCAGCTCCACACTTTGACACCAGTCAAGGTAGTGGCCCCAATCCGATGCATAGGCCCGAGAAGTGTTAGGCGGTTGGGACGCCTTCGCATACGCACGAGCGTCCTCTCTGGTCCTGCGAAGCGCAGGCGACAGAGGCCTGTCATCAGTTGGTTCGACGCTCTGCCCGCCGGCTCCTAAGAAGGTGCCGGCGGCCTCGGTTTCGGAACGTCCCATCAGGCTACGTCCAGGTCTGTGTGAGCTAGGCCGCTTGCGCTGCAGAGAACAGGCAGTCGGTAGGCTTTGGCGCAGGCGTATGTAAAAGCATCGCTACTTGTCAGCTCCGCCCGATGGCGACCGGGGCCATAGATCAACTCGGCACGGTAGGCCGCCCAACCGATCGACGCGGAAATCGCAATTACCTGCGCCGCGGTTTCTCCAACAAACTCGGTTAGGATGTCCTCGACAAGCCCATCGGGGACATCGCGCCAGGCAGCCAGAGCCCGTGCCGCGTCGCACAGACCGATGGGAGTGACATAGACCTTTGTCGCACGTGATAACCGCGCCGAAAGGGAAGGGGCCTCCGGCGAGCCCGAAATGATCGCGACGATCGCCGACGCATCAACCAGCATCTCGGGCCCGCCGCTTTGGGAAGCTCAGATAGCGCTCCGAGATGGCCTGCAGGCGATCCTGTAGTGGTATGGAACCCCTCGTACGGGCAAACTCATTCTCGCAGGCCTCCCGAATCACGTCGGTCAGCCCTTTGCCCTTCAGGGTAGCGAGCTTTCGGACCGCAGCATCCGTTGCCTCGTCCTTCACCGAAAAGGCCATCGGTATCCGTTCCCTTCTAGAATGCTAGCTGGCAATTTATACCGTAAGACAGACTGAACGATAGCCCTGCGGGATGACCTCATCAACAAGTCCTGCTTCGTGAAGTAGGGCAGGGGAGGCTAGGGGAAGCCTCGGAAATATCGCCCCCTAAAGGAATGTTCCCGGCCGAACTCGGGGCCGGAAAATGGTACCAAGTCTCATGGAACACCGGCACCTCGATCGACCCGGCTATTCGTTGGCAGCCATCGACGACATCATCGTCAATGGATCGTTTGTTGACTGGCTGGAAATGCTCGACGCGGCTGCCAACGATGACAAGCAATTGCGCCGGATCGAACATATCGCAGACCATGGCATCAGCCACGGCGAGGACCCCGATCGCTATGTGCTCTGGAAACTCATCACCAGGCGTTTCAGGACGGCGTTAAGGCAGAAGACAGCATCATGAAGAACCAGGCTTTGCCTCCATGGGACGAACTCCTGTCCGCGGCCGCCCGACTTCAGTCGATCGTCCCGGATGCGGTCTTGGTGGGCGACACCGCAGCCGCCATGCACGCCAAGCATCGCCGAAGCCAAGACGCTGACCATACCGTCGACACGCTGCGCAACCATTTCGATGAGATCCTTCAGGACCTAGAGAGCGTTGCCGGCTGGAACACCGCCCGGATCAAACGTCCCATGCTGATTCTCGGCAGTCTGGATGGCATCCAGACCGGTATCTGTCAGCTCATTCGGGAAGAACCACTAGAAACAACAACACTCACCGTCCCAGGCTTCGAAAGGCCCATCACGCTTCCGACTGCGGCGGAGATCCTTCGCATCAAGGCAGCGTTGGTACTGAAGCGCAACGCAACGCGTGACTATCTCGACATGGCCGCCTTAAGCGATCGGATCGGCCTCCCGGACGCCGTGAAAGCACTGGCGCGCTTTGATCAGCTGTATCCGCAGCCCAACGGCGCCAGCGCCTCCCAGCAGCTCGTGTCCCAGCTGGCAAATCCGCGGCCCTTCGACCTCGAGGGCACCGATCTGGGGGAATACAAGGGCCTCGATAGCCGTTGGCATTCTTTCAAGACGGTGCGGACAACCCTCGCGGACCTCGCACTCGCCATTGTCGAAAAGCATCTCGCAAACACCCGTGGATCACGAGGTGGAAAAGGCTTTTCGGAAAGAGATAGGTAAGACCCGAAGCATAAAGCCCAGCGGTCCGCGTGGCCCCATGAGAACAGCGCTCACCGCTACGTCGACGCTACAGCGCCAGGCAGAGGCAGCTTATCAGGCATGATCAAGCTTCCCACCCCATGGACCTACGTTGAGCACGTGGAGAGCGTCGAGATGCTGGTCGCCGCCGGCCAGAGATTGAGTTTCACCTATTTCGACGACGATGAGGGGCGCGCGAAAATCCGGAAGCGCTTCAGCCGCGAAGTAGCGCTCGCTTACGTCAAATGGGTCGTTATCACTCCCGATCTCTTCCTCGAGCCGAAGCCATACAGTCTCGACTTCCGGATTCCCTGGACCTGGGTCGAGCACGCGAAAACGTTCGAGGTGAGCGACGCAGCCGGACAATCGTTGAGTCATACTTACTTCTAGACTGATGATGCAAACCAGGCGCGACAGTGAATCAGCAAGCAAGCCGCGCTAGCTTTCGTAAGGTGGGTTGCTTCCACGCCAGAGCGTTTCAAAGCGGTGCAGGCGGCGCTCGCGTCGGCAACGATCGACTGGAGGAGGGGAGGGGACCTCTTGTGATCGACGCTAACCGAAGCCATTCTGGCAAGCGAGGAATGGCGAAGTGTGCGGAATCGCGATCCTTGTGTGCGACAGCGAAAACTCGGCCAGCTTATGACCCGAGCGCTAGATCGGGCGTCACCAACCCGAGCCGCCGGGCCCGATCAAGCAAGTTCTTGACAGAGGATGCTGCCCACTGCCGGCCGCCTCGTGGCGTGCGCTCTCGCATTTGCTCCAGCTGCGCCGCAATCTCGCGCAATGTCAGTTGTGGATCGGCAATGGCGATGCCCGTGACGAGCGTCATTAACCGATCTTCCGGCGGCCGACGGGGTGACCGTTGGACCAGGTGTGGCTCGGCCATGCGTTCACGTACCAACCGATGCACCGCGCGGCGTAACCGCTCGATCGTCCAGCGTTGGCCGTCCTTATGGTTCAGCACCCGGACGACGTCGTCCCAGCTGTGTTGCGGCCGCATGCGCTTCACCGTCGGTAGCCATGTCTGTGTCGAGGCAATGAGGTCGCCAAGATAGACGTGCCTTCGCGCAGCCGCGACAGCGCGGATCGCCTCGGGCCTGCGCTCGCGCAGACCTGGATTGCCCGGCAGCTTGCCCCGCGCCTTTGCCGCCCGAATACCGGCCTTGGTCCGCTCAGAGATCAGCGCCCGCTCGAGCTGTGCGACGGCGCCGAGGACTTGCAGCGAGAACATGCCTTGCGGGGTCGACGTATCGATCGGATCGCGCAGCGAGCGAAAATGCGCGCCCCTAGCCTCCAGATCTTCAATCACGGCGAGCAGATGGCTGACCGAACGCGCCAGCCGGTCGATGCGCACGACAACAAGGACATCGCCCGACCGGATTTCGCGCATTAGCCGTGCCAGCACCGGACGGGCACGGGAAGCGCCGGAGCCATGCTCCTGATGAAGGATCCCGCAACCTGCCGCCCGCAACTCATCAACCTGCGCGTCGGTCGCCTGATCGTCCGTGGAGACCCGGGCGTAGCCTATCAGGCGGCGTATGGAACGAGGTTGGGAGGAAACTGCCGGCATGACCTGTTTTCAGAGGTGTTCTACAGCCCTTTTGTACAACATCGACAGATATGAGGAAATGGTCCTTTGCACGCGTGTTTTATCGATCGAATTAGAAGCCCGTAGAGCCCATTCTCGCGGTTTCCCCGAGCCCGGAAGCCTCCAGAGCCATAGGGCAGCCGCCTATGGGCGTTTATGGGGATTTGGGTCGTGTCCCAATTGGTGGTGTAGCTGACGGTTGGTCATCGGCGGTTGCCGGTTAGGTTTGGGTTGCGACGTCCAACCCCGAACCGAGAGATCCACCGATGACCGACGAGATGATGAACCTGCGCGGGCTGCTGGAGAAGAGCCC
>JAFKKV010000045.1 GCA_017304475.1 Hyphomicrobiales bacterium | reverse complement strand
CGACCGGACCATGCTCACCCGCGGTTCTGTTCCCAGGGTGTTGCGGTCCCGGCCATCCGCGTCGAGGCCGGTGGCCACCGGCCTCGACGCACCTCTCAGCTTGCACCAAGTCGGCCCGATCAACATGCAAGGGTGGTTGCGTCGGCGCTATCAGTGCGTTTCGCCTGGAAATGAGGGGCGGAATGCACTGATGGCATCGGCCCGGCTACCCTCACCCGGCCGCTGCCGCGGCCACCCTCTCCCGCGAAGGCGCGGGCGAGGGTTTACGCGAAGCGTTTCGCATCACGCCCTATTCGCTATTCGCCATTCACAGTCCGGCCTGGGCCGCCGCCACCCGTGTCCGGAAGGCGCCGTCGACCAGCATGTCGATGGCGGTCATGGCGAGCGCCTTGGCGCCGTCGATGACGGCCTGGTCGCCCCGTTCGGATCCGGCCCAGCGGGTGAATTCCGGCGTGTGGATGATCACATCGGCCGGCGCCGAGGCGATCAGCGCGTGCAGCACCGGTACGCGCTGGCTGACATTGCCCATGTCGGCGCCCCCGATCGGCAATTGGAGATAGTCGGTAAAGTCCCGTCCGAGCCGGCCGGCATTGGCTTCGAAGGCATCGGCGAGCGGCAGGTTGACCTTCATCGGCTGATAGTCGGCATCCGACCAGGCGATCCGCGCTTCGCAGCCGGTCGCCGTGGCGCCGGCCTGCAGGCAGGCCTCGACCCGCCGCTTGAGCAGAGCCAGGTCCTCGATCGACGCGGCGCGGGCAAAATAATGAGCCTTTGTCGACACGGTGAAGACATTGGGCACGTCGCCGCCATCGGTGATCACGCCGTGGACATGCTCGCCGCGCTTCAGATGCTGACGCAGATTGGCGATCGCCTGATAGGACATGACCACGGCGTCGAGGGCGTTCCGGGCCTGTTCGGGCGCCAGCGCCGCGTGGCCGGACTGGCCGACATATTCGACATGGACCTCGCCGAGGCACAGCGTGCGGAACGCCTTGGCGTTGACCCAGGCCGGATGCACCATCATGGCCGCGTCCAGGCCGTCGAAGGCGCCGTTGCGCGCCATGATCTCCTTGCCGCAGCCGCGTTCCTCGGCCGGCGTGCCGATATAGCGCACCTTGCCCGGCAGCGCCGCCGGCATGGCCTTCAAGGCCAGCGCGGCGCCCAGGCCGATGGCCGCGATGATGTTGTGGCCGCAGCCATGGCCGATTCCCGGCAAGGCGTCATATTCGGAGAGAACGGCGATGGCCGGTCCGCCGGCATTGCCGAACTCGGCGGCAAAGGCGGTTTCGAGGCCATAGGCGCGGCGCTCCACCGCCATGCCGGCCTCTTCGGCGATCGAGGCGAGCAGGGCGCAGGCCCTGTGCTCCTGGAAGGCCAGTTCGGGATGGGCGTGAATCTCGCGGCTCACGGCGATCAGGCGGTCGGCGACGGCATCGACCTGGTCACAGGCCTGCTGCTTCAGCATTGCGAAATCCGACATGGACAGTCCTCCCGGAAGGTTTTGTTGGGACGGCGATGGGCAAGAGCGCGCCACGAAATTTCAGGTCGCCGGCCGCTTCATCTTCGTTCGAGAACAATAGTGGGTGACCGTCAGTCAGTCAATTGATGAATTGCGAACGGGGACGTTTGCGTCGACGTGCCGGCGTGGACGTGGGCGTCCGCCGGGCGGCCGTGGAACCGGCTGGCGGCGTGCGACGGACAAGGATGGCGGGGCGGCAAGCGCCCCGATCAGGTGCTCCGCCTGGCCTTCCCGGTAGCCGCGGTGGTCGCGCTCTTCGGCGAGGTCGCGGCGGCGTGAAGCGATGGCGTGCGCGAGAATGTCAGGCGCGCCAGTTCGCCGGCGGCGCGTGTGCGCGCTTCGGCGCGCAGCGGCTTGCCGCTGGCGATGGCGTCGTGCAGCGAGGTGCCGATGCCGTGGTAGAGGATCTCGACCATCAGTTCGGGTTCGTCGGCGTGAAGCTCGCCGGCCGCCATGCCCCGCCGAACCGCGGCCGCGATGGCGGAGATGAACTTCTGCGTCATCGCCCGGCGCTCTTCGCTGTGCGTGGCGTAGAACACGGTGCGGTGCAGGCCGGCATTGGCCAGGACATATTCGGTCAGCGCCTCGAAGACCGCGACCAGCCTGTCCAGATGCGAGCCGTGGTCGCGCGCCAGGATATCTTCGCCGATCCTCAGGTAGCGGTCGATATAGCGCTGCCAGAGCATGTCGGCGGCATGCTCCTTGGAGGTGAAATAGAGGTAGAAGGTGCCCTTGGAAACGCCGGCCTTTTCGGTGATGTCCTCGACCTTGGCGCCGCTGACGCCCTGTTCGCCGAAAATCGCGGCGGCGGCGGCGAGCAGGTCGTCGAGCCGCTCCTCCTGCGGTTTCGCCACGCGCTTGCGCTTCGAGGCCATCTGCTTGTCGACCACCGGCATTCTCCGATCCCGCACCACGGCGGACATATCGCCGCGAAGACATTCGACTGACTAACCGAAAGTCGCGGGCTTGTCGCATATTCGTTCGGCGGGGGCAGGCTGGCGGCCGGGGTTCGCCCCCTGGCCGCCAGGGCTGGCGGATTCGCGCAACTCGAAAATGCCGGCCTATTCAATGGCTTGCGCGGTCGTCTCGCACGCTTCGACAGCCTGGACGGGAACCACCACCTTCACCTCTCCCCGGCGGGGAGAGGTCGGCCGCATAGCGAGTGCGAACGCATCTCGCGTTCGCTCGATGCTATGAGGCCGGGAGAGGGGGCGATGCGCTCGACGAGAAGTCACGATGCGAAGCGCGCAAGTCTCTGTTCTGAATACTCAATTCCCCCTCTCCCGGCGCTGGCGCGCCGACCTCCCCCCGCCGGGGGGAGGTGATGGCGGTGGTTCCCGAGCGAAATCTCGAAAGACAGCCAATTCGGGCAACTCGCAGATGTGTGCATCCGGTAGACCGCCAGGGCGTCGCGACCGATCGCGTCGCTTATTTCGGCTGGGGCCGGCCAGCCGGCCATTCCCGGCGGATGCCACGCATCATCGCACCGGCGAGCGCATCGAGATGGAGCTTGCCGCGCTCGGCATCGGCCCGGCGCGGATCGCCGAGAATGCCGGTGCCATGGGTCACGACGTCGATGCCCTGGCGATCCTGCAGCAGGCGCTTCACCGCATCCGACATATTGCCGACGAAGCCTTCCACCGTCCGGTCCATATGGACGAGCTCCGGCGTGAGCACCAGCATGATGGAGGTCTCCCATTCGCCGGCATGGCCGCCGCTTTCTCCCTTGCCGATGCCGAATTTGGCCGACACGGCGTGACAGGGATCCAGGACGTCGAGATCGAAATCCTTCATGGGCGCAATGACGGTGGCGCCTTCGATATCGGCGCAGTCCCTGGCGGCATCGTCGAGCGGCTTGAAGTTGCCGCCATGGGTGCCGAGCAGGATGATCTGCTTGAAGCCGTGGCGCGCCAGGCATCGGGCATATTCGCCGGCCATGCGCTGGATGGTTTCGTGGCTCACCGTCATGGTGCCCGCGAAGGGCATGTGATGCTCGGCGCAGCCGACGCTGACGGTCGGCACGAGAAAGGCGTCGAGCTGATCGGCCAGGCGCCGGCCGAAGGCGTCGCCCAGCATGGCATCCGTGCCGATGGGCAAGTGGCCGGAGTGCTGTTCGAGCGAGCCGAACGGACACACGACGGTGTCATGGCCTTCGTCGATTGCCTTGCGCACCTCCGGTGCGGTCATTTTCGCCAGTTCAAAGACAGACATGGATCCGTTTCCTCAGGGTTGGTCCGTCGCGTGGACATCGCGGCAGGACGGGATGGCCGCGCGGCCGTCCGCGCGGAATGGTTGCTTCGATGTGACTGGTGGACAGTCAATAATGTTGCGCGGGTCGTGGCAGGCGCGGCGCGAGAGCCTGGAAGCCGGCGGCGATGTCGAGCAGGTCGCCGTCGCTGCCGGCGAGGCCGTCGAACATCAGGCCGACCGGCAGACCGGACGTGGTCAGGCCGGCCGGCACGGAAATGCTCGGCATGCCGGCGACGGAGGTCGGGTCGGTGTTGCGCATATAGGTGGCGAGCGTCGGCACGTCCCGGCCGTCGAGCTTCACCGTCTCGTCCTGGCCGGCCGGCCGGGCGGGAATGGCGGTCGTCGGCAAGACCAGTGCGTCGAGATCGTCCCTGGCGAAGCAGTCGCGATAGGCCTGCTGCACCGCCGGCCGGCCGCGTGCGAGAATGTCGTTGTAGGTGCTGGTCGGCAGGCTCTCGCCCCAGATCTCGGCTTCGAGCCAGCCGCGCTCGACCGTGCTCGCCATCTGGTCGACGATCTCCCAGGCGCGGACCGGGCAGCGGCCGCGGGCGAGATAGACGGAGATATCGCGCAGGGTTTCGTAGAAGATCAGCCCGAGCGTGATCGGGCCGACCAGCGCACCGATATCCTTGACTTCGGTTTCCACCAGGATCGCGCCGGCGTCGCTGAGCCGTCCGAGCGCGGCTTCGATGACGTCCTGGGTCTTCCGGTCGAGCGCTTCGTAGAAATAGGGGCGCGGCACGCCGAGCCGGCGGCCCTTCAGGCCGGACTTTTTCGCGACCGCCGGGCGCCCGGCGACGATGCCGTCGAGAAGCTGGGTGTCGGCGATCGTGTGGGCGAAGATCCCGAGCGTGTCGCGGGTCAGCGACAGCGGGATCACGCCATCGGTCGGATAGCGGCCGACGGTGGGGCGAAACCCGACGCAGCCGCAAAGCGAGGCGGGGACGCGGTTCGAACCCGCGGTATCCGAGCCGAGGCTCGCCGGCACGATGCCGGCGGCAACGGCCGCGGCGCTGCCGCCGCTGCTGCCGCCGGCGATCAGCCTGATGTCATAGGGGTTGAGCACCGGTCCGAATGTCGGATTGTTCGAGGTCATGCCGGCGGCCAGCTCATGCAGGTTGGCCTTGCCGATGACGATGGCGCCCGCCGCCTTCAGCCGCGCCACGGCGGCTGCGTCGCTCGCCGGCCGCCAGTCGCGCAAGGCCGGCGTTCCGCCGGTGCACGGAAAGCCGACGGCATCGGTATTGTCCTTTACCGCGATCGGAATTCCGGCGAGCGGCCCGTCCGCGGCGGCCGCGATCATCGTGTCGGGGATCGCATCGGCGATCGAGATGAAGGCGCTCAGCGGGCTCGCCGCGCGGGCGCGCTGAATGGCGGCGTCGACGACGTCGCGGGGCGACGTCCGGCCGGACCGGACCGCCGCGATGATATCGGCGACGCTGTCGAAAGCGCCTGATGACGATGTGGCCATGGGTGATTTCCTCTTTGGTTTATTGGTCTGTGGTATGGTCGGTCAGTTCGGCCCGGACTGAAGCGCCTGATGCCCGGCAAACCGCTCGCGCAGCTTGGTCTTCTGGATCTTGCCGGTGGCGGTGTGGGGAATGTCGTCGACGAAGACGACGTCATCGGGCATCCACCACTTGGCGATATGCGGTGCCATATGGGCCAGGATGTCGTCCGCCGACGCGGATCGCCCCTCGCGCAGACGGGCGATCAGCAGCGGCCGCTCCTGCCATTTCGGATGGGGCATGGCGATGACGGCCGCTTCCGCGACCGCTGGATGGCTCGACGCCACGCCTTCGAGTTCGATCGAGGAAATCCATTCGCCGCCGGACTTGATGACGTCCTTCATGCGGTCGGTGATTTCGAGATCACCGGCGGGATCGATCGTCGCGATGTCGCCGGTCTCGAAGAAGCCGTCGGCATCGAGCAGCGGTGCGTCGTGGCGGAAATAGCCCGAGGTGACCCAGGGACCGCGGACCAGCAGCCGGCCGGCGGCACGGCCGTCGCGGGGCAGGGCTTGGCCATCGGCGTCGACGATCTTCATGGTGACGCCGAACACGGCGCGCCCCTGCTTGGCGAGGCGCCGGCGCCTCGCCTCTTCGTCGGCGAGTTCGCCCTTGCGCGGCACGCGGCCGATGCTGCCGAGCGGACTGAGTTCGGTCATGCCCCAGGCGAGAACGACGTCGCAGCCGAGGAGGTCCTGAAGGTCGTCGATGAGCGCGGCCGGAGCCGCGGCGCCGCCGATGATGACGCGCCGCAGCTTGAGCTCGTCGGGCGGCCGGAGCTGCGGATTGTTTTTGACATGGTCGATGAGCCCCATCCAGACCGTCGGCACGCCGAAGGCCATGGTGCAGGATTGGCTGCGCATCAGCTCGTAGATGCTGGCGCCGTCGAGCCTCGGGCCGGGGAGCACGAGCGTTGCCCCGTTCAGGGCACAGACATAGGGCAGGCCCCAGGCGTTGACATGGAACAGCGGGACCACCGCGAGCACGACATCGTCCCGGGTGACGTTGAAACCGCCGGGTCCGCCGGCGCTCAGCGCATGCAGAACCGTCGAGCGGTGCGCATAGAGGACGCCCTTGGGATCGCCCGTCGTCCCGGAGGTGTAGCAGAGCCCGGACGCGGCGCGGTCGTCGAGGGGCGGCCAGGCGAACGCGCCGGTTCGGCCCGCCAGCAAATGCTCATAGTTCTGCCGGACGAAAGGATCGTCCGGCAGCGGCACGGCGGCCTCGTCGGCCATCTCGACGAAATGGCTGATGGCGGTGAGACCAGGAGCGAGTTCCGTGACCAGGGCGGTGAAGCCCGGATCGAAGAACAGGCAGCAGCTTTCCGCATGATTCAGAATGAAGCCGATCTGCTGCGGAAACAGGCGCGGGTTGACGGTATGAATCACCGCGCCGATGCCGGAGACCGCGTAATAGAGCTCCATGTGACGATGGTCGTTCCAGGCGAGCGTCGCCACCCGGTCACCCGGTTTGACGCCGAGTGCGATCAGGGCCTCGGCCAAGGCGCGTGCGCGCGACGCCAGCGCGCGATAGCCAAAGGACCGGATTCCGCCGGCCGCGTCGCGCGACACGACCTGTCGATCGGCATGCGTCTCGGCGGCATGTTCGATCAGCGATGAGATGAGGAGCGGCTGCTCCTGCATGAGTCCAAGCATGGTTTCCTCGCGAAGGCTGTTCTGGAATGTCGGGCGGCGGCCTCAGCCGGCGGCCGAGCGCAGAAACGGCAGCAGGGTGCCGAGGAAGAGGTTCGGATCCTCGTAGGGCGGCAGGTGGGCGGCTTCGAGCACGCGGTATTCGGCATCGGGCATGACCGGCCTGATGCGATCCATGATCGCGACCGGCGTGGTGCCGTCGCGCCGCCCCCACAGGACCAGGGTCCTCGTGCCGTTGGCGGCGACCGCACGATAGGAGGCCTCGGCCGTGTGGATCGGCATTTCGCGGATCGAAGACAGCACCGAACGCTTATAGCCCTTGACCGCGAAGGACTCGCTGATGCGCCGGGTGAGATCGGCGACCACGGCCCGGTCGTCGGAATAGGTCGGCATGCGCTGCAGCAGCAGGTCGTTGCCGACAAGGTCGAACAGATAGTCGCCGAGGCCTGGCGTGAGCGTCAGGCCAAGGCCCGGCGAGACATGGGTGCCCATGCCGTCAGGGCAAATGAGCGTGAGAGAGGCGACCTTGGCGGGGGCCTGTTCGGCGTAGAGCAGGCCGACGAGAGCGCCGAAGGCGATCGAGACGATGTGGAAGGGCGCCCGGATCGCCAGCGCCTCGGTGAGTTCGGTGATCTGGGCGTTGAAGAAGGCGGCGTCCTGCGGGTCGAACGGGGAATCCGAACAGCCACGGCCGTAATAGTTGAAGCGCAGCACCCGGAACCCCGCGGCCGCGAGCGGCGCCATGACGGGATCCCAAACCCACATGGGCAATGTCGCGCCCGACAGCAGGACCACGACCGGTCCATCGTCCGGGCCGGTCAGTTCGTAGTGAATGGCGCCGCGCGACAGGCTCACCGTGCTTGCCTGCGCGTCCCGGCGAATCTCGTCGGTCATCGCGACCGTCTCGGAATTCCGTATCGCGCGGATCTCGGCGAAGGCCGCCGCGAACAGGTCGAGAATGTTCCGCGATGGGGCTGGGGTTTCGATGGTCATGACCAAACTTCCTTGTTGCGTCCGACCGCGGCGGCATCGCCGGCCGCCGTGGTATTCGTCTGATGACTGATCGTCAGTCAAAATTTGGACGTGAACTGTCCATGATTGCGGCCCGTGGCCGCCCCCGACCGCGACGCGGCCGGTAGTTCAGGCCATGTCGTCGAAGGCCGTCTCGCGCATCCTGAACACGACGATCGCGGTGATCGCGGCGGTGGCCATGGCGTAGAAGGCCGGCGCGAGCGGCGTGTTGAACGTCGCGATCAGATAGGTGCCCAGGAACGGCGCAAAGCCGCCGAAGATGGTGATCGAAAAGGCCACGCCGATCGCCACCACGGTCGAGCGGACCTTGGCCGGGGCGGCCTCGGCGCAGGCGGCCGAGATCGGCCCGCCGGCGAAGCCGAGAAGGGCAGCCATGACGATTTCGGCCAGGAGCGCCAGGGTGAACTGGCCCGAGCCGACCATCAGGAACAGCGGATAGGTCAGAAGGACGTAGCCGATGCTCGAGATCAGCAGCAGCGGCCGCCGGCCCCAGCGATCGGACAAGGCGCCGGCGAGGAAGCAGAAGACCATGTAGGAGACCAGGCCCGCGCTCGTGATGAGCAGGGCATCGGCGCGGCTCAGCCGGCTGACCAGGCCGAGATAGGTCGGCATGAAAGTCAGCACGATGTAGAAGCCGACGGCGAGCTGCAGGACGATGGCGAAGACCAGAAGCGTGTTGCGGCGATAGGTGGTGGCGACCGCCCGCAGCGGGGTCACCGCCTTGGCCGCCTGCAATTCGAGCTTCTCGAAGACCGGCGTGTCGGGCAGGCGCAGGCGCAAATAGATGCCGACGACCGCGGGCAGGGCGCCGAGAATGAAGGGAATGCGCCATCCCCAGTCCTTCAAGGCCTCAGCCGACATGCTGGCGGTGAGGGCATAAGCGAAGAGCGCGCCGAGCAGCAGGCCCAGGCCATTGCCGATCTGCTGCCAGCTGCCGATGACGCCCCGCTTTCCCTTCGAGGCGAACTCGACCAGGAAGGGGATGGCGCCCCCATATTCTCCGCCGGCGGAAAGGCCTTGCAGCAGCCGGGCGCAGACGAGGCCGACGGTCGCCCAGACGCCGAGCGTCTCGTAGGTCGGCAGCAGCCCGATCGCCAGGGTCGACAGACCCATGAGGATCGAGATGGCGGCAAGGCTCGCCCGGCGTCCCGCGCGATCGCCATAGATGCCGAAGAGGACAGCGCCGAGCGGGCGCGTGACGAAACCGGCACCGAAGGCGGCAAAGGCGAACAGGATCGAGAGAACCTCGGTCTTGGCCGGAAAGAACAGGGAGGAAATGACCGGGACCAGGAAGGCGTAGACCGCGAAGTCATACCATTCCAGGACATTGCCGACCGACCCTGCGACGATCGCGCGGGTTCGTGACGGCTGCTCGACGGCGGCTGCCGAATGGATCGCGACGCTCATTTCCCTCTCCGTGTTCTGGGTCCGCCGATGCTGGCTGGTTTCCGTTGATGATAATGACTGGTGGTCAGTCAATGTCAATATACGTGGTGGGCCCGGTGCGCTCGCGGGCGTCCGGGCCCGCCGGAGCGCGTCAGGCCGCGCGGTTTGCCCAGGCACCGTCGACCGTCGCCGCCAGCGTCCGGAAGATCGGATGGTCGGAATAGATGCGGTTCTCGACCACCCGGCCTTCGGAGAGCCGGATACGGTCGACGCCGGTGCATTGGAAGGGGCCCTCGGCACCGGTTCCCTGGCCGCTCCAGCGAATGAAGGTGCTGTCGCCGTCAGTGGCGTGCTCCTCCATGGTCAGCCGGAGATCCGGCACCAGCGCCAGCAGGTGCAGGATATAGTCGCGATAGTCGTTGACGCCGCGCACCGGCGCGCCGCGGTGCGGCCAATGGGCGGTCACGTCGGGCCGGACGACGGTCGGGACGCGGCGGCGCGCCACGTCCGGATCCGGATTGGCCCAGAACGCTGCCCAGCTTGCGGCCGACCAGGCGGGCTTGGCGGCGTCCGGGCTGTGCGGCAAAAGGTCGAAGAAGCTGACGGCGGCCTCCAGCCTGCCGTCCGGCGACAGGGCGCCGATATCGGTGCCTCGCGCCACCGCTGTGCCATCGGCCTGCGTCAGGACCCAGGGCAGGCGGAGATAGGTGCCGACGAGATCGGCCGGACCGGCGGAGCGCAAGGCATGGCCGGCAAAGCGGCGCTGGACCGCGGCGAGCGCCGCATCGATCCGGTCATGTCCACGGCCTTCGGCGACCGGTCCGATGAAATGGGCATCCGGCAGCCAGATCTCGGCGACCAGCCGTCGCCGCGCGTCGGCATCGGCCTCGTTCCACATGGCGATATAGCGATCGGCGAATTCGGCGCTGGTTCTCATGCTCGTCTCCTGAAACCGGAAGGCACGAACTATGAGGCGCCGGCGCACGGCCTCCCATTACCGGGGAGGTCAAGTCCGCGTTGGCGAATAGCGAATGGCGAGTGGCGAATGGGGGCGGCGGCGGCGCATCAACCCTCGCCCACGGCTTCGTGGGAGAGGGTTTACGCGCGACGCGGTTGCGGCACACTCGCCACTCGCCACGTCGTCGTTCTGTCATGGCCCGGGACTAGGCCGGCGGCATCGTCATCGAGAGCTCATCATGCTGATCGCCCATCTGACCGATCTTCACGTCCGCCCCGTCGGCCTGCCGGCCTATCGCACGGCCGAGACCAACCTGCTCACCGAGAGGGCGATCGAGGCCGTGCTGGCGCTCGATCCGCGCCCCGACGTGGTGGTGATCTCCGGCGACCTGACCGACAACGGCCTGGTCGCCGAATATGAAAACCTCCGGCACCTGCTGTCCCGGTTGCCCATGCCGGTCTGGCTGATCCCCGGCAACCATGACCGGCGCGAGAACCTGAAGACCGTGCTCGCCGATTATCCGGGCCTCGCGCAACACGACAAATATGCGCAATGGACGGCCGATCTCGGCCCCGTCAGGATGATCGGCCTGGATACGGTCATTCCGGGATCGGGCGCCGGCCGCCTCTGCCCGCGGCGGCTGGAATGGCTCGCCGAGCGGCTGGCCGAGGACAAGGCGAAGCCGACCGTCGTGGTCATGCACCACCCGCCCTTCGCCTGCGGGCTGCAGCTCATGGACAATATCATGCTGGTCGAGGGCGCCGAGGAGTTCGGTGCGATCATCCGGGACAACAGCCAGGTCATCCGCATTCTCTGCGGTCACCATCATCGGCCGATCCAGACGCTGTTCGCGGGCACGCTGGCGATGATCGCGCCGAGCGTCGCCCATCAGGTGGTTCTCGACATGCGCGATGGTGCCCGGCCGGCCTTCAATTTCGAACCGGCGGCCTTCCACCTGCATTACTGGAGCGAGGCTGCCGGGCTGGTAAGCCATACCGCCTATGTCGAGAAGGCCGCCGGGCCCTATCCGTTCCTGCTCGACGCCGATTATCCCGGCCGCAGCCGCGACCATTGAGGCGGTTCGGCCGCGATCCGCCGCCGTTCAGGCGGCGGCGGGCGCGGCATGCGAAGCGGTGATCGGGGCGCCGGCGACACTGGCCATCAATTGCCGGGCATAGGCGCCCTGGGGATTGCCGACGACGCGGGCCGCGGGCCCGTGGTCGACCACCCGGCCGCGATGCATCACGGCGATGTCGTCGGAGATCCACCTGACGATGTCGATGTCGTGGCCGATGAACAGCATGGCGAAGCCGAGCTGGCGCTGCAGGCGTTTCAGCGTGGCCAGTACCTGGGCCTGAATGGTCGCGTCGAGCGCCGAGACGATCTCGTCGCAGATCAGCAGGTCCGGCTTGCTCAGCAGCGCCCGGGCGATGCAGACGCGCTGCCTCTGGCCGCCCGAGAGCTGGTGCGGGTAGGCGGCGAGATGTTCGGCGCCGAGCCCGACGGCTTCGAGCATGGCGGCAATGCTCTCGGCATGTTCGGCCGGGGAGCCGATGTTCAAGAGCCGAAGCGGTTCGCGCATGGCCGCTTCCACCGTCCGGCGCGGGTTGAGCGCGCCATAGGGGTTCTGGAAGACGATCTGGCAGCGGGGCCGGAGCGGCCGGGGCATGTGGAACCGGTGGGCGGCGAGCGACGTGCCGAACAGGGTGACGTCGCCAGAGGCGCCCTGGATCAGGCCTGCGACGATGCCGGCAAGGGTGCTCTTGCCGGACCCGGACTCGCCCAGGATGCCCAGCGTCTGCCCGGCGCGGAGCGTCAGGGATACGCCGTCGAGCGCGCGGAAGCGGCTGCCGAACAGCCGGCGCGCCGGGTAGTCGTAGCGGAGATCGGCGATGGCCATGACGATCGACCGATCCGCGGCGGCGGGGGCGGGCGGGCGCGCGAGCATCTGGCGGACCGAGACGAGGCTTTGCGTATAGGGGTGCTGCGGACAGGCGAGCACCCGGCTCGCCGGTCCCTGTTCGACGGCGCGGCCGGCCTGCAGCACCACGACGTCATGGGCGAGCCTGGCGGCTGCGGCGAGATCATGGGTGATGAACAGCATGGCCATGCCGAATTTCGCCTGGAGCCGCTGCAGCAGCGCCAGGATCTCGGCCTGGACGCTGGCATCGAGCGCGCTGGTCGGTTCGTCGGCGATGAGCAGCTTCGGCTCGGCCGCCAGCGCCATGGCCAGCATGACGCGCTGCTGCTGGCCGCCGGAGAGCTCGTGCGGGTAGCGCCGCAGGATCCTGGCGGGGTCGGCGAGCTCGACGGCCTCGATCAGGGCCGTGGCACGTGCCCGGCGCGCCGCCGCGCCGGCCGGCCCAAGCCGGCGAACCGCTTCGTCGATCTGGCCGCCGACGGTCATGGTGGTATTGAGGCAGCTCATCGGGTCCTGGAAGACCATGGCCATGGCGCGGCCGCGCAGCGGCCTCATGGCCTTTTCGTCGTCGAGCGGCAGGACCGAGCCGTCGAGCGCGATGCGGCTCGCCGGCGCGACGGCGAGGCCCTCCGGCAGGAGGCCCATGACCGCCGCGGCGGTGGAGGATTTGCCCGAGCCGGACTCGCCGATCAGCGCCAGCGTCTGTCCGGCCTCGACGGCGAAGCTCAGCCGGTCGACGATGACCCGCTCGGCGGAGCGGATGACGAGGTCGTGGACCGCAAGGACCTGCCTGCTCATTGGACCCTCGGATCGATCAGGCGGTGCAGCACGTCGACCGCGGTGTTGATGGCGACCAGCGCGACCGCGACCGTGGTCACGGCCGCGAGGATCACCGGATAGTCGCGGCCATAGACGGCGTTCAGCATCAGGCTGCCGACGCCGGGCAGGCCGAACAGCACTTCCATGGTCAGCGTGCCGGAAACCAGGCCCGCCAGCACCAGTCCGGTCAAAGCGAGCAGGACCGGGGCGGCGGCCGGCAGCACATGGGCCGTCGCGATGCGCCAGGGCGACAGCCCCTTGGCGCGGGCGGTGCGGACATGCGGCAGCGCGACGGCTTCCTTCAGCTCTTCGCGCAGCGGCTTGACGATCTGGCCGGCATTGTCGAGGCCGATGATGATGACCGGCAGGACGAGGCTGCCGATGACCGGAAGCCAGCCGAGCCAGAGCGAGAACACCATGATGCCGGCGACGCCGGCACAGAAGGTGGGCACCGCGATCGACCAGAGATTGAGCGCGTCGACGGCGCCTTCGGCGAGCCTGGAGCGGAGCGTGGTCGCGGCGACGGCAATGGCGAGCGCCAGCGCGATGCCGACGAGGAAACTACCCAAGGCGAGCCGGGCGGTGACCGGCAGCGCATGGGCGAGCATGTCGGCGACCGGCCGCTCGAAGCGCAGCGACATGCCAAAATCGCCCGACAGCGCCTTGGCCGACCAGTCGACGAACTGGCGCGGCAGCGACCGGTCGAGGCCGAGCGCGTGACGCATCTCGACCTGCTGCGCCTCGGTCAGTCCGCCCTCGAGGCCGAGCACGTCGACCACGTCGCCGGGCATCACGCGGCACAGGAAAAAGGTCAGCGCGACGATGGCGCAGGCTTGCGCCAGGCCGCGCAGGATGGTGAAGGCGACAGGCAGGATACGGTTCATGACGGGTTGGCCTCCGCGGCGCCCGCCGGGCGGCCAGCCGGCGCGCGCCGGGTTTCGCCGCGGGTCGGATCGAGGCGCCGCCGCACGGCATCGCCCGCCACCGACAGGCTGAGCGTGATGAGCAGCAGGGCCGCCATGGGGGCGAGGATGGCGTGCGGCGCCTGTTCGATGAAACGGCTGGCATCGGCGATCATGCGGCCCCAGGTGGGCGCATCCGGCGACGAGCCGAGGCCGAGGAAGCTGAGCACCGATTCGGTGACGATGGAGCGCGGCAGGATGATCGCGACCTGGGTGACCAGCGTGCCCGCGAGATTGGGCAGGATGTGATGGGTCAGGAGATGCAGCCGGCCGCCGCCGAAGCTGCGCGCCGCCCGGACATAATCGCGGGCCGCCTCGCGGCGATAGGCGGCGCGCGCGACATAGGCGACCAGCGGCGCGAAGGACAGGCCGAGCGCCGCGATCACCGGCAATGGCCCGCTGCCGAGCGCCACCACCAGCAGCAGCGCCAGGAGCGTGCCGGGCAGCGCCCGGATCAGGTCGATGAACGAGAACAGCAAGGTTTCGGTGAGCCGGCCGAAGGCCATCGCCAGGAGGCCGAGGCCGGCGCCGAGCGCGAAGGCGAAGAGCGTGCCGAGGCTGCCGATGAGCAAGGTCGTGCGGGCGCCGATCAGCAGCCGCGCATAGACGTCGCGGCCGAGATTGTCGGTACCGAGGAGATGCTCGGCATCCGGGCCGCGGTTGATCGCCAGCAGGTCCTGGTCGAGCGGCGACTGGGTCGTCAGCAGCGGCGCGGCGAGCGCTGCGATCACCACGGCGGCGATGATCAGGCAGGCGAGGACCAGCCCGGTTCCGGGCCGTCGCCTTGCCTGCCGCTCCGGGGTGATCGCCATCGTCATGACCTGATCCGCTCCGGTCAGCCGGCAAGGGTCGCGTGGGCAACCCCGCCGCTGGCCCAATGGCAGGCCCAGGTGAAGCCGGGCTCGTATTGGCCGACCCCCTTGCGCACCGCGATCAGGTCGGGCGCATGGCCGAGCACGACGAAATAGGACTTGTCGGCGATCCGCTTGGTGGCTTCGAGATAGGCGGCCTTGCGTTTGGCCGTGTCCGGCTGCTTCACGGCGGCGGTGATCAACTGGTCGAGGGCGGGATCCTGGATGCCGCCCCACAGCACCGGGTTCGGACCGTCGCTCATCAGCCGCACGTAGCGCAGGAAGATGTCGGCGCGTGGGCCAGACGACATGACGTTCATGTCCCAGTCCCACTGGCCGAGCCGCTTCTGCGCGCCGATGTCGTCGAGCGCCTGGTGGTTCACCTTGAAGCCGAGCTTGCGCACCATCTGCACGACGATCTGGGTGTAGGTCGCCTGCCAGGAGACGAATTCGATGGTGTGGTCCTCGGGCTTCACGCCGGCTTCGGCGAGCAGGGCCTTGGCCTTGGCGTGATCGGGCCGGCGGAACGGATCGGCGTCATGCAGGGCCTGGTCGAAATAGAGATTGCCGGGGGCGACCAGCTGGTTGGTGACCACGCCTTCGGCGCCGCCGATGAAATTCATCAGCGCGGCCTTGTCGACGACATGGGCGAGCGCGCGGCGCACCCTGGGATCGTCGAAGGGGGCACGCGGCCGGCGGTTATTGAAGCCGAGAAAGAACCAGGCGGTGTCCTTCAGCGTGCGGATCTCGGCGACCCCGGACTTCTTCAGCACCTCGGCGGCGTCACGCTCGACCGAGGCGATGTGCAGATCGCCGGCGCGCAACGCCAGGCTCTTGTCGGCGCTGTCGCGCAGGTCGAATTCGACGGCTTTGACGACCGGCTGGCCGGCGCGCCAATAGCCGGGAAAGGCGGGTGCGGTGAATTTCACCTTGGGTTGCCAGGCGCCGAAGGTGAAGGGGCCGGTGCCGACAGGCGTCTTGATGGTCTCGTCCCAGCCTTCCGATTTCGGCGAGAGGATCCAGAGTTCCGACAGGAGATTGAGCAGGGGCGCGTAGGGTTCGGTCAAACGCAGGGTGACGCTGTCCGGCCCGTCGGCCTCGACCTTGTCGACCAGCTTCATGGCCGAGACCAGCCAGCCGCCGCGCACCTTGGTCTTGACCCGCTCGATATTGGCGACGACATCGGCTGCGGTCAGCGGATCGCCATTGTGGAATTTGACGCCGGAGCGGAGCTTGAAACGATAGGTGAGCCCGTCGGGCGAGACCTCGAAGCTTTCGGCCAGGAACGGCTCGACCCCGCCATTGGCGGCGATCGAGGTCAGCGCTTCGACATAACATTGCTGCACGGCGATGCTGCCGGTGTGGCGATGCGGATCGGAGGTGTCGAGGCCGAGCGTGGCATATTTGAGCACGCCGGTCTGAGCGAAGAGGGCGCCGGGCGTGACCGTGAGGCCGAACCCGAGACCGGCGGAACCGGCCAGCAGCCGGCGGCGGGTGAGGGACGAGGAGACTGACATCGGGTGATCCTTGTCGGGTCAGAGCTCTTGCAGCGGGCGCCCATCGACGCCGCCGGCGGGCAATCCGAGGAAACGGAGAAAGGTCGGGGCGATATCGACGACCGAGGTCTGGGCCGAGACCACCTGGCCCGCGGCGAAGCCGCCGCCGTCGAGCATCAGGGTGGGCAATTGCTCGAAAGTGCCGAGCCCGCCATGCTGGCCGCAACCGAGCCGGTCGGCCTTGCCATCAGCGGGTTTCGCCGCATAGCTCAGGCCCGGAACGCCCTCGTCATTGAGCTCGTCGCTGGCGGCCAGCGCGATGGCGAAGGCAAGGCCGCCGCCGGCGGGCAGCCCGGCTTCGGCCAGGGTTGCGCCGGTGAACAGCCGGCCGATCCAGGGCTGGCCGGCCAGGAAGGTTTCGATGGCCGGGAGCCGGTCTTCGGCCGCCGGATCGACATAGACGAGCGCGGCCGTGCCATTGGGCGCGACCACGACATCGGTCGAGCCCGGCGCCGCCTTGAGGCCGGCCTCGATCAGCTCGGCGTCGATGTCGATCACCGCGCGAACCGTCTGGTGGCCGTGGTCCGAGCCGACGAGCAAGAGAATGTCCTCGCCCTCGGCGCGGGCGGCGTCGACCGCCGCGATGACCATGGCGGCATGGGCGTCGGCGGTCGCCAATGCGGCGCGATGGGCGGCCGAGCCGAGCGGCACGGCGTGTTGCGAGGTGTCGGGTTCGCACAGCCAGAGCAGGCCGAAGGCCGGGCGGCGGCCACGCACCACTTCGGCGATGAAGCGCTCGGTGGCGATGCGATCACCGGCTGCGTCCGGCGTCGCGCGCAGGGCCTCGTCGCCCTGGATCGGCCGGCGGCCCGGGCCGAAGGAGCCGGCCCGGTGGAAGACATGACCATGGCCGTCGGGGTCGTGCATATAGGCAGCACCCGGCGAGACATTGTTGAAGATGACGGCGCCGCCATGCTCGGCCAGGCGCTCGGCCAGGGTCGGCCGGGCGAGCACCGTGCCGGTCAGGCGGCGCTTGGTGTCGACGAATTCCGGCTTGCCGACATCGTGCAGCCCCAGTTCGCCGTCCTCGATCAGCGCCACGGTATTGCCGGCGAGCCCGTGCCGGGCCGGCAGGCAGCCGGTGGCGAAGGATGACGAGACAACCCGGGTGACGCTCGGAAACACCGTGCGATGCGCATCGAACCAGGTGGCGCGGGCACGCAGCGCCGCCAGCGCCGGCGTTGCGTCCGGCGAGATGAAGTCGCGCCTCAGGCCGTCGAGCATGACGGCGACGACCCGGCGGCGCGGTGCGGCCGAGGGCTCACTGGTCTCAGGGCTCATGCGGGCTCCGTTCCGTTCAAGGCGAAGTCGAAAATGTCGTAATTGTAGAGCGTGCCGCTGCGCGCCCGGGCGCGGTAGGCGGGGTCAAGCCCATGCGACAGCGCGAAGGGCACCGGGCGTTCGGCGAGGCTGCCATGGGAGCGCAGGCGGGCGCCGGCCAGCTCGTCCAGGCGGTGCTCGCCCCGGCGCGTGCCGAGCGCCACGCCCTTTTCGGCGACGACGGTGACATCGCCCTCGCGCTCGGGCGGCAGGTCGAAGCGGGCGCAGGCCTCGTCGCGGGTCAGCGCCAGGTGAATGCCGGGTAGGCCGGCGATGAAATCGCGCAGGGGCAGGGGATCGCTGTCGTCGAGCACATGGACGCGAACGAAGCCGCCGAGCGCGCCGTGATGGCGCACGAAGGGATCGGTGATCGGGCAGATCACCTTGAAGCGCCCGGCGCCGAAACGCTGGTCGATGAGGTCGCCGAGATAAAGGATATTCGGGCTGCCATCGGCGAGCGACAGATCGGTCATGCCATGGTCGGCGACGATGCCGACAATGGCGCCGGCCGCGATGAACCGGCCGACACGCGCATCGACGGCCCGGATGAAGTCGTCCGAAGCCGGCGCGCCGGGCGCATGGGCGTGCTGGACGAAATCCGACAGCGAGAGATAGAGCAGCGTGGTGCCGCGCTGTTCGAGCAGGCGCAGGCCGGCATCGAGCACGAAGAGCGACAGCTCGGGTGAATACTGGTCGGGCACCGCGGAGGAGCCGAGCGCTTCGGCGGCGGTCAGGCCATGGTCTTCGACGGTGCAGGTATCGGCCTTTTCGGCGGAGAAGGCGATGCCCGGCAGGCCGGGGCCGGCAAGCCCGGCCGCCAGCACCTTGCGCAGCTTGTCCTTGGCGGTGACCGCCGCGACCTTGACGCCGGTCGCGGCGAGGCGCGCCAGGATGGTTTCGGCCCTGAGCGGCCCGGCATCGGTCATCATGACCTCCAGGCCGGTGTCGCGGTCGAACCAGTAATTGCCGGAGACGCCGTGGACGCGCGGCGGCGCGCCGCAAACGATCGAGACATTGTTGGGATTGGTGAAGCTCGGCATGGCCGACAGCGCGCTGGCATAGAAGCCCTTGGCCAGCATGCCCGACAAAGCCGGGGTCAGGCCGCGGATGGCGGCGTCGGCGAGATAGGCCGGGTCGCAGCCGTCGTAGCAGATCACCACCACAGGCCGGCGCGGCGCCCGGTAGGAGCGGCCATTGACCTCGACATGCGTCTCGTCCGGGGTCATGCTCATCGGCTCCATGCTCCTTCGCCGGCTGCCGATGTCACATGGATGACATGTGCGGCAGCTAGTATCTTTGGTTTTGTTTGAGTGGTGACGCTCAATTACTATGATATGCGATCTTGTTATTGACGAAAAGCGACATTAAATCTGTCGTATGTGAGTTTTTGGCAAGATGAGCGATGCAACATCTTCCGTCGTTCCGGGCGCTGCGGGCGCTCGAGGCCGTGGTGCGCAACGGCAATGTGATGCGGGCGGCCGAGGAGATCGGCGTCACGCCGGGCGCCATCAGCAAGCATCTGGGCCAATTGGCCGATGAATTGGGCGTCGCGCTGTTCGAGCCGGGGCACCGGCTGCGGCCGACCGCCGGCGCCCAGGATCTGGCCCGCGCCGTCGGCCTGGCCATCAGCCATTTGCGGCGGGCCTGCGACGAGGCGTCGGATCCGAAATCGACGGGCATCCTGACCATTGTCGCCCATGCCACCTTGTCGATGCACTGGCTGGTGCCACGCCTGGTGGCGGCGCAGGAGGCGGTCGGCGGCCGGCCGATCCGGGTCCATCCCGTGCACAGCACGGATGACTGGCGGCAGGCCCCGTTCGATATCGCCATCCTGCGTCACGACCGCATTCCGCAGGGCTGGCAAAGGCGCGCGCTCGGGCGCGAGCGGCTGACGCTGTTCGCAGCGCCCGAACGGGCCGCAAGGCTCGCGGCCGGCGGGCTGGAGGCGCTCGCCGGCGAGACCTTCCTGGTCTCCGATACGCGGCACGGCGAGCTGCAGGCCTGGCTTGCGGCGGCGGGCCTCAGCCTCGGCGTCGAGCCTCGGGTCTTCGCGCATTTCTATCTGGCGCTGGAAGCGGCGGTTGCGGGGCAGGGGGTGATCGTCGGGCCGACTTGGCTCGACGATGCCGGTTTTCGCCAGGGGCGGCTGGCGCGGCCGTTTCCTGCGGTTGCCGCCGACGGAACCGACCTCGTCGGCGTCTATGATCCCGAGGTCTGCGCCGGCGAGACCGCCGATCGCCTGCTCGCCTGGCTCGGTGGGCAACTGACCAGGGCCGCCTGACGGCGCGATCGTCCGGACGATCCGAAGGATGGCAGACCCTGGTGCAACGCCTCGGTCCGACACGATCATAGTCTCTGGCAAGCACCGACCATCCGGCGCGGCGGGCCCCTTCGGATCGGCCAGACGAAGCGCAGCGCCATTGCGATCTCGTGCATTGCCGGCAGCGCGGCCGCGATCCTAACCTGCCCCGATCCGGCGCCGTCGCCAAACCCGTCATCCCCCTTCGAACGGAAACACCATGGCCGACATCATCGTCATTGGCGCTGGCGTCCTCGGCACCTCGGTCGCCTATCGTCTCGCCCTGGCAGGCGCCAAGGTCACCGTCGTGGAGGCAACACGGGTCGGCGGCGGAACCTCCGGCATCAGCTTCGCCTGGACCAATTCGTCCAACAAGGCGCCGCGCGCCTATCATGACCTCAACGTGTCAGGCATGAAGGCCCATGCGGCCTTGAAGGAGGAATTCGGCGCGACACCCTGGTGGCATGGGAGCGGCCGCGTCGAATGGCGGGCGCCGGCCGGCCAGGACGACCAGCGCGCCAAGCTGCGCCGCCTCCGGGAATGGGGCTATGCGGCCGAATGGATCGACGCCAGGCAATTGCTCGAGCTCGAACCCGATATCGACCCGGCGGCGGTGGGCGATGCGCCGATCGCCTGGTACCCGGACGATGGCTGGCTCGATCCTGTGGTCTATGCCCATGCCATGATGACCGCCGCCCGGCGCCTGGGCGCGCGGCTGAGGACGCAGACCAAGGCCTCCGGCCTCGTCGTGGAAGGCGGCACGGTCAAGGGCCTGCGCACCGAGGCGGGTGAGGTTCTCGGCGCGGATGTCGTGGTCAATTGCACCGGGCGCTGGTCGAACGATACGATCGGCGGGACCGCGCCCAACCTGCCGCTGGCGCCGACCGTCGGCTTCCTGGTGTTCACGCCGCCGGTCCCGGCCTCGATCCAGCGTGTCGTGGCGACGCCGCTCTGCGATTTCCGCCCCGACGGTGCCGGCCGGCTGATGGTGCATTGGGGCCCGGCCGATGCGATGGTGACGCCCGAGATCACCGAGCAGCCGGGAATGGCGCAGGCCGCCGATATCGTCGATCGCCTGACCCGGATCCTGCCCGGGATCGCGCCGCTGAAGCCGGAGGCTGCCCGCGTCACCCAGCGTCCGATTCCGAAGGACGGCCTGTCCGCCATCGGCCCGGTGCCGCATCTCACCGGCTATTACGTGATGGTCACCCATAGCGGCGCGACGCTCGCGCCAGCCCTTGGGGCGATGGCGGCGGACGAGATCGTCAGGGGCCGGGAGCGTCCGGAGCTCGAGAGCTTCCGTCCGGCGCGCTTCTTCGCCTGAGCGGCTGAGGCCGCAGCGGCGTGGCCGGCGCCGATCTGCCGGCGATGCCGGCCGGACGGCGCCAATATTTGCATAAAATCCGGATCTTTCCGCGCGGGCGATTACTTCTGGGTTGCCCGGATAGTGCTTGTCATTCCCACGGTTTGCTCATCTAATTCGTCGTCTTCGTGGCCTGCGGCGAGGATGGATGATATGCCTTTGTCCCATTCCCTTTGCGACATCTGCGGCGAGCGGCCGGCGACCGTGCGCATTACCGTCGTCCAGGACGGCGAAAGACGAGCGCTCGATGTCTGCGATTATCACTACGCCCAGCTGACCCGGCACCAGCGTTATGTCTCGCCGCTCGAGGCGCTGTTCGGCGACGGTGTGTTCGGCCTGTCGTCGCAGGCGCCACAAGCGCCGGAAGAGCCGCAGCCGCCGCCGCCGCGGCGCGGATTTGGCGGCGCCGAGCGCGATGCGCGCAACCTGGAGCGCCGGTTCAGCGACAAGGCCAAGGAATTGCTGCAGCGTGCCGCCGAGAACGCGGTGCAATCGGGCAAAGGCGAGGTCGATACCGAACACCTCCTGCGTGCCCTGCTCGACAGCAATGTGGTGCTGGCCATTCTCAAGCAGTTCAAGATTTCGCCGGCCGAGATCGGCCAGCAGATCGACCGGCACGCCGCCGCGACGGCGGCGACCGCACCGCTGAAACAGAAAGAGGTGGGCGTGTCGCCGCGCGTCAAGCGCGTGCTGGAGCGCGCTTTCATCGCGTCGCGGGCCTTCGGCCATTCCTATATCGGCCCGGAGCACCTGCTGCTCGGCCTGGCCGAGGTTCCCGACAGTTTCGCGGGCGATCTCCTGGAAAAATACGGGCTGACCGCCCAGGCGCTCCGGCAGATGACCGATCGGGTGGTGGGCAAGGGCGCTGAGGAGGGCCGCGTCGAGATCCCCACCAATACGCCGCAGCTCGACAAGGTCAGCCGCGACCTGACCATGCTCGCCCAGGACGGCCGCCTTGATCCGGTGATCGGGCGCTCCAAGGAGGTCGAGACCACGATCGAGGTGCTGGCGCGCCGCAAGAAGAACAATCCGGTGCTGATCGGCGAGCCGGGGGTCGGCAAGACAGCCATTGTCGAAGGGCTGGCGCAGCGCATCGTCCATGGCGACGTGCCGGAGGTGCTGCGCGACAAGCGCCTGGTCGAGCTCAACGTCAATTCGCTGGTCGCCGGCGCGAAATATCGCGGCGAGTTCGAGGAACGCGTCAAGCAGGTGATGGAGGAGGTCGCGGCGCACCAGGACGAGCTCGTCCTGTTCATCGACGAGGTCCATATGATCGTCGGCGCGGGCCAGGGCGGCGGCGAGGGCGGCCTCGACATCGCCAATGTGTTCAAGCCGGCCATGGCGCGCGGCGAGATGAACCTGATCGGCGCCACCACGCTCAGCGAATATCAGAAGCATATCGAGAAGGACGCCGCGCTGGAGCGGCGCTTCCAACCGGTGCTGGTGTCGGAACCCACCGTCGAGCAGACCGTCAACATCCTGCGCGGCCTGAGGGACAAGCTCGAGGTCCACCACAAGGTGACCATTCAGGATCCCGCGATCCTGGCGGCGGCCGAGCTGTCGCACCGCTATATTTCCGGACGCTTCCTGCCGGACAAGGCGATCGACCTGATCGATCAGGCGGCAGCGCGCGTGCATCTGTCGACGACATCCAGGCCGGTGGAGATCCAGGAGCTGGAGGCCGAGATCGCGCAGATCCGGCGCGAGCAGGACTATGCCACGACCCGCAAGCGGTTCGACCGGGCCAAGGACCTGGAGCAGGAGGCGGCCGCCAAGAACAAGCTGCTGGCCGAGGCGAACGGCGCCTGGAAGAAGAAGCTCGGCTCGAGCACGGCCGAGGTGACCGTCGAGGATGTCGCCGAGATCGTGTCGAAACTCTCGGGCATTCCGGTCACCGAACTGACGGCGCAGGAAAAGGACAAGCTGCTTCGGCTGGAGGAGCGCCTGCATGAGCGCGTCATCGGCCAGAATGTCGCCATCGGCGCGGTCAGCGACGCGATCCGGCTGGCCCGTGCCGGGCTCACGCGCGGCGGCCGGCCGATCGCCACCTTCCTGTTCCTCGGTCCGACCGGGGTGGGCAAGACCGAGCTCGCCAAGGCACTGGCCCAGGTGGTGTTCGGCGACGAGAACGCGATCGCCCGCATCGACATGAGCGAATATATGGAGCGCCATGCGGTGGCCCGGCTGATCGGCGCGCCTCCCGGTTATGTCGGTTATGACGAGGGTGGCCAACTGACCGAGCGGATCCGGCGCAGGCCCTATAGCGTCATCCTGCTCGACGAGATCGAGAAGGCGCATCCGGAAGTCTATAACGTGCTGCTGCAGGTGTTCGACGATGGCCGGCTGACCGATGGCAAGGGCCGGGTCGTCGACTTCACCAACACCCTGATCATCGCGACCAGCAATCTCGGCTCCGAGATCATCACCGGCGGCACCCGCTCGACCATCGGCTTCACCCAGAACAACACCGTGCGCGAAGATATCATGCAGGTGCTGCGCCGGCATTTCCGGCCCGAATTCATCAACCGCATCGACGAGATCATCATTTTCGACGCGCTCAACAAGGAGCAGATCAAGACCATCGTCCGGCTGCAGCTCGACCAGGTCCATCAGGCCGCCCGCGGCCAGGATGTCGAGCTGATCTTCGAGGACAGCCTGGTCGATCATCTCGCCGAGGTCGGCTACCAGCCGGAATTCGGCGCGCGCGAGCTGAAGCGGCAGATCCGCCAATTGATCGAGACCCGGCTCGCCAAGGCCATGCTGAAGGGCGAGATCAAGGAGGGCGACCGGGTCAGCTGCGCCTACCAGGACCGCCAGGTGCAGCTCGCCGTGCTGCCGCCGGTGAAGGCGGCGCCGGCCAGGAAGGCCGCGGTGAAGCGAGCCGCCGCCAAGGCCGACGGCTCGGGGGAGAAGAAGTTGAGCAAGCCGAAGCCGCCGGTGCGCAAGGCGAAGGCGGGTGGCGGCCGGGCGGCCAAGCCAGTGCGCTGAGCGGGCGATGCAAAGCAGGACGGCTGCCGGAATCTCTCTACGTCACCCCCGGCGAGCGAAGCGAGGGAAGGGGGTCCAGGGGTCGCTAGGCCGCGCTTAAAACGCATGCAACCTGCTATCCAGGTAGCTGCTTCGTAGCGCCCAGGTTGTTGCCCTGCAACCCCTGGATCCCCTTCCCCTCGCTTCGCTCGGCCGGGGATGACGTAGAGCTTCCTTCGGCAGTTGTCCTGCCTGGTGTCACCTGCATGCTCGCTTCGAACTCGCCTCATCCGGGAGCACAGCGCTCATCGAACGAGGGCTTGCCCCAGCGCAAACCTCTCACCCATCCGCCCGGGCCAGCGCCTGTGCAACATCCGCGACCAGGTCGTCGGGGTGCTCGACGCCGATCGACAGCCGGATGGTGGTGTCGAGGATGCCGATGCGCTGGCGGACCACGAGAGGCACGCCCGAATGGGTCATGGCGGCCGGATGGCTCGCCAGCGACTCGGTGCCGCCGAGGCTCACCGCCAGCTTGAAGATCTCGAGCGCGTTGAGGAAAGCGAAGGCCGCCCGTTCGCCGCCCTTGATGTCGAAGGAAAAGGTCGAGCCGGCGCCCAGGCTCTGGGCGTCGAACACCCGCCGCTCCGGCGTGTCGGGCCCGAGGAAGGGCAGGTAGAGCACCTTGTCGACCTTGGGATGGTCGCGCAGGAATTCCGCGACCACGCGGGCATTGGCATTGGCCCGTTCCATGCGCAGGCCGAGCGTTTCCAGCGAGCGGCCGAGCATCCAGCAGGAATGGGCGTCGAGCTGGGTGCCGATCGCGCCGCGCAGCGCCTTGATCGGCTTGGTCACCGCGTGGCTGCCGAGCGCGGCTCCGGCGATCAGGTCGGAATGGCCGCCGACATATTTGGTCAGCGAATAGAGCGACACGTCGGCGCCATGGTCGAGCGGGCGCTGGAAGACCGGGCCGAGCAAGGTGTTGTCGCAGGCGACCACCGGGCGATGGCCCTGGCGCGTGGCGATCTCGTCGGCGATCCGGCCCATCAGCGCGATATCGATGACGCTGTTGATCGGATTGGACGGCGTCTCGATCAGGATGACCGAGACGCGGCCCTTGGCGAGGGCGTCGTCGGCGGCCGCGCGCACCAGCGCCTCGTCGACGCCGTCGGAGAAGCCGACCGAGGCAATGCCGAGATTGGCGAAGGTGCGCGACAGCAGGGTCTCGGTGCCGCCATAGAGCGGCTGGGAATGCAGGATCACGTCGCCGGGCTTGGCGAAGGCGAGCAGCGTCGTGGCGATGGCCGACATGCCCGAGGAAAACAGGATGCAGGCCTCGGCGCCCTCATAGACCGCCAGGCGGTCCTCGACGATCTCGCTGTTGGGATGGTTGAAGCGGGAATAGACGAGGCCGGCGCCGGTGCCCTTGGGCGGCTCGCGGCGGCCCGAGACGAAATCGAAGAAGTCGCGGCCTTCTTCCGCCGATTTGAACACGAAGGTCGAGGTCAGGAAGACCGGCGGCTTGACCGCGCCCTCCGACAATTGCGGATCGAAACCATAGCTGAGCATGAGGGTTTCGGGATGAAGGCGGTGATTGCCGACATGGGTCTTGGACGGTCTCGGTGCGGTCACGGCAGGCCTCGCGGTTGATTGGTCCTGCGCAATCCTATCAAATCGCGGCGACCGATCCTTGCGACTTTCGAGCCTTCCATGCCTCATGGCCGCATGATCCTGCCAAAGACAGAGACTGATGCCGCAGAAAATTGCCGACGATATCGACCGCCGCATCCTGCGCGAATTGCAGGCCAATGCCCGCATCACCAATAACGAGCTGGCCGAGCGCGTCGGCCTGTCACCGTCGCCCTGCCTCAGGCGCCTGCGCAGGCTGGAAGAGACGGGCGTGATTCGCGGCTATACCGCGCGGGTCGATCCGGCCGCCCATGGCTGGTCCATGGCGGCGATCGCCACGATCAGGCTCAGCCGGCAGAACGAGGACGAGATCGTCATGTTCGAAGAGGCGGTGCGCGGTTGGGACGAGGTGCTGGAATGCCATCTCGTCACCGGCTCGCGCGACTATGTGCTGAAGGTCATGACCGGCGGCCTCGACCAGTACGAACGCTTCATCAAGGAGAAGATCGCCCGGCTGAAATGCGTCGCCTCGATCGAGACGAGCTTCGTCATGAACACGATCAAGGAGCAAAGGAGCTAGGCATCAAGGGCGCTTGGCAGAACCAAGGCCCGCCGGCTGGCGCTCCGGCCGCGGCTTGTCGATTCCGGGGATGCCGCCGATCTCTTCGGCCAGGAACTCGACCAGCAGGCGGACCCGCGCGATGCCCGCCCGTTCGGGGACAATCAGCATGCTCAGCGGCACGCGCGGCAGCGAATAGCCCGGCAGGATCGCCTCGAGCCGGCCAGCCGCCAGGAGATCGCCGACAAGCCATTGATGGGCGGGCGCGATGCCGCGCCCGGCGACAAGCGCCTCACGGGCGGCAAGCCCATGGTCGACCCGAAAACGCCCGGTGAAGGGCACCACATGGCGTTCGCCGTCCGGCCCCTGCAGGGCGAGCGTGTCGCTGCCCGCCACGTTCGACATGCGAACGCCCTCATGGCTGGACAGATCCGACGGAACAGCGGGCCGGCCGCGCGCCGCCAGATAGTCCGGGGCCGCCACGAGCAGACGATGGCACTGGCCGAGAGCCCGCAGCTTCATGGAGCTGTCGGTGAGCGGACCCAGGCGAAGCGCGATATCGACCCCCTCCCGGACAAGATCGACGCGCTCGTCGGTGAGGCTGAGGTCAACCCCGATATCGGGATAGCGATCCTGGAACGCGAAGATCAGCCGGCTGGCGTGCAAGACCCCGAAAGCCGCCGTGCAGGATATCCGGATCGTGCCGGCCGGTGCGCCGCGCGTGCCCCGCGCCTCATCGCCGGCCTGCTCGACCAGGCGCAGGATCTGGACGCTGTCGGCATAGTAGCGACTGCCTTCGTCGGTCATCGTCACGCGCCGGGTGGTCCTTGAGAGCAAGGGCACGCCCACGGCCTCCTCGAGCTCGCGCAAATGCCGTGTGACCGTCGACTGGCCAATGTCGAGTTCGCGTGCGACCGCCGACAGGCTGCCACGCTCGGCCACGCGGACGAAGGTTCGCATCCGCTCGAGCGTGACGTCAGATCTATCCATTATTCGGCACAATCATATTCATTGCTCACATGTAGTGGATCATTTCGGCATTGGCTACGTGAGAGGTCGGTTTCCCAACATCGGATCGCTGACCCCATGAAAGTTCTGCTCGTCTTCGCCCATCCCGAACCGCGCTCGCTCAACGGCGCGCTGCGTGATGTCGCCATCAAGGAGCTCGAGGCCCAGGGCCACGAGGTGCGGATGTCGGATCTCTATGCCAGCAACTGGAAATCCGAGGTCGACCGCGCCGACTTTCCCTCACTGGCCCCGGACGCGCGGCTCAAGCCGGCCAAGGCCTCCGGGGAGGCCTACGCCGCCGACGCGCTGACCGCGGATGTCAGAGCCGAGCATGAGAAGCTCTTGTGGGCCGATGCCCTGATCCTGCAGTTTCCGCTCTGGTGGTACACCATGCCGGCGATCCTCAAGGGCTGGGTCGATCGGGTCTATGCCTATGGCTTCGCTTATGGCGTCGGCGAGCACAGCGACCAGCATTGGGGCGACCGCTTCGGCGAAGGAACCCTCGAGGGGAAGCGCGCAATGCTGCTCGTGACCGCCGGCGGCTGGGAGCAGCATTATGGCGTTCGCGGCGTCAACGGCTCGATCGACGACTTGTTGTTCCCGATCAATCACGGGATCCTCTATTATCCCGGTTACGACGTGCTTCCGCCGTTCGTCGCCTATCGGGTCGATCGTCTCGATGAGGCCGGCTTCGAGACCGCGGCAGAGCGGCTGCGCGAGAGGATGCGGACGCTCGAGACCACCTCGCCCATTGCCTATCGGCGGCAGAATGGCGGCGACTATCTGATCCCGAGCCTTCAGCTCCGACCCGGCCTGGGCGATCCGGGGGCGACCGGCTTCGCCTTGCACCTGAATGGCGCCGGTATCGCCCGCTAGGCTTCGCGGACAAAGGTTCGCGACACCAATGCCGGGACGAGACTGACGAAACGGAGCGTGGCTCACCCAGTCAAGCCCACCGAGACCTCGCGTGCTGCCCCGCGAACCCGGTCGATCAGCGCCAGCGGATCGGCAGGCATGGCCTCGCCGCGCCAGGCGACATGCTGGTCCGGACGCGACAGGATGAGCTTGTGGCCCTCGGCCTCGGGCAGGTCGCGCGGATCGAGGTCGATCAGGCGGAGCGGCAGGGCGCGGGCGGCCGCGGCCTGCACCAGGCCGTCGATATCGGCGGCCGGATCGAGGCGCAGCAAGGTGTAGTCCGGCCCCATCGCGTCATAGAGCGAGCGGCCATCGCCGAGCCAGAGATGCGGCGTGCGGCAGCCGGGCACGGTGGAGGGCGTGAAGCTGCCCATGGCATAGCCGGGCTGGGGCGTGCCGTCATAGGCGATGATCGGCGACTGGTCGTAATAGGAGCCGAAATTCAGGCCGGCGCAGCAATATTGCTGCACATTGAGGTCATAGGTCGCCTGTCCGAGCGTCGCGCGGGCGGCGGCGCCCGCCGCGTCGTCCATCTCGATATTGTCGGGAACGCCGCTGCGGTTGCGGATTTCCTTCTGGGCATGGTCCATGGCGAAACGCGACACCTGGGTGGTGATCGGCAGCCGCTCGCGTTCATAGGCGTCGAGGATATCGGCCGGCGCCCAGCCGGCCAGATGCGCTGCCATGAGCCAGGCGAGGCTCGCGGCGTCGGCGATGCCGGCATTCATTCCGTAGCCGGCATAGGGCACCCAGATATGGGCGGCATCGCCGGCGATGAACATGCGCCGGTCGCGGAAGCGGTCGGCGACCAGCCGGCGGCCGATCCAGTCTTCGTGCGAGATGATCTGGTAATCGAAATCGGCGCCGACACCGAGAATGGTGCGGATCGCCCAGTCGCGATCGACCGCCTCGAAATCGGTTTCATCGGGCTTCAGGTAGTTGTGCACGAGCCAGGTCTCGCGCCCGTCAATGGCGTAGACATTGCCGGAGCGGCGCGGGTTGAGCGCGAAGGTCGCCCAGGCATTGTCGTGCTGCTGCCGATGGATGAGATCGGGCGCCTGGATGAAGGTCGATTGCACGCGCTGGATCACGGCATCGCCGGAAAAGGACGCGCCGATCGCCTTGCGCACCAGCGACCGGCCGCCATCGCAGCCGGCGAGATAGGCTGCGGTGATCCGGATGGTCCCGCCGGTGTCGAGATCCTCGGCGGTGGCGGTGACACCCTCGTCGTCCTGCCCGAGGCCCCAGACGGCGGCGCGGTTGATGATCTTGATGCGCGGCATGGCCGCGGCATGGGCGAACAGGATCGGCTCCAGAAAGATCTGGTTGATCCGGTGCGGCGGCTCCGGCGTCGGCCACCAGCCGTCGGGCCCGTCCTTGCTGACATAGCGGTCGCGCCGGCAGGGGATGGGGATGCGGGTGATTTCCTTTCCCGTAAAGGCGGTGCGGTAGCTCACGTCGTTGGGATAATCCGCGGGCAGGCCGGCCTCGCGCAGCGCCGCGGCGACGCCGAGCCGCCGGAAGATCTCCATCGAGCGGGCCGAGACGTGGTTGCATTTCGGCTCGGGGCGGGCGCCGCGCGGCCGCTGCTCGACAACCGTCACGTCGACGCCGCGGCTGGCGAGATCGATCGCCAGCGTCAGGCCGACCGGGCCGGCGCCGACCACCAGCACACCCGTCTCGATGGTCTCGGTCATGGCTGATCTTCCCTGCAGTGTGCGGCAATCATCGATGTCCGATGCCTCATTCGACCTTGGCGCCGGAACTGCGGACCACCACGCCCCAGCGGGCGATCTCCGACTTGATATAGGCGACCAGTTCCTCGGACGAGCCGCCGAGCGGTTCCAGGCCGATCTGGATCAGCTTGTCGCGATTGGCCGGCGTGGCCAGGAAACGCGCGATTTCAGCATGCAGCCGCGCGACGACGTCGCTCGGGGTCCTGGCCGGCACCACCACCGCCTGCCAGGCGACGGCCTCGTAGCCGGGATAGCCGGATTCCGCGACGGTCGGGATATCAGGCGCCGCGGCGACACGCCGGGGCGCCGAGACGGCCAGCGCCTGCAGCTTGCCGGCGGCGATCAGCGGCAAAGCCGGGGCCATGTCCATGAACATGAAGGGAATATGGCCGCCGATCACGTCGTTCATGGCGACCACGCTGCCGCGATAGGCGACATGGCGCACCTCGATGCCCGCCGCCGTCTTCAGGAGCTCGGCGGCGAGGTGGTGCGGCGTGCCGTTGCCGGCCGAGCCATAGACCAGTTCGCCGGGCTTCGCCTTGGCGAGCGCGACGAGATCGGCCAGCGTCTTGATGTTGAGCGCCGGGTTGACGATCAGGATCAGCGGCACGCCGGCGACCAGCGATACCGGCGCGAAATCGCCGACGGGATCGTAGGGCAGGCGCTGGAACAGGCTGGCATTGATGGCGAGCGTCGTGCTGGTCGCCATCAGGAGCGTATGGCCGTCGGGTTCGGCGCGGGCCGCGAGGCCGGCGCCGATCGTCGAGCCCGCGCCCGGCCGGTTGTCGATGACCACGGGCTGGCCGAGCCGGTCCTTCAGGTGCTCGGCCAGAAAGCGCGCGAGAATGTCGGTGGTGCCGCCGGCGGGGTAGGGCACGATGAAGCTGATCGGCCGCTGCGGATAGGCGGTCTGGGCGGCGGCGGGGATCGAAAACGAGGCCAAAGCCAGCAGGGCGAGGGCGAAGCGGGCGGCGCTGGCGGCAACAGGGATCATCGGGCATTCCTCCGTGGATGCGCTTCAGCCTCTTGGCCGGGCCTGGGCGCGGCCGGTCTGCGCCGGCTCTTGAAACGTCGTGAAACGTGGGTCCGTGGGTTCGATCGAGGAAAGCGTGTTCAGGCCAGACCCCTGATCCTGGGCATGTCGAGAAAACGCCAGGGGCTCGGCATGTCGCCGACCGGCACCTCGATCAGGCAGGGCCTGCGCCGCTCGGCCGCGGCGGCGACCGCCGCCCTGAGGGCATCAGGCGTTTGGACCCGTTCCGCGTCGACGCCGAAGCTGCGGGCCATGGCGACGAAGTCGGGATTGGCGAGATCGGTTGCGATGACCCGGTTGCCGTGAAGCTCCTTCTGCATGCGCCGGACATTGCCATAGGCGCCGTCGTTGAAGACCACGGCGATCAGTGGGATGTCGTGGCGTATCGCGGTCGCCAGCTCCTGGACGTTGAACATGAAGCCGCCATCGCCGCTGATCGAGACCACGGCGACGTCGCGCCTGACGTCCTGCACGCCGAGCGCGGTGGCATAACCCCAGCCGAGCGTGCCCTGGTAGCCCGAGGAGATGAAGGTTCGCGGCCTGTGCACCGGATAGGCGAAGCGCGCGACATAACCGCATTGGGTCAGCTCATCGACCAGGATGCCGTCGTCGCCGATTGCCGCGCGGATCGCCTGCAGAAACGGCACCTGCGGATCGAGGCTCGCCACCTCACGCGCGACCTCCGCCTTCAGCGCGGCGATCTCGTCGGTTCGCGCGGCGCGCTTCGGCGCCGTCCTGTCGAAGGCTTCGACCAGCCGGGGCAGGATCGCCTCGACACGCCCGACCAGCGCCACGTCGGGCTTGGCGATGGTGTCGAGCGCGGTCGGATCGACCTCGATCCGGACGATTTTCATCGCCGCGTCGGTGCCCCAATTGGCGAGCGGCATCTGCGCCCGCGAGCCGATGATCAGCACGGCGTCGCAGCTCTTCCAGAGCCGGTGACCGGCCGGCAGCGTCACGCTCAAGGGATGACGGTCGTCGAGCACGCCGCGCCCCATGCGATAGGCGAGGACCGGCGCCTGCAGACGCTCGGCCATCAGCCGGACCCCGTCGCTCGATCCCTGCGCGCCGCCGCCGACCAC
The DNA here is from genome assembly GCA_017304475.1 of Hyphomicrobiales bacterium. Taxonomy (GTDB): domain Bacteria; phylum Pseudomonadota; class Alphaproteobacteria; order Rhizobiales; family Phreatobacteraceae; genus Phreatobacter. The sequence continues at coordinate 18,340 of JAFKKV010000045.1, read as the reverse complement.
GATCAACGGCCGCGCCGAGCCCGAAAGCAGGGCGACGGCCTCGTCCAGCAGCCCGGCATCGATATCGGGTTGCTCATTGTTCGAGGTCGGCATGACCGGCGTGAAGGGGCCTCGCGCCGCCAGCACATCCGGCGGGATTTCCAGCCCGACCGGGCGAGGGCGGCCCTGGGTCAGCGCGGCGATCGCGCCGGCGAGATCGCTCGCCGCTCGGGCGGGATCCATGGAGCGGCGCGCCTGCTTGGTCAGGCGCTCGAGGATGCCGAGCTGGTCGGGAATTTCATGCAGCAGGCCCATGCCGCGGCCGATCGCCCGGCTGGCGATCTGGCCGGTGAGGCACAGCACCGGCGCGTTGGTCGAATAGGCGGTCGCAAGCGCCGCCGCGGTGTTCAGGACGCCGGGGCCCGGGACCACCGAATAGACCGACGGCCGGCCGGTCGCGAGCGCGGCGCCCAGCGCCATATAGGCCGCGCCCTGTTCGTGGCGCGTATGCACCGCCGTGACCGCGCCGCCGGTATCGTAGACCGCGTTGAAGAACCAGTCGTTCTGGATGCCCGGCACGCAATAGATGCGATCGAGGCCATGGGCCTGCAGGGTTCCGACGACGGCGTCGGCGCAGGTGGGCGGGGAGGCGGCCATGACCCTCTCTTGTCGTCGCGGAGGCGGTTCGGCCGCCTCATGTATCTTGACTTGTTTGTTCACGTGTCCGAATAGCGGACATGTGAATCGCAGGGCATGCTAGATCTTGATCGTCGTCTGTCAATTCAATCCATGTTTCTGGCCGGATTTCTACAATCTGGCATATCGCCGCAGGGGTTATGCACGTGGTGGTGGGAGATGGTGGTATCCAATTATCGGACACTGCGGACGCTGCGCCGGCCGTCGACGGCGAGCCGGTGGCGCGCATGTCTGAGGCCTCGGGCAGCCTGCATCGCTCGGTCGTGCTGGTGCGCGCCATTGCCAGGGGTGGCGAGGCCGGCGCCGCCCTGGCCGATATCGTCGGCTGGACCGGATTGCCGCGGCCGACGGTTCATCGCGTTCTCGACATGCTGATCGAGACCGGCTGGGTCGAGCGCGACGCGTCGACCCGGCGGTTTTATCTCGGCCAGGAAATGGTCGCGCTCGGGCTGGTCGCGGCCGCGCGCCACCCGATCGAACGGCTCGCCGCGACCGAATTGGCGCAACTTGCCGAGGATATCGGGCAGACCGTCTATCTGAGCGTCCGCAGCGGCCTGGATATCGTCTGCGCGGCGCGCCAGGAGAGCACGGCGCGGATCCAGACCCTGGTGCTGAAGGTCGGCAGCCAGGTTCCGCTCGGCCGTGGCGCCGGCAGCATGGCCATTCTGGCGGCCCTGCCGGAAGCCGAGGCCGAGGCGGTCATCGCGGCCAATCGCCAACGCTACGAGCGGGAGACAGAAGGCTTTGACGAAACCGCGTTTCGTGGTGCGCTCGATGCCGCGCGCACCGCGGGTTTTGCCAGTCACGACAGCCTGTTCACCCGGGGCATCGGCGGCATCGGCGTGGCGGTGCGCGACGTCGCCGGCTATCCGATCGCAGCGATCAGCACGGCCTTCGTGGCCGACTGGCTCGACGAGGCGCAACGGCGGTGCTGCGTGGCCCGGCTCGACGAGGCGGCACGCAGGATTGCAGCCTTGCTGATCGATCCGCGCAATTTGCGATAGCGGCCGGACCGTGTCGATCCGGCGCCCGGTCATGCCGCCGACGGCCTTTTGGCCGTCATGGCGGACCCGAAGGGCGCCGGCTGCTTGAACGTCGCTTCCGGCAATTCCGTCACGGTGCCGGGGCGCCTGCGCGACATGGCGAACTCGACGACCTGCTCGCCGACGATGCACAATTGGGCCGCGACGGACGCGTCCTTGCAGAGACCCTTGTCGAACGGTCCCTCCGCGGTGTTGATGCCGGCGCCGAAGGGTGTCGGCCAGCCGCGCAGGGCATGAACCACCGAGCGCAGCGCCGCCAGCGTCGAGCCGGTGGCTTGCCAGCCGGCGGCGCAGGCGATGCAGCCGACGGCGCGGCCGTCGAAATAGGGCTGGGGATCGCTTCGCATGTCCTCGGTATAGTCGAGGGCATTCTTGATCAGTCCCGACATCGAGCCGTGATAGCCGGGCGAACTGATGACGATGCCGTCGGCGCGGCGCAGGGCCGCGACCAGGGCCCTGGCCTCGTCGCTGCGCTCCGGCCGTTCGGGTGCGAACATCGGCAGGAGCAGGCTCGGGCCGGCGAAGATCTGCGTCCGCACGCCTGGACGCTCGGCGGCTGCGAGCGCGATCCGCAAGGCGGTCTCGGACGATGATCCCGGGCGGGTGGTGCCGCCGACGCCGACAATCAGAAGGTCGCGCATGGTTCCTCGCTCCGTCGGCGCCGTTCCGCCGATCATGTCTTTGCGCTGCCGATGCGATGGCGCCGGCGGCAGCGGGCCTGTCCGCCGGGATTTACTGTCCCTCAGCGAGCACTTGGCGAAGGTTAGCGGCTGCGCGCGGTCATGTGTATATGTGATGATCAATATCGCATTTGTGATTTATTGTGTGACCTTTGCCGCTGACGGCTCGGCGACCTCCGGACAATGCGTTGCGGCGAGGTCTCATGTCGTCTTGGCCGGACTTGGCCCGGCCATCCACGACCTATCCTGTTTTGAATGGGTGGATATCAGGGGCAAGCCCGGGGAAGACGTGCGGCCGCGAATGGCGCCGGATGAAAGCGCCCAACGGCCGTTCAGCCGGCCTGTGCGCCGGTCGAGGCATCGCCCGCCGCACCGAAGGCCGACCAGCCGCCGTCGACGAACAAGGTCGTGCCGGTGATATAAGAGGCCTCGTCTGAGGCAAGGAAGGCGATGGCATCGGCGATGTCGTCGGGCTGGCCGAGGTCGCCCATCGGGATGCGCCGGCGGATCGCCGCGGCGTCGATCTTGGCCGCTTGTTCCAGCGCGGCGACGCCAGGTGTGCGGATATAGCCCGGTGCAACGGCGACGACCCGGATCCGGTCAGGCGCAAGCTCGGCCGCCATGCAGCCGGTCAGGTTGATCACCGCCGCCTTCGAGGCGCTGTAGGCATTGCGCGGCGACAGCGGCAGGTGGCCGGCGATCGAGGCGAGATTGACGATCACGCCGCCGCCGCGCGGCGTCATCAGCTTGACCGCCTCGCGGGCGCAGAGCATGGCCCCGACCAGGTTGACCTCGATGATCCGGTCGAACTCGGCGCGGCTCTGATCGAGCGTCGGCTTGAAGCTGTCGGCGATGGCGGCATTGTTGACCAGCAGGTCGAGCTGGCCGAATTCGCGCGCGACCGTCCCGAAGGCCGCCATCACGGCGGTCTCGTCGGTGATATCGACGGCGAAGCCGCGGTGCGGCGCTCCCATTTCGGCTGCTAGCGCCGCAAGTGTCGCCGCGTCGCTATCCATGAGCGCGAGCCGATAGCCTTGGCTGGCGAGGCGCAGCGCCGTGGCGCGGCCGATGCCGCGGGCCGCTCCCGTCACCAGCGCAACCTGCGAGGCCGGTTTCGCCGGCGGCGGCGCCAGCTCCTCGGCCGGGACCATGGTAGCCTCATAGGCATTGCCGGCGGCGTTGAAGGCCTGCCAGCCGCCGTCGACGACGAGGGTCGTGCCGGTGATGTAGCGGGCACGATCGGAGGCCAGGAAGCCGATGGCCGAGGCGATCTCGTCGGGGCGGCCGATCCGTCCCATCGGAATGCGGCGCCTGACCGACATCAGGTCGGCCAAGCCGTCGCGCTCGAGATCGGCGACCATGGGAGTGCGGACATAACCGGGTGCCACCGCGCAGACCCGGATGCCGGAACCGGCCCATTCATTGGCGAGCGCGCGGGTCAGCGAGATTACGCCGGCTTTCGACGCGGCATAGGCGTTGCGTTTGGGATTGGGGACGATGCCGGCGAGCGATGCGGTGTTGACGATGACGCCGCCGCCGCGCGGCGCCATGAAGCGCGCTGCCTCGCGGGCGACCAGGAACGGGCCGCTGAGATTGACCGCGAGCGTCTGGCGGATCGCAGCCATCGTCATGGCCGATGTCGGGGTCATGGTCGGGCCGATCGCGGCATTGTTGACGACGACATCGAGACGGCCGAGATCGGCGCCGACATCGGCGATCAGCCGCGCCACGGCGGCTTCCGACGCCACGTCGCAGGCAAAACCGCGATGCGCCGGGCCGAGCTCGGCGGCGAGCGCCGCGACCGCGACCGGATCGAGATCGACCGCCACCACCCGGTCGCCGGCTTGAGCGAATTGCCGGCACAGCGCCCGGCCGATTCCACCGGTCGCGCCGGTGATGAGAACGACCCGCATCCTGTCTCCTGTCTGTCATCGGGGCCCGGATCGGCGGGCCTGGAAATCCGCTCGAGGGCGCTCAGCGGCCGGCCGCAAGCCTTGCCAGCAGCGCGTAAGTGGGATCGTCGGGCTTGGTACCGCCTTGCGGCTGGCGCACGCCGAAACGCTCGGCTTCGCTCACCGCCTGGACGCCGAGATCATGCATCCAGTCGTAGACGACGGTGCGCTCGGCGACGCGCCACTCGTCGCCGCGCTTCTCGAAACGGTCGACATAACGACCGGCCAGGAACACCTCGGCCATCTGGCCGCTGGCATTGGGACCGCGCTGCAGCGCGGTGAAATAGCTTTCGACCGCGGCGAACGGCCCGGACAGGGTGATCGCGATATTGCCGATGATATGGACGCTGCGTTCGCCCTTTTTCAGCGCCGCCAGGGCCCAGGCGATGAAGCCATCGGCCGAGCCGCTATAGGGGCCGTGCCGGTCGGTGGCATCGGGCCAATAGGAGGCGCGCAATGCGTCCTCGTCCTGGCGGTCGATGCCCCGGCAATAGCGGTAGAGGCATTCGCGGATGGCATCCTTGTCGAGAAGGGCCTGAAGCGCGGGGTCGGTGACGGTCATTCTTGTCCTCTGCGGGGTGCCGGGGCGGTCATGATCAAGGCGTCGAGCGCAACTGCGCCCTGGCCTTCGGCACGGACCAGGACCGGATTGAGGTCGAGGCCGGTGACGTCGTCGGCATGTTGGGCGGCGAAGACCGAGACCGCCACCAGCGTGTCGGCGAGCGCGTCGATGTCCGAAGCCGGCATGCCACGCACACCTTCCAGCATCCGATAGCCCCTGATCTCGTGGATCATGCGCAAGGCCTCCGCCTTGTCGAAGGGGGCGACGCGGAAGGTGACGTCCTTCAACACCTCGACGAAGATGCCGCCGAGCCCGAACATGACCACCGGCCCGAACACCGGATCCCTGACGACGCCGATGATCGTCTCGACGCCGTCTTTCAGCATCGGCGCGACCAGGACCCCGTCGATGACGGCATCGGGACGTGCCAGCCGGGCGCGATCGAGGATCAGGGCGGCGCCGGCACGCACGGCGTCCTCGCTCGCGAGATCGAGCAGCACGCCGCCGATCTCGGTCTTGTGCGGAATGTCCGCGGAGACGATCTTCAGGGCCACCGGCCAGCCGATCTCGCGGGCGAAACGGACCGCGCTCGCCGGATCGGTCGCCAGCGCCTCGCGCGGAAAGGCGATGCCGGCCTTGCCGAGCAGCATCTTGGCGTCGTTTTCGCTGAGCTGGCGGCCGCGCAGATCGGCCCCTGCATCGGCGGCGGCAGGAGGCTCTGCCGCCGCGATATCGAACCCGGCGCCGATCCGGATCAGCGCGGCGAGCGCGGTGATCGCGCTATGGCCGTCCTCGAAGATCAGGAAGCCCTTTTCCTCATAGGACCGGACGATGTCGCGCGGCGCCGAGACGGTGAGGACCAGGAGCCGGTCGGGGAAGCCAGCGATCGCCGCCTCCAGCGCCGCGCGCAGCGGCTCGCGGAAGGTCGGGCTCGCCGGACCGCTGCCGAAGATGCCGACGATCGCGTCGTAGCGGCCACGGTCGAGCATGGTCGCGAGATAACGGCTCATCAGGTTCAGGTCGGTCAGCGCCTGGGCGGTGGCGTCGACAGGGTTTTTCGGCGAGGCATAGGGCAACAGGGCCTTGAGTTCGGCCTGCGCCGCCTCGGGCATGGGGGTGACATCCAGGCCGGCATCGGCGGCGGCATCGGCCATCTGGATGCCGAAACCGCCCGACAGCGTGAAGATGCCCAGCCGGTTGTGCTTGGGATAGATGCCGCGGGCGCAGGCATAGGCGACGTCGACCTGCTCGGCGGTGGTGCGGGCGCGGTGGACGTTGAACTGGCGGAACACCGCGTCATAGACCGCGTCGGAGCCTGCCAGCGCCGCGGTATGGGAGGCGATCGCCTCGGCGCCGACGGCCGAGCGGCCGACCTTCATGAAGATCACCGCCTTGCGGTTCGCCCGGGCCAGCGCAAGGGCGCGCAGGAAGATTTCCGGCCGCTTGATGCCTTCGGCATAGGCCAGGATGACCTCGACCTCGGGGCGCCCGGCGAGCCAGAGCAGGCCTTCGGCGACATCGACATCGACCTCGTTGCCGGTGGTCAGGAAATAGCGAATGCCGAGGCCGCGCTCGCCGGCGAGATGGGCGAGATGCGAACCATAGGCGCCGCTCTGCGAGACGATCGCCACCGGTCCGGGTTTCGGCCGGCTGGCGTCGAGGATCTGCGAGAAGGTGCCGTAAAAGCCGGTCTCGGCATTGAACGCACCCAGGCAATTGGGCCCGAGCAGTCGCATGCCGTAGCCACCGGCGATGTCGAGCAACTGCTCCTGCAGGACGACGCCGTCCTCGCCGGTCTCGGCGAAACCCGCCGAGAAAACGATGGCGGCCTTGGCGCCGCGTGCGCCGCAGGCGCGCAAGGCATCGCGGACATGGGCCGACGGCACGGCGATCAAGACGACGTCGGGGGCCTCGGGCAGATCCTGGACGCTGCCATAGGCCTTCAGTCCCTGCACCTCGGCCCGGTTGGGATTGACCGGATAGATCGCACCGCCAAAGCCGCTCTCCTTGAGATAGCGCAACGGCCGGCCGCCGATCCGCGCGGGATCGTCGGACGCGCCGATGATCGCCACCGAGCGCGGCAGGAAGAAGCGGTCGAGGCTCGCCGCCGGGCCGGTATGAAGGGCGTCCATGTCAGGTCCTTAGATCTTAAGCGGGCCGCAGTCGCGCTTCGGGCAGGCCGCGCAGGCCGAGACCTTCGATCGCCAGGATCGAACCGCCATCGGCATGGCGCGAAACGGCGCGACCCGAGCCGGAATCCTTGATCGAGGTCACGTAGAGAATATCCAGGTCGTCGCCGCCGAAGGCGGGGCAGGACGGCAGGTCGAGCGGCAGGTCGATCAGCCTGTCTACCGATCCTTGCTGCGAGATGCGCGCCAGCTGGCCGGTCTGGACGAGCGCGACCCAGAGGAAACCTTCGGCATCGACGGTTGCACCATCGGGCCCGGACCCGAGCGCCGCGGTATCGATGAGCACCCGGGGCGGGCCGACCTCGTCGCCTGTGATGTCGTAATCGAAGGCGAGGATCTGCCGGCTGAGGCTGTCGGCGAAATAGAGGATGTCGCCGGCCGGGCTGAAGCAGAGCGTATTGGCGATCCGGATGCCGTCCATCAGGCGATCGGCGCCGCCGTCAGTCCGCAGCCGGTAGAGGCTCCCGAGCGGTTCGGCATGGAGACCCATGCTGCCGCAGAGAAACCGCCCGGACCGGTCCATCTTGCCGTCGTTGAAGCGCACGCGTTCGTCCACCGGTTCTGGCCGCCACAGCGGGACGATAGCGCCGGTCGCGAGAGCAAGGCTGTGGAAGCCGTCGCGCAGCGCGAGGATCAGGTGCCCCGGCCGGCCGAGGCCGATCGAGCCGACCCAGCTCGGCGTCGGCCAGGACCGCTCGCGGCCGGAGCCCGGATGGAAGGACCGGACCGTCGAACGGATCGTATCGACCCAGAACAAGGTCGCGATATCAGGGTCCCATAACGGGCTTTCGCCGAGCATGGCGGGGGCAAGTTCGAGCTTGGTGATCCGCACGGCGATGATCCGACGGTTGGCAATGTCAGGGAAGGACCGGCTCCGGGGGCTTGCCTTGCGGCAATCGTCCGGGCCCGGCGACAGGCGAGGGGGCTCAGAGAGCGTTTGAGAACCCGTTCCGGCGAGGTCTCACGTCGTCTTGGCCGGGCTTGTCCCGGCCATCCACGACTTGTTCCGTTTTGAATGCGTGGATCCCCGGGCCAAGCCCGGGGATGACGAAGGGAGGCGAACCCTCTGGATGGCGTTCTCAAATGGGCGTTCAGGTCCGCCGCAGCAGGGTGCAGGTGCTTTCCGACGCCGGGCGCCAGGCCTGTTCGGCCGGAATGGTGCTCTTGATGGTGTAGTAGTCGTAGGGGTATTTGGAGGCTTCCTTCGACTTCACCTCGGCCAGATACATCGGCCGCATCACCTGGCCGTCCTCGCGGATGCGCACATCCTTCATCGAGAAGTCGTTGATCGGCAGTTCGCGCATCTTGGCGACCACTGCCGGGCCGTCGGTGGTGCCCGCCGCCTCGACCGCCTTCAGGTAATGCGACACGGCGCTATAGGTGCCGGCCTGGGCTTCATTGGGCGGGCGTCCGCCGAAAGCCGCCATGAAGCGTTTGGCGAAGGCCCGCGTCTCGTCGCTCTGGTCCCAGTAGAAGGGGGTGGTGAGCGTCAGCCCCTTGGCGGCATCGAGACCGAGCGAATGGACCTGGTTGATATAGAGGCCGAGCGGCGCCAGCGTCTGGCCGCCCTGCGGGATGCCGAATTCCTGCGCCTGCTTCACCGCATTGCCGAAATCCGAACCGGAATTGGCCAGGGCGATGACCTTGGCCTTGCTGGCCTGGGCCTGCAGCAGGAAGGACGAGAAATCGGTGGTGTTGAGCGGATGCAGCACCGAGCCGACGACACGGCCGCCGGCCTCGGTGATGAACTTGGTGGTGTCGAGCTGCCATTGCTTGCCGAAGGTGTAGTCGACGGTCAGGAAGAACCAGGTGTCCTGGCCTTGCTTGATCAGCGCCTGGGCGGTCGCCTTGGGCAGCGAATAGGTGTCGATCACCCATTGCTGGCCCATGGGCGAGCAGGCGCCGTTGGTCAGGTCCGAACTGGCGGTGCCGGCCAGCAGATAGGGCTTGTTGCGCCGCTTCATCACGTCTTGCGTGGCGAGCGCGATCGACGAGGCGGAGCCGCCGGTGATCATGTCGACGCCGTCCTGGTCGACCCAGCGCAAGGCGATGGACACGCCGATATCGGGCTTGTTCTGGTCGTCGGCGACCAGCAGTTCGATCTTGCGGCCGAGCACGCTGCCGCCGCGATCCTCGATCGCCATGCGGGCGGCGAGCGCGGAGCCCGGCCCGCCATTGTCGGCATAGGGGCCGGACTGATCGGCGATGACGCCGATCTTGACCGGGCCGCGGGATGCCTGCGCCATGGCCTTCGGCATGACCGACATGGCGAGCGTCGCGGTCGTCATGGCGAGCAGGCCGCGCCGGTCGAGCACTGGATGATTGGATGTCATGGTTTCCCCCTTGCGAGTGTCCGGCAGGTCTTTGCTGCCTTTGGCTGATGGCCAGGGGCTCATCGCGCCCCCGGCCGCAGGTCATGAGAAGGCGTAGGTGATGCCTCCATCGACGAACATCATGTCGCCGGTGACGAAGGAGCTCTCGTCGCTGGCGAGGAACACCGCGGCATTGGCGATGTCCTCGACGGTGCCGAGCCGGCCGAGCGGCGTGCGCGCGCGGCGGCGTTCCCAGGCGGCCTCGTTGACCACGAGATTGGCGCCCTCGGTTGCGGTCGGTCCGGGCGCGATGGCATTGACGCGGATGCCGCTCGGGCCGAATTCGGCGGCGGAAGCCCGCGTCACGCCGAGCACGCCGGCCTTGACGCCGCAATACATCACGCCATTGGCCATCGCGAGCACCGCCGAGGGCGAGCCGATATTGATGATCGCGCCACAGCCCTTGCCGCGCATGTCGGGCACGACCGCCTGGGTCGCCCAGATGACGCCCTTGAAGCCGACATCGAGCATGCGGGACACCGACTCTTCCGTCGCGTCTTCCAGCGGGCCGTAGCGGTTCCACATGGCGTTGTTGACGAGAATGTCGATCGGGCCATAGGCAGCGCGGGCCGCTTCCGTCGCGGCGAAGACCTCGGCACGCTTGCCGACATTGGCGACAACGGCGGTCGCTTCGCCGCCGGCGCCGCGGATCTCGGCGACCGCCTTGTCGGCGACCTCCTGCTTGATGTCGAGCACGCCGACGCTTGCGCCTTCGCGCGCGAAGGCGTCGCAAATGGCGCGGCCGATGCCTCGACCGCCGCCGGTGACGAGCGCCACGCGCCCTTTCAAACGGTCCGCCATGGCCTGATCAACCGACCTTGGCGGCCTTGGCGAAGGTCTCGCGATTGGCCATCGGAATGGCGCCGCCGCGGGTCGGGTCGGCATAGACGCCGCCGGCCGAGGCGTAGTCCTTGCCGGCGCGCCGTTCGAGCACGATGCCGATGGCCTCGACGTTCGGGATCTCCTCGGCCTTCAGGGCCGCCATGCGCGGCTTGCGGGCCAAGGCCGCGTCGATGAACGGCGCCAGCTCCTCGGCCTTCTTCTTCTCGCGTTCGGCTTCGCGCTCCTTCAGGCCGGGCATGACCTCGCGCGAAAACAGCTCCATGGCCTCGCAGATATGTTCATGGCGGTTCATCCCGGATTGCTGGATGAAGATCATCTGGTCGACGCCGACATCGGCATAGCTCTTGAGATGTTCGAAGACGCTTTTCGGCGTGCCGATGCTGCCCGAGCCGGGCGTCTCCTTCATGTCGCCCTTGATCGACTGGAACCGCTCCCAGAGATTGGTCGCGCCCGGCCGGTGCTCGCCATAGACGGCATAGTGGGCGATCGAGAAGCCGAAGAACTTGAAGCCGTCGAGGCCGCGCCGGACCGCCTCGTCATGGTTCTGGTGCACCATCATGCCGTTCAGCGTGGCGAAATTGGCGTTCACCGTGTGGCCGATCGGAACGCACTCGTCCGATTTGATGATCTGGTAATATTCGTCCCGCCAGATCTTGGCCTGGGCGGCGTCGACAAAGCCGAAGACCAGCGCCCCGACGCCGTTGCGGGCGGCGCGCAGAATGCTCTCGCGGCGCGAGCAGGCCATCCAGATCGGCGGGTGCGCCTTCTGCACCGGCTTGGGCACGACATTGCGCGTCGGCATGGAAAAGAACTGGCCCTGAAAACCGGGATAGGGCCGCATGGTCATCATATTGGCGGCCTGCTCGACGCCCTCGCGCCAGGCGGCCGTCTTCTGCTCCGGCTCCAGGCCGAAGCCATGCATTTCGATCAGCGAGCCGGATTCGCCGGTGCCCCATTCGACCCGACCGTTGGAGACCAGATCGAGGGTCGAGATGCGCTCGGCGACGCGGGCGGGGTGGTTGTAGTTCGGCGGCGCCAGGCAGATGCCGTGACCGAGCCGGATGGTCTTGGTGCGCTGCGAACAGGCGCCCAGGAACACCTCGGGCGCGGAGGAGTGGGAATATTCCTCGAGGAAGTGATGTTCGACTTCCCAGGCGGTGTCGAACCCCAGGCGATCAGCCAGCTCGACCTGGTCGAGCGCGTTCTGGAACAGGGTGAGTTCAGCGTTCTCGCCCCAGGGCTGCGGCAGCTGGTGCTCGTAGAAAATGCCCAGTTTCATGCGTATTCCTCCGAGAATTCATCGTCCCGATGCCCAGGAGGTCATCGGGAGTGGATCTTTATGTCGGGGGAAACCTGCCACCGGGTCCGCTTGCGCAGCAATGAGTTTTCATGGATGAAGGGAATTATCACATATATGGAATGGCGCGCTTCGGCGGGGGATCGGCGACATGGCAATTCTGGCGGTCAAATCGGCGGCGCGAGCAGTCGAGGTCCTGGAATATTTCGGCCATGTGCGCGAGCCGAAATCACTGAAAAGCATCTGCGAGAGCCTGCAATATCCGCAATCCAGCACGACCGTGCTGCTGAAGACCCTGACGTCGATGGGGTACCTGAACTATGACCGGCGGCTGCGCGTCTATTTCCCCACGCTGAAGGTGACCGCGCTCGGCGACTGGGTGCCGCAGGCCCTGTTCGGCAATGGCCGGGCGCTGGAGGCGATGCGCGACGTTCACAGCGCGACCGGCGAGACGGTGTCGATCGCGGTCAAGAACGACATTTATTTCCAGTACATCAAGGTCATCCAGTCGGTGCACGCGCTGCGCTTTCACGTGGCTGAGGGAACCATGCGCCCGCTCACCCAGTCGGCCGTCGGCTGGCTGCTGATGTCGACGTTGCAGGGCGACGAACTCGACAATGTCATCCGCAGGGCCAATATCGCCGCCGGCAAGGCGGAGACGGTGAAGGTCTCCGACATGCTGGCGACGGTGGCCGAGACCCGGCGCCTGGGCTATTCGGCGGCCGAGAACGTACCCTTCCTCGGCGGCGGCACGTTGTGCGTCCTGCTGCCGATGACCATTCAGGGCCAGCCGGTGGTGCTCGGTCTGGGCGGTTCGCTGGAGCGCATCCGGGCCAATCGTGCGCGCTACCTGACGGTGCTGAAGCGCTGCGCCAGGGAATTGCGCGGCCATGGCGCAGGCGAGGGGCCGATCGACATCGAGTTCTAGGACGTCGACGCGCATGAACCCTCGCCTGCGCCTTCACGGGAGAGGGTGGGTCCGGAGGACCCGGGAGAGGGTGGTTGCGTCGGTGCTATCAGTGCGTTCCGGGTGACATTGATGGGCCGGCGCTCTTCAGACCCTCACCCGGCCGCTGCCGCGGCCACCCTCTCCCGCGAAGGCGCGGGAGAGGGTTTACGCGTGGCCGCTCACGGCCCGCCATAGGCACACCAGCCGCCATCGACCGGCAAGGTGACGCCGGTGACGAAGGAGGCGGCGCCCGAGGCCAGGAAGGCCACGGCATCGGCGATCTCGCGGGGCTGGCCGAGCCGGCGCATCGGGGTCCGGACCTCGATGGCGCGGCGATCGATCCGGCTGTCGGCGAACATCTCGAAGGCCATCGGCGCTTCGATATAGCCGGGCGCGACGCAGTTCACCCGGATGCCCCGGCCGGCCCATTCGCAGGCGAGCGTCCGGGTGAGATGGACGATGGCCGCCTTCGACACGCCATAGGCATTCGAGCCGGGCAGGCCGACGAGGCCGGCGATGGAGGCGATGCTGACGATGGCGCCTTCGGCCTTGCGCGACAGGATATGCCGGCCGACCGCGCGGCTGACCAGGAAGGTCCCGCGCAGATTGACGTCGATGACGTCCTGCCAGGCGCCGATATCCTGGTCGGTGGTGCGCATGAGCGGCTGGGCGATGCCGGCATTGTTGACCAGCACGTCGATCCGGCCGGCCTCGGTGACGGCGCGGGCAACCAGGTTCTCCACCGCCTGTTCCGATCCGATATCGCCGGCAAGCGCCAGCGCCCCGCCCGGAACGTCGCATGCCGCCGCTTGGAGGCGCGCCTCGTCGCGATCGCACAGGACAACCCGGGCGCCGCCCGCCGCGAGACGCTGCGCGATCGCCAGGCCGATGCCGCCGGCAGCCCCGGTCACCAGCGCGGTCCGCCCCTCGAAGTCACGCGGCATCGCACTCATGAGGCCACCTTGCGGGTGGCGGCGCGTTCCGAGCGCTCGCGAAAGGCCCGGACGCGCTCGCGGTGATCGGCGCTCGCATTGGTCAGCGCCTCATAGGCGAGCCCGGTATCCATCATGCTGTGGGCGAGCTGTTTCAGCGCGATATTGACGGTGACCTTGGTCCAGCGGATCGACTTGACCGAGCCAGTGGCCAGCCGGTCGGCGAAGGCGTCGACCGCGGCATCGAGTTCGCCCGCGGCGACCGCGTGGTTGATCAGGCCGATTTCGGCGGCACGCCGCGCGGTGACCCGATCGCCGGTGAACAGGAATTCCTTGGCGCGGGCAAAACCCACGAGCTGCGGCCAGATCACGGCGCCGCCATCGCCGGCGACCATGCCGACCGAGACATGGGGGTCGGCGAGATAGGCGGTTTCGGCGGCGAAACCGATGTCGCAGAACAGCGCCAGGGTGGCGCCCAGGCCAACGGCCGGGCCGTTGATCTTGGCGATGGTCGGCTTCTCGCAATCGAGCAGGGAGAAGACGATGCGTTTCGCCTCGGCGACCGTCGTCTCGAAATTCTCGGGGCGATCGATGGCATCCTGCATCCAGTCGATGTCGCCGCCGGCGCAAAAGGCCCGGCCGGCACCGGTCAGCACCACCACATCCGATCCCGTGTCGTTGCCGGCATCGGTGAACACCCGCGCCAGTTCCTCGTGCATGACGGCGTCGACGGCATTCAGCGCCGCGGCGCGATCGAGCGTCAGGTACAGGACGCGACCGCGGCGCTCGATCCTGATGGTGCGATAGTCGGCCTGCTTCATTGGTCGGTTCTCCCAGGGGGCTGTTCGGCCGCGACCCGGCGCAGGTCCGATTTCAGGACCTTGCCCATCGGGCCGCGCGGCAATGTCTCGGTGAAGGTGATGCGGCGAGGGATCTTGTAGTCGGCCAGCTTGTCGCGGCAGAACGCCTGCAGGGCCGCGATATCGACGGCCTGGCCCGGTCTCGGCACGACGAAGGCGTGGATGTCCTCGCCGAGCTTTGGATGGGGGACCGCGATGACCGCGGCCTCCTGGACGGCGGGATGGCGGAACAGCGCCTCTTCCACTTCGAGCGAACCGATATTGTGGCCGCCGCGGATGATCATGTCCTTCTTGCGGTCGACATGAAAAAGAAAGCCGTCGGCATCGAGATATCCGATATCGCCGGTCATCAGCCAGCCGTCGCGCAGCGCTTTTTCGGTCAGGACCGGCTCGTCGTAATATTCCCGCATGACGCTCGGGCTGCGGATGGCGATTTCTCCGGCCGTGCCGGTGGCAACCGGGACGCCGTCATCGTCGACGACGCGCACTTCGGTCAGCGGCCAGGGACGGCCGACGGAAGCGAGCCTGGCCTCGCCATGCTCGCCCTTCATGACGGTGCCGGCCGGCCCGCTTTCGGTCATGCCATAGGTCTGGCGCAACTCGACATGCGGGAAGGTCTCGGCCAGGCGCCGGATCACCTCGACGGCCATGGAGGCGCCGCCATAATCGAACAGCGTCAGGCTGGAGAGGTCGTGCCGCGCGCGGTCATAGGTCTCGAGCAGGAAGATGTAGAAGGCCGGCGCGCCGATATATTTGGTCGTCCGCTCGCGTTCCATCCGGGCGATGATGTCGGTGAGGTCGAAGCGCGGGTCGAGCACGGCCTGGGCGCCGGCCCACCAGGCCGGCAGCAGCAGGCAATGCAGGCTCGCCGTGGTGAAGAACGGGAAGAAGCTCTGGTAGACGTCGTTCTCGCCGAGGCTCATGGCCTCGGCAAAGCCGTAGGCCGAAGCGAGGCTGCGCGCATGGGTCATCACCGCGCCTTTGGGATGGGCGGTCGTGCCCGAGGTGAACAGGATCTCCGAGACGGCGTCGGGTGAAACGGACGGCCAGGGCCGGTCCGGGGTAGGGGCCGCATCGAGGATCCGATGCCAGTCCGCCGGCGTCGATCCGGGCTCGCCGCCGACCGTGACCAGCAGCCGCACGCCCGCAAGCCGCGGCGCGAGGCTCTGCAGCAGGGGCCAGAACTCCCGCATCGCGATCAGGATGGCGCAGCGGGCCTTGTTGACGACATAGACGATCTCGTCCGCGGCGAAGCGGGTGTTCACCGGCACGACGACAACGCCGAGGCGGTGCAGGGCGAGCATGGTGACGGCGGCTTCGATGCCGGCCTCGTTGTTCATCATCACGCCGACATGATCGCCGGCCGCGACGCCGGCGAGCCGCAGCCCCGCCGCGAGCCTGTGCGTCCTGGCCACGAGCGCGCCGTAGCTCAGGCACTCTTCCGAGCCGTCGACCGACCGCGCCGTCAGCGCCGGCGCATCCGGCCGCCGCGCCGCCTGGGCCTCGACGAGATCGATGATCGACCGGCCGACCAGCGCGTCGGGCAGGGCGAAGGCTGCCATGGCTCGTTTCCCCTCTTCGGCGTTCGTTTCCCATGCTCCCAAGGGGAGGTCGGCCGGTTCGGGCCGCCGATCGAACGACGCTTCGATTGATAAATTCGATTTCCGATTCGATAGTCGGTTTTGTTGACGTGTCCAGCGGAAAATTCTATGGCTGGCGTCAAGCGATCGCTCCGACTGATCGCGTCAAGGGGAGGGCAAGCCATGCGCTTGTGGACATTCGCGGCCATTCTGGCCGCGGGATTTTTTGCGACGGCGAGCCATGCTCAGGCGCCGCAACGACCGCTGAAGATCGGTGTTCTCACCGACATGACCGGTATTCTGTCATCGGCGCTGGGGCAGGGCTCGGTCGATGGCGCGCGCATGGCGATCGAGGATTTCGGCGGCCAGATGTTCGGCCGGCCGATCGATCTGGTCGTCGGCGATCACCAGAACAAGCCTGATATCGGATCCGGCATCACGCGGCGCTGGTTCGACGAGGACGGTGTCGACGTCATCGTTGATATCGGCAATTCGGCGGTGGCGCTGGCCGTGCGCGAGCTGGTGCAGAGCAAGAACCGGATCGCGCTCTATGTCGGAGCGTCGAGCGCCGACCTGACCGGCAAGGCCTGCTCGCCCAATACCGCGCAATGGAGCCACGACACCTATCTGTTCGCCAATGCCTTGCCGGCCGAGCTGATGCGCCAGGGCAAGAAGAAATGGTTCCTGATCGTCCAGGACTGGGCCTTCGGCCACGCGCTGCAGCGCGACGTCACCAAGGTGGTGACCGATGGCGGCGGCCAGGTGCTCGACAGCGTCCGCCATCCGCCCGGCACGCTCGACTATTCGTCGATGCTGCTGCGGGCGCAGGCATCGGGCGCCGATGTCGTGGCCTTCCTGAGCGCCGGTCAGGACCTCTCCAACATGATCAAGCAGGCGAGCGAATTCGGCTTGGCCGGATCCTCGCAGCAATTGGTGGCACCGGCCTTTCTGCTGTCGGATGCCCATGGCCTCGGACCGCAGATGGCACAGGGCATCGTGTTCTCGACGGTCTGGTACTGGAACCTGAATCCGGAGGCGCGGGCCTGGTCGCAGCGCTTCTTCGCGCGCAACAGGTTCATGCCGGCGGAAGCCCATGCCGGCACCTATAGCGCGGTCAGCCATTACCTGAAGGCGGTCGCCGCCGCCGGCACCAACCGGCATGACCTGGTCATGGCGCGGATGCACGACATGCCGGTGAACGACTTCTACACGCGCAATGCGCGGCTGCGCCCCGATGGCCGCCTGATGCGGACGGCCTATCTCGCCCAGATGAAGACGCCGGCGCAGTCGCGCGAGCCCTGGGATTACTACACGATCCTGTCGGAGGTGCCGCCCGAGCGGGCGTTCCGTCCGGAAAGCGAGCAGGCCTGCGCGCTGCCGGCCCGGTGAAATCGGCAGGCCGGTCGGGTCAAAAGCCCGGGCGGCATGCTAAAACGCCTCGACCGAGCCGGACCGGGCTCGGCCTCGGGGCAGGGAATGCAAGCCTATGGCGACGAAGGACGATCCGCAGCGCGACAACGGCGAAATGGCCACCGCCATGCGTCCCAAGCGAGCGCCCAAGCGCAAGCTGACGCGGATCGAGAAGTCGCAGCGCACCCGCCGGGCGATCTGCGACGCGGCTGCCGAAATCATCGGCGAGTTCGGTTATGCCGAGGCCTCGATCGCGCGGATCATGGAGCGCGCAGGTCTCGGCCACGGGACGTTTTATGCCTATTTCGACAGCCGGGCCGAGCTGTTCGATCAATTGCTGCCGATGAAGGGCAGCGAGGTGCTCGATTTCCTGCATGACCGGGTGAAGGGCGCGGCGAACTTCGTCGAGATGGAAACCAAGGGCTTCCTCGGCTTCCTGGAATTCGCCCAGACCCATCCCTGGTTCTTCCGGCTGCTGCACGAGGCGGAAGTGGCCGCGCCCGCCGGCTACCGGCAGCATATCGACAATATCATGGTGCGTTTCCGCCGCTCGCTGAAACGAAGCTGGGACCTCGGCGAGTTGCCCGGCTACGGCGAACAGGAGCTGGATACGCTGGCCTATCTGCTGATCTCGGCGCGCGACTACGTCTATTCGCAGCATGTCGCGCGCAGCCCGGACATGGCGTCGGCGCTGCAGGGCGCGGTCGAAACCTATCGAAAATTCATCTCCTACGGCCTGCGTGGCGCTGCCGAAGCGACGCAGAGCGATTCGAAAAGCAAGCAGTCGACCTGAAGCGCGGCGCGCGTGAACCCTCGCCCGCGCCTTCGCGGGAGAGGGTGGCGCCGGAGGCGCCGGGTGAGCATCTGTGTTCCGCGTCAAGCCTGTTTTGGGGCGTGGGCGGTCCAGATGCGGTCCTGAGCGATGAGGGTGTTGGCGAGCACGACGAGCTTTCGGGCGACAGCGATGAGGGCGCATTTGGGCTTCTTGCCCTTGGC
>JAFKKV010000076.1 GCA_017304475.1 Hyphomicrobiales bacterium | reverse complement strand
CATAACACCTTCCGCGGGGTGGAGCAGCCCGGTAGCTCGTCAGGCTCATAACCTGAAGGTCGTCAGTTCAAATCTGGCCCCCGCAACCAAATCAAACCCGTCAGCCAAAAGCTGACGGGTTTTTTGCGTTCCAAAACCAAAAAACGAACCGCCACCGAATGCCTCGGGCGCCAGACCTTGCGAACCCCGGTCATGGCGACCGATGACAAAAAGGTCGATGCGGCGGCGCTCGGATTCACCTGGTTGACGCTCCATCGCGCCGACCGCGCCTGAAAGAACTTTGACAGCCAGGCGCTGGATCGCCTTCACGCGGCGGGCCCGACCCATGGAGTGGAGCAGCCCGGTAGCTCGTCAAGCTCATAACCCGAAGGTGGTCAGTTCAAATCTGGCCTCCGCAACCAAATCGAACCCGTCAGCCAATCGCTGGCGGGCTTTTTTGCGTTCAATGACAAAAAATACGCGCCAGCGAACGGCGCGCCAGACTTTGCTCGCCTCCCGTCATGACGATCGACAACGAAAAATCTACGGCGCCGAATCGCGGCGACCGCTCCTGGAAAAGCTTCGACCGGAAGGCGCTGGACCGGCTTCACGCGACGGGCCTGATCCGTGATCCCGCGAACCGGGCCGGATCGGCACAACCACGCCCCTCGCATTCACCGGGGAAGGCCCGGAGCCCGCGAGGGCGTCGTTCGAAAAGCTCTTCATCCGACCGGATTGACCGCAACCTGGTTCTCCCGGGCGGCCATGTCGGCTCCATGGGGCATTTCCAGATGCGTCTTCAAGACGGGCGCAACCGTGACGCTTGCGATCCCGGGCATGGCGACGATCCGCTCGCGCAGCGCGCTGAGCCCCGCGAGGTCGCCAGCCCGCACCGTCAGGATGACGTCCATCGGACCTGCGACGTGAGCGCAGCTCTCGACCTCGGGCATGCCGGCCAGGCCGGGGATCAGACGTCCGCAGGGACGCCCTTCGATCCGCACCAGGAAGAACGCCCGGGCGCCGGCGGCCTCGACCGGCGCGGTCGTGTCGATCGTGAAGCGCCTGATGACGCCCTGGCGCCGAAGCCGGCCGAGACGATCCTGGATGGTGCTGCGCGACAGCCCGACAGCGCGGGCGAGCGCGCCGGCGGGTTGGCGGCTGTCGCGGCGTAGCAGCTCGATCAGATGCCGGTCGATGCTGTCGAGAGTGGCGCTGGCTTTCCCCACGGATGACCTTCCTTCTCCGGCGTTCTGCCGGCCTGCCGACATCTTGCGCGTCGAATTCCGGCGGCCGGGGACGGCACAAGGGGCGCCCGTACCACGAGATATCGAGGCGATTGAGATGGAACGCGCGGCACGCATTCACAAGTATGGGGCCCCGGAGGCATTGAGGATCGAGCCGATCGAGGTCCCGCTGCCCGGTCCGGGCGAGGCGCTGATCCGGCATAGGGCGATCGGGCTCAATTTCGTCGAGGTCTATTTCCGGCGCGGCATGTTTCCGGTGCCGGCACTTCCGGCCGTGCTCGGCAATGAAGGGGTCGGCATCGTCGAGGCGGTGGATGCGGGGGTGACCGGCATCGCGGTCGGCGATCGCGTCGTCTATGCCGATGGCCCGCTCGGCGCCTATGCGACGGTGCGGCTCTATCCCGCCGACCAGCTGGTGCGTCTGCCGGACACGATCAGCGACGACCAGGCCGCGGCGTCCTTCCTGCGCGGTGTCACCGCACGCATGTTGCTGAAGGAGGCCGTGTCGCTGCGGCCGGGCGACACCGTGCTGTTTCACGCGGCGGCCGGCGGGGTCGGGCTTCTGTTCGCGCAATGGGCGCGGGCGCTCGGCATACGGGTCATCGGTACGGTATCGCATGACGCAAAGGTGGAGGCGGCCTACCGCGCCGGCTGCTTTGCCGTGATCAATTATACCAGGGAGGACTTCGTCGCGCGGGTTCATGCGCTGACCGCCGGCGAGGGCGTGGCGGCCGTCTTCGACGGCGTCGGCCAGGCGACATTCCTGAAGTCGCTCGAGATATTGAGGCCGCGGGGCATGCTGGCCGTCTTCGGCAAAACCTCGGGCGAGCCGCCGGCCCTCTCGCCCTTTCTCCTGGCGCCGAAGTCGCTTTCCGTCACCTGGCCTATCCGACCCGTCTATACGGCGAGCCGCGAATTGCGGGAGGCAAGCGCCGCAGATCTCTTCGACGCCATCGGTCAGGGGATTCTCGATGTCGGGCCGAGCCGCAGCTATGGATTGGATGATATCGTTTCAGCCCACCACGATCTCGAGCAACGCAAGATCATCGGTGCCGCCGTGATCAAGCCGTGACGGGCGGCGCCAGGGCCTGCCGGTCTCGCTTGCGGAAGCCGAGCCTTGGCCCTAGCGTGATCGGGTCGAAAAAGAGCTGGATCGGTAAGGTAAGCCCGATCCCTTTCCATGTCGGAAAGATCTGTCGCCCATTCCAGGGCACCCGCGACAAGCAGGCCGCGCAATCCGCGCGGTGGCTTGTCTTGGGAGGCGGAATGGGTTTCGGCTCGTCGTCCATGTGTCTCCTAGGCCAGGCCCGTCGATCCAGGCTTGAAGGAGACTGACCATGAAACTCAATCATCTCGACATTCCCGTCGCCGACCCGGCAGCGGTGCGCACTTTCTTCGAAGATCATTTCGGCCTCACCTGCGTGTTCGCGCGCGCCGATGGCCTGATCGTGCTGATCGACGAGCTCGGTTTTGCCTTGACGCTCAGCCCATTGCCGGAAGGGGAGATCCTGTCCTACCCGACGGGCTTCCATGTCGGCTTCAATCTGGACGACGAGATTTCGGTCCGCAGCCAGCACGATCGGCTCAGGCACGCGGGCGTACCGATCGTCCGGCCACTCGGACTTCTCGGCGGCGCGTGGACTTTCCAGTGCCATGCGCCGGGAGGGATCGTCGTCGAGATCGCCTGGCGACAGAATTGAAGCCGATGCCGGCAAGGCGCGGCGGGTCGAAGCCGCGCCCCGCCGAATGCGGGATCCCTCCTCGCCGGGGGGATCCACCGCCGGACCGAAGCTCCTGCCCGGAAGGCGAACAGGGAGAGGCGGGCCCGTCCCGGGGCTAGCGCGACTGCCGGTGGGTGCGTGATGAGCGGCGTTTAGATCTTTTCGAGGGGGCGCTTCGTGGGCTGCCGGCGGATGGCCTGCGGGGGCCGCGGCGGGGCGGTTATGGTTAAGGAATTAAAAGCGTCGTGATATCAAAGGTGTGGCGGGAAAGTTTGGGAGGTTACCCACAGGGCGGGAGAGGCGT
>JAFKKV010000044.1 GCA_017304475.1 Hyphomicrobiales bacterium | reverse complement strand
GCGTCGTCCTTGTCGATCAGGTGAATCAGCAGCTGCGCCACGTCGGCGAGGCTGCCGCCGGCGGCCTCGACCGCCATCCGGAGATTGGCCAGCGCCCGGCGCGTCTGGACCTCGATGTCGCCCTCGACGATCGTGCCGGTCACCGGATCATTGGGCACATGAGCCATGAACAGCATGTTGCCGGCCTTGACGGTGCCGTTGACCGGGCCCTTCGACGGGATGATGCCGGTATCGATCACATCGATCATCTGGCTACTCGCTGGTCAGGCGGTACTGCGACAGCAGGCGCCGGGGATTGTGCTGGAAGATGGCGTCGCGGAAGGCGTGGTCGGTGGCGGCCAGCTGCTCATGCGGCTTCGGCAGGCCCATCGGGAACGGCCAGTCCGAACCGAACAGGATGCGGTCGGGGCCGAACACCTCGGCCGCCAGCGCCAGCCCGGCCGCGTCATGTGCGATGCAGTCGACGCAAAGGCGCTTCAGCGTCAGGCGCGGCGGCTCCAGCGTCGTGTCGAGCCCAGGACGGTCGGTCACGTAACCCCGCTCGAAACGCCCCGCGAGCGCCGCCGTGGTGCCGCCGGCATGGGCGAGGCACACGGTGAGCCGCGGATGCCGTTCCAGGACGCCGCCGAAGACGAGATGGGCGCTGGCGACCGCGGTCTCGGTCGGATTGCCCAGGAGATTGGCGAGGTAGAACGGATCGAGACGCGCATCGCAGCTTTCGCCGGGATGCAGGAACAGGAAGGCCGAGGCCTCGTCGAGCGCCCGCCAGAGCGGCGCATAGGACGGGTCCGAGAGCATGACGCCGGCGCCGCCCGCCGGCATGGCGAAGCGGTTATGGCCATGGGCGATCCGCTCCCTGGCGATCTCGGTCGCGACCACGGGGTGCTCGACCGGCAGGTGGAACAGCACCGACAGCCGGTCGGCATGGGCTTCCGCGATGGCCTGAAGACCATCGTTCAGTGCTTCGCTCCAGCGCCGCGTCTCGTCGGGCCCGAGTTCCGGCCGGTAGACCGGGGGCGGCGCCGAGATCCAGGCATGGGCGACTGCGTTGTCGGCCATCCACAGGGTCAGCGCCTCCGGCCGGAACAGGCTCTTCAGCCCGATGCCGTGGCCGTCGACCGTCAGCCTTTCCGCGCTTGCGTCCCAGTCGACACCGGCAAAGCCGTCGAGCCGGCCGTCGCGCGCCGGGATCAGGTGGGCATGCACGTCGAGGGCGATGGTGTCCATGGCGCGATCCTGTCCAGTGCGCGGCTCAGCCATGGCGCATCTCGCCGAACCAGGGCTTCAGCGCCAACTCGACGCCGGCGACCAGCGCATAGAGCACGATGCCGAGCACGGCGAGACCGAACAGGGCGGCAAAGGCAAGCGGCGTATTGACCTGGGAATTGGCCACCAGCAGGAGATTGCCGAGCCCTTCGTTGGAACCGATGAATTCGCCGATGACGGCGCCGATGACGGCGAGCGTGATCGCCACCTTGGAGCCGGAAATGACGAAGGGCAGCGCCGCCGGAAAACGGATCTTCCAGAAGGTCTGCCAGCCATTGGCACGCACCGAGGTGGCGAGATCGAGGAACTCGGCCGGCGTGCCGCGCAGGCCCGTGGCGGTATCGACCACGATCGGGAAGAAGGCGACGAGCCAGGCAATGGCGAGCTTGGACTCGATGCCGGTGCCGAGCCAGATCAGCAGCAGCGGCGCCAGCGCCACTTTCGGCAGCGACTGGGTGGCGATCAGGAGCGGATAGAACATCAGGTTCAGCACGCGCGACGAGGAGATGGCCACCGCCAGCGGCACGCCGAAGGCGAAGGCGAGCAGGAAGCCGTAGACGCTTTCCATCAGCGTCACCTTGCCCTCGTCGACGAGCAGCGGCCAGTTTTTCAGCGTGGCCTCCCACACCGCCAGGGGCTTGGGCAGCACCGCCATGGGGACGTTGAACCAGACGACATAGAAATGCCAGGCGGCCAGCAGCCCGACGAGGCCGATGAGCGGGTAGATGAAGCGGGTGATCTTATCCATGGCTGTGCAGCACCCCGAGCCCGGCGCTGGCACGCCGCTCGTAATCGTTGAATTCGGGTGAGAAGCGGACCTCGTGGTGGCGCGGATAAGCGATATCGATCTTGATCTGGTCGATGACCCGGCCGGGGCGGCGGCTGAACACCAGGATGTCGTCGGCGAGATAGACCGCTTCGGAAACGCTGTGGGTGACGAACATGACGGTCGCCCCGGTTACCTTGCGGATGTTGAGCAGGAGGTCGTGCATCTCCATGCGGGTGAGCTCGTCGAGCGCGCCGAACGGCTCGTCCATCAAGAGGAGCGAGGGTTGATGGATCAGCGCGCGGCAGAGCGCCACCCGCTGCTTCATGCCGCCGGAGAGCTCATGCGGCCGGCTCGTGGCGAAGCCGTCGAGGCCGACAAGGGCCAGCAGCTCCATGGCGCGCGCGCGCGCCGCCTTGTCCAGGCGGTGCTTGATCTCCATCGGGAACAGCACATTGCTGAGCACGGTGCGCCAGGGCAGCAGGTTCGGCGTCTGGAACACGAAGCCGAAATCGTCCTGCGGTCCGTCGACCAGGCGGCCGCGGATCTCGATCTTGCCGGTCGACGGCCTGGTCATGCCGGCGACCATGCGCAGCAGCGTGGTCTTGCCGCAGCCGGACGGACCGAGCAGGGCGACGAGCGAGCCTTGCTCCAGGCGGTAATTGACCTGCTGCAGCGCCACCATGCCGCCCTGGCCGCGCTTGTCGGCGCCGAAGCTCTTGCCGGCATCGGTGATCAGGCCGAAGGGCGCGTCGACGGGCTGGGCCCGGGCGTGGTCGATCATGCTGTGCACCGTCACGGGGTCACGGGCGGCTGGGGGAGGAAGCTCGCATCATAGACCTGGGCTGCGCTCACCTGCGCGCCGCCTGTCGTCTTCAGGATCAGGTCGACGCTGTGCTGCATCTGGTCGGGATCGATCACCCCGAGGCCGCCGCGCCGGGACAGGGGCGTGACGACCAGGTTGTTGACGATGGCGATCTCTTCCAGCGCCACCTCGCGCTCCAGCCCGCGGTTGAGCTTGACCACGATGTCGGCGGCCTCGGCCGGATTGGCGATGGTATCGCGCCAGCCGCGCAGCGAGGCGGCGATGAAGCCGCGCACCAGCGCCGGATTGGCCTTCAGGTAATCCTCGCGGACCAGGATGCCGTTGGAATAGAGCATCAGCCCGTGGTCGGCGAGCAGGAAGGTGCTGGTTTCGGCGGCGCCGATGGCGCGATTGATGCCGGGCTGCGACATGACGAAGGTCTCGATCGCCGGAATGCGCTTGGCCGCCAGCATGCCGATCCGCGCGGACGGGTCGACATTGGTATAGGTCGCCGGCCGCCTCAGGCCGCGCTCGGTCATGAAGGCCTCGATCACCTTCTGGGTGAAGCTGCCGGCGCCGCTGCCGATCTCCAGGCCCTCGAGCTGTTCGGGGCGGGTGACGTTGACGCCGCTGCGCCAGGAGAAGATGGCATAGGGCGCCTTCTGGTAGATCACCGCCACCATCTTGGCCGTGGCATTGCTGTTGGCCCGCGCCGCGACGAGGCCGGCGACATCCGAGAAGGCGAACTGGACGATGCCGGATTCGAGCGCCTGGATCGCCTGGGCGGTGCCCTGGCCGGCGATGATCGAGACGTTGAGGCCGGCCTCGCGGTAATAGCCCTTGTCCAGCGCCACATACCAGGCGGCGTGGCGGCCGAGCGCCCGGAAGTCGAGCGAGAAGGTCACCGGCGTCAGCGCCGGAGCTTGAGCCTTGGCCGGTGCCGGCAGGGCCGGGGCCAGGAGCGCGCCGAGAAGCGCGAAGGTCCTGATCTTCGAAAGCGTCATGGGGGCCCCTCTGTGGGTCTGATTGGTCGTTGCCGAACTGTGCTGTGCCGTGTGATATTTCTCAAGAGATATCTTTGTGCATTCGACAAAAAAAGAGGCGCCGCGAACGGCGCCTCTCCGGCCTTTCCAGGGCGGATCATTCGATGCTGATCCGGGCCTTGGCGATGACGTCGCGCCACAGCGTGGCCTCCGTTTCGATCTGGCGGGCGAGCGCGGTCGCGCCGTCGGCGGTCACCGTCACGCCGACATTGCCGAGCTTCTGGCGGGCCTCCGCGTCGGTCAGCGCGGCGACGACGGCCGTCTCGATGGCCGTGCGAATAGCGACTGGCGTCTCCTTGGGCAGCAGGACGGCGAACCAGGCGCTGGTGTCGAAGCCCGGGAGCCCGGCCTCGGCCATGCCCGGGACGTCGGGCAGGAAGGGCGAGCGGCCGGCGGTGGTGACGGCGAGCGCCCGCAGCCTGCCGGCACGGATCTGCTCGATCACCGATGGCAGGTTGTCGAACAGGAGCTGGATCTGGCCGCCGATCAGGTCGGACACCGCCGGGGCCGAGCCGCGATAGGGCACGTGCACCATGCTGGTGCCGGTCATCTGCTTGAACAATTCGCCGTTCAGGTGGCCGTTGGAGCCATTGCCCTGGGAGCCGTAGGTGAGGCCGTCCGGTTTGGCCTTGGCGAGCGCGATCAGCTCGGCGAGCGTGGTCGCCGGCACGGCCGGATTGACCACCACCACATTGGGCACGCTGCCGGTGCGGGTGACAGGGGCGAAATCGCGCGCCACGTCATAGCCGAGCGAGCGATAGAGCAGGGGATTGAGCGTCAGTGCGCTGGATGCGGTCGCGAGCAGCGTGTGGCCGTCGGCCGGCGCCCGGGCGACCGCGGTCGCGCCGACGCCGCCATTGGCGCCGGGCCGGTTCTCGACGATCACTGGCTGGCCCCAGGTCTCGCCCAGCTTCTGGGCGATCATGCGCGCGATGATGTCGCTGGTGCCGCCGGCCTGATAGGGCGAGACGATGGTGACGGCGCGGGCCGGAAAGGCCTGGGCCTTGGCGGGCCGCCCGGCCGCGGCGAGGCCGCCGAGCGCCAGGCCGTGAACGACATGCCGGCGCGAGATGGCCCTCATCAGGCGGCTCCGCCGGCTGTCTTCAGCTCGACCAGGATGTTGCGATAGGTCCAGTCGCTGGTGTTGATCAGTTCGTGCGCGGCACCCGGCATGCGCCACAGCGCCTGGCCCGGAACCTCCGCGGTATTGACCACGCGGCCGTCCTTCCAATGCATCTCGTTCTTGCCCTCGGTCAGCGGGATCACGAGATAGGGCAGCTGGTGGACATGCCAGGCCTGACGCTCGCCCGGCTCAAGGCGGAGCCCCCAGACGCGTACGAATTCGTTCTCGAAGATGATCTCGTCGCCGATCTGCCCCAGGGTCTCGTCGCTCATCTGCTGTCCGTCCGGTGTTGTCGTCTAGTCTGATATTTCACAAAAAATCTTACAATGCGACGGGCCAAAGTAAAGGGCCGAGAGCGTCGAGCATGCCTGACAAGCGGCGACGAGGGCATCCACGGATTGGGCTATGTGTCGACGCCGTGCTCAAGCGTTAAAAGCCTAGCACAATCAACCCTCTCCCAGAGGGAGGGGGTGCCCGCGTCAGCGGGCGGGTGAGGGGCGTAGGCTCTCAGGATTGGTGCCGCCGCTCGCGCCGCATGCTGCCCTCTCCTGAGATGGACGACCCCTCACCCGGCGCCTGACGGCGCCACCCTCTCCCTCTGGGAGAGGGTTGATTCAGAAGCGCTTTCCGCTCTGACCGTCGTGGCGAAGTCGTGATGATACCACCCGCATATCCCCGCTTGACGTTCTAATTGGATTGTATTTTTATCTCAAAAGAACAATGCACAAGTCGATGCCCTATCACGGCACGAGGGAAACGCCGATGCGCGACGCGGATGTCCATATCTGCGAGTGCGGGCCGCGGGACGGCCTGCAGAACCTGGCCGTCTTCGTGCCGACCGAGGCGAAATGCGCGCTGATCGATGCGATCGCGGCGGCAGGCGTCAAGGAGGTCGATGCCGGCTCCTTCGTGCCGCCCAGGGTCGTGCCGCAATTTGCCGATGTCGAAGCTGTGACGGCCCACAGCCTGGGGCGCCGGGACATCGTCACCGGCGCGCTGGTGCCGAATGCGCGGGGCGCCGAACGGGCGATCGCAGCGGGTGTCCAGGCGATCTATTTCGTCATTTCGGCGAGTGAGACCCATAATCTGGCCAATGTCCGGCGCAGCGTGAGCGAGCAGCTCGACGGTTTCCGGGCGGTGCGCGCGGCCATCGATGCATCCGGCCGGGCGGCCAGGCCGCATCTGATGGGGGCGGTGGCGACCGCCTTCGGCTGCTCGCTCGAGGGCCGCGTCGCGGAAGCCGCGGTACGCCGCTTGGCCATCGCCTTCGCCGAGAGCGGCGCCGACGAGATCGGCCTCGCCGACACGGTCGGCTACGGCAACCCGGCCCTGATCAAGACCTTGGTCGAGGCCGTGCGTTCCGATGTCGGACCGGCCATGCCGCTCAGGCTACACCTGCACGATACGCTCGGCCTCGGCCTGGCCAATGCCTATGCCGGACTGGAAGCCGGCATCCGCCGCTTCGACGCCGCCGTCTCGGGTCTCGGCGGCTGCCCCTTCGCGCCGGGCGCGCGCGGCAATGTGGTCACCGAAGACCTGGTCTTCATGCTGGAGGAACTGGGCATGCATACCGGCATCGATCTCAATCGGCTGATGGCGACACGCGAGATCCTGGCGCGCCAGATCCCGGCCGAGCATCTGACCGGCCATCTGCACGAGGCCGGTATTCCGAAGTCCCTCTGGCGGGCGGCATGAGCGCGGCCGCCACCCAGGACCAGCCCGACATCGGCGACCTGCCGCTCGCCGGCATCCGCGTCGTCGAATTCTGCCAGATGGTGATGGGGCCATCCTGCGGCATGATCCTGGCCGATCTCGGCGCCGACGTGGTCAAGGTCGAGCCGTTGAACGGCGACCGCACCCGCAGGCTGCAAGGCGTCGCCTCCGGCTTCTTCTTCACCTTCAGCCGCAACAAGCGCAGCCTGGCACTCGACACCGCGACCGCCGCGGGCCAGGCGGTGGCACGCCGGCTGATCGGCGAAAGCGACGTGCTGATCGAGAATTTCCGGCCCGGCCTGATGGCCCGTTTCGGGCTCGACTACGAGACGGTCGCGCGCTTCGCGCCGAAGCTGATCTATTGCTCGCTGAAGGGCTTCCTGCCCGGCCCCTATGAAAACCGCACCGCGCTCGACGAGGTCGTCCAGATGATGGGCGGCCTTGCCTATATGACCGGGCCGCCGGGCAAGCCGATGCGTGCCGGCGCCTCGGTCAACGACATCATGGGCGGCATGTTCGGCGTCATCGCCATTCAGGCCGCGCTCGCCAAGCGGCAGCGCACCGGCCGCGGCCAGCATATCCAGAGCGCGCTGTTCGAGAACAACGTCTTCCTGATGGGCCAGGCCATGATGTACGAGGCGGTCACCGGCCGGCCGGCCCAGCCCTGGTCGGTCAAGGACGCGCCCTGGCCGGTCTATGATCTCTTCGACAGCCGGGACGGCACCAAGATCTTTGTTTCGATCGTCGGCGAGGAACATTGGTCCGACTTCTGCCGGGCTTTCGGCTGCGAGGCCTGGCTCGACGATCCGCGCCTGGCCACCAAGGACGCGCGCATCGCCGCGCGCGGCTGGATGATCCCGGAGATCGCCGGCATCCTTCGCCAGCATTCGATCGAGGACCTGTCGCTGCGGCTGGAAGCGATCGGCCTGCCTTTCGCGCCGGTCAACAGGCCGGGCGACCTCGTCGCCGATCCGCATCTCGTGGCCTCCGGCGGCCTGCACGATGTCGACATCGGCAATGGCCGGACCGGCAAGGCGCCGGCCTTGCCGATCACCATGGATGGCCGCCGCCTGCCGAAGCGCCTGGATCCACCCGGGCCCGGCGACGACACGGCATCGGTCCTCGCCGAACTCGGCTTCGGCGAGGACGAGATCGCGGACCTCGCCGCGCAGGGGGCGATCGGGTTGAAGACGGCCTAGCTGATCGCCCGCAAGAGGCGCAGAATTCAAAGAAAATCATCCAAAGACAAAACGACCGGGGAGAAACACGATGACACGGGACGACAGAGCCCTGGGCGGCTTCGATCGGCATTCGATCGGCATGGGCGCGCTGACGCGGCGCGCCATGCTCCAGGCCGGCGCGGCGAGCGCGGTTCTGGCGGGCGCGACGGGCAGGGCGCTGGCCGCCGATCAGGTGAGCATCACCTTCGGCCCGGTGACGCCGATCTACGCCACCAGCCTGATCGCCCAGGAAAAGGGCTTCTTGCGCGACGAGGGCATCGACTTGAAGCTGGTGACCACCGATGCCGGCGCCCGCGCGCGGCAGAACCTGGCTGCCGGCGAGGCGATGTTCGCCCATGGCGATGCCAGTCACCCCTTGCAGCTGACCCATCGGGGCAAGGCCTCGAAGATCATCCTGGTGACCTCCACCGTGCCGTCCTATGCCAGCATCTGCGTGCGCCAGGATCTCTACGAGGCCGGCATTACCTCGATCGAGGCTTTCGCGGCCTGGAAGCGGCCGGGCGGTGGCAAGCCGATCCTAGGCGTCACCGCCATCGGTTCCGGCACCTGGATGTTTTCCACCTATCTGTTCGAGCAGCGCAAGCTCGACCGCAATGTCACCTGGGTCGCCTCGGGTGGGGCGTCGACCGCGCTTGCCGGCCTCAAATCCCGGCAGTTCGACGCCATCGCCGCGCCGCCCTCCTGGCAGATCGAGGCCGAGCGCAACGGTTACGGCCGGCTGATCTATGACGTGCGCGTGCCCGGCGTCTTCGCCAAGGATTTCGGCGGGCCGATCCCGGTCAGCGCGATCTATGCGCTCGAGGAAACCATTCAGCAGAAGCCCGAGCTGACCCAGCGCTTCGTCAACGCGCTGGTGCGGGCCATGGCCTATGTGAAGGCGACGCCGGTCGCCGAGGTGCTGGCCTTGCTCGACAAACGCTATTTCGCCGGCTTCGATCCGGAGGCGACCAAGGCCGAGCTGAGCTTCGACCCGGCGGCCTGGCCGGCCTATAGCGGCGTGATCACCCGCGAGGATTTCGCCCGTGGCGCGCCCGTCTGGTATCGGCAGGGCACCGACATTCCGCCGACCAGGTTCGAGGACGTGGTCGACATGCGTTTCGCCGAGGCCGCTCAAAAGAAGGCGGCCTGACATGGCGGCCGGCCTGCTGAAGCCCGCGCCTTCCGTCGATCCGGTTCCGGCGACGGGCGACCAGCGCATCGAGGTGCGCGGGCTCGGCAAGACCTTCGCCGAGGCGGTGGTGGCGGTCGACGGGGTCTCCTTCTCCATCGCCAAGGGCGAGTTCGTCGCGCTTCTGGGGCCGTCGGGCTGCGGCAAGAGCACGATCCTCAACATGGTCGCCGGCCTGATCCCGAAATCCTCGGGTGAGATCCTGATCGACCGGACGCCGTTCGCCTATGGCACGGTCAATCCCAAGGTCGGCTACGTCTTCCAGCGCGACACGGTGTTTCCCTGGCGCACGGTGGAGGCCAATATCGGCTATGGCCTCGAGATCGCAGGTGTGCCCAAGGCCGAGCGCAAGGCGCGGGTGGCCGATGCGATCCGCCAGATCAGTCTGGACGGCTTCGAGACGCGCTTTCCGCGCATGCTCTCGGGTGGCATGCGCCAGCGCGTCGCCTTGATGCGGACCCTGCTGATGCAGCCGGAAATCCTGCTGATGGACGAGCCCTTCGGCGCTCTCGACACCCATACCAAGCTCGAAATGCACCGCATCCTGCTGGAACTCTGGGAACGCGAGCGCCAGACCGTGCTGTTCGTCACCCATGATCTCGGCGAGGCGCTGACGCTCGCCGACCGGATCATCCTGCTCTCCGCCCGTCCGGGGCGGATCAAGGAGGATTTCGAGGTGCCCTTCGCCCGGCCGCGCGATGCCGTGGCGCTGCGCGAGACGCCCGAATTCGGCCGGCTGTTTTCACATATCTGGCACTCGCTCGGCGAGGAGTTCCGCAGGACCAGGGCGGATTGACCATGGACCGAGACGCTCTGACGATCCGTTTCTGGCAGATCGCCATTCTCGTGACGGGGCTGGCGATCTGGCAATGGGGTTATGACCTCAGAGCCATCGCCGCGCTGAAGCCCTTCGTGCCGGGCATTCTCGATCCCTATTTCGTCTCCAAGCCGTCGGAGATCGCGCGCGGCTTCCTCAAGCTCGGCTGCCTCGCCGACCGGGGCGGGACATTGCTGGTCTTTCGTCCCGCCGATATCGGGGCCTGCCTTTCCGACAATCCGAACAATCTTTGGGCAGCGCTGCTGGTCACCTTGAAGAACACCTTCTGGGGTTTCGTCTGGGGCACCGGTACCGGCGTCGCGGCCGGCCTCGTGCTCGGCCGTTCCGAGATGCTGGCGCGCATTTTCGATCCCTATATCGTCGCCATGAACTCGATCCCGCGCATCGCCCTGGTGCCGCTGATCGTGCTGATGTTCGGTCTCGGCGACATTTCCAAGATCGTCACCGCCTGGACCGTGGTGTTCTTCGTGGTGTTCTTCAACACCTTCGAGGGGACGCGTGCCGTCGACCGCGACCAGATCGCCGCGGCGCGCCTGCTCGGCGCCAGCGAATGGGCGATCACCCGCACTGTCGTGGTGCCCTCGGCGCTCGCCTGGGTCTTCGCCGCGTTGACGCCGGCGGTGTCCTTTGCGCTGATCGGCGTCATTGTCGGCGAGTTCATCGGCGCCGAATTCGGCATCGGCAAGCTGATCGTCGAGGCCGAAGCGCGGGCGAGCGCCACCGACATGATGGTGGCGATCCTGGTGCTGATGGTGGTCGGCATCCTGCTGGCAGTTGGCGTTCGCAAGGTACAGGCCTATCTCCTGCGCTGGCAGCCGCAATTCAGCACGCAGACATGACGGATCCGGTGATCGACGACGACGAGCATGGACATTCCGGCAAGCGGCCGGTCCGCCGGCGGCGCGGCGCCGATCCCGCGGAGATCGCGATGGAGGTCGCCCGGCTGATCCGGCGCGATGCCCTGCAGGCCGGCGATCGCCTGGTCGAATTGCGGCTTGCCCAGGAGATCGGCGTGTCGCGGCCGCTGGTGCGCCGCGCACTGACCGACCTGATGCAAGACGGGCTGGTGACGCTGGAGCCCGGCCGCGGTTTCACCTTGAAGGCGGGCTGGCAGGCATCCGGGATCGGGGCGCTGGTCGATCGCCCCGCCGCCGACGAAACCACCTATTTGCGCATCGCCGCCGACCGGCTCGCCGGGCGGCTCGCCGAGGTGGTGACCGAAACCGCCATCGCCCGTGACTATGGCCTCGGCCGGGCCGATGCGGCGCGCCTGCTCGCCCGCATGGCGCGCGAAGGCTGGATCGAGCGGCGCACCGGTTACGGCTGGCAGTTCCTGCCGACCTTTCCGAGCCGTCAGGCCTATTTGCAGGGCTATCGCTTCCGCGTCCTGGTCGAGCCGGCGGCCCTGCTCGAGCCGGAATTCTTCATCGATCCGGCGACCCTCGACCGGCTGGCGGCGAGCCAGCAGCGCATGATCGACACCGCCTGGTCGAAATTGTCGATCGCCACCGTATTCGACAATGGCTGCTATTTTCACGAGGAACTGGTGAAATGCAGCGGCAATCCCTTCATGGTCGATGCGGTCCAGCGCATCAACCGCATGCGCCGGCTGGTCGAATATCGCGCCCTCGACCGCGCCGCGGTCATCGCCCAATCGGCCGAGCATCTCGCCATGGTCGACCTGCTGCGCCGGGGCGAACGAGCGGAAGCGTCCGAATTGATGCGCCGCCATCTGAGCGGCGCCTCGGTGGCCAAGCTCACCAGGCTCGACGCCGATCCGGTCTGGGCCGAGCTGAAGCCGACGTTTTGAGCGGGGAGGGGTTACGGTATTCACGTATCCGAAGAGAACAATCTCTCCCGTTTCTAGCACGGAGGCGAGGCCGTCGATTGCCGGCACGTCCTCTGCGTCATCCCCGGCCGAGGCGAAGCCGAGGGGAAGGGGATCCAGGAGTTGCAGCGCGCGAGCTCGACGCAGCAAAAATCACCTCAGCTTATGAAGCCGAAACCGCGGTTGACGCGACTCCTGGATCCCCTTCCCTCGCTGCGCTCGCCGGGGATGACGTCGTGTATGTGCTGGCAGGCCGTTGCGATTCTCATGCCACCACCGGCACTCTTCACCCCCCTCAAAACGGCAGCGCCACCTCGGTCTTGATTTCCTTCAGGATCACGTTGCTCCGGACATGCCGGATGCCCGGCAGGCGGAACATGAATTCGTCGAGGAAACGGTTATAGGCGTCCATGTCGCGCGCCACGACGCGCAGGTGATAATCGGCATCGCCCGTCGTCGCGAAACATTCGAGCACGTCGGGTCTCGCCTTCACCCGTGAGACGAACTGCTCGACGAAGGTCGTGTCGTGCCGTTCCAGCGAAACATGGATGATCGCCGACATGGTGAAGCCGGCTTTCTGCCGGTCGACCAGCGCGGCGTAACGCTGCACCACGCCGGTTTCCTCCAGGCTCCTGACCCGGCGCCAGCAGGCCGAGGCCGACATGCCCACCGCATCGGCGAGCTGCTGGTTGGTGGCGCGCGCATCTCTTTGCAGGTGCAGCAGAATCTTCTCGTCCTGGTGCTCGAGCATCGGCCGTCTCCTGCTTTCCTCGTCTTGATCAGATCATCCATATCTCGACCAAATTTGAAAGGAATTTCCGCTTCTGCCGATCGAGGGCACCGGATGGGACGAAATTTCCGCGTGATCTGGCAGATGATCGCATCATCCGGGGCAAGCCGCATGCATGGGGTTTCGTCATGTCCATCAGGCTCGACGACTATCAATTGGCCGACCGCTATCTCAGGAGCGAGGGCCGGGTCTTTCTGACGGGAACCCAGGCCTTGGTGCGCCTCGTCATCGATCAGGCGCGGCGCGATCGCGCCGCCGGCCTCGACACCGCCGGCTTCGTCTCGGGCTATCGCGGCTCGCCGCTCGGCGGGCTCGATCTCGAGCTCTGGCGGGCGAAGAGCCTTCTCAGCCAGCATCGGATCGAATTCCTGCCGGCGGTCAACGAAGACCTCGCCGCCACCGCCGTACTCGGCTCGCAGCAGGTGGAGGGGCATCCGGACCGCGAGGTCGAGGGCGTCTTCGGCCTCTGGTACGGCAAGGGGCCGGGCGTCGACCGCTCGGGCGATGCCCTGAAGCACGGCAATGCCTATGGCTCGTCGCCCCATGGTGGCGTGCTGGTGGTCGCCGGCGACGACCATGGCTGCGTCTCGTCCTCCATGCCGCACCAGTCCGACGTCGCCTTCATGAGCTGGTTCATGCCGACGCTCAATCCGGCCAGCGTCGCCGAATATGCCGAATTCGGCGCCTATGGTTATGCGCTCAGCCGGTTCTCCGGCATGTGGGTCGGCTTCAAGGCGATTTCCGAAACCGTGGAATCGGGAGCCTCGGTGGATCTCGTCCCGTCGCGCCGCTTCAACAGGCCGGATTTCCAAAGCCCGCCGGGCGGCCTGCATTACCGCTGGCCGGATCTGCCGGGGCCGCAGATCGAGGAGCGCATGGAGGCGAAGAAACACGCCGTCTATGCCTTTGCCCGCGCCAATCCGATCGACCGGCACATTTATGACATTCCCGGGGCCGCCTTCGGCATCGTCACGACGGGCAAGGGCCATCTCGACCTGATGGAGGCGCTCAGGCTGCTCGGCCTCGACGAGGCGGAATGCCGGCGCATCGGCATCGACATCTACAAGATTGGCATGGTCTGGCCGCTGGCGCTGCACGATGCGCTGGAATTCGTCCGCGGCAAGCGCGAGATCCTGATGATCGAGGAAAAGCGCGGCATCATCGAGAGCCAGTTCAAGGAATATTTCTACGACTATCCCGGCGCGAAGCCGGACCGCATGGTGGGCAAGCATGACGAGACCGGCGAGCGGCTGGTCTCCTGGATCGGTGAGTTGTCGCCGCGCCTGCTGGCGCCGATCGTCGCCAAACGCCTCGACGCGGTCTTCCCGGGCCTCGGCCTGACCGCGCGGGCGCAAGCCCTGCTGCCGCATTCCGATCGGATCATCACGGTCACGGGCGCCACCCGCACGCCCTATTTCTGCTCGGGCTGCCCGCACAACACCTCGACCAAGGTGCCCGAGGGGTCCAAGGCGCTCGCCGGCATCGGCTGCCATTTCATGGCGAGCTGGATGGACCGTGACACCACCTCGCTGATCCAGATGGGCGGCGAGGGGGTCAATTGGGCGGCCTCCTCGCGGTTCACCGGCAAGGGCCACATTTTCCAGAACCTTGGCGAGGGCACCTATTACCATTCCGGGTCCATGGCGATCCGCCAGGCGATCGCGGCCGGCGCCAACATCACCTACAAGATCCTCTACAACGACGCCGTGGCGATGACCGGCGGCCAGCCGGTCGACGGACCGATCAGCGTTGCCTCGATCGCCCATGGCGTCCGGGCCGAGGGCATCGACCGCATCGCGCTGGTCTCCGACGATCCCGCCAAGTTCGGCGGCGTCGCCCTGCCCAGCGACGTGACGCTGCATCACCGCCGCGACCTCGATCCGGTCCAGCGCGAATTGCGGGACGTGCCGGGTGTCTCCGTGATGATCTACGACCAGGCCTGCGCCACCGAGACGCGGCGCCGGCGCAAGCGCGGCGAGGTCGCCGATCCCGCGCGTTTCGCCGTCATCAACGATCTCGTCTGCGAAGGTTGCGGCGATTGCTCGGTCGAATCCAATTGTCTCAGCGTCGAACCGAAAGAGACGCCCTTCGGCCGCAAGCGCCAGATCAACCTTTCCACCTGCAACAAGGACTTTTCCTGTCTCAACGGCTTCTGCCCGAGCTTCGTCACGGTGGAGGGCGCCAGCCGCGCCAGGAAGACCGGCGCCGGCGTGGACGCGGTCGCCGAAGCCGCCGTTCTCGCTGAACCCCGGTCGGTCGCGCTGGACCGGCCCTACGACCTCCTGGTCACCGGTGTTGGCGGCACCGGTGTCATCACCGTCGGCGCGCTCATCGCCATGGCGGCGCATCTCGAAGGCAAGGGCGCTTCCG
This sequence comes from Hyphomicrobiales bacterium, assembly GCA_017304475.1. GTDB lineage: Bacteria > Pseudomonadota > Alphaproteobacteria > Rhizobiales > Phreatobacteraceae > Phreatobacter. The sequence goes on along the minus strand of JAFKKV010000044.1, from coordinate 41,532 downwards.
TGCTCGATTTTACCGGCTTCGCCCAGAAATTCGGACCGGTGCTGAGTTTCATCCGCCTGGCCGAGACGCCCGACGCGATCAACCAGGTGCGCATCGACCAGGGCGCGGCCGACGCGCTGATCGGCTGCGACATGGTGGTGAGTTCGTCGCCCAAGGCCTCCGGCTGCTATCGCCATGGCACCCGGGCGGTGATCAACACCGCGGAAATGCCGACCGGCGACCTGGTGCGCCGGCGCGATGCCGATCTGAGCGCGGCGCTCCGGCTCGGCGCGATCGACCAGCGGCTCGGGCCTGAGAATGTCGCGCGGCTCGACGCCAACAAGGCCGCGGAGACGCTGATCGGAGACAGCGTTTTCGCCAATATGATCATGCTCGGCTTCGCCTTTCAGCAGGGCCTGCTGCCGGTCTCACTCGCAGCGTTGATCCGCGCCATCGAACTGAACGGCGTCGCGGTCGCGCGCAACCTCCAGGCGCTGGCCTGGGGGCGGCTCGCCAGCGCCGACCCCGGCCGTGTCGTCCATGCGCTGGGCGGCGCACCGCCGCTCGCCGAAACGCTCGATCAGATGATCGCCCGGCGTGCGGCCTTCCTGGCCGACTATCAGGATGCCGCCTATGCCGCGCGCTACCAGGCGCGGATCGAGGCGGTGCGCCGGGCCGAAGCGCCGCTCGGCTCCGAGGCCCTCACCGAGGCGGTGGCGCGCTCGTTGTTCAAGCTGATGGCCTACAAGGACGAATATGAGGTGGCGAGGCTTCATATGGAGACGGGCTTTCGCGACCGGCTCGGCCAGGATTTCGACGGCGCATTCAAGGTTCACTACCACCTCGCGCCGCCCCTTCTGCCGCTCGGGCGCGATGCGCGCGGCCGGCCGCGCAAACATGAATTCGGCGCCTGGATCGAAACGCCCCTCCGCGCGCTCGCCCGGTTGAAGCGCCTGCGCGGCACCCGTTTCGACCCCTTCGGCTATCTCGCCGAACGGCGCATGGAGCGTGCGCTGATCCCTTGGTACGAGGCGATCGTCGACCGGCTGGTCGAGCGGCTCGACCGGGACACACTCGATCGGGCGGTGACGATCGCCAGGGCGCCGATGGAGATCCGTGGCTATGGGCCGGTGAAGGACGAGGCGGTGGCGCGGGTGCGGGGGGCGGTCGCGGAGCAACTGGCCGGGCTCGCCGGAGCCACGAGCCGGCCGGTCCCGGGGGCGGTCGAGGGCGTTGCCGGGGCATGAGATGCCGCGTGAGATGTAGTTGTCGCGGGGCTTTGTCGCTTCGGCCGGGCTTGGCCCTGATAGCCAAGACTTGTGCCGGAGCATCCTCGCGGAGAACCCAGATGGGTCCGATCGCCATGACCAACTGGGTTGAATTCGTGGGTGGCCAGGACAAGCCCGGCCAGGACGAGAATGTCCTTGGGGTGAGGCGCGTATGGATCGAGTGGACACGAGCCCATTTCGGGAAGTCTTTGATGTCGACGCATCGTCTTGCCCGGGCTTGGCCCGGGCATCCACGACTTATGCCGGCGGACCCTCGCAGAGTACCCGGATTGGTCTGATCACCATGATCCGCTAGGCCGAATTCGCGGGTGGCCGGGACAAGCCCGGCCAAGACGAGAATTGCCGTCGAGGGGAACGCACGGGAGTGACCGGGCGCATGATCCGCTCATCGCCGAGCGCTGCCCGGAGATGACAGACGGCGGCAAACGCCCCCAATGGAGCTCTTGAACGGCCTCTGAGAGAACACTTCGACACCAGATATCATGGCACAATTTGCATCCGCTGATTGATCGCAGCGCCGGGTTAGACATCGGATTGATGTATTGCGCGGCCGAAATGCGCTGATATCGCCAGCACTGTTGGTCCTTGCATCTGGCAAATACACGCCAGGAGTGTGACCCTGTCGGTGCTCACGCCGACGCAATACGCCCGTGCCCATCGCGGATGCGGGGCATTTCACGCTGATTTCACGCTATCCTGACGAGGCTCAGGCCATATTGCTCATGGGATGGCGCTTAACGGGCCCAAGGCTTCGGCGCTGCTTCGTTCCGGTCTGTCGATCTCGGCGTTTGAAAGGCAAGGACCATGTCACGGCTCGGCGTCATCGGCCCGGTGGTCGCGACCGTTTCCCTGGTGGAGGGCGGCGCACCGACCCGGCTGGGCCATGATCGTCGTCGCGCGGCGCCTGCCCGGCGGTTTTGTCTCCGGACGGGGCGGTCGGCGCCCCGGGACGGCCGGGTGGTGACCAAGAGCGGGACAGTCGGGGGCGTTTTTGCAGTGCAAGGCGCGGCACGTGTCGTGCTGGTGTGACCTGAACGAGGAGGCGGAAATGACGAATGTCGTATTTCTTTCCTTTCGCCCGAACCCGCGGCCGTTCAGCGACGCCATGCCCCTGCGCGCCGCGGGCCAAGGTTCGCCCAATGTCGTGCCGCTGATCACGGTACAGGTCGAGCATGGACCCGTCGTCAAGACGCGGGTGAGGCAGGCGCGATCGGGCAAGCCGGTCCCGGTGATCCCCGATGCGACGGATGCCGGCGAGTTTGCCGAGATCCCGATCGATGGCCAGTTCGGCCGCCGGACCCTGGCCGCGGAGGCGAAGCCGGGCTTCGATCTCCAGGCCTTCCGAACCTTCGCGCTTGGATTGGACCTGCGTTATTTCACCGCCGAGGACCTGTTGTGCCTCAATCCGGGTGATACGTCGGCGACCATCCAGGCCTGGCTCGGCTGCCTGCCGCCGCGCGCGCTCTGGCCCAACATGGCCGATACGGCGCGCATGCTCGATGAAATCAGCCATCGGCTCGCCGCACGTTGCGAGATCCTGTCGACCTATCGCTGCGGCCCCTACAACACGCGGGTCGGTGGCGGACGCGCCAGCCCGCATCGCTGGTTCAACGCCATCGACTTCCGCTGCGCCAAGGGCACGGTCGCCGATTGGCGCCGCGTCGCCAGGGCGGTTCGCGCCAGCGATCCACGCTTCCGCGGCAGCATCGGCGGCCATGCGGACTTCTTGCATATCGATACGTCGGGCCAGATCGGCGACTGGTAACGGAGAGGCATGCGGTCCGGTCCGGCAGCCACGGCATGCCAGGTTGGGATCGGGGGAGTCAGTGGTGATGCGTCGATTTTCTGCGATCGCCTTGTTCCTGGCAGCAGTGGCTACGGTGTCCGGCACCGGAGCGGCCGCGCAGGCGCCCAGGTTCGAGGCGCTCCTGGCGCGCGGCTGGGTCCTGACAGGGGAGACCGCGGAGGGGGCGGCCCTGGCTTGCGCCGAGCCCCGCTGCGGCGGCCCGGCCGTGCTCGATCTCCTGATCCAGGACAATTCCCGCTCGCGGCGCTATCCGAGCGACCAGCCCATGGCGGATGCCCAGTTCAACGCCTTCTTCGCCGCCCAGGCCTATGTCGCCCATCGGGTCATCGACCCCGCCAGGCAGCCGGTCGAGCTGTTCCTGGCCGGCCATTCGGCCCTGGAGATCGTCGGCCTGGAAAAGCTGTCGGACAAGGTCGGCCGCTGCACGCCGCTGATCCTGATCGTCATGACCCACCGCATCAATTACACCTTGACGTCCTGCGCCCCGGACGAGGAGCAGGCCAGGGCCAATGCGCGGCTGCTGCTCTCCGCCGTCAACTGAGGCGATGGCGCCCATCCGGCCTTGCGCCTGTTCCGTCCTTCTCCGATCATGCCGAATGACGCCTGTGCCGCGCTCCGGCTTCGGCCATTCGCAAGAGGGCTGCGCGACGTGCTCCAACCGGTCCTGCTCGACGATGTGGCGCGCGAACTGGCCGGCGCCGACCTGGATCCGGCGATCACCGGCCGGCTCCTCGGCATTGCCGCCAGGCTCGACCGGATCTTCCGGATCCGTCCGCCCGGGGCGCCCGGCGCCTGCTTTTTCGGCGCCGAGGGCGGGCCATCGGGACCGCTCTGGCATGCGCGGCCTCGGCGGCGCATCGGCCTGTCCGGCATGGGGCTTTCGCCGGCCGAGGCGCTGATCAAATGCCTGGGCGAGGCAGCCGAACTGCTCTCGCAATTCGAAACCGGGAGCGAGGCGGCCGAATGCCGGACGGAGGCCGTCGTCGCGACCGGCGATGTCCTCAAAGGTGACAGGACCGGCCTGACCATGGTCGGACGGCGGCTGCACGACGACGCGCCGTGCCGGATCCCGCTCGGCCTCTGCATCAGGCCGGCCGAGCCTTGCGCCTATGGCGAGCCGGCCTTCCCGCTGGGGCTCGGTGGTGGCGCCGGCCCGACTGCCGAAGCGGCGATCCTGCACGGCCTTCTGGAACTGATCGAGCGCGATGCCATGGCGCTGTGGTGGCGCGGCGGCGGCCCGGCCCGCCCAATCGGCGCTGGAGACCAGGCCATGCCGGCCGTCACGCGGCTGCTGGATGCCGCCCGGCGGAACGCGCCGGCGCGCCAGGTGACCTTGATCGACATAACAGGCGAATTCGGCGTGCCCGTGGTGGCGGCGCTTTCCACCGGCCCGGATGGGCGAGGTTTCGCCTGCGGCCTCGCGGCGCGTCCGACGCCTGACCGGGCGGTCCATGCGGCGCTGCTCGAAATGCTGCAGATGGAGCTCGCCCAGGACCTCGCCGAGGCCAAGCGCGGGCAGGGTGGCGAGGGCTGCCTGAACCCGCTCGACCGCGCGCATCTGGCGAAGCGCGCGGGTCCGCCGGCCATGGCGCTCGGCCCGGTCCGGCGGGCCATGGCAGCGGCCTCTCCTGACGAGGCTCGGCCAATGGCCGATCGGCCGGTGGCGGTGACGGTCCGAACGCTTGCCGCGCGGCTCGCGGCCTGCGGTATCGATGCCTTTGCGGTCGACCTGACGCGCAAGGATCTGGACATCGCGGCCTTTCGGGTGGTCGCGCCGGGGCTTCAACCCGAGCCTTCCGGCCTCGTCACGCCACGCCTGCGCGCCTGCTGCGAGGCAGCGGGTGTGCCGCCCGGCCCATCGCTCCTTTGAGCTTTTTAGGCTGTTGATCCAGACCTCATTCCGGCCCTGGAAAACCGAATAATTCCAGCAAATTACCGCTTTGCAGCGAGATCCCCCGTTTGAGTGAGGCGGCAGGGGCGGCCGCCTCGCAACGTCGGGGTGGCGCAGCTGGCCAGATTCGGATTGCTTTTCGCGCGGCCACGGCAAATCCTACGCCACGGAACTGTGCGCAGGTCACGGCAAGACGAGACGGCGCGTCAACGGGCAGTGAATCGAGGCTGGCTTATGGGGTTCGGGCGGACGGGCAGTGCGGCGGAACAGTTCGAACGACGACAGGCGGGTGGCCCGGAAGCAATGCTGTCAATCAACATGCTCGGCGGTTGCTCCTTGCTTTACGGCGATCGCCCGGTCGATGTCCGTGGGCGCAAGGCCAAGGCCTGCATGGCCTATCTCGCGCTGCACCACGGCCAGCCCATGTCGCGGGAGCGGCTCGTCGGGCTGCTGTGGAGCGAAACCGGCGAGGATAAGGCACGCGCCTCGCTCAGGCAGACGATCCGGGAATTGCGCGACGCCTTCGATGCCGTCGGATTCACCGGTTTCAACGCCGAGAGGCTCGGGCTCGAGATCCAGGGCGCCGAGGTTAAGGTCGATGCGACCGACCTCTTCCGCAGCCTCGAGGGGGGTGTCATTCCGACCTCGCTGCTCGACCAGCAGCGGGTGGGCGAGACCGTGCTGGCCGGCTATGAGGAGCTCGATCCGGGCTTTCGCATATGGCTCCTGGCCTACCGGCAGACCAGCACCGACCGTCTGATCCGTCATCTCGAAGCCATGATGGAGGGCGCGGTTCCGCCACGTGTCGCGCGCGACGCGGCCCAGGCCTTGCTGAACCTCGACCCGACCCACGAGGTCGCCTGCCGTCACCTGATCCGTGCCCGGGCCGATGCCGGCGACACGGCCGGCGCGCTGAAGATCTACAAGACGCTCTGGGATCTCCTGGAGGCCGATTACGACACCGAGCCCGCGCCGGAGACTCAGGCCCTGGTCGTGTCGATCAAGCGCGGCGACGACCTCGTGGCCATGCCCGGACCGGCCGTGGCGACGGGCCGGCCGGCCAGCGCCGAGCGGCCGCAGATCGCGGTGCCCCAGGTGCGCATGATCGAGCTTGCCGAGCTGCAGACCGACCGGCTGTTGTGCTTCCGCCACGAATTGCTCGCCTGCCTGGTGCGGTTCCGCGAATGGCAGATCGTCGACCATGGCGACATGCAGCGCGTGGCCCAGCCGGCGCTCGACCCCGGCGGGCGCAGCGACAGCGGCTATTACATTGTCGAATCCTCGGCCTATGGCAGCCAGTCGGGTACCCATCTGGTGCTGACTTTGCGCGATTTCGTCAATGCGAGCTATGTCTGGAGCGAACGCTTCGACCTCTCGGCCGCCAATTGGTTCGATGTCCAGCGCGAGATCGCCCGCCGGATCGCGGCCGCGCTCAGGATCAACATTTCGGCCGAGCGCATCACCCGGCTCGCCCACCGGCCGAACCTGCCGGTGGTGTTGCATGACCGCTGGGTGCAGGGCCAGGCCTTGTTCAACGGCTATCGGGCCGACGAATTCGGCCAGGCCGAGCAGATCTTCCGCAATATCACCGAGCGCGACGACGGCTTCTCGCCGGCTTTTTCCAGCTTGGCGCAGTTGAAGAACAGCCGCCACCTCGCCGCGCCGGGCAGCTGGCGTTCGGCCGAGACGGAGGCTGAATCGCTCGCCTTCGCCCAGCGCGCCGCGCAGATCGATCCGATCGATTCGCGGGCGCAGCTCTGCCTCGCCTGGTCGCAGGCCATGGCGGGCATGTATGACGCGGCCCATCCAAGCTTCCAATCGGCCGTGGCGCTCAATGACGGCGATCCCTGGACGCTGACCTCGGCCGCCCATGGCTTCGCCTTTCTCGGCGACATGGACCAGGCAAGGCTCCTGGAACGGCAGATGCTGGATATCGTCCAGATTCCGTCGCGGACCCAATGGGCCTATCTGGTCGGCACCCGCTTCCTGCACGGCGACTATGCCGGCAGTCTCGACGCCGCCCAGGCCGCGCAGGACATCATCTCCAACCTGCCGGGATGGCGGGCCGCGACGCTGCATCATCTCGGGCGCCATGACGAGGCCAGGGCCGAGATGCAGCGCTTCCTGATGCTGATCCGAAACAACTGGCACGGCGCCGAGGCGGCCGACGACGAGGCCATCATCCGCTGGTTCCTGCACAATTTCCCGATTCATCGGCGCGACGACTGGGAGCGCCTGCGCGACGGCGTGCACGGGGCGGGCGCGCCCTTCGTTCATCACGAAGGGCGGCGCCCTGTTCACATTGCCCTCGGCTGAGGGTGGAGGTGCCCCCGCGCCACGGAGCAATGCTCACCTGCTGACACTCTCCCCGACCTTCAGCCGCATTGCGCGATGGTGTAGTCGCCGATCCGTTCGGCGTGCGAGCGCCACTGGTCGGTGATGACCTCCGGCGCCCCGGCGAAAAAATCGGCCGAATAGAATGGCGGGAACGGATAATAGAAGCCCGGCGTATCCAGCTGCTTTTCCGTATCCAGCAGCATTTGCCGCATCGGCAGGCGAATGACCAGTTCGTCCGGCGTCGATTGCACGAACGAGATCTTGCGCATCGTGCCCTCGAAGGACGCCAGCCATTCGTCGACGGCGGCCTGGGTGGTCGCCCCCGCTTGCACGAGCATGGTTGTGAATTCCGGAATGGTCGCCGGAACCGGCAGGAATTTTCCCGGCTTGTCGAGCCGGAGTTCGCCGGTGGCCCAGGTCTTCACCAGCAGGCCCAGAGCTTCGTAATCGGTGATCTTCAGGCGTTTGATCGGCATGATCGACATCCCCTTGCCGGCGATCATGGCCCCGCCGCCTGGCCATCGCATGCGACCTAAAGGAAAGCCGGTCCCGGCAGGCGGCCGCCATAGAGCTTCGGTATCGCTGCCAGGAGTTTCGGCATGGTGTCGATATCCGTCTCGCCGGTCAGTTCCGGCAGGGCGGAGAGCGCCTTGCCGCCAAGTTGCGCACAGATCGTGTCCTTGATCATCTCGGACAGTCTCTTGGCGGTATTCTCTGCTTTCAGCGGCGCATGAACCAGGGCACCGTAGATGGTCTCGGCCACGATGATCGAGCCGAGAATGCCGAGATGGCGGCCTTCGCCGCCGCCGCCCCGGCCGGCCCAGGCGGCTTCGAAGCGGATGAAGAAGGGCAGGGGCGGATCCATGGCGAGCTTGCCGATCTCGGGGCTGCGCGGGTCGGAATTGCCTCTCCGCAGCCAGGATTCCAGCGCGTCGCGCCTGAGCCCGGCATTGGACAGAAGGTCCGAGCGCCCGATCAGGCCGGGGGCTGCGCGCCCCAGTTCGGCAATCAGCGGATCGAGGCTCCACAGGCGGACCAGGCCGGCACTGATCAGGTCGCGATAGTCGAGGCCGTTTTCGCCTTCCGGATGGGGCTTTCGAAAGCCGACCGCGTCGGCGAGCCCGGTTGCCGAGGAGGGGCCGATGCGCCGGCTGAAATCCGGGCGGCCGAGGCCTTCGAAGGCGAAGAACCGGCTCCAGCTGGCGATCCAGCGGTCGTCCGCCGGCAAATGCGGGGCATTGCCGGCGGAACTCTGCCGAATGATCTGGGCGAGATCGAAGCCTTCCGGGTTTTCGGCCGCGCGAGCATGGCTGAACGCGTAGTGGTCGCGCACCATGCCGTGGCCGAAGCGAAACGCGGCATGGGCAAATTCGAGCGTCGGACGGAGATCGCCGGCCGCCATGTCTTTGTCGAGGAAGGTCGGGCTCGGCTTCTGATAGGCCTTGAGGACGTCGGGGTGGAGGATGCGCGGCAGGACGTCGTTGCGAATGATATGGCGATAGACCAGCGAGACGATGGTGCGCGCGCAGAGGAAACGGTCGACATCGGCCTCGTCGGCGGTCGCTGCATGGTCGCGTCCGTCGGTCGTCTCGAGCCGCGCGACGATGCAGTTGTGAAACAGCGAGAAGGCCACGAGGAGCTGCGAGAGATTGGCGGTCTCGTCGTTGCGCGGATCGGCGATCAGCGCCTCGGTGCGGCCGAACGGGCATTGGCCTGCATCTTTCGGCCGAAACATCGGTGCGCCCGCGAAATCCGGGAAGGTGGGAGCACGCGCGATATCGCGATAAGGCGCGACGCCGTCGCCGCGCATCAGCATCGGGCCGAGTCTCAGATAGCGGCGCGGCGACCGGTCCGGCTCCGCGCGATAGGCGAGCGGGGTCTGCATCGGCCCGCCGCCATAGAGCGTTTCCAGCACCAGGGGGGCGCGGCGCAGGTTGCCGCCGCTGGTCGACGGGTCGCCGGATTCCGCGACCGGCACCGCCGATTCGATGAGATCGTGGCCGATGAGCTGCAGGAAGTAGGTGTAACCTGCCGGAATCGCTGGATTTTCCCAGGATTTCAGGTTGCCCGCGAGGGCGCTCGGCCACTCCTTCTCGCTCGCCAGCCGGCGCGCCAGATGGGCCATCCGCTTGCGCAGCCGGCTTTCGCTTTCGGCGGATTGCTGCGGCAACTCGCCATCGACCAGGGTGAGGTCGGCATTGCGCGGAACCGCCGGGGCTTGCCGGGCGCGCGCCATGAAATGGCGGAAGCCGGCAACGCCGCCGACTCGGCTGACCGGCGGACAGGGGTCCTGCGCCGGCGCGAACGCCGCGCGTGGGGCATCGCGTACCGCCCCTTGCGGGGCTTTGACCGATACGCCCGATCCCGGGAACTGGTTCGCCGTGCTGACGCGCGCGTCGAGGTCGAGACGCGGCATCGGGGCCGAACGACCCCCACGATAGGCTCCATGCCCTGCCATCGATAGGCTCCCCGCTCCTTGGATGCTGCGCCGGACAAGAATGCACCAGGGTGGCCGTGAAACCAGCGTGAAAATGTCGAAGCGGGCAGGGCGCGGATCGGCCCCGCATCCGTGGCCGCGAAGGCACCACGGTCACGGCGCGGTCAGGAACCAGCGCATGACGAGGGCACGCGTGGGCATCGGCAGGATCTGCAGCCCGCCCAGCAATTTGGCGCTTGCCGCGCAGAATTCATCGGCGCCGGCCGCTGCCCGGTCGGCGAGCGCCGTTTGCTCGGCGGTCGACATCTGCAGGCCAAGGGCCAGGGCGTCGAGATCGACCTGGCCCGCCACGAGCCGCGCGGGCCGGCCTTTGCCGTTGTGATAAGCGGCCTCGCTCGCCCGCATCATCGCCTCGTATAACTGGCGCGTGCGCGGCTCCAGCCCATTGCGGTTGGGCGCGGCGTCGAAGGCCAGATCCCGGCAAAGCGACGGGCTGGCCGCCGACAGATGCTGCACTAGATCCGAGGTCCTGGCCCATAGCGCCAGCAAGGCCTCGTCGTCGGCGGCCCTCAGCGCCGGGACGGCATAGTCGGTGCGCAGGGCCCTGAGGACATCCTGGCTCCTGTTGTAATAGGGCGGCCGGTCCATCGCCAAGGCCAGCCGCAGCGCGGTCTCGGCCTCCGGTTCGTCCTGGATGATCGCGCCGAGCAGAGGCAAGGCCTTGATGGTGGCGATGATCGCGTCGATCCGCGCCATGCGCAATGCGGGGCTGGTCTCGTCCAGGGCTCGCGCCGGGCCGCCGGGGAAGGCCAGCAGGATCAGCAGCCACAGAGCCGCCATACCGCCGGCGCGCCGGGTCGATCCGCGCCCGAGGCGCCGCCTTGCACCGGCCTTGCCTGGATCGACCGGCCCGCGCATCGGCGCGCAGCACATGCTTGCCCCCGTTCTGGCCCGTCGGCGCCAGGGCGCCGGAAGGGCGGCAGTGTAGGAGCGCCGTCCGGTCTTGCAACCGGACGTTCAGGGCGGAGCCGATGCAATCTCGCGGCGCCGGCCGGCGATGAGAGGCTGCCTCAGCCGACCGCGTCGGCAAGGGCGTCGACGCGGCCGAGATCGGCCGAGGCGATCTCGTTCAACAGGCGCAATTGCTCGCTCGCCGAAAGACCGGGGCTTTTCGCGGCGGCTTCGACCAGCCGGGTCAGCCGCGCCAGCGCGCGTTCGGCGATCGCCACATCCATCGGCATGTCCTCATAGGCGATGACGAAACGTCCCGCGAGCTGGGCCAGGAGCTGGAACAGGGCGGTCTGCTCCGTGCTGCCGGCGGCAAGCCGGAGGGTCCGCTTCTGGAACTCGATATAGGTGCCGATGCCGGTGTTCTGGAGCTTCAGCCAGGCGAGCAGGTCATTCATGATGCCGTGTCCTGAGGAGGAATGGTCGGGAACCCTGTTCCGTCGACGTTGCAGGGGGATGAAGGTGGGGTGTGTTCGCGCTTTCGCAACAAGGGGCCGAGACCTCCGGTCAGTAGCTTTCACGCCGCACCGCCGGGCGCGGACCGGGCGCCGAGCGTCCGCCGTGGCGGGTCGACCAGGCGACCGGGTCGGCCAGGAACAGTTCGATCGCGTCCCGGTCGCCGGGCGACAGCCATTGGCCGCGGTCGGCGCGCAGGATGTCGTCCCAGCTCGCCAGGGCGTGCAGGGTGAGGCCATCCCGGGCGAGCCGTTCGTCGGCGCCCGGAAAGACGCGGTGGTAGAAAATGGTCAGGGCCTGGGTGACGGTGGCGCCAGCCGCCCGCAGTCCACGGGCAAAGCCGATCTTGCTGCCGGCATCGGTGGTCAGATCGTCCATCAGCAGCACGTCGAGGCCGTCGACCGGGCCGCCTTCGACCTGGGCATTGTGACCGATGCCCAGCGGCCGCTTGCGGACATAGCGCAGCGGCAGCTCCAGCCGGTCGGCGAGCCAGGCGGCAAAGGGGATACCCGCCGTCTCGGCGCCGGCAATGGCCTGGATCCGGCCCGGCGCCAGGCGCTGTTCGACCGCCGCCGCGGCGAGTTCAGTCGCCCTGCGGCGCCAGCCCGGCTGGCCGATCAGCAGGCGGCAGTCGACATAGACGGGGCTCGCCCAGCCGGCCGCCAGCACGAAGGGCTGGCCGTGGCTCACCCGCACGGCGCCGGCCTCCAGCAGCAGCCGGGCAGTGGCTTCGCCGATGTCATCAGCAGTCGTCGTGTGAGGGCTCATCGCCTGTCCTCGCCTGTCCGCGGGCTCGGTCGTCCGCCATGCGGCTGAGCGGTATCAGGTGACGCCGCCGCTTCCGCGAGCGCATGCCGCATCACCGCGACGCCGGCCAGGAAATCATCGATCGCCATGGCCTCATGCGGGTTGTGCGAGCCATGCTCGTTGCGCACGAAGACCATCGCGCTGGGCACGCCGGCATTGGCGAAGACGGCGGCGTCATGGCCGGCCCCGCTCGGGATAGGCTCGTCCGGCAGGCCGAGCGCGCGGGCAGCCGCGCGCAGCCGGTCGATCCAGCCCTGGTCCATGGCGGCGGGCGCCGATTCCATCAGGCGATCGAGCCGGAATTCGACGCCGCGCTCTTCGCCGATGCCCTGGCACTCCGAAATGAACAGGTCGTAGAAGGCGTCCAGCGTCTCGCGGCTCTGGCTGCGGATCTCGAAGCTGAACCGGACCAGGCCCGGAATGCGGGCAATGGCATGTTCGGCGGCGTCGGTGCCGACAATGCCGGAGGTCACCACGAGATCCCGGCCGCGCTCCAGCAGCGTGCGCCAGTGCCGGTCGAGATGGGTGATCAGCTCGGCGCTGGCGAAAAAGGCGTCGCGGCGCAGCCAGCGCGGGACCGCGCCGGAATGGCCGGCCTCGCCGACACATTCGACCACCCGGTGGCGCAGATTGCCTCGAATGCCGGTGACGATGCCGACCGGCAGGCCGCGCGCCACCAGCACCGGGCCCTGTTCGATATGCAGTTCCAGCCAGGCGGCGATGCGGCCGGCATCGATCAGCGGCTCGCCACGCGCGATGCGCGTCATGTCGGCGCCGACATCGCCCATCGCATCGGCCAGCGGCCGGCCGGTGACCGCATGCGGCGCCTTCAGGTCCTCCGGTGTCAGCCGGCCGAACAGCGCGTTCGAACCCATATAGGCCCGGCCGAACCAGGCGCTTTCCTCGCCGCGCAGACAGAACAGTTTCAGCGTGCGGCGCGGCCGGATGCCGTCGGCCCGGAAGCCGGCGAGCACGGCAAGCCCCGCGACGCAGCCGGCGGCGCCGTCGAAATTGCCGCCCTGGGGCACCGAATCCAGATGCGAGCCGCAGGCGAGATAGGGCAGGTCGGGTTCGCGGCCTTCCAGCGTCACCACCAGATTGGCCCCGGCGTCGCGCTCGGTCGCAAGGCCGAGGGCACGGGCCTTGGCCTCGACGATGTCGAGGGCCCGGCTTTCGCCCGGTCCGAAGCTTTCGCGGGTTATCCCGACGCCGTCGCCAGTGGCGGCGCGCAGTTCGGCGAAGAGGTCTTCGGCGAGCCGCCGGTCGCGTTGGTCGGCAAGGACGCGCGGCGTTTCGACGGGTTTGGCGAGCGCGCTGGTCATTCGGCCGGCGCCACCCACGCGATATCGGACCGGTCGGTTTCCTCTGTCACCACGGCGCCGATCAGGTCGGCGACGCGGGCGATGTCGCGCCTCTCGCAGAAGCGCCCTATGCCGTCGATGATGGTGGTCATGGCGGCCGGCTGCACGAAGGTCGCGGTGCCGACCTGTACGGCGCTGGCGCCGGCGAGCAGATATTCGATCGCATCTTCGGCGGTCGAAATGCCGCCGCAGCCGATAATGGGAATGGCGACGGCCTGGGCGCATTGAAACACCTGGCGCAGCACGATCGGCTTGACCGCCGGGCCGGAGAGCCCGCCCATGACGCTGCCGAGGCTCGGCTTGAAGCTGCGAAGGTCGATCGCCATGGCGAGAATGGTATTGGCGACCACCAGCGCATCGGCGCCGGCGGCTTCCGCCGCGCGCGCCACCTCCGGCAGGTCGCCGGTATTGGGCGTCAGCTTGACCCAGAGCGGCAGCGGCGTCGCCGCGCGCAATTGCCGGACCACGGCTTCGGTCGAGGCGGCGCGCATGGCGAAGGCCTTGCCGTCCTCCTCGATATTCGGACAGGAAATATTGGCCTCGATCGCGGCGATGCCGGGCCGGGTCAGCTCGGCGGCGAGGCTGGCGAAGCCCTCCGCCGTCGGTGCCGAAATGCTCACCACCAGCGGCGGCCTGAAGCGCGCGTAATAAGGCAAGGTATGTTCAAGGAAATAGGGTACTCCCTTGGAGGGAATGCCGATCGAATTGATCAGTCCGCCCGGCCGCTCGACCACGCGTGGCAAGGGATTGCCGATGCGCAGCTCGCGGGTGATCGTCTTGGTGACGAAGGCGCCGAGCCGGTCGAAATCGACGGCCTTGTCGAGCCCTTCGGCAAAGGTGCCCGAGGCCGGCATGACCGGATTTTCGAGCGTCAGCCCGCCGATGGTCACGGAGAGGTCGACCGTCATGGCAGGGCCTCCATCAGGTCGAAAACCGGGCCGTCCCAGCAGACCCGGCGATGGACGATCTCGCCGCCGACATGGAAATCACGCACGCAGCAGAAGCACAGGCCGAGGCCGCAGGCCATTTGCTGTTCCATGGCGACCTGTCCGGGAATCGCGAATTCGGCGGCGAGCCGCTGCTGCACCCGCATCAGCCGGCTCGAACCGCAGGTGAAGAAGGCGTCGGCCCTGGCTTCGGCGATGAGGCCGCGCAGGATGCGCTCCACATGGGCCGGGCCGCTGGTGCCCTCGCTGTCGGTGACGGTGATCACCTCCGCGCCATGGCTGCGGAACAGGTCGACCGAGACCATGAGGTCGGGCCGGCGCGCGCTGAAGATGGCGGTGACCGCGGTGCCGTTGGCCCGGGCCGCCTTGGCGAGCGGCGCGAGCGTCGCAAGTCCGGCGCCGCGGCCGACCGCCACGATGTGGCGCAGGGCTGGGTCGAGTGTGAAACCCTTGCCGAGCGGCCCCATCATGTCGAGCCGGTCGCCGGCTGCGAGCGAAGCGAGGCCGCGCGTGCCGGCGCCGGTCACCTTGTAGAGGAATTCGACCTCGCCTTTGGCGGGGTCGGCGCCATAGAGGCTCATCGGCCGCCTGAGGAACGGCTGTTCGCCGTCGGGATGCGGGCAGAGCAGCTGGAAGAACTGGCCGGCGACGGCCGAGGCCGCGACCGGCCCGCAGCGCACGACCAGATGCCGGTATTCGGCATTGACCGCCCGGTTGAGCACCACTTCGGCGCGTTCGGCGACGACGGTTTCGGTCCAGCGTCCTGATGCTTTTGCGTCATCGGCAGCGGCGACGAATAACGAATCCTTCGCCGTTGCCATCGAGACGGATTGCTCGATGGCCATGATGGCCTCCTGGAAAGGGAAAGGGTCTGGCGGGTTAGGCGAGTTCCGCGCCGCGGCGCTCGGGGATCAGAAGCCAGAGCGCGATGATGTCGACGACATAGAGCACCGCCAAAAGCGCGATCGCGGTTTCGAAGCCATAGGCGACGGCCACGGCGCCGACCGCCAGGGGGCCGAAGCCGCCGACGGCGCGACCGATATTGAACAGCACGTTCTGCGCGGTGGCACGCGCCGCCGTGGGATAGAGCTCGCTGATCAGCGCGCCATAACCGCCGAGCATGCCGTTGACGAAGAAGCCCATGACCGCGCCCGCGACCAGCAGCACCATCGGGTCGGTCAGCCTGGAATAGGCGACCACCATGATGGCGGCGCCCAGCATATAGGCGAGGAAGGCCGGACGGCGGCCGATCCGGTCGGCGACATGGCCGAACACGCAGATGCCGACGGCCATGCCGCCAATGGTCACCGCGGTCCACAGGGCCGACTGGGTCAGGCCGTAGCCGAACCTGGAGGACAGGTAGTTCGGCAGCCAGATCATCACGCCGTAATAGCCGAAATTCTGCACCGAGCAGAGAATGACCATGCCGAGGCTGAGCTTGGCGGTCTCGCCGTCCTTGACCAGCAGGCGCAGCGGCGAGCGCGTCTGTTTCTGCTCGGCGGTGCGGCGCACGAAGACCTCGGGCTCATGCAGCGACTGGCGGATGAAATAGGCGGCGATGGCCGGCAGGATGCCGATGGCGAACATGCCGCGCCAGCCGATGGCCGGCAGCAGCAAGGGGGTGAGCAGAGCGGCACCCAGCACGCCGAGCTGCCAGCCGAGCCCGACATAGGACGAGGCGCGGGCACGCTTGGAGGCCGGCCAGGCTTCCGCCACCAGCGCCATGCCGATGCCGAATTCGCCGCCGAGGCCGAGGCCGGCAATGGTGCGGTAGATGAGCAGGTCCCAATAGCCCTGGGCGAAGGCGCAGAGACCGGTGAAGACCGCGAACAGAACGATGGTCCAGGTCAGCACGCGCACCCGGCCGAGCCGGTCCGACAGCATGCCGAACAACAGGCCGCCGGCGACCGCGCCGACGAGCGTCGCCGTGACCAGGGACGCCGCCTGGGCGCCGCTCAGGCCGAGATCGGCTGAAATGGCGCGCAGCATGAAGCCGAGGATCAGGAGGTCGAAGCCGTCCATGGCATAGCCGAGGGCCGAGCCCCAGAGCGCCTTCATGGCCTTCGAGTCGACGACGTCGCTCCCGGATGGGGCGGATCCTGCCTGGCTGATATTGTCGGTGGCGGTCATGGCCTGAATTCCCTCCGTCGAGACTTTTTTTGGAGCGCGCAAGGTGAGAGCTGCGGGATCAATAGCAATAGGACCGACGCATTGCTGCGCACGGCCGCCGGTCATGCTGTTCCAGTCAGTTCGGGTATCGCACCCTCTCTTCGGGACGCTTCATTGGCGCCGCTTGCCGCGCTGGAAATGAACCCGGCGCGGGAAGAGATCAATCGAAAACGAAGGGGCGGGGAGCCCAGTCGGCACGACTGAGCAATGATCCTTCGCACAGCCAAATCTAAAAATCAATACGATTCCATTTTTCTAGACTCATCCATTTGCGCCTCCGCGATGCAGCGCCGGAGCAGTGCCGCGCCGGTCGCCCCCTTGGCCGCGCGCTGCCACAATTGCGCGGCGAGCCGCTCATAGAGCGCAACGGCTTCGGGTGCGCCGGTGATGGAGGCGACGCCGAGCCGGACATTGGGCAGTTCGCCGAGCCGGAACGGGCTGACGGCCACCAGCGAGCCGCCGTCCTTCAGCCGGCAGATCTCGAAGGTCTGGTTTGGCAGCGTGTCGTCGACCACGCCGATCTGCACGCCGACCGGCTCGTTCTCCATCAGGGCCGCGACCAGCGCGACCTCGCGGGCGGCAAGCCTTCGGCGTTCGTCGCGCTCGGTTTCCGGCAGGTCATAGCTGCCGATCAGCCCGGTGCGCAGCAGCCGGCGAACCTGGGTGGCGCCGACGATGCTCGCGACATTCGGACCGGGCGGCGCGAACAGGGCGCGCCGTTCGGCGAGCACGGCGAGCAGGCGGTCGATCTCGGCGAGTGCCGCGGCCCGGCCCGGAAGTTGCTCCGGCAGGCCCTCGATCAGCATGCGTCGCAGGCTCGCCGGATAGTCCTGCGAGGTGATCAGGAAGGTCACCGGCTCGTAATAGACGAGCACCCGTTCGGATGCGGTCTCGATCTGCCTGAGGCGCTCGAAATAGGCGATGGCGCTGGAGAAATATTCCGTGCCGACGCCGAGCAGCGAGGGCAGCGACACGCCGAGAACCGCCGCCATGCGCTCCAGCGTCTCGACTTTGACCGGGCTCGCGCCTTTTTCGTAATTGTACAGCGCCGCGCGCGACACGCCGAGCCGTTCGGCCGCCTCCTCAGGGCTGAGATTGAGCCCCATGCGGTGCGCCCGCAATCGCTGCCCGATCTGAACATAGTCGATGGCCATGGGCGGGTCCGATTCTGATGGGCCCGATTGTCGGCCGGCGCGCCGGGCCGATGCAATCGAGGATGGGGCTCGAACGATCGGTTCGGGCGAGGCGGCCGAACAGGGGCCGCCGCGGCCGAAGGTGCTCGCCCTGCCAGGAGCGGCGCGTTTCTCCCGGCCTGTTCTGGTATGATCGAACGGTGCGCTTGGGAAGATGGCATCGTGCGCCACGCCGCCGCATCACGCGGCGCGCCCGCATCCAGGGCCGTTCGGGCTCCCCAGGGAGGTCCGCACCGCCGCCGGCTTCGTAAGCGCGAGAGCGGGCCTTGAGCGCGCGGATTTTGGACAGTCGGCGTTCAAGGCATCCCGGCGTGACAGCGGGGCCCGCGGAACCATGGGCTTGCCGTGCCGATCATCCAGAGCCGGAGGCACGGCGGCCGGCACCAGGGAGACAGGCCATGCGGACCACCATTTCCGTCATCAAGGCCGACGTCGGATCGATCGGCGGCCACACCATGCCATCGGCGCGCATGCTGGACAGTGTGCGCCACGACGTCGCCGACGCCATCGACCAGGGGCTGATCGTCGATGGTTTCGTCTGCCACACCGGCGACGACATCTGCATGATCATGAGCCACCGTCGCGGCAAGGGCGATGCCGACATCCACCGGTTCGCCTGGGATGCCTTCCTGGGCGCGACGGCCATCGCCAAGACCTATGGTCTTTATGGTGCCGGGCAGGATCTCCTGGTCGACGCGCCCTCGGGCAATCTGCGCGGCGCAGGCCCCGGGGTCGCCGAACTCGAATTCGACCTCCTGGAGGCGAAACATCGCCAGGCGGAATCCTTCATGGTGCTGGCCGCCGACAAATGCGGGCCCGGCGCCTATAACCTGCCGCTGTTCCTGGCCTTCGCCGATCCGATGTATTGCGCCGGATTGATGCTGCCGCAGATGATCAAGGGCTTCCGCTTCCGCATCATCGACATGGACAATGTCGCAGGCGACAGCATCATCGAGCTCGACGCGCCCGAGGACGCCTATCACATCGCCGCCTTGCTGCGCGACAACGAGCGCTTCGGCATCGACGCCATCATCTCGCGCGGTTTTGGCGAGCAGGCCGCCGCGGTCTCGGCGCAGCGGCTGCATTCGATCGCCGGCAAATATACCGGCAAGGACGATCCGGTCGCGCTGATCCGCAACCAGGGCATCTTTCCGGCGCCCGAGGAACTGCTGTCGCCTTTCGTCAAGGCGCATTATGTCGGCGGCGACGCGCGCGGTTCGCATGTCATGCCGCTGATGCCGGTGGCCGTGAACACCGCGGTGACCGGCGCCTATTGCCTGCCGATCGTGTCCTGCCTCGGCTTTTCGATGGAGGGCAGCGGCCATTTCACCGATGCCCATACCGACTTCTTCGCCAATCCGGCCTGGGACGAGGTGCGCCGCAGGGCGCAGCAGAAGGCCATCGAGATGCGCAGCCAAGGGTGGTCGGGCGCGGCCATGCTGCCCTATTCCGAGCTCGAATATGGTGGTTTCCGCGACACGGTCGGCGGCCTGGTCAAGCGCTTCCAGATCGAGGCGGGCGGCGGCGGCGGGCCGGAACCGACGCCGACGACCGTCCATGTGCGACAGTCCTGAAGGAGCAACCAGGCGCTGGCGCCGTGGCTCGGGCTTGAATCAAGATCTGAACGGCCTGAATCGAGAGCTGAAGACAAGGCGGCAAGTCCTTGGCCGGGTTGGCCAAAGGCACTTGCCGTGCGCCCGGGCCGGGCATCCGCGGGCGGGGACTGTCATCCGGCAAAGATTCCGCCCATGCTGCTCGTGCCGGTCATGAGGCCAGGTCCGAGGAGGGACACCGTGATGAAGGTCACCGTCGAGATCGATTGCACGCCTCTGGAAGCCCGGCAATTCCTCGGGCTTCCCGATGTGCAGCCGATGCAGGCCGCCATGCTGGCCGAGATGGAAAAGAGCATGATGGCGCAGGTCGAGCGGTTCTCGCCCGAGGCCTTGATGAAGACCTGGTTCTCCGGCGTGCCGCAGAACGCCGAGTGGATTTCTCAGATTTTCGGCAAGCTGTTCGCGCAGGGCGGCACGGAGGCCAAGGACCCCGGCGCATCGAAGGGCTAGCCCAGAGCCTGAGGTCGCAGGCCATTCGATCGGAAACGCACGGCGCCACGCTCGCGGATCGCCCTGGCCAGCGCTTCGGCCCCGGTCGCTCCCGACCGGGCAGGGCGGACCGGAAGGCCCCTTCACCATCGCCTGTGTCAGGCGCGGCCGGCCAGGCCATAGAGGAAGCTGAGCACCAGCGAGGCGCCGGCCCGGCCGGTCATGTCGTCGCGGTCGAAGGGCGGCGAGATCTCGACCAGGTCCAGCCCTACGGTCTTGGGATCGCCGGCGATCATGCGCAAAGCCTCCTGGACGTCGCGCAGGTCGAGGCCGAACGGGTTCGGCGCGGCAGTGCCCGGCGCCTGGGCCTGGTCGATGCAGTCGATATCGACGGAAACATAGATCGCATCGGTGCCGTCGCCGGCGATGGCCAGCGCCCGCTTCACGGCTTCCGTCATGCCGCCATGGCGCAGGCCGCGGCCGGGGATCACCGTGACACCCTGGGCGCGGGCATAGTCGGCCAGTTGCGGCGAATTGGTGAATTCGGCCATGCCGATCTGCACAAGGTTCCGCCCCAGCACCGCCTCCGGCAATGTTTCCAGCGCCTTGCGGAACGGCACGCCGCTCGATTCCGCGCCGAGATGGGCGGCGCGCAGGTCGTGATGTGCGTCGAAATGGATGATGCCGAGGCGCTTGCCGGCACCGAGAGCGCGCACCACGCCGCGCATGCAGGGATAGGCGATGGAATGGTCGCCGCCGATCGACACCGGCACGATGCCGCGCGCCACCAGCCCGGTAATGGCCTCGCTCACCCGGTCGAAGGTGGCCGGCATGTCGGTCAGGGTCACCAGCACGTCGCCGATATCGGCGACTTTGAAGGCGTCCATGCCGCGCCCGTCGCTGCTGCTGAAGGTGGTGTACCACATCATGCCGCGGCGCACCGCGTCGGGCCCGCCGCGCGAGCCGCTGCGCACCACCGAGGCGCCGTCGAAGGGGATGCCCAGCAGGGCCGCCTTGAGGCCGTCGAGCGCGCCGTCCCATTCCAGCCAGCCGCCGGCGCGCCGCTCGTCGGCATCGCCCTTCATCGTGTTGACCACGGTGCCGGGCGCGACCAGGCCCAGCGGCTTCAGCCCTGCGACTGCTGCGGCATCCATGCTGCGTTCTCCATGCTGCCGGCGCCTCGCCATGGGGGCGCCAAAACGAACGATCGGCGGCGTGACCGCGCTTGACACCGGAGCAAATCGCAGGGAGCATCCGGTGTCAACAGAAGTTTCCTGTCAGGAACCGACGGGACACTTCTTCCGGGGTGTCGAGCGGCTTCGGTAGTTCGGATCCGGGCTGGGCGAAGGAGAGGCGGAATGGTTTGGATGACAAGGCGCGCGGTCGTTCTGGCAGGCGGTCTCGGCCTGCTGCTGGCGGGGCTTGCCGGCACGGCGCAGGCGCAGGAGGCCAATCCCTATGCGGCGCGTCTGCCGGCGGAGATCCGGGCGGCCGGCCAGCTCCGCATCGGCACCTCGCCGACCTATCCGCCGCTGGAATACAAGGACCCGGCGACCAATGCGCTGCTCGGTCTCGACATCGACCTCGGCAATGAGATCGCCAAGCGGCTCGGGCTGCAGGCGGTCTGGGTCGAGCAGGGCTTCGAGCAGCTCATCACCTCGCTCGATACCGGCCGCATCGACATGGGCGCCTCCGGCATGACCGATATTCCGGCGCGCCGCGAGAAGACCGATTTCGTCGATTATTTCGCCACCGGCGTGCAGATCTTCTCCATGCCCCATGTCGCCACGGCATCCGGGCTGAGCAAGCCCGCTGATGTCTGCGGCAAGCCGGTCGCGGTCAACCGCAACGGCATCTTCTACATTCACATGCGGACCTTCAGCGACACGCATTGCGTCGCCAAGGGCTTGCCGCCGGTCCAGATGTCGCTGACCGAACGCACCGCCGATGCGCGGCTGCAGCTCATCCAGGGGCGAGTGGTCGCCGCGGCCCAAGGCGTCGAGGCCATCCGCTACCTCAATGAATCGCCCGAATCCGCCGATCGCGGCAAGTTCGTGCTGATCGGCGAGCCGGTCTCGGTCGACCTGGCCGGTTTCGGCATCGCCAAGTCGCGGCCGGGGCTGCGCGATGCGGTGGCCGACGTGGTCACCGCCATGATGGCCGACGGCACCTATGCGCGCATCTTCCAGAAATGGCAGATGCCCTACATCCAGGTGCAGGCGGTGACGATCAACGGCGCGCCGCGTGCGCCATGACGGATGCGCCCGCTCAATCGCCGGCCGTGACGCTGGCGCGCTTCTACACGGCGCTCAGAGCCGAGGATCTGCCCGAGGCCACGGTCCATGCCGTGCGGCGGCATCTTCTCGACACGCTGGGCGCCGCCCTGGCCGGCGCGGCGCGGCCGGAACCGCGGGCCGTGTTGGGGGCGGGGGCCGCACTCTATGGCGCCGATGGCCGGGCGCCGGTCTGGGGCAGCGCGCGCCGGGTGCCACCGGCGCTGGCCGCGCTGGTCAATGGCACGGCTGCCCATGCGCTGGAACTCGATGACGCCAGCGGCTGCGACCATTCCGGTGCCGTCGTGGTGCCGGCCGTCCTGGCGGCCCTGGCCGAGGCGCCGCAGGCGACCGAAGCCGACCTGATCGCGGCCATCGTCGCCGGTTATGATCTCGGCCGCCGGGTGATGGAGGCGGCCGGCGGCTATGACGCCCATAACGGCGCCGGCTGGCATTCCACCGGCACCTGCGGCGTCTTCGGCGCGGCCATGGCGGTGGCGCGGCTCTGGCGCCTGCCGGTCGATATCGCCGCGCAGGCGCTGGGCATTGCCGGGTCCTTCGCCTCGGGCAACTGGTCCTTCCTGCAGGACGGGGCGATGACCAAGCGGCTTCATCCGGGCCATGCCGCGGCCTCCGGGCTTTCGGCGGCGGCGCTCGCCCGGCACGGCATGACCGGTCCGGCCCATGTCTTCGACGCGCCCTGGGGCGGCTTCCTGGCGACCTATGCGCGGGAGGCAGCCCAACCCGAAGCCCTGACCCGCGATCTCGGCGGCTTCTGGCGGATCCACCGCTCCTCGATCAAGCCCTACGCCTCCTGCCGCGGCACCCATGCGGCGGTGGAGGCGGCGCTGGAGCTACGCCGCGACCTGCCGGCGGACGGTGTCGCCGGCATCGAGGTCGGCGTGCACCCGACCATTGTCCGAATGTGCGGCGGCACCTCGGTGGCCTCCCTGGTCGATGCCCAGATGAGCCTGCCCTATGCCGTTGCGGTCGCCTGGCTGCATGGCGATGCCAGCCTGCCGAGCTTCGCCGACAGCGTGCGTGCCAGCCCTGACGTCGCCGACTGGCTGGCGCGCATTCGGGTGGTGCACGATCCGGCGGTGGACAGCAATATCGCCGCGCGGCTGACGGTTGCGCCGCGCCAGGGCGCGCCACGGACGCTGCGCATCGATATCCCCGCGGGCTCCTGGGACCGGCCGCTGCCCGACGGCGCGCTGATCGGGAAATATCGCGGCCTGGCGACGCCGGTGCTCGGTGCGGCCCGTGCGGCGGACGTCGAGGCGCTGGTGCTGGCGCTCGGCCGGGGAGCCGATTGCGCGACCTTGCCGGCACTGCTGACGACGACATGAAAGGACGACTGCCATGAGCACAGGCACGAGCGCAGGGACCGAATATCGCGGCTTCCGCACCGCCGGCACCCGCCTGACGGAAGAGCCGCTTGCCCATCTCGACTTCCATCGCTCCAACCTGCTGGGCGAGTCGATCCACGGCATCCATGCCTTCGACAAGGCGCATGCGGTGATGCTGACCGAAACCGGCATCATCGCGCCTGCGACCGGCAAGGCCATCCTCGGCGCCTTCCGCGCCATGGAGGCGGAGGGCATGGAACAGGCCCGCGCCGCCGCCGATGGCGGCATGCATTCCGGCGAGCATTACCTGATCCGCACGCTCGGCGAGGATATCGGCGGCCGGCTGCATCTCGGCCGCAGCTCCGGCGACCTGATCGAGGTGGCGCGGCGGCTGACCTTCAAGCGCCATGTCCACCGCATCCTGCACGCGCTGGAAGCCTTGCGCGCGACTCTGCTCGACCTGGCCGAGGCGCATCGCGAGACGGTGATGCCCGGCTATACCCATGGCCAGCATGCCCAGCCCACCACCTTCGCCCATTGGGCGACCATGTTCGAGGTCTGCTTTGCTCGCGACAGCGCCCGGCTGATCTCGTTCCACGACCGACTGAACCGCTCGCCGGCGGGCGCCGCGATCATGACCGGCAGCGATTTTCCGCTCGACCGCGCGCGCACCGCCTTGCTGCTCGGTTTCGACGATCCCTTGCCGCACACCATGGACGCCATTCTCAGCCACGACCTGGAGATGGAATATGCCGGCGTGCTGGCGGTGCTGGCCCAGACATTGGGGCGGCTCGCCGACGACCTGTTCCTCTGGTCGACCACCGAATTCGCCATGGTGGAGCTGCCGGACCGCTATTGCGGCACCAGCAGCATCATGCCGCAGAAGAAGAACCCCGACGGCCTGGAGGACATGAAGGGTCTGGCGGCACAATCGCTCGGCTTCCTCGTCACGGTGTTTTCGGCGGAGAAGGGGCCGACGGGCTTCCCGATCATGGAGCGGCGCAACAGCCAGGCGGTGCTGTGGGATCTCGGCCGCGGCCTCGGCGTGCGGCTGGAGACCATGGCGCCGCTGTTGCACGACCTCGAGGTGCGCAAGGCGCGGATGCTGGAACTGGCCGGCGCCAACTGGGCGCAGGCAACCGATCTCGCCGCCGCCCTGGTGCGTGTCTCCGGCATGGACTGGCGCACCGCCCACCAGCTGGTCGGCGTCTTCGTGCGCGAATGCCTCGCCGCCCGGATCGCCCCGATGGCGGCGCGGCCGACCGACCTGGACAAGGCGGCGCGCGGCATGGGCCTCGCCGAACCGGGCCTGAGCGACGCCGACTTCGACGCCGCGATGGACCCGGCCGGCTTCGTGCGCCGCCGCACCTTGACCGGCGGCCCGGCGCCGGAGGCGATCACCCGCGAGGTCGCCACCGCGCGCGCCGTGCTGGCCGCCGATGGCAAGCGCCTCGCCGCCAAGGAACAACAGGCGCTGGACGCCGCCGCCCGCCTCGAAGACGCTGTCACGGCGATTCTGGAGGGTTAGGACATGGCGAAGGCGACGAAGGTGCGGGTGGTCAGCACCAAGGAAGCGGCTCCCCGCGAAGCCGCGGGCGAGCAGCGCAGCGTCACCTTCCCGGTTCGCGAAGAGAAAGTTCAGGTCGGCGCCAAGCTGCGCGCGTTGCGCCAGGCGCGTGGCCTGTCGATGGAGCAGGTGGCGCAGGCGGTCGGCGTCAACAAGTCCTTCATCAGCAAGCTCGAGCACGATGCGGTAGCCCCCTCGGTCGCCACCTTGCTGCGCTATTGCGACGCGGTCGGCATTCGCCCCGGCACGCTGTTCGACCCGCCGCCGACCAAGCTGGTGCGCAAGGGCGAGGGCCAGCCGATCGATCTGGGCGGCGAGCGCATGCGGGAATTCCTGATTTCCGGCGAGGGCCAGGACCAGCTCATGGCGCTGCTGTCGGAGATCGAGCCGGGCGGCGGCTCGGGTGAGGAACCCTATACGCTGCGCTCCGCGGCCGATCTCGTGCATGTGCTCGACGGCCGGCTGGAAATGGTGGTCGACGGCGTCTCCTATATCCTCGAGGCGGGCGATACCCTGACCTTCCCGCCGACCTTGCCGCACAGCTGGCGCAATCCGTCGCGCACCGCGCGGACGCGGGCCATCTGGGTCATCGTGCCGCCGCCATGACCCGTCTCCCGGCGCCGCCTTTGACCCTGCTGCGTGCCGGTGCCGTCTTCGCGCCCGCCGCGCTCGGCGCCCGGGACCTCTTGCTCGGCGGCGGCCGCATCCTGGCCATGGGCGAGGATCTGCGCCCCGCCGCCGCGACACTCGGCGTCACCGAGATCATCGAGGCGCCCGAGGGCAAGCTTCTGCCCGGGTTGATCGACCAGCACATGCATTTTCTCGGCGGCGGCGAAGCCGATGGTCCGGCGGGGCGCATGCCGGAATTGTCGGCCGGCGAGATCCTCGGCGCCGGCATCACCACTGCCGGCAGCCTGCTCGGCACCGAGATGGAGGCCAAGACCTTGCCGCAGCTGCTGCGCAAGGCCCATGAACTCGATGCCGCGGGGCTGACCAGCTTCATCTATACCGGTTCCATGCGCCTGCCGGCTCCCTGCATGACCGGCAGCGTGCGCTCCGATATCGCCCTGATCGAGAAGGTGCTGGGCGCCAAGAGCGCCATTGCCGAACGGCTCTATCCCAATCTCGACTTTCCGGCGCTCGCAGCACTCGCCGGTGAACTGGCCCAGGCGCGCGCCATGACCGGCAAGGCAGCGGTGTTGCACCTGCATGTCGGCCGCCTGCGCAGCGGGCTGGAACCCGTCTTCGAATTGCTGGACCGGGTCGACTTCCCCGCCGACCAGGTGGTGCCGACCCATATCAACCGGTCGCCCGAGCTCCTGCCGCTGTTCGACCAGGGCATTCGTTTCGCCCGCCAGGGCGGGGTCATCGATTTCACCTGCTGCCTCGGTCCGCTGGACGGCATCGCCTCCGGCTTCGACGTGGTGGCGGCGGTGCGGCGCGCGCTCGGCGCGGGCGTGCCGCTCGCCAATATCACGCTGTCCTCCGATGCCGGCGTCGCCGTGCCCGACCCGGCACGATCAGGCGGCTTCCGCTCCGTGCCACCGGCCATCCTGTTCCGGGATCTTCGCCGCCTGGTCCGCGAGGCCGGATTGTCCTGGGCCGAGGCCTTGCCGCTCGTGACCAGCAATGTCGCGCGCGTGCTGCGGCTCGGTGCCAGCAAGGGCGGCATCGCAGTGGGCATGGATGCCGATCTGCTGCTGCTCGATGAGGCGGATGACGCCGTCATGGTCATCGCGCGTGGGCATTGCCTGGGCATCGCCGCGGGCGCCGCAAAAAACCGAAGGGTGACGCGCGGTTTCGCTTGACAGGAAGCGGCGGTGCTCCTGATGATAGTCAACAGAAGTTTCCTATAGAGAAACGTCCAGAGACTGTCTCCTTCCAGAGGACCAGAGCATGACCCGATCCAAGCGTCCCGCTCTCATCAACCGTCCCGCTTTTCTCTCCCGTCGCGCCGCCCTTGCCGGCGGCGGTGCCTTGGCTTTTTCGACCTTGGCGGCTCCGGCGCTCCGTGCCCAGGAACGGCGCGTCACCGTGATGACCTTCGGCTCGACCTGGGAGCGGGTGATGAAGCCGCTCGCGCCGGCCTTCCGACAGGAAACCGGCATCGAGATCGTGCCGGTCATCCAGAACAGCTCGGTGGAGGGGCTGGCGCGCCTGCAGGCCTCGCGCGCCAAGCCCGGCGTCGATGTCTGGTTCACCGGCGAGGCGGTGGCCATGCGGGCCGCCACCGACCGCAACCTGTTCCTGCCGCTGCCGGCCGACAAGCTGCCGATCCTCGGCAAGCTGATGCCCGGTTCGCACAATCCGATGTTCGCCGCCTATTGGTATTTCCCGACCGGCATCGTCTACCGGCCGGACCTGGTGCCGGGCGGCCGCGTGACCTCCTGGAACGACCTGTTCCAGCCGGCTTTCCGCAACCAGGTGGCGCTGCCGGCGCCCACCGTCTATCCCGGCCGCACCATCCTTGTCGCCGCGCTGCTCAATGGCGGCTCGATCGACAATGTGAAGCCGGGCATCGATTTCCTCGGCCGCATGCGTGACCACGTCGCGATGTTCCACAGCTCCGATACCACCGCCCGGCGCGCCCTGGCGCGCGGCGAGATCTGGGCGATGATGGGATCGCCCTCCGCGGTCAAGGAACTGGCGGACCAGGGCATTCAGGTCGCCATGGTCAGCCCGAAGCCGACGCCGCTGATCTTCGAGGGCATGATGATGGTCAATAACGGCAATGCCGAGCTTGCCGCGACCTTCATCAACCGTTCGCTCGCCGCCGATTGGCAGAAGCACATGACCGACATCTACAATCTTGGTCCGGTCAATACCGAGGTTCAGCCGGCCGCCGCCCTCGCCAAGGTGATGCCGAGTACCGAGGATGCGGTGACATTCGACGAGGCCAAGATCAATGAGCGGCTCGGCGCCTGGACCGAGCAGTTCAACGCCGCCATCGGCAAGTGAGCCGCAAGAGTGAACCGGTCATGACGACGGCCGCGCCTTGCCAATTGGACATTGCCGGCCTGTCCAAGCGTTATGGCGGCGTGACGGCCGTCGATGGCGTCGATCTCACGGTGCCGGCCGGCGAGGTGCTGGCGCTGCTCGGCCCGTCCGGTTGCGGCAAGACCACGGTGCTGCAGTCGATCGCCGGTTTCGTGACGCCTGACGGCGGCGATATCCGGCTCGACGGCGCCTCGCTCCTGCCGGTGCCGCCGGAGCGGCGGCGTGCCGCCATGCTGTTCCAGCACTATGCCCTGTTCCCCCATATGAGCGTGCGCGCCAATGTCGGCTTCGGCCTGAGCATGGCGCGCGTACCGAAGGCGGAGGCCGCGCGGCGCGTCGACGAGGCGCTGCGCCTCGTTCGCATTGAGGCGCTGGCCGAGCGCCGGCCGGCGCAACTCTCCGGCGGTCAGCGCCAGCGCGTGGCGCTCGCACGCGCGGTGGTCACCGAACCGCGGCTCCTGTTGCTCGACGAACCATTGGGCGCACTCGACCAGAACCTGCGCGAGGCCATGCAGGTGGAACTGCGCAAGCTGCAGCAGCGGCTGGGCCTGACCACGGTCATGGTGACCCACGACCAGCGCGAGGCCATCGTCCTGTCGGATCGGATCGCGGTGATGCGCGAGGGCAAGGTCGAGCAGCTCGGCACGCCGCTCGAGATCCACGACCATCCGCGCACCCGTTATGTCGCGAGCTTCTGCGGCGTCGAGAACCTGCTGGCCGTCGAGTCCCTGGGGCAGGGCGCCGTGGCGGTCGCCGGCGGGGTCGTGCAGGGCTTGCGCCCGCCCGGCAACGGCGCGGCGCCGGTGACGCTCGCGGTCAGGGCCGAGGCGCTGACCGTCGCCGCGCGGGCCGCCGGGCCCGGCGAGATCGGCGGCATTGTCACCTTCACCCAGGTTCTGGGCGCGGCGATCCGCTACGAGGTGAGCGCGGGCGATGCCGCCATCGTGGTGACCGAGGCGCGCCGCGACGCGCCGCCGCTTGCGCCCGGCACGGCGGTTGCGCTCGCCTTGCCGCCGGGGCGCTGCACCTTGCTGGCGGATTGATCATGCGTGTCACCCCCGCGATCTGGCTGGCTTTGCCGTCCTTGCTGGTGGTGGCCCTGTTCGGACTGGTGCTGGTGTCCTTCGCCAGTGTCAGCCTGCTGACACTGGAGCCCGGCTCGGCGCTGTTCCATGGCCCGGTCAGCCTGCGCAATTACGAGCGGTTGCTGGGCTCCGCCGGCGCCTGGCGGGCGATCGGCACCACGCTGCGCCTGTCGGCCTTGATCGCGCTTCTCTGCCTGCTGCTCGGCTATCCCCTGGCACGGGTGCTGGCGCGATCGGGCTCGGCGCGGCTGCGCCGGGTGATCCTGTTCTGCCTGGTCGCCACCTTCCTGTCCGGCGGTGTCACCCGCGCCTATGCCTGGATGGTCATCCTGGGCAATCGCGGCCTGATCAACGAGGCCCTGCGCGGCCTTGGATTGCCGACGCTGACCTTGATCAACAACGAGACGGCCGTGGTGATCTCGGTGCTGAATTTCGTGCTGCCCTTTTTCGTCCTGACCCTGTTCGGCGCGCTGCGCACGATCCCGGAGACGCTGGAACAGGCGGCGCGCAATCTTGGCGCCTCGCGCCTGCGCTGCTTCCTGCATGTCACCTTGCCCTTGTCCCTGCCGGGCATCGCGGCGGCGACCTCGCTCTGCTTCGCCCTGTCGCTCGGCGCCTTCCTGTTCCCCCAGATGCTGGGCGGCGGCCGGGTGCATGTGCTGGCGACCGCGATCTACGACCGGATCCAGACCAGCTACGACATTCCCGCCGCCGCGGCGCTCGCCATGCTGTTCTTCGGGCTCATGCTGGCGCTGCTCGGACTGGCGGGAGCGGTGCGACGCGCGCTGTCCGTGCGTTATGCGGGAGAGGCGGCATGAACCACGCCCGTCCCGTTGCCCCGGCGATGACGGCGATCGGCCTTGCCGCGCTGGCCTTCGTGCTGCTGCCGCTGCCCTTCATCGTCGTTTATGCCTTCAGCCCGAACAGCTACCAGCTGTTTTCCGGCGAGGGCCTGACGCTGGAATGGTTCCGGCGCTTCTTCGCCAATGACCGCTTCATGGCGGCGCTTCTGAACTCGCTCGGCATCGCGGTCATCACGACGGTGGTGACGCTGTTGCTGGCCTTGCCGACGGCGCTGCTGGCGGTACGTCATCGCCTGCCGGGGAGCCGGCTGCTGATCGGGCTGGTCTCCGCGCCGCTGCTGATCCCCGGCGTCATCACCGGCACGGCGGCGCTGAGCTTCGTGGCGCAGAGCGGCATCGGTCCGGGCTTCTGGCCGATCACGGTGGCCATGGTCCTGTTCGCCTTGCCGCTGGCCCTGCGGCCGCTGGTGGCCAATCTCTCCGGCCTCGATCCGGATCTCGAAAAGGCCGCGCGCAATCTCGGCGCGAGCCCTCAGGCCGCCTTCCTGCGCATCACCTTGCCGCAACTGGCGCCCGGCCTGGTGGCCGGCGGCACCTTCGCCTTTGTCGAGGCCATGGACAATTTCTCCATCGCCGTCTTCCTGACCGACATCAACACGACGACCTTGCCGGTCGAGGCCTATAGCTACATTCGCGAAATCGACGATCCGACGGTCGCCGCCATGGCGACGCTGCTGATCCTCCTGAGCGTCGCGCTGGTCATGCTGATCGAATGGCTGCTGGGCCTCGACCGCTTTCTCGACATGTCGTGAGCCGAAGCAGACGCGATCGCGCCAACGTATCGTTACCCGATATGACGAAGCGTTTTGCTCTTATTCCCGTGAAATGGAAAAGGCTCACCCAAGTCCGATCCGATATTTGAAATAAGCATCTGTTCTTATTGCGGAAAACCCCTCGTATTTTGCCTTTGTCGCGCCGCATCGATGGGATGCGCGCTTAGCCTTGGGCCGTTTTCGAGAACCGTCGTGCACGCCACGCCGATCCTGATCATGCGCCGGCGTCATGAGGATCTCCGTGTCACCCTCCGAAACTCGTTTCAACGCGCGCTTCATCGTCCGGCTGGCGGTTGCCGCCGGCCTTGCCGCCACCGCCTGGCTCGCGCCCCAGGCCGCCTCCGCCGCGAGCCCGACCGTCGACAAGATCCGCGCCCGGGGCGAGCTGGTCTGCGGCGTCAGCCAGGGATCGGCCGGCCTGTCTCTGCCCGATTCCAGCGGTCGCTGGTCCGGCCTCGACGTCGATTACTGCCGCGCGCTGGCGGCCGCCGTCCTGGGCGACGGCGAGAAGGTCCGCTTCGTGCCGCTGTCGTCAGCCAACCGCTTTCCTGTGCTCCAGTCCGGTGACATCGATGTGCTGGCGCGCAACACCACCTGGACGGTGACCCGCGACGCTTCGCTCAACGCCTTGTTCGTCGGCACGCTGTTTTATGACGGGCAGGGCTTCCTGGTGCCGAAAAAGCTCGGGGTCACCAGCGCCCGCCAGCTGAACGGCGCCGCCGTCTGCGTCCAGCCCGGCACCGTCAACGAGCAGAACCTGGTCGATTATTTCCGCGCCAACGCCATGACCTTCCGCCCGGTGGTGATCGAGAGCCTGCCCGAGCTCGAGGCGGCCTTTTACGCCGGCCGTTGCGACGTCTATCTCTCCGATGCCTCGACGCTCGCCGCCAGCCGCGCCAACCGCGCGCCGCGGGTGGAGGATTTCGTCATCCTGCCCGAGCGGATCCAGAAATCGCCGCTCTCGCCGGTGGTGCGCAACAGCGATCCGGCCTGGTTCCAGATCGCGCGCTGGACCTTGAACCTGCTGATCGAGGCCGAGGAGACCGGCATTACCAGCGCCAATGTCGATCAATTGCGGACCTCCTCGAGGGATCCCAACATCCGCCGCATCCTCGGCGTCACGCCGGGGGTGGCCGAGGCGCTCGGCCTCGACGCCGAATGGGCACGGCGTATCGTCAAGGCGGTCGGCAATTACGGCGAGATCTACCAGCGCAATCTCGGGCCCGGCACCCGGCTGAACCTGGAGCGTGGGCAGAATGCCCTGTGGAACCAGGGTGGCCTGCTCTACGCCCCGCCGTTCCAGTGACGGTGTCGCCTCGGGCCGCCGGGCCCGCCGGATGGCAGCAAGCGAGGTCACAGAGAGTGGCCTTGGCGGTGCTCGCCGTGCTTGGCCTCGCCGTGCTGGCGAGCCGCCCGGAGGCGGTCGCACTGGTCGAACGGCTGCTGCGGCCCTTCGCCGTGCTGGCGGCGCCCGCGGGCTTCCAGATCGGCGAATTCGTCTTGCCGGCGGCGCCGACCGACAGTCTCGCTTGGCTGCTGGTTTCGGGCTTTCTCAATACGCTGCGGGTCTCGGCACTGGCGCTCGCGGCGGCACCGCCCTTGGGCCTGGCGTTGGCGCTGCTGCGCCGGGCCGGGCATCCCGGCCTGAGGCTGATCGCCGGCCTCGTCATCGAGCCGCTGCGCAACACGCCGGTCGTGCTGCAATTGATCCTCTGGTACGGCCTGCTGGTCACCGGCCTGCCGGGGCCGCGCGACGCCGTCACGCTGCTGCCCGGTATCCATCTGTCCAACCGCGGCCTGGTGCTGCCCTGGTTCGGCGCGGGCGGCATCGAATGGCCCGTGCTGCGCGGCTTCAATTTCGAGGGCGGGCTGGCGCTCAGCCCGGAACTGACGGCGCTCGCCATCGGGCTCGCGGTGTTTCACGCGGCCTATCTCGCCGAGATCTTTCGTGGCGCGCTGGCGGCGTTGCCCGACGGCCAGCGCGACGCCGCCCGCGCGCTCGGCCTGTCCAGGCTTCAGGGGCTCCGGCTGGTCAGCCTGCCGCTGGCGCTGTCGGCTGCCTTGCCGCCGCTCGCCATGCAGGTGCTGGCGCTGGTCAAGAACTCCTCGCTGGCGGTCGCGGTCGGCTATCCCGACCTTGCCTCCATCGCCAATACCGCCATCGGCCAGTCCGGCCATGCCCTGGCGCCGACACTGGTGCTGGTTGCCTTCTATTTCGGCCTGAACGCTGCGATCGGCGCGGTGATCGAGCGTTACAACGCCCGGCTCGCCGCGCGCGGTCCAGCCGGGCTGGTCATTGAGGCGTCGCGGCGCCCCGAGACCGGCTTCCTCCCCGGCTGGACGCGCGGGCGGATGACGCGTCTCATTTCGATCGTGGCCTGCGGTGCCGTCGTGGCCTTGCTTTTTGTTGGCCTGCGATGGGCGGTCACCGATGCCGCCTGGCACGGCGGCGCGGCGGCCTGCCGGATGGCCGCGGGCGCCTGCTGGCCGCTGATTGCGGAAAAGGGCAGGCTCATCCTGTTCGGCACCTATCCGGCGGCCGAACTCTGGCGGCCGGCCCTTGCCGGGCTGCTGCTCGCCGGCCTCGCCGTTTCGAGCCTCGGCGGCCTGTTCCGCTCGGCGGCCCAACTCGGCGCGGCCTGGCTCGGCGCGACGCTCGTCTGGCTCTGGCTGATGGGCGGTGGCCTCGGCCTGCCGCGCGTCACGGTCGCCTCCTGGGGCGGCCTTGCCGTGACGCTCGGGCTCGCAGCCGGCACGCTCATCGTGGCCTTGCCACTCGCCATACCCCTGGCGCTGGCGCGCATGTCGGGCGTTGCCGCGATCCGCAGGCCGGCGAGCCTCGCCATCGACCTGCTGCGCAGCGTGCCGCTGGTCTCGCTGCTGTTCACCGTCGCCATCCTCTTGCCGGCGCTGCTGCCGGGCCTTGGCGGCGGCGATCCGCTCTGGCGCGCGCTCACCGGCCTGGTCCTGCTCACCGCGGCCAATTTCGCGGAAGTGCTGCGCGGTGCCCTCCAGGCCCTGCCGCGCGGGCTGGTCGACGGCGCCCTGGCGCTCGGTCTGACCAGACGCCAGGCCTTCCTGCTGGTTGAACTGCCCCAGGCCGGCCGTATCGCCTTGCCGGCCATGGTCAATGTCGCGATCGGCGCCTTCAAGGACACCTCGCTGGTCTTCGTGGTCGGTGTGGTCGAGCTGATGGGAGCAACGCGGGTTGCCGCGCTCGACCCGGAATGGAGCGCTCACGCGGCGACCGCCTATGTCGCCGCGGCGCTGCTCTACGGCCTGTTTTGCGGCCACCTGGTGGCCTATGGCCGAAGGCTGGAGCGCGGGGCCACCGCCGCGAGCGCCGAGACCAGGCGGGCGACGTCGCTTTCGTCGTTGAACAGATAGGGGCTGACGCGCAGCAGGCCCTGGCGCGCGGAGAGATGCACGCCCTCGGCCAGCAGTTTCGCGCCGATCTCTCCGGCGGACGCACCCGGCGGCGGCCTGAGACCCAGGATATGCGGCGCCCGCCGCCCGGCCTCCCAACTGCTGAAGCCGAGGTCGGCGGCTTGCTCGGCGACAGCCGAAGTCACCCTGGCGACATGGGCCCGGACCCCCTCGACCCCGTGCGCCAGGACGAAGCCGAGCCCCGCAATGGCCATGGGCATCGCCACCATGTCGGCGCGCTGGCCGGCATCATACCGGCGTGCGCCCGCAAGGAAGGGCGGTTCGCTGGGGGCGCCCGGCGGCGCGTAGCGGTCGATGGCGCGGGCATGGGCGTGATGGTCGAGCGGCCGGCCGTGCTGGTGCTCCGGCGCGGCGTAGAGAATGGCGAAACCCTGCGGCCCGAGCAGCCATTTGTGAAAGGCCGAGATCAGGAAATCCGGTTTCAGGCGCTGCACGTCGATCGGCAGGACGCCGAGCGCCTGGGTCGCGTCCAGCACCACCCGGGCGCCGTGCCGGCGCGCCGCGGCGAAGACCGCGTCGAGATCCAGGAGCTCGCCATCGGCCCACTGGACCGGGGTGAGTGCCAGGATCGCGACGCGCGGCCGATCCGGGGCGGCGAGCCGGGTGATGATCGCCTCGCTGCGTGTTCCACCCTCGCTCGCCCTGACCTCCTCGACCGTTCCGCCATGGCGGCTCGCGAGATCGAGCCAGGGATAGACCTGCGAGGGATGCTCGCCGTCGATCACCAGGATCGCTTCGCCCGGCGCCAGCGGCAGATTGAGGGCGGCGGTCGCCACCCCATAGCTGGTCGAGCGCACCAGCGCGATGTCGCCCGGGCTGGCATTGATCAGCCGCGCCGCGAGCGCACGGATCTCTTCGGCCTGGGCCTCCAGGGCCTTGCCGGTGACGCGCCAGGGCTGGGTGCGCAGCGTCGCGCCGGCAATCGCGGCCTCGGCGACGGTGCGTGGCGGCAGCGCATAGGCGCTGGCGTCGAAATAGACCTTGCCGTCCGGCAGGTCGAACAGGGCGCGGAAAGGCGCCGCGATCGGTGATCGCTTGCGGGCGCCGAGGAAGGTCTGGTCGCCTGCTGCGCGGAGGGCTGTCATGTCAGAGATCCATCGATGGCGCGACGCCGGCTCATGAGCCCGGCGGGTCAGGGGCGGGTTGGGGCATGTCCGAAGCGGACGGTCGACGGCGAAGGTCTGCGAGGCCGGACGCCGGGTCAACCGAAGCCTGTTCCAAACTTGCCGCCTCGCGCGGAATGTTCGTCTCCGCGGAGGCATGATCCGGAGGGTGGCGGGCTGCTTGAATCGAAACCCGAGCGGCACGGCGCAAGCCCCCGGCCGGACTCGTCAAATCGCTTGCCCGTCACCGTGTCGCGGCCGGCCGCGAGCGCACTGGCGTCGCCGGGTGCGAATAGGGTAACGCTCCGCTGCGACCAGGGAGAGATCTTTGCCGGCACGCCCGCTCATCACCTATCCCGACGCGCGCTTGCGCCTGAAGGCACTGCCGGTCGACGTCGTCGACGACGGCGTGCGGGAGCTTGCGCGCGACATCCTGGATACGATGGCCGCCGTTTCCGCGGTCGGGCTGACGGCACCCCATATCGGCATCCTGCGGCGCGTCGTCGTCATCCGGCTGGATCCGGCAGCCGAGGCCCTGAACTATGTGAACCCCGAGGTCGTCTGGGCCTCGCCCGAGACAGCGGCCCACAATGAGGGAAGCGTCTCGATGTCCGGTGTCACGGAAGCGGTCGAGCGCCCGGCGCGGATCAGGCTCCGCTATTGGGATCTTGCGGGAGTGGCACGCGAGGACGAGGCCGACGGCTTTCTCGCCGCCTGTCTGCAGCACGAGATCGACCAGCTCGACGGCATGTTCTGGATCGAGCGGCTGTCGCGGCTGAAACGCGAGCGCGTGATCAAGCGCTTCGACAAGCTCGGGCGGCGCGGGCGGGATTGAGGCCATCGTTCAGCGCGGCGCTCCGGATCCTGCCCCATGGATTGGCAGCGAACACGCTGGCGCGGCCGCCTACCACGATCGCGAAGCGCCGCCGCCGGGCAGGGCACGCCGCTCCTCGAAGCGAGACCCGGTCCAGCGCAGCACGCGCGTGCAGTCCGGGTTGAAGCCGGCGCAGTGCAGCTTGATCGCGGGGGCACTGTCGATCAAGGTCAGCTCCAGGTCTTCGACCCGGGCGTCGAAGACGAGCCGGTAGCCAGATCCCGAGGATACGTAGACGCGATGCAAACATCCTGACTGTGCGCAGATGGCGTCGCGATTGTTGCATCCGATATTGTCGAAATGCAGTGCGATGAACCGTGGCGACGCGCTTGCCTGGACGAGGTGGCGCGAGAAATGCGCTTCCGCCCGGAAGCCTCCACAGGCGCGTTCCAGCGGCGCGAGGTCGCGGCGGATGTCCCGGGGCAGGGCCTCGATCTGCCGGCTGGCCAGGCGCGGGTCCGGCCCGATGCCGCCGCGCGCCTGCGAAGGCGTGGGATTGCCGGAAAGGGTGAGCAAAGTCCCCAGAATGATCGGGACGTAAGCGAGACGAGACCTGTTCCGCGCGAGCGGTGTCTCCAGGCATATGCGATTGCGCATGGCCGTCTCCCACGGTCAACGACGTCGAACGCCCGTCGCGGGAAGTTCATTGTAGAAGATTCCGGCTGAAGCACAAAGGTTCTTACGCCAAGGCACAAAGGTTCTTGCGCGAAACGGCCTGCGATGGCGTGTGCCGTGCGGATCAATCGTTCGGGCGTGCGCCTGGGCCACTTGGGGCGCCATCATGGCGCCTGCATGGGCGCTGTCGGCCCGAACGGAACGCCGTCCGTGTTGCCCGTGCGCGTTGAGCTGAGAGGTGTGCTGCACGCTGGAGTGAAATGATCGTCATGAGAATGTCAGCTAGAAATCGGAAATGATCTATGTATTACTGCCTATGCACGAGTGAGTTTTGCGACGAATATTGGCTCTGCGGCTAGCTTTGCCTGAATTCACTAAGTTTGCTTGTATTTATTTTACACAGCCTTACGTGGCAGCCGCCAAAGCTCGGTCTCCTGTTTCGGGGCGACCGACATGTTTGAGATCTTGAGGCATGCCGGAAGGCGTCGGACTGTGCCGGTGGCCCGGCTTCTGCGGAAGGCGCGCTCCGCGATCGCCGCCTTCGGGCGGCAGACACAGGGCAATGTCGCGCTGATCTTCGCGATATCGGTCATTCCCGTGGTGACCAGCGTCGGAGCCGCCGTCGATTTCAGCAATATCAGCCGGGACAAGGCGGTGCTCGATGCCGCCGCCGACGTGGCGGCGCTCGCCTCCGTCACCAGTTCCGGCGCACTGCCCACGACGGATGTCGCGCGGCAGACCGGCCTCAATTCGTTTTCCGGCAATGTCAGCGGCAGGACGACGTTTCAGCTCAACAGCGTCAACGTCACGGTGACGGATTCGGGGCTCGCCAGGTCATCGGTCGTCACCTATTCGGCGACGGTCAAGACGGCCTTTGGCGGCCTGCTCGGCATGGATACCCTCACGATCAGCGGTTCGTCGACCGCGACCTCGACATTGCCGACCTATATCGATTTCCACATCCTCCTGGACAACACGCCGTCCATGGGCGTCGGCGCGACCCCCACCGATGTCGCGACCATGGTCGCCAACACTTCGGACAAATGCGGGTTTGCCTGCCACATCACCGGTTCGACCAACGACTATTACGCGCTCGCCAAGCGATTGGGGGTGACCATGCGGATCGACGTGGTCCGCCAGGCGACCCAGCAATTGATGGATACGGCGGCCGCGACCGCCCGCATGGCCGGCCAGTTCCGCATGGCGATCTATACGTTCGGGGCGTCCTGCGCGACGCCGGGCTTCACCTCGGTCACCAGCCTGACCTCGAGCCTGACCACCGCCAAGAGCCAGGCCGGCGCGATCGACCTGATGACCATTCCCTCCCAGGGCTACAACAACGACCAATGCACCGATTTCGACGGGATCCTGTCGGCGCTCAATCTGAGCATGGCCACGCCCGGGGACGGCACCACATCCGGCGCGCCGCAAAAGGTCCTGCTGCTCGTGTCGGATGGCGTCGCCGATGCCTATTATCCCTCGACCTGCACCAAGCCGACCACCGGCGGCCGTTGCCAGGAGCCGATCAACACGACGACATGCACCGCGATCAAGAACCGCGGCATTCGCATCGCCGTGCTCTATACGACCTATCTGCCGCTGACGACCAACAGCTGGTACAACACCTGGATCAAGCCGTTCCAGAACGAGATCCCGGCGCGCATGCAGGATTGCGCGTCGCCCGGGCTCTATTTCGAGGTCAGCCCGACCCAGGGCATCGCCGACGCCATGGCGGCGCTGTTCCAGAAGGCGGTCGCGAGCGCGCGGTTGACGCGGTAGAGCGTCACTGCATCGGATGAGAGCAGTCGAGCTGATCGTGCTGTGGCTAGACGAGATAGGTCGACGCCGCGCCGAGCATGCCGACCAGACCGAGCCCGATCGCCGTGTACCAGGGCCAGCGCTTGCCGCGCGTGATGATCGCGATGGTGCAGATCGCGATGCTCACGTGAACGAGCGTGGCGGCATAGGTCAGGCGTTGATGCCGCCGCTCGTGCACCGCGCCGGCGGCGAGTTTTTCGTCGCGCTCCTGTTCGAGTTCCCTGGCCTTCCTGGCGATATCCGCGCTCTCGTCTTCGTGTCGCCTGGCCTCCAGGCGAAACTCCTCGGTGCGCGCGGCCGTGGTGATGGCGGCGATCTCCAGGATCTTCTGCTTGAGGCTCTTGGCCTGGTAGAAGGCCCATTGGTCGCTGGCCTGGGCCTGTTTCAGTACGGCCTCGTTCTTGTCGGCGATGGCGTGGCTCGTCTCGACGGTTTCGAAACTGGCGATGATGGCGGCGACCACGGCCAGTGCCGCGATGGTCGCCGAAACCTTCATCATGAACCCGTCGCCAAGCTCGACGGCATGATGGGCCTCTTCGGCATGTTCGAGATGTTCATGCGGCAGCTCTTCCATCACGCGTGCCTTTCGCAGCCAAAGCCGGATCGTCGTGAACTCTGCTCGGACAGTTCAGCACAGCCGGGCCGGCAAGGCGACTTTCACGGCTACGATCCGGTTTCGGCCCCGGGGGCGAGTGCGGCCGCTTTGCATATGGCTCCGCCGGCCATCGATCGTTCCCCGCGATGGTCGGGGCGGCGGAGCAAAGAGACCGCCTGCACGGCGCGTCGGGCAGGGCGCGCTCGCCGGCCGT
Source organism: Hyphomicrobiales bacterium (assembly GCA_017304475.1). GTDB lineage: Bacteria > Pseudomonadota > Alphaproteobacteria > Rhizobiales > Phreatobacteraceae > Phreatobacter. The sequence continues at coordinate 2,236 of JAFKKV010000044.1, read as the reverse complement.
CGTGCGTCGTGCGGAAGCCTCGTGACTTCGAGCCTGCTCCCGGGCAGAAAGGCATGGCCGTTCGCGCCGCGGCGCCAGCCGGTTGGCGCAGAGGCCGGCGGCGTGCCGAGACCCTTGAATTCGCGGATGGACTCTCATGGCTGATCGAACGGGTGCTTCGGCGACGATCGTCGAGCGCGGCGCCTCGCCCTTCCTGCCGGGCTTCCGGCTGATCGACGTCGCCGTCGAGACCGGCGTGACGATCCGTGCGGCGGTCGGCGGCAAGGGACCGCCGCTGCTCCTGCTGCACGGCCATCCGCAGACCCATGTGACCTGGCGCAAGGTGGCGCCGGCGCTGGCCGAGCGCTTCACCGTGGTCGCCGCCGACCTGCGCGGCTACGGCGACAGCGGCAAGCCGGAAGGCGGCGAGGGCCATGTCGCCTATTCCAAGCGCAGCATGGCGGCCGATCAGGTGGCGCTGATGCGGGCGCTCGGCCATGACCGCTTCGGTCTTGCCGGCCACGACCGCGGTGCCAGGGTCGCCCACCGGCTGGTGCTCGATCATCCCGACGCCGTGTCGCGCGTCGCGGTGATCGATATCGCGCCCACCGCGACCATGTATGGGCGCACCGACAAGGAATTCGCGACGCGCTATTTCTGGTGGTTCTTCCTGATCCAGCCGGCGCCGCTGCCCGAGCGGATGATCGGCGCGGATCCGGAATTCTTCCTGCGCAAGCATATCGACGGGCAGAACAAGACGCCGGGTGCGACCGAGCCCGAGGCCTTCGCGGAATATCTGCGCTGCTACCAGGACCCGGCGACGCGTCATGCCATCTGCGAGGATTACCGCGCCGCGGCGACCATCGATCTCGTCCATGACGCCGCCGATGCCGAGGCGCGCATCAGCGCGCCGCTGCTGGCGATCTGGGGCGGCAAGGGCACGGTGGGCGCGCTCTATGACGTGCTCGAGACCTGGCGCGACAAGGCGACCAATGTCACCGGGCGCGCCTTCGATTGCGGCCATACGCTCCAGGAAGAACAGCCGGCCGAGACGATCGCCGAACTGACGGCATTCTTCTCGTCCTGAGCCATCGGCCCGACCGCTTGCCCGGCCCGACCGCTTGCCCGGCCCGACCGCTTGCCCGGCCCGGCCCGGCCCGGCCCGGCCCGGCCCGGCACGGCACGGCCACGCGCGACCGGACGGGTCGCCACGCTTCGAAACGCACCGCAAGGGCTTGCAAGCCGCGGCAATTCTGCGTGTGGGCCGCCGCGACTACCAAGATCAGCGTCAATGCCCCGCTGAACTCTTGGAGATTTCAAAATGCTCGCACGTCGTACGTTGCTGGCTGCCATTGGTGGCGGTCTGGTCGTCGCCGCCACCGCATTGAATGCCCAGGCCGCTCCCGTCGTCGCCGGTGAGGGGCCCTTGCCCGATACGTCCCGGACGGTCGCGGCCATGCGCCGGAGCCTTGCCTCGCCCGCAGCGGCGGAAGGCCCTCGCGAGATGCAATATTATGTCGTCCGCCGGCGCTATTGGGTCCGGCGCTACTATGTCCGGCGTCGCCGGTTCGCCTGGAACTGCTGGTGGAACGGCTATGGCCGCGTCTGCCGCTGGCGCTATTTCTGACCGCCGGACCGGCATGGGCGTGGGTGCCTGATTGATATTGCGTCGATGCAATCGGATGTCGGCATCACTGCAAATCGCATGCGTTTGCGCGTTTCACGAAATGGCCCCGCGCAAAGAAAACGCCCAACGCTTTTCAAACGAAAAACGCCGGGCGATTTTGAAATGAAAAACGCCGGGGTGGAGGAGCCCCGGCGTTGATCTTGGATAGGACCGGCTGCCGCCGGCATGCACGTCAAAATCAGTTGGATGAAGAGAAGGCCGAGGACGGCACCGCTTCGCGATTGATCAGGCTCTGGCCGGCATTCGACACGCGGTCGTAGCGGGCGGTGAACTCACGCGGCTGGGCCGGCGCATAGGTGGTGACGGCCGGGGTTTCGACAAAGCCCGCGGCGTCATCGGCGAGAGCCGGAGCGGCGAGGCCGAGCGGGGCGAGCAGGGCGGCAGCGAGGATGAACTTCTTCATGACAGGTCTCTTTTTCGTGTTTCGGCCGGCGCGGGGCGCTTCAGGCCGGGATGGCGATGGGGATGGCGGCGCCAAAGGCGCCGGTTGTTAGTTCGACGACGAGAAAGCCGAGGACGGCACCGCTTCGCGGTTGATCAGGCTCTGGTCGGCACCCGACACGCGGTCGT
>JAFKKV010000043.1 GCA_017304475.1 Hyphomicrobiales bacterium | reverse complement strand
TGATCGCCAAGGGCAAGAAGCCCAAATGCGCCCTCATCGCTGTCGCCCGAAAGCTCGTCGTGCTCGCCAACACCCTCATCGCTCAGGACCGCATCTGGACCGCCCACGCCCCAAAACAGGCTTGACGCGGAACACAGATGCTCACCCGGGTCCTCCGGACCCACCCTCTCCCGCGAAGGCGCGGGCGAGGGTTCGTGCGCCGGCCTCGCCGCTCCATTCGCCATTCGCGCATTCCCGGCCCGTCATCGGACCGTCGTCCTCTTGTCGGTGAATTGTCATCGCGGCGTCGCCGGACTGTCGCCCGTGCCGCGTAACCGGAACCCGATCTTCGGAGTTCCACAGCCATGGCCGGCATTATTCTCGACCGGATCGAGAAGTCATTTGGCGCGACCCGCGTGCTCGGCGGTGTCAGCCTGTCCTTTGCCTCGGGTGAGTTCGTCTCACTGGTCGGGCCGTCGGGCTGCGGCAAGACCACGCTTCTGCGCATCATCGCCGGGCTCGAGACCGCCGACCGGGGCCAGGTCTCGATCGGCGGCGCCGACGTCACCGGACGGCGCGCCGCCGACCGCGACGTAGCCATGGTGTTCCAGAACTACGCGCTCTATCCGCATATGACGGTGGAACAGAACATCGCGCTGCCGCTGGTGATGCGCCGGCTCGGCGCGTTCGAGCGGGCACCGCTCGTCGGCCGCCTGGTGCCCGGCACCGACCAGCGCCGCCAGGCGATCCTGGCCGAAGTGCGCGAGGCCGCCCGGCTCCTGTCGATCGGCCATCTCATGCAGCGCCGCCCCGGCCAATTGTCCGGCGGCCAGCGCCAGCGCGTCGCGCTTGGACGCGCCATCGTGCGGCATCCCAAGGCCTTCCTGATGGACGAGCCCCTGTCGAACCTCGACGCGGCGCTGCGCCACGACATGCGCAAGGAACTGGTCGAGCTGCACCGCCGGGTCGGCGTCACCACGGTCTATGTCACCCATGACCAGGCCGAGGCCATGACCATGTCGGACCGCGTCGCGGTCATGCTCGGCGGCAAGGTGCTGCAGTTCGGCACGCCGCGCGAGGTCTATGAGCGGCCGGCGACCATCGATGTCGCCGGTTTCATCGGCTCGCCGCGCATCAATATCCTGCCCGCCGAAGCCGATGCGCGGGGCGCGCTGAGCTTTGCCGGCCGGCGCACCGGCGTGGCGGTGCCGGGCATTACAGGCGAGGTCCGCATCGGCATCCGTCCCGAGCATGTCGGCCTGCAGGCCGACGGCATGGCCTGCGACATCCGCCATGTCGAATTCCTGGGTGCCGAGGTCCTGGTCTATCTCCGTGAACCCCAGACCGGCACCGAGCTGATCGCCCGGCTGTCGCCGGAAGCCTGGGCGGCGCAAGATCGCGGCCGGACGGCCGGCCTCGCCTTGCCCGCCGCCCGGCTGCTCGCCTTCGGCGCCGATGGCGGGCGGCTCGCGCTCAGCGCGGAACATCAGGCGGTGCAGGCCCTTGTCTGATCTCGCTTTGCCCCAGGCCTCCGCCCCGCCCGCGCCGCGTGCTGAACGCGCCGGCACCGGCGAAACCCTTGCCGCCTGGCTGTTGTCGCTGCCGGCGATCATCGCCTTCGTGCTGATGCTGCTGATCCCGACCGGCGCGGTCGTCGCCATCGCCTTCACCGATTACGAACTCGGCGCCCGCACGCTGCGCTTCGTCGGATTGGCGAATTTCGCCGAGCTCCTCGACGATCGCGGCTTCGTCACCTCGTTCCGCAACACCGCCTTCTTCGTCGCCGTCACCACGCCGGTCTCGCTGTTCGGCGGCCTCGGCCTCGCCATGCTGATCGAGGGCGGCACGCGCGGCAGGGCCTTGTTCCGGGCGGTGTTCTTCCTGCCTGTCGTCTCGCTGATGGTCGCCATGGCGACCGCCTTTCAATACATGTTCCACCCGACCATCGGCCCGGTGAACGCGGTCCTGCGCCTCGTCGGCCTCGCCGGCCCCAACTGGCTCGGTTCCTCCGACAGCGTGATGTGGACGCTTTCCATCATCGGCGTCTGGGAACAGGTCGGCTTCAACATGGTGCTGTTCCTGGCCGGCCTCACCGCCATTCCGCGCGACCTCTATGCCGCAGCCGAGATCGACGGCGTCCGCTCCGCCTGGTCGCGTTTCGTGACCGTGACCTGGCCCCTGCTCGGCCCGACCACCCTGTTCGTGCTGACCATCACCATGATCCGCTCGCTGCGCGTCTTCGACATCGTCGCGACGCTGACCCAGGGCGGGCCCAACAAGGCCTCCGAAGTGCTGCTCTACACCATGTACAGCGAGGGCTTCACCTTCTTCCGCATGGGCTATTCGTCGGCGATCACCGTGGTCTTCCTGGTTGCCGTGATGGTGCTGATGCTGCTGCAGACGCGCCTCATCGACCGCCGCGTCCATTACGGGTGATCGGGCCATGAAACCCCGCACGGTCCATGACAAGAGCCTGATCGCCGATCTGCCGAGGCTCGCCCTCCTGAGCGTTCTCGGCCTGCTCTTCCTGATGCCCTATCTCTGGATGATCTCGGTTTCGCTGAAACCGATGGACGAGGTCTGGCGCGCCTCGATGTCGCTGATCCCGGAAAATTTCGCCATTGCCAAGAACTATGGCCGGGTGTTCCGCGAAGTGCCGATCGGCCGCTATCTCCTCAACGGCGTCATCGTCTGTTTCGGCATCCTGGTGTTCCAGCTGGCCTTCGCCATTCCGGCCGGCTATGCGCTCGCCAAGCTGCGCTTCCGCGGCCGCGACACGCTGTTCGCCTTCGTCATGCTCGGCCTGCTGATCCCGGCTCATGTGCCGGCGATCCCGCTCTATATCGGCTTTGCCCAGGCCGGCCTGCTCAACAGCTATGCCGCGCTGATCGCCCCCTCGACCATCTCGGTCTTCGCCATCTTCATGTTCCGCCAGTTCTTCCGCGCCATGCCGGACGAGCTGATCCAGGCCGCCCGGATGGACGGCTTGGGCGAATGGTCGATCGTCTGGCGCATCGTGCTGCCCAATGCCTGGCCGGCTGCCACCGCCTTCGCGATCTTCTCGGTGGTCGCCCATTGGAACGACCTGTTCTGGCCGCTCATCGCGGTCTCCGGCAAGGGCGAGCTCGCCACCCCCGCCCTCGGCGTCATCTATTTCCGCACCGAGGAGGCCGGCGACGATTTCGGCGCGCTGATGGCGGCGGCAACCCTGACCACCATTCCGCTGGTCGCGGCCTTCCTTCTCGCCCAGCGGCGTTTCGTCGAGGGCATCACCATGACCGGCCTCAAGGGCTGAGATCGACCAAGAACAAGCCCGGGAAGCGCCTGTCCGTACCCTCATCGCCAGGAGCCACACGTCTCATGACGACCAACCTGACCCGCCGCGCGACCCTCGGCATCGCCGCGGCACTCGCGGCCCCGCGCCTTGCCCGGGCCGCCGCGACCGAGATCGTCGTTCACTATTCCCAGCCGGTCATCTTCAAGGATTCCAAGGAACAGCTCGCGGCCGCCTTCGCCAGGCATCGCCCCGATATCAGGATCTCCTTCATCAACAACACGCCGAACTATGAGGAGGGCGTGCAATATGTGCTGCGGCAGGCTCTCACGGGAACCTTGCCGGATCTCAGCTATCAGGGCCTGAACCGGGTCCGGGCGGTCGCGGAGCGCGGGCTGGCCGCCGATCTCGCACCGTTCATCGCCCGCGACGGCGGCGCGGCGAGCCTCGGCTATTCACCCGCCATCCTCGGCCAGGGCCGCATCGGCGAAGCCCAGGTCGGCCTGCCCTATGCGATGTCGAACACCATTCTCTACATCAACGCCGATCTCGTCAGGCGTGCCGGCGCGGATCCCCGGTCGCTCGCCTTCGACTGGGACGCGATCCTGCCGCTCGCCCGCAAGATCAAGGATCAGGGCAACGGCCTCGACGGCTTCTACCTCGACTGGGCTCCGGGCCAGGAATGGATGTGGTCGTCGCTGCTTTATTCTTATGGCGGCCGGATGATGTCGGCCGACGAGCGCGCCATCGCCTTCGATGGGCCTGAGGGGCTCTCCGCCATGCGCCTCATCGACCGCATGGTGCGTGAAGGCGGCATGGCCGGCTTCACCTCGGCTGCCGCGCAGCAGGCCTTCTTCGCCGGCAAGCTCGCCATCATGATGCGCTCGACCGCGGCGCTGCGCGGCATGATCTCGGGCGTCGCCGGCAATTTCGAATTGCTGACCGCGACAGTTCCGATGCCCGACACGACGCGCGGCCGGCTCGCGACCGGCGGCTCCTGCGGCATGATCCTGGCAAAGGATCAGGCCAGGCGCGAGGCGGCCTGGGAATTCCTGAAATTCTCCACCAGCGCCGAAGGCACCGCCATCATGGCGAAGGCGACCGGCTATGTGCCGTGCAACCAGCGCGCCGTCGACGATCCGGCCTTTCTCGCCGACTTCTACCGGACCAATCCCCTGTTCCTGCCGGCGACCCGGCAATTGCCGCTCAGCCTGCCCTGGTACGCCTTTCCCGGCGCCAATGGCGTGCGCATCGGCCAGGCCTTCGTCGACAACCTCGCCCGCGTCGTCGAGCAGAAGGCGACGCCCGAACAGGTGCTCGCCGATATCGCCCGCGACACCGCGCGCCTCCTGCCGCGCGCCTGACCCCCTTGCCTTGCCGCCAGGGCCGTTGGGGCGGCCTGGCGGACCAGTTCCTCACCGACCCCCTTTTCGGAGCATTTGATGTCCAATCGCTACAGCCGCCGCTCGACGCTCGGCCTGATGGCCGGCGCCGCCACCATCGCCATGCCCCATGTGGTGCGGGCCCAGACCCTGGAGATCGTCGCCCATTATTCCATGCCGCCGATCTTCAAGGAGGCCCAGGAAACCATCGCCGAAGCCTTCAACAAGAAGAGCGACAAGGTGAAGGTGACCTATGTCAACCCGACCCCGACCTATGAGGACGGCGCCCAGCTGATCCTGCGCCAGGCGACCACCGGCGGCCTGCCGGACGTCTCCTTCCAGGGCCTGAACCGGCTTCGCCTGTTCTCCGAGCGCGGCATCGCCGCCAATCTGAAACCCTTCCTCGAGCGTGAAGGCGATGCCGGCAAGATCGGCTATTCCGCGCCGCTGCTCGGCCTCGGCTTCCATGGCGGCGTGCAATGCGGGCTCGCCTTCGCCACCTCCAACCCGATCAGCTATCTCAATGCCGACCTGTTGAAGCGGGTCGGCGCCGATGCCGCCGCGTTCCCGACCAATTGGGACGAGGTGATCGCCCTCTCCGCCAGGATCCATGCTCTCGGCGACGGCAATGAGGGCATGTTCTTCCGCTGGCCGGGCGACGACTGGATGTTCTCGTCCCTGCTCTACGGCTATGGCGGCCGCATGCTGACGGCGGACGAGACCAAGGTCGCCTTCGACGGGCCGGAAGGTCTCGCCGCGCTGAAGCTGCTCGACCGCATGGTGAAAGACGGCAAGATGCCGAATTTCGGCGCCTCCGCGACCGCGACCGCCGATCTCCAGGCCTTCGGCGCCGGCAAGCTCGGCACCATGTTCCGCACCACCGCCCAGGTTCGCCAGGTCTCCGGCATGGTTGGCAAGAATTTCGAGCTCAAGACGACGACCTTGCCGGTGATCGATCCGGTCAAGGGCCGCCTGCCGACCGGCGGCGCCGGCATGATGATGACCGCCAAGGATCCGGCGCGCCAGGCGGCCGCCTGGGAGTTCATGAAATTCGCCTCCTCCGCCGAGGGCACCGCGATCATGGCGCGCAACACCGGCTACGTGCCGTGCAACCAGCTGGCGATCGACGATCCCGGCTATCTCGGCGAGTTCTACCGCGCCAATCCGCTGTTCCAGGCGGCCACCCGGCAGGTTCACCTGATGATCCCGTGGTATGCCTTCCCCGGCCAGAACTCGGTGCGCGTCACCCAGATCATGGTCGACAACCTCGCCCGCATCGCCGAGCAGAAGGCGAGCCCGGAAGAGGTGCTGCGCGACATGTCACGCGAGGTCACCAGGCTCATTCCGCGGGCGTGATCCAACCGTCTTCCAGGCACGAACAGTCGACCGGCCGGAGCTGTCATGGCTCCGGCCGCGTCATCTGGGGCGCACGCGTTGATGCGCGTAAACCCTCGCCCGCTTGCGGGAGAGGGTGGCGCCGTCAGGCGCCGGGTGAGGGTTTGAAGAAGGCCGGCCCTTCATTTTCCAGCGGGATGCACGTGACGCATTGACGCAACCACCCTCACCCGGCCGCTGCCGCGGCCACCCTCTCCCGCAAGCGGGCGAGGGTTTGCGCGGCCCGCGATATCGGCGCACTTCGCTATTCCCCACTCCCCATTCCCCGCTCGCTGTCAGCCATTTGCGGGTTTTGTCACGATCGTCACACACCTGTCATCGAGTGTCGCCAGACGTGTGCGAGCAGATCGCTCAATCTTTCGACACTTGAGGTATTCACCATGTTCAAGCGGATTTCAGCGGCAGCGGCCCTGGTCGCGGCCACACTCCTCGCCCAGCCGGCCGCCGCTCAGGGCGTCGAATTCACCGGCGCCGGTGCCACCTTCCCCGCCCCGGTCTATTCCGCCTGGGCCGCCGCCTATAAGCAGGCGACCAACAACACGCTCAACTACCAGGCCATCGGCTCCGGCGGCGGCATCAACCAGATCCAGAACCGCACGGTCGATTTCGGCGCCTCCGACGCTCCGGTCCCCAGCGACCGCCTGACCCAGCAGAAGCTGGTGCAGTTTCCCGCCGTCATCGGCGCGGTGGTGTTCATCGTCAATCTCGACGGCGTCAACAAGAACCAGCTCAAGCTGACCGGCGAGATCGTCGCCGACATCTATCTCGGCACCATCAAGACCTGGAACGACCCGCGCATCGTTGCGATCAATCCGGGTGTCACCCTGCCGAACCTGGCGATCCAGCCGATCTACCGCTCGGACGCTTCGGGCACCACCTTCGTGACCACCAGCTACCTGTCGGAAACCAGCGCCAAGTGGAAGTCGGAAGTCAGCGCCGCCACCTCGGTGCAGTGGCGCACCGGTGCCGGTGCCCGCGGCAATGACGGCGTTGCCGGCGCGGTGCGCAACACCAAGGGTGCCATCGGCTACGTCGAATATGCCTTCGCCGCCGAGAACAGCCTGACCACCACCCAGCTGCAGAACGCCGCCGGCCAGTTCGTCGAGCCGACGACCCCGAACTTCCAGGCCGCGGCCGCCGCCGCCGACTGGGACAATGCCCGCGACCTCGCCGCCTCGATGATCAACAAGCCGGGCGCGCTCAGCTGGCCGATCGTCAGCCCGACCTACATCCTGTTCCCGCGCGACCCGCGTGACGCCGCCCGCGCCAAGGCCGCGCTCGACTTCTTCTCCTGGTCGTTCGCCGCCGATGGTGGCCAGATCGCCGAGCGCCTGCACTACATCCCGCTGCCGGCCGCCGTCGTGACCCGCGTCAAGGCCGCCTGGGGCAACGTGCTGAACGCCCAGGGCCAGCCGGTCTGGGCCGCTTCGGGCCACTGACACCACCCTTCCCGTGCCTGCGCCCCACGGGCGCAGGCACGGTCCCGCCGATACTCCTGCCGTCCAATTCCGATCGAGCTTGTGAGATCCGTCCGTGACAACAGTCGCCGAGCCTTCGCTAGCAAGTGACCGAAGTTCCAACCTCGCGCGCTCCATCCGCCGCGGCCAGATGGCCGACGCGGTTTTCCATGGCCTGCTCTGGGCCTCCGGCGCGCTGGTCCTGCTCATCCTCGGCGCCATGATCGCCATGCTGGCCTATGATGGCTGGCCGGCGCTGCGCCACTTCGGCGTCGCCTTCTACACCACCGCCGTCTGGAACCCGGTGACCGAGCGTTTCGGCGCCGCCTCCATGCTGTTCGGCACCCTGGTCACCGCGGTCATCGCCGTGGTCGTGGCGGTGCCGGTCTCCTTCGGCATCGCCTTCTTCCTCACCGAGGTCTGCCCGCAGGCGCTGCGCAAGCCGATCGGCGTGACCATCCAGTTGCTGGCCGCCGTGCCCTCGATCATTTTCGGCATGTGGGGCGCACTGGTCGTCGCTCCCCTGATCGCCGCCTATATCCAGGCGCCGCTGATCGCCGTGTTCTCCTGGCTGCCCATTGTCGGCGACGTCTTCGCCGGCCCGCCCCAGCAGTTCAGCGTGTTCACCGCCGGCATCATCCTGGCGCTGATGATCCTGCCCTTCATCACCGCCATGTTCGTCGAAACGCTCGAATCGGTGCCGGCCATGCTGGCCGAATCCGCCTACGGCATCGGCGCCACCACCTGGGAAGTGTTCCGCAACGTGCGGGTGCCCTATGGCCGCACCGCCATGGTCGGCGCCGGCATGCTGGGGCTCGGCCGGGCGCTCGGCGAAACCATGGCCGTGACCTTCGTCATCGGCAATGCCAACCGCATCAGCACATCGATCTTCGCGCCGGGATCATCCATCGCCTCGGTCATCGCCAATGAATTCGGCGAAGCCCAGGCCGGCAGCCTGAAGCTCTATTCGCTCCTGCAGCTCGGTTTCGCGCTCTTCGTCATCTCCTTCATCGTGCTGGCGATCTCGCGCTGGCTCGTGCGCAGCCGCCTGGATTGAGGATCATCATGGCCACGCTCTCCACGGGTCGCATGAACCGGCGCCTGGCCACCGACAAGGTGGTCAAGACGGTCTCGACCGCCTTCGCCGTCCTGGCCTTGGTCCTGCTGTTCTGGATCATCTGGACGCTGCTCTATAACGGCATCTCGGCGCTCAGCCTGTCGACCTTCACCAACGACGCCTTCGGCCGGCCGCAGGGCCTGATGAACGCCATCGTCGGATCCCTGCTGCAGGTCGGCATCGCCACCGTGATCGCAACGCCGATCGGGGTTCTGGCCGGCACCTACCTCGCCGAACAGGGCAAGGGCGCCTGGATCGCCGAAGCCATCCGCTTCGTCAACGACGTGCTCTTGTCGGCGCCCTCCATCCTGATCGGCCTGTTCGTCTACACGCTGATCGTCATCCCCATGGGCCGCTTCTCCGGCTGGGCCGGCACCATCGCGCTGGCCATCATCATCCTGCCGGTCGTGCTGCGCGCGACCGAGGACATGCTGCGGCTCGTGCCGGCGCAACTGCGCGAAGCCGCCTTCGCGCTCGGCGCCTCGCATTGGACCGTCGTCTCCTCGGTTCAGTGGAAGGCGGCCCGTGCTGGCATCCTCACCGGCCTGCTGCTCGCCATTGCGCGTGCGGCCGGCGAAACGGCGCCGCTGCTGTTCACCGCCTTCGGCAACCCGCAATTCACCGCCAATCTGAACTCGCCGATGGCGACCTTGCCGGTGCAGATCTTCAACCTGACGCTCAGCGCCGATCCGGCCTCGATCGCGCTCGCCTGGGCCGGCGCGCTCATCATCACGCTCGGCGTGCTCGTGCTCAACATCACCTCGCGTCTCATCATCGCCCTCGGACAGAGGAAATAAGCCATGACCGTCGCCGTCTCGGAAACGCTCATCAACAAGGCCCGCACCGTCTCCTCGCTGGAAGGCGTGCCCGCCCGCGTCAGTGTCAAGAACCTCAACTTCTTCTATGGCCAGTCCCAGGCCCTGAAGAACATCAATTTCGACATGCTCGACCGGCGGGTCACCGCCATGATCGGGCCGTCGGGCTGCGGCAAATCCACCTTGCTGCGTGTCATCAACCGGATGTTCGAGCTCTATCCGGGCCAGCGCGCCGAAGGCGCCATCATGGTCGACGGCGAGAACATCATCGACCAGAAGACGCCGGCGGCGCTGACCCGCGCCAAGATCGGCATGGTGTTCCAGAAGCCGACGCCGTTCCCGATGAGCATCTGGGACAATATCGTGTTCGGCATCAACCTGCATGAGAAGCTGTCGCGCGAGGATCTCGACGAGCGCGTCGAATGGGCGCTGCGCAAGGCGGCGATCTGGGACGAGGTGAAGGACCGCCTCAAGTCCTCGGCGCTCGGCCTGTCGGGCGGCCAGCAGCAGCGTCTGTGCATCGCCCGGACCATCGCGGTGAAGCCCGACGTCATCCTGCTCGACGAACCGACATCGGCGCTCGATCCGATCTCGACCTCGCGCATCGAGGAACTGATCGACGAATTGAAGCGTGAGTTCACCATCGTGATCGTCACGCACAATATGCAGCAGGCCGCGCGCTGCTCGGATGTCACGGCCTTCTTCCTGCTCGGCGAGCTGATCGAACAGGGGCCGACCAACGACATCTTCGTCAATCCGAAGAAGCGCGAGACCCTCGACTACGTGACCGGACGGTTCGGCTGATCCAGCCGCGCCTCATCGCGCCTGCGCCTTTGCAGGCAAGCCCCTGTTTCAGCGAGCCCGGAACCGAGCGACGCCCATGAAGGACCATATCGTCACCGCGTTCGACACCGAACTGAAGAGCCTTGCCCACAGCATCGAGGAAATGGGCACGCTCGCCCGGCAGAGCGTGATGATCGCTGTCGGTGCGCTCGACCTCAGGTCCCCCGACCTCGCCGGCCAGGTCACGGCGATCGACGAACAGATCGACGCCCTGCAGCGCGAGATCGAGGAATCCGGCATCCTGGTCATCGCGCGCCGCCAGCCGGTGGCCTTCGACCTGCGCGAAGTGGTCTGCGCCCTGCGCATCTCGAACGACATCGAGCGCATCGGCGACCTCGCCAACAATATCGCCAAGCGTGTCGTCGCGCTGGGCAAGACGCCTGCCCCGCATCCCCTCGTCTCCGGCCTCGAAGGCCTGTCGGCCCTCGTGGTCGAACGTCTCGACCTGGTGCTCGAGGCTTTCGTCGCGCGCGATCCCGACAAGGCGCTGGGCATCTGGTCGTCGGACACCTCGGTCGACGACCTCTATACCTCGGTCTTTCGCGGCATCCTGACCTATATGATGGAGGACCCGCGCAACATCACCCCCTGCACCCAGCTGGTCTTCGTCGCGAAGAACCTGGAGCGCATTGGCGACCATGTCTCCAACATCGCCGAAGCCGTGCATTATGCCGCGACCGGCGCGCTGCTGGACGAGCCGCGCCCGGGCCATGCCGATGCGGTCGGCGAGCCGGAGGTCGTGGCCGGCTGACGGCGACACCCGGCTCAGCTCTCCTGAAACACCGCTTCCAGCTTGTAGCCGTCGGGATCGGTGACGAAGGCGGCATAATAGGTCGGCCCATAATGCGGCCTCGGACCGGGCGCGCCCCGGTCTTTCCCGCCATGCGCAAGCGCCGCGGCATGGAAAAGGCCCACGACCTCGCGCGTCGAGGCCGTGAAGGCGAGGTGAAAGCCCGGTCCGGGCAGCACGATGGGCCCCGGCTGCAGGAACAGCGTCAGCTTTTCCTCCCGGGCGTTCGGCCCGTAACCGACGCCCTTTTCCGACGTCCAGACCCTGTTGTGGCCGAGTGTCGCCATGACGGCATCGTAAAAGGCGCTCGTCCGCCCGAGATCGGCGACGCCGAGAGACAGATGGGACAGCATGGGGATCTCCGAATCTGAGCTCTCCGGAGCCTAGCAAGGCGACAAGAGCGGAACAATACAAGAACATCACCGCAATGTCAGCCTGATGATCCGCTCGCGGTGGAAGCAAGCGGTCGCGGGCAGGTCTGCCTGCCTGGCCGGACCGGGCCGCTTCCTGCCCTTCCCACAGTGCGGTGGCGGAGGAGGTCGTGGATGCCCGGGACAAGCCCGGGCAAGACGCATGTCGAGAACCGTTCGGGCCCGATCCTGTGGACCGCCCGCCGGTGCGGCTTGCATGCCGCCGGCAATTCCCGCCCTTCTTGGTCGACCCCGCAACGAGTGCCGCCGATGACCGCCCCCTTCGAATCGCCCGATCAGGTTCAGCCGTCAGACGATATCGCCCGGCTGATCGAGATCATGGCCTGGCTGAGGACGCCCGAAAAAGGCTGCCCCTGGGACCTCGTGCAGACCTTCGAGACGATCGTCCCCTATACGATCGAGGAGGCCTATGAGGTCGCCGACGCCGTTCAGCGGGGCGACTTCGCCGACCTCAAGGACGAGTTGGGCGACCTGCTGCTGCAGGTGGTGTTCCATGCCCGCATGGCCGAGGAACAGGGCCTGTTCGCCTTCCCCGACGTGGTGCGGGCGATCACCGAGAAACTGGTCCGCCGGCACCCGCATGTCTTCGGCGGCGCGCGCGACCTGTCGCCCGAGGCGGTCAAGGGCCTGTGGCACGAGATCAAGCAGGAAGAGAAGCGCCTGAAGGCGGAGGCCCATGCCAAGGCGGGCCTGCCGCCGCGCGACGACAGCGGCGCGCTGGCGGGCATTCCACACGTCCTTCCGGCCCTGACACGGGCCCTCAAGATGCAGGAGAAGGCATCGAAAGTCGGCTTTGATTGGAACAACTTGGACAGCGTTCTTGAGAAAATAATCGAGGAAGCGCAGGAAATCGTCGCGGCCCGCCGCGAGGATCACGGCAAGGCGGCCGTCGCCGGCGAGGTCGGCGACCTCCTGTTCGCCGTGGTCAATCTCGCGCGCCACCTGGAAATCGACCCGGAAGCCGCGCTGCGCACCACCAATGCCAAATTCGAGCGCCGCTTCGGCGAGATCGAAAAGAGCCTGGCAGCGCAGGGGCTGAAACCCGAACAGGCCTCGCTCGCCGAGATGGACGCCCTGTGGGAAGAGGCCAAGCGGCGCGAGCGAGCGGGAGACGAATAGCAACAACGCGTTACCCAAGTCACGGACGCGAGCGAACGCTGCCGAAGTGGGCCGTCCAGTCGTCGATATTCTCTACGTCACCCCCAAGGCAAAGCAATTGCTTTGCCGGGGCGAGCGAAGCGAGGGAAGGGGGTCCAGGGCGGCCTCATCGGCGCCCCGAGTGCATGACGGCTGGGGAGTTTCTCTGTGTCAAAGGTTGAGCTCTGCAACTCCTGGACCCCCTTCCCTCGCTTCGCTCGCCGGGGGTGACGTACTGTGCTTGTGTGCATGCCGTAGACGAAGGCGTGGGCGAGGGTTCGCGCGCGGGGCGTTGCGCTTCATCCCTACTCGCCACTCGCCTCGCCGGATCGCTCCCCGGCCTCAGCCAAGCTGGCGCCGCATGATGGTGAGGCGCTTGGGGCCATAACGGCGTTCGACGACAAGCCAGTTGCGGGCCTCATAGAACCCCACCATGGCATCGGCGGCGTTCAGATAGATCGCCGCATAGCCGTGGCGGCTCGCATGGGCCTCGACGGCCCCAACCAGCGCGGCGCCCGTGCCGCGTCTCCTGTCGGCCGGCCGCACATAGAGCGCACCGAGATAGGGCCAATAGGCCGGCCGGTCCGGCGCCTCGGTTTCATGCAGGCAGACCGACCCGATCGGCACGGCGCCTGAGGTCGCGACGAAGGTCGTCGGGATAAGCGCATCCTCAAGATGGATTTCCAGCCAGGCCTCGATGTCCTCGACCGACGTTTTCGACCCTGACCACCACTGCTCATGAATCCAGGCCGCGATGGCGGGCAGATGCCGCGCCTCGTTGCGCAGGTCGACGATGCGGCAGACCTCGTCCATCACGGAAACCCGGAATGCGCGTCGCGGTTTGACGCAACCACCCTCGATTCGTCGCCCTACGCCGCCTCGCCGAGCCGCCGTTCGAGCTGCGAGCGTTTCGCCGGCGCGATCCGGAGCGTCACCTGGGTCCCGCCATTCTCCAGCGCCTGGCGGCTCTCGACCTCGGCATTCTCATAGATCCAGTTGAGCGTGCGCCCGTCGGCCGCCGGCACCGTCACGGTCAGCCGGTCATGCCCCGCCACCACCCGTTCCTCGATGGCAGCCAGGAGTTCCGGCAAGCCTTCGCCGGAGAGTGCGGAGACGAGATAGGGCCGCTTGTCCGGATCGTTGCGGGTCGCGCGGTTCAAGGCCTCGGTACGGGCCTCCTCGTCGAGCAGGTCGACCTTGTTCCAGACCTCGATCAGCGCGCGGGTCTCGGCAATGCCGAGCTCTGCCAGGATGGTCGCGACATCGGCCGCCTGCGCTTCGGTGTCGCCATGGCTGACGTCGCGCACATGCAGGATGACATCGGCCTCGATCACCTCTTCGAGCGTCGCGCGGAAGGCCGCGACCAGCATGGTCGGCAGGTCCGAGATGAAACCGACCGTATCGGACAGGATCGCCTTGGCGCCGTGCGGCAGGCGCAATTGCCTGAGCGTCGGATCCAGCGTCGCGAACAGCATGTCCTGGGCCAGCACGCCGCCGGTGGTGAGTGCGTTGAACAGCGTCGACTTGCCGGCATTGGTGTAGCCGACCAGGGCGACGATCGGATAGGGCACGCGCTTGCGGCTCTCCCGATGCAGCCGCCGCGTCCGCGTCACCTGGGCAAGCTCGCGCTCGATCCGGGTGATCCGCTCCTGGATCATCCGCCGGTCGGCCTCGATCTGGGTTTCGCCGGGACCGCCGAGGAAGCCGAAACCGCCGCGCTGGCGCTCCAGATGGGTCCAGGACCGCACCAGCCGGCTCTTCTGATAGCTGAGATGGGCGAGCTCGACCTGCAGCGCGCCTTCCTTGGTGCGCGCCCGTCGGCCGAAGATCTCGAGGATCAGGCCGGTGCGGTCGACCACCTTGGCCTTCCAGGCCTTTTCCAGATTGCGTTGCTGCACCGGGGAGAGCGCCGCATCGACGAAAACCAAGCCGGTCTCGTGCGCCGCGACGAGGCCGGCGATCTCCTCGACCTTACCCTTGCCGAGCAGGGTCGCCGGACGCGGCAGCGCCAGCGTGACGATCAGCGACAGCACCACTTCGAGATCGATGGCGGCGGCAAGACCCGCCGCCTCGTCGCGCTTGGCCTCCGCCGAGCGCATGGTTTCGGGCGCTTCGCCGGTACGGCCGCGCAGCGGCCGTACGGGAACCACGACCAGCACGCGGGTCGGCTCACCTCGCGGCTCCTCCGGCGCACCGGACTGCGAAAGCGAGATGATGTCGGGACGTCGTATGTCCAAGCCTGGCCTCGAATGTGGTCTTCAGCCCTTGTCGCCGTCTCCGTCCGTCGGTTCGAACAGTTGGACCGGCGCGCCGGGCATGATCGTCGATATGGCGTGCTTATAGACCAATTGCGAGTGGCCATCACGACGCAGAAGCACGCAGAAATTATCAAACCAGGTGACGACGCCCTGAAGCTTGACGCCGTTGACGAGAAAGATGGTGAGAGGAACTTTGTTCTTGCGGACGTGATTGAGAAAGGTGTCCTGGAGGTTCTGGGCTCGATCCGCCATTGTGTTTTTCCGTTGTTGCCGCGGCAGAAAGTGCGCCGCGAAAGTTGATGAACCGGCATTTGACCGGTTCCGAGCTTCTTCTTGACTGCCTATTAGAGGCTGATCGGTCCCCGCAGCGCAAGCCGCGCGGCCCTCACGGCCTCGTGTGGTCTCTCGTCGCGACCGTCACGCGATCTCCGCAACCTCATGAAATTTCAGGCGAAGATCGGTGGCGATCGAGCCCGGCGCGCCGTTGCCGACCGGCCGGCCGTCAATCGCCACGATCGGCATGACGATCGTCGTCGCCGAGGTCAGGAAGCATTCGCGCGCCTCCTGGGCCTCGGCCACGCTGAACTGGCGCTCTTCGATCTTGATGCCTTCGCGGGCGCAGAGATCGAACAGCGTCGTGCGGGTAATGCCCTTCAGGATGCCGTTGTCGGCGTAGCGGGTGACCAGCACGCCGTCCTTGGTGACGATCCAGGCATTGGTCGAGGATCCCTCGGTGACGAAGCCGTCGGCATCGACCAGCCAGGCCTCATAGGCACCGGCTTCGCGCGCGGCCTGCTTGGCGAGGCAATTGGGCAGGAGGCCGACCGACTTGATGTCGACCCGCTCCCAGCGATTGTCGGGCAGCGTGATGACCTTGACGCCCTTGGCGGCATTGGCGTCGCCCTTGGCCATGTCGACCGATTTGGCGGTGATCACCAGGGCCGGCGGCGTGCCGGGCTTCGGAAAGGCATGGTCGCGCCGCGCCACGCCGCGCGTCACCTGCATATAGACCAGGCCATCGCGCACCCGGTTGCGCCGCACCGTCTCGCGCAGCACCACGCCGAGCGCGCCGCGCGACATGGGCGAGTCGATCTTCAATTCGGTAAGCGAGCGCTCCAGCCGGCTCAGGTGGCGCGTCTCGTCGACCAGCCGGCCGCCCCGGACTTCGCAGACCTCGTAGACACCGTCGGCGAACTGATATCCGCGATCCTCGATGTGAACGGCGGCCGAGCCGTGAGGCAGGTAGCTGCCATTGACATAAGCGATACGGGACATGGGGCGGGCTCCTTTCGGGCTTGCCGATCGTCAGTTGGGACGCCGCCTTCGCGCGGGCCGCCTGACGCATTGCTGAACGCAGTAGCGTTGCACCGCACTGCAACACCAATCTGACACGGTTCCGCCGGCCCGCGAAGACCGGATATGCCCGGCTCGCGCAAAGCCGCCCTGACGAATTTGCGGGGGCGGCGCCCGCAAACCTGCCACGGTGCGGGGTCAGACCGGCCTCGCGGCGGCGAATCAGCCGACGCTCAGCGCCTTCAGCTTGCGGTGCAGCGCCGAGCGCTCCATGCCGATGAACTCCGCCGTGCGCGAGATATTGCCGCCGAAGCGGTTGATCTGGGCGGCCAGATATTCCCGTTCGAAGGCCTCCCGCGCCTCGCGCAGCGGCAGGGCCATCAGGTGCTCGCCGCCCTGCCCTTGCGGCATGGAGGGCACCGCCGAGCCGACATCGGGCGGCAGCATGGAGACGTCGACCACCGCGTCGGGATCGCCGCCCGCCAGGATCAGCACCCGCTCGATATTGTTGCGCAGCTGGCGCAGATTGCCCGGCCAGTCATGCGACTGCAGCACCGCCATGGCGTCGTCGCCGATCTTGCGTTTGCTGAGCCCGGTGCTCGCCGAGATCTGGTCGAGGAAGTGCTCGACCAGGTCGGGAATGTCCTCGCGCCGCTCGGCCAGCGTCGGCACGCGGATCGGCACCACCGCCAGCCGGTGGAACAGGTCTTCGCGGAAGCGGCCCTCGGAGATTTCGGTCTGGATGTCGCGCGCGGTCGAGGAAATGATCCGCACGTCGACCTGCACCCGGGTGGTGCCGCCGACGCGCTGGAAGCTCTGGTCGACCAGCACCCTGAGAATGCGATTCTGGGTTTCGCGCGGCATGTCGGCGATTTCGTCGATGAACAGGCTGCCGCCATGGGCCTCCTCGAGTGCGCCGACCTTGCGGCCCTGGCCGTTCTCGCCTTCCGATCCGAACAGCTCGATCTCCATGCGCTCCGGCGTGATCGCCGCCGCATTGATCACGATGAACGGGCCGCTGGCGCGCACCGAGGTGGTGTGGAGCGTGCGGGCGGTCAGCTCCTTGCCGGCGCCGGACGCGCCGAAGATCATGATGCGGCTGTTGGTCGGCGCCACCCGCTCGATCGTCTGGCGCAGCTGGTTCATCGCCGAGGATCGGCCGACCAGCCCGGTCGACTGGCCCGAGATCTGTCTGAGCGCCTTGACCTCGCGCCTCAGGCTGGAGGTCTCGATGGCCCGCTCCGCCACCAGCACCAGGCGGTCCGATTTGAACGGCTTCTCGATATAGTCATAGGCACCGCGCTTGATCGCCGAGACCGCGGTCTCGATATTACCGTGGCCGGAAATCATCACGACGGGCACGTCGGGATGCCGCTCCTTGACCACGTCGAGGAGCTGCAGGCCGTCGAGCCGGCTGCCCTGCATCCAGATGTCGAGGAAAATGAGGTTCGGCCGGCGCGCCTCGATGGCCGCCAGCGCCTCGTCGGAATTGCGGGCCGTGCGGGTACGATAACCTTCGTCGTCCAGAATACCTGCGACGACGTCGCGGATATCGGCCTCGTCATCGACCACCAGAATATCGCCTGCCATTCGTCCAACCTGTTCCGATATCACTCGGCCGCCGCGGCGGGGGCCACGGCGACTTTCTGGTCCTTGAAACTCAAGCGGATGCACGCCCCGCGGACCCGCCCCTCGGCGTCGGGCGGCGCGTCGAACAGGCCGAGGCTGCCGCCATGCTCTTCGAGGATCTTGCCGACGATCGCGAGCCCCAGCCCCGTTCCCTTGGTGCGGGTGGTGACATAGGGCTCGAGCAGCCGGTGCCGGTTCTCCTTGGGTAACCCCATTCCGTTGTCGATCACGTCTATCGCAAAGAAAGGCGGATTTGCGACCAGTCGCACCATGATGCGTCCCTTGCCGCGTTCATCCTCAGGAACCGCGCCGATCGCCTCGGTGGCGTTCTTGATGATATTGGTCAGCGCTTGGCTGATCAGCCGGCGGTCGAACGAGGCCGGCCAGACGCCGTCGGCGATATCGGCATCGATCTCGATGTCGGGATAGCCGATGCGCATCATGAACACCGCCTGGCGGACGGTGTCGGCGACATCCTCGCGCTCGAAAACCGGTTTCGGCATGCGGGCAAACGACGAGAATTCATCGACCATCCGGCCGATATCGCCGACCTGGCGGATGATCGTGTCCGTGCACTGGTCGAAAACCTCGCGGTCCTCGGTGATCACCCGGCCATAGCGCCGCTTCAACCGTTCGGCCGAAAGCTGGATCGGCGTCAGCGGATTCTTGATCTCGTGGGCGATGCGGCGCGCGATGTCGGCCCAGGCCGAGGCGCGCTGGGCGACCACCAGATCGGTCACATCGTCGATGGTGACGACGGCGCCATGGGCGCCCTCCTCGTCCGCTTCGAGCGCCACCCGCACCACCAGCGTCCTTTCGCGGCCGCCGCGCACCAGCATGACCTGGCCCTGCACGAGATTGGCGCCGCCCTGCCCGGCCCGGCCGATCAGCTCGGCGAGCTCGGGAACCTTTTCGGCGAGCGTCACGCCCGAGAGTTCGGTGGCCGGCACACCAAGAATATCCGAGGCCGAGCGGTTCATCAGCGTCACATGGCCGGCTTCGTCCAGGCCGAGAACGCCGGCGGTGACCCCCGACAGCACGGCTTCGGTGAAACGCCTGCGGCTGTCGATCTGGTCGCGGGCGCTGATCAGGTCCTCGCGCTGCTGGCGCAGTTGCGAAGTCATCTTGTTGAAGGTGTCGCCGAGATTGGCGAGATCGCCCTCCGACTTGCGGATATGGACCTCGACGCCGAGATCGCCGGCCGCGACCTGGCCGGCGGCTCCGATCAGCCGGCGGATCGGCTGGACCAGGCGGTTGGCGAAGCTGAGCCCCAGGAACACCGCCGAGAGCGTCACCAGGAGCGCGATCAGCGCGAACATCAAGGCGAACGCGATCTGCAGCCCGAGCCTGCGGTCCTGCAATTGCTGATATTCGAACAGCCCGAACTGGGTCGCCCGGAGATGTTCGCCGATCCGTGGATTGATCGGGCGGACGATATAGAGGAATTCGTCGACCCCGCGCTTGAGACGAAGGATCGCCTCGATGAAGTCGCGCTCGCCGCGCGACGAGACATTGACGATGATGTCGTCGGTCTTGCCGACCTCGTCGAGAATGGTCGCGGGAATGTTGAAGTCGACCTGCACCGGCAGGTCGGCCGCCTCCACCACGCTGCCGTCAGGGCGGACCAGCCGGACCACCACGAAACCGCGCACCAGCGCCTGGGCCGTCAGGAAGCGCTTGAAATCGACCTGGCGGCTGTCGAGCGCCCGGATGCGCTCGATATCCTGCGTCAGGGCGCCGGCTTCCGCCCGCACCAGCTCGATCTGTTCGCCGATATAGGCATTGGCGACCTGCGCGGAGGCCTCCACCGCCCGTTTCACGCCGCCCGAAAAAATGCTCTCCAGGCCGCGGTCGAGGGTCACCGACGCCGCCACCGCCAGCACCGCCACCGGGATCGAGGCGACGAAGGCGAACAATCGCACGACCCGTTCGTGCAGGCGCGAGGCCGCCTGGCCGCTACGCCGGGCGCGCCTGAGCGCCAGGATCTCCCGGACGATCATCAGCGTCAGCGCCAGCACCAGCACGGCATCGACCGCCAGGACGCTGAGCACGACCTCATGCGTCGGCGCGATCGGCGCAAGGCCGGTGACCAGCAGGAAGGTGACGAGGCCGGCCAGCAGCGCGACCGCGACCATGAGCGGCCCGGCCCGGCCGGACCGGAGCCGCGGCATGGTCGCCGCGTCGCCGATGGTATGGATCGCGGGATCGGGCGTTGCTTGAGCCGTCATGCAGTGAATGCTCTCCGGACGGCCAGCCGGGTCGCCCTGATTGGCAGCCCGACGACCCGCTCACAAAGGAATCCTGCGGCCCTCTTACAACAGCTGTGACCGAAAAGTCACGCAAATGGCCTTCACGTCAGCGCGAGGTGAGGCCCGACACGCCTTGGACGGGAGGTCGACGCGGGCGAAGATTGGTGCGCCTAAACCCTCGCCCGCTTGCGGGAGAGGGTGGCCGCGGCAGCGGCCGGGTGAGGGTTCGAAGCGGGCCGACCCTCATTTGCAGGCGGAAATGCACCGATAGCGCCGACCCGGCCACCCTCACCCGGCGGCTGCCGCCGCCACCCTCTCCCACGAAGACGCGGGCGAGGGTTGACGCGCTAGCCCTCACCGCGACGTGCGGATCACCTGAATATCCAGGTCGCGCACCTTCTTGCGCAGGGTGTTGCGATTGACCCCCAAAAGGTCCGCCGCCTTGATCTGGTTGCCGCGGGTGGCGGCGAGCGCGGCCGAGATCAGCGGGATCTCCACTTCGCGCAGCACCCGATGATAGAGGCCGGGCGGCGGCACGTCGTCGCCGAACGACTTGAAATAGGTGCCCATATGGCGCTCGACCGAGGCCATCAGGGTTTCGTCCTCACGCGCCGCCTCGCGCGCCGACATCGGCTCGGGCGTCGACAATTCGTTGTCGATGATCGGCCCGGTAATGATCTCCTGCGGATAGAGCGCGGTCAGCCGCCGGATCATGTTCTCGAGTTCGCGCACATTGCCCGGCCAGCGATAGCGCTTCAGCTTCTCCATCGCGCCGGCGTCGATCTGCTTGGCCGGCAAGCCCTCGCGCTCGGCCTGGGCGAAGAAGTGGCGGACCAGGTCCGGCACGTCGTCGCTGCGCTCGCGCAGCGGCGGCAGCCGCAGCGGCACGACGTTCAGGCGAAAGAACAGATCTTCGCGGAACATGCCCTGCTGGATCTGCTGGCGCAGGTCCTTGTTGGTCGCCGCGACGATCCGGACATCGGCCTTGATCGGCGTGCGTCCGCCGACGGTGGTATATTCGCCCTGCTGCAGGACGCGCAGCAGGCGGGTCTGGGCTTCCATCGGCATGTCGCCGATCTCGTCGAGAAACAGCGTGCCGCCCTCGGCCTGCTCGAACCGGCCGGGATTGCGGGCCTGCGCGCCGGTGAAGGCGCCCTTCTCGTGACCGAACAGCTCGCTTTCGATCAGGTCGCGCGGGATCGCCGCCATGTTGATCGCGACGAAGGGGCCGGCCCGGCGCTTGCCGTAATCATGCAGCGCGCGCGCCACCAGTTCTTTGCCCGTGCCGCTCTCGCCGACGATCATCACGGTCAGGTCGGTCTGCATCAGCCGCGCCAGGACGCGATAGATGTCCTGCATGGCCGGCGATCGGCCGACCAGCGGGATGGTGTCGGTATCGGCCAGCGGCGCCTTGCCGCCGAGCTTGCCCTTCGGCTCGGCCAGCGCCCGCCCGACGATCGAGACGAGCTCCTTCAGATCGAAGGGCTTCGGCAGATAGTCATAGGCGCCCCGCTCGGAGGCCTTGATGGCGGTCATGAAGGTGTTCTGCGCGCTCATCACCACCACCGGCAGCTCGGGGCGCAGCTTCTTGATGCGCGGCAGCAGATCGAAGGCGTTCTCGTCGGGCATCACCACGTCGGTGATCACGATGTCGCCGTCGCCCTGGGCCACCCAGCGCCACAGCGTCGTCGCATTGCCGGTCAGCCGGACATCGTAGCCGGCCCTCGACAGCGCCTGGTTCAGCACCGTCCGGATCGCGGCGTCGTCATCGGCGACCAGGATCGTTCCCGTCGGCATAGGTGAACCTCGTCAAAGAGCTTTGCGGCCGTTGATGTCGTTCTGCGACACGCGCGCCATGGGCAGGAGAATCCGGAAAACCGTCTTCCGGGGCTGACTGTCGCATTCGACGATACCGCCGTGATCGCCGACGATCTTGGCGACCAGAGCGAGCCCGAGGCCGGAACCCGAGCTCTTGGTGGTGACGAACGGATCGAAAAGATGCGGCAGCAGGTCGTCGGGCACGCCCGGACCATTGTCGCGGACGCAGACCTCGAGCGGCAGCGCGACCCGGCTCGCCGTGCCCGGCATGGTCAGGCGCACGCCCGGCCGGAACGCGGTCGACAGCAGGATCTCGCCCTCGCCGGTATGATCGCCGATCGCCTCGGCCGCGTTCTTCACCAGGTTGAGGAAAACCTGGATCAGCTGGTCGCGATTGCCGAAGACCGGCGGCAGCGACGGGTCATATTCCTCGGCGAAGCGGATGTGCCGGGCAAAGCCCGACTGCGACAGCTTCTTCACGTGTTCCAGCACGACATGGATATTGACCGGCTCGCGCTCGACCGGGCGCTCGTCGGAAAACACCTCCATGCGGTCGACCAGCTTCACGATGCGGTCGGCCTCGTCGCAGATCAGGCGGGTCAGCGTGCGGTCCTGGTCGTCGACCGAGGTTTCCAGGAGTTGCGCGGCACCGCGAATGCCCGACAGCGGATTCTTGATCTCGTGGGCCAGCATGGCGGCGAGCGCGGTGACCGAACGCGCCGCGCCGCGATGGGTCAGCTGCCGGTCCATCTTGTCGGCGATCGTGCGCTCCTGGAGCATCACGACGACGGCCCCCGAGCGCTCCGGCATCGGCGCCACATAGATGTCGACCACCCGTTCGGCACCGTTGCGCGGCGTGCCGAGGTCGACCTTGTATTCGTTGACCGGCGCGCCCCGATCGCGCACCTGCTCGATCAAGGCGAGCAAGGGACTGCCGAAGGGCACCAGTTCGCGCAGGGCATGGCGCCTGAGCACCGGGATCGACGCCTGAAAAAAGGCTTCGGCCGCGGCATTGCCGTCGAGGATCGTGCCATCGGAGGAGACGCTCACCACCGGATGCGGCAGGGCGTTCAGAATGGAATCATGGTTGTCCATGGCGATCGCGGCGGGGTTGGCGACGGGCTTGGCTGCAAGCGTCATGCTGCGGCCCTCCAGGCCAGCGCGTCATAGGCCTCGTCGAGCGCCTTGATGACCTCTTTGGGCTCATCGATGGTCAGCACCCGCCGGCGCGCCGCAGCAAGCGTCGCCGCATCGGCGCCGGCATGTTCGGCCGCCGCATCCAGCGCCCAGCCGAGATGCTTGCGGGCATGGCGCACGCCGACGGCCACGCCGTAATGGCCGAGCTGGGCTTCATAGAGCTCGACGATCACGGCATGCTGGTCGGCGAGGTCCGGATCGGCCGGCACCGGCGCGCCCGTCAGATGGGCGCCGACCTGGGCCAGGAACCAGGGCCTGCCCTGGGCACCGCGGCCGATCATCACCGCATCGGCTCCCGCCTTGTCCAGGCATTCGGAAGCCTGGCCCGCGGTCGTCACGTCGCCATTGGCGACCAGCGGCAGGCTGATGGCCGCGCGCACGGCGGCGATCAGCGCCCAATTGGCCTGGCCCTTGTAGAATTGCTGGCGGGTACGGCCATGAACGGTGATCAGCTGAACGCCCGCGGCTTCCGCCCGCCGCGCAAGCTCCGCGGCATTGATCGAGGCCTCGTCCCAGCCGAGCCGCATCTTCAGCGTCACCGGCACGTCGACGGCGGCGACCGTCGCCTTGATCAGATTTTCGGCATGATCGAGATCGCGCATCAGCGCCGAGCCGGCATAGCCGCCGGTCACGCGCTTGGCCGGGCAGCCCATATTGATGTCGATGACTTTCGCGCCGGCACCGGCAGCCACCTTGGCGCCCTCGGCCATCCAATGCGCTTCGCAGCCGGCGATCTGCACCACGTGAAGGTCCAGCCCGTCGCCCTCGGCGCGCAGCCGCGCCTCTTCCCCGCCCAGCGCCAGGTCGTCGCTCGGCACCATCTCGGACACCACCCAGCCGGCGCCGAAACGCGCCACCATCCGGCGGAACGGCGCATCGGTGATGCCAGACATGGGGGCGAGCGCCACGGGGCTGGCGATCCGATGAGGGCCAATCAAAAGAGCCACGGCCGAAGGCGTCGTGGTCGAAATTTGCGCCATTCGAATGCCTATTTCCTGTGCGCCCAATCGAATGCCTACAGTTTAGACATCTTTGCCGCACCGCACAAGAGGAATGCTGATCCGATCGACAGGCAAGGGCCGGCGCGCGACCCGCCTGCCCGGCGCCGGCCGTAGCCGGTGAGACCAATCCAGGCTAGGGAACCGGTGTACGGACCAGGCGAAGAATGAAACCGACCAGGACAATTGCCGCGCTGATCGTCGCGGCCGGGCGTGGCAGCCGCGCCGGCGACGGCGTCCCCAAACAATACCGCCCGATCGGCGGAAAGCCGCTGCTCGCCCATGCGTTGGCGGTCTTCGCCGGCCACCCCGCGATCGCCACGGTCAGGGTGGTCATCGATCCCGCCGACGCGACGCTTTACGCCGAATCGATCGCGGCGGCCCCTGTCCTCGGACCGCCCGTGCCTGGCGGCGCGACCCGCCAGGCCTCGGTGCTCGCCGGGCTATCGGCGCTGGCCCTGGACCCGCCCGACATCGTGCTGATTCATGATGCCGCCCGGCCCTTCGTCTCCGCCGAGCTGATCGACCGCGCTTTGGCCGCCATGGCCGAACCCGGTGTTCTCGCCGCGGTGCCGGGCACGCCGGTGGTCGACACGATCAAGACCGTCGACCTCGCCGAACAGGTCACCGGCACCCCTGCCCGTCCGCAATTGCGCGCCATCCAGACCCCGCAGGCTTTCGATTTCGCCGCCTTGCTGCAGGCTCACCGCAACGCCGCGGCACAAGGCGACGCGGCGGCGACCGACGACGCGGCCGTGATGGAACGCGCCGGCCATGCCGTGCGGGTCTTCGCCGGCGATACCGCCAATGTGAAGCTGACCTATCCGCTGGATTTCGAAGCCGCAGAGCGCCTGATGACCCGAACCATCGCGATGAACGACCTGCGCGTCGGCCAGGGCTACGACGTCCACGCCTTCGGCCCGGGCGACCATGTCTGGCTCGGCGGTGTCCGGATCGCCCATGATCGCGGCGTGCTCGCCCATTCCGACGGCGACGTCGTTCTGCACGCCGTGACCGATGCCCTGCTTGGCGCTATCGCCGATGGCGATATCGGCAGTCATTTCCCGCCGAGCGATCCGCAATGGCGCGGCGCTTCTTCCGACCAGTTCCTGGCCCATGCCGGCGCCCGGGTCGCCGCGCGCGGCGGCCGGATCGGCAATATCGACATCACCATCGTCTGCGAGGCGCCGCGGGTCGGGCCGCATCGCGACGCCATGCGCGCGCGCATCGCGGAGATCCTGGGCCTGGCCGCGGAACGCGTCGCCATCAAGGCGACGACCAGCGAGCAAATGGGCTTTACCGGCCGGCGCGAGGGCCTCGCCGCCCTGGCGGTGGCGAGCATCAGGCTCCCGGGCGAATGACGGACGGAAGCTGGCGGAGGCTGGCGGAAGACACCTGCCGCCTGCCGTCGTCACTCAACGTCATCCCCGGCCGAGCGAAGCGAGGGGAAGGGGATCCAGGGAGTGCAGGGCAGAAACCTAGACGCCGCGAAATCCCTCGGAGGCACAGACGCCTGCCCGTCGATTTCATGCACTGCGAGCGCAGCCTGTCGGCCCCTGGATCCCCTTCCCCTCGCTTCGCTCGGCCGGGGATGACGCAGAGTACGCACCCTTCCCTCGGCAGCGCCGTGTCGGGGGATGACGTAGAGTATCACCTGACGAGCGTTGGTCCCGGTGTCATTGCCGTTCGTGGCGGGCCATGCCGGCGCTTGGGAACCGGAATTGGTGCAGGTCTTGGAGGCTGAGATGGACGAGGCGACGATCCGCGCGGCGGCAACCGAGGTCCTGGCGCTCTGCCGTGGCAAGGGATGGATGGTGGCGACCGCGGAGAGCTGCACCGGCGGGCTGGTCGCCGGCGCATTGACCGCCATTGCCGGCTCGTCCGACGTGGTCGACCGCGGCTTCGTCACCTATACCAACGAGGCCAAGCACGAGATGCTCGGCGTCTCCGAGGCGGTGCTGGCGCGTTTCGGCGCGGTCTCGCGCGAGACCGCCGAGGCCATGGCGCGCGGCGCGCTCGGACGGTCCAGGGCCCATCTTGCCGTGTCGATCACCGGCATTGCCGGCCCGGGCGGCGCCACCGAGACAAAGCCGGTCGGCCTCGTCCATTTCGCCGCCGCCTCCAGCGACGGCCGGCTCATCGCCGAGGAGCGCCGCTTCGGCCCGATCGGGCGGGATGAGGTGCGAGCGGAAAGCGTCGCGGTTGCGCTCGGGATGCTGAAGGCGCTGGCCTCCGGCTGACCGGCAATCGCCAGGCCTCATGCCGCCGGCTTGTTGCCATAAACTAGGTCGGCGCGCGCCTCGAAGGCCTCGGCGAAGCGCCGGAATGCCGCGTCGAACACCGCACCCATCACCAGGGCCAACGCGCGGCTGCGGAATTCGTAGTCGATGGAAAAGCTGACCACGGTGGCCTCCGTGCCGTCGGCGGCGAAGCGCCAGTGGTTCTCCAGGCGCGAGAACGGGCCGTCCAGATATTCAGCCAGGATATGCAGGCGCGGCCGGTCGAGCGTCACCCGGCTGGTGAAGGTCTCGCGCAGCATCTTGTAGGCGACCGTCATGTCGGTCACCAGGATCTCGATGCCGCCATCCCCGGCATTGACCCGCCGGCGCACCCGCAACTGCTGGCAGAGCGGCACGAATTCCGGATATTTCTCGACATCCGCGACCAGGTCGAACATTTCGGCCGGCAAATGCCTGACCCGCCGCTCCGTCTTGAAAACCGGCATGGCCTCAGGCTCTCGCGCTGGCTGGAACCGCGGCCAGGAAATCCGCCGCCTGGTTGCGTGTCGTGAAGCCGACGAGCCGCTGATCGACGCGCAATCCGGCGAAATAGGCGAGCAATTTCGGCCTCTGCTGCTGCCGGTAGGTCCAGACATAACGCAGGAACGGGAGATCCACCCGTTCCGGGCAGCCGGGCGCCATTTCCGGCCGGACCTGGCCATGGCTGGCTGCGATCCGCCTGATGACCCCGGTGAGGCAGGCCAAACGCGGCAGATCGAACCAGAGGACCGCATCGGCGCGCGACCGGCGCAATTCGCCCGCGCCGTGCCGGGTATAATTGCCGTCCATGACCCAGGCCGGCTCGCCGGCCACAGCGGTGACCTTGGCCGAGAATTCCTCAGGCTCCGATTCGCGCCAGCCGGGCTTCCAGAACAGCGCGTCGAGCGACACGAAGGGCGCTCCCAGCCTGTCGGCGAGCGCCCGCGCAAACGTCGTCTTGCCCGAGCCGGAACAGCCCATCACCAGGACCCGCCGCATCGCCGCCCAACCGCTCAGCGGCCGAGCTTGGCGAAACGCGCCGCCTTCAACCGGGCGAAATCCTCGCCCGCATGGTGCGACGAGCGGGTCAGCGGGCTCGACGACACCAAAAGGAAGCCCTTGGCATTGGCGATCGTCTCGAACCCCTTGAACTCGTCGGGGGTCAGGAAACGGATCACCTCGTGGTGCTTGCGGGTCGGTTGCAGATATTGGCCGATGGTCAGGAAATCGACCTCCGCCGAACGCAGGTCGTCCATCAACTGGAGCACTTCGTTGCGCTCCTCACCGAGGCCGACCATGATGCCGGACTTGGTGAAAATGGTCGGATCGAGCTCCTTGACCCGCTGCAGCAGCCGGATCGAGTGGAAATAGCGCGCGCCCGGGCGCACCTTCAGATATTTCGACGGCACGGTTTCGAGATTGTGGTTGAACACGTCGGGACGTGCCGCCACCACCACTTCGAGCGCACCGTCCTTGCGCAGGAAATCGGGCGTGAGGATCTCGATCGTGGTCTTCGGCGAGCGTGCGCGAATGGCGCGGATCACCTGGGCGAAATGCTCGGCGCCGCCATCGGCGAGATCGTCGCGATCGACCGAGGTGATGACGACATGTTCCAGCCCGAGCTTTTCGACCGCGATCGCGGTGTGTTCGGGCTCATGCGGATCGAGCGCGCCGGGCATGCCGGTCTTGACGTTGCAGAACGAACAGGCGCGCGTGCAGGTGTCGCCCATGATCATGAAGGTGGCGTGCTTCTTTTCCCAGCACTCGCCGATATTCGGGCAGCCGGCCTCCTCGCAGACGGTGACGAGGCCGTTTTCCTTCACGATGCGATTGGTCTCGGCCCATTTGGGCGAGCCCGGCGCCTTGACCCGAATCCAGTCCGGCTTGCGCTGGATCGGCTGGTCCGGCCGGTGCGCCTTTTCAGGGTGCCTGGGGCGGGCATCCCGCTTCAGGGTATCGATCAGCGTGGCCATGGCTCATCCCGACGCGACTATCGTGTCTCATTAGGCGGCTTGGGGGCGATTTCGCAAGGGCGGAGCTGCATCCGCAGCCCCTGCCTGCCATGCCGAGCCGCGTTGACGCGGGCCGGCGATCGAAAATTGCGGATGAGGGCGCGCCGCCGATCATTTCGGTCGCGCCGAGGCAGCGCCCCGAATGGCGGATATGCCGGCCCCGCCCCCGGCGCCTTCACCGGCGAATATTGCGCGCCGGCTCAGCCGTTCAATTCACGCCGCGGAAAATCAATGACGGCGAGCCGGGTCGAAGTCCTCGATGAAACGGATCAGCGCGGCGACCGCCAGGCCCATGTCGCGAACGCTGGCGAATTCGACGGGGTTATGGCTGATGCCGCCCTTGCAGCGTACGAAGAGCATGGCGAAATCGGTGAGCTTGCTCATCGCTTGGCCGTCGTGGCCGGCCCCCGAGACGAGCCGGGGCGCCGGCAGGCCGAGCGTTTCGAGGCTGCGGGCGAACCCGTCCTGCAGCCAGGGTGCGCAGGCCGCCGTGGCGCAGTCGTGATAGGTTTCCAGCGTGACGGTGCAGCCGCGCGCCGCGGCGATCTTTTCGACCCGATGGGTGAACTCGGCCAGCGCCTTGAACCGCGGCGGATCGGACGAAGCCCTGAGGTCGAGTACGAATTCGACGATGTCGGGCACCACATTGGCGGCGCCTGGCATGACCTTCATGGTGCCGACGGTGGCGACCATCGCCGCCTCGGGATGGGCCCTGGCGATGGCCTCGGCCGATATCACCATCTCGGAGGCGGCGACCAGCGCGTCCTGGCGCATCGCCATCGGCACGGTGCCCGCATGTCCCGCCATGCCGCGCACCGTGACCCGGGTGCGGAACTGGCCGGCGATCGAGGTGACCACGCCGAGCGGCGCATCCTGGTGCTCCAGCACCGGCCCCTGCTCGATATGGACCTCGACATAGGCAAGCGCCTCCTCGCGCGGCAGAGCCGCCGCCGCGACGGCCTGCGGGTCCAGGCCATAGTCGCGCATCGCCTGGTCCAGCGCGATGCCGTCGACGTCGAGGCCGGGCAGCCAACGGTCCTCGAACGCACCCGCGACGGCTGCGGATGACGACAGCACGGTCGGAAAGCGGCTGCCCTCTTCGTCGCCGAAGGCCAGCACGTCGATGGCGAAGCCAAAGCGCTGGTTCCGGTCGCGAAAGTGTTCGATCGCCAGGATCCCCGCGACCACGCCCAGCATGCCGTCATATTTGCCGGCATTGATCACCGTATCGATATGCGAGCCGATCAGCAGGCGCGGCACCGCATTGCTTCCCGCCGCCTCGCCTTCCCGGCCATAGTGGCCGCGCACCGTGCCGAGCGCGTCCTCGGCGACGCTCATGCCGGCTTCCGCCATCCACTGGCCGACCAGATGCGCTGCCCGCTTGTGCTCGGGCGTCAGGAACCGCCGGGTCAGCCGGTCCGGCTCCTCGGAAATCGCCGCCAGTTCCTCCAGCATGGCTTCCGCGCGCGCGCCGAACCGTTCGATATCGGGCCCGTCCATCACCGGGCGCTCGCCAGAAAGGCGCCGAGCTCGGCGCGTTCATGGTCGGTCATGCCGGTTTCGTTGCCGAGCGGCATGGCCTTGGATTGCACGGATTGCTGCACGATGGCTCCCGAGAAACGTCTGAGGTCGGCTGCGGTCTCCAGGGTGACGCCTTTGGGCGCCTCGGTGAAGCCCGCATGTTTGGGTTGGCGCGCATGACAGGCGCCGCAGTGCCGGGCGGCAAGCTCCAGCGCGCGCGCCTCGCTGACCTGGCCGGCGCCGGCCAAATCGAGCTGCGGCCGCTGCGCGGTGACGAAGATCATGCAGACGAGCGCCACTGCCGCCACCGGCACCGCCCAGCCATAGCTCTGCCAGGGGTCGCCCGCCTCGTGGCGGTTGAGGGTGTGCTGCACCAGCGCGCCGCAGACGACGATAAAGGCGACGACCAGCCATTGCGCCGGGTGGCCGTAGAGCATGGGATAATGGTTCGACACCATCATCAGCAGCACCGGCAGCGTCAGGTAATTGTTGTGGGTCGAGCGTGTCTTGCCGATCTTGCCGTATTTCGGATCCGGCTTGCGCCCGGCAATGAGGTCGCCGACCACGATCTTCTGGTTCGGAATGATCACCAGGAAGACATTGGCGGCCATGATCGTGCCGATGAATACACCGACATGGATGAAGGCGCCGCGCCCGGAAAAGACGTTGGAGAAGGCCCAGGAGGCGCCGACGATCAGGGCGAAGACGATGATCGACAGCAGCGTCGGGTAATTGGCGACCGGCGAACGGCAGAGCGCGTCATAGATCAGCCAGCCGGCGACGATGGAGACGAGCGACAGGCCGATCGCCTGCCAGGGCACGAGAGCCGCCACCGAGGGGTCGATCAGGAAGCCGCGGGCATTCCAGTAATATTGCACCGACAGCAGCACGAAGCCCGAGACCCAGGTGAGATAGGCCGCCCAGCGGTGCCAGATCAGGTCGGGCGGCAGGTTGGCCGGCGCCACCAGATATTTGTCGACATGGTAGAAGCCGCCGCCATGAACCTCCCAGGCCGTGCCGTCCGGCCCGGGCGCGCCGGCTGCCTTGGCCTTCAACTGGTAGTCGAGCGACATGAAATAGAAGCTCGTGCCGATCCAGGTAATGCCCACCGTCATATGGAACCAGCGCGACAGCAGGTTGAGCCAATCGGCGGCGAGGGCGAAATCCATGACGGGTCCGGAAGCGGCTTGAAGGATGTGAAGACTCAGGCGCGGCGGCCTGCATGGACTTTGGCATGGGCAGGCGCGGCGCGCGCCTCGCGCAGCATGAGGCATTCGGCCGCGATCGAGGCGGCGATCACTGCCGGCTCCTTGCCTGATATGCCGGCAAGACCGATCGGACAGCGCAGCGCGCGGATCCGCGCCGCCGGCACGCCCAATTCGGCGAGCCTGCGGGTGAAGCGCGCCTTCTTGGTCGCCGAGCCGATCAGGCCAACACCGGCGACGCCGGGCTGCACCAGCGCGGCCGCGACGATGTCGAGATCGAGCTGGTGGCTATGGGTCATGACCAGCACCTGGACATCGGGTGCGGCCCTGGCGAGCACCGCGAGCGCCGGGCTGGCGGTCGGTTCGACATGGCCCGGGATCGTCGCCGGAAAGGCGCCCGGCCGCTCGTCGCACCAGGTGACGCGAAACGGCAGCGGCGCCAGCGCGAGCACCACGGCCCGGCCGACATGCCCCGCGCCGAACAGCAGGATATTCGCCAGTCTCTCGCCGAAATGCTCGATCGCCTCGCCGGCGACCGCCGGGGCGACGTCGTTTTCCGGATCGACGATGCGCCGGATCATGCGGCCGCAGGCATGCCGCCGGGCGGCGACCGCAAATGGCCCGGCCCGCTCTGCCGCGGCGAGCGTGCCGATCTCCTCGAGGTCGCCGGTATCGAAAGCCTCGATGCTCAGCCGCACATGGCCGCCGCAGCATTGGCCGAGATCGGGCCCGAGCGCCTGGTCGATGGTCACCACGGCGCGTTCGCCGCGGGCCAGCACGGCCTGGGCCCTGGCCAGCGCCTGCCACTCCAGGGCACCGCCGCCGATCGTACCGTGAAAGGCGCCGTCGGGCCGGACGATCATGCGCACCCCGGCCTCGCGCGGGGTCGAGCCGCGGGCAGCGACAAGGCTGACCAGGGCGCACGCCCCATGCGCCTCCACGATCGCCTCGATCCGCGGCCAGACCTCCATGACCTCAGGCTCCCTTCGCCGCACGCTGCGCCTCGCAGGCGAACAGGATGGCCTCGGGCGTGGCGGGTGCGTCAAGAGCCACAGCATGCGCCGGATTCAAGGCATGAATAGCGTCGGCAATGGCCGAAAACACCGCATTGGCCAGCATGAGCGGCGGTTCGCCCACCGCCTTGGAGCGATAGACCGTCGCCTCGCGATTGGCGCCGTCGAAAAAGGCGACGCGAAAATCGGCCGGCACGTCGCGCGCGGTCGGGATCTTGTAGGTCGACGGCGCATGGGTGCGCAGCCGGCCCTTGGCGTCATAGACCAGCTCTTCCATGGTCAGCCAGCCCATGCCCTGGACGAAGCCGCCTTCGATCTGGCCGAGATCGATGGCCGGGTTCAGCGACTTGCCGACATCATGCAGGATGTCGACGCGGTCCAAAGTGAACTCGCCCGTCCAGGTGTCGATCGTGACCTCGGCGCAGGCCGCGCCATAGGCGAAATAGAAGAACGGCCGGCCGGTCGCCTTGGCCCGGTCCCAGGTGATCTTCGGGGTGGCGTAGAAACCCGCGGCGGACAGATGGGTGCGCGCCAGATAGGCCTTCTTCACCACCTCGGCGAAAGACAGGACAAGCTCGCCCGAGCGCACCTGGTCGTCGCGGAACGAGATGCTGCTGACCGGCACCTGCCAGTCGCGGGCGATGAACTCGGCGAGCCGGGCCTTGATCTCGGCTGCGGCGTTCATCGCCGCCATGCCGTTCATGTCGGTGCCGGACGAGGCCGCCGTCGGCGAGGTGTTCGGCACCTTGCCGGTATGGGTCGCCGATATCTTCACCCGGTCGAGCGCGATGCCGAACTCTTCCGCCACCACTTGCGCCACCTTGATGAACAGGCCCTGCCCCATCTCGGTGCCGCCATGGTTCAGGTGCACCGAGCCGTCCTGATAGACATGGACCAGCGCGCCGGCCTGATTGAGGAAGGTGGTGGTGAAGGAGATGCCGAACTTGATCGGCGTCAGCGCCAGCCCCTTCTTCAGCACGGCATTGCCGGCATTGAAGGCGGCGATGTCGGCGCGGCGGCGGCGATAGTCCGAGGATGCCTCGAGCTGGCCCATCACCTCCGCCGCGATATTGTCCTCCACCGTCATGCCATAGGGCGTGACGTTGCGGTCGGTGGTGCCATAGAGGTTGCGGTAGCGGACATCGAGGGGGTCGAGGTCGAGCGCCCAGGCGATCCGGTCCATCAGGCGTTCCGCGAGCAGCATGCCCTGCGGCCCGCCGAAACCGCGAAAGGCCGTATTCGACACGGTATTGGTCTTCATCCGGCGCGAATGGATCGCCACGTCGGGATAATAATAGGCATTGTCGGCGTGAAACATGGTCCGGTCGTTGATCGACGACGACAGGTCATGGCTGTAGCCGCAGCGGCTGGCGAACTGCATGTCGACGCCGCGGAGCCGGCCGTCGAGATCATGGGAACAGCGATAGCCGGCAATGAAGTCGTGCCGCTTGCCGGTCATGATGAAGTCGTCGTCGCGGTCGAGCCGGACCTTGCAGGGCCGGCCGGTGCGGCGCGCGGCAAGCGCCGCCATGGCCGCCCAACCGCTCGCCTGGCTTTCCTTGCCGCCGAAGCCGCCGCCCATGCGGCGGACCTCAACCGTCACGGCGGCGTCGGCGATGCCGAGCACGCGCGCGACCACATGCTGCACCTCGCTCGGATGCTGGGTGGAGGAATGAACGGTATAGGAACCGCCCTCCTCCGGCACGGCCAGCGCCGCCTGGCCCTCCAGGTAGAAATGCTCCTGGCCGCCGATCCTCAAATGTCCTTCGAGCCGGCACGGCCCCTCGGCCAGCGCCGCCGCGACGTCGCCGCGCCGGAACGCATAGTCGGCCATGATGTCGGCATCGACAGCGAGCGCGTCGTCGACCGAGACGAGCGGCGTCTCCGCGTCGATCTCGATGATCGCCCGCGCTGCCGCCCGGCGCGCCGCGTCGCGGGTCCGCGCGACCACCGCGAAGACCACCTGTCCGTGGAACTCCACGCGCTCCGCGGCGAAGAGCGGATCATCGCCGGCCACCGGGCTGACATCGTTGGCCGCCGGCACGTCGTTCGCCGTCAGCACGGCGACGACATCGGGCGCGGCCAAGACGGCGGTGAGGTCGAGCCGGGTGATCCGCCCGCGGGCGGCCGGCGAACCGCCGGGCGCGACATGCAAGGTGCCCTCCGGCTCCCTGATGTCGTCGACATAGGGGGCGGTGCCCTGCACGTGCCGCTCGGCGGCGTCATGTTTCAGGGAGCGATGGACATGACGTTCCGGGATCTGGTCTTCCGGGATCTGGCCGGCGGGCGATTCAGGCGTCATGGCCGGCCTCCCGCAAATGCGCGATGCGTGTCGCCTCGCGCCGGCCCGAGGCGATTTCCATCAGCGCCTTGCGCAGCAGGTTGAGCGCGACCAGGCTGCGATAGCGGGCCGATGCCCGGTGGTCGTCCATCGGCTGGAAATCGTCCGCGAGCCGCGCCAGCGCGCCGTCGCAAGCGGCCCGGTCGTCGATATCGAGGCCAGCCAGCGCCGCCTCCACCGCGGCCGCGCGCTTCGGCACCCCGGCCATGCCGCCGAAGGCCACCCGCGCGCCCCGGATCCGGCGGCCATCGAGGCTGATCTTCACCGCCCCCATGACCGAGGAAATGTCCTGGTCGTTGCGCTTGGCGATCTTGAAGGCGCGCAAATGCTCGCTCGCCCCGGGCCGCGGCACGCTGACATGGGTGACGATCTCGTCGGCCACGCGGTCCTGCCGGCCATAGGCCAGGAAGAAATCCTCCAGCGGCAGCGTCCGTTCGGCCGCGCCGCGCCTGAGATGCAGCGTCGCGCCGAGCGCGATCAGCAAGGGCGGGCTGTCGCCGATCGGCGAGCCATTGGCGATATTGCCGCCGAGCGTGCCGGTGGCGCGAACCTGGGCGGAGCCCAGCCGGTCGGCCCAGACGGCCACGTCCGGATCGAAGCCGGCAAGCGCATGTTCGGCCTCGGCATAGGTCACCGCCGCGCCGATCGAAATGGCCTCGGGGGCCTCGACGATCTGGCGGAGCTCGGCCACCCGGCCGGTGTGAACGAGCTTCGGCAAGCTCCTGAGCTGCTTGGTGATCCACAATCCGACATCGGTCGCACCGCCGACCAGCACGGCGTCCGGATGGCGGGTCATCAGCCGGCAAAGGCTCTCCAGCGAGGCCGGCGCGGCGAAAAACGACGTCTCGTCGCCGACGATCATGTCCTTGCCGTCGCGCAGCGCCGCCAGGACCTCGGCCGTGGCATTCCGCCGGGCGCTGAAGCGGTCGTCGGGCGGTTGCGAACAGGCCTCCAGCGCCGCCTCGACAATCGGTCGATAACCGGTGCAGCGGCAGAGATTGCCGGCGATCCTGGTCAGCACCGCGTCGCGATCGGCCGCCGCCGCGCCGCCCTCCTGATAGAGCGTGAACAGGCTCATGACGAAACCCGGCGTGCAGAAGCCGCATTGAGAGCCATGATGGCGCACCATGGCACCCTGCACCGGATGCAGCGCGTCGCCATCGGCCAGGTCCTCGACCGTCACCACCTCGCAGCCGTCGACCTGCCCGAGCAGCAGGATACAGGCATTGACCGGTTCGTAGACGAGCGCGCCGCCCTTCAGGCGGCCGAGGGCCACGGTGCAGGCGCCGCAATCGCCTTCACCGCAGCCTTCCTTGGTGCCGGTAAGCCGCTTTTCGATGCGCAGCCAGTCCAGCAGCGTGGTCATGGGCGCGAACCGGTCGATCGTGACGGTCTGGCCCCGATGCAGGAAGCGGAGCGGGCGGGATATGCGCGTCATGATCCCCGATAGGTCGAATAGCCGTAGGGCGAGAGCAGCAACGGCACATGATAATGCTGGTCGAGCGCGGAAATGCCGAAACGCAGCTCGACGACGTCGAGAAACGGCGGGTCGAGCAGTGCCAGCCCGATCGACCGGTGATAATCCGCGACGTCATATTGCAGGGCATAAGGACCGGGCGCGATGGTCTTGGGCGTCAGCAGCGGCGCGTCCGCGCGCCCGTCGGAATTGGTCCGGCCCTCGGCCACCAGGCTGCGATTCTGGCCGTCGATCCGATAGAGCCGATAGGCGATCCCCGCTCCCGGCCTGCCGGTCGCGGTGTCCAATACGTGGGTCGTCAGATGTCCCGGCATGGCATTCCCCTCGGCGCAAAATGTGCCGGAGTTCAAGGGCCGCGCAAAGCGGAATCTCCGGCGACCAAAGACCGCGCCCTGTCGGCGGTCCGATCGTCTCGGCGCCCGGCGAAGGCGGCGCGAGGCGGGCAAGAGCATGCATCTCTCCGCAAATTTCGAGGTTCTGCGGAGAGATCTGGATCGTTGGCTATCGCGACAAGGGCTACAGGCAATCGACCGCCCGCCCGGATGCCACGCGCAATGCAGGGCTAGGCCGGGTTCATCGCGGCATAGGTTTCCGCGTAGCGACCGTCCCGTTCGGCCCAGCGCCGCGCCCGGTCGCGCTCGACCAGGACCTCGCCCCTGGGATGATCGCCCGTCTCCAGCAATTGCATGACCTCGGCCACATAGGCGCCGAGCGGCATGGCACGCGGATCGGATACCTGCCGCTCGCCCGTGAGCCCCGTCTGCACATAGGGTGGCGCCAGCTCCAGGACTTCGACTGGAATGGTGCGGAGCTGATGACGCAGCGATTGCAGCCAGGAATGCAGGAAGGCCTTGCTGGCGCAATAGGTCGGAAAGTCGGCGCGGGGAACGAAGGCGAGGTTCGAGCTGGTCGCCATGATGGTCGCGCCCGGCCGCTTCCTGAGCACCGGCAAGAACGCCGCCGTCACGCGCAGCACGCCCATGATATTGGTCTCGACGATCGCCCGGGCGTCGGAAGCGTCCCAGCCTCCCGCCGCCATGTCCTCCGCCCGGGAGATGCCGGCATTCGCAATCAGCATATTGAGTTCGGGAAAGCCTGCACGAACATGGCTCGCCAGATGCGTCAGGGCGAGTGGGTCGTCGAGGTCGAGCGGCATCGCCACGAGACCAGGCCGGTCCGCCGCGATCTCTTCGAGCAGGGACTGCCGCCGCCCCGTGATGATGACGCGGTTGCCGCGGTCGTGGAATGCTTCGGCGAGCGCGCGCCCGATTCCGCTGGTGCCGCCGGTCACGAGGATCGTGTTGCCAGTCATTTGCATGGCTTGATTGCTCCTGTGTTGAATTCTGGTCTCGGCTGATGGTTCGGCCGTCTCCTGGCCGGTGTCGCCAGGTGTCGAAAGCCACCGCCATTCGAATCGCCTGGTCAGGCGGATAGCCGCCGCAGCAACGGCCGCGGGTCAGCGGGGTCGATGGGAAGAAACCGCGGGCAAAGCCGGATGCGCCGGCGCCCGGATCGTGCCGGCCGCGATGAGGACGGCCGCGCTAGCCGAACCTCGGGGTCGCGAACCCGCGCATCGCAAGGTCATC
Source organism: Hyphomicrobiales bacterium (assembly GCA_017304475.1). Classification (GTDB taxonomy): domain Bacteria; phylum Pseudomonadota; class Alphaproteobacteria; order Rhizobiales; family Phreatobacteraceae; genus Phreatobacter. The sequence goes on along the minus strand of JAFKKV010000043.1, from coordinate 19,090 downwards.
GCGGCAAGGATGCCGGCGTGAGTCGTCGCCCGGCCCATCATGCGACCGCGCTGTCCAGACCGGACAGGCGTGATCGCCAGAACGCCCATGGTTGGGAATACTGTCGCGGACATCAAACGGCGAGCGAACGGGATTTGGGGAACCGACATCATGACATAGCGCCTCTTCCGTCGAGACCTCCCTGCTGGGATCCTCTCGACAAGGGACGCGTTGGATGACGGTAACGCCTACGGCAGCGCTCAACGAGCGACTGCGATCCGGGACCTAGGGCCGCCGCCCGGCCTTGTCAAGCCGAAGCTTTGGTCCCTTGCTCCGGGCTGGAGATCTTGCCGCGCAAGGGCCAGGCTGCGGGTCCATCAAGATCGATGCCGTTACCCTCTACCTTGGCTCCATGAGCCCGGGCCTAACCCGCCGGTCGCGCCCGGCCGAACAGCAATCCGACGGTGAGAAAATAGGCACTCGTCAGGGCCAGCACGGCCTTGATCCAGAGGCTGGGCGCGAGATCCGCCAGCAGCGTCAGGGCCGAGGCCAGCACCCACAGAGCCAGGACCGCGAGGGTGACGGCACGATAGCGGGCCACCCGGAATGGATGGATCATCACGATGGGCGCGAAGGTTGCCGCCACCAGGACAGCAATCACCAGGCCGGTTCCCCAGGGCCCGGGATAAAACACGAAGATGAGGAAGGCCGCGGCGTTCCAGACCGCGGGAAAGCCGCGAAAGCCGCCCTCGACGGTCTTCATGTTCGCATCGGCGAAATAGAACGCCGAGGACACCAGGATCAGCGCGGCGAAACCGAGTTCATAGCCCGGTGGCAGCAGGCCGGCGGCCACCAGGGCATAGGTCGGCACCACGACATAGGTCAGGAAATCCACCACGAGGTCGAGAATGTCGCCGGAAAAGCGCGGCAGCACCTGCTTGACCCGCGCAGCGCGCGCCAGGGTGCCGTCGATGCCGTCGATGAGCAGGGCAATGGCCAGCCAGGCGAACATCACGGCCCAGCGCCGTTCCGAAGCCGCCTGCAGCGCCAGCAGGCCGACCACCGCGCCGGAAGCCGTGAAGGCGTGAACGGCGAAGGCCGTCAGCCAGCGGCCGCCGGATGCGCGCTCATCGCTCACCCCTGGCACCTCTCGGCCATCGGACCATCGATCATCGGGCGCCAGGCTCCTCGCGTCATGCGAGTTAGATCGCGGCCTGTGCAAACCGTCAACGCGACGATCCATCGCTTGGACGCGATGGCCGGCGGTGTTAGGTCTCGGGCAACTGGAAACGCATGATGAGCCCGCCCCCCAACACCCCTAAACAGACCGTCTCGCCCGGCGAGCGGCCCGATGTCGTGATCGTCGGCGCCGGACCGGCCGGCCTGTTCGCCGCACTCGCCCTCGATGCCGCCGGCCTGCGCTCTATCATCGCCGCCGGCCCGCGTCCGGCAGGCCTCGACCAGCGGACCAGCGCCTTGCTCGACGGCTCGGTCAAGGCGCTTGAGACGCTCGGCGTCTGGGAGGGCCTCGTCGCCAAGGCGGCGCCGCTGCGCGTCATGCGGCTCGTCGACGATACCGGCCGGCTGATCCGCGCGCCGCTGTTCGAGGGCCGTTCCGACGAAATCGGCCTCGAGGCCTTCGGCTACAATATCGCCAATGCCGATCTCAATGCCGGCCTGAGGGCGGCCGTCGACAAGGCCGGCATTCCCGTGATCGAGGAGGCGGCAACCGCGGTCGAAATCGGGTCCGAGGGCGTGGCGGTGACGCTCGCCTCGGGACGCGTCATCGAGGCCGCCCTGGTGGCCGGCGCCGACGGCCGGCAGTCCCTGGTGCGCAAGGCCGCGGGCATCGAGACCGTCGAAACGCGCTATCCGCAGACCGCCGTCACCGCGAATTTCGGCCATTCCCGGCCGCATTTCGACGTTTCCACCGAATTCCACACCCGAACCGGGCCCTTCACCTTGGTGCCCCTGCCCGGCGACCGCTCCAGCCTGGTCTGCGTCGTCACGCCGGATGAAGCCGCGCAGATGCTGGCGCTCGACGATGCCGCCTTTTCACGCGAGATCGAGCGGCGATCGCAGGCGATCCTCGGCAAGGTCACGGTCGAGCCCGGCCGCGGCCGCTTCGACCTTTCCGTGGTCACGCCGAAGAGATTCGGCGTCGCTCGGGCGGCGCTTATCGGCGAGGCCGCCCATGTCGTGCCGCCGATCGGCGCGCAGGGCCTCAATCTCGGATTGCGCGACGGCGCGGCCCTGGCCGACTGCCTCGCCGACGCTCGGGCGCGCGGCGAGGATAGCGGCGGCGAAGCCGCGATGTCGGCCTATGATCGCGCCCGGCGCGCCGACATCGTCAGTCGGTCCTTCGCCATTCATGCCCTCAACCGCTCGCTCCTGTCGGACTTCATGCCGGTTCACGGCCTCCGCGGTTTCGGCCTCTGGCTGATGGACCAGGTCGGTCCGCTCCGGCGCGCCTTCATGCGCGAGGGCCTTCAGCCCGGCCATGCCCAGCCGCGCCTGATGCGTGGCGAGAGGCCCGATCAAGCTGCCTGAGTCTCACACGGGAAACAGGTTGATCGGCAGCATCTCGTGCTTCACCAGATAGAGCACGCTGGTGAGCGTCACGACCGAAATGACCGTGCCGAGCAGCACCGCGTTGGAGGCTTCTTCGACCCAGGTGTCATATTGCCGGGCGATGATGAAGACATTGAGCGCCGGCGGCAGGCAAGCCATCAACGCCGCGGTGAAGATCCAATAGGGCTCGAAATGACCGAGCACCGACAGGAGCAGAATCACCAGCACCGGGTGAACGATCAGCTTCAGGGTCAGGATCGGCGAGATCGATGCCGCCACCCGGCCGAGCGCGGCGAAGCTCTCCATGCGCAATGCCACCGTCACGCCGAGCGTGAACAGCGCCACGGGAGCGGCCGCCGACTGCAGAAACACCAGCAGCCGGTCGAGCATTTCCGGCGGCTCGAATTTGACGACCGCCGAGGCAACCCCGATGACGGTCGCCAGGATAAAGGGATGGGTGACGATCTTGGTCACGGTCTCGCGCAGCACCGAGCCGATCGAGCGCCGGCGACCTCCCGACAGGGCCATCAGCAGCGGCGCCAGCGAGAACAACAGGATATTGTCGAAGCAGAAGATCAGGGCGACCGGCACCGCCGCGTCCGGCCCGATGGTCGAGAGCGCCAGGCCCGGCCCCATATAGCCGATATTGCCATAGGCCGCCGACAGGCCGGCAATGGTCGCAAACCGCATATTGCCGTCCGACCGCCAGACGACATAACCGAAGCCGAGGATGAAGACCGTCAGTGTCGCGAGCGTGGTTCCGGCCACGAAGGGCACGTTGTTGAGCTTTTCCAGCGGCGTCTGGGCCAGGATCCGGTAGAACAGCGCCGGCAGGGCCACATAGATCAGGAAGAAGTTCATCCAGGCGAGCCCGGATTCGGGGATCAGGGTGCCGCGCCACGCCTTGAACCGGGCCGTGAAGAAGCCGAGCGCGATCAGCCCGAAAAACGGCATCGCGAGATTGAGAACCTGAATCATGCGGAGAAACCGCCCGCGCCTCTGGATGAGCCCGGTTGAGCGCTAGCGGTGTGATGCCCGGGGGTCAACGCGCGAGAGCGCAGGGGCTCAATGCGGACCCGGGCTCAATGCAGGCGGTGCGTGCCTTGCATCAAGGTCAGTCGTCCCTCGAGGCTCGCGCGTGAAGCTCCACCTCTTACCTCTTCCCGGCGGGAGAGGTGAAGATGGTGCTTCCACTGCGGGATCTCGAGAGGTGGCCGCTTCAGGCTGAATGCAATGCACGCCCCCAGGGGCTCAATGCAGGCCGGATCGGCGGGCGTGATATTCGCCGGTCTCGTCGCGCTCGAAGATCTCGTCGACCTGCGGGTGGCGCACCGGGTCGCCGCTCATGTCGGCTTCCAGGTTCTGCTCGGAGACATAGGCGACATATTCGGTTTCGGCGTTCTCGGCGAACAGATGGTAGAACGGCTGGTCCTTGGACGGGCGGATTTCCGTCGGGATGGAATCATACCATTCGTCGGTGTTGGAAAAGGTCGGATCGACGTCGAACACCACCCCCCGGAACGGATAGAACCGATGCCGGACGACCTGGCCGATCTTGAACTTTGCGACCCGGGGCTTATCCATCAGGCTCACTCGGCGTCTCGCGAAGGGTTGGGGGTGATTTGAGGCGCGCGACAAGAACGCCAACATGCCCCCGTGTCAACCAAAGCTTCAGGAAAACGTCACAAACGAGACGAAAGATCGCGCGGCGGACGCAAAAACAGACACCGATCGCGACCCTTCGCCTCGATTGGGTTGCTTGCCAGATACGCAGGCGGGCCGCCGCCGGTTCAGTGTCCCGGCAAGGCCCGGCCGGTTTCGCGCGATGCGACCGGCCGGGCCGGACCGGTCAGAGCGCGTAGCGGGCGGCGAAATCCGGATCCTTGGCGGCGACGATCCGTGCCAGGTCGACCATGACCTTGGCCTGTTTCCAGGTGGCGTCGTCCTGCATCTTGCCGTCGATCATCACGGCACCGGTGCCGTCGGGCATGGCGGCGAGGATCCGCGCCGCGAAGCCGACCTCCGCCGGATCGGGCGAATAGACGCGCTTGGCGATGTCGATCTGGCTCGGATGCAGCGTCCAGGCGCCGGCGCAGCCCATCAGGAAGGCATTGCGGAACTGGGTCTCGCATGCGACCGGGTCGGAAAAATCGCCGAACGGGCCGTAAAAGGCCTTCAGGCCGTTGGCGGCGCAGGCATCGACCATCTTGGCAATGGTGTAATGCCAGAGGTCCTGCTGGTAGGAGGTCCTGGCCGCCCCCTCGCCCGCCGCGTCGGCCACCACCTTATATTCGGGATGGCCGCCGCCGACCCGCGTCGTCTTCATGGCGCGCGATGCGGCGAGATCGGCCGGCCCGAGGCTCATGCCGTGCATGCGCGGCGAGGCCTGCGCGATGTCGTCGACATTCTTCACGCCCTCGGCGGTCTCCAGGATCGCGTGGATCAGGATCGGCTTGGTCACCGCATGTTTGGCTTCGAGCTGGGCAAGCAGCTGGTCGAGATAATGGATGTCCCAGGGCCCCTCGACCTTGGGCAGCATGACGACGTCGAGCTTGTTGCCGACCGCGGCGACGATCTCGGTGAGGTCATCGAGGATCCAGGGCGAGTTCAGCGCATTGACCCGGGTCCACACGCCGGTGCTGCCGAAATCGGTCGCCTTGACCATGTCGATGAAGCCGCGCCGCGCCGCTTCCTTGGCATCGAGCGGTATGGCGTCTTCCAGGTTGCCGAGCACGACATCGACCGATCCGGCGAGCTCCGGCACCTTGGCCCGCACCTTCTCGATATGCGGCGGCACGAAGTGGATCATCCGTTCGAGCCGGACCGGCAATTCCCGATAGGGCTCGGGCGCGCCGATGGCGAGCGGCTTGTAGACGTTGCGCGGCAGTTTCATGGGCCCCTCCGGAATTTCGAACCAGGTGGCGAGCGCCCGGACAGGGTTCTGAAACGCCCCGGCCGATGCCCGCTATCTCATTGGCATGTCGCGCTTTATTCACGCCGACCTGCGGGAAATTGTGTAGCCGAGACCGGGCCGGCCGGCCATCCGTCGAAGGGCCTATGATGCACTGCAAAAAGAAAAACGGCGCGGGAAAATCCCGCGCCGTTCAATCAGTCCTGGAGATATCGGGCGATCTGAGAGATCGCGCGATCAGCGCGTCGGCGGAGCCAGCGGCGCGGCACCGGCCGGCGGGGCACCCAGCGGCGCGCCGGGAGCCGGAGCGCCCGGCAGCGTCGGAGCGCCGGGAGCACCACCTTGCTGCTGCTGTTGCTGCTGCAGGCGGCGCTGGGCCTCCTCGCCGCGGCGCTGCAGCTCTTCGGCGAGCTTGCGCTGGCTTTCCTCATAGGCCTTCGGGTCGACCGGCTGGCCGTCATAGGATGCTTGGAAGCCGGTCAGCGACATGGCGAGCGAGATCGCCCGGCTGTTCATGTTGACGACCTGGATGTTCAGGTTGTTGGCGCGCTTCATCCGGTTCAGGAAATCGGGCTGCAGCTCCATCTGGGCGAAGCAGGCATTGGGCAGGCAGACCTCGTAGCGCATGGCCTGCGGCGTCGCCGCGCCCTGGCCGCCTTCGAGCACGACCCGGATGCCCGGCTGCAGCGACATGCCGACCGGCACCGCGATGATCAGGCGCGGCTTCTCGCCTTCCAGTTCGCGAATCTGCACCGAGGCGAGCATCTGGCCGTTCTCGGCGCGCGTCTCCTGCACCACCATGCAGAGCTTCTTGGTGGTCGGCGGCGTGCGCTCGTCGACCGGCACGTTGTCGCACAGCTTCACCCAGGGCGTCTGAACGGCCTGCAGCTGCGGCTCGGCCGCGGCCGGAGCGGCGGGCGCCGCCGGCTGGGCCGGGGCGGGCTGGGCCGGGCGCTGGGCCGGACGCTGCGGCTGCTGCGCGAGAGCCAGCGTTGGCAGGAGCAGCAGGGCGGCGCCGAGCCCAAGGCGAGCCGGAACGGAGAGACGGGACATGGAAAGAGTCCTTTCGGTCGTTGTCCCGGCGGCGCACGCGCAAGACGCGGTGGATCGGAACGGCAGAAAACGGATTCGGGACGCGCTCTTTCGCCATTGAACGTGGCGACACTTGGGCGCGACCTCCGGTGGCGGTAGATAGCGGCTCGATTGACGCTTGGAAAGCGGGAATCAGCGGCCCAACGTGATAAGCAGTGGAGCCGATGATACAACTCCTGAACCTGATGAATCTTCGCGCCCTCGTCTTCGCCATCGGTCTCGCGATGCCGCTCGCCTTCACGCCCGGTCCGGCGCCTGCCGAACCGGCGCCGGCGGCGGCCTGGCCACGCGCCGGAATCCGCGCCGGCATCGCCATGCATGGCGAGCCCGCCACCACGCCGGATCTCGCCCATCGCCGCTACGTCAACCCGGACGCGCCGAAGGGCGGCAGGCTGGTCACCGGGCTCCCCGGCACTTTCGATACGCTCAATCCCTTCGTGGTGCGCGGCCTCGCCATCCCGGGCGCCCGGCCCTACCTGCACGAAACGCTGCTGACACGCTCCTATGACGAGCCGTTCACGCTCTACCCGCAGATCGCGCGGGGCGTCGAAGTTCCCGAGGACCGCTCCTGGGTAATCTTTCATGTCGATCCCCGGGCCCGCTTCTCCGACGGGCGGCGTATCACCGCCGACGACGTGCTGTTTTCCTGGGAACTTCTGCGTGACCGCGGCCGTCCCAACCACCGGACCTATTACCGCAAGGTGCAGCGCGCCGACCGCATCGACGAGCTCACCGTGCGGTTCGACCTGGCCGGCGCGCAGGATCGCGAACTGCCGCTGATTCTCGGCCTGATGCCGATCCTGCCGCGCCACGCCATCGATCCCGCGACCTTCGAGGACACCACGCTGACCCCGCTCGTCGGCTCCGGCCCCTATACCGTGGCCGAGATCCGCCCCGGTGAGAGCGTGACGCTGAAGCGCGATCCCAACTGGTGGGGCCGCGATCTCCCGATCAATCGCGGCCTGTTCAATTTCGACGAAATACGCTTCGATTTCTACCGCGATTCCAACACCTTGTTCGAAGCCTTCAAGAAGGGGCTGGTCGATTTCCGGAGCGAGACCGATCCCGGCCTGTGGGCCGCCGGCTATGATTTCCCGGCCATGCGCGAGGGGCGCGTGGTGCGTGACACCATTCATCCCGGCACGCCCAAGGGCATCAGGGGCCTGGCGATGAACGTCCGGCGGCCGGTGTTCCAGGATGTCCGCATGCGCGAGGCGCTCGGCCTCCTGTTCGACTTCGAATGGACCGACCGCTCGCTCTACGCCGGCGGCTTCGCGCGGACCCTGTCGATCTTCGAGGATTCCGAACTGTCGGCACGGCTGCGCCCGGCCGATCCGGAGGAACGGGCCCTGCTCGCCAAGGTCGGCGGCGCGATCCGCCAGGACATCCTGGACGGCCGCTACGACGCGCCGGTCTCCGATGGCTCGGGCGGCGACCGCAACCGGCTGCGCGAGGCGATCGGCCTGTTCCGCGCTGCCGGCTGGGAGCTGAAGGACGGCGTGCTGCGCAACCGCGCGACGGGCGAGCCCTTCGGTTTCGAGCTCCTGGTGGTGACCCGCGAGCAGGAGCGCCTGGCGCTGACCTATCAGCGTTTCCTGCGCCGCGCCGGCATCGCCATGCGCGTTCGCACCGTCGACGCCGTGCAATATGACCGGCGCGTGCGCGATTACGATTTCGACATGATCGACTATCGCTGGTGGAACGTCTCGCTGTCGCCGGGCAACGAACAGGCGTTTTATTGGGGCAGCGAGGCCGGCCGGTCCCCCGGCAGCCGCAATGTCGCCGGCATCGCCGATCCGGCCGCCGACCGGTTGATTGCCGCCATTGTCGAGGCCCGCTCGCACCGGGACCTGGTCGCGGCGGCGCGTGCGCTCGACCGCGTGCTCATGTCCGGCTTCTACTGGGTGCCGCTGTTCCATCAGCCGGCGCAGTGGATCGCCCGCTGGAACCATGTCGGAATTCCTGCCGAATCATCCGTTTCCGGCTATCTCTCGGAAACATGGTGGCGCGAAGAGCCTGGAGGGGCGACGCGGCAGTGATCTTGACGGGCGGGCGAACCAGGGCGGCGACGGGCGCACAGGCCGGCATGACGGGCCGCGCGACGCTCGACGGCCTGCTGCGCCGCGCCGCCGAGATTCGCCCCGATGCGACCGCGCTGCGCGATGCGCCCAACCGGCCGCAACTGATCGGCGGCGGCGCCCGCAGCTTCGACTGGGCGCGGCTCGACCGGACGGTCGATGCGCTCGCCGGGCGCCTCAAGGCCCTCGGCTTTCCCACCGACAGCGTCATCGCCACGCAGTTTCCGCTCGGCTCGGACGGTGTCGTCGCCTTTCTTGCCATTGTCCGGGCCGGCATGATCGCCGCGCCCCTGCCGCTCGGCTGGGGCCGGCGCGAAACGGTGGCCCATCTCCAGCGCCTCGGCGCGCGCGCTATCCTGACCGCAGGCCGGGCCGGCCCGGTCGACTGCGCCGACATGATGCGTTTCGCCGCGGCGGAGACCTTCTCGGTTCGCTTCGTCATGTCGATCGGCACGCCCGTGCTCGACGGCGTCGTGCCGCTCGACGACGTCTTCGAAACGACCGGCGCCGTCGAGCGTATCGAGACGCCGCGCACCGCCAATGCCGCCGATCACGTCGCGCTGGTTACCGTCGACGCGACCGCCGAGGGCCATCTGGCCGTGCCGCGCAGCCATAACGAGGTCATTGCCGGCGGTCTTGCCGCCTTCATGGCCGGCGTGCCCGACGAAACCTCGGTCTTTGCCGCCACGCTCGCGCTCGACGCCTATGCCGGCATCGCGCTGCAGCTCGTGCCCTGGCTGATGTGCGGCGGCATGCTGGTCGCGCATCCGCCCTTCGCGCCCCGGGTCTATGCCGACGACCTCGGCGCCAGCCGCATCAGCCATGCCGTCCTGCCGGTGGCCGCTGCCGCCTGCCTGTCCGGCATCACGCCCCAGGGCCGGCCGGCGCTGCGCCACCTGACGCTGCTCGCCCGCCGCGGCGCCGATATCCTGTTGGCCCACGACATCCGGCCCGAAGCGGTCGCCGTCGACGTCTTCTTCGGTCCGGGCGAAGCCGGATTGACGCGCACCAGCGCCACGCCCCAGGCCGGTGGCGTGCCCATCGGGCCCGACACCTTCGCCACCGGCGCGGGCCAGGCCCCGGTTCTGGTCGAGACCCGCGCAAGCCCGGCCGGAACGCTCGCCCTGCGCGGCGCCATGGTGCCGGCCTTCGCCTTTCCGCCCGGCGCGGAACGCGGCCTGCCGCCCTTCTGGTCGACCGATGCCGAGGGCTTCTTCGATACCGGATTGCCTGTCACGACCGACAAGGCCTCGCGCGCGCTGCTGATCGCCGACGGGCCGGAGGGTGTCGTGGCGGTCGGCGGCCGGCGTTTTGCCGAGGCCGATATCCGTGCGGCCTATGCCGAGGCCGGCGGCGAGATCGCCCCGGTGCTGCGCGCCGATCCCGTGCTCGGCCAAAGGGTGTCCGGCATCGTCGGCGACGGCCGCGCCATTGTCGGGCTCGCCGGGCGCCTCGCCGAAACCGGGCTGACCGCGCTCGGCATTCCCGGCGGCCAGCGCCAGGCCGGCCCCCTGCCCTTCGAGGATACCCGGCCGCCGGAGCAGCAGCCGGCCCGCGACCCGCTGACCGAGACGCAAGCCGCGCTGGAACAGCTCCTGACCATGGCCCGCGCGGCAATCGCGCGCTGAGCCCCGCCGCCGGATCGGCGCTCCCTGAGCTCCAGGCAACAAAAAAGGGGACCGGACGAGCCGGCCCCCTCGATGCCCAATTGTGCAAACGTTCAGTTGCAGCCGCAACCGTGTCCGCCACCAAGAAGACCACCGACGATGCCGGTGACGCCGTTCAGCGCCTTGATGTTCAGGACCCCGTTGAGGACATTCGTCCTGCTGCCATTCAACACCGGCACGTTGACGGTATTGCCGCTGGCGATGCCGTTCAGGGCCGAGACGTTGATGTTGCCCAGATTCAGCAGCCCGCCGCCAGACGAGCCACCACGGCCGCCAGCAAATGCCGGAGATGCTGCAAGAGTCGCCAGAGTAACGAGAACAAGAGTGCGTTTCATGACATTCCTCCAGGTAATCGCCGGACCAGTCCGGTCGATGGATTTTGTTCTAAATTGATACATTGAAGACTACAATCTTTGGATCTTTTTAACCATACTTCGTATTGTTAATGCTGGAGGGATTACTTTACGTAACAAATATCCGCCGAGCCCGCGCGAACCGGATGCCGCGACACTTTGCCCGTGACAACATCGATAACTGATCGTTTACCAAGAATTAGCAATGAATGACTGATCATCACCCAGGGAATTGGCAGATTCACGGTCCAGATCGGGTGAATTCATGCGGCATTCCATTGCAGTGAGTTTGGCCCTTGCCGGTTGGCTTCTGAGCGGCACGACTTCGGCCAGCGCAACCGAGGCGGCGGCCCAGGAATACTCGGTGGCGACCTTCGGATTGCGCGGCGGATTCGATTCAAATCCGATGAATTTCAAGGGCGGCCCGAACAGCGGCTTCATCAACCAGAGCGCGACTTGGGATTATCTGCGGGGCAGCGACAAGGAAGGTTATGCCATCGCGATCGCCACCAACAACACGGTCTATGAGAGCCGCGAGGTCGACCCGGCGACCGCGCTCGGGATCACCTTCCGGCATGCGACGAGCCTGGCCGACAACCTGTTGTTGCGCAGCTCGATCAGCGCGGTGCACGAACAGACCTGGTCGCGCCGCAACGACGTGCTGCTCTGGCGCGAGCGGATCGACTACGACATCGGCCAGTTTCGCCTGTTCACCGCTGTCGACACCAAGGTCACCACGCTCAACGAGCGCAACATCTTCGCCCTCGGCAGCTTCCTCCCTTACCCTGAGAGCTTCGTCACGTTGTCGGTCCTGCCGGGCATTCTCTACCGGCTGTCCTTCGGCGAGATCGGCGTGTCGCTCACCGCCTCGCGCAACATCTTCCGCTTCGAGACCGACTATCTGGGACTGAGGCGCAACAACGACCGCTTTCAGCCGAACCTGTTCGCCTCGGCGACCTTTCTCGGCATGAAGGTCGAGGGCTCGCTGTCCTATGCGCGCGTGACCTTTCCCGCCCGCGATTTCGACGATCTCCAGCGCCTGCTCTACACGGCGAAAGCGACGATCCCGCTCGACATGTTCAGGCTGCCGATCGAGAAGCTGTCGCTCGAACTGTCCTCGGCCCGCACCCTCGAAGACACCACCTTGCCGTTCTCCGTCATCAATGTCTCGACGCTGAGCGACGCCAAGCTGGTGGCCAAGCTCAACACCAGCAACACGCTCGCCGTCTTCGCCCGGCGCAAGAACGACGAATATGTCGGCCTCGGCGCCCGCGCGGTGACCACCACGCTCGGGGCCGAATACACCTATGCATTCGACGGCGGCCTGACCGCGATCCTTGCGGGTTCGTGGCGCTATACCCAGGAAACCGGCAATATCCCGGTTTCCAGCTTCAACGTCCAGCTCGGCCTGTCGAAACGGATCGAATTTGCCCGCACGGCGGCCGCTACCGCCCCGCCGGCCGCCCCGACCGCGACACGCTGAGCCGGCCCGCGAGGCGAAACCCGCCTTGCCGGCGCTCGCGCCAATCCCCAACTGGACCTGAGATGGCCCGCGGCTTAGGCTCGCGTGGCTTGCCAGGGAGACCGCCATGCCGGGTGCGACACTTTCCGTCGACGTCATTTCCGATGTCGTCTGCCCCTGGTGCTTCATCGGCAAGCGCCGGCTCGAAAAGGCCCTGGCCTTGGTTCCCGAGATCGCGGTCGAGATTCGCTGGCGTCCCTACCAGCTGGCGCCCGATCTGCCCGCCGAGGGCGTGCCGCGCGACCAGTATCTGATCCAGAAATTCGGCAGCCTCGACCGCACCAAGGACATGTTCGCGCGGGTCGCCGGCGTCGGCGCCGCCGAGGGCATCGCCTTCGCGTTCGACAAGATCCAGGTGTCGCCGAACACGCTGGATGCGCACCGCCTGGTCCTCTGGGCGCGCTCGGGCCCTGCCCAGGATGCGGTCGTCGAAGACCTGTTCCGGGCCTATTTCCTCGAAGGCCGGAATCTCGCGGACCGCCAGACCCTGATCGATATCGGCGTCGCCAACGGCCTGGAGGCGAGCCTGTTGACCGAACTGTTCCAGTCGGATGCCGATATCGAGCGAACCCGCCGCGACATCGCGTCGGCACAGCGTATCGGCGTCACCGGCGTGCCCTTCTTCATCATTGCCGAGCGCTACGGCATCGCCGGCGCCGAGGCCCCCGAAACCATCGCCGGCGCGATCCGCCAGGCGGCCCAAGAAACGGCCCAAGAGGCGGGGAAAGAGGCCGGTGAAGCCCGGTCGGCCGCCGAGTAGCGAAGGCGCCATTGCGGAGCCGATCGTGACGAGCTAAGCCCGTGCCATGGCGCAAGGACAGACTCTCACCCATCTCGATGCCAGCGGCCAGGCCAATATGGTCGACGTTTCCGCGAAGCCGGTGACCGAACGGATCGCGGTCGCCGAGGGCCGGGTGCTGATGCGCCCGGAGACCTTGGCGATCGTCAAGGCGGGCGAAGCCAAGAAGGGCGACGTCCTGGGCACTGCCCGGCTCGCCGGCATCATGGCGGCCAAGCGCACGCATGACCTGATCCCGCTCTGCCATCCCCTGCTGATCACCAAGGTGGTGGTCGACATCGTCCCGGACGATGCCCTGCCGGGCGTCATCGTGACCGCGACCGTCAAGGTATCGGGCCAGACCGGTGTCGAGATGGAGGCCCTCACCGCCGTCTCGGTCGCCTGCCTGACCGTCTATGACATGGTCAAGGCGGTCGATCGCGGCATGCGCATCGAGGGCTTGCACGTGGTCGAGAAGACCGGCGGCGCCTCCGGCAGCTATCGGGCCGAATGACATGGCGGGACTGCTGCCGGTCGCCGATGCCCTGGCCCGCGTCCTCGCCGGCGCGACGGCCCTGCCCGAGGAATGGCTGCCCCTGGCCGAAGCCGACGGGCGGGTGCTGAGCCGCGACCTCGTCGCCACCCGCACCCAGCCGCCGGCCGCGGTCTCCGCCATGGATGGCTACGCCGTACGCGCGGCCGATCTTCCCGGCAGCCTCACCGTCATCGGCGAGAGCGCGGCCGGACGGCCGTTCTCCGGCACCTTGCCCGCCGGCACGGCGCTGCGCATCTTCACCGGCGCCGAACTGCCCGACGGGGCCGACACCATCGTCATCCAGGAGGACACCGCGCGCCACGGCGACCATGTCAGCGTGGCGACGTCTTCCCCGCGCGGCCGGCATATCCGCCCGCAGGGCCTCGATTTCGCCGAAGGCATGGTCGGGCTCACGGCCGGCACGCGGCTCGACCCGCGCAAGCTGGCGCTCGCCGCCGCCATGAACCATGCGCGCGTGCCGGTCCATCGGGCGCCGCGCGTGGCGATCCTGTCCACCGGCGACGAGCTGATCGAGCCGGGAAGCACGCCCGGTCCGGGCCAGATCGTCTCGTCCAATGCCCTGGCGGTCGCCCTGCTGGTCCGCCGGGAAGGCGGCATCGCCACCGATCTCGGCATCTGCCCCGACCGGCTCGATGCGACGCTTGCCGCGGTGCGCGGCGCACGCCAGGCCGGCTTCGACATCCTGGTGACCTCCGGCGGCGCGTCGGTCGGCGAATATGACCTGATGCGCGACGTGATCGAGCATGAAGGCGCCGAACTCGGCTTCTGGAAGATCGCCATGCGGCCCGGCAAGCCGCTGATGATGGCCGATCTCGGCCCCATGCGGCTGCTCGGCCTGCCCGGCAATCCCGTCGCCTCTTTCGTCTGCTCGACGATCTTCCTGCTGCCGCTGCTCCGCAAGCTCGCCGGCCGCCGCGACATCGAGGCGGCAACGGAAGAAGCCACGTTCGCCGTCGACGTCGGCCCCAACGACCTGCGCGCCGATTATCTGCGCGCGAGCCTCGATTGGCGCGACGGCCGGCTGGTGGCGACCCCCGCTCCGGTCCAGGATTCCTCGATGATCCGTGTGCTGGCCGAGGCCGACGCCCTGGTGCTGCGCGCGCCTCATGCGCCCGCGGCACCCGCCGGCAGCCCCTGCCGCATCATCCGCCTGTCACAACGAGGGCTGCCTCCGGCCGGTTAGGCCGTCGGGCGCCAGTCTAGAGATTGATCACATCGGACTGAAAGAGTGCAGTCCGATGCGCCGTCCTTCGAGGCTCGCTGCAAGACTTCAACCTGAAGCGCCGGGCCCTACCGTGCGAGCGCCGCGCTGCGGTCGAGCCCCGAGCCCAGACCTTTGAGCGAAATGGTCAGCACGGTCGCCTGGCCGCCCTCGGGCAGCACCTTTGCCTTGAGCGCCGTGCCGGCCCGCAGCGCGGCCGTCTGGCGGGCATCGAAGCTGACGGGAACGACGCAGCCGGCAGGCAGGCAGGTGCGGAAGCGTAAGGCCTGGCCCTGCGGCAATTCGTCGATCTGGAGCACGACACCCTGGTCGAGCACAAGGCCGAAGGGCAGGAGCAGCACGCCTTCGATGCGATCGCCGGCGAGCGTCAGCTCCATGGCCAGGACGCGCTGGCGCGTCTGCTGGTTGGTCTGCTCCTGGGTCAGCCCGCAACGCTTGGCATTGCCCTGCACAGCGCAGCCCACCACCCAGTCACCATGGGCCTCCTGCAGCGACGAGGCCCCGCCTGGCAATGAGGGCGCGGCTGCGGCCTGGCCGGCCGCGGCGGCCGGGGCACGCGGCGGCGCTTCGGCTGGCCGGGGCGCCTGGGCGAAGGCCGGCACGGCGAGCATCACGATCGCGGCCGCGGAGGACAGGACGGCAAGGCGGCCGCGGCGCGGCGAGAAAGTGGTCATCACGACAGTCTTTCATGTACGGACCGCGGCGCACGGGCTGCGCACCGCCGATCCCTTCTTTGGTCAGAATTTCAGGGATGCGTTGGCGTTGACCCGCCAGCCGTCATTGCCCGGGCCGTCGCCGATCTGGCGCGCGCCCTCGAGCCCGAGATCGATCGCGCGGGGCCCGAAAGGCAGCTCGGCCGGGATCACGGTCGAGCGCACGCCCGCACCGACATTGGTGGCGCCGACTGTGCGATGCTCGACAGCAGTCGGCCGCAGATTGACCGCCTGGCCGCGCGAGGCGAAAAGATAGGGCACCAGCACGCCCTGCCCGGCCGGTCCCGGCGGGATGAAGGCCGAATATTGCAGCTCGGCGCGCACCAGCCAGCCGCTGTCGCCGGCAAGCAGGCCGGAATCGAGCGCGCTGAGACTGCGCGGCCCGCCAAGGGTGAACCTTTCGCTGTTGAGCAGCGGCCCGGTCAGCGCATATTGCGCCCGGCCGCTCAGTTCCAGGGCGAAATTCCAGAGAAGCGTCTGGTTCAGCCTGGCGCGGAATTCAAGCTTGCTGAAAACGTCGCTGCCGCCCAGCCGGGACAGCGGCTGGTTGAAGGTCGCGTCGGTCCGGCCGCGGCTGCCGAGCCAATGGAAGCCTTGCGAAAAATCCAGGCCGAAACTGACGCTCGTGCCGGTCAGCGCGACGACATGGGCGAGATCGACGCCGATGCGGATCGGGCGAAGCCGGTCGTCATAAAGCGTGATGTCGAAAAGCGGCGCGCTCTGCCGCTCGTCGGCCACCTCCAGGGCTCCGCGCAGGGTCAGGTTCGTGCTGCGGCTGCGGATCAGGGGATAGGCCAGCCGGAACGCCAGGCGGCGCAAGGTGCTCGCCGTCTCGAGCATGCCGGGGCCGCTCCGCGGATGCGTGTCGGACAGCGTCGCCTCGGCATTGAACGTCAATCCGTCCGTGCCGACAGGCAGGATGATGCCGGCCGCCACCAGGCGCCGCGACCCTTCCGAAGCCAGCCAGCCATTCGATGGCGAACCCGAGGCGGTGATATAGGCGAGCTCGCCGAAGCCGGCGACGGACTGGAAGGCGGCGGAGAGCGTCGCCGATGTCGCGCCGAGGGATTTCGGCAGGGAATTGTCGATGCTGAGCTCGGCGCCGAGCGGCCGGTGCTCGCCGTTGAGGATCAGCCGGACTGCGCCGGGGCTTGCGCCGGGTTCGAGCGTGGAGCGCAGCGCCAAGCCCGGTATATCGCCGGCGAGCAGCAATTTGCGTTCGAAGAGCGCCAGCGTCAGCCGGCGTACACCGACCAGGCCGGCGGTGACCGCATCGACCCGGCCCCGGACTCGCGCCGACAGCCGGGACGTGTCGATGGCCTCGACGAAACCTTCGATCACCCTGAGCCGCAGCGTGCCGCCATGGCGCGCGTCCTGGGGTGGGATGACCACGCGGGTCAGGAAATAGCCGCGGGCGGCGTAGAGCTGCTCGATCGCGGCGGCCGCGGCATAGATCGCCGCGATCGACACGGTGCGTCCCCGGAGCGGTGCCGTGATGGCGGCGGTCTCGGCGGCGAGTGCCGGATCGCCTCCCTCCACCGCGACGGCGCCGATGCGCAGCGTCACGCCGGCGGCCCCGGGCGGCACCTGCCCGGCCGGCGCCTCGGGCAGCACCACGCCGGTGGGGCTGCGCTGGATATCGGGCGCGAGGCTGCGGGGCGTGATCTGGCTGGGCGACGGCGCCTGCGCCAAAGCCGGCATGGGCGTGCTCGGCACCAGTCCCGCCGCGAGCAGCAGAGCAGCCGCACGCACCGGCAGACGCCGTGGCGAGCAGAGCCGGACCATGTGTACGAATGACATTTCAAGGGCCGTTGTCATGATCAAGGACAGGTCAGCCCTCCGGCCGGCTGCGGCCGGCAATTGAGCCCACCGTCCCGACCGGCCGCCGTCAGGCCGGCCAGCACCGCATCGCCGCCGGCGCCGACGGGCGAAGGCGGCGCCGCGTAGAGCATCGCGAGTTGGCTGATCGCCTCCGGCGCGGGCGTCGGCGCGACCGTGAAGCGCCCGCCCCTGAAGCTCAGCTGATAGTTCGACGACAAAGCGAGCGAGCCGGCGAGGATCGCATAGGAGCCGACGCTCTCACCGGCCTCGCGCGTCAGGCTGCCGCTCGGCTGGTCGCCATTAACGAGCCCCATGCCGCCGACGACATAGGTCAGCGCCGGGTCCGGTTGGCCGAAGCTCTTGGTCACGTCCACCGCGGTAATGGTCACCGGCCGCGCCGTCACCGTCAGGGTCCCGCCGGTGAAGCCGGTGATCGTATAGTTGGCGCCGCCGAGCGTGCCCTGGCCGATGGCGTAGCCGCCGACATTCGAAGAGGTGCCCGCAGCCGTCGCCAGAGCCCCGGACAGGACATCGCCATTGGCCAGGCCGGAACCGCCGACGCTGAAGGTCAGGGCCGGATTGGCATCGCCATAGACCCGGCTGAGATCATGCGCCGTGATGGTGATGGCGCGCTGGGTCACCGTCAGGTTCGCGCCGGTATAGCTGATTGCGTAATTGGCATTGGCGAGCGTCCCCTGCGTGATCGCATAGGAGCCGACGCCGGAGGTGGCCGATGCGCCGGTCGCCAGCGATCCGGTCAGCGTGTCGGAGAACAGCAAGCCCGTCGGAGTATAGGTCAGTGCCGGATTGGCGTCGCCATAGACACGGGCTTTGGCATCCGCCACCACCGTGATGGCGCGCGGCGTCACCGTCAGGTCGGCGCCGGTATAGGTGATCGTGTAATTGGCGTTGGCGAGCGTGCCCAGGGTGATGCCGTAGGTGCCGACGCCCGATGTGTTGGGCGCACCAGTGGCCAGAGCGCCGCTCAGCGTGTCCGAGAACAGCAGGCCCGACGGGGTATAGGTCAGCGCCGGATTGGCGTCGCCATAGACCCGGCTCTTGGCGTCCGCCGTCACCGTGATCGCGCGCGGCGTCACCGTCAGGTCGGCGCTGGCATAGGTGATCGCATAATTGGCATTGGCGAGCGTGCCCTGCCCGATCGCATAGGTGCCGACATTCGAGGTCGTGGTCGCAGCCGTCGTGAGCGCGCCGGCCAGCACGTCGCCGGAGACCAGGCTGCCGCTGGTGATCGCATAGGTCAGCGCCGGATTGGCATCGCCATAGACGCGGCTCTTGCCGTCCGCCGTCACCGTGATGGCGCGCTGGGTGATGGTCAGGTTGGCATCGGCATAGGTGATGGCGTAATTGGCATTGGCGAGCGTGCCCTGGCCGATCGCATAGGTGCCGACGCCGGACGTCACGGTCGCACCGGTCGCGAGTGCGCCCGCAAGACCGTCGCCATTGACGAGGCTGCCGGTGGTCACCTGATAGCTGAGCGCCGGATTGGCATCGCCATAGACGCGGCTCTTGGCATCCGCCGTCACCGTGATGGCGCGCTGGGTCACCGCCAGGTTCGCGCCGGTATAGCTGATTGCGTAATTGGCATTGGCCAGCGTCCCCTGCGTGATCGCATAGGAGCCGACGCCGGAGGTGGCCGATGCGCCGGTGCCAAGCGATCCGGTCAGCGTGTCCGAGAACAGCAAGCCCGTCGGGGTATAGGTCAGCGCCGGATTGGCGTCGCCATAGACACGGCTCTTGGCGTCAGCCGTCACCGTGATCGCGCGCGGTGTCACCGTCAGGTCGGCGCTGGCATAGGTGATCGCATAA
>JAFKKV010000075.1 GCA_017304475.1 Hyphomicrobiales bacterium | reverse complement strand
CAATTCCCCCTCTCCCGGCCTTCGGCCGACCTCTCCCCGCCGGGGAGAGGTAAGGAGCTGCGGTTCCGGTGCGCGATCTCGAAAGGCGACTCTGACGGAGATGCGCGACAACCAGCCCCGAACAGTGCGGCGGCCGCGCTGCCGGCCTCCCAGCCCCTGCATGCGCCAAGAACCCCGGCCGGAGCCAGGGTTCGAGGCATATCAGGAGAGGGTGGAGGGGCTTTCGATAAATCGAAGACGCGGACCGTGCGGCGCACCGGGCCGTAGGGCGTGTCGACCCACTGGCGGGTCAGGTAGCAGTCGCCATAGGCCGGCGCGGCATAGGCGTTGGAATTGGCGATGGCGAGGGCGGCGCCGCCGACCACGACACCGGCGGCGAGAGCACCGAGGCCGAAACCGATGCCGCGGCCGCGGGCTTCGGCCTGGGGAGCGGTGGCGAAGGTCAGGGCGGAGACGGCGAGGGCGGCGAGAGCGAGGGTCTTGAAGCGGGTCATGATGATCTCCCAGCAGGGTCGGAAGGGCTCCAGCGCCCCGGTCCTCCATGGGTCGATGCGGCTCGCGAAAAGGTTCACGAGGACGCGCGGAATATGCTGCCGGCCTCGGTCCGTTCACGCCGGAAACCCGGGCCTTTTTCGTCGTCGGCGCGAACACCCGGTGCGCATCGCAGCGAAAGGCTGGCCAAACGGGGAGAAGCGAGGCCGGCGGTCGCCTCATCGGGACGGAAGGTCGCGCCGCTCACTCCGGCAATGCGCCATGCGCCACCTGGCGATATTCGCGCGGCGTAAAGCCGATCTTGCTCTTGAAGAAGCGGGAAAAATGCCCGGGTGCGGAGAAGCCGAGGTCCAATGCGATATCGCGTGCCGGCCGGTCGCTCGCGATCAGCTGCTCGATCGCATATTCGACGCGAAGGGTATCGTTGTAGACGCTCGGCGTCATGCCCGTGCTCGCGCTGAACTGCTCGAAGAAGCGGGATCGCGAAAGGCCGACCGACACAGCGAGGGTCTCGAGGCTCTGCGGCTTGCTCGGTTCCTGGCGCATCAGGTTGATCGCCTTTCTGATGCGGTGATCGACCGGGCGCGCGGCGATGGGGGCAAAGTCGGCCGAAGAATTCGCCGCGAGAACCAGCTGCAGGAGGCCGAGAATATCGGCCTCCAGGTCCGCCTCCGCCGTCGGCGCGGTGGCGTCGGTGATCGTTGCGGCGATCTTGGCGACGAAGGCACGCATGCGCGGGTCCACGACAGCCGACTGGCGATTGAACGGCCGCCGCCCGATCGCGCCGCGGCCGCCGCGGACGAGCCAGCCCGCTTCGATATAGAGCGCAAGGATCGTGATCGGCGGATCGTTCACATCCCGCCAATTGGCATGAGGGACCCAGGGATTGAGCAGGACCATCCGGTCATCGGTGATCGGACAGGGCACCCCCTCGACCTCATAGGCACCGTCCTGGCCCGCCACCTTGATGAGGGCGTGGACATGCGGATGGGCATGGACGTGAACCGGCTGATTGGTCCGGAAAAGAGTGACGCGGCCGAAAAGCCCCTGATGGACGCCGAGAACGCCAGTCATCATCCCTCCCCTGCTCGCTGTCTCCGGGCGAGCTTGGCCGCATCCTCCACTAAATCGGACGGAAAGGTAAGTCGCCGGACATGGCGGTAAGCCGAGGCGGCGGCGCGCCTGTAGGGTCTCCGGCGACAAGGTGAGGCCACGCGCCGCGCGGCCGATGCCCCCTCGGGCCCATGTGGCGGGGCTCACCCTGAAGCTGATCAACGAGGTTGCCGCATGACCGCGCCTGCAATGGAACTGAGACTTGTCGAGGATGTCATCGCCGCAGGCGGCCAATTGTCGCTGCCGGACGACGGCGTGCACCGCATCTGCTACGTGGTCCACGGCGAGATTTCGTCGGGCGAACTCAGGATCCGCGACGATCAGGCCCTCGGGGTCTGCCGCAGCGCGGAGCTGACGGCGGCGGCATGCGGGGCGACGGTCTGGCGCTATGAACTCGCGCCGGAGGCGGTTCCGACCGTAACCCTGGCACCCCGCGACGGCATCACGCGCGAGAAGCTGCACCAGAGGCTCGCCTGGCCGGTCGCCGGCGGCATTCTCATGCGCGCCGACAGCGTGTCCTTCCCGCCCGGCGGCTGCGCCTATCTTCACACCCATCAGGGCCCCGGCATCCGCTGCCTGATCGATGGCGGGATCAGGATCGACGCCATGGGCCATTCGGCGAGCTACGGGCCGGGCGCCGCCTGGTTCGAGAGCGGTCCCGATCCGGTCTTCGCCCAGGCGGCGGGCGATCGCGCCAGCCGGTTCATCCGGGTGATGGTGTTGCCGGCGGCCCTGCTCGGCCGAAGCTCGATCGCCTATGTGAATGCCGCCGACCGCGAGAAGCCGAAATCACAGGTCTACAAGGGCTTCGTCGACCAGGTCATCGATGCCTGACAGCTCCCGGCGCCACGGGCAAGCAGCATGCCGGTCGATCCGGCATGCGAAGGGCGAAGGCCGCCGCGCCAAGCGCCTCGACGCGGCCGGTTCGGCCGTCAGACAATCAAACGACCAAGGAGGAAATGTGATGCGCATTCGACCGGGGACCGCCCTTGCCGGCATCGCGATGATGGCCGCCTGCCTGTCCGCCACGCCGGCCATGGCCCAGGCCGCCTATCCCGAACGCCCCATCCGCGTCATCGTGCCGTTCGCCGCGGGAAGCGCATCGGACATTGTCGGCCGCATCGTCCTCGAAAAAATGGCCGATGATCTCGGCCACCGTTTCGTGGTCGAGAACCAGGCGGGCGCAAGCGGCAATCTGGGCACGGCCGCCGTCGCCCGCGCCGAGCCGGACGGCTATACGATCCTCGTCTCGGCGTCCGGCCCGCTGGCGGTCAACCAGTCGCTGTTCCCCAATATCGGCTACGACCCACTGACCGACTTCGAACCGATCTCGCTGATCGCCACGCTCCCCAATGTCATCGTGGTCAATGCCAACCAGCCAGTGCAGTCGGTCTCGGACCTGATCGCGGCGGCGAAGAAGGCGCCGGGCACGCTGAACTATGGCAGCATCGGCAATGGCAGCTCGCAGCACCTGGCGGCGGCCTATTTCGAGCAGGTCACGGGCACGCGGATGACCCATGTGCCCTACCGCGTCACGGGCCAGCTCGTCAGCGACCTCGTCGGCGGCCAGCTGCAGGTGAGCTTCCAGCTCATCCCCAATGTGCTCGGCCAGATCCAGGGCGGCCAGCTCAGGCCGCTCGCCATCACCGCGAACAAGCGGTCCGAGGTCCTGCCCGGGGTCCCAACCGTCGCCGAGGTCGGCATGAGCGGCTACGAGGCCTATGGCTGGTTCGCCATGCTGGCGCCGAAGAACACGCCCGCACCGATGATCGCGCGCCTGCACGCCGCCTATATGAAGGCCATGTCGGACCCGGCGACGCGCCGGCGCATCGTCGAGGTCGGCGCGGAACCCGCGACGTCGACGCCGGCGGAACTGCGCACATTCATGAACACCGAGGCGAAGAAGTGGGGCGACATCATCCGCGCCAACAACATCAAGCCCGAATGAGCGCCGGGGCCGGGACTTGCGGCACGGAGGAAGGAAATGGTGGGCCCGGCAGGACTCGAACCTGCAACCAGTCGTCCGTGAAGAACGCTGATCAGGCGATCTGAGCGACTGCGCGGCGCATGTTGGTTGCGGCAAAGGTTGCCTGGATGAGGGCGTAAAGAAGCGCCAGCCACCTGAGCAGGAGGCGGAAGTTGTAGCCGACGGCGGCGAGAACGGCG
>JAFKKV010000042.1 GCA_017304475.1 Hyphomicrobiales bacterium | reverse complement strand
ACGACCGGACCATGCTCACCCGCGGTTCTGTTCCCAGGGTGTTGCGGTCCCGGCCATCCGCGTCGAGGCCGGTGGCCACCGGCCTCGACGCACCTCTCAGCTTGCACCAAGTCGGCCCGATCAACATGCAAGGGTGGTTGCGTCGGCGCAAGACGTGCATTCCGGGTGAAGTCATTGGGGCCGGCCCTCTTCAGACCCTCACCCGGCGCCTGACGGCGCCACCCTCTCCCGCGAAGGCGCGGGAGAGGGTTTACGCGCTTCAGGCCGCCTTCTCACACGCCGCATAATGCGCGGCGATCTGTTCACCGGTGGTGATCCAGACGTCCTTGTGATCCAGCGCATAGGTCAGGAACTCGCGCAGCAGGCGCAGGCGCATGGGCCGGCCGCTGACCTGGGGGTGCAGCACGGTGGTCACCATGGCGCCCCAGTCCCTGACCTCGTCCAGCTCGTCCTTCCACATCGACAGGACATGTTCCTTGGGGAACACCGAGCGCGGCGAGAAGCGGGCGCTGAGCCCGTGCATCCAGTCGTCATAGCTCGATGTCGGCGGCAGCTCGATCACGCCGGGCGAACCGTCGGGCAGGACCTGACGGTAGGGCCGGACATCATCGCGCCAGGACGACGAATAGAGGATGCCGCGCTGCTTCAGGCTGACGCGCAGCTCGTCGCAGCTCTCGCCGAAGGGCGCGCGATAGCCGACCGGCACCACGCCGAGCCGGCGCTTCAAGGTCTCGAAGCCGCGGTCGAGTTCGTCCTGGATATAGGGATCGCCCGGATCCGGCAGCAGGTGGTGATAGCCGTGATGGCCGATCTCGTGGCCGGCCTTCAGGATGGCTTCGGCCATGGCCGGATGGGCGTCGACCGCCCAGCCGGTGATGAAGAAGGTCGCCTTCAGGCCGAGCTGGTCGAGCAGTTCCAGGAGCTTCGGCGTGCCGACGCGCGCCTCGAAACCGCCGAAGGACATGGTCACCAGGCGCTCGGCATGGGCCGGGTCCTTTGAGGTCCAGGCGCTTTCGGCGTCGACGTCGAAGGACAGGAACATCGCCGCGCGATGGCCGTTCGGCCAGGGAAATTCAGGCGCCGGCGGCGCCATATTCGCAGGCCTGGTCGGGATCACGTCCCATTTTTCATTCCCCGGCATTGATCGTCACCCTTTCAATGGCATTGGCTGACAGCTTCCACTTGTCGAGAAGCCGCCGATAGGTTCCGTCCGCGACGAGCTCGGTCAGCGCGCCGGAAAGCGCCTGCTGCAATTCGGTCGCGTCCTTGGCCGTGGCGATACCCATCAGCTGGGTGGCGATCGGCTGGCCGACGGGATGATAGGTATTGGGTTCGAGGCCCATGATATAGGGCAAGGTCTCGTTGCCCTGCATGGCGGCGTCGATGCGGCCCTGGCGCAATTGGGTGCGCGCATCGGCCGAGCCTTCCGTGCCGACGAAGGTGATCGCCGGCTTGCCGGCGGCGGCGCACTGGGTCTCGCTCCAGCGGGAGATCTCGCGCGGATAGGAGGTGCGCCGGCTGGCGCCGACCGTCTTGCCGCAGAGCGACAGCATGTCGGGGAATTCGGCGGCGCGCGCGGCGCGGACGAAGAATTGCGGCCCCGAGCGCAGATAGTTGACGAAGCTCGCCGTATCGCGCCGGCTCGGCAGGTCGCTCATGCCGGAGAGGACGATGTCGACCCGGCCGGTGGCGATGGCCGGGATCATCTGCTCGAAGCTCGTTTCCTGCCACTGCATGCGCACGCCAAGCTTGGCGGCGATGGCGGCGCCCAACTCGACGTCGAAGCCGGTCAACTCGCTGGTCGCCGGATCCTTCAGGTCGAGCGGCGGATAGTTCGGCACGATGGCCGCGATGATCGTGCCGCGCGCCTTGATGGCGGCCGGCAGCTCGGCGGCCTGGGCCGAGCCCATCAGGCCGAGCAGGCAGGCCGCGAAAGCCCATTTCTTCATGTCGGAACCCCTCATTGTTTGTTGTAGCTTCTAGGCAAGGACCGCCGACAGGAAGGCCCGGGTGCGCTCTTCTTTGGGAGAGCCTAAGACCTCCTTGGCGGGCCCCTGTTCGACGATGGCGCCGTGGTCCATGTACACCACGCGGTCGGCGACCTCGCGGGCGAAACCTAGCTCGTGGGTGACGACGATCATGGTCATGCCGCTCCGCGCCAGTTCCTGCATGACCGTCAGAACCTCGCCGACCAGTTCCGGGTCGAGCGCCGAGGTCGGCTCGTCGAACAGCATCAGCTTCGGCTGCATGGCGAGGGCGCGAGCGATCGCCACGCGCTGCTGCTGGCCGCCGGAGAGGTTGGCGGGGAAGGAGCCTTCCTTGGAGGCGAGGCCGACGCGGTCGAGCAGCACCCGCGCTTCGCGGGTAGCCTCGGCCTTGTCGCGTTTCAACACCTGCACCGGGCCCTCGATGATGTTCTCGAGCGCGGTCATGTGCGGAAACAGGTTGAAGCGCTGGAACACCATGCCGGTCTTCAGCCGCTGGCGGGCGATCTCGGCCTCCGTCAGCGGATAGAGCTTGTCGTCGACGCGGCGGTAGCCGACCAGGTCGCCGTCGACCCAGATGGCGCCGGCATCGATCTCGACCAGCTGGTTGATGCAGCGCAGAAGCGTGGTCTTGCCCGAGCCGGAGGCGCCGATGATGCACAGCACCTCGCCCTGGGTGACGTCGAGCGAGACGCTGTTGAGCGCCTGGAACGTGCCGAAATGCTTGGCGACGGAGCGAATGGAGACGAGCGGCGTTGCCATGGTCAGCGCCCTTTCGCCGCGCCGCGCGCGAAATATTTCTCGAGCAGCATCTGCAGGGGCGTCAGCACCGAGACGATCGCCAGGTACCAGATGGCGGCGACGATCAGGAGCTCGATGACGCGCGAATTGGCGTAATAGATGTTCTGGGCGTTGTGCAGCACCTCGGAATATTGAATGACGCTGGCGAGCGAGGTCAGCTTGATCATGCCGATGAACTCGTTGCCGAGCGGCGGAATGACCACTCGCATGGCCTGCGGCAGGATGATCCGCTTCAGCGACAGGAGCCGGGTCATGCCGATCGACTGGGCCGCCTCGTACTGGCCCTGATCGACCGAGATCAGGCCGGCGCGCACCACTTCCGAGGTATAGGCGCCCTGGTTGATGCCGAGGCCGAGCAGGGCGGCGACGAAGGGCGTCATGATGTCGACGGTGCGGGCGCTGAACAGGCCCGGAATGCCCATGGTCGGAAAGATCAGCGCCAGGTTGAACCAGAGCAGCAATTGCAGGATGACCGGCGTGCCACGGAAGAACCAGGCGTAACCCAGCGCCACCGAGCGCAGCACCGGATTGTGCGACATGCGCATGATGGCGACCAGCACGCCGAGCACGATGCCGAGCCCCATGGCGAGCACCGACATGGTGATGGTGTTGACCACGCCCGACAGGATCGACGGCACGGTCAGGAAGCGGCCAACATAGGCCCATTCGATCTGGCCCTGGGCGAAAGCGAGCCCGATCCAGGCGAGCACGGCGATGATGGCGGAAGCCGCCAGCCAGCGGCCCCAATGGGTGCGCCTGACGATCTTCAGGCCGGCAATATCGGGAAACGGGTCGCTGGCGGCCGGTGCGCCGATGCTTTGGGTCGATGCGAGCGTCATCGGGCTTCCCCATTGATGATCAGGCCGGGAACCGCATTGTTCGGCAGGTTCCATTTGGCCAGGATCTGCTGATAGGTGCCATCCCTGATGAGGGCGACAAGGGCTTCGGCGACGGCGTCGCGAAAGGCCGTGTCGGTCTTCTTGAAGGCGATGCCCTGATAGTTGACCGTGAACGAACCACCCACCGCCTTGAAGGCGCCGGGGTCGAGCGACATCGTATAGGGCACGGTTTCGCTGCCCTGGACGGCGGCGTCGATGCGGCTCTGCTTGAGCTGGGCGCGCGCATCCGCCGTGCTTTCTGCCGGGACGACCACGATCGCCGGCTTGCCCTTGGCTTCGCAGTTTTCCGCGCTCCAGCGCCGGATCTGGTCGGGGAACGAGGTCGAGCGGCTGGTGCCGACCCTTTTGCCGCAGAGGTCCTCAGGGGTTGCGAAAGGCGCGGCGGCGAGCGTGTAGAACTGCGCGCCGGATTTCAGGTAGTCGATGAAATCCATGGTTTCGCGGCGCGCCGGCAGGTCGCTCAGGCCCGACAGGATGAGATCGGCGCGGCCGGTCTGCAGGCCGGGAATGAGCTGCTCGAAGGCGCTCTCCGACCATTCGATGCGTACGCCGAGTTTGGCGGCCAAAGCCTCGCCGAGATCGATATCGAGCCCGACCAGCCTGTTCGTGGCGGGGTCGCGATATTCCATCGGCGGATAGATGGCGTTGACGGATATGCGGATGACGCCGGACTGCCGGACCTGGGCCGGCAATTCGCCGGCCTGAAGTCCGCCCGCGGCGACCGCCAGGCCCGCCGCGGCGAAACCTGCAACAACATGCCTGATCATCTGTACTCCCCTCCAGATGCGGCGGCCGGCGAGCGGCCCCTTTTGACGCTTTGAGGCTAGGCGGCCGTCTCCTGGTCCGGCTCGATCACGCCGATCTGGCCGGTGATCGGGCCGTACCATTGCGGCCGGCGATGGGCTTCGAAATTGAACATCTTGGTCTTGCCCTGGCGGCAGAGGTCGAAGTCGCAATCGGCGATGATGATCTCGTCGCCGAGGGTCGCCGCTTCGGCGACGATGACGCCGTTGGGATCGACGATGCAGGAGCCGCCGATCAGGCCGGCGCCGTCCTCGTTGCCGGCCTTGGCGACCGCCACCGCCCAGGTGGCGTTCATATAGGCGTTGGATTGCACCGCCAGCTTGGCGTGGAAGGTGCGCAGCGCCGCGTCCTCGCGGTCGCCGCCATTGGGGTCATAGGCCGCCGAATTATAACCGACGCAGACCAGTTCCGTGCCCTGCAGGCCGAGCACCCGCCAGGCTTCCGGCCAGCGCCGGTCGTTGCAGATCAGCATGCCGGTAATGGCGCCGGCCCAGGCTTCGGGCGCGCGCACCGCCGGGAAGCCGAGGTCGCCATATTCGAAATAGCGCTTTTCCAGCTGCTGGTACTTCTCGCCGGGCCGCGGCTCGACCGAGCCGGGCAGGTGGATCTTGCGGTATTTCGAGACGATCCGGCCGTCCGGCCCGACCAGGATGGAGCTGTTGAAGTGGTGGCCGTCCTCGGTCAGCTCGGCATAACCGACATAGAAGCCGACCTTCAGCTCGCGCGCCCGGTCGAACAGCGGCTGGACCGCGGGATTGGGCATGGCGGGTTCGAAATAGGTCGCCAGCTCGTTGGCCTCGAGCAGCCAGCGCGGGAAGAAGGTGGTGAAGGCGAGCTCGGGGAAGACCACCAGGCCGGCGCCCTTGGCGGCCGCCTCTTCGAGCAGCACGATCAGGCGCGCCAGCGTATCCGCCCGGCTGTCGTCCCTTTGGGTCGGCCCCATTTGCGCACCAGCGACGCGAAGACTGCGCGACATCGTCTTGCCTTCTCTTGAACCATGAGGGCAGGGCCCGGTGCCTGATTTGATCAGGCACGGACCCGCCGGACGACGAAACTGTGACATTGCCCCGGCAGTGCAACAATAGGCCGGACTATGATATTTTGGGCCGATCTATTCGCCGGGATGATAGTGAGGACTACGCCATGACCCTGCGCCAACTGGAGATCCTGCGGGCGATCATCCGCTACCGCACGACGGTGGCGGCGGCGAGCCAGCTCGGGTTGTCGCAGCCGGCGATCAGCAACGCGATCAAGGCGATGGAGGCGCAGACCGGCTTTCCGCTGTTCGAGCGGATCAACAACCGGCTGTTTCCGACCCGCGAGGCGCAGATGCTGCACGACGAGGCGGAATCCATCTTCACCATGCACACCATTCTGGAAAACAAGCTCCGCGACCTCAAGGAGAGCAAGGCCGGCCATTTGCGCATCGTCGCCACGCCGCCGATCGGTTACGGCGTCATCCCCTCGGCTCTGCGCGAGTTCCTGGCGCAGCGGCCGCAGGTGCAGGTGTTCTTCGACGTGCGCCGCTACGAGGGCGTGATCGACAGCGTCGAGAGCAATCTGGTCGAGCTGGGCTTCGCCATCGGCCTGGAGGAGCGTCCCGGGTTGCATTGCGAGGCGGTGTTCACCGGCGACATGGTCTGCGTGGTCAAGCCCGGCCATCCGCTGGCGAACAAGCCGGTGATCACGCCGGCGGACCTCGACGGTCATCCCTTCATCGCGCTGGAACGCGGCACCCGGCTCGGCGAGGCGGTGCGCGAAAGCTTCCGCAAGGCCGGCCAGCCGTTCAAGCACGCCGTCGAGGTGCGCTATTGCAACACGGCCTGCGTGCTGGCCGAAAGTGGCGTCGGGGTGGCCGTGGTCGATCCGTTCTCGCCGCGCTACGGCGCCGGCGACGACCTGGTGGTGCTGCCCTATGAGCCGGTGACCCGGGCGGTCGCCTCGGTGACCTGGTCGAAGAGCCGGCCGCTGTCGAGGCTGGCCCAGGCCTTTCTGGCCGAGGTGCGGGCCGGGGCGACGCGGATGGAGCGGGATTACCGGGAAAGGCTGCGCGCGCGGGATTGAGGGAGGGCGGTTCATTGCTGTTCTTCGAGGAGATCATGCGCAAAACGGCAGTGGTCTATTCAGGACGTCATCCCCGGCCGAGCGAAGCGAGGGGAAGGGGATCCAGGGGTCGACAGGCCTCGCTTCCAGTGCATGAGTTCACGTCCGCCGATGGCATGGCGCCACTGATTTCGCAGCCTCGCGGACAGTGCTCTGCAACTCCTGGATCCCCTTCCCCTCGCGTCGGCAGAAGCAAGAGCTTCTGCCGGGCTCGGCCGGGGATGACGTCGTGCGTTTTCGGCCGATGTGGACGTCGCGACTCAGCAGGACACACGGCCGCCGTTCTGGCCGCCACGATTTCCCCTCACACCTTCGCCGCCCGCGCCACGGCGAGCCGAACCGCCGCCGGAACCGGCTCAACGAGCGGCACTGCCACATCGGCGCTGATCCGCCGGGCCGCCACGGCGAGCGGGCCGCCGCCGATGACGATGGCTTCGGCGCCGAGATCGCGGATGGCGCGCCGGCATGCCGCCAGCAAGGCTTCGACGAGCCGGTCGCGATCGGCCATGACGGTTTGCATGTCGCCCTCGGTCAGGACGGTGCCGAGGAATGCGGCATCGTGGCCGTAGCGCCCGGCGAGGCCGGCGATCGAGGCGGCGAGATCCGGCGTGGTGGTGACCACGGCGAAGCGCCGGCCGGTGACGGCCGCCTCCGCCATGCCGGCCTCGGCGATGCCGGTGACCGGGACCGCGAGGAGATCCCTCAGACGCGGCAGCGCCGGATCGCCGAAGGCCGAGACGATGACGCCATCGATACCGGCGGGCGGCGCCGCGAGCGCCGCGACGACCGCTTCGGCCGCGGTGGCGAGCTCGGCGGCATTGGTGATCAAGGGCACGCCGAAGGGCGCGGTGAGGCCTTCGATCGTGATGCCGGGCATCGCATCGCGGGCGATCGCGACCATGGCCTCGGTCGTGGCGGGACTGGTGTTCGGATTGACCAGCAGCAGGCGCATGGTCAGGACGCCGGCACGGCGGTGGCGAAGGCCCCGGCAATGGCGTCGCGACGGGCCACATAGACACGATCGCCGAGGGCGGCGAGCCGGTCGAGTATCCCGGTGAAAGCGGGGAAACGGGCGGGCCGGCCGCAGATCCTCAGGTGAAAGCCGATATTGAGCAGGCGCGGATGACCGCGCTCGGCCTCCGCCAGCAAGGTTGCCAGCGCGTCCTCGACATAGTCGACCATTTCGCGGGCGCGGACGAAGCCGTTGGGGTGGAAGAACTTCATGTCATTGGTATCGAGCGCATAGGGCAGCACCAGCAGCGGCCGCGCGCCCCGGCGATCCCAATAGGGCAGGTCGTCGTCGAAGCCGTTCGAGGCGTAGCGGAAGCCGCGTTCGATCAGCAAATCGCGCGTCCAGTTGCTCTCTGCGCCGCGGCAGAAGAAGCCCGACGGCCTGACGCCGCAGGCTTGGCCGATGGCATCAAGGCAAAGGTCGAGATCGGCGGCCTCGGCCGCGCGCGTCTCGTAGTCGGCATGCGGGCGCCAGCGCCAGCCGTGAATGGCGGCCTCATGGCCACGTTCGGTGACCGCCCGGGCGAGCGCCGGCACCCGCTGAGCCGCGCGTCCGCACATGAAGAAGGTCGAGGGCAGGCGGCTGCGGTCGAGCGCGTCGAGCATGCGCCAGAGCCCGGCGCGCATGCCATAAGCGAAGATCTGCTCCTGGCCCATGTCGCGCCGGCCGGCCTCGACCACGCTCAGGACCTCGCCCATGCGTTCGCTCCGCGGGTCGCCGTCGCCGACCTGCCATTCGGCGCCTTCCTCGAAATTGACCACCACGGAGACCGCTAGCCTGGCGCCGTTGGGCCAGCGGAAATCCGGCCAGCGGCCGCCATAACCGAGGAGGTCGCGCGAGGTGGGCTCCGGCATGGTCAGACCTCGAAATGCGAGAGCGGCGGGCGCGGCATCCAGGGATCGAGACCGAGGCCGGCGCGCCAGGCGGTGGCGATGGCGTCGCGGCGGGCAAGCCAGACACCGGGCTTTTCCGCGACATGGGCAAGGAAGGCTTCGAGCCCGCCAATGCGCCCGGGCCGGCCGATGATCCTCAGATGCAGGCCGATCGACAGCATGCGCGGTTCGGATGCGCCCTCGGCATAGAGCCGTTCGAAGGCGGCAATGCAGTAGCGGGCGAAGTCATCGCCCTGGACGAAGCCGCCGCCGGGCTGGAAGCGCATGTCGTTGGTGTCGAAGGCATAGGGCAGGATGACCAGATCGCGGTCGCCGGCCCGGTGCAACTGCGGCATGTCGTCGTTATAGGCGTTGGAATCATAGAGGAAGCCGCCATGCTCGGTGAGCAGCCGGCGGGTATTGATGGAGGTCGCCGAGCGCGTGTGCCAGCCGACCGGCGGCGTGCCGGCGGCCTGGCCGATCGCCGCGACCGCGCGCGCGATGACCTGCCGCTCGGCGGGTTCGGCCATATGCACCTGGCGCTCCCAGCGCCAGCCATGGGCCGAGACCTCATGGCCGTCGGCCACCGCTTCCTCAGCGAGCCAGGGCGACCAGGCAATCGCCCGGCCGCAGGCATTGAGGGTGGCGGTCGCCTGATAGTCGGCTAATAATTTGCGGATGCGCGGCCAGCCGCGTCGTGGGCCATAATCGTAATGGCTCTCCATGCAGAGGTCGCGGCTGCCCTCGACGCGCTCGACCGCCTCGTAGATGAACTCGTTGGCCTCGTCGCCCGAGCCGAGCGACAGTTCGGCGCCTTCCTCGACATTGACCACGATGGAGACCGCGAGCCGGGCATCGTTCGGCCAGCGGATCGCGGGCGGATGGGTGCCGTAACCGCGGAAGTCGCGGTCACCGGGTGGGGGCGGGGGGAAGGTGGGTTCGGTCATCGTGGGGGAGGTCGCCCTTGCAGGTTCGCGCCGGAACCACGGGCCCACCTCTCCCCGGCGGGGAGAGGTCGGCCGAAGGCCGGGAGAGGGGGAGTAGATCGATCAGAACAAGGCCGTGCGGGTTTCGCATGGTGCATTTTCGACGAGCGCCTCGCCCCCTCTCCCGACCTTTTCGCTGCGCTCAAAAGTCGACCTCTCCCCGCCGGGGAGAGGCGAAGATGGTGGTTCCGGCGCGAACCTCGAAGCACGACCGAGCCAGGTAGCGGACGCCACAAGACCGTACCCCCTTCAAAAATCCGCCATCCGGCGCAGGCCGACCAGCCGGTCGCCAATCACCAGCGAAATGACCGCCAGCACGATCAGCCCGGTCGAGATCGCCGCGATGATCGGATCCGGCCTTTCCTCGACATATTGCAGCATCTGGATCGGCAAGGTCTTGGTCCAGGCGTCGGTGAAGAAGATCGAGATCGGATAATTGTCCATGGAGGCGAGAAAAGCGAACATGGCGGCGGTGAGGAAGGCGGGCGCCAGCGCCGGCACCAGGACCTTGGCGAGAGCCCGGGCATAAGAACAGCCGAGCGTGCGCGCCGCGTCGATCAGGGTGAAGTCGAACAGGCTGAGCGCCGCCAGTACGGTGCGCACCACATAGGGCATGGTGATCACGACATGGGCGATGAGCAGGCTCGGCCAGGCCTCGCGCAGGCCGACCGCCTTGAAGCCCTGCAGCATGGCGATGCCGACGACCAGGCCCGGCAGCATCAGCGGCGAGACCAGGAAGGTGGCGATCGCCTCGCTGCCGCGAAACCGGCCGCGCACCAGGGCAATGGCGCAGAGCGTGCCAAGCACCAGCGAAAGGCCGGTCGACAGGCTGGCAATCTGCACCGAGGTGACGAGCGAAGGCCAGAGCCCGCGGGTCGTGCCGAGCTGCTGGTACCAGCGCGTCGACCACGACGGCGGCGGCAAGGTGAAGACGGCCGACGAGCCGAACGAAACGGCGACGGTGACGACGAGCGGGGTCAGGAGGAAGATCACGGCGAAGCCGGTGACGGTCCAGACGAGCGCCAGGCTGATCCGTTCGATGGCGGTCATGCCGCTCTCCCGATCCGCCGGGCGAGCCAGGTCGAGGCGAGCACGATCGACACGGCGATGACGAGCAGCACCACGGCGGTGGTCGAGCCAAGCGCCTCGTCGCGCATCAGGAGGAAGGCGCGGCCGGTGAGCGTCGCCAGCATCTGGAAGCGGTCGCCGATCAGGAGGCTCGGCACGACGAACATCGAGACCGCCATGGAGAAGACGAAGGCGATGCCGCTGACGATGCCGGGCAGCGTCAAGGGCAGGAGGATGCGGCGGAAGCGGTAGAACGGACTGGCGCCGAGCGTCGCGCCGGCTTCGCTCAGGCGCGGATCGACCAGCTTCACCACCGAATAGATCGGCAGGATCATGAAGGGCAGGAAGACATTGGCCGCACCCAGCACCAGGCCCGCTTCGGTGAAAAGCAGGCGCTGGGGTTCGTCCCAGATGCCCGTGGCGACCAGCAGTTTAGAGATCACGCCGTCGCGCCGGAGCACGATCTGCCAGGCGAAGGCCTTGACCACCACGCCGATCGACAGGGGCAGGATGATGGCGACCAGCAGGATGACCTGGGCGATGCCCTTGGCGCGTGCCATGGCGATGGCCACGGGATAGCCGATGGCGAGCGAAACGAGGGTGACCATGACGGCGATGCGCAGGGTGTTGCCGATCACCCGCCAGGAATAGGGATCGGCGAAGAAGGTGGCGAACAGCTTGAGCGTAAAACCATCGGGACCGGTGACGCTGCGGGCGAGCAGGAAGGCGAGCGGCACGGCATAGACCAGCCCGAGCCAGGCGACGGCGGGCGCCGCCAGCCAGCCGATGCGCGATCGTGGCGCGGCCAGGCTCATGATTTGAGCCTCGGATAGACCAGCGTATCGGCCACCGGCCAGGAGATCGGCGTTTCCGCGCCGGCGGCAAGCCCGGCGGGCAGGGCGCCGACGCTCTCGATCTGGATCGGCTCGCCCGGTGGCGCGGCGAAATGGGCCTGCACGCGGGAGCCCTGGAAGACGATGTCGGTGAGCCGCGCTTTGATGGTGTTCTGATCCGGCTGGGCGCCGAAGGCCATCCGTTCCGGACGCACCCCGATCAGCACCGGGCTGCCGGGAGTGAACCGGCCCTGGCCGCGGATCCGGCCGAAATCGGTGGCGATCGCCACTTCGCCTGGGCCGCTCGCCTCCAGCGCCGTGCCGGCGATGCGGGTCGACAGGCCGACGAATTCCAGCGCGAAGGGGGTGGCCGGCCGCTTATAGATGGCATCGGGCGTGTCGAGCTGTTCGATCTGGCCGCGGTTCATCACCGCCACGCGGTCGGACATCATCAGGGCTTCGTCCTGGTCGTGGGTGACGAAGATCGCTGTCGTGCCGAGCTCGCGCAGCAGCCGCTTCAGATCGATCTGCATGGCCTCGCGCAGCTTGCGATCGAGCGCCGAGAAGGGCTCGTCGAGCAAGAGGAGCTTCGGCTGCACCGCCAGCGCACGCGCCACGGCCACGCGCTGCTGCTGGCCGCCCGACAGGGCTTTCACCGAGCGCTCGGCGAAACCGGCCATCTGGGCAAGGTCGAGAAAGCGCCGGACCGTCGGTGCGATCTGGTCCTTGGGCGCGCCGCGCGCCTTCAGGCCGAAGGCGACGTTCTCGGCGACGCTGAGATGGGGAAACAGGGCATAGTTCTGGAACACCACGCCGACATCGCGGCGATGCGGCGGACGCGCCGAAATGTCCTCGCCGTCGAGCACGATCCGGCCGGTATCGGCCGCCATCAGGCCCGCGACGATGCGCAACAGCGTGGTCTTGCCGCAACCGGACGGGCCGAGCAGCGAGACGAATTCGCCTGGCGTGACGGCAAGGTCGACGCCGTCGAGCACCATGGCGCTGCCGAAGCTCTTGGTCGCGCGGCGAATGTCGAGAAAGGCTGAATCGGTCATGGAGGTGGGCGCAGAGCTTTGCGTTCGAAGGGAAGGACGAAGGACTTGCACGACGGTCGGCCGTCCTTCGAGGGTCGCTTCGCTCCCACCTCAGGATGAGGTGTGTTTGTGTATGGCATTGATGTTGCTCATGAAGCGGTGACGTTCGAACGCTTCGCACCGCCCTCCGCGCAACCCTCTACGCCCCTCATCCTGAGGTGGGAGCGAAGCGACCCTCGAAGGACGACTGCCCCTGATGCCGAGCATGATGCTCCCCCTCACATCGACATCTCGCGGTCCCAGCGCTGCACCCAGGCATTGCGGTTTTCGGCGACGAAGGCCCAGTCGATCGGGTGCACGGTGACATTGGTCGGCATGCCCGGCGGTGGGGCGACGTCCACATTGGTCGGCAGCGCGAAGGTCGGCGGCGCGATCTGGGCCTGCAATTCGGCGCCCAGGAGCTCGTTGACATAGGCGAAGGCGAGGTCCTGGTGCGGGGCGCCCTTGACCACGGCAATGCCCGACGGCACCGCGAAAATGCCCTCTTTCGGCGCGGCGAGGCCGAGCGGCGCGCCGTCGAGCTTGCGCTGCAGGGCGAAGGAGGAGAGCGCGCCGACGATCATATGCGCCTCGCCCTGTTCCAGCAGGCTGAAGGCCTGGGGCATCTGGTTGTAGACGGTGAGCAGGTTGGGCTTGAGCGAGATCAGCTTCTTGAAGCCGGCTTCGGTGTCGCGCAGCGCTTCCGCCATCGGCTTGCCGGTGGCCAGATGCGAGGCCATGAACAGATTGGCCAGGCCCTCGGTATTCTGCAGCGAGGGGATGATGATGCGGCCCTTGAACTTCGGATCGAAGGCGTCGGCCCAGGAGGCCGGAGGCGTTTTGATCACGTCGGTATTGTAGGCGACGCCCTGCCAGGGCTGCAGGTAATTGGCCCATTGGCCGTCCATATGGACCGTGCCGGGCTTCAGCTTGGCGAGATTGGCGGCCTTGGCCGAGGTCAGCGGTTCCAGCAGGTTTTCGCGCACCGCCAGGATCATCACGGGGTCGTCCATCTGGACGACCGAGAGATAGGGCCGGTCCTTGTTCTTCTGCATCTTTTCCAGGTTCACCAGCGAGCGGGTGCCCTCGAAGGTCAGCTTGGCATTGTATTTCTTCTCGAACAGCGGGGTGACGAACTGCTCGACCCAGGGCTTGTGGCTGGCGGCGCCGCCGACCACCAGTTCGCGCGGCTGGGCACGGACGAGGTTCGGAGCGGCGAGGGAGAGCAGGGCGCCTGCGCCGAAGCCGGTGAGGACCTGCCGGCGGTCGGGCCGGCTCTTGTGAATGGCGTCGGTCATGCTGCGTCCTCTCGTTCGGTCGACGGCGGCCGGCGCCGTTTCAACGATCGAAGGTCAGCAAGAGGCGTGCCGCAACGCGCCGCCAGGAGGGTCGGCGATGATTTTGCGGGCGTGCCGCAAATTTGTGCAGAATGACGTGCCGGCGGCGCATGAAAAATGCGCAGCCATCGGACAGTTCATGCGGCAGATCGGCGCCCTTGGCCCCGTCTCACAGCCGTCATGATGGATTGGTTTTGAAGCAAGCTATTCGTGGATATCAGGGACAAGCCCGGGCGGGACGATGTGTTGAGCGGCGGCGCTAAAGAAGCGCCTCCACCGCCGCGGCGATGGCCAGCAGTTGCCGGTCCTTCAGGCGCGGCGCGACGATCTGCAGGCCGAGCGGCAGGCCGCCGGCATCGGTGCCTGACGGCACCGAGATGGCCGGCTGGCGGGCATGGTTGAACAGGGGCGTGAACACCGCATGGCCGCGCGGGCCGACCTTCACACCGGCAATGGTGTCCGGGCCGAGCTTGTCGATCGGCCAGGCGGCGCAAGGGGTTGTCGGGCCGATGGCGGCGTCGAAGCGGTTGTCGCGGAAGAAGCGGGCGGCCGCCAGCGCGACCTGTTCCGACAGCAGCAAGGCGCGCCCGACATCGTGGCCGGCATAGTCGAAGCCGGCGGAAATCTGGGCGCCGAGATCCGGGTCGATCTGGTCGGGGGCCTGCCGCCAGGCCTCGCCATAGAGGGCGGCGAGCCCGGACTGCTGGATCGGATTGAGCCCGGTCTCGGCGACGCCGGCCGGCCAGACCGGGTCGCGGGCGACGAGGGTCAATCCGGCGCGCCGCAAGGTGTCGATGGCGGCCTCGAAATTGGCCGCGACCTCCGGTTCGACCGGCACGTCGAGGCCCCATTTCGGCGTGTATGCAATGGTCAGCGTGGTGATGTCGACGGGTTCGCCAGCCTCGACATAGGCCGAATGCGGATCGCGCGCGTCGGGCCCGGCCATGACCTCGAAGGCGAGCGCCGCCTCGGCCACGGTGCGGGTGATCGGGCAGGGGCAGGATATGCCGAAAAACGGCTCCTCGAAGCCCGGGCCATAGGGAATGGCGCCGAATGAAGGCTTGAAGCCGACGAGGCCGGTATGGGCGGGCGGGCGCCGGCTGGAGCCGCCGGCATCGGTGCCCAGCGCCAGCGGCACGAGCCCGCCGGCAACCGAGGCGACCGCGCCACCCGACGAGCCGCCGGGCGTGAGCGCCGGGTTCAGGGGATGCCGGGTCGCGCCGTAGAGCAGATTGGTCGTCTGCCCCTTGGCGGCGAATTCCGGGGTGTTGGAAATGCCGAGAATGACCGCGCCGGCGGCTTCGAGGCGCTCGACCGCGACCGCGTCCTCGGGGGCGACGAAATCCTTGAACAGCCGGGAGCCCTGGCTGATCCGCCGGTTCTTCACCCAGATATTGTCCTTGATCGTCACGGGAACGCCGGCCAGCGGCAATTCCTCGCCGGCCTGAACCCGGCGGTCGACGGCGTCTGCCCGGGCAAGCGCATCGGCCGGGTCGAAATCGATGATGGCATTGAGCCCCGGATTGAGCCTGACGATACGCGCGATGGCCCGCTCGGTCTCGGCCCGCGCGCTCGATCGCCCGGCACGGACGGCTTCCGCCAGCGCCATGATCGAGGGCCAGGGTTCGTCGGACAAAGGCTGGTCGGGCGCGGACATGCACGGGCTCCATCGGTCGCTGCGTCTCAAGGTGCCCATGGGCCGCCGGCGGAGGCAAGGGGCACGCGGCCGGAGGCTCGCCCGTTCATGCGTCGAACTCGTGGCAGGCGGTCGCCGCATGCATTTGGCATGGCCGTTGCTACCTGGGCGAGGCCGGCCGTCGCAGCCGCCGCCACCAGGGTCTTCGCATTCCCATGCCCGCCATCGCCGATCCCGGCCCCATCGCGGCCCAGCCGCTGACGCTCGACGGCATCACCCACAGCTATGGGGCGGGGCTCGCCGTCGACAATGTGACGCTGGAGGTCAAGGGCGGCGAACTCGTCGCGCTGCTCGGGCCCTCCGGCTGCGGCAAGACCACGCTGCTCAGGATCGTCGCCGGCTTCATCGAACAGACCAATGGCAAGGTGATCATCGGTGACCGGCCGATCGACGACAAACCGCCGAACCGGCGCGACATCGGCATCGTCTTCCAGAACTATGCCCTGTTTCCGCATATGACGGTGGCCGACAACATCGCCTATGGCCTGGCGGCGCGCGGCGAGAGCCGGGCGCTGCAGCGCGACCGCGTCGCCGAGATGCTGGACCTGGTCCAGATGAGCGGTTTCGGCGACCGCAAGCCGAAACAGCTCTCCGGCGGCCAGCAGCAGCGCGTCGCGCTCGCCCGTGCTCTGGCGGTCAGGCCGCGCATTCTCCTGCTCGACGAGCCTTTCGCGGCGCTCGACAAGAACCTGCGGCTCGACATGCAGATCGAGATCAAGCGCCTGCAGCGGCAATTCGCGCTGACCGCCATCATGGTGACCCATGACCAGGACGAGGCGATGTCGATCGCCGACCGCATCGCGGTGATGAACCGCGGACGGATCGAGCAATTGGGGTCGCCGGTCGCCGTCTACGACGCGCCCGAGACCCTGTTCGTCAACAATTTCATCGGGTCGAGCAATCTGCTCGACGGCATGGTCGAGGCGGCCGGGAACGGCGAATGCCAGGTGCGGCTCGCCAGCGGCGCGGTCTGGGTGGTCGCCGGAGCCCGCGGCTTCGCGGCCGGCCAGCCGGTGACCGTGTCGGTCCGCCCGGAACAGCTGGAGCTGAACGATGCGGCCGCCGCCGACCGGATCCCGGTCGCGCTGAAGCTCAGCCTGCCGATCGGCGGCGACCTGATCCATGACGTCACAGGCCCCGGCGGCGAGACCTTGAAGGTCACCGCGCCGCGCCGGCCGGGAACTGCCTTCGGCCAGACCGGCCGGTTCCATTGCGGGCTGAGCCGGCATGCCCGGCCGGCCTTGTTCGCCCGATCCCAGTCCTGACCCCGAGGAGACCTGCCATGTTCAAGCTCAATCGCCGTGACCTGGTTGTCGGCGGCGGCCTTCTCGGCCTCGTCGGCGCAGGCCCGCGCACGGCGCGTGCCGCCGGCAGCCTGACCGCCGCGATCTATCCGGGCACCTGGGAGGAGGCCTATCGCGGCGTGGTGGCGCCGGCGCTGAAGAAGAGCGCCGATATCGAGGTCGCCTTCGACTCGCTGTTTGCGGTCGACCAGGTGGCCAAGGTGCGCGCGGCGCGCGGCGTGCCGCCCTTCGACTGCTTCGTGCTCGATCCGGGCCCGGCCGCCGCCGCCCAGGCCGCCGGCCTGTTCGAGCCGATCGACGCCACCAAGCTGAGCAATGCCGGCAAGGTGCCGGCCGGCCTGATCACCTCCCATGGCGTGACCTGCAACGCCCAGGTGGTCGGCATCGCCTATAATCCGAAGAAATTCGCCACGGCCCCGAAAAGCTGGACCGACCTGTTCGCTTCGCCCTTCGTCGAGCGGCTCGGCCTGACCGGTTTCCAGACCACGTTCGGCACGGTGTCGCTGATCGAGATGGCGAAAGCCTTCGGCGGTTCGGAGACCAATATGGATCCGATCTTCGCCGAGCTGAAAAAGGCGGTGTCCAAGGCTGCCGCCGTCGCCGCGCCGGCGGCCATGCCCGGGCTCTACCAGCAGGGCCAGATCGACCTGATGTATACCAACACCAATACGGTCGCGATCCTCAAAGGCCGCGGCGTCGACATCGAATTCGTCCAGCCGGCGAGCGGCGCGATCACCTTCCAGACGACGCTGCATATCGTCAAGGGCGCCGACAATATCGCCAATGCCTACAAATATATGGACACCGCCATTTCGGCGGAGGTGCAGTCGGCGCTGCAGCGCCAGCCCTACAACATGATCCCGATCAACAAGGATGTGACGCTGGTCGATACGCTCGACATCAAGTCCGTCGACGAGCTGACCAGGATGGTCACTCACGACTGGACCAAGATCAATCCGCAGCGGGCCGCCTGGATCGAGCGGTTCAACAAGGAGATCACCAAATAGGCCGGCCGGTCATGGCTGCCGCCGTCATCGGCGCCGGTTCCGCCGGCGCCCCGCGCGACAAGGTCGACTGGCGCCTCGCGGCGCCGCTCGGCCTGACCTATCTCGCCTTTTTTGCCGCGCCGCTCATCCTGCTTCTCGGCATCAGCCTGTTCGCCGACAGCGAACTGACCCGGCTCGGTTTCGACAGCTGGATCAAATTCTACGGCGACGCCTTCTACCTGAAGGTCATTGTCGACACGCTGAAGCTCGGCATCATGGCGGTCGCCGCGACCACGGTGCTGGCCTATCCGCTGGCCCTGGTGTTCCGCGCCTCGGGCCCGCGGGTGCAGCGGCTCCTGATCTTCGTCATCCTGATGCCGCTCTTGACCTCGGTGGTGATCCGCACCTTTGCCTGGATCGTCATCCTGGCGCGCGAAGGCGTGGTCAACCAGACGCTGGCCGGTCTGGGCCTGACGGCCGCGCCGCTGAACCTGCTGCAGACCGAGCTCGGCCTCGTTATCGCACTGACCCAGATCGAAATGCCGCTGATGCTGCTGCCAGTGATCACCATCATGCGCCAGATGGACCAGAACCTGATCGACGCCTCGCGGGCACTCGGCGGGTCGCGCTGGCGCACATTCTTCCGCGTCGTGCTGCCGCTGACGCTGCCCGGCTGGATCGCCGGCGCGACGCTGGTCTTCGCCTCCGCCACCACCGCTTTCATCTCGCAATCGGTGATCGGCGGGGCGCGGCTGGTCTATCTGCCCTCGCTGATCTGGCAGCAGGCCATGGTGGTCTATAACTGGCCCTTCGCGGCGGTTGCCTCGGTCACCCTCCTGTTCACCGTCCTTTCCGGCATCATGGCGCTCGGCTGGCTCGGCCGCTTCGCGCGGACATCCTGAGGCAGCCATGGCGCAACGCTCGACCGCAGCCGACATCAGCTATACCTGGACGATCGGGCTGATCGCGGCGCTGGCGATCCTGATCCTGGTCGGGCCGGTGCTGATCGTGCTTGCCACCTCGTTCACCACCTCGGCGACGCTGAAATTTCCGCCGCCGGACCTGTCGCTGCGCTGGTATCGCGAGCTGTTCGATACGGCGCGCTCGGCGCAGATCCACCGCGCCGCCGGCAACAGCCTGTGGGTCGCCGGCCTGGCGACCGGCATCGGCGCCATCCTGTCGGTGCTGGCCGCGCTGTCGATCGCCCGGATCAACCGGCCCTCGGCCCGCGCGCTGGAGGCGAGCTTCCTGTCGCCGCTGGTGCTGCCGACGCTCGCCTATGGCCTGGCGACCCTCATGTTCTTCTCGTTCCTGGGCTTGCGGCCGTCGCTCAACCTGCTGATCGCCGGCCATCTTGTGGTGATCGCGCCCTTCGTCTTCCGCACCACGCTTGCAAGCCTGACCCAGCTCGATCCGGTGCTGCTCGAATGTTCGGCAAGCCTCGGCGCCAGCCGCTTCTATGCGTTCCGGCGGATTACCTTGCCCTTGATCGCGCCGGGCATCGCCGCCGGGGCCTTCCTCGCCTTCATTTCCTCGATGGACAATGTCCCGGTCTCGCTGTTCCTGTCGAATGCGCGCACCGACATGCTGCCCATTCGCCTGTGGGGGATGATGGAATCGACCCTCGATGTGAGGATCGCCGCGGTGGCCGGCGTGCTGATCGCCGCCACCCTCGTGCTGATGATCGCCATGGACCGGCTGACCGGCCTGACCAGGCGGATCAGCGGCTGAGCGCAAACCCGACCCGGAGATGCCCCGATGACGCTCCCCTATGACCGAGACCTGATCGGCTATGGCGCCCATCCGCCGGACCCCAGATGGCCCGACGGCGCACGCATCGCGATCAATTTCGTGATGAATTACGAGGAGGGATCGGAACCTTCGGTGCAGGACGGCGAAGGCTTCACCGAGATCGGCCTGACCGAGGTCAACGGCATCGATACCGGCGTGAAGGGGCGCGATCTCGCGGGCGAGGGCATGTTCGCCTATGGCAGCCGCGTCGGCTTCTGGCGGCTGATGCGGCTGTTCCAGGAGCGAGGCCTGCCGCTCACCGTGTTCGGCTGCGCGCTCGCCATTGAGCGCAACCCTGAAGCCGCCGCCGCCATCAAGGCCTCGGGCTTCGACGTCTGCTGCCATGGCTGGCGCTGGGTGAAGCACTATCTGCTGAGCGAGGCGGAGGAGCGTGAGCATATCGCCAAAGCGGTCGCCTCCCTGAAGGAGACCGTCGGCGAGCGGCCGCTCGGCTGGTATTGCCGCTACGGGCCGAGCGTCAATACCCGCCGCCTGGTCGCGGAGGAGGGCGGTTTCCTCTATGATTCCGATGCCTATGACGACGAGCTGCCCTATTGGAAGCAGGTTGGCGGCAAGCCGCATCTGGTCGTGCCCTATTCGCTGGTCAACAATGACGGCAAGTTCGGCAATGGCCAGTTCGCCAGCTCCGCCGACTATTTCGAATGGCACAAGGATGCCTTCGATATGCTCTATGCCGAGGGGGCGACGAGCCCGAAAATGATGTCGGTCGGCCTGCATATGCGGCTCATCGGCCATCCCGCGCGGGCCGCGGGTCTCGCCCGTTTCCTCGATTATGTGAAGAGCCATGACAG
This sequence comes from Hyphomicrobiales bacterium, assembly GCA_017304475.1. Taxonomy (GTDB): domain Bacteria; phylum Pseudomonadota; class Alphaproteobacteria; order Rhizobiales; family Phreatobacteraceae; genus Phreatobacter. The sequence continues at coordinate 39,525 of JAFKKV010000042.1, read as the reverse complement.
AGTCTGGGTGACACGGCGCCTCGATATCGCGCAGCATTGGGCGAAGACTCATCCCTTCCAGGGATAGTCGCCTTTGCAGGATGATCGCCGTGAGCGCACATGAACTGATCGTCGCCCTGGGGGACGCCCGCTATCGCGTCGAGCGTCCTTTCGGCAGCTGGCCGGCCAATGCCGGTTTCGTCAGTGACGTGGCGGTGGATGGCCGCGGCCACGTCTTCGTGCTGCTGCGCCACGACAGCCAGACCCAAGCCGACGACCCCAGGGTGATCGAGCTCGGGCCCGATGGTGCCTATCTCGGCGGCTGGGGCGGCGACGCGATCGCCGACGCCCACACGCTGACCACCGATGCCGATGGCCGGGTCATCGTCGTCGACCGGGACATGCACGAGATCATCTGGTTCTCGGCGACGGGCGAAAGGCTCGGCCAGCTCGGCGGGCGCGGCCTGCCGCTGTCGCCGTTCAACCATCCGACCGATGTCTCGGTGTCGCCCTGGGGCGACATCTATGTCTCGGACGGCTATGCCGCGAGCCATGTCCATCGCTTCTCGGCGGATGGCCAGCTGATCGCCAGCTGGGGCCAGCTCGGTTTCGAGGCCGGCGAATTCGGCGAGCCCCACGGCCTCTGGACCTTCGCCGACGGCCGCGTCGTGGTGCTCGACCGGACCCGCGACCGGGTGCAGGTGTTCGACCGCGACGGCAATGTGCTCGACGTCTGGGAGGGCTTCTACCGGCCGATGGCGATCTGGGGCGACGCCCAGGGCCGTTGCTATATCACCGACCAGGTGCCGAGCCTGCACCTGATCGGCGCCGACGGCGTCAGGCTCGGGCGCGCCCGTCCGGTCCTGAATGGGGCGCATGGCCTGTTCGGTACGCCGGAGGGCGACATCCTGATGGCGGAAGGCAATCCGAGCCGCATCACCAGGCTCCGCCTGATCCGCTGAGGCCGGCGGGTGGCCTTTTGGGCCGTTTTGTGGCCCGGTCACTTCATTGGGTTGCAGCATGGCAGAAATGCCCGCATCGGCACAATGGTACCATTGTCTTCCTGATGGTAAGGAAGGGCCGGATTCGGCTGCGGAGAGTGAAGTGAATGAAGGTTGCCGCCAGCAGGGATGAGGATGGCGACATCGACTTCGTCGAAGTCGCGCCATGGACCATCCTGATCGCCGAGGATTCACCGCTCTGGCGCGGACTTGTTCGCAGCGGGATCGAGGCTTTCGACCGGACTTCCATCGTTCTTGAAGCCAAAAACGGCCGGGAGGCGCTCGACGTGCTGTCGGAGCGCCCCGTGGATATCGCCTTTGTCGACCTCGCCATGCCCGAGATCGACGGCGCCGAAGTGGTCGAGCGCGTCAAGCATCACGGCAAGATGCCGTTCTTCGTCGTGATCTCGGTGACCTCGGATGCCCAGGCGATCACCCGGATGCGCAAGCTCGCCGCCTATGACTACCTGGTCAAGCCGTTCGGGCCGGAGGCGATCACCCCGGTGCTGCAGACCTTCGAACGGGTGAGCCAGCGCACGCGCATCCTGATCGTCGACGATTCCGGCACGGCGCGCACGATCGTCGCGCGGATCCTGACCCATTCGATCTTCAATCTGGAGGTCACCCAGGCGGCCGATGGCGTGAGCGCCCTGGAAAACTACGCCAGGCGCGCGCCGGATATCGTCTTCCTCGACATGAACATGCCCTGGATCGACGGCGCCGACACGCTGCGGCTGCTGCGCGCCGTCAATCCGCATGTCCGGGTGGTGCTGATGTCGGCGAGTTCGGACATCGCCGAACGGGCGAGGGAACTCGGCGCCGCCGCCTATCTGAAGAAGCCGTTCTTCGCCGGCGATCTCGACCGGACGGTGCACCAGTTGTTTGAGCTGCGGTTGCCCTATTCGGATTAGAGGCGAGCGGCGAATAGCGAGTGGGTATGAAGCGTAAGGCGCAGTGAAATCGACCCTCTCCCAGAGGGAGAGGGTGGCAGCGTCAGCTGCCGGGTGAGGGGTCGTCCACCTCCGGAGGGGACGGCAAGCTCGACGCGCATCGGCATCCGTTCTGAGGGCTTACGCCCCTCACCCGGCGCCTGACGGCGCCACCCTCTCCCCATGGGAGAGGGTTGATCGCCCAGCCCTTCGCGTCATGCCCCATCCGCCAATTCGCCATTCGCCCGCTCAGCGAAACACCACCGTCTTGCCGCCGTTCTGGAACACCCGGTGCTCGAGATGCATGCGCACGGCCCGGGCGAGCACGCGGGCTTCGATCTCGCGGCCGATGGCGACGAATTCGTCGACGCTCATGGCGTGGTTCACCCGCTCGGTCTCCTGCTCGATGATCGGGCCTTCGTCGAGGTCGCTGGTGACGTAATGGGCGGTGGCGCCGATCAGCTTGACGCCGCGGGCATGGGCCTGGCTATAGGGTGCGGCGCCCTTGAAGCTCGGCAGGAACGAGTGGTGGATGTTGATGCATTTGCCGGCGAGCTTGGCCGACAGGCCGTCCGACAGGATCTGCATGTAGCGCGCCAGAATGACGAGATCGGCGGCCTCCTGGCCGATCAGCCTGACGATTTCGGTTTCCTGCTCGAGCTTGGTCTGCCGGGTCACCGGCAAATGGTGGAAGGTGATGCCGTGCTGCTCGGCAAGGCCGCGGGCATCCTCGTGGTTGGAGATGATCGACACGATATCCATGGGCAAGGTGCCGATGCGCCAGCGATAGATGAGGTCGACCAGGCAATGATCGTGTTTGGACACGAGGATGACGACCCGCGGCCGCTGATGGGCGTCCCACAGGCGCCAGGTCATGGCGAAGCTCTCGGCGACCGGTGCGAAGGCCGCGCCGAAGGTCTTGGCGGTGACATCGGCAGGGGCCGTAAAGGCCACGCGCATGAAATGCATGCCGGTCGCCGGGTCGCCGAACTGGGCGCTTTCGGTGATGTTGCAACCCTTGTCGGCGATGGCGCGCGAGACGGCCGCGACAATGCCGACGCGGTCGTGGCAGACGAGGGTGAGAACGAAGGCGGGCGCGGGGGCAGGGCGGCTGGACGTGGTGGTCATGGCAGGGTTCCGGCAGGGCGGCCTTGGATGCCGCGACGGTCTTTTGGCATGGTGCGATGCCATATGCGACGTCAATTTGTGGCCGGCTGCCGCGGTGCGGCATGGGACAATCGCAAACAGCCTCTTCCCTCGGAGCCAAGAACCTGATGAGTTCGCCTTGTCCCGCGCTGCAGCGCGGGCGCCTCGTTTCGAACGGTCAGTGACGGCAGCACGATGAATTATTCCGCGCTCAGGCTTTTCCGCGAAGGTCTGCGCAATCATTCCGGCTGGGAGCCGGCCTGGCGCGAGGCCGAGCCGCAGCCTTCCTACGACGTCGTCATCGTCGGCGGCGGCGGCCATGGTCTGGCGACTGCCTATTATCTGGCCAAGGAACACGGCGTCGGCCGTGTCGCGGTGATCGAGAAGGGCTATATCGGCGGCGGCAATACCGGCCGCAACACCACCATCGTCCGGTCGAACTATCTCCTGGAGGCCAATGCCCAGTTCTACGAACTGTCGCTGAAGCTGTGGGAGGGCCTGTCGGCGGACCTCAATTACAACGTCATGTTCTCGCAGCGCGGCGTCATCAATCTCGCCCATTCCGACAGCCAGCGTGACGCCCATATGCGCCGCGGCAATGCCATGCGGCTGAACGGCATCGATTCCGAATGGCTGACGCGCGAGCAGGTCGCGGCCATGGTGCCGCTGCTCGACTGTTCCGATGAAGCGCGTTTTCCCATTGTCGGCGGCCTGTTGCAGCGGCGCGGCGGCACGGCGCGCCATGACGCGGTGGCCTGGGGTTATGCCCGTGCCGCGTCGCAGCGCGGCGTCGACATCATCCAGAATTGCGAGGCGACCGGGTTCCTCATCGAAAACGGCCGGATCCAGGGCGTCGAGACCACGCGCGGCACCATCCGGGCGGCCAAGGTCGGCATCGCGGTCGCCGGCCATACCGGCCATGTCGCCGCCATGGCGGGCCTGCGCATGCCGATCGAGAGCCATGTCCTGCAGGCCTTCGTCAGCGAGCCGCTGAAGCCCTTCATCGACACGGTCGTCACCTTCGGCGCCGGCCATTTCTATGTCAGCCAGTCCGACAAGGGTGAACTGGTGATGGGCGGCGATCTCGACTTCTATCCCTCCTATGCCCAGCGCGGAAACCTGCCGATCATCGAGGAGGCGATGTCCTGCGGACTGCAGATGTTCCCCTCGCTGTCGCGGCTGCGCATGCTGCGCCACTGGGGCGGCATCATGGACATGTCGATGGACGGCTCGCCGATCATCTCGAAGACGCCGGTCGGCGGCCTCTACCTGAACGGCGGCTGGTGTTATGGCGGCTTCAAGGCGACGCCCGGCTCGGGTTTCGTCTTCGCCCATATGATCGCCCGCGACGAACCGCATCCGTTGAACGCGGCCTTCACGCTCGACCGCTTCGAGCGCGGTTATGCGATCGACGAAAAAGGCGCCGGACCGACCCCGAATGCGCATTGAGGCCTCGCCATGCTGACGATTCGTTGCCCCCATTGCGGCGAACGCACCCATACCGAATTCACCTTCATGGGCGACGCGACCAAGGTGCGGCCGGCCGATGACGCGCCGCAGGCGGCCTGGTTCGACCATGTCTTCCTGCGCGACAACAAGCGCGGGCGCTTACGCGAGATCTGGCAGCACAATCTCGGCTGCCGCGGCTTCGTCGTGGTCGAACGCGACCTGGTCAGCCACGCCATCACCGAGACCGCACCGCTGCCGGAGGCCGCATCGTGAGCCATGTCCGCAGCGACCAGACGGTCGGAGATGCCATGCCGGGGCCGGCCGACCAGCCGTTCCGGCTCGCCGGCGGCGTCGGCCTCGACCGCGAGCGGCGCCTGTCATTCACCTTCGACGGCCGCTCGCTCTCGGGTTTTGCCGGCGACACGGTGGCCTCCGCCCTGATGGCGAACGGCGTGCGCCGGGTCGCGCGCTCGTTCAAATATCATCGGCCGCGCGGCATCCTGTCGGCAGGGCCCGAGGAGCCGAATGCGATCCTGCGCATCGGCACCGGCAACCGGGCCGAGCCGAACAGCCGCGCCACCATGGTGGAACTGCACCAGGGGCTGGTGGCGGAGAGCCAGAACCGGTTCCCCTCGCTCGATTTCGACCTGGGCGCCGCCAATTCGCTGATCGCGCGCTTCCTGCCTTCGGGTTTCTACTACAAGACCTTCATGGGCCCGCAATTCGCCGGCCAGAACCGCGCCTGGATGATCTATGAGCGGTTCATCCGGGCCGCCGCCGGCATGGGCAAGCCGGTGCCCCATGCCGATCCCGATTTCTACGAGCATCGCACGGTGCATTGCGACGTCCTGGTGGTCGGCGCCGGGCCGGCCGGCCTTGCCGCGGCCCATGCCGCGGCCGAGGCCGGCGCCGACGTCATCATCGCCGACGAGCGCCCGGCCATGGGCGGCCAGCTGCGCTTCGAGACCTATGAGATCGACGGCCTGCCGGCCCCGGCTTTCGCTGAGCGGATCGCAGCCGACCTCGCCGGGCGGCAGAACGTCACCGTGCTGACCCGCACGACCGCCTTCGGCTTCTACGACCACGGCACCGTGGCGCTGGCCGAGCGCGTCACCGATCACCTCGGCGCGGTCGCGCCGGCGGGCCTGCCGCGCCAGCGCCGCTGGCAGGTCAAGGCGCGCCGCATCGTGCTGGCACAAGGGGCGATCGAGCGGCCGCTGGTCTTCGCCGACAACGACCTGCCGGGTGTCATGCAGGCTTCCGCCGTCAGGCGTTATGCCAATGAATTCGCGGCCGCCGCCGGCAGGCAGGTGCTGATCGCGACCACCAATGACGACGGCTATCGCACGGCCCTCGATCTCGCCGCCAAGGACGTGCGGATCGCGCTCATCGCCGATGCCCGAGACATGCCGGGCCCGATCGCCGAGCGGGCACGCGCAGCCGACATCCGGGTGGTCACCGGTTATGTGCCGACCCAGGCGATCGGCCGCGGCGAGGTGCAGGGCTGCGCCATTGCGCCGGTGGGCGGCGGCAAGGGCTGGATCGTCAATTGCGACGCCATTGCCGTTTCCGGCGGCTTCACGCCATCCGTGCATCTGCATTCGCAGGCCGGCGGCAAGCTCGCCTGGCAGGAGGAGGTCGGCGCCTTCGTGCCCGGCCAGATCGGCCAGGCGGCGGTATCGGTCGGCGCGGGCAAAGGCACGTTCGGGCTCGCGGCGATCTTCGCCGAGGCCGCCGCCGCAGGCGCCGAAGCGGCCGAGGCCTGCGGCTTCGCGAAGGCATCGCCGCCGGTCTGGACGGTGGTGGACGAGGCGAGCGCGGCGCCCCAGGCGCTCTGGGCGGTGGCCTTGCCCGAGGGCCTGAAGGCCAAGCGTTTCGTCGACTTCCAGAACGACGTGACGGCCGACGATCTCGGCCTCGCGGTGCGCGAGAACTATCGCTCGATCGAGCACGTCAAGCGCTACACCACGCTCGGCATGGGCACCGACCAGGGCAAGACCTCGAATCTCAACGGGCTCGCCATCGTCGCCGGCCAACGCGACGTCGCGATTTCGGCCGTCGGCACCACGACCTTCCGGCCGCCTTATACGCCGGTGACCCTGGGCGCGCTGGTCGGTCCGGAAACCGGCAAGCATCACGCGCCGACCCGGCGCACGCCGCTCGATGCCTGGCATCGCGCCCATGGCGCCGTGATGACCGCCGCCGGGCTCTGGGAGCGGCCGAAGACCTATATCCGGCCCGGCGAAAGCTATCGCGACGCCTGGATCCGCGAGACGCTGGCGGTGCGATCGGGCGTCGGCCTCTGCGACGTCTCGACGCTCGGCAAGATCGATGTCCAGGGGCCGGATGCGCAGGCCTTCCTCGACCGGCTCTATTGCAATCCGATGGCGTCGCTCGGCATCGGCAAGGCGCGCTACGGGCTGATGCTGCGCGACGACGGCATGGTGTTCGACGACGGCACGGTGACGCGGATCGGCGATACCAGGTTCTATGTCACCACGACCACGGCCAATGCCGGCAAGGTGCTGAGCCATATGGAGTTCCTGCTGGCCACCGCCTGGACCGGCCTGAAGGTGCAGGTCGCCTCGATCTCCGACCAGTACGGCCAGATCGCGGTCGCCGGGCCGCGCTCCCGGGCGGTGCTCGAAGCGGCCGCCGGCACGGGCCTCGGCGACGACGTGTTGCCGCATCTCGGCACGCTGCAGGTGAGCCTTGCCGGTCATCCCTGCCGACTGTTCCGCGTCAGCTATTCCGGCGAGCGGGCCTATGAGGTGGCGGTGCCGTGGCGCGCCACTGCGGAAGTCTGGAACCGGCTGATGACGGCGGGTGCGGATGACGGCATCGTGCCCTACGGCCTGGAGGCCATGGGCGCCATGCGCATCGAAAAAGGCCATGTCGCGGGCCCGGAGCTCGACGGCCGCACCACGCCGGCCGATCTTGGCCTCGGGCGGATGGTGTCGAGCAAGAAGGCTTTTGTCGGCAAGGTTCTGCTCGGCCGTGAGGGCTTGAGCGATCCGAAGCGGCTGAGGCTCGTCGGCCTGGAGCCGGTCGACGGTACGACGGCCATCCCCGCGGGCGCCAATCTCGTGCGCGATCCGGCCGCGCCGGCCCCCATGCCGATCCTCGGCCATGTCACCTCGGCCACCTACAGCCCGACGCTCGGGCGGCCGATCGCGCTCGCGCTGCTCGAGCCCGGCGCCGTTCAGGAGGGCCAGCCATTGTGCGCCGCCGCGCCGCTGCTCAATCTCTCGGTGCCGGTCAAGGTCTGCCATCCCGTCTTTTTCGATGCCGAGGGAGGGCGGATGCATGGCTGAGCCGGGACAAGCTCATCGCATTCTGTCGGGCGAGGGCCTGACGATCGAACGGATCGCCCCCGCGGGGCTGGCGCTGGTCAGCGGCTTCGGCGGCGGCGATGCCGGCAAGGCGCTGGCCGGCGCGCTCGGCTGCGCGGAGCCTAAGGCCAATCGCTGGACCGAGACCGACGATCATGTCGTGGCGAGCATCGGGGCAGGGCGCTGGATGGTCTCGGGCGAAGGTGAGGCGGCCGGTACCTTGGCGACGCGGCTGGAGGCGGCGCTTGCGGGACAAGCCGCGGTGGTCGACCTTAGCCATGGCCGCGTCGTCTTCGTGCTCGAAGGGCCGGGCGCCCGCGTGGTTCTCGCCAAGGGCTGCACGGCGGACCTGCGGCCGAGCCGCCTCGGCGTCGGCGCGGCCATCGTCACCGCCCTCGGCAAGCTGGCGGTGACCATCCTGGTGCGCGCGGACGAGCGCTTCGAGATCCATGTCGCGAGCTCTTATGCCGAGCATGTCGAGGAATGGTTCGCCGCCGCGACGCGGGAGTTTGCGTGAGGCGCGTGCAAACCCTGTTCCGCCTGCGGGTCAACGGGTTCACATAACGAGCGACGCAAGCGCAGGACGTCACCCCCTTCCCTCGCTTCGCTCGCCGGGGGTGACGTAGGGAATGCTGATAACCGGAGAGTCCACTTCGGCAGGGCTCGCTCACGCCCTGCTACTTGCGTGAAACCGGCCGCCCGCTTGCGGGCGAGGGTTGGCGCGCGGTGGTTCTCGCTCACACCTTGTCCAGCGGGCGGTGCGGTTCCGCCGGCAAGCTGACATGGATCGCGTCGCCAGGCTTGACCAGGCCGCCGGCCCTGACGATGCCCATGATGCCGGCCTTGCGGACAAGCCGGCCCTCGGCGTCGCGGCCGAGCACCGCGGCGGTCAGGCCCGGCCGGAACCGGTCGAGCTGGATGCAGGGATTGCGCAGGCCGGTGATCTCGATGCGGGCCGTGCCGATGCCGATCACCGCGCCCGTGGGCAAGCCCAGCAGGTCGATCTGCAAGGTGGTGATGTTCTCGCCGATATCGCCGGGGGCGATGTCGAACCCCTTGGCCTTGAGCTCGTCGAACAATTCGGCATGGACCAGGTGGACCTGGCGCAGATTGGGCTGGGTCGGATCGACCGCGACCCGGGATCGGTGCTTGACCGTCTCGCCGGCATGGGCATCGCCCTCGACGCCGAGGCCCGTGAGCAGGGTGATGCCGGCCGAGGGCTGCTTGCTGAAGCCGTGGCGGTCGCTGCGGCTGACCGCCAGAACATGCGCGCTCATCGGGGTCTCCGGCTCGGTTCCGGCGAAAAAACCTGTTTGCGTGATCCGGCGGATAAAGTCACCGCCCGCGGACGCGGATGACCGATGCCTCGGCGGCATGGACCTTTGCCCGCCGCGGGGGCTAGATGCGCGCCATGTCCTTCACTGTTCTCTTCGACCTCGACGGCACACTCACCGACCCGGCGCCCGGCATTATCGGCTGCTTCCGCCAGGCCCTCATCGATCTCGGCCATCCGGCGCCGGCCTTCGACGAGCTCAAATGGATCATCGGGCCGTCGCTGCGCTCGTCCTTTCCGAAATTCATGCCCGACGGCGCCGATGTCGAGGCGGCGCTCGCCCGCTATCGCCTGCATTATGGCGGCGGCGGCCTCTATGACCTGACGATCTATCCCGGCATGATGGAGGCGGTGGAGACGATCCGCGCCGAGGCCGGCCGCCTGTTCGTCTGCACCGCCAAGCCGGAGCCCTTCGCCAAGCCGATCATCGAGCATTTCGATTACGCGCGGCTGTTCGACCGGGTCTATGGTACGACGCTCGACGGCAGCCTCGACGACAAGGGCGACCTGATGGCCAAGATCATCGCCGAGGAGCGCTTCGATCCGGCGCGCGCGATCATGGTCGGCGACCGCAAGCACGACATCCTGGCCGCCCAGCGCCACGGCATCGTCTCGATCGGCGTCACCTGGGGTTATGGCGGCGCCCGGGAACTCGGCGAAACCGGCGCGACGCATCTGTGCGCCGATCCGACCGAACTCGCCGGCCTCGTCGGGCGGATCGCGGCCGACTGGCGCTGACGCCGGCGACGGCAAGGCCCGGACGGCGGGCCTTGCTCCGCTCGGACCTTGCATCCTCAGGCGCTTTGCTATATGGCCCGGCGCATTCCACACGCGGACCCGCGGCGGAAGACGAATGTCTTTTGCCGCTCCGGTGGTGTCGAGGTTCCATCCCGGAACCGGCCCATGTCCGCGGAGGCTTAACCGGAGAAGACCATGGCGCTGCCCGATTTCAGCATGCGTCAGCTTTTGGAAGCTGGCTGCCACTTTGGCCATCAGGCCCACCGCTGGAACCCGAAGATGAATCAGTACATCTTCGGCGTCCGCAACAACATCCACATCCTCGACCTCGCCCAGACCGTGCCGATGCTGCATCGTGCCCTGGTGGCGGTGTCGGACACGGTTGCCAAGGGCGGCCGCGTGCTGTTCGTCGGCACCAAGCGCCAGGCGCAGGAATCGATCGCCGAAGGCGCCAAGAAGTCGGCGCAGTATTACGTCAACTCGCGTTGGCTCGGCGGCACGATGACCAACTGGAAGACGGTGTCGCAGTCGATTTCGCGCCTGCGCAAGCTGGACGAGTCGCTCAGCCACGGCGGCGCCGGCTACACCAAGAAGGAAGCCCTGACGCTCACCCGCGAGCGCGACAAGCTCGAGCGTGCGCTCGGCGGCATCAAGGACATGGGCGGCACGCCGGACCTGATGTTCGTGATCGACACCAACAAGGAAGCGATCGCCATCCTCGAGGCGCGTCGCCTGGGCATTCCGGTGGCGGCCATCGTCGACACCAATTGCGATCCGGATGGCATCACCTATCCGATCCCGGGCAATGACGACGCCGGCCGTGCGCTGACGCTCTATTGCGACCTGATCGCACGCGCCGCCATTGACGGCCTGGCCCGTTCGCAGGGCTCGTCGGGCGTCGATCTCGGCGCGTCCGAGCGTCCGATGGTCGAAGAGATCCCCGAAGCCGCTCCGGCCGGCTTCGAGCGTCTCGCCGGTCCGCGTGGCCCGGCCGACGAGCTGACCAAGCTCACCGGCGTTTCGGCGGCGATCGAGAAGCAGCTCAACGACCTCGGCATCTTCCACTACTGGCAGATCGCCTCGTTCACCCCGAAGGATGCCGCCGAGGTTGGCGACAGCGTTGGCCTTCCCGGCCGTGTCGACGGCTGGGTCGCCCAGTCCAAGGCGCTGGTCGAGGCCGAAGCCGCGTAAGGCATTCGCCCGACGTCATCCGCTCGACATGGCAACGTGGTGAGCGGAAGACCCGGTTGACGTGATTCCGGCCGGTCCGAACCCTCGGGCCGGCCGTTTCCCATCCAAATCTTCCAATCGATTTCAAGGAACGACCCCCATGGCGAACATCACCGCCCAGATGGTCAAGGAACTGCGCGAGATGACCGGCGCAGGCATGATGGACTGCAAGGCCGCCCTGACCGAAACCAATGGCGACATGGAAGCGGCGGTCGATCTGCTGCGCAAGAAGGGCCTGTCGAAGGCCGCCAAGAAGGCCGGCCGCGTCGCAGCCGAGGGCCTTGTCGGCGTCTGGGCCGAGGGCACCAAGGCCGCCGTCGTCGAGGTCAATTCGGAAACCGACTTCGTCGCCCGCAACGACCAGTTCCAGGGCCTGGTGAAGATGGTCGCCCATGTCGCCTACAAGACCGGCGGCGACGTCGCGGCGATCCTGGCGGCTCCGGCGTCCTCGGGCGCCAGCGTCGCCGAAGCGCTGACGACCGCGGTCGCGACCATTGGCGAGCACATGTCGCTGCGCCGCGCCGCCGTGCTGTCGGTCTCCGACGGCGTTGTCGCCAGCTACCTGCACAACCAGGTCGAGCCGGGCCTCGGCAAGATCGGCGTGCTGGTGGCGCTCGAATCGACCGGTTCGAAAGACGAGCTCGCGGCGCTCGGCCGCATGCTGGCCATGCATGTCGCCGCGGCCAATCCGCTGGCGCTGGAATCGGCCGGCCTCGACGCGAATGTGGTCGCCCGCGAGAAGGCGATCCTGGCTGAGAAGAATGCCGGCAAGCCCGAGAACGTGCTGGCCAAGATCGTCGAGTCCGGTCTGAAGACCTATTACAAGGAAGTCTGCTTCCTCGATCAGGTCTATATCCACGACACCGGCAAGTCGGTCGGCCAGGCGGTCAAGGACGCCGAAGGCAAGGTCGGCGCGCCGATCAAGGTCACCGGCTTCGTGCGTTATGCCCTCGGCGAGGGCATCGAGAAGGCCGAAAGCGATTTCGCGGCGGAAGTTGCCGCCCAGGCCGGCATCAAGGCCTGATCGGCCTGACATGGCGAATACGGAAAGGGGCGGGCGACCGCCCCTTTTTCTTGCGCGGGAAGGGCCCCTCTTGAACCTCCCCCCGGCGGGGGAGGTCGCCGCGCCAGCGGCGGGAGAGGGGGATTGGAGATTTCCGAACAAGGCTTTGCGCGCTTCGCATGATGTTTTTCGTCTTGCGCTTCTCCCCCCTCCCGCCCTTTCGCTGCGCTCAAGGTCGACCTTTCCCCGCTGGGGCGAGGTGGCGGCTGCGGTTCCGGTGCGAGGCCGCACAGGATGACAAGCCGTCGCGCAGGGCCGATCATTTCAGTCGGCCATTTCAGCGGCGCGTGAATGTCGCAGGCGGCATTTCCTGGGGGTGTTGCTCTCCAGGAGCCAGGGCAGCGGTTGCGCTCGCGCCTCGTTTCGCTAAACCCGGGGCCTGTCGAACAGTGTATTGTTTTCGAATCGGGAGGCGACGATGACCGGACCTCGCTACAAGCGCGCGCTGGTGAAAGTCTCCGGCGAGGCGCTGGCCGGCAAAGCTGATTTCGGCTTCGATCCGGCAGTCGTCCGTGCCATCGCCGAGGATCTGATCGCGGCCGCCAAGGCCGGCATCGACATCGCGGTGGTCGTCGGCGGCGGCAATATCTTCCGCGGCAAGCAGATTGCCGGCATCGGATTGTCGCGGGTCGATGCCGACGCCATCGGCCGGCTGGCGACGGTGATGAACGCACTGGCGCTCGCCGGCCAGATCCAGGCGCTCGGCCATCCCGCCGTCGCCTTGTCGGCCGAACCCGTGCCGGAGGCCCTCGATACCTATACGGTGCGCCACGCCCTGGAACATCTGGCGCGGGGACGTATCGTGGTGCTCGGCGGCGGCATCGGCGTGCCGCTGCTGACGACCGATACGACAGCCACCATGCGGGCGGTCGAACTCAATTGCGACGTCGTCCTGAAGGGCACCAATGTCGACGGGATCTATTCGGCCGATCCGAAAACGGATCCGCAGGCGGTCCGCTTCGACACGCTGACCGCCGCGGAAGCCATCGCCCGCGATCTCAAGGTGATGGATACGGCCGCCTTCGCTCTTGCCCGGGAGAACCGTCTTCCGATAATCGTGTTCTCTCTCGATGCCCCGAATGCCGTCACCTCCGTGCTGACCGGCACGGGGCGCTGTACGGTGGTCACGAGCTGACCAGCACCTTTCCCGCGGGCTCGACCGCCCGCGCAACGATCAAGAGGCGTATCCATGGCCGCGTCCCCGACTTTCGACATCGCCGAGATCACGCGCCGCATGCAAGGCGCCATTGCCAGCTTCAAGCATGAGCTCGGCACCCTGCGCACCGGCCGCGCCTCGCCGAACCTGCTCGACCCGATCATCGTCGAGGCCTATGGCCAGACGATGCATGTGAACCAGGTAGCGACCGTCAGCGTGCCGGAGCCGCGGCTCCTGTCGGTGCAGGTCTGGGACCGCTCCATGGTGCAGGCGGTGGAAAAGGCGATCCGCGATTCGAGCCTCGGCCTCAATCCGCAGACCGAAGGCCAGGTCATCCGCCTGCGCATTCCGGAGCTGACCCAGGACCGCCGCAAGGACATGGTCAAGGTGGCGCATAAATATGCCGAAGGCGCCCGTGTCGCCGTGCGCCATGTGCGCCGCGACGGTCTTGATATCCTCAAGACCAAGGAAAAAGACCATACGATGAGCGAGGACGATCACGCCCGCGGTGCCGACCAGGTCCAGAAAGAGACCGACAAGCACATTGCCGAGATCGACCAGCTCCTGGTCCACAAAGAAAAAGAGATCATGACGGTTTGACGGGGATTGCTCGGGCGATGACCATGATGGACCGGCAGGGCCTGGATGCTGGCGAGACGTCGGGGCCGGCCGGAGAGCGATCTCCCGGCCTGCCGCGTCATGTGGCCATCATCATGGACGGCAATGGCCGCTGGGCGACCGCCCGCGGCCTGCCGCGCGTCGAAGGCCATCGCCGTGGCGTCGAGGCGCTGCGCCGCACCCTGCGCGCCGCCCGCGAGATCGGTATCGAGATCGTCACCGTCTATTCCTTCTCCTCGGAGAACTGGTCGCGTCCGCCGGCCGAGGTTTCGGCCCTGATGGGCCTGTTGAAACGCTTCATTCGCAACGACCTGGCCGAGCTGCACGAAGCCGGCGTGCGGGTCAGGATCGCCGGCGATCGCCAGCACCTGGCGCCCGACATCGCCCGCCTGCTGGTCGAGGCCGAGGCGCTGACCGCCGGCAACCGGCGCCAGACCCTGGTGGTCGCCTTCAACTATGGCAGCCGGCAGGAAATCGCGGCCGCCGCCCGCGCGCTCGCCGTGGAGGTTGCCGCCGGCAGGCTGGACCCGGCCGCGATCACGCCGGAAGCCATCGAAGCGCACCTGTCGACCTCGGGCATCGCCGATCCGGACCTGATCATCCGCACCTCGGGCGAGGAGCGGCTGTCCAATTTCATGCTGTGGCAGGCAGCCTATTCGGAACTGGTGTTCCAGCCGATCCTCTGGCCCGACTATGGCCGCGAGGCGCTGCTCGAGGCGCTCGCCGAATATGGCCGGCGCGAGCGCCGCTTCGGCGGGCTCGCGACGGCTGCGGGCGCGTGAGGCGATGAACCCGGACCAGCGGCCCGCCGGCGCCTTCTCCGATCCGGATCTGCTGCGGCGGATCGCTTCCGCCCTGGTCCTGGTGCCGGTGGCGATTGCGGTCGCCTGGTTCGGCGGCTGGCCCTTCGCGCTGTTCTGGCTCGTCGCGGCGATCGCCGTGCTGTGGGAATGGAACCGTCTGGTGCTGGCCGATGCACCGCCGGCGCTGATCGCCGGCGAGATCGTCGCGCTCATCGCGGCGGTCGTGCTGATCCGCTATTTCCTCAATCCGGGCTTCGGCTTGGTCGCACTCGGGATCGGCACAGGCTTCGCGCTCGCCTTCAGCCCGGCCGGCGTCTCGCGCTGGGCCATAGCGGGCCTCGTCTATGCCACGGCGGTGGTTGCCGGCCCGGTGATCCTGCGCGACGACGCGACCTATGGCTTCGTCGCCATTCTTTGGCTCTTCGCCGTCGTCTGGGGCACCGATGTCGGCGCCTATTTCGCCGGCCGGGCGATCGGCGGACCGAAGCTCTGGCCCCGCCTCTCGCCGAAAAAGACCTGGGCCGGCTTCATCGGCGGCACGCTGATCGGCAGCCTGCTCGGCTGTGCCATCGTCAAGGCGGCCGGGCTTTCCGTCGGCGCTGGACTGATCCTGGTCACCCTGGCGGTGGCGGCGCTCAGCCAGGCCGGGGACCTCTTCGAATCCGCCGTCAAGCGGCGCTTCGAGGCGAAGGATGCCGGCAGCTTGATCCCCGGCCATGGCGGTGTCATGGACCGGCTCGACGGTTTTCTGGTCGCGGCGATCGTTGCGGCTCTCATCGGACTTGCGCGCGGCGGATTTGCCAATCCTGCGGCCGGCATCCTGATCTGGTAGGAGAGGGCATGCGCGCGCTTACCATTCTCGGAGCCACCGGCTCCGTCGGCACCAGCACGCTCGACCTGGTCGCGCGGCATCGCGACCGCTTCCGGGTCGAGGCGGTGACCGCCAACGGTCATGCCGCGGAACTGGCGGCGATCGCGCGCAGCCATGGCGCGCGGTTCGCCGCGGTCGCCGACCGGGATGCCTATGGCGCGCTGAAGGCGGCGCTCGCCGGCTCCGGCATCGAGGCGGCCGCGGGTCCCGAAGCGATCGTCGAGGCGGCGGCGCGGCCAGCCGACATGGTGATCGCGGCCGTTTCGGGCGCCGCCGGCGTCGCGCCGGTGCTGGCGGCCATCGGGCAGGGCACCACCGTGGCGCTGGCCAACAAGGAGAGCCTGGTCGCCGCCGGCGACCTGGTGATGGGCGAGGCGCGCCGGCGCGGCGTGACCTTGCTGCCGATGGATTCCGAGCACAATGCGGTCTTCCAGGCGCTGGCCGGATCGCGCATGGACGATGTCGAGACGGTCTGGCTGACGGCCTCCGGCGGTCCGTTCCGGACCTGGGATGCTGCCGCGATTGCGCGCGCGACGCCCGAGGATGCGCTGAAACATCCGAACTGGTCGATGGGCGCCAAGATCACGATCGATTCTGCGAGCCTCATGAACAAAGGCCTTGAACTCATTGAGGCGCATTATCTTTTTGGCTTTTCACCGAAGCAGCTTGCGGTGCTGGTCCACCCGCAATCGATCGTCCATGGCATGGTCGGCTACCGTGACGGCTCGGTCGTCGCCCAGCTCGGCACGGCCGACATGCGGGTGCCGATCGCGGTCTGCCTCGGCTTCCCCGAGCGGATCGACGGGCCAGCGAAGCGGCTGGATCTCGCCGCCCTCGGCAGCCTGACCTTCGAGGAGCCGGACCTCGTGCGGTTTCCGGCGCTGCGCCTGGCGATGGAAGCCATGGCGAGCGGTGGTCGCGCGCCCTGCGTGCTCAATGCCGCCAACGAGGTCGCGGTCGAGGCTTTTCTCGCCGGCCGCATTCGCTTCGGCGATATTGCCGGCATCGTCGCGGATGTGTTGGCGGCGCTCGGCACCGGCCCCGCTGCGGCCACATTGGATGACTTAAGATTCATTGACCATGCTGCGAGAGATCGCGCGCGGTCCTCTTGTATCTGACGCCAGCTCCGGCATCCTGACCTTGGGAGGGTGTGGGTCCGGGACAGAAGTGCCGGCGCATACCCAGGGACACGAATATGAATTTCATCTCCGCGTTGGGCGGTGGGGGTTGGGGCGTTGTCCTGACCGTCATTTCGTTCCTGTTCGTGCTGACGATCGTGGTGTTTTTCCACGAACTGGGCCATTTCTGGGTCGCGCGCCGCTGTGGCGTGCGGGTCGAGGCCTTTTCGATCGGCTTCGGACGGGAACTGGCCGGCTTCAATGACCGCCACGGCACGCGGTGGAAGCTGTGC
This sequence comes from Hyphomicrobiales bacterium, assembly GCA_017304475.1. Lineage (GTDB taxonomy): Bacteria > Pseudomonadota > Alphaproteobacteria > Rhizobiales > Phreatobacteraceae > Phreatobacter. Next base: position 22,466 of record JAFKKV010000042.1, on the reverse strand, counting down.
GCCATTCCGCTTGGCGGCTATGTCAAATTCTTCGGCGATGCCGACGCGGCCAGCCGGCCGGATTTCGAGACTGCCGGCGCGATGACCGAGACGGAGCGCTCCGAGAGCTTTTTCCACAAGACACTCGGGCAGCGCGCCGCGATCGTGGCGGCCGGCCCGATCGCCAATTTCATCCTGGCCATCGTCATCTTCACCTTCGTCTTCACGCTGTTCGGCAAGCCGGTCACGGCGCCGCGCGTCGATACGATCGTGGCCGGCAGCGCCGCGGAGACGGCCGGCTTCAAGCCGGGTGACCTGGTCGTGGCGATCGACGGCCGGGCCATCGACAATTTCTCCGACATGCAGCGCATTGTCGCAGGCAGCGCCGGCCGGGCGCTCGCCATCACCGTCGACCGCGACGGCGGGCGCCGCGATCTCTCGGCGACGCCGGCGGTGTTCGAGTTCAAGGATCGCTTCGGCGGCACCCATCGAATCGGCCGCCTGGGCATTTCCAAGTCGACCCAGCCGGGCGACATCGAGATCAGGCGCTATGACCCGTTCACCGCGGCCTGGATGGGCGTGAACGAGACCTGGTTCGTCATTTCCAGCACGCTGAGCTATCTCGGCGGCATCTTCATGGGCACCCAGAGCGCCGATCAGCTCGGCGGCCCGATCCGCATCGCACAGGTGGCGGGCGAGGCGGCGCAGATCGGCTTCAGCACGCTGATGGGCTTTGCCGCGCTGATTTCGGTGTCGATCGGACTGCTCAATCTGTTCCCGATACCGCTGCTCGATGGCGGCCATCTGGTGTTCTACGCAGTGGAGGCGATCCGCGGCCGGCCGATGAGCGAGCGCGCTCAGGAAACGGCCTTCCGCATCGGCTTCATCGTGGTCATGACCTTGATGATTTTTGCGACTTGGAACGACCTCCGGGGTCCGCTCGGAATGATCTTCGGAAGGTTGGTTGGATGATGGGGTGCGTGGCGTTGCGGCAACGGGCATTAAAAAACAGTCGGACGGTTTCCGGTGCGGTTTGCACTGTCCGTGAAACCGGCTACAAGCAACCCGCTCCCGGGGATTCCGTGAGTGGTCCGCGTTCGCGCGGAAAACGACAAATTGAACAGACAGGCGCGTGATTCATGACTTTTTTCGCTCGGACGGTCCGAACGGTCGTGATCGCAGGGACGGTAGCGACTTCAGGCGTGGCGGCAGCCACTCTGGCGAGCACCGCGCTCTCGACAGGGGTCAATGCGCAGTCGGCGAGCTCGATTGTCGTCCAGGGTAATCGGCGGATCGAGGCCGATACCGTCAGGTCCTATTTCTCCACCGGTCCGGGAGAGCCGCTTTCGGCGGCCCGCGTCGACGAAGGCATCAAGGCGATGTACGCCACGGGCCTGTTCCGCGACGTCCGCGTCAGCCGGCAAGGTGGCCGTCTGGTGGTCACCGTCGTCGAGAACGACGTGATCAACCGGGTGGTGTTCGAAGGCAATCGGCGCCTGAAGACCGAGCAGCTGATCAACGAGATCGAGTCGCGGCCGCGCGGCACCTTCTCGCGCTCCACCGTCCAGTCGGACGTCCAGCGCCTCTACGACGTCTATCGCCGCACCGGCCGCTACGATGTCGAGATCGTTCCGAAGACCATTCAGCAGCCGAACGGCCGCATGGATCTCGTCTTCGAGATCAACGAGGGCAAGAAGGCCTCGGTCCGCTCGATCAATTTCGTCGGCAACAACAATTTCGGCCGCCAGCGGCTGCTCGACGTGATGACGACCGGTGAGACCGGCCTGTTCTCCTGGCTGCGCTCCAACGACGTCTACGACGCCGACCGGATCAATGCCGACCAGGAAGCGCTGCGCCGGCTTTATCTGCGCAACGGTTATGTCGACATGCGCGTGGTCTCCGCGCGCTCCGATTTCGATCGTGCCGCCAATGCCTTCACCATCACGATCGAGATCGAAGAAGGCCCGCAATACCGCATCGGCACGGTGGACGTTCAGTCGAATATCCGCGACGTCGACGGCGCCACGCTGCGCCGCGCGGTCCGGACCTCGACGGGCGGTGTCTATAATGTCGAGCTGGTCGACAAGTCGCTCGAGGACGTGACCCTCGAAGTGGCCCGTCGCGGCTATGCCTTCGCGACCGTGCGTCCGCGCGGCGAGCGCGATCCGTCGACGCTGACCGTCAACCTCGTCTATGTCGTGGAAGAGGGCCCGCGCGTCTATGTCGAGCGGATCAATATCCGCGGCAATACCCGCACCCAGGACCGGGTGGTCCGGCGCGAATTCGATATGGCCGAAGGCGATGCCTATAATCGCGTTCTGGTCGACCGCGCCGAGCGGCGCCTGAAGAATCTCGGCTTCTTCAAGAACGTCAAGATCACCACCGAGCCCGGTTCGGCGGCGGACCGCGTCATCGTCAATGTCGATGTCGAGGATCAGCCGACCGGCCAGTTCTCGATCTCGGGCGGCTTCTCGACCTCCGACGGCTTCATCGCCGAAGCTTCGGTGGAAGAGCGCAACTTCCTCGGCCGCGGCCAGTTCGTCCGCCTCGGCGGCACGTTCGGCCAGCGCACCCAGGGCCTGAACTTCTCGTTCACCGAGCCTTATCTGCTGGACTATCGGCTGTCGGGCGGCTTCGACCTGTTCTGGCGGCACAGCAACGTGTCGAACTACCAGGCCTATGCGTCGACCTCCTATGGCGGCACGCTCAGGCTCGGCGTTCCGATCACCGAGAACTTCGCCATCCAGGGCCGTTATACCGGCATGATGCAGAAGATCACGCTGCGTCAGGACCTGACCAACTGCTTTAGCGGCTATAACGACGCGCTCAATCAATACACGCTGCCGGATGGTTCGGTTCAGAACTTCAAGGCTGGTGATCCGAGGATCCCGGCAGGCTCTGTCAACAACGGGCCGCTCTACAACGTCGGAGGCGTGCCTTCTCTGACCAACCCGGGTGGGGCCGTGGCCTTCACCTGCTTGGACGACGGCGAAGCATCGTCGGCGCTGCGGGCGATCGACGGCAGGAACCGCTTCATCTCGATGCTCGGTTATTCGCTGATCTATTCGAACCTCGATCGGTCGATCAATCCGAGCCAGGGCCTGTTCGCCGAATTGCGGCAGGATGTGGCGGGTGTCGGCGGCGACGCCAAGTTCATCCGTACCACCGGCGAACTGCGTTACTATCACGACCTGACCAATGACTGGATCTTCATGTTGCGCGGCCAGGCCGGCAACATCTTCGGCTGGGGCCCGACCAAGCCGAATGGCGGCAAGCTCGACTCGATCGACCAGTTCTTCATGGGACCGGAATTGGTACGCGGCTTCCAGACGGCCGGTATCGGTCCGCGCGATTTCGCGACGACGGCATTCCAGTCCGGTCGACTGGCGGATGCGGTCGGTGGCACCTCCTATTGGGGCGCTTCGGCTGAGGTCACCTTCCCGATCACCTTCCTGCCGAAGGATTTCGGCATGCGCGGCGCGCTCTACGCCGATGCCGGCGCGGTCTGGGGCTATAACAGCGTTACCGGCCTCGGCAATTTGCCGGTCAACCTGACCGATCCTGCGTCGGGCCGTAATTCCTCCGATCATGTGGTCCGCTCGTCGGTCGGTGTTGGCCTGCTGTGGAACTCGCCCTTCGGTCCGATCCGCTTCGACTACTCCTTCGTTCTCACGAAGGCGCAGTGGGATCGCACCCAGTTCTTCCGCTTCTCGGGCGGCACGCGCTTCTGATCGACCGCGCTCCGTGTGAACGGGGCGCGGAGATCGCAAGCAGGCTGATCATGACCGATCCTGTTTTCTTCACTCCGACCGAGGCGATGACCGTCGCCTCGGTCGCGGCTTTTCTGAAGGTCGAGCTGGCGGTAGCCGGCGGCGACCGGCCGCTGAAGGGCGTCGCCGCGCTGGCCGATGCCGGCCCGGGCGATCTGACCTTCCTCGACAATCCCAAATATGCCGGGCAACTGGCGACGACCCGGGCGGGGGCCTGCCTGGTGACGGCGCGGCATCGTGACGATGTGCCTGATGGCACGATCGCCATTGTGGTCAGCCATCCGCACACGGCCTTCGTGTCGATCACGCGCAAGATGTTTCCGGCCGCGCTCAAGCCGCAGTCGATGTTCGGTTCGGTCGGCATCTCGCCGGGCGCGATCGTGCATCCCTCGGCGCGGCTGGAGGCCGGAGTGATCGTCGATCCGAGCGCGGTGATCGGCCCGGGCGCCGAGATCGGCGCGGGTACGCTGATCGCGGCCGGCACGGTGATCGGGCCGGGCGTGCGGATCGGCCGTGACGGCGCGGTCGGCGCCGGCGCCTCCGTCGCCCATGCTCTCATCGGCAACCGGGTCATCCTGCATGCAGGCGTCAGGATCGGCCAGGATGGCTTCGGCTTCCAGCCGGGCGCCGGTGGCCACGCCAAGATCCCGCAGATCGGCCGGGTCATCGTGCAGGACGATGTCGAGATCGGCGCCAATTCGGCGATCGACCGCGGCCATATCCGCGATACCGTCATTGGCGAAGGCACAAAGATCGACAATCTCGTGCAGATCGCGCACAACGTGGTCATCGGGCGGCATTGCATCATCGTCAGCCAGGTCGGCATTTCCGGCTCGGCGACGCTTGGCGACTTCGTCATGCTGGGGGGCCAGGTCGGCGTCAACAACCACGCCGTGATCGGCTCGGGCGCGCAGATCGCTGCGACCTCGGTGGTCAAGGACGATGTCCCGGCGGGCGCGCGCTGGGGCGGCCGGCCGGCGAAGCCGATCAAGGATTGGTTCCGCGAGATCGCCACCTTGGAGCGCCTCGCGCGCACCAGGCAAACGGACTGACGGGCTTGAAGGGCCGAGGTTTCAGACGATGAACGACACGACCAGCATCGATTCCGCCGGGATCCAGAAGCTTCTGAGCGTGCTTCCGCACCGCTATCCGTTCCTGCTGATCGACAAGGTGGTCAAGATCCGGGGCGATGAATCGGGCGTTGGCATCAAGAACGTCACGGTCAACGAGCCGCAGTTCATGGGCCATTTCCCGGGCAATCCGATCATGCCGGGCGTGCTGATGATCGAAGGAATGGCGCAGACAGGCGGCGTGCTGGCGCTGCTCGCGCAGGGCGGCGGCGCCGGCAAGCTCGTGTTCTTCATGACCATCGACAAGGTCAAATTCCGTAAACCCGTGATCCCCGGCGACGTCGTCGAGTATCACATGACCAAATTCGCCAAGAAGCGGAACATCTGGTTTTACCGCGGCGAGGCCTTTGTCGACGGCAAGCTGGTGGCGGAAGCCGAATTGTCCGCGATGCTGGCCGACGCTTGAGGATATCGATGTCCGACAGACCCGTTACGATCGACCCCTTGGCGCATGTCGCGCCGGCCGCCAGGATCGGCGCCGGCGTGACCATCGGGCCGTTCTGCGTGGTCGGGCCGGATGTCGAGCTCGGCGACGACGTCACGCTGCATGGCCATGTCAATCTGTCGGGCCATACCAGCATCGGCGCGCGCTGCGAGATCCATCCCTTCGCGGCCATTGGCGGACCGCCGCAGGACCTGTCCTACAAGGGCGAGCCGACGCGCCTGACCATCGGCAGCGATTGCGTCATCAGGGAAAGCGTGACGGTCAATCGCGGCACGCCGAAGACCGGCATGACCAGCATCGGCGATCGCTGCTTCATGATGGCCTATGCCCATGTGGCCCATGATTGCCGGGTCGGCGACAATGTCGTCTTCGCCAATGCGGCGACGCTCGGCGGCCATGTCAGCGTCGGCGATTTCGTCTTTCTCGGCGGCCTGTGCGCGGTGCACCAGTTCACCCGCATCGGCGATTTCGCCATGGTCGGCGGGCTGACCGGCGTCAAGGACGACGTCATCCCCTTCGGCATGGCGTTCGGCGCCAATGGCGTATCCGGGGAACTGATCGGCCTCAATATCGTCGGCATGAAGCGGCGCGGCTATGCGCGCGACGACGTCAAGACGGTGCGCGCCTGCTACGAGATGCTGTTCTATGGACCCGGCACTTTCGCCGAGCGCCTGGAGCAGGCAACGGAAGCCTATCGGGACCATCCGGCCGCCGGCCGCCTGATCAGTTTCATCGAGGCGGGCGGCAAGCGCTCGGTCATGATGGCGGCGCCGAAGAAGACGCGCGTGGTCGGAGCCGATGACTGACGCGACGGCATTGGCCGGTTCCCGATGAAGCGGTGCGCGTGAACACCATGGCGCAGACCGAAACAGGCGACCCGTCCCGCACAGCCGCCGGTTCGGCCGGAGAGCCGGCTCCGCTCGGCATCATCGCCGGGGCCGGGCGGTTTCCGCTCGCCCTGGCGCAGGCCGCGACGGCCCAGGGCCGGCCGGTTTTCGGCATTCTGCTGAAAGGCATAGCCGGCTCCGAGCTGCAGGCCTATCCGCATGCCTGGGTCGGCATCGGCCGGTTCGGCGCCATGCTGCGCGCGGCGCGGCGCGCCGGCTGCCGGGATCTCGTCTTCATCGGCTCGCTCGTCAGGCCCAATCTCTGGACGACCGTGCCGGATGTCGGCGCTTTGCGCATCCTGCCCGAAATGGTCAGGCTCTATCGCGGCGGCGACGACCATTTGCTTCGCGGCATAGCCGGTCTTTTCGAGCGCCAGGGTTTCCGGTTGCTGGCGGCCCAGGATGTCGCGCCCGAACTGCTCATGCCGCTCGGATCGCTGTCGCGCTGCCAGCCGAACCAGCAGGACCTCCTGGATATCGCCCAGGCCCTGGCGGCCATTCATGCGCTCGGTCCTTATGATGTCGGCCAGGGCATGGTGATCGGCGCCAGGCGCGTCGTCGCGGTCGAGGGCGCGGAGGGCACCGACGGCATGCTGGAGCGCTGCGCGGCGATGCGTGCCTCGGGACGGCTGAAATGGGCAGGCGCCAGCGGCATCCTGGTCAAGTCGCCGAAGCCCGGGCAGGACCATCGCATCGACATGCCCGCGATCGGTCCGGCCACCGTCGAGAAGGCGGCGGCGGCGGGCTTGCGCGGCATCGCGGTCGTGGCTGGTTCGACGCTCATGGTCGAGCCGCAGGAAATCGTCCGGCTGGCCGACAAGCATGATCTGTTCGTCGTCGGCGTCGATGCCGGAACCGGGCGCAGCGATGACCGAGCATCTCGATGACTGAAACCGCCCGTCCGCTCGACGTTTTCATCATTGCCGGGGAAGAGTCGGGCGATCAGCTCGGTGCGCATCTGATGGACGCCCTGTCGGGGCTGGCTTCGGCCGGCGCGCGCTTTCGCGGTGTCGGCGGCCCGCGCATGGCCGACCGCGGCCTTGTTTCGCGCTTCCCGATGTCCGACATTGCCCTGTTCGGCATCACCTCGATCATCGCGCATATTCCGACCATTCTGCGCCGGGTGCGCGAGACTGTCGCGGCGCTGAAGGAGAACCCGCCTGATGTGCTGGTGCTGATCGATTGCCCCGGCTTCAACCGGCGGGTCGGCCGGGCCATCCGTAAGATCCGGCCTGATATTCCGACCATCTTCTATGTCTCGCCGACGGTGTGGGCCTGGCGGCCGCGCCGCGCCGCCGAGATGCGGCCCTATGTCGACCACCTGCTGGCGCTCCTGCCGTTCGAGCCGGCGATCCATGCCAGGCTCGGCGGCCCGCCGACCACCTATGTCGGCCACCCGATTTCCGAGCGCATCGCCGATATCAGGCCGAACGCCGCCGAACAGGCGCGCCGCGATGGCGCGCCGCCGCGTGTCCTGGTGCTGCCGGGCAGCCGGCGCCTCGAGATCCAGCGCTTGGCACCGCTGTTCGGCGCAACGCTCGCCAAGGTGCGCGACATGGTCGGACCGATGGATCTGGTGCTGCCGGCCGTGCCGCATTTGCGCGGCCAGATCGAACAGGCCATCGCCGATTGGCCGGTCAAGCCGCGCGTCGTCGATACCGAGGCCGAGAAATTCGAGGCGTTCCGCACCGCGCGCGCGGCGCTGGCCTGTTCGGGCACCGTCACCCTGGAACTGGCGGTCGCGGGCATTCCGCAGGTCGTGGCCTATCGCACGGGCTGGCTGGAGGCGCAGATCGCGCGCCGGCTGATCACCGCGGAAACCGCCGTGCTCGCCAATCTGGTGCTCGGCAAGACCGTCGTGCCCGAATTCCTGCAGGAATATGGTTCGGTCGAAACCATCGCTCCGGCGCTCGCCGCCGTGATCACCGACACGCCGCAGCGCCGCGCCCAACTCGAAGCCTTCGCCACGCTCGACGGCATCATGGCCTTCGATGGCGAGGACCCGAGCCTCAGGGCGGCCAAGGTCGTGCTCGAGACGATCGAGGCCAGGCGGGCAGGGCGCGCGGTGGCCTGAAGGGGGTTGGATCAGGGGCTGCCGCCCGGACGGCATGGTGACATGCAGGACGGCGGCCAGCGCAATCCCGACGTCATCCCCGGCCGAGGCGAAGCCGAGGGGAAGGGGATCCAGGAGTGGCAGGGCAGTGCCCCGACCTCCGCGACATCACCGGATCGGTATCGGCGTCAGGCTGAATTCATGCTCGGAAAGCGGGGTCTGTCGACCCCTGGATCCCCTTCCCCTCGGCTTCGCCTCGGCCGGGGATGACGTTCTGTGCATATTGGAGAAGGCTTGGCCCGTTCTCCGGCGCCGTGCCTTCTGCCGACATGCGCAGCCTGATCACCCGTTCCAAACAAAAACGGGGCGCTCGAGGCGCCCCGTTTCATTCAATTCCTGATCGGCCGGACTTACTTGCGCCGGGAGATCGGCACGAAGTCGCGGCGCGGCGCGCCGGTATAGAGCTGGCGCGGACGGCCGATCTTCTGCTCGGGATCCTCGATCATTTCCTTCCACTGGGCGATCCAGCCGGCGGTGCGGGCCAGCGCGAACAGCACGGTGAACATGGTGGTCGGGAAGCCCATCGCCTTCAGGGTGATGCCCGAATAGAAGTCGATATTCGGATAGAGCTTCTTCTCGATGAAATAGTCGTCGTGCAGCGCGATGCGCTCGAGCTCGATGGCGACGTCCAGGAGCGGGTCGTCCTTGATGCCGAGTTCGCCGAGCACCTCGTGGCAGGTCTTCTGCATGATCTTGGCGCGCGGGTCGTAGTTCTTGTAGACCCGGTGGCCGAAGCCCATCAGGCGGAACGGATCGTTCTTGTCCTTGGCCTTGGCGATGAATTTCGGGATGTTGTCGACATGGCCGATCTCGCCGAGCATCTTCAGCGCGGCCTCGTTGGCGCCGCCATGGGCCGGGCCCCAGAGACAGGCAATGCCGGCGGCGATGCAGGCGAAGGGATTGGCGCCCGACGAGCCGGCGAGACGCACCGTCGAGGTCGAGGCGTTCTGCTCGTGATCGGCATGCAGGATGAAGATCCGGTCCATGGCGCGCGCCAGAACCGGGTTCGGCTTGTATTCCTCGGCCGGCACGGCGAAGCACATGTGCAGGAAGTTCGAGGAGTAGTCGAGATTGTTCTGCGGATACACGAAGGGCTGGCCGATCGAGTATTTATAGGCCATGGCCGAGAGCGTCGGCAGCTTGGCGATCAGCCGGATCGACGACACCATGCGCTGGTGCGGATCGGCGATGTCGAGGGAGTCGTGATAGAAGGCCGACAGCGCGCCGACGGCGGCGACCATCACGGCCATCGGGTGGGCATCGCGCCGGAAACCCTGGAAGAAGCGCGACATCTGGTCGTGCACCATGGTGTGGCGCGTCACGCGATAGTCGAAATCCGCCTTCTGGGCCGCGGTCGGCAGCTCCCCGTAAAGCAGCAGGTAGCAGGATTCCAGGAAATCGCCGTGCTCGGCCAGCTGTTCGATCGGATAACCGCGATAGAGCAGGACGCCCTCGTCGCCATCGATATAGGTGATCTGGCTCTCGCAGCTCGCGGTCGAGGTGAAGCCGGGATCATAGGTGAACATGCCGGTCTGGGCGTAGAGCTTGGCGATATCGACCGTCGAAGGGCCGATCGTCCCGTCCGAGATCGGGAATTGCACCGTCTTGTCGCCGTAGGTCAAAGTGGCCGACTTGGAGTTGGCGGACATTGGCAACCTCTTGTATTTCCACAAAGAATATCGTGTGCGCGTGCGAAATGACCAAGTCCGGCCAGCCGACGGGCCATGACCGTTCGGATAGCCCGTTTTTGGGGGCCGGGCAAGCGCCGGGCCCCCGTGTGGCTACTCCCTACGACAGAGGTATGAGATCAACATTTGGCGAGCCCGGCGAGGCGCGGGTCAGCCGGCCGCCTGATCGGCGATCCGGGCCAGGCTTTCCTCGCGGCCGAGCACGTCGAGCACGTCGAAAATGCCCGGTGACGTGGTGCGTCCGGTCAGCGCCACGCGCAGCGGCTGGGCCAGCGCACCGAGCTTGACGCCCTTGGCTTCGGCCTCGGCGCGCACCGCCGCGTCGGCGGCCGCGACCGACCATTCCGGCAGGGCGGCGAGCCGCTGGTGGATCGCCGCGAGATGGGCGCGGGCGTCGCCGGTCAGCAGGGCGGAGGCCTTGTCTTCGATCGGCAGCGGCCGCTTGGCGGTGATGAAGGCGGCGCCGTCGATCAGTTCGAGCACGGTCTTGGCGCGCTCCTTCAGGCCGGGCATGGCCTTCAGGAGCTGGGTGCGGACGGCCGGGGTCAGGTTGGCCGCGATCGCCGCGCCTTGCGGGATATGCGGCAGGATGTCGTCGATCGCCTGGATCAGCCTGGCATCGTCGGCATTGCGGATATAGTGGCCATTGGTCGCCTCGAGCTTGGCGAAGTCGAAACGCGCCGCCGAGCGGCCGATCGAGCCGAGATCGAAGGCCTCGATCATTTCCTCGGTCGAAAAGATCTCCTGGTCGCCGTGGCTCCAGCCGAGCCGCACCAGATAGTTGCGCAAGGCTTCCGGCAGATAACCCAGGGCGCGGTAGGCGTCGACGCCGAGCGCGCCGTGGCGCTTCGACAGCTTGGCGCCGTCGGGCCCATGGATCAGCGGGATATGCGCCATGGCCGGCACGGCCCAGCCGAGCGCCTCGTAGATCTGGGTCTGGCGCGCGGCATTGGTCAGGTGGTCGACGCCGCGGATGATATGGGTGATGTCCATGTCGTGATCGTCGACGACGACCGCATGCATATAGGTCGGCGTGCCGTCGGAGCGCAGCAGCACGAGGTCGTCGAGGTCCTTGTTGGGGATGACCACGCGGCCCTGGACCAGATCGTTGACGACGGTCTCGCCGTCCTGGCGGGCACGGAGCCGGATCACCGGCTTGACGCCCTCGGGCGCCTCGGCGGGGTCGCGGTCGCGCCAGCGACCGTCATAACGCGGCGGACGGCCTTCCTTCATGGCGAGCTCGCGCATGGCGTCGAGCTCTTCCGGCGTCGCGTAGCAATAATAGGCTTTGCCGGCGGCCAGCAGCTCGCGCGCGACCGCGGCATGGCGATCGGCCCGGGCGAACTGATAGATCGTCTGGCCGTCCCATTCCAGGCCGAGCCAGGTGAGGCCGTCCAGGATCGCGCCGATGGCCTCCTGGGTCGACCGCTGTCGGTCGGTATCCTCGATGCGCAGCAGCATCTTGCCGCCGGTCTTCTTGGCATAGAGCCAATTGAACAGCGCGGTGCGGGCACCGCCAATGTGCAGGAAGCCGGTCGGGGAGGGGGCGAAGCGGGTGACGACCGTCATGATTCATCCGAAGACGACAGAGTGCGCGGGGGCGCGATAGTCTGATATCGCGAGGGGCGTGCCTGTAGCACGCCCGGCACGGTTTGGGGAACCGCGATTGCCTGCCCTTTGTGGCGGAGCGAAGGCGGCGAAGGACCGGTTTGGGGGGCGAATGTGAGGGCGCGCGCGCAAGCCATTGCCGCAGCCGTCGGGCAAGGCGCCGGGCCGACCATATCGGGCGGCCTGCGCAGCCTGTCGCAGGCTGGGCTGGCGCGCTGCGGCGAGTGGTTCGCGTCGGAGCAGGAGCGCGGCCGGGCCTTCCTTTTCCTGCCGGTCGCCTATGGCGCGGGGATCCTGCTCTATTTCAGCGCGGCGGACGAGCCGAGCCTGTGGGCGCCCTTCGTCGTGACCTTGGCCTTGGCCGTCCTGGCCTATCGGGTCCGTGACCGCCGGCTCGCCTTCCTGGTGGTCACGGCGCTCGCCGCCATGGCCGCGGGTTTCGCCGCCGCGACCCTGCGCACCGCGATCGCAGCCCATCCCGTGCTCGCCGCCGAGAGTGGCGCGGTGACCGTCACCGGCTGGGTCGAAGCCTTCGAGCGGCGTGAAAACGGCGACCGGCTGACGCTGCGCCTCGTCAAGGCCGAGCCGGCGCTCGCCCAGCCGCTGGAGCGGGTGCGCGTCACCAGCCGGCGCGCCACAGGCGCCGAGACCGGCGCCGCGCTCAGCCTGCTGGTCCGGCTCCGGCCGCCGGCCGATCCGCCGGGCCCCGGCCTCTATGATTTCGGCCGCGACGCCTTCTTCAACGGCATCGGCGCCAGCGGTTTCGTCATTGGCCAGGTCCGCCGTGTCACGCTCGGCGAGCCGCCGCTCGGCGTGCGCCTGCGAACCCAGCTCGACCGCGTTCGCAATACCATCAGCGAACGCATCCGCGCGGCCATTCCGGGCCATGCCGGCGCGGTCGCCGATGCCCTCGTCACCGGCAAGCGCGACGGCATTCCGGAAGGATTGAACGAGGCCATGCGGGCCGCCGGCACCTATCACATCCTGTCGATCTCCGGCTTCCATATGGCGCTGGTCGCGGCGCTGGTCTTCGTCGCCGTCCGCGGCTCGCTGGCGTTGGTTCCCGCGCTCGCCCTGAACCGTCCGGTGAAAGCCTGGGCGGCCTTCATCGCGCTGGTCGTCTCGACCGCCTATCTGGTGATTTCCGGCGGCGAGGTCGCCACCCAGCGGTCCTGGATCATGATCGCAGTGGTGCTGGTGGGCGTCATGCTCGGGCGCGGCGCGCTGACGCTGCGAACCCTGGCGCTGGCCGCGCTGCTGGTGCTGACGCTCGCACCGGAAAGCTTGCTCGGCCCGAGCTTCCAGATGTCGTTCGCGGCGACGCTTGCGCTGGTCTCCGGCTATTCCATGCTGCGGCCCTGGGCTGAACATCATGCCGGCGACCGCCGTGGGCTCGGCCGGGGCCTCCTGGCGCTCAGCAACGGCGTCGCAGGCCTCGCCATGAGCTCCTTCGTCGCCTCGCTCGCCACCACGCCCTATGCCGCCTACCATTTCAACCAGGTCCAGCTTTACGGCGTGCCCGGCAATCTCCTGGGCGCGCCGATCGTCGAATTCATCACCATGCCCTTGGAGATCGTGGCGCTGCTGCTCTGGCCCTTGGGTCTCGACCGGCCGGTCTGGGTGCTGGTCGGCATGAGCGTCGACCTGTTCGTCAGGGTGGCGGAATGGGTGGCATCCTGGCCGGGCGGCAAGCTCGGTGTGCCGAGCTTCGGCCCGCTGCCGCTCGGGCTCCTGTCGATGGGGCTGATCTTTCTTGCCGTTCTGTCGACGCCGCTGCGGCTCATCAGCATTCCCCTGGCGGCTGCCGGGCTCGCCATCGCGCCGCTCCGGGAACGGCCGCTGATCGCCGTCGATGCCGAGGGCCTGACCGTTGCGGTACGCGCTCCCGACGGGCGCTACCGTGCGCTGTCGCCGCGCGCCAACCGCTTCACGCTGCAGCGCTGGCTCGCCGCCGATGCCGATCCGCGGCTCGCCTCCGACCAGACGCTGATCGCCGGCGTGCTGTGCGACGCGGTGGGCTGCGCCATGGCGCTGCCTCAGGGCGGGCGGGTTGCCTATGCGCGCGATCCCGAGGCGCTTGCCGACGATTGCCGGGAGGCGCGTCTCGTCGTGACCCGCTTCACCGCGCCCGCCGATTGCCGGGCAACGGTGCTCGACCTGCGCGGCCTGCCCTGGACCGGTGCGATTGCGCTGTATGTTGCCGGCGAAGGATATCGGGTCGAGACCGGCCGCGATCCGGCGAGCCGGCGGCCGTGGTTTCGTCCGCGCCCGGCCGGCGAGGCGATCACCTTGATCAGGCCACCGGGACCTTCCGCGACCACCGGGCCGGCACAGCCGACCTCCGAGACCGAAGCTCCGGACGAAACCGATCCGGAGCGCTGACACGGCTCAATAACGCCGGATCAGGCCGACCAGCTTGCCCTGGATGCGCACCCGGTCCGGGCCGAGAACCCGGGTTTCATAAGCCGGGTTGGCAGCCTCCAGCGCGATCGAGGTGCCGCGCTTGCGCAAGCGCTTCAGCGTCGCCTCCTCGTCGTCGATCAGGGCGACCACGATATCGCCGGTCTCGGCGGAATCGGTCTTGCGAACGAGCGCCAGGTCGCCTTCGAGGATGCCGGCCTCGATCATCGAGTCGCCACGCACCTCGAGCGCGTAATGCTCGCCGCGGGTCAGCATTTCCGGCGGCACAGAAACGGTGTTGATGCGGTTCTCGATCGCTTCGCGCGGCACGCCCGCGGCGATCCGGCCCATGATCGGCACCGAGACCGGCATGACGACGTCGTCGTCGACGGTCGTGGCGGCAGGGGGACGCGGCCGGCCGAGCGAACCTTCGATGACGCTCGGCGCGAAGCGCTGACGGGTCGGGCCGGCGGATTGCTCCGGCTGCTTGATAACCTCCAGCGCGCGCGCCCGGTTCGGCAGGCGGCGGATGAAGCCTCGTTCTTCGAGCGCGGTGATGAGGCGGTGGATGCCGGACTTGGACTTCAGGTCCAGCGCTTCCTTCATCTCGTCGAACGAGGGCGGCACGCCACTTTCCTTCAGCCGTTCCTGAATGAAGCGGAGAAGTTCGTGTTGCTTGCGTGTCAGCATCGGGTGCTCGTCCCCTGGATGTGATCGGCCCGACTCGCTCGAACAGATCATGAACAGTCCCTATCTGTTCTTTATGTGTTCCGCAAGCATTGATATTTCGTGAAGTATTCGGGATCCGCGCTCGACAGGCTCCAACGTCGGCGCCGTGCCGACGGGAGGCTCTGCGGCGGATTGTCTCGCCGGAGGGCGTTTTTAGCCGCTCGATTCACCCCGTTTCGCGCAACCCGATGAAGTCGCGAGTGATTTTCGCGGCCTCTGCGCTGAATGAGAAGACAGTGCCGTTGTGGCCATGTCATGTCTCGGCTCAATGGGGCGCAAAGCCCGCAGGGACGAGGTGGGGCGGTCGGAGATGAATGCACGGCAGAATGCGAGCGGACTCGATGCCGTGCGTCCGGCGGGAATAGCCGTATCCAGCACTGGGCGGCCGGCAGCTTCGGGCGGCCGCCAATGGCTGCGCCATTCGGTTTCGGTGGCGGCGCTCTGCGCCGCCATGGTGCCGCTGGCGGGCGGTTCGGGGCGCGGCCAGACCTTGCCGACGGGGGGCAGCGTCGCCGCCGGCTCGGCGACGATCGCGCCGGCCGGCACCGGCGCCCTGACCGTCAACCAGACGTCGCAGCGCGCGGTCATCAACTGGAATTCCTTCTCGGTCGGGCAGGGCGGCACCGTGTCGTTCCAGCAGCCGGACAGCAGCGCGGCGACCTTGAACCGGGTCACCGGCGCGACCTCCTCGACGATCGCCGGCCAGGTCCGGGCGAACGGGCAGGTCTACCTGGTCAATCCGAACGGCATCCTGATCACGCCGACCGGCACGGTCGACACGGCGGGCTTCACCGCGTCTTCGCTCGACACGGGCAATGACGACTTCATGAACGGACGCGCCCGCTATAGCGGCAATGGCCGTTCGGCCGATGTCACCAACCAGGGGCGCATTCGCGTCCGGGGTGGCGGCGATGCCGTGCTGATCGGCGGACGCGTGACCAATGAGGGCACGATCACGGCCAATGGCGGGCGGGTCGGTCTCGGCTCCGGAGAACGCATCTCGGTCGACGTGGAAGGCGACGGCTTCCTGACGGTCGCGGTGCCGACGGCCGATGCCGACCGGACGCGCGCATTGATCCGGCAGACCGGTCGGATCAATGCGAGCGGCGGCCGGGTCGAGGCGCGGGCGGCGACGACAGCGGATGTCGCACGGGCCGCGATCCAGCTCGGCGGTACGATCGAGGCCGGCGGCGTGGCGCAGACCGGTTCCGGCGTCAGGTTCGGCGATCAGGCCGCGCTGACGCCGGCGCCGTCGCCGGGCCGGACCGGCCACGCGGCAATGCATGGCGCGAGCGGGAGTTCCGCGCGGCCGCCGCGGGCGTCCAACGGCATCGACCGGCGCTCAGTTCAAAGGCCCGCGGTCACGCGGCCGGCGGGCACGGTGGTGGTCGACGGCGGCGCCGGCGGCCAGGTGTCGGTCACGGGCAAGGTCAATGTCTCCAGTCCGACGCAGGTGGGTGGCGCGATCACCATTACCGGCCGGGCGATCGATCTTTCCGGCGCAGCGCTCGACGCCTCGGGCGCGACCGGCGGCGGCCAGATCCGCATCGGCGGCGACTATCAGGGCGGTGGTCTGCTGCCGCGGGCCGAGATGGTCTCGGTCGACGCGGCGACGGTGATCCGCGCCGACGCCACCACGCGCGGCGACGGTGGGCGGGTCATCCTCTGGTCCGATCAGCAGACGCGCTTCGCCGGCACGATCTCCGCCCGGGGCGGCGGCGAGGGCGGCGACGGCGGCTTCGCCGAGGTCTCCGGCAAGGCGACGCTGTCCTTCACGGGTATCGCCGATCTGCGTGCCGCCCACGGCCGCTTCGGCACGCTGCTGCTCGACCCCTATAACGTCACCATCTCGAACGACCCGGATACCAACCAATCCGGCTTCACCGCGAATGGCGACAACAGCATCATCAATGTCGCGACGCTGCAGAACCAGTTGGCCCTCTCCAACGTCACCATATCCACGGGATCGGGTGGCGCGCAGGCCGGCGACATCACGGTGGCCGCGCCGATCGTCTGGGGATCGGGCTCGACGCTGACGCTGAGCGCCTATCGCTCTATCGCGGTCAACGCGAACCTCTTCGTGACGGGGGCCGGCGGCCTTGCCTTCAACATCAACCAGGGCGGGTCGGGCGGCACGCTGTCCTTCGCCTTCGGCGCCGGCACGAACTATATCGGCACGCCGCATACCGGCCAGTCGTTGTCGATCAACGGGCAGAGCTACACGCTCATCTATGACGTCAACGAGTTGCAGGCGATCAATTCCAACCTGAACGGCCGCTACGCGCTGGCCCGCCCGATCGACGGCGGACCGACGGCGAGCTGGAACGGCGGGCTCGGCCTGGTCGCGCTCGGCATGGACAGCAATTCGAACATCCAGAACGGCGGCAACGGCTTCAACGGCACGTTCGAGGGGCTCGGCAACGTCATCTACAACCTCAACGTCCGGCAGATCCCGACCAATTATGTCGGCCTGTTCGGCTTTATCGGAACGTCGGGCGTCGTCAGCAATGTCGGCCTGCGCAATGTCACCATCAGCGGGCAGGACAACACTGGCGCCATCGCCGGCGTCAACCGCGGCACCATCACGCGGGTCTGGGCCGACGGCAAGGTCGACGGAACGTTCAACACCGGTGGCCTCGTCGGCTACAATCTGGGCACGATCAGCCAGTCGTTCTCCAATGCGGGCGTCACCGCGCGGGACCGCAACAATATCGGCGGCCTCGTCGGCCGGAACGACGGCACGCTCAGCCAGGTCTATGCGACGGGCGGGGTGATCGGCGGCGACGTCATCGGCGCCCTCGTCGGGTTGAACGGCGCCACCGGCACGATCAACATGGCCTTTGCCACGGGCGCTGTCGGCTCCACACCCGGCGCGTCCTCGCTCGGCGGCCTGATCGGCTCCAATGCCAGCGCGACCGTCACCAACGCCTTCTTCGTCACCGAGACCACCGGCCGCGGCGCGGCGGTCGGGGCAGGGACCGCCATTGTCGAGATCAGGCTTTCGCTCTCGGACTTCCTGAACGGCGGGCCGCGAACCGGTTTTGGCGGCGGCACCGGCGGGCTGATGCCCTATCTGGCGAATTTCTACCCCAACGGCGCCGAGATGATCTCCGGCATCGCCTACAAGGATCTTGGCGTTACCCCGCTGGTTTCGGGCATCCCGCAACCCAATTATGCGAACAACCACGGCTATGTCGCAACCGTCATCGAGGGCATCGAATATGGCCGCGTGACGACGGGCGCCAACGGCTATTATGCGACGCTGCTGCCGGTCGGGACGCTGGCGTCGGGCGCACGTGTCCTGACCTTCACCAATCTCGACCTCAGCGCCAACACATCAGGCGCAAAAAACGCGGCGACACTCACTGTCGCGACCGGGGCCGGCCTGATGACCGGTCTCAACATCTATGGCTCGATCCTGACCGCGCAGACCTCGGCGACGCTGTTCTCGCAGGTCGGCGCGATCGATGGCAGCGGCGCCGCCGGGTCCAGCCCGACGGCGCTTGCCGCGCTCGCCGGCACCACCGGGCGCGGTTATCTCGCCACCGGGGCCAGCTTCACCATCGACGTTGCGCAGAGCCTGAACGGCCAGCAATTGCTGGTGAAGACGCAGGCCGGAGCGCCGCTCACCGTTGCCGCGACCATCGACCTCAGGAACACCAGCGCGCTCGCGCTCTATTCCGGCGGCGCGCTGGCGATCAACGCCAATGTCACGACCTATGGCGCCGGCTCGGTGTCCATGTCGAACGGCGCCGGCAGCGATTACAGCTTCGGCAATGCCGCGAGCATGTCGTTTTACGACGCCGGTGGCGCAAGGTTCAGCCCGCCGCCCGGTTTCGGCGCCATTTACGATCAGCTCACGCACCAATATCTCACGATCAACGGCGCGAAATATTACATCGCCTATTCGAAGTTCCAGATCGACGAGATCGACGGCCAATATGCCCATAGCGGCGCCGCCATCGCGGCCTATGGCACAGGCCTCGGCGGCAATTTCGCGCTCGCCTACAATCTGGATCTGGCCGGCACCACGTATAGCCGGACACTGGTGGGGCGTGACGCCGGAACGGCCTTCTCAGGCAAGTTCACCGGTCTCGGCCACACGATCAGCAATTTCGCCATGTCGGTGGCCGCCGATAATG
Organism: Hyphomicrobiales bacterium; assembly: GCA_017304475.1. Classification (GTDB taxonomy): domain Bacteria; phylum Pseudomonadota; class Alphaproteobacteria; order Rhizobiales; family Phreatobacteraceae; genus Phreatobacter. The sequence goes on along the minus strand of JAFKKV010000042.1, from coordinate 3,575 downwards.
TCGGGCTGTTCGGCTATGTCGACGGCGGCACGATCCGCGATATCGGCATCGTCAACGGCACTGTGATAGGCGGGCGCCTGACCGGCTCGCTGATCGGCTACATGGCCAATGGCACGGTGCTGAACGCCTATTCCTACGCCAACGTCACGGGGAGCACCTCTGTCGGAGGGCTGGTCGGCAGCGCCTCCGGCGCGAGCGTGATCGCCGGGGCCTATGCGCGTGGTTCGGTTGCGGGCGATGCGCTGCTCGGCGGTCTCGTCGGCTATAGCGAAGCAAGCATCAGCAACAGCTACGCCACCGGCACGGTGACCGCGAGCGGCACGATGCAGCTCTCCCAAGTGGGGGGCCTGGCCGGGCGGTCGCTGGGCCAGATCTCCGGCTCTTTTGCCACGGGTTCGGTGTCGGGCGTCGACAATGTCGGCGGCCTCGTCGGCTCCTCGTCCGGGACGATCGTCGAGAGCTATGCCTCGGGCGGCGTTCGCGGATCGACCGCGGTGGGAGGGCTCATCGGCAGCAATGGCGGCGGGGTGACGGAGACCTTCGCGACCGGCGCGGTGATCGGGCAGGCGGCGGTCGGCGGGCTGATCGGCGGGCAGTCCGCCGGGATGGTTACGGCTTCTTTCTTCGACATGGGAACGACGGGCCAGACCGTTGCCGTCGGCGTGATCGATTCCGGATTTGTCTCCGCGGCTGGCCGGACGACGGCGCAGCTCCAGACCGGTGGTCCCGCGGCGCTCGGCTTCGATCCGGCCGTCTGGGGCGGCGCGGCCGGCGGCCTCTATCCCTATCTGAAGAGCTTCTACGGTAGCGGCGTCCAGGCGATCTCGGGAACAGCCTATCGGAGCGACGGAACGACGGGCTTCGGTTCGGACGCGACAGGTTTTGTCACCGTTTCACTGGCGAGCGGCGGCGGCGTCAGCGGCAGCGCCGCGACCGGCGCCAACGGCTATTATTACATCCTGCTGCCGGCCAATGCGTTGTCCGGCAATGCCGTCGCTTATATGACGACGAATGCCGCGACCGGTGCGCAAAACAGCGCGACGGTGAAAATGGGCATCAGCGGCACGACCGCCGGTGTCGATCTGCAGAACGGCTGGCGCATCGTCGGCGCCGACGCGTCGATCGGCGCGTTGTCGGCGGTCAACAGCCTCTATACGGCCGCGACATCGGGCACGCCGATCGCGGCGGCGAGCTTCATCAACCAGCGGATCGACAGCGCAGCGCCTGGTTTCATCATCGACCAAGCCGTGTCGCTGACCGGCACGCTGGCCCTTACCTCAAGCGGCAGCGTCACCCAGACCGCGGCCGTCACCGCGGGCAGCCTGCAGCTCGGCGGCGCCGGCACGTTCACCTTGGCCAATGCCGGCAACCAGGTCGGCACGCTTGCCGCCAATGTCGGCAAGCTGACCTTCGCCAATAACGGCGACCTGACGATCGGCAGGATCGCCAGCGCCGGTTTCGTTACGGCCGGGATCGCCTCCGGCGACACGGTGTCGGTCAGCGCCGGCGGCGCCATCACCATCGCGGCGGACGCAACGGTTTCAGGCGTCTCGCCGGTGCTCGCCGCCAGCGGCGCCTTCATCAACCTGCGTGGCGCGGACGCGGTGTCGGCGACCTCGGGCCGCTGGCTGATCTATTCCAGCGCGCCTTCGGCTGGTACATTCGGCGGGCTCGACAGCGGCAATACCGCGATCTTCAACCAGACGGCGGCGAGCCTTCCGCCCGGCAGCGTCGGCCAGTCCGGCAACCGCTACATCTTCGCTTATCAGCCGAGCCTGGTCTTCACCTCGATCGACAGCACCAAGGCCTATGGTGACGACGGCGCCGCCGCGCTCGCCAGCCGCTATCAGGTCAGCGGCCTCGAAGGCGTCAGCGGCGCCTATCTCGCCACCGACCCCGCCAGCGTCTTCTCCGGCGCGCCGGTGCTCACCTCGGCGGGCACCGCGGCCTCGGTCGCGGCCGGGGGCGGCTATGCCATCTCGATCGCGCAGGGCACGCTGACATCGACCGCCGGCTACACCTTCAGCTTTGCCAGCTCGGGCATGCTGACGGTCACCCAGCGCGCCATCACGGTGACGGCGGACGGCAAGAGCCGGATCTATGGCGATGCCAATCCGGCGCTGACCTATGCGATCACCAGCGGCAGCCTGGTCTCCGGCGACGCGCTGGCCGGTGCGCTCACGACGGCTGCGACCACGACCTCGAATGTCGGCACTTACGCGATCGGGCAGGGCACGCTCGCCAATGCCAATTATGCGATCACCTATGCCAGCGCCGACCTGACGGTGACGCCGCGCGCGATCACGGTGACGGCTGACGCCAAGAGCCGTGTCTATGGCGACGGCAATCCGGCGCTGACCTATCCCCCGTCGGGCCTTCTGTTCTCGGACACGCTGAGCGGCGCTCTGGCCACTGGTGCGACCAACACCTCGGGCGTCGGCACCTACGGCATCACCCTGGGCACGCTCGCCAACGCCAATTACACGATCACCTATACCGGCGCCGACCTGACGGTGACGCCGCGCGCCATCACGGTGGTGGCCGATGCCCAGAGCCGTGTCTATGGCGACGCCAATCCGGCACTGACCTATACCCCGACGGGCTTGCTGTTCTCCGACACGCTGACCGGATCGCTGGCGACCGGCGCATCGGCCACCTCCGGCGTCGGCTCCTATGCGATCACGCAGGGGACGCTCGCCAATGCCAATTACGCGATCAGCTATACCGGCGCGAACCTGGCGGTGACCCAGCGCGCCATCACGGTGACGGCGGATGCCAAGAGCCGCGCCTATGGCGATGCCAATCCGGCGCTCAGCTACCAGGTGACCACGGGCAGCCTCGTCAATGGCGACGGCCTTGCTGGCGAACTCGCGACCGGTGCGACCGTGGCGTCCGGCGTCGGCACCTATGCGATCGGCCAGGGCACGCTCGCCAATGCCAATTACGCCATCACTTATGCGGATGCCAACCTGACCATCACCCAGCGCGCCATCACGGTGACGGCGGACGGCAAGAGCCGCGTCTATGGCGATGCCAATCCGGCGCTGACCTATGCGATCACCGGCGGCAATCTGGTCTCCGGCGACGTGCTGGCCGGCGCGCTCACGACGGCTGCGACCACGACCTCGAATGTCGGCACTTACGCGATCGGGCAGGGCACGCTCGCCAATGCCAATTATGCGATCACCTATGCCAGCGCCGACCTGACGGTGACACCGCGCGCGATCACGGTGACGGCTGACGCCAAGAGCCGTGTCTATGGCGACGCCAATCCGGCGCTGACCTATACCCCGTCGGGCCTGCTGTTCTCGGACACGCTGAGCGGCTCGCTCGCGACGGCCGCGACCAACACCTCGAATGTCGGCGCTTACGCGATCACGGTGGGCACGCTCGCCAACGCCAATTACACGATCACCTATACCGGCGCCGACCTGACGGTGACGCCGCGCGCCATCACGGTGGTGGCGGATGCCAAAGCCCGTGTCTATGGCGACGCCAATCCGGCACTGACCTCTACCCCGACGGGCCTGCTGTTCTCCGACACGCCGAGCGGCTCGCTCGCGACCGCCGCGACC
>JAFKKV010000041.1 GCA_017304475.1 Hyphomicrobiales bacterium | reverse complement strand
ACAGGTCTTTGACGGTGACGATCGCGGGCTTAGCCTCGCTTCTGGTCATGGTGGGGCTCCTTCCGGAGTGCGGTGACGTTGAACATCACCAGCCTGCCATGGCCGCCCATCGCTTCAGCGGATTTTGCAGAACTCCCAGCACATAACCCACCGATTGCCCCCGCCGCAGCCCAGGGCTCTCCCCTGCCCGGAGATTTCAGCGCCCGTTGCAGCGACGATCTTCGCGCGCTTCCCGACCTCGGCGAAAACCGGCCCGAGCGCCAATCGCCAGAGAACCGAGGGAGGCCAGCCTGAGCGTGCGGCGGCCTTGCGTCAGAAATGCTCGAACCGGCCGGACCCCAGCGGGATCGACTGCCCAGCGGCATCGATGACCTCGAGCCCCTCGCCTGACGAAACTTCCCCGATCACCGCGATGGGCAGACCCTCGGCATCGGCGGCGGCCTTAAACGCGGCCCATGCGGCGGGTGCTAGGGTCGCCAGGATCTCGTAATCGTCGCCGCCGGTCAGCATCGTCGTCAGCAGCGACGGATCGAGGTCGAGTGCCGCTCGCGCCGCGTCCGAGACCGGAATATCCGCGAGCGTCACCTGTCCCGCGACGCCGGACACCTTCAAGAGCTTGGCGAGATCGCCGGCGAGCCCGTCGGAAATGTCCATCGCCGCCGAAGCATGGGCGGCAACGGCCTCGGCGAGCCCGGTCCGCGGCTCCGGCAAGAGATAGCGGCCGGCAAGCGCCCGGCGATGTTCGGGTGCCAGCAGCTTCAGCCAATCCGGCGCCGAACCCGGCTCTCGCTCGGCCAGGCGCGCGCCGAGCCCGAGCGCCCCGTCGCCGATCGTGCCGCTCACCACGATCAGATCGCCCGGTTGCGCACCATTGCGGCGCACGGTCCGGGACGCCCGGCCGAAGGCGGAAACCGAAAGGGTCAACGGCCCAGGCATCTTCACGGTGTCGCCGCCATAAAGCGGACAGCCGAAAGCCGCGATATCGAGGGCGAGCCCGGCCGAAAAGTCGGCGAGGAAATCCTCGGTCCAATCCGGCGGCAGGCCGAGCCCGAGCAGGAAGCCGACCGGCCGGGCGCCCTTGGCGGCGAGATCCGACAGGTTCACGCGCAGAGCCTTGCGCGCCACCAGGCCGGGCGGATCGTCGGGGAAGAAGTGAATGCCGGCGACCAGCATGTCCTTGGTGACGACCAGATCGCCGGTGCCCTCCGGCAGCACGGCCGCGTCATCGGTCAGGCCATCCGCCCCCGGCGCGGTCGCCAGCGGCGCGAGATAGCGAGCGATGAGCTGGTCTTCGGAAGGACGGCTCATGAGCAGTGAAATCCGGCGAGCGAATGGGGCGTAGCGACTGGAGGATGAATCGCGGCCGTGCGGCGCGCAACCCTCGCCCGCGAAGGCGCGGGCGAGGGTTGATGCGCGGCGGCCGCCGCCCCCATTCGCGACACGCTATTCGCCGCTCAGTCCTTCGGGGCCTCGCCCATCTCGGCCGGGCGCACGCGCTTGGCGATGCGGTCGAGCACGGCATTGGCCATGCCGACCTCTTCACGGTCGACAAAGGCATCGGCGACGTCGACATATTCGACGATGATCACTTTGGCCGGAATGTCCGGGCGCTCGAACAGCTCGTAGCAGCCGGCGCGCAGCACCGCACGCAGCACCGCCTCGATCCGCTTCAGCGGCCAGTCGTCGGCGAGAATCGTATCGACGGCCACGTCGATGCGCTGCTGCTCGCGAACGACGCCCTGAATGATGTCGCGAAAGAACTGGTGGTCGGCCGGCAGATAGGTCTCGCCCTCCACCTCGCGGCCCATCCAGAACACCTGGAAGGCGCCGATCACCTCGTTGATGTCGGTGTGGGCGACATCCATCTGATAGAGCGCCTGAACGGCGGCGAGCCTTGCCGTGCCGCGCTTGTTCGCCTGTTTGACCGGAGTGGTCATCAGCGCGTCTCCGCCAAGCGTTTCAGCCGGATCATGGCGAGGCAGGCTTCGGCCGCGCCGCCGCCCTTGTCCATCTCGGAGCGGCGCGCGCGCGCCCAGGCCTGCGCGTCGTTCTCGACCGTCAGGATGCCATTGCCGAGCGGCAGCTTGCGGGCCACCGCCAGGTCCATCAGCGCCCGCGAACTCTCGATCGAAACGATCTCGTAGTGGGTCGTCTCGCCGCGAATGACCGTGCCGAGCGCCACTGCGCCGTCGAACGGCGTGCCTTTGGCCGCCGCGCCGTCGACCAGCATGGCGATGGCCGCGGGAATTTCGAGCGCGCCGGGAACGGTATGGACCTCGCAGGTCGCACCCGCGGCCGCGATCGCGGTCTTTGCGCCATCGAGCAGCGCATCGGCGAGATCATCGTAGAAACGGGCTTCGACGATCAGCACCCGGGCATGGGTCTCGATCGTCGCGGCGGGCGCGGAGCGCGGGGCGGCCATGGCGGATCCTTTGAAATTCGGAGGCGCTTAGTACCCCTCGGCCTTCGCCTCCGCAAGGCGCGCCGAATAACGGGCCATCATGTCGACTTCGAGATTGACCCGGTCGCCGACCCGGGCGGCGCCCCAGGTGGTCACCGCCAGCGTATGCGGGATCAAGGTGACGGTGAATGTGTCGTCCTTGACGCCGTTCACCGTCAGCGAGGTGCCGTCGAGCCCGACCGAGCCCTTTTCGGCGATGAACTTGGCGAGCGTGCGCGGCGCGCGGAAGACGAACCAGGCGGTGCCGTCCTTGTCCTCGCGCGAGACGATCTCGGCGACGCCATCGACATGGCCGGTGACGATATGGCCGCCGAGCTCGTCGCCGATGCGGAGCGACCGCTCGAGATTGACCTTGGTGCCCGGCTGCCAGGACCCGATCGTGGTGCGCGCCAGGGTCTCGCCGGAGGCATCGACCGTGATCAGCGTGTGGTTGGAGCCGGACTTGAGCGAGGTGACGGTGAGACAGACGCCCATATGGCAAACGGAAGCGCCGAGCGGGATGGTCTCGGCCGGATAGGCGCAGGCCACCGTCAGGTGGCGGGCCGAGCCCTCGTCCTTGACGGCGACGACTTCGCCCACGTCGGTAATGATGCCGGTGAACATGGGCGAACTCCCTAGCGATAGGTCTCGATGATGTCTTGGCCGGACGGCCGGGCTTCCGCAAGTCGGAAGCGGCCCGGCATGGCTTCGGTGAAGGCTGGAATGCCCGATCCGAGCACAAGGGGCGCGCGGACGAGCGTGATCTCGTCCGCCAGATCGGTGTCGACAAGGGCTTTCGCAAGGGTCGGCCCGCCCTCGGCGAGCACCCGGGTGACGCCGCGGGTGGCGATCAGCCGCAGCGCCTCGCTGAGATCGAGGGCGCCCGCGCCGGTGCGCCCGACCCGCATGACCTCGGCGCCGGCAGCCCTCAGCCAGCGTTCGGCCTCCGGCGCGGCATCGGCCGCGCCGATGATCCAGGTCGGCACGTCACGGGCGGTCGCCACCACCCTGGCATCGACAGGGGTCCGCAGGCGCGGATCCATGATGACGCGGATCGGCGAGCGATCCGCCATGCCGGGAAGCCGACAGGTGAGCATGGGGTCATCCGCCAGCACCGTGCCGATGCCGACCATGATGGCATCGGCCATGGCGCGCATGACATGCACCGCTTCGCTCGCCCGCGGGCCGGAGATGCGGACGGGCCGCCCGCCCTCGCCGGCGACGAAACCGTCCGCGGTCAGCGCCATCTTGAGCTTGACGAAGGGGCGGCCGAGCCGGATGCGGGTGAAATGGCCACGATGGTCGAGCGCCGCCTGGGCCTCGCCCAGGCCGGTCTCGACCGCGATGCCATAGGCGCGCAGCATGTTGAAGCCGCGGCCGTGCACGCGCGGGTCGGGGTCGCCGATCGCACAGACGACCCTGACGATGCCGGCGCGTGCCAGCGCGTCGGAACAGGGCGCGGTGCGGCCGTAATGGGAACAGGGCTCGAGCGTCACATAGGCGGTCGCGCCACGGGCTGCGGCACCGGCATGGGCGATGGCGGTGGTTTCGCCATGCGGCCTGCCGCCGGGCTGGGTGGCGCCGCGACCGACGACGATGCCGTCCTTGGCCAGGACGCAGCCGACCGCCGGATTGGGGAAGGTCAGCCCCAGCTGGCGCCGTCCAAGCCGCAGGGCATGGTCCATCAGGGCATGATCGGCGGCCGAGAATGTCGGATCATTCATGGCTATGCATTCTTGACGGATCGGCTCGACGGCCCATAGGCGCCGCCCTAGGCGCGTTTCGGCCCGACGGGCGGCTCTTCATCCTCGGCCATCTCGCCGATCAGCTGCTCGAAATCCTTCGGTTCGCGGAAATTGCGATAGACCGAGGCGAAACGCACATAGGCGACGTCATCGAGCGCCTTGAGAGCCTCCATGACGATGCGGCCGATATTCTCGGCGGGGATCTCGCTTTCGCCCGATGCTTCCAGCTGCCGGACGATGCCGGAGACCAGCCGCTCCACCCGCTCGGGATCGACCGGGCGCTTGCGCAGCGCGACCTGGATCGAGCGCATCAGCTTGTCGCGGTCGAACGGCACGCGCTTGTTGTTGCGCTTGACCACGGTCAGCTCGCGCAATTGCACGCGCTCGAAAGTGGTGAAGCGGCCGTTGCATTCGGTGCAGACGCGCCGGCGCCGGATGGCCGAGCCGTCCTCGGTGGGACGCGAGTCCTTCACCTGGGTGTCGGCGAAACCGCAAAAGGGACAGCGCACGGCCCGCCCCGCTCGTCAGGAATAAATCGGGAAGCGCGCGGTGAGATCCTTCACCTTGTCGCGCACGGCGGCTTCGACGGAGGCATTGCCCTCCTCCGAATTGGCCTTGGAAAGACCGTCCAGCGTCTCGACGATGAGATCGCCGATGCGCTTGAACTCGGCGACGCCGAAGCCGCGGGTGGTGCCGGCCGGCGTGCCCAGGCGGACGCCCGAGGTGACGAAAGGCTTCTGCGGATCGAACGGAATGCCGTTCTTGTTGCAGGTGATATAGGCTCGGCCGAGCGCCGCCTCGGAGGCCTTGCCGGTCAGGTTCTTCGGCCTGAGATCGACCAGCATCAGGTGATTGTCGGTGCCGTTGGTGACGAGGTCGTAGCCGGCCGCCTTGAGGGTTTCGGCGAGCGCCTTGGCATTGGCCACCACGGCATGGGCATAGGTCTTGAAGTCCGGACGCAGCGCCTCGCCGAAGGCGACCGCCTTGGCGGCGATGACATGCATCAAGGGGCCGCCCTGGATGCCCGGGAAGATCGCCGAATTGATCTTCTTGGCGATCGCCTCGTCGTCGGTGAGGATCAGGCCGCCGCGCGGACCGCGCAGGGTCTTGTGGGTGGTGGTCGTCACCACATGGGCATGCGGGAACGGCGAGGGATGGGCGCCGCCGGCGACCAGGCCGGCGAAATGCGCCATGTCGACGAACAGATAGGCACCGACCTCGTCGGCAATGGCGCGGAACCGGGCGAAGTCCCAGAAGCGGGCATAGGCCGAGCCGCCGGCGATGATGATCTTGGGCTTCGCCTCGCGGGCGATGCGGGCGACCTCGTCCATGTCGATGCGCTGGTCGTCCTGGCGCACCGTATAGGGCGCCACCTTGAACCACTTGCCCGAAACATTGACCGGCGAGCCGTGGGTGAGATGGCCGCCGGCGGCCAGATCGAGGCCCATGAAGGTCTCACCCGGCTGCATCAGCGCCATGAACACGGCCTGGTTGGCCTGGCTGCCGGAATTCGGCTGGACATTGGCGAATTTGCAGCCGAACAGCTTCGTGGCCCGCTCGATGGCGACCTCTTCGGCGATGTCGACGAACTGGCAGCCGCCATAGTAGCGCTTGCCCGGATAGCCCTCGGCATATTTGTTGGTCATCACCGAGCCCTGCGCTTCCATGACGGCGCGCGAGACGATGTTCTCCGAGGCGATCAGTTCGATCTCGTGCTGCTGGCGACCGAGTTCGTTCTGAATGGCGTCGAAAATGACCGGATCCGAGTCGGCGAGCGAGGCCGAGAAGAAACCGTCAAAGGGCTGATAAGACCGAGAGGTCGAGGCTGACATCGGGCTGTCTCCATCGGGTCGCGGCGCATCGCGGCGCTGTTTCATGAGCTGCCTTGCCGGTAGCACGGAAGGTCGGTTGAGTCCAAGCCGGCCGCGCATGGCCGAAGGGCCGACGAACAATGACAAAGCATGACGAGCCGGACGCCGACAGGCGGCTCTGGGCCGGTCCTCGCCCGCTTGACGCATGAGCGCCTTGGGCGCAATGCAGACATGGCGAATGTATCGCGCCGAGCGGGCAGCCGCCCTCCCAGGCTCAGGCGTGCAACAGTTGCAAGTGCAGCGGGCCGTTGGCCCTGTTTTCGCTGGTACCGAATTTTCACAGGCAGCGCTCTGACCACGGTCGACGAATCCAAGCCGACGATGCTTTTCGTTGCCCATCCGGGCCATGAACTGCGCGTTCACGGATGGGTGCACCGGGCAAGGCCCGCACTCTCAATTCTCACTGCCGGCTCGCGGTCCACGGCGAACTCCCTGCGCATCGCCGCCTCCATCGCCGCGACGAGCCAGGACGGGCTCTATCTCGATGCGCTCGGCGGCCAGATCCTGGATAAGGACTTCTACCGGCTCGTCGAGAATGGCGACGTCGGCCCGTTTCATCGCTGGGTCGATCAACTCGCCGGGCAACTGGCCGGGCAAGGCGCCCGCCGGCTCGTCGTCGACGGCTACCAGCTCTATTCGATCACCCATGACATCGCCCATGTCATGGGCCGGGTGGCAGCCGTCGAGGCCTCGAAACGCCTGGGCTGGGAGATCGAGGTCCTGCATTATCCTGTCGTGCCCTTCGCTCTCGCCGGCTCCGTGGACTTTGGAGAGCCGGCCCTTGCCGCAACGCTTTCCGACGCTGAATTCCAAGCGAAACTCGCGGCCATCGAAATCTATCCCGACATCAAGGCCGAGTTCGAAGAGGTCGTCAGGATCGAGGGCCTGGATGCCTCGCGGACAGAGACTCTCTTCCGCCCGCCGCAGGTCGAGGTGCTGATCCGGAAACCGGCATCCAAGCCGGCCTATGAGCATTTCGGCGAATTGCGGGTCGCCAGGGGGCTCTACAATGCCGTCCTGCGCTGGCACCATGTCGAAGCAATCCTGCAGCCGCTTCAGGACCGCCGGAGCGGCCCTGGCCACCGGCGGGCCGCCCCCTGATGCGCATCCTGATCACCAATATCCGGATGGCGATGCGCTCGGGCACCGAGGTTGTCGTCCGCGACCTGGCGCTTCGCCTGGCCGCGCGCGGCCATCAGCCGGTGGTCTACACACCCGATATCGGCGCCCTGGCGGGCGAGCTGATCAGCCATGGCGTTCCTGTCCTCGACGACCTCGCACGCCTCGAGCAGGAACCCGACATCATTCATGGCCATCACACCATCCCGACGGCGGAAGCCATCATGGCCTTCCCGGGCCGGCCGGCGATCTGGCTCTGCCACGACGCGACGGCCTGGTTCGACGCGGCGCCCCGCTTTGCCCAGATCAGGCGCTATTTCGCCGTGGACGAAACCTGTCGGGAGCGGCTCGTGGCCGGTGACGGCCTCGCGCGGGAATCAATCGGGATCCTGCCGAATGCCATCGACCTGCGCCGTATCCCTCCCCGCACGCAGCCCTTGCCGCCGGCGCCGCGCCTGGCTGTTTCCCTGGTCAAGCACCCTGCCCCCATCCCCCTGATCCGCGAGGCCTGCTTGCGCCTCGGCCTGCCCCTGGAGGCCTATGGCCACGGGGTCGGACAAGAGATTTCAGACGTCGAGAATGCCTGCGCGAAAGCCGACCTGGTCTTCGCCACCGCGCGCACGGCCATCGAGGCCATGGCCACGGGCGCGGCCGTCATCCTGGTCGATGGCCGCGGCTTCGGCGGCATCGTCACATCGGCCAATTACGACCTGTTTCGCAGGTTGAATTTCGGCCTTGGAGCGCTGCGGGCGCAAGCCTCGGTCGAAGCGCTGGTCCAGTCCATCGGTTCCTATGACCCCATCGACGCGGCGCGGCTCGGCGCGCGCATTCGCGCAGAGGCCGATCTCGACAAGGCCGTCGACCGGCTGGAGCAAATCTATGCGGACGTCATCCGGCAGCACGATGCCGAGGCGAGCCTGGACGCGAGGCGGATGCGCCAGGAGGTTCTCGCCTTCAACAGGCGCTGGCTGCCGAATTTGCAGGCACCATGGCATTCCTGGATGAGCGAGCGCGCGATCCTGATCGAGGAACGCGACGCCCTGCAACACAGCCTGGCGACGTTGACGGGTGACCATGCCACGGCGGAGCGTGCCCGCGATCAAGCCCTGCGGGAGCGTGACCAGGCGTTGCTGGAGCGCGAGGAAGCGCTGCGGGCAAGTGCTGACCTGCAACGGTCGCGCGCCTTGCGGGCGGCGCGTTTCGTCCGCCGGTTCTTGCCGAGACGCTGACCGGGCCTCGGCGGCGGCGGCCGTTCCGATGGCCGATGAATACGGCCTCTCTTGCCGAATCCTTGGCCCAGCCGTGGATGCTCAGCCCGCGCCCTTGGCCAATTGCCATTCGAGCTTGCGCAATGCGAGCCGTTCCAGATCACGCTGGCTGGCCGCGGCCGGCCCCATGACGATCACCTCGACACCGGTCTCGGCGCAGACGGCCGCCACCCGCACCACCTGGCCGATGGGCGTGAATTCGAAATAGACCTCGCGCGGGCTCGATTCGGGCATGGCACGAGTTTGCCACAGCCGGCCGCCGCCGGCATGGCCGGAAACCGGGCCGCGCATAAAGAAAGCCCGGCACGAGGCCGGGCTTGGAGGCACTTTGGAAGAGGCTGACTTACTGCTGCGCCTGCGGCTGCTGGCCGAGCGCGACCTGCGCGCCGGCGCCGTCGCGCTGATAGATGTCGTCGCGGAACTGGACCATGCCGTCCGGGTCGGCCCAGGCGGTGACATAGACCCAATAGACCGGCACCGGCTGGAGCGGACGGGCATCGATGCGGTCGACGGTCCGGAAGATGCGATCGATCTCCGAACGGGTCCACTGGGTGCCCTGCAGGATCCAGGCGATCAGTTCACGAACGTTCTGAATGCGCGCGCAACCCGAGGAGTGGAAACGCTGGTCCTCGCCGAACAGGCCCTTGGACGGCGTGTCATGCATATAGACCGCATGGGCGTTGGGAATGTTGATGCGCACATTGCCCATCGAATTGCCCTCGAACGGGTCCTGGCGGAAGCGATAGTTCATCGCGTCCATAGAGTTCCAGTTGATCGAGGTCGACGCCACTTCCTGGCCCTGGCCATTGAAGATGCGGATCCGGTTCTTGGTCAGGTAGTCCGGCTCGGCCTGCATTTTCGGGATCAGGTCCTTGCGGATGATCGAGGCCGGCACGGTCCAATAGGGATTGAAATTGATGTCGGCGACGCGGGTCGAGATGACAGGCGACTGGCGATCGGCCTTGCCGACCACGGCGACATGGCGCGACACGACGGCGCCGTTCTCGACCGCTTCGGCCTGGGCGGCCGGAATGTTCAGGACGATATAGCGATTGCCGAGAAAACCCGAATAGGCGCGCACGCGGACGAGATTGGTCTCGAGCTGGCGCAGCCGGACATCGGCGGGAACGTTCAGGGCGGCAAAGGTCGATTCGCGCACCTGGCCATCCGGCGAAATGCCGTGGCGGACCTGGAAACGCTTCACCGCCGTGTCGACGAAACTGTCGAACACGTCGGAGCGGCCGACATTGCCGTCGAGGTCGCCGGTCGCCATGAGGCGGTCGCGCAGCAGCACCACGGCCGGCCGGCGCGTGCCGATGCGCAGGCGCTCGCCGGTCGGGATCGGCCGCCAGCCGCCGCGCGAGACGATGTTCTGATACTGGGCAATCGCCTGTTCCAGCCCCTGCACCGTGTGCGGCCCGAGCACCGGGAAGGTGTTGCGGGTGGAGCGCGACCGGGAGCCAGCATCGAAGCTGTCGCCCCACTCGGCGGTGCTGGCACCGCCGCGCACGCCCTGCGCCAGCGCCGAGGTGCTGCCGGCGGCCAGTGCGCCGAGCGAGACCATCGAGCCGAGCACCAGGCGACGGCTGACCATCTCTGAGCCAAGGGCGGAAGATTTGTTTCGCGACACGAAGGGCTCTCCGGCTGTTCGGCTGGGGCTTTCGACCCGCCGTCGGCTTGGAATGAACACCATCATCGTTAAGGAAAACGGTATGGCGACCTTAAGTCAGCTAGTAGTGCAACCATTGTGACCAACTCAAGGCGAGCAGAGCAAGGCTGCCCCGCAAAGGCGCGGGAACGGGCGGAGTGTCGCCATTCGGCCACGCCCGAACGCCGCGTCGGCACCGCGCATGGGCCTCGACGGCGGGCGCCGGGCGCGGCCGGACGGACAGCCCCGACCGTCCTCGCGCGAACGTGATCACACGCGCGCCGCGGCAGAGCAAAGCCGGGCCTGGCTGGACGATCGCCGCCGGAGCCGGAGTGGTGGCGGGACCTGTCCGTCGCGTCCGGAATCGCGGACGGGAAACGTTAGCCCTCTTTGACGGTGGCAGTTGCACTGTCCATGGATCCCTGGTGGAAATGCCGGTTCCAAGCGCAAGCCAGCCACGACGAAGCAAAGCCGCCCATCATGCGTTGGCTCTCCGTCCCTTGATCGGAGGCTTCAGTGCAGCAGTTTACTTTTGACGTGATGAATGGCCCGGCAGTCCAATTCAGCGAGAAGCAAGCTTTTCCCGATGTAGCCGCCGCCCGGATCTACGCGGCAGAACTCGCCCGCAGCGCCCACGCGATGTGGCGCGACGTCGAGGACTGGCGGGTCGAGCTCTGTGACGCGGACGACAGGATCATTCATACCGTGCCGGTGACGGACTGCCGCCTGCCCGAGCGCCCTGCCCGCGCCGCCCCGGTCGGCCGGCGTGCCGCATCGGGCCCGGACCGGGCCGCCGAGATGCAGACACGCGGTGCCTGAGCCGGCAAGGCCAGCGGGCAGGCCCCGCCCCCGGCATCGCTTCGGAACCGGTCGCGGCTCCGCTCCCGAACGGCAAAAGGCCCGGCTCTTCAGCCGGGCCTTTTCGCATTGCGTCAACAGGGATCAGTCGCCGCGGCGATCGCCGTCGCGGTCGAACCAGAGGCCGGCCCCGACGATGGAATAGGCGTTCTCGGCGAGCATCACGACCAGCGCGATGCCGGCCAGAGCCACGGGCCAATCAGGCAGAACCGACATCATGACGTGGCGCTCCGCTCAGAGCCGATAGAGGATCTGGTCGGTCCAGAAGCGCTCGAGCCGGAGCAGCGCCTTGTTCAGACCCTTGAAATCGTCCAGCGAGATGCCGCCGACCTGTTCGACCGTGCGGACATGCTTCGCATAGAGCGCGCCGACCACATCGGCCACCTCATGGCCCTTGTCGGTCAGGCTGATGCGAACCGACCGGCGATCGATGCGCGAGCGCTGGTGCGACAGGTAGCCCATCTCGACCAGCTTCTTCAGATTGTAGGAGACGTTGGAGCCGAGATAGTAGCCCTTGGTGCGCAATTCGCCGGCGGTCAGCTCGCGATCGCCGATATTGAACAGCAGCAAGGCCTGCACGGCATTGATATCCGAGCGGTTGCGCCGGTCGAACTCGTCCTTGATCACGTCGAGCAGGCGCCGGTGCAGCCGTTCGATCAGGGTCAGCGCCTCCAGATAGGCGGGGCTGATCGCCTCGAAGCGCTCCTGGCGCTCGGGAGAGATCGGGGGAGCCGCGATATCGCGGGTCTTGGCAGCCGTAGTCATGTGACGCCTCTTGTCCTGTTGCGGGTGCCGGAGCGTTTTTGCCCTCGGCCGGGCGGCCCTGTTTTCCGCCCGTTGTCGACACCCAAGCTAGACCCTCGAGTTTTAAGAGCCGCCAAAAAAACAAGATGAAGACGGTTTAACCCTCTCAGGCTGAACAAGATCTTGAATTGATCTTTTGAAAATCTCTTGTTGTCTCTTCATAAACCTCATGCAATTCCGGCAAGGAACGATTCACGATCCGAACCGTGGTCTTGCGGGGCTTGAGGCGAATTGGGTCGGAAAGTGCAGCGATGGCGGCAAGAGACCATCAACCATCGGCCCCGCGAGGAACGCTTCAATCGTCGCGCCGGCGTTTATACTTCCTTGAGCATCCCCCAAGGGGAGCATTTTAGCGAACAGCTTCCGATGGGGAAGATGGGGTGCCGGAAGATACCGCTGGGGCAGACGGTACCAAGGTAGGCCAGCGGGTGGCAGCGCCCCCATTCCAAGCCGAACGCCCGGCAGTGGCGAGCAAGATCGATGACGCGTGCCACTGAGCGGCAACGGCGAGAAACACGCCGGCAGTAGGAGACCTGGAGGGCCACGACGAATTCGCGCCGGAACCAACGATGCAAACCAGGCCGGACGAACTCGCCACCCCATTCGCCCTGGCCGGCCCCGTGCCGGCCATTTTCGAAAGGACACCGATGTTTTTCCTCGACCTCATGCGTTACGCCCGCTTGCTGTCTTTGGCCGTGGTGCTTGTCGTCACGGGGGCCTGCGCGGTCGTGGCGCAAACGGCGGGCGCGACCGACAGGCTGGGATTGCCGGGCCCGGTCCGTTTTGCCGGCGTCGAGCACGGCCTGGCCTGGACCGCGCGACCGACCGTTCGTTATTTCAAGCAGGAATATCTGCCGGCCGGCCAGCGGCTGGAGACCTACACCCAGATGTTCATCGTCGAGCTGACGACCGCGGGCACGACGCCCGAGGCTGCCGTCGCCGCCAAGATCGCCATGTTGAACCAGCGCAAGGCCACCGACCCGGTCGTCAATTACGAGGTGGTCCGCAACCCCGCGACGGGCGACATCATCCTCGACTTTCTGCTGAGCGCGTCCCAAGGCGATAGCCTGATCGTCGAGTGGAACGCCTATCGCTATACGGCGCACGGCAATGGCGTCGCGCTGTTTGCCGTCAGCCGCCGCGGCTATGGCGCCGCGGCGCGCGACTTCATCGCCAGCCTCAGGGGCTCGCGCGCCGAGACCATCAATGCGCTCGCCAGGCTGGCACTGCCCGAATTGAGGCCCAGGCCGTAGCGGGTGGCTGATAGCGAGTGGAGAATGGCGAGGAGGGATGAAGCCGCGAGCGCAGTGTGCGTAAACCCTCGCCCGCTTGCGGGAGAGGGTTGATGCGCGGCCTCCGCGGCATCATCCCCTGCTCGCCATTCGCCTCGTTCACTTGCCGCGCAGGAACCGCACGATGCCGGAAAAGTCGGTGGCTCCGCCGCCCTGGGCGGCGAACAGGCCGTAGAGCGCGGTCGCCTCGGCGCCGAGCGGGGTGACGGCATTGGCGGAGCGTGCCGCGTCCTGGGCGAGCTTCAGGTCCTTCAGCATCATCGCGGCCGTGAAGCCCGGCTGATAATCGCGGTTGGCGGGGCTGGTCGGCACCGGGCCGGGCACCGGGCAATAGCTGGTGAGCGACCAGGACTGACCCGAGGACTTGGACGCGATGTCGAACAGCTTCTGCGCGTCGAGGCCGAGCTTCTCGGCCAGCACGAAGGCTTCCGAGGTGGCGATCATGGTGATGCCGAGGATCATGTTGTTGCAGATCTTGGCGGCCTGGCCGTTGCCGGGGCCACCGGCGTGAACAATGGTCTTGCCCATGGCCTCGAGCAGGGGCTTGGCGCGCGCGAAGGTCTCGTCCTCGCCGCCGCACATGAAGGTGAGCGTGCCGCCGGCCGCCCCGCCGACGCCGCCCGACACCGGCCCGTCGAGCATGGCGAAGCCCTTCTCGGCCGCCGCCTTGGCCACCGCGCGCGCGGTATCGACGTCGATGGTCGAGGAATCGATCAGGAGCGCCCCGGCCTTGGCCTTGGCGATGATGCCCTGGGGACCGAGATAGAGCCCGCTCACCTCGCGCCCCGAGGGCAGCATGGTGACCACCACATCGGCGCCGGCCACCGCGTCGGCGATCGAGGCCGCCCGTTCGCCACCCGCCTCCACATGGCGGGCGACGGCCGCCTCGGTCACGTCGACGCCGACGACCTTGTGGCCGGCCTTGACCAGATTGGCCGCCATCGGCCCACCCATATTGCCGAGACCGATAAACGCGATCGTGCTCATGATTTCCTCCAGTACGGTTCTTGCGGTGCGGCTTTTGCCGTGCGGTCCTTGCGAAGGGTTCAGTCGCCGGTTCCCTGGTCGATCTGCCGGGCGGCCATGGTGGCGGCGATCACGTAGAAGACGATCAGCGCGATATCGACGAGCGAGGCGGCCAGGGGCCGGCCGGCGGTCTGCACCCAGCCCTGGATGCCGATCGGCGCCGACACGTCGATCGCCAGCGCCACCAGGGCGGTGAGGATCCAGACGACGCCGCCCCAGGCTGCGGTAAGCCAGAGGCCGACGCCCGCAACCAGCTGGATCACCGCGAAGAAGATGGTGGCGGTCTGCAGACCTGGAGCCAACTCTTCGAAATCGACGCCGTCAAGGGTGTGGAAACCGCAGATGACGGCCCATTGCGACAGGCCGCGGCCGAGCGCCAGCAGGGCCAGGGCGCGCAGGAACCAGGTGAGGATGCGCACCCAGTCGAGCCGGGTCTCGACATGGGCCTGGATCGGCGCATCGCCGCTGAGCCGCGGCTTGGTGGTGCTCACGACGACAATCCCGCCGGGGGCACAAGCTCGCCCGCCGCGAGCGGTGCGAAATGGGCCTGCACCATGGCTTCGCTCACAGCCTCGAGGCTCGGCGGCTGCCAGCGCGGCGTGTTGTCCTTGTCGATGATGACCGCGCGCACGCCTTCGTAGAAATCATGGCCCCGGCAGACCCGCGAGACGATGCGGAACTCGGTGATCATGGCCTCCTCGAAGCTCATGGTCTTGCCGGCCCGCACCTGCGCCAGGGCGATCTTTAGCGAGGTCGGCGACTTCTGCCGGATGGTCGCGGCCGTCTCCGCCGCCCAGGACGGCTTCGACGTGCCGTCGCCCGCCGATGCCTCGCGGGCCGCCTCGTCGTCGAGCGCCGCCAGGATCTGCTCGACCGTATCGAAGCGGAAGCAGCGATCGATGGCGATGCGCCGGCTGGTGATCGATTGCGGCACGGTGGACGAGCGGGCAAAGGCCTCGAGCGTCGAATCGACCGCGTCGACCCGGGTCAGCGCATCGATCAGATCGGGGAAATCGGCCGAGGCCACCGCATGGGTGGCAAGCCCGGTGGAAAGGGCGTCGCCCTGCTTCATGCGCGCGCCGGTCAGCGCGAAATAGCTGCCGATCTCGCCGGGTATCCGCGGCAGGAAATAGGTGCCGCCGACATCGGGGAAGAAGCCGATGCCGACTTCCGGCATGGCGAAGGCGAATTTCTCGCCGGCCACGACATGGCTGCCGTGAACCGAAACCCCGACGCCGCCGCCCATGACGATACCGTCGACGAGCGCCAGGAAGGGCTTCGGATAGCGCTTGATCAGGATGTTGAGCTCGTATTCCTCGCGCCAGAACTGCAAGGCCTCGTCCTGGCGGCCGGCCTTGCCGAGATCATGCAGCACCCGGATGTCGCCGCCGGCGCAGAAGGCGCGGTCGCCCGCCCCCATCAGCACGACGCGGGTGACGGCGGGGTCGGCGGCCCAGGCCTCGAGCGCCGGCCGCATGGCGCGCACCATGGCGAGCGTCAGCGCGTTCAGCGCCTGCGGCCGGTTCAGCGTGATCAATCCGGCCGTGCCGCGCCGTTCGATCAGCACTTCGGTGGTGTTGGGGTCGGATTCGGATGGGGTCATAGGCCGGTTGTTATCACGTGCCGAGGATGTCGCGCGAGACGATGACGCGCATGATCTCGTTGGTGCCCTCCAGGATCTGATGCACGCGCACGTCGCGCAGGATGCGCTCGATCGGATGGTCGTTCAGATAACCGTAGCCGCCGTGCAATTGCAGGCAGCCATTGACCACCTCGAAACCGATATCGGTGGCGAAGCGCTTGGCCATGGCGGCGAGCGTGGTGGCACGCGGCTCCTTGGCTCCGACCGCGACCGCCGCGCGGCGGACCATCAGGCGCGCCGCCTCCAGCTCCGTGGCATAGTCGGCGATGCGGAAGCGCAGCGCCTGGAAATCGGCCAGAGGCGAACCGAACTGCTGGCGGTCCTTCATGTAGCCGACGGTCCGGTCGAGGCAGAACTGCGCGCCGCCGAGCGAGCAGGCGGCAATGTTGAGCCGGCCACCGTCGAGCCCCGCCATGGCGATCTTGAAGCCCTGGCCCTCCTCGCCGACCATGTTCTCGGCGGGCACGCGGACATTGTCGAAATCGACCACCGCGGTCGGCTGGCTCTTCCAGCCGAGCTTCTTCTCCTGTGCGCCGAAGCTCAGGCCGGGCGTGTCCTTCTCGACCACGAAGCAGGACACACCGCGCGCGCCCTCGCCGCCGGTGCGCGCCATCACGACATAGATGTCGGAACGGCCGCCGCCCGAGATGAAGGCCTTGGCGCCATTGATCACGTAGGAATTGCCGTCCTTCACCGCCCGCGTGCGCAGCGAGGCCGCATCCGATCCGGCGCCGGCTTCGGTCAGGCAATAGCTGGCGAAAGTGGTCATCGTGCAGAGGTCGGGCAGATAACGCCGGCGCAGGTCCTGGTGACCATAGGTGTCGATCATCCAGGCGGCCATGTTGTGGATCGAGACATAGGCCGTGGTCGAGACGCAGCCCTTGGCGAGCTCCTCGAAAATCAGTGCCGCGTCGAGCCGGCTCAAGGCCGTGCCGCCCACATCGTCCCTGACATAGATGCCGGCGAAACCGAGGGCCGCCGCCTTGCGCAGCGTTTCCTCGGGAAAGATCGCACCGGCGTCCCAGTCGCGCGCATGGGGTTCGAGTTCGGCGCTGGCGAAGTCGCGGGCGACGCCCTGGAAGGCCAGCTGTTCCTCGGAAAGAGCGAAATCCATTGGCGGTCTCCTCCGCCAACGGCATAGGAGGCCTTTGCCGGTGCGGTCAATTCAGCCGCCCGGCAGAGGCCCCGATAGCGAGATGCCCCCCGGGCTCAGCGATTGCCCATGGCGTTCTTCACCGCCCCGATAATGGCCAGCAGCACACCGCCGCCGACACCGCCGGACACCAGACTGGACAGGATGCCGCTGACCGACAGGCCACCACCCGCGAGCAGTCCCGGCAGAACCGCCGCGACGATCTGGCCGCCGATGCCGCCGCCGAGCAGCCCGCCGATCGAATTGATCAAAGTGCCCTGGTCGAGGCTCGGTGCCGATTTGCCCGCGACATTTCCG
This sequence comes from Hyphomicrobiales bacterium, assembly GCA_017304475.1. Classification (GTDB taxonomy): domain Bacteria; phylum Pseudomonadota; class Alphaproteobacteria; order Rhizobiales; family Phreatobacteraceae; genus Phreatobacter. The sequence continues at coordinate 49,051 of JAFKKV010000041.1, read as the reverse complement.
CCGACGGCCCCGGCGATAAGCTGGATCAGGATAGGAAGAAGAGTTTCCATCTCGTGTGCTCCCGTTCGCTTAGCGCGACTCGGCACCTCGGCCAAAGCCGCAGGTTGAATGAGACACAGAAACAGACAAAGTGACCACCCCTCGCCGAATACGTATCGCAAATCAGCATTTGCGGGACTGTTCCCGCGGATACCGGAGTGATAGGGCTTTTGGATCTTGGAGCGGGATGCGCCCCGCCGCGAGGAACAAAACCGCGCCCCGACGCGAGGAAGAAAACGATGTCGATCCGTGCGCTCCGTGGTCCGCAGCCGCTGCCGGCCGCCGCCACCGCCGAAAAACTTTCGCTCAGCACGCGCCTGAGGCGCAATCGCAAGGCCGACTGGTCGCGCCGGCTGGTGCGCGAGCATGTGCTGACTACCGACGATCTGATCTGGCCTCTGTTCCTGATCGACAGCCAGGATGCGCGCACGCCGATATCAAGCATGCCCGGCATCGACCGCATCACCATCGACGAGGCGGTGCGCGAGGCGGAACTGGCGGCGCGGCTCGGCATTCCCGCGCTCGCCCCCTTCCCCTATGTCGATCCGGCGCTGCGCGATCCGACCGGTTCGGAGGCCGAGAACCAGCACAATCTGATGTGCCGCGCCGTGCGCGCCATCAAGCAGGCGGTACCGGAGATCGGCCTGATCACCGATGCCGCGCTCGACCCCTATACCTCGCATGGCCATGACGGCGTGATGACCGAGGATGGCCGCATCCTGAACGATCCGACGGTGGCGATCCTGTGCCGCCAGTCGCTGGCGCTGGCGGAAGCCGGCGCCGACTGCATCGCGCCCTCGGACATGATGGACGGCCGGATCGGTGCGATCCGCCAGGCGCTCGACGAGGCAGGCTTCGAGGACACCCAGATCATGAGCTACGCGGCGAAGTTCGCCTCGGGCTTCTACGCACCGTTCCGCGACGCCATCGGCACCAAGACGACCCTGATCGGCGACAAGCGCACCTATCAGATGGACCCTGCCAATACGGATGAGGCGCTGCGCGAAGTCGAGATCGACATCGCCGAAGGCGCCGACATGGTGATGGTCAAGCCGGGCATGCCCTATCTCGACATCTGCCGGAGAGTGAAGGACGCCTTTGGCGTGCCGACCTTCGCCTACCAGGTATCGGGCGAATACGCGATGATCGAGGGCGCCGCGCGCGCCGGCTATATCGACGGCGAACGGGCCATGATGGAAAGCCTGATCGGCTTCAAGCGCGCCGGCTGCGACGGGATTTTGACCTATTTCGCGCCGCGTGCGGCGAAGATCCTGAACGATCGCGGATGAGCGGCGTGGAGATGGCCCGTAGCGGTGAAAAGCAGCGGTGAACCGACCCTCTCCCAGAGGGAGAGGGTGGCCTCGCAGAAGCGAGAGCTTCTGCGGACGTCAGGCGCCGGGTGAGGGGTCGTCCGCTTCCGGACGGATCACAATGCCCGTCGCGCATACGGCTCTATCCGGAGATGGACATCCCCTCACCCGGCAGCTGACGCTGCCACCCTCTCCCTCTGGGAGAGGGTTGTTTTCAGCCTGCGCCTTCCAACTGCTCTCGTTCCTCCCCCTCCTCCTCTGTCTCCTCCTCGGCGGCTGTGCCAGCGTCATCGAACCCGACCATCTCAGGATCTGCCGTGACGTGCTGCCGGCGCTGCATGCCGAGGGCAGCCAGATCCGCGAGAGCCGCTACGGCCCGGTGGCGGCGCTGAAGAACACGGTGCGCATCGACTATCTCGTGCGCGAGCCCGGCCAGCCGAACCTCGCCCATCACGTCATCTGCGGCTTTGCCGGCGGCGGCACGGATGCCGCCCGTTTCGAGCTCGTCCGGCTCGCCACCGAGCGCGGCGAGCTCAGTCCAGTCCGGCTGCTGATCCTGAAACGCTGGTGGCTCGGCGATGCCAGGATGACGGCGGAAACGGCGGCGCGCCGCCAGGCCCAGGCGGCCGTGCCTGAAATCCCCATGGCTTTCGCCTATGCCCTGCAGCAGGGCGCCAACGGATTGGCGCCGGCGGCGCTCTATGGGCTTCTGGCCGCAGCCTATGCGCTGGTCTATGGCCTGATCGGCCGGATCAACTTGGCTTTCGGCGAGATCGCGGTGGCCGGCTCCTATGCCGCGGTCGGCATCGTCGCGATCGCGGCCGCGAGCCTCGGCCTCGTGCCGGCGCTCGCCCTGGCGCTCGCCGCCGGCGCGATCACCGCGGCGGCGACCAATCTGGCGATCGGCCGGGCCGTCGTCGCCCCGATCGTCGGCCAGAAGCAGAGCGGCCAGGCCGTGCTGGTCGCCACCATCGGCATGGCGGTGGCGCTCGGCGAGACGCTCCGGCTGACCCACGGATCGAGCGCGCGCTGGTCGCCGCCGATCGCCTCCGATCCGATCCCGCTCGTGCGTTCGGGCGATTTCGTCGCCACCGTCACGCTCAACCAGATCGGCGTGGTCGGCTTCGCGCTGATCGTCGCGCTCGGCCTGATCGGACTGATCCGGCGCTCGGCCTTCGGCCGGTCCTGGCGCGCCTTTGCCGACGATCCCGGCATGGCCGCCCTGTTCGGGGTCGATCCCGGCCGGCTGGTGGCCACGACCTTCGCGCTCGCCGGCGGCGTCGCCGGGCTTGCCGGCTTCGCCCATGCGGTGCATTTCGGCTCCGCGCATTTCGCGCTCGGCACGGTGTTCGGCCTGAAAGCCCTGGTCGCGGCCATTCTCGGCGGCGTCGGATCGGTGCCCGGCGCCTTTCTCGGCGGCATCGCGCTCGGGCTCGCGGAAACCGCCTGGTCGGGTTATCTGCCTATCGAATGGCGCGATCCGGCGGTCTATATCGCGCTGGTGCTGCTGATCGTCGTCAGGCCGCACGGCCTGTTCGACCCCCCGAGGAGACCCGTGTGACGCTGTCTTTTGCCGCTATCGAAGCCGCCCGCGAAACGATCAGGGGCCGCGTCATGCGCACGCCCATGCTGGCGGCGCCGGCGCTTTCGGCCGTCACCGGCGCCGAGGTCTTCATCAAGTACGAAAACCTGCAGGTCACCAATTCGTTCAAGGAGCGCGGCGCGCTGGTCAAGCTCGCCAGCCTGACCGAGGCCGAGCGCCAGTGTGGTGTCATCGCCATGTCGGCCGGTAACCACGCCCAGGCCGTGGCGCTGCACGCCAACCGGCTCGGCATTCCCGCCACCATCGTCATGCCGGTCACGACGCCCTTCGTGAAGGTGGCGGCAACCCGCACCCACGGCGCCCGCGTCGTGCTCGACGGCGAGACGCTGGTCGAGGCGCAGGCGCGCGCCGAGGCGATCCAGGCGGCCGAGGGTCTGGTCTGGGTGCATCCCTATGACGACCCGCATGTGGTGGCCGGCCAGGGCACCATTGCCTGCGAGATGCTCGAAGACATTCCCGATCTCGACCTGCTGGTGATCCCGATCGGCGGCGGCGGACTGATCGCCGGCAATGCGCTCGCCGCCAAGACGATCAGGCCTGACATCCAGGTGGTCGGCGTCGAAGCCTCGCTCTACCCGTCGATGTGGAACGCGGTGCATGGCGAGGACCGGCCCTGCGGCGGGCCGACGCTCGCCGAGGGCATCGCGGTCAAGTTCGCCGGTAAGACCACCTTGCCGGTGGTGCGCGACCAGGTTTCCGACATCGTCCTGGTCAGCGAGACCCAGCTGGAACGGGCGGTCAATCTCTGCCTGACCCGCCAGAAGACCATTGCCGAGGGCGCCGGCGCCGCCGGTATCGCCGCCCTGCTCGCCGAACCCGCGCGGTTCCGCGACAAGCGCGTCGGCCTGATCCTGACCGGCGGCAATATCGACCCGCGGATCCTCGCCTCCATCATGGTGCGCGAACTCGAGCGCGAGGACCGCATCGTCGCCATCCGCATGACCATCCCCGACCGGCCCGGCGTGCTCGGCATCATCGCCACCCTGCTCGGCCGCATGGGCGCCAACATTCTGGAGGTCGAGCATCGCCGGCACTTCCTCGACACGCCGGCGAAAGGCACCAAGCTCGACATCACCCTGGAAACGCGTGACCACGGTCACGCCCAGGAGATCATGGAAGCGCTCGCGGCCGAGGGCCTGCCGGCGACACGGATCGGTTCCGGCAGCGACGACGTCAGCTGATCAGCGGCCGAGCTTGCGCTGGATGCACTGCTCGACCTGTGGCAGGAGCCGCGCCGGATAGCGGTCGCGCGGCGTGGTCGGGCCGAAGCCCAGCTCCTGCCAGCAAGCGGCGCGGGCCCGCTGCGGCGTCAGCGCCCCGCCGCGCTGCGCCTGCATCTCATGCGGCCGCGACGGTCCGGCAAGAGCGGGGTCGAGAACGAACAGAGCGGACAGAGTGGTCGCGGCAAGCGCTGCAAGACGGGTCATGCGCAATCTTCCCTCACGGTCATCGGTGACACGATTGTGCCGGCCGGCCGCACGCGGAAAACCCGCCAAACGGAGGGGCATCTCAAATAAACCCCGGCGAACTGCGGGGGCAGGTCAGCGCCCCAGCTTCTGCTGGATGCAGCGCTCGATCTGCGGCTGCAGGGTCGCCGGATAATTGCGGCGCGGCGTATTGGGCGCGAAGCCCGCCTCCCGCCAGCAGGCGACCCGCGCCTGCTGCGGCGTCATAGCGGCGCTCAGCCGGAGTGGCGCCTGCATCTCGCCCAGCCGGGCTTCGGCGGTCATGGGAACCAGGACCAGGGCCTGGATGATCAGAACCGGCACGATGCCGGCCGCGATGGGCGATGCGAGGCGAGCCATGCGGGATCTCCTCTGTCGACTGCAGGTACCATTGTGCCGCCGCGGCCCGGGCGCGATATCCGCTCAACTCCGCGGGTTTTCCAATGCGAACCCGTCCTCGCAGCGTCCCGCAGCCTTTTTTGGCCGCCCGCGGCCCTTGTGATCGGGCGGACCATCGCTATCGTATGAAGGAGGGGCCGGATGGGTGGCGTGGCTCCGATTCCCGTACGAGCCCGACCGTGACCCAGCAACCGCGCGATACCCCCCAGTTCTATCTGACGGCGCCGACCAACTGCCCCTATCTGCCGGGCCAGTTCGAGCGCAAGGTGTTCACCCACCTGGTCGGGCCGCGCGCGCCGGGGCTGAACGACATCCTGACCCAGGGCGGGTTCCGCCGGTCGCAGTCGATCGCCTATCGGCCGGCCTGCGAGAACTGCCGTGCCTGCGTGTCGGTGCGCGTTCCCGTCAAGGACTTCCGCATGACCCGCTCGTTTCGTCGGGTGATGAAGGGCAATGCCGACCTGATCGGCGAGATGCGCGGGGCGGTGCCGACTTCAGAGCAATATTCGGTGTTCCGCGCCTATCTCGACTGGCGCCACCGTTCCGGCGGCATGGCCGACATGACGGTGCTGGACTATGCGCTGATGGTCGAGGACAGCCACGTCAACACGCGGCTCGTCGAATATCGCCGGCGCGACATCGACAGCAGCGTCACCGGCCGCTCGAAGGGCGATCTGATCGCCTGCGTGCTGACCGACATTCTCGCCGACGGCCTGTCGCTGGTCTATTCGTTCTTCGAGCCCGAATACCAGGCGCGATCGCTCGGCACGCTGGTCATTCTCGACCATATCGCCCGGGCCAAGGCCATGGGCCTGCCCTATGTCTATCTCGGCTATTGGGTCGAGGGCTCCCGCAAGATGGACTACAAGGCACGCTTCCTGCCGCAGGAGCGGTTGCAGCCGGAAGGCTGGCTGCGCTTCGACGGGCCGGCGGAATAGCGAATAGGGAATAGGGAATAGGGAATAGGGAATAGGGATGAAGCGGCGAGCGCGGTGCGCGTCAACCCTCGCCCGCTTGCGGGAGAGGGTGGCGCCGTCAGGCGCCGGGTGAGGGCCTGAAGAGGGCCAGGCCCATCAAATTCACCCGGAATGCACTGACAGCGCCGACGCAACCACCCTCACCCGGCCGCTGCCGCGGCCACCCTCTCCCGCGAAGGCGCAGGAGAGGGTTGACGCGCGATGACGCCTCTCCCCACTCCCTATCCGCCACTCACCATTCGCCCGACTCAACGGAACGGCGGCGAATATTGCAGGCCGCCATGGTTCCACAGCTGGTTGGCGCCGCGTGGCAGGCCGATGCGGCTGCCGGAACCGAGATTGCGCTCGAAGCTCTCGCCGTAATTGCCGACATGGCGGATGATCCGCGCCGCCCAGTCACGCGACAGGCCGAGCGTCTCGCCGAAATTGCCGTCGAGGCCGAGCAGGCGGCGCACTTCCGGATTGGTGCTGGTCATATGCTGCGCCAGATTGGCCTTGGTGATGCCGAGCTCCTCGGCCGCCAGCATGGCGAACAGGGTCCAGCGGACGATGTCGAACCATTGCGGGTCGCCCTTGCGCACCCAGGGCCCGAGCGGTTCCTTGGAGATGATCTCGGGCAGAACCATGTGATCGTCGGGGTTCTGCATCAGGAAGCGGTTGGTCGCGAGCTGCGACATATCGGTGGTGTAGGCGTCGCAACGGCCGTTCTCATAGGCCTTGGACACCTCGTCGAGACTGCCGAACGTGACCACCGTATAGGACAGGTTGTTGGCGCGGAAATAGTCGGCGAGGTTGAGCTCGTTGGTGGTGCCCTGCGACACGCAAATGGTGGCGCCGTTCAGGTCGCGCACGGTCTTGAGACCGGCCGACTTGCGCACCAGGAAGCCCTGGCCGTCATAATAGTTGATGGCGGTGAAAGCGATGCCCTGGCCGATCTCGCGGCCGATCGACCAGGTGGTGGTGCGCGCGAGCACGTCGATATTGCCGCCCTGCAGGGCGATCAGCCGGTCCTTGGAGGCCAGCGGCAGGTAGCGCGCCTTGTCAGGATCGTCGAAGATGGCTGATGTCAGCGCCCGGCAGAAATCCGTATCAAAACCGCGCCAGACGCCCTTGTCGTCCGGCTGGGAAAAACCTGGCACGCCCTGGCTGGCGCCACACAGGATGAAGCCGCGTTCGCGGATCTTCTGAAGCGTGCTGCCCGGGGAGGTGTTCTGCGCGAGCGCCGGCACGAGGCCGAGCGCGATGGCGGCGGATGCCGCCATCAAGGTCTTCAGGATCTTCATCTGGCTTCGGTTCCCGCTGGTCGCGCGGCTTAAGCTGCCGCGTCGCCAGCCATTCAACCGAACTTGTTGTTCTTGGGGAAGCCCTTCGGCGGCAGACGGCCGGCATCGGCCCGGTTGCCCACCCATTCGCCGAGATCCTTCTCGCCGACGGTCCAGGTCCGGTCGGAGGAATCCTTCCAGGTGAGCCCATCGGCAAGCACGAAGGTCTTCAGGTCGGCAAGGCCGCCGCCCTTGTATTTCTGCAGGCGCACGCCCTTGCCGCGGGCCATTTCCGGCACCTGGTTCAGCGGGAAGACCAGGAGCTTGCGGTTCTCGCCGATGACGGCGACATGCTCGCCCTCGACGAAGCGAATGGCTGCGAGCTCGTCGGGCGTATCAATGCCCATGACGCCCTTGCCCTTGCGGGTATTGGCAACCAGGTCGTCCTCGGCCACGACGAAGCCGCGGCCGTCCTTGGAGGCGAGCAGCACCTTGCGGCCGCCCTTGAACTGCACGACCTCCACGATGTCGTGCTCCTGCTCGAGATCGATCATCAGGCGGATCGGTTCGCCGGCGCCGCGCCCGCCGGGCAGTTTCGAGCCTTCGAGCGTGAACACCTTGCCGTTGGTGGCGAACACCAGCAGCTTGGAGGTGGTCTCGGCGGAGAACGAGATCTTCAGCCGGTCGTCGGTCTTGAAGGTCAGCGTCGAGAGGTCCTGGACATGGCCTTTCAGCGCCCGGATCCAGCCCTTTTCGGAAACCACGACGGTGATCGGCTCGCGCTCGACCAGCGCTTCGGCCATGGCGCCTTCGTCATGCTCGGTCGCTTCGCCGAACGTGGTGCGGCGCTTGCCGAGCGGCGTGTCCTTGCTGAACTGCTTTTTGACCTTGCTGATTTCCCAGGTGATCGTCTTCCACTGCAGCGCTTCCGAGCCGATCAGCTTGACGATCCCGTCCTTCTCCTTGGACAGCTCGTCATGCTCCTTGCGCAGCTCGATCTCCTCGAGCTTGGCCAAGGACCGAAGGCGCATGTTGAGGATCGCCTCGACCTGCACCTCGGTCAGCTCGAAGCGGGCGACCAGCGCCTTTTTCGGCTCGTCCGCGGTGCGGATGATGCGGATCACCTCGTCGATATTGAGATAGGCGATGATCAGGCCGGCCAGCACTTCCAGGCGGCGCTCGATCTCGGCGAGGCGATGGCGCGAGCGGCGCAGCAGCACGTCGCGGCGATGGTCGACCCATTCGCGCAGGACGTCCTTCAGGCCGACGACCCGTGGCACCTTGCCCTGCATCAACACGTTCATGTTGAGCGGGATGCGGCTTTCGAGCTCGGTCAGCCGGAACAGGCTTTCCATCATCAGGCCGCCGTCGACATTGCGCGATTTCGGCTCGAAGACGAGCCGGATATCCTCGGCGCTCTCGTCGCGGAAATCAGCCACCAGCGGCAGCTTCTTGTCGATGATCAGCTCGGCGATCTTCTCGATCAGCCGGCCCTTGGTCACGCCATAGGGGATCTGGGTGACGACGATCAGATAGGTGCCGCGGCCGGTATCCTCCTGATGCCAGCGGGCGCGGGTGCGGAAGCCGCCACGGCCGGTGGCATAGGCTTCCTCGATCGAGGCCCTGCCCTCGATGATGATGCCGCCGGTGGGGAAGTCCGGACCCGGCACATGGGCGACCAGGTCGCGCGTGGTGCAGTCGGGATTGGCGATCAGGTGCAGGGCCGCGTCGCAGATCTCGGCGGCGTTGTGCGGGGGTATCGAGGTGGCCATGCCGACCGCGATGCCCTGGGAGCCGTTGGCGAGCAGGTTCGGGAAAGCGCCGGGCAGGACGATCGGCTCGTCGTCCTCCTCGTTATAGGTCTTGCGGAAATCGACCGCGTCCTCGCCGAGGCCCTCGAGCAGCAGCGCCGCGACCTCGGTCATGCGCGCTTCGGTGTAGCGGTAAGCCGCGGCGTTATCGCCGTCGATATTGCCGAAATTGCCCTGGCCGTCGACCAGCGGATAGCGCTGAGCGAAGTCCTGGGCGAGCCGGACCAGCGCGTCATAGACCGACTGATCACCGTGCGGATGGTATTTACCGATGACGTCGCCGACGATGCGGGCGCACTTCTTGAACGCCGTGCCGGGGTCGAGCTTCAACAGCCGCATGGCGTGCAGGATGCGCCGATGGACCGGCTTCAGGCCGTCGCGCGCGTCCGGCAATGCCCGGCCCATAATGGTCGACAGCGCATAGGAGAGATAGCGATCCTCCAGCGCATCGCGCAGATTGATGTTCTCGACGCCGTCTTCGCCGCCACCGGGCGGCAGGATACGTTCGCCCATGTTCGTGCCTCGCGAATCGGGGGAAGGTCAGATCCACTGAATAGGCGGCCGAGGCAAGGGGAACAAGCGAGGAACCTCGACCATCGCGATTGGCCGGTGGATTACCCGGCATGCCCGTCAGGCGGTAATAGCCGCCGCGACGGGCCCGGCCGCCCCGCGACAACATGACACTGCCCCTGGGTAAGCTCTTTCCACGGTTTCGCCGCACCCCAATTGTTGATGGGCCTGCGCAACCGAGCCGACAGCGCCATGAGGAGGCCCCTTGACCAGCGGCAACACCAGTTCCACCGCTCCCGCCGCGTCCGGCCCTGCGCTGGACGACGTCATCCTGTTGCCGGTGGTCGTCGTCGCGGTGGCCGCCAAGAGGCTCGCCCGCGCCGCGCTGTCGCTGCTGGTGCATCTCCTGGATTACCTGTTCCCCATCCTCCTCCAGGTGATGCGCTTTCCCCTGTTCACGCTGAGGATCATCGGCGACGGGTTGGCGCGGCTGGCGCAGGCGATCGTCGGCTTTCTGCCCTTGCCCGGGGACAGGAGCCGGATCTGGCGCGAAGCGCTGCAGCAAGGCTGGGCCTGGCTCAGGCAGCGGATCAGCTACCACGCGTTCGAAGAGGCCGTGCATCACGCCTTCGAAGCCGGCATGGCCTGGGTCTTCAAGTCCTGCAAGACCCTGTCGCCGCGCACGGCTCTGCTGGTGATCATCGTCGCGGTGCTCTGGATCCCCATTTCCTTCGGCGCCGCCACCGCGGTCCATGCGATGCTGATCGCGAAAGCGGCGACGCTGCCGTCGTGGATGCAGCTCCTGCATGGCGTCGCCACTGTTCTCGCCAAGAGCAAGCTGCTGGTGCTGCCGGTCTATCCGGCGGCCTGGCCCCAAGCGAGACGGCACCCGTCCGTCGCGGCGATATCGGGGCTTTGCCAAAGGCTCGCAGCACTTTCCATGATGCAGAAGCTCGGCCTGCGCTATCGGCAGATCGACGGCGCCGTGACGCAGGCGTTTCTGGCCGTGCGACGGACCGCCCGCGCCATCGGCTTCACCGCGGCCTGGAGGGCCACCGCGCGGCTGTCGCGGAGCTTCGCGGCGGCGACCGGCGAAGCCCTGCGCAAGACGGCCCTGGGCGTGGTGGCCGTTCTGACCCGGATACCGCTTCTCGGTCCGGTCGTCGCACGCTACGCGGCGCATTACGAAAGCACCCATACGGCGCGATCGGAAACCATCAGCGCGCGGACCAGGTCGTTCTTCGATCATTGGTCGGTCAAATTCACCGCCGAATATTACGAGGCGCGGGAGGCCGCCTCGGCCGCCGGAGCTCCCGGCGCGGGCCAAGGCGGAAAAGCGCATTGATCGTGCCCTGGCGGGCTCCGGAGACGCCCCGCCAAGGCTTCGGCACCCGCCGGCAAAGACGGCTATCGGAACGTCGCACCGGGGCGCTAAGTTGAGCCCTTCAGAGACGCCGACGACTCGATGAGAGCCCTCCGATGATTCACCGCCTTGTCGCTGCCCTGCTCGCCCCGGTCTTTCTCGCGCTCGCGCTGACCCTGCCCGCCCTGGAGGCCAGGGCCGCCGGCGACCGGCCGGACCTGATCTTCCGCCGGTCCACCGTATTCCGGCTGCTGTCGCCGAACGACAAGCTCGCCACCTATGGCATCGACGATCCGAATGTGGAGGGCGTCGCCTGCCATTTCACCGTGCCGGAAAAAGGTGGCTGGGCCGGCACTTTCGGCTTCGCCGAGCAATTGTCCGATGTTTCGCTGTCCTGCCACCAGATCGCGCCGATCCGCTTCCGCACCCGCTCGGGCCAGGGCGACGTGGTGTTCTCCGAGGGGCGCTCGTTCTTCTTCAAGCGCGTGCAGATCGTGCGCGGCTGCGACGCCGCACGCAACGTGCTGGTCTATATGATCTATTCCGACAAGCTGATCGACGGCTCGCCGCAGAATTCGACCTCCAGCGTGCCGATCATGCCCTGGGGCGCCAATGGCGACGTCCAGCGTTGCAGCGAGTGGATCCAGTAGGCAGGCGAGTGGCGAATGGGGATGATGCCGCGCTGGCCGCGCATCAACCCACCCTTCTCCCGCTTGACGACATCACGCCAATCTGCGCTATCTCACCGCCATGAACGGTTTCTCGACCATTTCCGGGATTATTTGCGGCTGAGCGATAGCGCTGGCCGGCAGACGTTCTTTGCCTCTACTCTGGAAGCAAAAGACCCCTCCCCGGCCAGCGGAGCGCTAAGGCTTTGCGAGGGCGGCCATGACGATCAGGCTCTACAACACGCTCACACGTTTGAAGGACGTCTTCCGTCCGATCGATGAAGCGAATGTGCGCATGTATGTCTGCGGGCCGACCGTCTATGACGACGCCCATATCGGCAATGCGCGCCCGGTGATCATCTTCGATCTCTTGTTCCGGTTGCTGCGCCACGCCTATGGCGCCGATCACGTCACCTATGCCCGCAACATCACCGACCTGGACGACAAGATCAACAAGCGGGCCTATGAGCGCGGCATCACCATCAAGCAATTGACCGAGGGCACCACCGCGCGCTTCCACGCCGCGATCGACGCGCTCGGCGCGCTGCGCCCGACGGTGGAGCCGCGCGCCACCGATCATATCGAGGAGATGAAGGCCATCTGCGAGCGCCTGGTCGCGTCCGGCCATGCCTATGTCGCCGAGGACCATGTGCTGTTCTCGGTGCCCTCCATGCCCGATTACGGCAAGCTGTCGAAGCGGCCGCTGGACGACATGATCGCCGGGGCACGTGTCGATGTCGCCCCTTACAAGAGGTCCGAAATGGACTTCGTGCTGTGGAAGCCGTCGCGCGAGGCGCACGAGCCGGGCTGGCCGAGCCCCTGCGGCATCAGCCAGCCGGGCCGTCCCGGCTGGCATATCGAATGCTCCGCCATGAGCTGGAAGCACCTCGGCGAGGTCTTCGACATCCATGGCGGCGGCATCGACCTGGTCTTCCCGCACCACGAGAACGAGGTGGCGCAGACCACCTGCGCCTTCGGCCATGCCGTCATGGCCAATGTCTGGATGCATAACGGCTTCCTGCAGGTGGAAGGCGACAAGATGTCGAAAAGCCTCGGCAATTTCGTCACCATCCAGGAACTTCTCGACGGCTGGGAGGGCAAGGCCTGGCCGGGCGAGGTGCTGCGCCTGACCATGATGAAGGGCCATTACCGCCAGCCGATCGACTGGACGGTGCGCGCCATGGAGGAGAGCTGGAAGACCCTGGAGAACTGGTACCGGGTCACGGCGGGCGTCACGCCCGGCACCGTGCCGGCACCCGTGCTCGAGGCGCTCGCCGACGACCTCAACACGGCCAAGACCATTGCCGAGCTGCATGGACTGGAAAAGCGCGGTGATGTCGCCGGCCTTGCCGCGGCGCTCGCGCTGATGGGCTTCGACCGCAGCCGCGCTGCCGAGCTGACGACGGCGACGGACGAGGACGAAAAGGACGTGGCCCGGATCGAGGACATGGTTGCGGCCCGGCTTGCCGCCCGCAAGGCCAGGGATTTCGCCGAATCCGACCGGATCCGCGACGACCTGGCCACCATGGGCATCCAGCTGAAGGACGGCAAGGACAAGGTCACGGGCGAGCCGATTACCACCTGGGAGGTGGCGCGCTGAGCGCCTCCTCCCGCCGGTGGTCGCGTCTCGGCGCCGCCCACAGGACCCAGCTCCCGTCCTTATCCGTTCCAGCGTTCGGCCATCGCCGCCCCAGGCGGGTCGAACGCTTTTCCAAGGCCGTGTCATGACCGAACGCCCGACCACCGAACGCCTCTATCTCTTCGACACCACCTTGCGCGACGGCGCGCAGACCACCGGTGTCGACTTCACCCTCGACGACAAGCTGAAGATCGCGGCGCTGCTGGATGATCTCGGCCTCGACTATATCGAGGGCGGCTATCCCGGCGCCAACCCGACCGACACCGCCCTGTTCGCCGAGAAGCGTTCGCTTCGGGCCGGCTTCACCGCCTTCGGCATGACCAAGCGCGCCGGACGTTCGGCCGCCAATGACCCGGGCGTCGCGGCGCTCCTGGACGCCAAGGCCGATGCCATCTGTTTCGTCGCCAAGGCCTGGGACTATCATGTTCATGTCGCCCTCGGCGCGACGCTTGAGGAAAACCTCGAAGGCATCCGCGACTCGGTCCAGGCGGCGAAGGCGCGCGGCTTCGAAGTCATGCTCGACTGCGAGCATTTCTTCGACGGCTTCAAGGCCAATCCCGAATATGCGCTGACCTGCGCCCGCACGGCCTATGAGGCCGGCGCACGCTGGGTGGTGCTATGCGACACCAATGGCGGCACGCTGCCCGAGGAGGTCTCCGAGATCGTCGGCCAGGTGATCGGCCACGTGCCAGGCAGCCATCTCGGCATCCACGCCCATAACGACACCGAACAGGCGGTGGCCAATTCGCTGGCCGCCGTGCGCGCCGGCTGCCGGCAGATCCAGGGCACGATGAACGGGCTCGGCGAGCGCTGCGGCAATGCCAATCTCGCCTCGATCATCCCGACCCTGCTGCTGAAGAAAGGCTATGCCGACCGCTTCAGCATCGGCGTCAGCACCGAGAAACTCACCCATCTCACCAGCGCCTCGCGCAAGCTCGACGAATTGCTCAACCGCTCGCCCAACCGCCACGCGCCCTATGTCGGCGCCTCGGCCTTCGCCACCAAGGCCGGCATCCACGCCTCCGCGGTGATGAAGGAGCCGGAGACCTATGAGCATGTTCCGCCGGATCTCGTCGGCAACCGGCGCCATGTGCTGGTCTCCGAACAGGCCGGCAAGTCCAATGTGCTGGCGGAGCTGGAACGCGTCGGCCTGACGGTGGCCAAGGACGATCCGCGGGTCGCGCGGATCCTCGACGAGGTCAAGGAACGCGAGAGCCTGGGTTACGCCTATGAGGGCGCGGATGCCTCGTTCTTCCTGCTGGCCAAGCGGATGATGGGCGAAGTGCCGGTATTTTTCGAAGTCGAACGCTTCCAGGTCAATGTCGAGCGGCGCTGGAACGCGCTGGGCGATCTCGTTTCCTTCTCCGAGGCGGTGGTGAAGGTGAAGGTCGGCGACGAGGAACTGATCTCGGCCGCCGAAGGCAATGGCCCGATCAACGCTCTCGACGCGGCCCTGCGCAAGGATCTCGGCAAGTACCAGCGCTTCATCCAGGACCTGGAACTGGTCGATTTCCGCGTGCGGATCCTGAACGGCGGCACCGGCGCGGTGACCCGCGTGCTGATCGAGAGCAAGGACGGCCAGGGTGAGACCTGGACGACGGTCGGCGTGTCGCCCAATATCATCGATGCCAGTTTTCAGGCGCTGACGGATTCGATCACCTACAAGCTGGTGAAGGACGGCGTCGGCATCTGAGGGCGTCTCGGCGGCAGCTTGCGAGGGGGACCGGCCCCCTCGCCTCACATCTTGCCGATCAGCACCGGCTCATGCTCTTCCGACAAGGCCTCGTCCGGCAGGTCGGCGACGGCGGCCTGCAGCGCCGGAATGATCTCGGCGGCGTGCTCGACCAAGCTGTATTTCACCGCCAGCTCCGGCCGGATGAAGCCCTCTTCGCGCATATGGGCGAGCAGCACCTTCAGCGGGTCCCAGAAGCCGCCGATATTGGCGATGACCACCGGCTTGCGGTGCCGGCCGAGCTGGGCCCAGGTCAATTGCTCGACCAGTTCCTCCAGCGTGCCGATGCCGCCAGGCAGCGCGACGAAGCTGTCGGCCTTGTGGAACATCGTCATCTTGCGCACATGCATGTCGGGAACGGTGATCAGCTCCTGCACGCCGTCCAGCGCCATTTCCTTGCGCTTGAGGAATTCCGGAATGATGCCGGTGACCTGGCCGCCATTCTCGATCACCGCGCCGGCGAGCGCTCCCATCAATCCGGTGCCGCCGCCGCCATAGACCAGCCGGATGCCGGCCGCGGCCATGGCGGCGCCGAACTCCCTGGCTGCCTGCAGGTGGATCGCCGCATGGCCGTTGCCCGAACCGCAATAGACGCAAATGGAACGAATGGTGGCCATGACGGGTCCCCGTGAATCTCGGCCATCATGATAGCGGGCCTCAGGCGCCGGGTCAGCCAGTCTTATCAAGGCGCTCTTGCACTGCGGTAGCTATTGCGAGGGATCGCCATCGCGGCTGGCATGCGCCGCGCCCCCTGCAAAGGCAGGCGACTGTGCTTATATCGGTTCCAGACAAGGACGCCGCCAAACGTGCGCGGCACGAGACTCTGCTACGAAGCCCCCCCGATACGAATTCAAGCCCGAGACGATTTTGTCCCTCTCAGATCCAGACACGGCCAGCTCGCCCGCCGGGCGCCCGCGCGTTTCCGCGGAAGGTGGCGCGCTGTCGCGCACCATCCTGCATCTGTGGCCGTTCATCTGGCCGGGTGACCGGGCCGACCTGAAGCTGCGCGTGGTCTGGGCCATGGTCATGCTGCTGGTGGCCAAGCTCGTCACCATGGTGGTGCCCTTCACCTTCAAATGGGCGACCGACGCGCTGGCCGCCCCCCGGGTCGCCGACATGTCCTGGTGGCTCTGGCTGATGGCGCCGCCGGTGGCGCTGACGCTCGGCTATGGTCTCGCGCGCATCGTCATGGCGCTGATCACCCAGATGCGCGACGGGCTGTTCGCCAAGGTGTCGATGCATGCGGTCCGGCGGCTGGCGCTGATCACCTTCGAGCATATGCACAAGCTGTCGCTGCGCTTCCATCTGGAACGCAAGACCGGCGGGCTCACCCGCGTGCTGGAGCGCGGCCGCAACGGCATCGAGACCATCGTCCGCATGCTGATGCTGCAGCTCGCCCCGACCATCATCGAGTTGGTGATGATCGTCGGCGTGCTGCTGTGGATGTTCGACTGGCGCTATGTGGTGGTCATCCTGGCGACGGTCGCGCTCTATCTCTGGTTCACCTATTCGGCGACCGAGTGGCGCATCAGCATCCGCCGCGACATGAACGACAGCGACAACAACGCCAATGTGAAGGCGATCGACTCTCTCCTGAACTACGAGACGGTGAAATATTTCGGCGCGGAGGCGCGCGAGAAGGCCCGCTACGACGTCTCCATGGCGAAATACGAGGCGGCTTCCACCAAGGCCTACACCTCGCTCGCCGTGCTGAACTCCGGCCAGGCGGTGATCTTCACGCTCGGCATGACCGCCTGCATGGTGATGTGCGCCATCGACATCGCGCAGGGCCGCAATACGGTCGGCGATTTCGTCATGGTCAATGCCATGATGATCCAGCTCTACCAGCCGCTCAATTTCATGGGCATGGTCTATCGCGAGATCAAGCAGGCGGTGACCGACATCGAGGCGATGTTCCAGATCCTCGACCGCAATCCGGAGATCCAGGACAAGCCGGGCGCGCCGCCGCTGGCGGTCAATGGCGGCGCGATCCGCTTCGAGGACGTGACCTTCGCTTATGACTCGGCCCGGCCGATCCTGAAGGGCGTGAGCTTCGAGGTGCCGGCCGGCAAGACGGTGGCGATCGTCGGTCCATCGGGCGCCGGCAAATCGACGATTTCGCGCCTGCTGTTCCGCTTCTACGAGATCTCGGGCGGCCGCATCACCATTGACGGCCAGGACATCCGCGACGTCACCCAGGGCTCGCTCCGCCAGGCCATCGGCATGGTGCCGCAGGACACCGTGCTGTTCAACGACACGATCCGCTACAATATCCGCTACGGCCGCTGGGACGCGGACGACGCCGAGGTCGAGGCGGCGGCCAAGCTCGCCCAGATCCATGACTTCATCCGCCACAACCCCGACGGCTACGAGACCGAGGTGGGCGAACGCGGCCTGAAGCTCTCGGGCGGCGAGAAGCAGCGCGTGGCGATCGCCCGCACCATCCTGAAATCGCCGCCGATCCTGGTGCTGGACGAGGCGACATCGGCGCTCGACAGCCATACAGAGCGGGAAATCCAGGGCGCGCTCGACAAGGTCGCGGAGAACCGCACGGCCATCGTCATCGCCCACCGGCTCTCGACCATTGTCGGCGCCGACGAGATCATCGTGCTGGAGGGCGGCCGGGTCGCCGAGCGCGGAACGCATGCCGAACTGCTTGCACGTCACGGCCTCTATGCCGGATTGTGGAATCGCCAACGCGAGGCGGCCGAGGCACAAGAGAAGATCGCCGGTCTCGATCGCGGCACGCCGGCGCGGGCGCAGGAGCCCGCCTCACAATCGCAGGAATCACTCAGTGAACTGCTGAGCGAACCCACCAGCAAGACGCCCCAAGAGGCGGCGGAATGAGACCCATGGTCGAGGCACGCGAAAGGCCCCTGTCGCTTTCCTACCGACGGCCCGCCGACCACAGCGAGCGCGCCGTGCTGGAAGGTGCGCTGGACGAGCTGCGCCTGCAGCCGCAGGCCGATCTCGCCGAGGTCGGCTCCGGCGTCGGTCTCGGCCTCCTGTCGCTGATCTTCATCGGCCCCCTGGTGCTGCTGGCCGCCTGGGGCCTGCAATTCGCCACCGGCCTGTCATTCGGCACCGACCGCACCTGGACGATCGCCGCCTGCCTCTGGCTCGCCGCCTGGGGCGGTGCCGGCATGGTCCGGGTGGTCGCCAAGCGTGCCCGCATGACGGCCGCCAAGCGGGCGCTCGCCGCCGACATCGCCTCCGACGAGGTGGTCGAGGAAAGCTGGCGCTTCGTCGAGGCGATCGGCTACCAGGAGGCGGAAAAGCTGCCCTTGCTCTATGTCCTGCATGCCGACAATGGCGGCGCGGTCGCTTTCGAGGAAACCAAGCTGATCGGGCGCGAACGGATGCCCGGCGAAGCGGTATTCTCGGCCGCCCCCTCCGACGCCGTGCTGGTGCGCGGGGCAAAGTCCGGCCTGCTGGTCAGCGAGAACTATTCCGGCCCGCCCTTGCCGATCCTGGAAATCCACCAGCTGACCTTGCCGCGCGACGAACGCCCGGCCCATGGCACGCCGCTCGACCGGCCCTGGGGCGCGGTGTCGCCCTGGCTCACCGGCAAAGGCCGGTCGTCGGACTGACGGGCGCGGGGTACGGCTGACTTCGCCCTGTTGGAGGTCTGGCATCGATAGCGCTTCTTAGTCTCCCGCCTGCGCTATCGGGTTCATATGGCGCGTGACACGAACTCAATACGTCACCCCCGGCGAGCGAAGCGAGGGAAGGAGGTCCAGCGTTGCAGGGCACATCCTTCGACATAGCGAAATACGCGTGACACATGCGCTGATACCGCGGCCTTTTGGCTCCTGGACCCCCTTCCCTCGCTTCGCTCGCCGGGGGTGACGTAAGATGCTTATTCACATCCCGTGACTTGTGTGAATGTCGTAGCCAGCCGGGGAGAGGTGAAGTCGGTGGTTCCCGCACGATGTCGCGATGACAACCCACGGATTATCAAGTCATCCAAAGCCACTCTGCCGGAAGCCTGAGCCTGACTTGCCTCGGTCCGGCTTCCCTAGCGCGAGCAGGCATGGCACGTTGGCGCGCGGAACGTGAAAAAGGATCAGCCATGGTTTGGGGCATTCTGGGCGTCATCGTCCTCCTCGTCGTCTATGCGATCTTCACCTATAACGGCCTGGTCGGCATGCGGCAGCGGGTCAACCAGGCCTTCGCCGATATCGACGTGCAGCTGAAGCAGCGCCACGACCTGATCCCCAACCTGGTCGAGACCGTGAAGGGTTATGCCGCCCATGAGCGCGGCACGCTGGAAGCCGTCGTCCAGGCGCGCAATGCCGCGCAGGCCGCGCAGGGACCGGCCGCGCAGGCCGCAGCCGAACAGCAGTTGAGCGGCGCGGTCGGCCGTCTGCTGGCACTTGCCGAGGCCTATCCCGACCTGAAGGCCAGCGCCAATTTCCAGCAATTGCAGACCGACCTGACCGATGTCGAGAACAAGCTCGCCGCCGCCCGGCGCTTCTTCAACAACGCGGTGAGCGAGTTCAACGCCTCGATCCAGGCTTTCCCGGCCGTGCTGTTCGCCCAGCAGATGGGTTTCACGGCGCGTGAGTTCTTCGACGTCGGAACGGAGGCGCGCACCACGATGGACGCGGCGCCGCCGACCGTGAAGTTCTGACGGCCAAGGGCAGAAGCCCATGCCGGGCCAGGCCTTCGGGCTCTACAGCCACATCCGCAACAACAAGATCCGCTCGTGGTTCCTGATCGGCGGGCTGTTCCTGCTCGCCTATCTCATGACCTTCGGCGTCATCCTGGTGTTCCATGGCCTGAACGGCCTGCCCTATGGCGCCAACGTCAAGCTCGAAACCTTCAAGACCTTTCTCGGCGCCATGCCCTTCGTGACCGCCGGCACGCTCGCCTGGGTGTTCATCGGCTATCGCTTCAACGTGGCGCTGATCGGCGCCGTGTCGGGCGCCACCGGGGTCACCCGCGCGGACAATCCGAAACTCTACAAGATGCTGGAAAATCTCTGCATCTCGCGCGGCCTGACCATGCCGAAGCTCGCCATTGTCGAGAGCGAGGCGCTCAACGCCTTCGCCAGCGGGGTCAATGACAAGCAGTTCACGGTGACGGTGACATCGGGCCTGATCAACACGCTCGACGATGCCGAAATCGAAGCGGTGCTGGCCCACGAACTGACCCATATCCGCAACGGCGACGTCCGGCTGATGATCATCGCCGTCGTCATCGCCGGCGTGCTGTCGCTGATCGGCGAGATCACCTTCCGCATGTTCGCCAGCGGCGGCTTCCGCTCGTCGTCGTCATCGTCGGACGACAGCCGAAAGGTCAATTTCGCGGCGGTGGCGATCGGCGTCGGGCTGATCGTGGTGTCCTGGTTCCTGGCCGTCATGGTGCGCCTGTCGCTGTCGCGCTCCCGCGAA
Organism: Hyphomicrobiales bacterium; assembly: GCA_017304475.1. Lineage (GTDB taxonomy): Bacteria > Pseudomonadota > Alphaproteobacteria > Rhizobiales > Phreatobacteraceae > Phreatobacter. The sequence goes on along the minus strand of JAFKKV010000041.1, from coordinate 28,897 downwards.
TATCTCGCCGATGCCGGCGCGGTGGAACTGACCAAGAACCCCGACGCGATGATCTCCGCACTGCTGAAGATCTCCGGGCGCGCCGATATCGAGGGTGTCCCCTCCGGCCTGATGGACATGTGTTTCGAGAACGACCCGGACAGTTTCAGCGACCTGTTCTCGACCCACCCTTCGATCACCAAGCGTGTCCAGGCCCTGGTGCAGATGGCCGGCGGCCGGGTGCCGCAGGCCATGCCGCCGCAGGCGCCGGCCCTGCGCGACCGGCAGGACCTGCCCACCATGGTGCAGGACCGTGGCCCCTGGGGCGCCCGGCCGAAGCCGTGAATCGCGCCGGCCGGTGACCTTGCCGCCAGCTATTTGTCGCCGGGATAGGGCTGGTGGCAGCAGGCGCAGAGCTTGTTGCCGTCGGGATCGCGGACATAGGCGCCATAATAATGCGGGTGGTAATGGGCGCGCAGGCCGGGCGGCCCCTCGTCCTGGCCGCCATGCGCCAATGCCGCACGATAAAAGGCGTCGACCGCCGCACGGTCGGGCGCCAGGAAGCCCGGCATGATACCATTGCCGGCCCGCGCGGGACTTTCGTCGAAAGGCCGCAAGATCCAATATTGCGGCCGCATCTCGCCCTCGGGCGCATAACCCGACGACGCCGGGAAGTTCCAGCGCCTGGCGAAGCCGAGCGCGCCCAGCACGGCGTCGTAGAAGGCGCGCGAGCGCTCGATGTCATTGGTGCCGGCCGTCACGTGGCTATACATGCCTGATCCCCTGCGGTTACCGAGGCCAAGGCGTTACCACGGGCGCGGCCGGTAGAGCAAAAGCTGCGCGAAATCCGGCGCCAGGGCCCAACTGGTCACGCCCCCGACGCCGCCGAAAGGCTTGCCTGGCGCACCTGGCCGCAGCACCGGGTACCACTTGCTCTGTGACTATGCTCCTATGACGGGACAGGCGCGGCGACGCGTCTCTCACGTGCGGCCAGATGGCCCCCATCGGGTTCCGACGGTGGCCGCTGGCCTTTCACGCGATGGACCGGGATGATGCCGGCGTCAGAACGGGTTCGGGTGGGACGCGGCAGCCAGCGTGCGCCTCGCGCCTGTTCACCGGGGGCGAAGCCATGTCTCACTATAAGCTCTATTGCATCGGTGCCTCGGGCAACGCCTACAAGATCGCGCTCTATCTGAATTGCGCCGGGCTTGACTGGGAGCCCGTTGGGGTCGAATTCGCCGGCGGCGTGACACGCGAGACCAATTGGCGCGCCGATATGAACATCATGGGCGAGGTGCCGGTGCTCGAGGTCGCGGGCAAGCGGATGTCTCAGTCAGCGGCGATATTGCTCTGGCTGGCGGAAACGACCGGCAAATTCGCCCCGACACAGGACGAGCGCTTCGAGGCCATGCGCTGGCTGTTCTTCGACAATCACAAATTCACCAACAATTACGCGATGCACCGCTTCCAGAACTGCCTGACGCCTCAGCCCGTCGACCCCGCCGTCCTGGCGTTTCTGAGATCGCGTGTCGAAAACACTTTCGCCATCGCCGACAAGCATCTGGCCGAGCGCCCCTTCGTGCTGGGCGAGACGGTGACCATCGTCGATTTCTCGATGGCGGGCTATGTCTATTACCCCGCCACGGAGACCGGCATCGACATTGCCGAGGAATACCCGGCTATCGACGCCTGGCGACGCCGTCTCGCCGCGCTACAAGGCTGGAAGCCGCCCTATGACATGATGCCGGTCGGGACATCTCCCCGGGTCCGGACATCTTAGCAAGGAGGCCCACCGGCAGGGTCAAGCGGGCGCGGCCGGCCTCCATGCGCCACCAGTCTGCGCTATCGAACCCGTGCCAAGCCTGCATCACCACTCATGCATCGATGTCTCGCGCCTGTCGTCACGGACCCGGGCCGGGCCCGTCAGACACATGCCTGCCGGCCTGCATGACCCAGCGGATCTGGCGGGTATTGCCGATGTCGTCGAGCGGATTGGCGCCCAGCAGCACGAGATCGGCGCGGCGGCCCACCTCGATCAGGCCGACATCGGGTGAGCGCAGCGCCCGCGCCGCGTTTTCTCCGGTCAATTTCAGCACCTCGGCGGGCGACAGGCCGGCGCCCACCAGGAGTTCGAACTCCTGGTGCAGGCTCTCGCCCGGGATGATCCATGGATTGGTCAGGTCCGTGCCGGAGACCAGGAGAACGCCGGCATCGCGCATCAGGCGCACCAGCGCCTGCAGCTTCGGATAGACCGCATTCCAGCGCCGATAATCGTCGCCGGTCCAGTCGCCCGTCCCGGTGATATCGGGGCACTGCGTCCAGTCCCGGTGGAGCTCCGGCACGATCCGCACGAAACGGTTTTCGGCATAACGCCCGCCATTCGGCGCGGCGAACTTGGTATCATAAGCAATCAGCGTCAGGTCGACCGAAATGCCGCGCGCCGCCACCGCGGCAATCATCTCGCGCACTTCCGGGGACTCCAGATCGAGCAATTCGAGCCAGTCGATCCGGGCCCTGAAGACACCACGAATGCCGTGGCGGCGAATGGCGGCGGCGTAATGCTCGCGGGCTGCCGCGGTCAATGTCTTGGGCGACCAGTCGACGGCGTGGGCGAGGTGATCGATACCGAGCCGCGCGGCCTCCAGCCAGGACGTGCGCCCCATATGGCCGATGACGGGAATTGCGTGCCGGTGCGCCTCGTCGATGACACTGGCGACAGCCTCCGGCGACAGGCGGGCATAGACCTTGAAGTAGTCGGGACGGTAAGGCAGCGCATCCCGTACGACCGCGCGCAGCCGCGCATCGGTCAGGCTCGGGTCGTTGATCAGCTCAGCCGACGCAAAGGCGCGCGGGCCCCGGACGCGGCCCGCATTGAGGTCGTCACGCAGCTTGAGGCCGTCGACGGTCGGCGTCGCCGGGCTGCGCACGGTGGTGATGCCGAAATCGAGCAGCACCGACATCATCCTCTCCGAAACGTCCCTGCTGAACCGGACGAAGGGGATGCTGTCGACAGCGCATCGCGGCTGCAGCAGATGGGCATGCATGTCGATGAAGCCGGGCAGAAGGTAACCGTTCGCGCCGTCGATGACCGTCACATCGCGGAGGGTCGGGCCGGTCGGCGGCAGGATCCCGGCGATGCGCTCGCCGACGACGAGGACGCGGCCCGCGACCGGCGGGCCGCCATGACCGTCAAGGATATGCACGTGATCGATCAGGATGCGTTCAGGCGCGGCCTGGCCCCACGCCGCGCCTGCCAGGCCGATCACGGCGATGGCCGTGGCGGCAGCGGCCGCGATCGCGCGGGTGATCCCACTACGGCCGAGCCCCCGTAGACGGGGCCAAACCACTGCCGGATCCGCCGGCCTGCCGGCCCCATATTCGCGCGATCGGCAGTTCAGCATGGGGCCACAGGCTTCATTCGCGCGGAGCATCGGGGATGCTCGCCACGCTACCCGCTCCGGCGGCGGCGGGGAAGCCGGGCGCCATCACCACTGCGCGCCTCGCCTGCCCTCGCCTCACTTGTCGTCCCAGCGCAGCCCGATCCGCTCGCGCGCGAAGCGGTCCTTGAGCCAGGATGCCGCGCGGCCGGGCTTGCGCTGCTTGTGCCAGATCAGCTCCAGCGCGACCGGCCAGTCGCTGTTGTCGAACTGAAGCTCCGGCGTGACCAGGTGCGGCCGGGTCGAGGAGGCCGCGATCACGTGATCGGAGACGAAGGCCCAGCCGATGCCGTGCTTGACCAGCTCCAGGATCACCCAGTGGCTTTCCACCCACCAGACCTCGGCGGCGACACGCAGCCGCATCTTCTCCTGGCTGTCGGACCGGGTCGCCAGCATCAGCTGGCGGTGGCGCTTCAGTTCCTCCCAGGCGACACGCTCGCGGGCGAGCGGATGGTCGCGCGCGCAGACGAGTTGCAGGGGCACCCAGCCGATGGTGTGGAAACCGAGTGCCGGCGGCAGCACTTCCTGACGCCACATGATGCCGAGGTCGGCGCTGCCGTCGAGCACCATGCGGCTGACATCCTCCATCAGCGGAAACAGGATTTCCAGTTCGACCGCGGGAAACTCGGCGGCGAAGGCGGCCATCAGCTCGCCGATCTTGCTTTCCGGATAGAGCTCGTCCAGCGCCAGCACCAGGCGCGCCTCGACGCCCTCCTCGAGGCTCGCCGCCACCCCGATGAAATGCTCGCGCCGCTCCAGCACGACGCGCGCTTCCGCCAGCATCCGCTCGCCGGCGGCGGTGAGTTTCGGATAGCGGCCGGCGCGGCTGAACAGCTTGACGCCGAGATCGACCTCGAGATTGGCGACCTGCGTGCTCACCGCGGACTGGACCCGGCCGAGACGGCGCGCCGCGGCCGAGAACGAGCCCGCCTCGGCGGCTGCGACGAAAGCCTCCATCTGCTCCAGGGAAATGCTCATCCATCTCTCATTCAGATAGGTCCTAACTTGAAGATACCCCACGACGAGATAGAAGGCGCCACGTCAATCGTCCCTGCAAGAGCCTTGTCGTCTTATGCGCACGTCATCCGATCGGATCCGCCACACCATTCTGTTCGAACTCGTCAGCCTCGCCATGGTGCTGCCGGCGGGAAGCTGGGTGTTCGGCATCGGCCTGGAGCAGATGGGCGTCATCGGCATCGGCAGCTCGATCGCCGCGACCGTCTGGAACTATGTCTACAATCTCGGCTTCGACCATCTGATGGTGCGGCTGACCGGCAGCGTCGCCAAGAGCTGGCCGGTGCGGGTTGCCCATGCCATCCTGTTCGAAGCGGGGCTGCTGATCGTCCTTCTGCCGGCCATCGCCTGGTATCTCGGCATCAGCCTGATCGACGCCTTCATCATGGATATCGCGATCGCCGGCTTCTATGTGGTCTATGCCTTCGTGTTCAACCTGGCCTATGACCGCGCCTTCCCGCTGCCGGCCAAAGCCCCTGCCCTGGCGACCGCCTGACATCGCACCTAATGCGCCCGCCGCCGGAGGGCGGAAACCTCCGTCGGCGAGACATCGGGCGGCCGGCCGCCCCATTGCGCGCGCATCCAGCTGGCGAGATCAGCCAGCGTCTTGTCGTCGAGCTTGTCGGCGAAGCCCGGCATGGGCTGCATCCGCTCGAGCCCCGGAAAGCTCTGCGCGGGAATGCCGTGCAGCGTGGTGTGAATGAAGTTGCGCGCGCTGTTCAGCCGGAGCGAGGCATTGGTCGCCAGGGGCACCGCGACATGCGGAATGCCCTGCCCGGTCACGCCATGGCAACCTGAACAGAGATCGAGATAGGTCGCGCGCGCCGAGGCGGCGAGCACGGGAGGAACCGCGACCGGTGGCGGCGCGGGCGGCGGCGTCGCCACGTCGGGCACGGCATCAAGGTCGAAGAGATAGGCCGACATGGCCTTCAGGTCGTCCTCGCTCAGATATTGCGTCGACAGGTGCACCACATCGAACATCGGGCCGGTCATGCCGCCCTGCGCCGACAGGCCGGACTTCATGAAACGCGCCAGCGTCACGGGATCGAAGCCCATGGCCTGCAGGCCAGCCTTGGTGATGTCCGGCGCCTCCACGCCCTCAATGACAGCGCCGCGCAAATAGGCCGAGGCGTCCATGCCCTGCGCGAGATTGCGCGGCGTGTGGCATTCGCCGCAATGGCCGAGCGCATCGACGACATAGCGGCCGCGGTTCCAGGCCGCCGACCGCGCGGGATTGTCGCCATCGACCTCGCGCGGCAGGTTGACCAGGTTCCAGAAGGTCAGCGACTGCCTGATATTGAAGGGGAAGCCGAGAGTGTTGTTGCGGTTCGGGACGGCGATCGGCTCGCGCGTCATCAGATAGGCATAGACAGCGTCGACATCGGCCGAGGTCATCATGCGATAGGACGCATAGGGCATGGCGGGATAGAGATGCCGCCCTCCCTTGCCGACGCCGTCGCGCACGGCGCGATGGAACTCGGCGCGCGTCCAGGCACCGATCCCGACCTGCCGGTCGGGCGAGATATTGGTCGAAAAAATGGTGCCGAAGGGAAGGTCGAACGGCAGCCCGCCGGCCCAGGGCGCGCCGTCCTTGGCGGTGTGGCAGGCGTAGCAGTCGGCCGCCTTGGCGACATAGGCACCGCGGGCGGCGAGCCGCTTCATCTCGTCGGCCGAGAGCGGTGTGTCCACCGAGCTCGCGACAACGCTCTTCTCGAAGGCGCCGAAGAAGATGCTGGCCGCGGCAAGGCCGCCCAGCACAACCAGAACGGCCAGGACTTGCAGGATCCGGCGCAAGGTCATCGTGCCCGCCCCCTCAGCCGAGAACCAGGCCGGGGGTCTTCAGCACGACCTCCCGCACCGCCTCGAAGTAGCGCACATAGCCGGTACATCGGCAGATATGGACATCGAGCGCTTCGGTGATCGTGCGTTCGAGCTCGGCCCGCGGCACCGGCCGGCGTTTCAGCCGATCGATCAGGACGGTGGCGCCTGTGACGAAGCCCGGCGTGCAATAGCCGCACTGGAACGAGAAGTGCTCGATGAAGGCCTGCTGCACCGGCGTCAGTTCGATGCTGCCGTCGCTGCGCCGCCCGGCATGCCCCTCGATGGTGCGCACCCGCCGGCCGGCGAACCAATGCGCGCCGGTGATGCAAGTGCGGACCTCGTCGAGCGTGCCGTCCGCCTGCTCGATGATGACCGTGCAGGCGTGGCAAATGCCCTGGCCGCAGCCCATGCGGGCGCCGGTCAGGTTCAGATATTCGTGCAGGAAATCCTGCATCATCATGTCTTCGGGAACCGGGACGGGGCCGACCTTCTCATTGTTGACGGTCAGCGACAGTGGCTTTTCGGCGAGTGTCATGACAGCGCCTCCCGGATCTTGGTCGCGGTGATCGGCAGTTCGTAGAAGCGCTTGCCGATGGCGTGGGTGATGGCATTGGCGATGGCGGGCACGACCGCGATCATCACCACCTCGGCCATGCCCTTGGGCGGATCGGTGTCCGACAAGGGCGGCAGGACATCGGCCGTCTGCGTCCACACCGCGACGTCCTTGGAACGCGGCAGCTCGTAGCGGTTCCAGTTCCAGGTGCCGTCGCCCGGACCGTCCTCGTAGAGCGGCAGATATTCCATGAGCGCGTGGCCGATGCCCATGGCGATGCCGCCCTGGATCTGGCCGGAAACCAGCTCCGGCACGACCTGCCGCCCGCATTCGAGATAGGAATGATGCGCCAGCAAGGCGACCTTGCCGGTGCCGGTGTCGACCGCTACCTCGGCGAGCGTCGCCATCGGCGCGTAATAGGTGACGCCGGCATTGTTGCGCTGGACCGGCGGATAATAGACCGCCGCCCGTTCGATGAAATGCCAGCCGCCCGTGGTCATCAGCGCCTTGCGGTCGGCGCCCGCCCCTTCGCCGTAACGCAGGGCCAGGGCATCGAGCGGCAGCCGCAGCCGGCCCTCGCCGGGAATGTCGAATTCGGCCTCGGTCCACTGCCAGCGATTGAACGTATGGACGGTCACGCCGGTGGCGAGCCCGAGGCGATGGGCTTCCGCCGCCACCTGTTCGAAGCTGAGCGGCGGCAAGCCGCCGGCCTGCACCATGCCGCGGGCCAGACGCAGATCCTCGCGCCGGACGGAATAAGGCGCCATGGCACCACCACCGACGCCGCGTGTCCAAAGCGACCGGGCGGCCGGCCAGACCGCATAGGCGAGCAGCGCGCGGGCGGCTTCACGGGTGGCGTGGCCAAGATAATAGGCGCTGTTGGTGGCGCTCATCGGCGAGGTGAAACGCGGCGTCCAGCGCGGGTTCCGCATCAGCCGGTCTTCGTCCGCCTGGCTCGTCGTATAAGGCTGGTCGGCCGTCTCCAACGGCATTTGCGGCCAGCGGGTGATGCCATATTCGGTGTCGTCGGGGACCCGGCCGAGGATCTCGCCGACCATGATCGCCTGGGAGGTGGTCACGCCCGGCCCCATTTCATGGGCGACATGGCACAGCTTCAGCCGGCCGCGCGGGTCGATCTCCAGCGACACGACCGCGGCCTCGGCACCGGTGCCGTAATCCTTCTGCACATGGGCATAACCGACGCCGTATTTCTTGCCGGGATTGGCCGCCTCGAAAGCCTTCTTCTTCTGCTCCCTGCCCGCCCATAGCGGATGGACCCTGGCGCGCTCCAGGATCTCCTCGTTGCGCAGGGCGCCGGCAGGAATGGCGCCTTGCGTGTTCTTCATGCCCGACTTGAAGACGTTGCGCAGGCGCAGCTCGATCGCGTCGATGCCGAGCAGACCGGCGACCTCGTCGACCATCATCTCGGTCGCCGACATGGATTGCAGCGTGCCGTAACCGCGCGTCGAGCCGGCCTCGACCGCACGCGAGGCGAGCGCCACCGCCGACAGGTCGCTCTTCGGCAGGTAATAGATCGACTGCGCCGCCGTCGCGCCGACAAAGGTCACCGAGAAGGAGTAGTTCGGGCGGCCGCCCCCATCGGTCTGGTAGCGACCGACCAGCGCCCGGAACAACCCGGTCTTGCGGTCGACCAGCAAGGTCTTGTCCATCCAGAAGGCGTGGCGCTTCAGTCCCATCTGGAACTGCTCGAACCGGTCATTGGCCAGCCGCACCGGCCGGCCGTCGCCATAGAGCCCGGCGACCACGCAATAGAACGGGAAGATGCAGTGATCCTTGGTGCCGTAGCCAACGGTATAACCGGCCTTGAGGTCGACTTCCTTCAGTGGAAATTTCGAATGGTGGACGATTTCCGCGGAGACCGCGGCGACCTCCTGGGGCGACTGCGTCGCCATCATCAGGTGCAGCCTGGCATTGGCGGCGTCGTACCAGACATTGCCATTGTCTGCCTCCATGGCGGAGGCATCGACCGACTGCGAGAAATAGTTGCGCTTGACGACCAGCAGGTCGTCGCCGGCCGCCGCGATCTCGGCGGCGATCTCGGCCGACGCGGCCATGGCGCGCGCCATGCCGTCGCCCTCGCCAGGTGCCGGCCAAGCCGGCTGGTCGCCAGAAAACTTGGCGAAGACGACGCTGTCCTTGAGCGGCGAGAAACGATCGTCCGCCTCCGGCCTGCCGCCGTCGATGCGGACATAACGCGAGGCGCCGTAATGCGGCGGCGGGTTATAGGCGGTCGTTCCGCCATAACGGACGACGGTGTCGTCGAAATGGATCTGCCGCTTGGCCGCCGCATAGCGGGCGAAGTCGCGATAGATCAGCAGGGCCACCGGCTGGCCGAGCAGCCGAGGCGTCTCGCCCTTGGGCACCAGGAAGACGTCACCGAAGAAATCCTGATCGGGCACCACGATGCCGTCGGCCACCAGGGTCTCGTGCAGCACGACGCGGTCCGGCTTCAGTACCTCGCCGAGTGCACTCAGGTCGATCCCCTCGAAGGTCCGGTCGGCCTTGGTGGCGTGGATCAGGAAGGCATGGGCCTGCTCGCGCGGCCAGCCATCGAGATCGCGCGCCCGGTAGTCGCGGGAAAAGGTCTTGGCTCCGGTGACCTTGGCAATCGCGTCAAGGCGGTATTTCGGCCGGCCATCGGCCTTCAGCCAGTCCGGGCCCGGACGCGGCGGGGTCTGGACCAGCAGCGCTTCGGCCGGCCTGTCGAGGAACGAGACCTTGACCGCCACACCGGCGGCGAGCGTGGTGTTCAGGAAGCGCCGGCGCGAGATCACGGCCGTCATCGGGCAGCTCCATCTTATCGTTCAACCGCGCCCGGAATCGCGTCGTTTCACGATGCTATCGCGCCCGGCCCAGCGCAAGGCCGAAGCGGCCGGATGCCTAAGAAACCTCTCCGCATGGCGGGTATCGCCTTGGCGTTTCGCGCGCCGCGTCTCAGCGTCGGCGACGATCGCCGCGCGACCTGCCGGCCGTCATGACGGACCGCCGGCGCCGGATGGCACCGGGCGGCCAGCCTGCGTCGCGACGGCAATGGCCGCGGCGAGCACATCGGCCTCGCCAATATGATTGGCGAGCAGCAGCACCAGGCGGGCGTTGAGATCGGCGCTCTCGGTTTCCGACAGGCCGCGATGTGCCTCCACCAACAGCCGGAAAGCCGTGTCGGGATCGGTGAAGCGCGAGGCGGTGACGAGTTCGGCCATAGCCTGTTTCCTGCTCAGAAGCCCAGCGCGCGGTGGCGGGCGGCGAGAAGCGCCGACGCGTCGAACCGGCGCCAGCGCGCAGCCAGATGGCCATCGGGACGCAGAAGAAAGGTGGAGCCCGGCCGCGCGTCGAAACGGCCGGCGAACAGGCCCTCGACATCGACGGCATCGACGCCGACCGCCATCAGCGTCATTCCCTTGGGCACGTCGGGTCGCGCGCCATCAGTCACCCAGAGCACCATGAAGCCTCCGCCGACCGCCTCGGACAGGAAACCACGTCGACCATCGGCAAAGACCAGCGGCACGTCGGGCACCGGCGCGCCGAGCCTGGCCGTACCGCCCCATTTTTCCGCGTCGGGTGTCGACAGCGCCGTGTCATAGGTGGTGGCGGTGGACAGGCGGCCGGAATTGACCATGCGCTTGGCGAAGGCGGTGGAGCGCGCCAAGGCCAGCACCGCATCGCGCAGACGCTGTTCGCCCGGGCTCGGCGGCGCGATGAAATCGGTCGCGCGGGTCGAATTCATGATGTTCTCGTCGGCCGCCGCGCCGCGCTCGGCGTCATAGCTGCGAAGCAGGCCGGAGCCGGCCTCGCCATGAATGACCGCACCGAGTTTCCACGCCAGGTTCTCGGCGTCCTGAACGCCGGAATTGGCGCCGCGTGCGCCGAAGGGCGAGACCTGATGGGCGCTGTCGCCCGCGAAGATCACCCGGTCGTGGACGAATTGCGCGAGCCGGCGACACTGGAACGTGTAGATGGAGACCCATTCCAGGGTGAAATCACCATGGCCGAGCATGCGCTGAATGCGCGGCACGACATGATCGGGCTGGCGCTCGGTCTCGATGTCGGCGTCGCGACCAAGTTGCAGGTCGATGCGCCAGACGTCGTCGGGCTGCTTGTGCAGGAGCGCCGACTGACCGGAATGGAATGGCGGCTGGAACCAGAACCAACGCTCGGTCGGGAAAGCCGCCGTCATCTTCACATCGGCGATCAGGAAGCGGTCGTCGAACACCTCGCCGGCAAAGTCGAGCCCCATCAGGGCGCGGGTCGGCGAGCGCGAACCGTCGCAGGCGACCACCCAGTCGGCGACGAGCCGGTAGTCGCCATCGGGTGTCGCGATGGTCAGCGTGACGCCGTCGGGGTCTAGCCGCAGCCCGGCGACACGGTTGCGCCAGCGCAGGTCGACGAAATCCTCCAGTTCAGCGACACGCGCGGCGAGCGCCGCCTCGACGTAATATTGCTGGATATTGATGAAGGCCGGCATTTTGTGGCCGCCCTCGGGCAAGAGATCGAAGTCGTAGAGTTCGCCTTCGCCGAGAAAGACCCGCCCGCGCTGCCAGGTGACTCCCTTTTCGACGAGCCCCTCGCCGACGCCCAGCCGGTCGAAGATTTCCAGGGTCCGCTTGGCGAAGCAAATGGCGCGGCTGCCCTCGCCGATCCGATCGGAATCGTCGAGTAGAACGACGTTGATGCCCTGAAGCGCGAGGTCGGCGGCAAGCGTCAGGCCGACCGGACCGGCACCGATCACCACGACGCGATGGCGCACCGGCGTGGCCGCATCCTGGTCGGCGGAACGCCGATAGGCGAATTGATAGGCGCCTGTGGTCGGCTCGCCGCTCGTCTTCTGGTTCATGCGCGCCCGCAGATGGTTACAGATGCAACGATCAACGTTCTTCATGCACCATGACGTGGCCGCCCGTCCACTGTCCAGATGGCGCGCCGCCCGTTCAGGACTGCATGCGCCCGACCGCCCCGGCCGTCTTCAGGAAGACGCTCAACGCGCGCGACACCATGACGAAGGCGATGAGCGCCAGAATCATTTCAAGCACATGGCGGCGGCGGATCAGAAAGCGGTAGAAGCCATAGGAAATGAACGGCCAGTGGTCGCGATAGGGCTGAAGGCCCCTGGCCCAGGGCTTCAGCATGAAGGCCCTGGCGGGAATGCCGAGTTCGCTCGCGACATATCGCGGCCAGAACGACAGCAGCCAGAGCGTCGAGGCGACGAGCGCGACCCAGGCCAGCGCATGGGTCACGGCGTCCATGACGGAGCCCTCTTTGTTGCGGGGCGGCTCATCCGCCGCTGGGGGTACGCGGCGCCTCCGCGCGCGGCGACGGTGCCGGCCGGATGACCCGGATCGGCCGGCGCTCGGCCTCGGTTGCCGCGTCGGCACTCACCGGCGGCTCGGCCGATGACGCCGCATTCGTGTCGGTACCGCGAATCTCGACGGGCTGAGGCTCCGATGGCGCCCTCACCGTGCCGTCGAGCCCGATGGTCGCCGGCAGCGAGCCGTCGCGGGCGCGGCTGCGTTCGGTCCGGCTCTGCCGCTCGGCGTCACGCCGTGCACGCTGTTCGGCCGCCATCTCCTCGCGAACCGTGGCGCGCTGGGCCGCCGGCAGCGACAGGAGGCGCGCCTGCTCGGCCGAGACCACCTGATCTCCGGATCGGAGCGTCGGGTCGACCCGGTTGGCGAAAGTGTCGGCCCAGGAGCCGTTGGGCGGGCGGCAGGTGCAGGCCGCGTCGAAACGGGTCCGGAAGCGCAGGGCATTGGGCAGCGACGAATAGGAGCGGCCCGTGGAGGAAACGGCGTTCTCGATGCGGTCGTCGCGCATGCGGAACAGCGCCACTTCCGTGCCCGGGCACTGCATCTGGCACATTTCCTCGTCGTCGAGATTGGCACCCGGCCGGGTTGACGAGGTCATCGGGAAAAAGGCGCCGTCGCACAGCCGGACGCAGACCGCCCGGTAGCCGACGCCACGCGGGCGCTGTTCGCCGTCCTCGCCGAGCGGCCCGAGCGGCCGGTCGGACGGCGGCGCTTCCGTCATCGCCGGTTCGTCGCGCTGAGGTTCGCGCCGGCCGCCGCCGAACAAATGCTCGATGAAGCCGCCGAAACCGCCCTGGCTCGGGGCCTGATAGGCGGTCTGCGGCCGGTCGACATCAGGGGTCTGCGCGCGCCGATAGACCTGCCGGTCCTGCGCGTCGTCGGAAAAGAAGCCGCCGCGCGACGGCGCCGCCGCCTGGCGCGCACCGCCGCCGCGGCAGCCATTGGCGTCATAGGCGGCCATCAGCCGGGCGCGCTGCTGCGGATTGCCGCCGCCACCGCCGCCTGCCTGCGCCTCCAGCTGGGCGAGATTGGCCTGCATGCGGCCGATATGCTGGCCGAGCGCCGCGCATTGGCCGCTCTGGAAAAAGCCGCCGCAGCCCGACGCCTGATATTGCCGCTGGGCATTGGCGAGCTCGCCGCGCTGGCGGCCGGCAAGGGCCGCGAAACGCCGATTGCCGCCGCCGGACGGGGCGCTGTCGAGGCGCGCGAGCTGGGCCTGGATCTGCTGGCAGACGGCCGGAGCCTGCGCTTGCGACGACGCAGGCCAAAAGATCAGCGCCGCGACGCCGAGCGTCGCGAGCCAACGGCCCGCCGACCTCCCCACCTCAGCCTCGCCCGACACTTTCAGCACCCTGAACATGCTCGCTCGATGAAATCTAAGCCCGCAGGCGGTCTACCCGCTTCATCAAGCCCTGTCATGGTCAACAGGGGGTAAAAACTAAGGCAATTTCATGTGATGCGGAAGGACAACATTTCAAATTGACTGTTGCCTCGCGCCGCAACGCAGCATTGCCTTGACTTCGGGGAACCCTGGCCGGAGCATCAGGGCAGATCCTGATATCGAGGCCAACATGACGACATTGCCGACCAAGAAGCTCACCGGTTCCTTCGTGGCCCTGGTCACCCCCTTCGACAAGACCGGCAAGGTCGATTTCGGCGCGTTCCGCGAGCTTCTCGGCTTTCACGAGCGCAATGGTACCGGCGCCATCCTGATCATGGGCTCGACCGGCGAGACCTCGCTGCTGTCGCCCGAGGAGAAAAAGGCGATCATCGTCGAGACGGCCAAGATGAAGACGGCGGCCATGCCGCTGTTCTACGGCTGCACCGGCAACAATACCGACACGACCATCGCCCAAGTGAACTTCGCCCGCGACAATGGCGCCGACGGTGCGATCCTTGCGGCGCCCGCCTATATCTGCGCTGCGGAAAGCGATATCGAGCGATTCTTCCTGGATGTCGCCGACGCGACCACCTTGCCGCTCGGCATCTACAACAATCCGCCGCGGGTGAAGACCGACCTGCACTGGGACAATCTGATCCGCATCTTCAAGCACCCGAACTATGTGGTGCACAAGGAATCAACCACCCGCGTCGGCCAGGTGGCGCAGGTGCTGGCCGCTCGCACCGATGTCTCCGTCATGTGCTGCGACAGCCCGAATCTCGGCCTCGTCGTGCCGACCATGAGCCTCGGTGGCCATGGCACGGCCAATATGACCGGCAATCTGGCCCCGGCAGAGCTCGCCACCATTTCCAAGCCCTGGACCAGTTACGCCGAGGCGGAGGGCTTCAAGGACGCCTATCTCGGCCTGCTGCCCCTGCTCCACTACACCTATTCGGCGATCAATCCGGTGGCGGTGAAGTCGCTGATGAAGGCGGTCGGCCTGCCGGTCGGCGATCTCCGGCGGCCGCTGACCAATCTGGAAGGCGAAGCGCTCGCCAAGGGCGTCCGCATCATCCAGGAGCTCGGCCTCGACAAGCGCTACGGCTACAAGATGCAGCCGATCGCGGCGATCGCGGCTTGAGGATGATTGAACCGATGGATCGTCGTGATTTCCTGAAGATCGCCGGCGCCGGTGCCGGTGCATTCGCCCTGCCCGGCGCTGCGCAGGCCCAGGCCTATCCGTCGCGCGGCGTCACCATGGTGGTGCCGCATGCCGCCGGCGGGCCGGTCGACGTGGTCGCCCGCTTGCTCGCCCAAGGGCTGGACGGCGAGCTGAAGCAGAGCTTCGTGGTGGAGAACCGCGCCGGGGCCTCGGGCGTCGTCGGCGCCAACTATGTCACCAAACAGCCCGCCGACGGCTATACGCTCTATTTCAACGCATCGATCCACATCGTGAACCCCTTGACCCGCAAGGAGCCGGCCGGCTTCGACGCGATCAAGGATTTCACGCCGATCTACAAGGTGGCGCGCGGACCGGTGGTATTCTCCGTGCCGCCGTCGCTCGGCGTCGATACGCTCGCCCAGTTCATCGCCAAGGCCAAAGCCGAGCCGGCCAAGATGAACTTCGCCATATCCGGCTTCGGCGCGGCCGGGCACATGATGACCGAGCTGTTCCGGCTGCGTTCGGGCGTGCAATTGCCCTTCGTGCTTTATCGCGGCGGCGGGCCGGCGGTGAACGACCTGATCGCCGGCCATGTCTCGGCCTTCATCGACCCGATCCTGTCGGCGCTGCCGCAGATCCGCGGTGGCCGGGTCAAGGCGCTGGCGATCGGCGCCAAGACACGCTCGCCGCACCTGCCCGACGTGCCGACCTTCGCCGAGCTCGGCTATCCCGGCCTCGATCTCGAAACCTGGTATGGCGTTTGGGGACCGGCGGGCCTGCCGGCGCCGGTTGTGACGACGCTCGAAGGCGGCATCGCCAAGGTGGTGGCGAGCGAGGCCTTCAGGTCGCGGCTCGGCGAGCTCGGCTTCGAGCCGGAAAATCTCGGCTCGCAGGCCTTCGCCTCGTTCATCTCGGCTGAATATGCGCGTTATGTCGCGCTGGTCGCGGAGGCCAAGATCGAACCGCAATAGGATAGATCCATTCGGTTCAAATCGCGTGAGATGAAACACTTGTTTCGCCACAAGCGGTGCTGCTAGGCTGCGCCGCCATGGACGAGGCGCAGCTCACCACCGATTTGATCGAAAACTTCGACGACCTGCCGCCGCAGCTGCAGTCGGCGGCGCGCTGGGTGCTGGATCATCCGGCCGATGTGGCCTTGCTGACCACCCGTGAACAGGCGAAACGAGCCGGCCTGACGCCGGCGACGCTCACCAGGCTCGCCCAACGCCTCGGCCTTTCGGGCTATGATGCCCTCAGGCAGGCCTTCGCCGCCTCGATCCGCCAACGCCCCGACAGCTTTCAGGGCCGCGCGGCCGAACTGATCTCGCGCCATGACGATACCGGCGACGCAGTCTTCGTGACCGACATGTTCGCGGCGCTCGACGCTCATCTGGCGGCGCTGGCAAGCCCGGATTCGGCCAACCGACTGACCGCGGCCGCCGACCTGATCGCCGGTGCCGAACGGGTGTTCTGCTTCGGCCTCAGATCGGCCTTCCCGGCGGCCTTCATGTTCGATTACATCCGGGCGCTGATGGGTTCGGTCTCGGTGCTGGCGGACAGTGCCGGCGGGCGTGGCGTCGACGCGCTGCGCGGCATCGGACCGGGTGACATCCTGTTCGCCGTGACGGTGAAACCCTATACCCGGCTGACGCTGCAGGCCGCCGAATTCGCCAAGGCTCGCGGCGCCGTCATCGTCGCGCTCACCGACAGCATGCTGTCGCCACTGGCCAAGCTGGCCGAGGCCGTGGTGCTGGTGCGGACGGAGACGCCGAGCTTCTTCCATACCATGACGCCGGCCTTCGCCGCGGTCGAATGCCTGGCGGCCCTGGTCGCGGCGCGCCAGGGCGGCGGAGCGCTTCGGGCGCTGGCCGACAGCGAGAGCCAGCTCGCCGCCTTCGACACCTATCTCAACCCCCGTCAGCAGAGGCCGGGCCGCCGATGACCAAGGTTTTGCATCGCACGATCGCGCAGGATTATCCGGTCGCGGCCTCGGGCCGCGGCGTAACCATCACCGACGCGCAGGGGCGCGACTATATCGACGCCTCCGGCGGCGCCGCGGTGTCCTGCCTTGGCCATTCACACCCCGACGTGCTGACCGCCATGCATGCCCAGCTCGACCGGCTCGCCTATGCCCATACCAGCTTCTTCACCACCGAGGTGGCCGAGGAACTGGGCGCGACGCTGGTGGCGGATGCGCCGCCCGGCATCAGCCACGTCTATTTCGTCTCCGGCGGCTCGGAGGCGATCGAAGCGGCGATGAAGATGGCGCGGCAATATTTCGTCGAGCGCGGCGAGCCGAAGCGCACCCGCTTCATCGCCCGAAAGCAGAGCTATCACGGCAATACGCTGGGGGCGCTTGCCATCGGCGGCAATGAGTGGCGGCGCCAGCAGTTCAAGCCGCTGCTGATCGAGACCCACCATGTCTCCGCCTGTTTCGACTATCATGGCAGGCGCGCCGACGAGAGCCCCGAGGGCTATGGCCAGAGGCTCGCCGCGGAGCTGGAGGCGGAAATCCGGCGACTCGGCGCCGAAACCGTCATCGCCTTCGTCGCCGAGACGGTGGGTGGGGCGACCTCCGGCGCGATCACGCCGGTGCCGGGCTATTTCCGGCAGGTCCGCGAGATCTGCGACCGGCACGGCATCCTGTTGATCCTGGACGAAGTCATGTGCGGCATGGGCCGCACCGGCACCCTGCACGCCTGCGAGCAGGAAGGCATAGCGCCCGACCTGATGACCATCGCCAAGGGGCTGGGCGGCGGATATGCGCCGATCGGCGCGGTGCTGGTTGCCGGCCATGTCTACGAGACCTTCGCCAAAGGATCCGGCCTGTTCCAGCACGGCCATACCTATCTCGGCCATCCCCTGGCGGCCGCCGCCGCCCTTGCCGTGCAGAAGGTGATCAAGCGCGACAGGCTCCTGGACAATGTGAAGGCGCAGGGACAGCACCTCGCCCGCCGGCTTGCCGAACGTTTCGGCAACCACCACCATGTCGGCGACATCAGGGGCCGCGGCCTGTTCCAGGCGATCGAACTGGTGGCCGATCGCGGCGCCAAGGAGCCGTTCGATCCGAAACTGAAACTCAACGCCCGGATCAAGCGCGAAGCGATGGCACGCGGCCTGCTGGTCTATCCCATGGGCGGCACCATCGATGGCGCGCGCGGCGATCACGTGCTGATCGCGCCCCCCTTCATCGTCGACAACAAGACTGTCGACGTGATCGTCGAGCGGCTCGCAGAAGCCGTCGACGCGGCCCTGACCGGCCTTGCATGACAAACTTCCAGAGGAGAAGACCGATGATATCGATCAGGAACACATGCCGCATGGCGGCGCTGGCCCTCGGGCTCGCGGGGCTGGTGTCCGGCACGGCCGAAGCGCAGAACGTCAACGTGCTGGAACGGGCGAAGCAGCGGGGCTACCTGACCTGCGGCATTCATACCGGCCTGCCCGGCTTCGGCTACCAGGACGACCAGCAGCAATGGCGCGGCCTGGATGTCGATCTCTGCCGGGCCGTGGCCGCGGCGATCTTCGACGACCCCACCAAGATCCGCTTCGTGCAGACCACGACCCAGACCCGCTTCATCGTCGTGCAGACCGGCGATGTCGACATGCTCTCGCGCAATGCGACCTATACGATGGCGCGCGACACGGCGATGGGCATGGCCTGGCCGGTGATCAACTTCTTCGACGGCCAGGGCTTCATGGTGCGCCGGTCGCTGAACGTCACCAGCGTCAAGGGCCTGTCGGGCGCCACCATCTGCGTGACCCAGGGCACCACGACGGAGCTCAACCTCGCCGACTATTTCCGCGCCAACAATCTTCGCTACGAGGTGGTCAGCTTCAAGACCAATGAGGAGGGTGTGAAGGCCTTCGAGGCCGGCCGCTGCGACAGCTTCACCACCGATTCGTCCGGGCTTGCCGCCGAGCGGCTGAAATTCGCCAATCCGAACGACTTCATCATCCTGCCCGAGCTGATTTCACGCGAGCCGCTGGGGCCGGCAGTGCGCCGCGGCGACGAAAATTTCGTCGCGATCGTCCGTTGGGCTCATTACGCCATGCTCAATGCCGAAGATCTCGGCGTGACCCAGGCCAATGCCGCGGACCTCGCCAAATCCACGCAGAACCCGGAAATCCGGCGCCTGCTGGGCCTCGACGGCAAATATGGCGAAGGCCTGGGACTGAGCAATGACTGGGCCTTGCGGATCATTCGTCACGTCGGCAATTACGGCGAAGCCTTCGAGCGCAATGTCGGCGCGGGCTCCCGGCTCGGCCTGCCGCGCGGACTGAATGCACTCTGGTCCAAGGGCGGCCAGCAATATCCCTACCCGGTCCGGTGAGGCCATCGGGGCGGCGCTGCGGATAAGTCGCTTCCGCCGCCTCTGCATTCTTGACACCCCGCCCCGGGAGCCGCTAGGAACGCGGCTCCCCACGGTGGGGCGCGTAGCTCAGCGGGAGAGCACTCCCTTCACACGGGAGGGGTCACAGGTTCAATCCCTGTCGCGCCCACCATTTTTCTTCGTCACCGACACTTCTGTCGCATGCGGGCCTGTGCCATCGGCATTTGCTGCATGACGGATGGTGCGTCCACGTCGCCTTCAGCCGGCCATGGTTGCGCGGAGCGTCCCTCTATCAACCTCCAGACGCACAAAAAGACGCCGCGCGACCGGAAGGTCACGCGGCGCCAGTCGCGGGAGGAAACGTCGAAAGAAGCATGCACTGCACCGAACCTCACGGCGTTCTGGGCCGGCCATTGCCCTCCAGGATCTGCCTGATCACCCGGATATCGCCCTTGATCGTGGCGACGTCCTCGGTGGTGCGGTCGAGCCGGCCCTCCACGGCATCGAGGCGGCGGGTGACCCGCCTCTCGCGGTCGCGAATGTCGGCCTGAATGCGCGCGTCTTCCGCCTTGAGATCACGGACATCGGCCTGCAGCCAGAGCCCGGCCGCGCCGACCATGCAGAGCGTGGCCAGGATCGACCAGATATTGATCTCCGGATTGATCCGCACAGGTCTCACCGCCCCCTCCCGAATTTCAGCGCCGGCAACACCTCCTTCACCGTGTGGCCACCGTGAAAGACGATCAGCCAGACGGTGGTGACCGTGCCCCAGGCACCGATCATGTCGGTCAGCGGCACCAGAGTCTTCACCCCCCAATTGCCGCCAAACACCCCGCAGAGCCCGATCACCGACCAGCCACCCCAGACGATGACCTGGATGACGATGCGCATGGCCTGCCAGGCGGTGAAGCCCCGGGCGATCTCGGCCGCCTGGGCGTCGCTCACCCGCTGCGCTTCGATCTGCCAGATCCGGACGATCTCGCCGGCGCGGGTCTCGGCCGCCTCGATCCTGGCTGGCGCGCCCGGATCGCTGTCGATCGCGGCCCCCACCGCCGCCGGCGTCGCATCGGTCCCGAGACTTTCGGCAACCGCTTCGAGCGCTTTGCCGGCGAGCGAACCGGCGATGGAGCCGGCCGGGCCACCAATGGCGGTGCCGATCAGCCCGCCAAGGACCGGCGCGCCGGCCGACGCGATCTTCTTCGCGATATCGTCAAAGGCACTCATTCACCGGCTCCCTGCGCAGCATTGGCCGCAAGCGCCTTGGCGTCACGAGATCGAGACCAGGCCCGCCAGGCCAGAAAGGCGAAGGTCCCGCCGAAGACGAGCGCGATGACGAGCCCGGCCGCGATGGACGAGCCGTCGGCTGGTGCCGTCGCATTCGGGGCGACACCGGCGCCGGCGCCCACCGCCGCCGTCCCTGCCACGCCCGTGGCCGTCCGGCCCGCCGAGCGCTTGGCAACGGTCGCCTGCGCCTGGATCTCGGTCACGGCCTCGACGCCGGAGCGGCCCTGCAGCGCGGCTTTCGCGCGGATCAGCCTGGCTTGCCGGTCGGCGAGCCCGTTGAACCCGCCGTTGATGCGCCGGGTGATCGCGCGGAGGTCGTCCTTGTCGGCGAAGGCATTGAGGCCGCGCGAACCCCAATAGACGATCGCCGTCCTGGCACTGATATCAGGCTCCGCCGCGCGTCCCGGCAAACGCTCGATATCGACGCCGATCTTGGCGCCGAACAGCCGGTAATTCGCCCGGCCGGTCAGCTGGAAGATGCCGCGGCCGCGATAGCGCGCGCCGTCGCCCGGCCTGACATTGCCGAGGTCGCGCCGGCCGTCATAACGGTCGAAATAGCCGGAGCCGCCATATTCGACCAGGGTTCTGAAGCCGTCGCTTTCATGCGCGGCCTGGGCCAGAAAATGCGCCGCGCGCAGATCGGTGGTGATGGCGCCTGTCGGGAAGGCGGAGGTCAAGGCCGGGCCGAGATGGTCGATAATGCCGGCATTGGCGACAGGCGAAATGCGCCGCAGCGTCGCGGCGGTGACCGTGATCGTCATGGATTTCCCCAATGAAAAAGCCGCCCTGGGGCGGCTCGCTTCAGACTGGATCGGCTTTGGTCGTCAGATCGCCCAGGCCCTCGTCACGTCGGCAAAGGCTTCGTCGATCTGGGCGATGGAGTTGACGGCGCCCGAGGCAATGGCTGCGGCAATCGCTTTCTCTCGCCGGAACGTCGCATCGACATGGTCGCCGGCGGCAAGCGTCGCAGCCGTGAGGCTCGCGAGATCGAGGTTGACCCAGCCGCCCGGGCCTTTCCAGTCAATCGTCTCGTCAACGGGTTTTTCGCGGAGATAGAGCACGCTTTGGCTCATGATCGCCCGGCTTTCGCGGTCGGTCGCGATCGGCATGCCCGCATAGGTCGTGCCGCCCATCTCAACCTCCCAGCGCCTGTTGGCGGCATAGGCCAGGAGCCCCGCCTGTGGCAGGTTTTCACGCTGGAGCCTGTCGGCCTCGCATTGCGCAATGTCCGCTTCCGACAAATCCATGGCGACGCCGTCAACGGTCTTGCGAAAGGCACTCATCAGTAAACATTCCCGATCAGCGTGACGGAGGCGGAGATATTTCCACTCACCGCAAATAGACGTAGGGCATTGTTGTCTTCGGCGGTGTTGCGAACGCCTGAAAACATCACATTCGTGTAGCCTGCGCCGCTATTGTCGCCGGATCCGAAGCTGGCTATCTGCGTCTTCACGCCGCCAGATCTCGGCTTGACGATGTTGACGGTCGCGAGACTGGGGTTTCCAGCCGTTGCGCGCTGGTAGATCGAGCAGGCATTGCCGGAATTGACACCCCAGAACCGGTTCGCAACGCCGTTTGGCACCTCATAGCCAATGGCATAGTCAGAGGCGCCGGCGGCGAAACTGGCGCCATTGTCGACAGACGTGCGCAGCAGAACATCCTGGCCGCCGACGAGAGCCAGCAGATTCGACAGAATGACGGTGAACCGGTCATAGCCCGGAGGCAGGGTCAGATCGATGGCCGCGACATTCGACGACGTCGTGGCCAGGATCCGGATATCGTTCTGCAATCCTACGGTCCGAAAATTGCTGCCATCACAGACGAGGGTGCATTCCTGGCCCTGAGCAAGGGGGATGGATGCGAGGCCGTCAATCAACTGGCCACCGGTCGGCGAGAGTGTGACGAGGATCGGCGAGAGCGCCTTCAGCATCACGAACCAGCCATTGCCGAGCGTTGCGGCAGACGTGAGGCTCAACGTGAAACTCGCGCCGCCGCTCACAACCGCGAGCCTGCCATTGTCGCTGGCAACGAGAGTATCGGTCGTTGTGATGGTGCGAACGCCGCCGGCATTGGGAATAGAGAAGACACCATCCGCGCGGAGAAACGCGCTCGAGCCGCCGCCGGATGCCGGCACCAGCCCTTTCAGGCCGCTGGTGAAGACGTTCAGCGCGGCGGTCGCACCGGCTGTGGTGTTCGCGCCTGTGCCCCCCTGCGCCACCGACAAGGGCGTCGATAGCGCGCCGAGCGATGTGATGTCGTTGTTCGCGCCGGCAGCCGCGGCGCCGATGCCGGCCCGCGCCGTCGGCGCATTGGTGCCCGTCGTGCCGCCCTGGGCCAGCGACAAGGGCGTGGTCAGCCCGGACAGGGACGTGATGTCGTTGTTCGCGCCGGAGACGGCAGCGCCGATGCCGGCGCGTGCGGTCGCAGCCGTATTGCCGGCCGTGCCGCCCTGGGCAACCGACAGCGGCGTGGTCAGGCCGGAGAGCGAGGTGATGTTGCCGTTGGCCCCGGCCAAGGCGTTGCCCGGCTGCCAGGTGCCGGAGGCGTCGTGGATGAAGCTCTGCCGGGTCGACACGACGATTGCGGTATCGCCAGGCGCGGGATCGAAAAAGGTCCAGGACGCCGAGACATAGACGGCATATTTCTTGTCTTTGCCCGAAAAAACCCCGGCGCCACCGGGGGCTACGAGCCAGACTTGGCCCTCCGCTGGCGACACGGGCGGCGTCGCCGTGTTGGCCTGAATGCCCATGACGCGGCGCTGGCCGTCGACCGGGGCGAAGCCCAGCGCGACATTCACCGCGGTGGCAAGGTCGGCATGGGCGGTGTTGGCGTCTGCCGGTGAAATCACCGTGCCTGAGGCAGCATTGGTGAAGCTGTTGACGAGCAGGGCATAGGCCCGCCCGGCCGCGCTCACGGTGACCGGCATGAAACGACCTCAGGTCTTGAGAATGGGAGTAATGAACAGCGTGGGCAGTGCCGGGGCGGCGGCGCGTCAAACGGGTGAGCGAGACCGAGGTCGTGGCCGCTCCTACCGTCGGACCGCCGGGCATCGGTCCGGCCGGTGAGCCAAGCGATATCCCAGCCGCGATAGCGTGCCGTGACCCGCGCCTGGTATTGCGGAGGTCGTGGCAGCCGTCTCAGCGATCGAAATGACCCGAGCCGTGCTATTCGGCCAGGGGCCCAAAGCTGTCGCTCTCATGCGCGGCCCGGGCCAGGAAATGCGCGGCGCACCGATCGGTGGTGATGGCGCGTGTCGGGAGGGCCGCGGTCAAAGCCGGCAGAGGATGATTGATAATGCCGGCACTCGCGACAGGTGAAATGCGCCGCAGCGTCGCGGCGATGACCGTGATCGTCATGGCGGGCCTCAGGTTTTGATGATTTTGTTGATAAACAATGTCGGAGGTACGTTGTTGTGCGCGGCGCCGGATCCGGAGGCGTCAGAAGTGAAAGTATGAGCGTGGGCTCCACCTGAGTTGGTATTGATCGTCGACGCGTTCTGGGGAGGCACAGCAACTTGAGCCGTTCCACCGGCGACATTAAGGCCAACCGTGCCGATCGAATGGATATGGCCCGGATCTGTGGTGGTCGTGCCGGTGTGTGCATGAGAGGCGAGCTGCGCCGTCGTAAGCGTATGCGTGTCGGCGCCGCCAACCCCGCCCAGCGTCAAGCGCGTGCCGATCGAGGCCATCCGCGCAGCGTCGATGCCACCCATGTTGTCGAGACCAGCGAGCACGCGGCCGCGGGCGTCGGGCACGTTGAATGTGGTCGATCCGTCACCCGCGCCATAGGTTGTGCTGATGACCGCAAAGAGCGCGGCGTAGGTAGTGCGCGACACCGCCTGGCCGGTGGCCAACAACCAGCCAGCAGGAGCAGCGGAGCCAGCGTAATCAATCATCGCCCCAGGCGGGAAAATGCCGCTCGTGACCCCCGTTCCCCCCTGCGCGATCGAGAGCGGTGTCGTCAGTCCGGACAGCGATGTGATGTCGCTGTTCACGCCGGCGGCGGCGGCACCGATGCCTGCTCGCGCGGTGGCGGCCGTATTGCCGGCGGTGCCGCCCTGGCTGACGGAGAGCGGCGTCGTCAGCCCCGATAGCGAGGAGATGTTGCTGTTGGCCCCGGCCAGCGCATTGCCCATCTGCCAGACGCCCGTAAAGTCATAGATGAAGCTCTGGCGGGTCGACACCACAATCGCGGTATCGCCGGGTGAAGGATCGAAGAAGGTCCAAGACGCCGCCATATAGGCCGCATATTTCTTGTCTTTGCCGGAGAAAACCCCGGTGCCACCGGGAGCCACAAGCCAGACTTGGCCTTCCGTCGGCGACATGGGCGGCGTCGCTGTGTTGGCCTGAATGCCCATGACGCGGCGCTGGCCGTCGATCGGCGCGAAGCCGAGCGCGACATTCACCGCGGTGGCCAAGTCAGAATGCGCGGTGTTGGCGTCCGAGGGTGAAATGACCGTACCCGAAGCGGCATTGGTGAAGCTGTTGACGAGCAGAGCATAGGCTCGCCCCGCGGCGCTGACGGTAACCGGCATGGCGCGACCTCAGGTCTTGATGATTTTCGGAATGAACAGCGTCGGCTGCACATTGTTGTGCGCGCCACCGCCACCGACCGAGGCGGTCGTGAAGGGGTGGGCGTGGGCGGGTGCCGCCGAGGTCGTCTGGGTGCCGCCGGTCGACAGGGAGGGAATACCGCCCGAGCCGCCGCCCCCCATCGGGCTGCCCGGCACCGTGTGGTCATGCCCGCCGGCAGTGTCGGTCGTGCCGGTATGGGCATGCCCCGGCATCTGCGGCGTGGTCAGGGTGTGCGTGTCGGCGCCGTAGCGGCCGCCGACCGTCGTGGCCGCAGCTCCTGCCGAGGCCATGCGGCCGGCATTGGTGCCGCCCATATTGTCGGGCGCCGCGACCACGCAGCCGCGCGCATCCGGCAGGCGGAATTCCGTGCCCAGCTCGCCGCCAGTGTTGTGCAGCGTGCCGATGGCCGTGAAGAGGGCCGGATAGGTCGCACGCAGCAGCACCTGGCCGGCGGCGAAGACCCAGCCGGCCGGCGCGGTCGCTCCCGCCCAGTCCATCATCATGCCGGCGATCAACGTGCCGGGCGCGGAGAAACTGCCTGTCACGGTGAGATCACCGGCGGTCAGCGGCAGATGCGCCTGCACGTCGGTTGCCGAGGACGAGATGCCGGCGACGCCGCCCTTCACCAGCGCGGTGCGGCCGCCGACCTGCGCGAGCCCGCTCGAGGCGTCGCCGGAGAATGTCAGTCCCGGCGCCGCGGCAGAGCCGGGCACGGCTTGGAGTGGACCCGTCATCGGCCGCACGCCGGTCAGAGGCATGGATGCGGAGATCTCCGCGCCAAGATCCGACAGGCGGGTTTCCATCGCGGTGGCGTCGGCGAGCGTATTCGGCACCACGGTGGTGCCCGGCGGCGGCGAATAGATGCCGGATCCGTTGCGGGGCATGACGTTCCTCCAAAAGAAAACGGCCCCGCCATGAAGGCGAGGCCGAATGGGATTGGCTGAGACGAGTTCAGCGATGACAGGTCGTGCGCCTTTCCGGGCGACATCGAGCCTTGCAACGCGATCGGGCCGCTCTACCGGGAGCTCCGCGCTTTGCTGGCGACATGTGCGGCGCTCCTCTCGCGGCCATGCCCACTGGAACAAAATTTCCAGCCTGGACTATTTTCCCAGAAACTGAAAATATCGACTGATCGACACGCATGTAGCGGAAGAGGTCGCCCTCTCAGTTCTCGCCCTTAGCTCAAAGCTTGTCTTAGTGTGAGGCGCATGGGGTTATGGAAATCCCTCTGGCCGACACGATGTAGCAGAAACACTTCGAGGGCACGCCATTTTCCAACAAATTTAGCAGACCTCTAATTCGGAATACCGGATCACATCATGATCGACGAGTTCGGTACGCGCTTGACGCTGCTTCCATTAGTGGTTGGGTATTTTCTTCTTCTCACCATTCTGGTCGGTTTAATCTTACGTTACCCGGTGTTTTCTCTTCCTGCGATCGGATTTGCCCTGATGACAGGGGCACACTTCGCTGCGATGAGTCCGATCTCGGCTGACCAAAATGGGGCCCTCTATTTCAGCCTGTTCGGCCTCGGCGCCATCATCACGGGAATCGGCGGCATGACGCGCAAACTCCTTGCATCGAACGCATCGGATGCGATGCGTGATTCTCAAGGCAAAAAGCAGAAAAAGTGAACCCGCGAGGAGACAAAAACGCAGGTAGGCTCCACCCTCCTACGCCAGCCACTCAAGCACCTGAATAGACAGCCCCGCGACCGACATACAATAAATTGGCGCACCAATCGACATGAAGGAGGACCATAATGAATTTCATACAGGACATGTCGACGTTGCAGATTGTAAAATCCTTAGCCTCAATTTCAATTTATGCGCTTCTTACGGCATATATATTCTTTAAACCTATAGACGGATTGATCGCCACGACGGCCCTCCTCATATTTGGTATGTCAAGCGTACTTGTTCTTGGCGTTTCCCCCCAATGGAATTGGATCGCGGTGCTGGCGTCACTCATCATCCTCGCGAAATCTCTCTCGAAGATTGCGGAAAAACTGGAGACACTCGCTCCCCAAACTTCAACGGACGCACCCGACACAAAGCCGCCCAGCTATCCGGCAGGACAGTGAAGCGAATTGGATCCCGGTTCGCTGCCTGGAGGGGCCCCGCGATCCAGTGCACCAGCAATAGCGCCCGGCGGCAGGCGCTCGGCACCCGCCATGGCTATGCTCTATCTTTCGGACGATGCCGCCGCATCGCGCGTCGCATTGTTGAACATGAGCACCGCTCTGAGGGCTTCCCTATGGCGTCGCTGGGCCGGATCGGTGGCGAGGATTTCCGCCACGCGCGGTGATGCCTGCCCATTCTAAGCGCGCATCAGGGTGTCGAGATGGCGGGCGTTGCGTTCGCCGGGCTCTTAGGCCGCGCGGTTGGCAAGACGGTCACCGCCCGCCGATGTCGTCTCTCACGGCGACGGCCACGACTGATTGTCGAGCCCATAGTTGATCGGCAAACGCGAGTTATTGAAGAGGATCGAGGTAATACGATCTCGCCTCTGGCGTTCGGCTTGGCTCAGCGGTCGACGTTGCTGCTCGGGTTCAACGGGCGGTTTGGGAATGCTATTGACCGCATCCATGGTCAAGAGCAGTGGAGAAACTCGCGCCGAAATGGCCTTGCGGGCAACAGCCGCGCCGGTCCCTGCGACCAGTGCCCTCAGCGGGTGATCCTCGGCATAAGTACGCTGCTGCGCGTCGAGGAATGCCTTTCGATCGTTGAATTTTTCAACGATCCCCTGGCCAGCATATTGATGACCGAAGCCCATGTTTTCCCAGGCGGCGGCTACGCCGGCAGCCCCCGAATTGGCACCGCCACTCGTCGCGCCAATTGCAGCAGCATGAGCGGCACTTCCGGGATAAAGGAGACGGACAATGGCGTGCTGGTCCGCCCGATCCAACAGATCAAATCGCACCTTTCTCTGTTCGACGTCATTGGCCAAGCCTCGGATGCGAGTCTCCCGCGCTTCGGGCAGGCCTTCAGCCGCAGCGGCACCTGCCGCCAGCCAGCTCCTATCTCGCGCGAAATTGTCCGGCGATGCCGCAGGCTGGACTGAGCTGCGGCTCAGCAGGTCTTGTTGTGTTCCTGGGTCCGCCCCTAACCTTCGCGCATAGCTCCTGAGATCACGTCGCACATTCGCAGCTGCGACAGCCTGTGTGTGTGCGTCGCGCACGTCGGCACTGGCTGCGGCATCGCCAAAGAGTGGCTGCGCAGCGGGCGCCGGCCGCAGTTGCGCCTCACGGGCTGCGAAATAGTCGGCGCTCCGACCGGCCATCTGATGATCGAGGTTGGCGCGCACGTCGGCGGCGGCCGCGGGGTCGCCGAGCAGCGGTTGCTCTTCGGGCGCCGGCAGCCGGCCCGCGTTGTACCGCGCCAAGCGGGCCCGATACCTCTCCTCCGCCTCACGATCCCATTGGGCGCGAGCCGCAGCGGCCTCTCGCGGATCCCCCAACCAGGATCCCGCCTCTCCGTCGGTCCTGAACGAATTGCTCATTGGAAGTCTCCTTCGTATCGATGTTGGGGAGGATGGACAGTCGCCGCCTATCGCGAAGCGAAGCCCCGCAGCCGGTCGGCGAGGCCGGCGAAGGTCTGAAAGGGTCGTGCTTGCTCACCGCCCGCCAATGGCGAACTTGCAAGGTCGGCGCGCAGGCGCTCGATTTCGTCTGGCGTCAGCAAGGCTTCGTCACGCAAAAGCGCAAGGCGATCGCTTTCGGAAAGCCTTGGCACCGCGGCAATATCCGTGCGCGGGACCATTGCCTGGCCCATCTGCGGCAGAGGCATTCCGAGATTGTACGGTCGTGGTTGCGGCGAGGGCATCCCGAGATTGGCCGGCCGCGGTTGCGGCAACGGCATCCCGCGCCACTCCCGGCCCGGCTGCGGAAGGTTATGTGCTGGGAGTTCTGCAAAATCCGCTGAAGCGATGGGCGGCCATGGCAGGCTGGTGATGTTCAACGTCACCGCACTCCGGAAGGAGCCCCACCATGACCAGAAGCGAGGCTAAGCCCGCGATCGTCACCGTCAAAGACCTGT
>JAFKKV010000040.1 GCA_017304475.1 Hyphomicrobiales bacterium | reverse complement strand
CGACCGGACCATGCTCACCCGCGGTTCTGTTCCCAGGGTGTTGCGGTCCCGGCCATCCGCGTCGAGGCCGGTGGCCACCGGCCTCGACGCACCTCTCAGCTTGCACCAAGTCGGCCCGATCAACATGCAAGGGTGGTTGCGTCGGCGCTGTCGGTGCATTCCGGGTCGGAATGATGGACAGGGCAGCCTGTTCGAACCCTCACCCGGCCGCTGACGCGGCCACCCTCTCCCGCAAGCGGGCGAGGGTTCACGCGCGTCAAGCTACGCCCCGCGCGGCCGGTCCCATTGTGCCGCCGCTGGCCGATCCATCTGCTGCGTGCCGACCACCGTGCTGTCGGGATGAGCCTTGACGAAGCCGGTCCAGTTGTTCGGCCGGGCGCGGATATATTGGCTGGGATAGCTGATCTCGTGGCCAAGCGCCGCGGCGGCGTGCCAGCCCCAGCGCGGATTGTCGAGGAAGGCGCGGCCGAGCGCGACCATGTCGGCGGAGCCGGTCGCGATGATCGCTTCGGCCTGGGTCGCTTCGACAATGAAACCGACGGCCATGACGGGCAGGCCGACCTCCTGCTTGATCCGTTCGGCGAAGGGCACCTGGTGGCCGGGGCTCGCCGGCGGAATGCGGGCGCCCGGCGCGATATTGCCGGCGGACATGACGGCATAGTCGACGCCGATCCGCTTCAGCGCGGCAACGAACGCAACGGCGTCGTCGAGCGTCGAGCCCTCGGGGTGCCAGTCCGTGCTGTTGACCCGCACGCCGAGCGGCTTGCCCACCGGCCAGGCGTCGCGCACGGCGGCCATCACCTCCAGCGGAAAGCCCATGCGCGCCGCGCCGCTGCCGCCATAGCGGTCGGTCCGACGGTTGGTCAGGGGTGAGAGGAAATTGTGCAGGAGATAGCCATGCGCCGCATGGATCTCCAGGAGGTCGAAGCCGGCACGATCGGCCCGGGTGGCGGAAGCGGCGAAGGCCCGCCTGATCCGGGCGAGCCCCGCCGCGTCGAGCTCTTCCGGCTGTTGCCAGTGATCGTCATAGGCGATCGCCGAGGGCGCCACCGGCCGCCAGGCGCCTTCATCCGCCGGCAGGGGCTCGCCGCGCCAGCGTTCGGCAATGGTGCGTGTCGCGGCGCGGCGCCCGGCATGGCTGAGCTGCAGGCCGATGCGCGTCTCCGACAGGCGCCGCATGTCGGCGACGAGACGGGTGAGAGCTGCCTCCTGGGCATCGTCGTAGAGGCCGAGGCAGACAGGGGTGCCGCGGCCGGCGGCCTCGACGGCGGTCGCCTCCAGGATGACGAGGCCGGCGCCCGACATCATCAGCGCGCCGGTATGAATCCAGTGCCATTGCTGGGCGACGCCATCGACGGCGCTGTACTGGCACATGGGCGAGACCACCAGGCGGTTGGCCAATCGGCAGCCGGCGAGCGTGAGGGGCGAGAACAGCGCACTCGACATCGGAATTTCCGCGAGATGGGCGGCCGGAACCGCGGGCCGACGAGTGCGCCCGTGCCATCGGTGCGCTGTCAATCGAGCCGCGGACGACCGCAATAAAATTCACATACGAAATATTCCCCATCACAAACTTTACTTCCGCCGAGCTCCCGATGGAGTGTCGCTGCAGATAAGCAAAAAGACGTTTTGGAGGACATGTGCTTGGATTGATGCAGCAGCGACCGCTCCTGATCTCGTCTTTGCTCAGCTATGCCGAGACCTACCATCCGGGCGCCGAGATCGTGTCGCGGACAGGCGAGGGGGCGTTTCACCGCTACGATTATCGCGGGCTGGGCGTCAGGGCACGGCAACTGGCCAATGCGCTGGTGGCGCTCGGCGTGAAGCCCGGCGACCGGGTCGCGACGCTCGCCTGGAACAGCCACCGCCACCTGGAGCTCTATTTCGCCGTCTCCGGCATGGGCGCGGTGCTGCACACGATCAATCCGCGGCTGTTCGCCGAGCAGATCGAATATATCGCCAACCATGCCGAAGACAGTTTCGTGTTCTTCGACCTGTCCTTCACCGCGCTGGTCGAAGGCATGGCGCCGCGACTGCTCGGCGTGAAGGGCTATGTGGCGCTCGCCGATCGTGGGCAGATGCCGGCCGCCACATTCGGTCCGTTGCATTGCTACGAGGATCTGATCGCGGCGGCCGACGCGGATTACGACTGGCCCGTGCTTGACGAGAACACCGCCTCGTCGCTTTGCTACACATCCGGCACGACAGGCAATCCCAAGGGCGTGCTCTACAGCCACCGCTCTACCGTGCTGCATGCCTTCTGCGCCTGCGCGCGCGACGGCCTGAGCCTGTCGAGCGCCGACAGCGTCATGCTGATCGTGCCGCTGTTCCATGTGAATGCCTGGGGCATTCCTTATGCCGCCGCCATGTGCGGCGCCAAGCTGGTGCTGCCGGGGCAGGCGCTCGACGGCAAGAGCGTGTTCGACCTGATGGTCGCCGAGGCCTGCAATTTCTCGCTCGGCGTGCCGACCGTCTGGCTGAACTTCTTCAGATATATCGAGGAGACGCCGGGCCTGCCGCTGGCCGAGGTCAAGCTCGAGCGGGTGGTGGTCGGCGGCTCGGCGGCGCCGCGCGCGATCATCGAGAAGTTCCACGCCCTGTTGGGCGCCTTCACCATCCAGGCCTGGGGCATGAGCGAAACGAGCCCGCTCGCCACCATCGGCAATCTCCTGCCCAAGCACCGGAACCTGCCGGTGGAGGAGATCGTCGATGTCCAGGTGAAACAGGGCAGGGCGATCTATGGGGTCGAGCTGCGCATCGTCGATGCCGACGGCAAGAGGCTCGCCCATGACGGCGCCGAGGCCGGTGACCTCCTGGTGCGTGGGCCTTGGGTCACCTCGGGTTATTTCCGCGGCGAGGGCGGCGAGGTTCTCGATGACGACGGGTGGTTTGCCACCGGCGACGTCGCGAAGATCGATTCCGACGGTTATGTCCGCATCACCGACCGGTCCAAGGACGTCATCAAGTCGG
Source organism: Hyphomicrobiales bacterium (assembly GCA_017304475.1). Taxonomy (GTDB): domain Bacteria; phylum Pseudomonadota; class Alphaproteobacteria; order Rhizobiales; family Phreatobacteraceae; genus Phreatobacter. Next base: position 72,993 of record JAFKKV010000040.1, on the reverse strand, counting down.
GCGGCGAATGGATTTCCTCGATCGACCTGGAAAATGCCGCGGTCGGCTGTCCCGGCGTCCAGGAGGCCGCGGTCATCGGCGTCAGGCACGACAAGTGGCAGGAACGCCCGCTGCTGATCGTTGTGCGCAAGCCCGGCCATGACGTGACCGGGGCGGCGATCCTCGGCTTTCTCACCGGCAAGATCCCGAAATGGTGGATGCCCGATGACGTCGTGTTCGTCGACGAATTGCCGCACACCGCCACCGGCAAGCTGTTGAAGCTGAAGCTTCGCCAGCAATTCGCCGACCATGTCCTGCCGCAAGGCGGCACCCCGTCATCCGCTGCCGCGGCCGGCTGATCCCTTCATTCCCGGGGGCAGCCCTCAGCGGCCGCCGTCCCGCCTTGCTTCATCTCTTCGGAGGAACCCATGCCTCAGATCGCGCTTCGCGACGACGACGGCACGCTCGCCATGCTGCGCGACAGCGTGGCGCTCTTCGCCCGGCAGAACCCGGGTCCTGCCCGCCTCCGGGTCCAGCGCGACAAGCGCGGCCTGGATCGGGCTCTGTGGCAGGACGTCGCCGCGGCAGGCTGGGTCGGGCTGATGGTGCCGGAAGAGGCCGGCGGGCCGGGCCTGTCGATCCGCGAACAGGTGGTCGTCTCGGAAGCGCTGGGGCGCGAGCTGGCGCCCGAGCCGCATGCCACGCTGTCGGTCTTCGTGCCCGTGCTTCTCGGCCAATGCCCGGTTTCGCGGGAGCGCGACCGGCTGTTTGCCGGCCTGATGTCGGGCGAGCGCATCGTCACGGCCGCCTGGCAGGATCGGCGTGGCGTCAGCGATGTAACGGCGCGGCGCGACGAGACATCGGACGATTGGCTGCTCGACGGCACCAAGGCCTTTGTCGAGGTCGCCGGCGAGGCGACCGATATCCTGGTCGTGGCGGCCCATGGCGCCGAGACCGGGCTCTTCGCCGTCGAAGCGGGCGCGCCCGGCCTCACGCTGTCGCCGCGCACCGGCGTCGACGGCAGCGTGCTCTCGGAGGTCACGTTCGCGGGCGTCCGCCTGGCGCCCGGCCGGCGGCTCGCCTCGGCCCAATCGGCCGATGTCCTGCTCGACCAGGCGATTGCCGAGACCCGGCTCGCCATCGCTGCCGAGCTTGCGGGACTGGCCGGCAAGGCCCTTGAGATCACCATCGATTACGCCAGGCAGCGGGTGCAGTTCGGCAAGCCGATCGCCAGTTTCCAGGCGATCCAGCATCGCCTCGTCGACATGTGGATGCAGGCGGAACTGGCCAGCGCCGCCGTGCGCAACGCCGTCGAGATCCGCAGCCGTGCGGGTTCGGCCGAGGGTGCCGGCGTCGCCATCCTGGCGGCCAAGGCACGTGCCGGCGATGCCGCCGCGATGATCTGCCGGAACGCGATCCATCTGCATGGGGCCATGGGCTACACCGACGAGTGCGATATCGGCCTCTACCTGAAGCGGGCGATCAGCCTGGGCGCGTCGCTCGGCAATGCCGACGCCATGCGCCGCCTGTTCATCGAAAACGATCTCGACACGCGTCACTGAAACCGGGGAAACGCCATGGAACAGCTCATCAAGCGCGAAATCATCGACCATGTCGCCGTGGTCACCATGGATGCGCCGCCGGTCAACGCGCAATCCCGGGCCTTCATGGAGCAGCTCACTGTCTGCTTCGACGAGATCAACGACATCCGCGAGGCGCGGGTGGTCGTGCTGACCGGCAAGGGCAAGATCTTTTCGGCCGGCGCCGACATCAAGGGCCGTATGGCCGGCCATCCGAACCCGGGCGACACCTATGCCCATATGCGCCGCGTCCGCGAGTCCGCCAATTGCATCATGGAGTGCAACAAGCCGGTGATCGCCGCGATCAACGGACCGGCGCTCGGGGCCGGCCTCGGCCTGGCGATCTGCTCGGACATCCTGATCGCCTCCGAGAATGCCAGTGTCGGCCTGCCGGAAATCGATGTCGGGCTGATGGGCGGCGCCCGTCACGTCATGCGGCTGTTCCCCCATTCCATCGCCCGCGAGATGATCCTGACCGGGCGGCGCATTTCCGGACCGGAGCTCTACCGGCTCGGCATCGTCTCGGCCTGCGTGCCGCTCGAGGAGCTGATGACGGCGGCCATGGACATGGCGCGCAACATGGCGCGCAAGAGCCCCGTGGCGCTGCGCCTGGCCAAGCGCGCGATCAATACGGTGGAGACCATGGGCTTACGCGAGGGCTACCGCTTCGAGCAGAACCTGACCGCCGAGATCACCAAGCACGAGGATTCCAAGGAAGCCATGCGCGCCTTCGTCGAGAAGCGCGAACCCGTGTTCAGGGATCTCTGAGCATGGCCGAGGATCTCAACGGCCTGAGCGACGAGGCGTTTCGCCAGGTCTTCGTGGAATGGGTGGAGGCCAATTGCCCGCGCGAGCTGCGCTGGCTGCGCAAGCAGCGGCCGCTGTTCGACGAGGTCAAGGACTGGTACCACGCGCTCTCCGCCAAGGGCTGGCTCGCGCCGACCTGGCCGCGCGAGCATGGCGGCATGGGGCTCTCGCCGGCCAAGCACATCATCTATGTCGAGGAATGGGGCCGGCTCGGCTGCCCGCGCATTCCCGATCACGGCATCGGCCTGGTCGGGCCGCTGCTGATCCGCTTCGGCTCGCCCGAGCAGACGGCGACCTATCTGCCGCGCATCCTCACCGGCGAACATGTCTGGTGCCAGGGCTATTCGGAACCGAATGCCGGCTCGGATCTCGCGAGCCTGCGCACCGAGGCCCTGGTCGACGACGAGGGTTTCGTGGTGACCGGCCAGAAGATCTGGACGACGCTCGCCAATTGCGCGAACTGGATCTTCGTCCTGGTGCGCACCGACAAGACCGCCAAGTCGCGCCAGCAGGGCATCAGCGTCCTGCTGGTCGACCTGACCTCGCCCGGCGTCAAGGTGCGGCCGATCCCGAATATCCGCGGCGAGGAAGAGTTCTGCGAGGTCTTTTTCGACGCGGTCAGGGTGCCGCGCGAAAACCTGGTCGGCACGCTCAATGACGGCTGGACGCTGGCGAAATCCGTGCTCGGCCACGAACGCATCTTCCTCGGCGCGCCGACCCGGGCGGAATATGCGCTGAGCCGGCTGGAGATCCTGGCGCGGGGTTTGCGCAAGTTCGACGAGGCGGATTTCGTCTCCCGTTATGCGCAATTGCGGCTCGACACCTATGACCTAGGCTCGGCCTTCGAACGCTTCGCCGACGTGCTGCGCTCGGGCGGCGAGCTGGGCGCCGACGTCTCCATGCTGAAGATCCTCGCCACCGAGCTCTATCAGCGCATCACCGAGGAAATGATCCGGATCGCCGGTGACGAGGCGCGTTTCGGTGACGACATCATGATCGGCGACCAGGCGATCGATGCGATGAACCTGTTCCTGGATTCGCGCGCGCCGGCCATTTTCGGCGGTTCGAACGAGATCCAGCGCAACATTCTGGCCAAGGCCGTGCTGCAGCTGCCGGGCTGAACGACAGGCGACAAGAGCCGGTGGGCGAGGGCGGTTCCGCCCTCTCCGGTCAACGGCCATGCCCGCTTTTGGGAGGACAAGATGAGGTTCGGCACCGCTCCGGCGGGCAGAGATCGCACGGGCAGCGACCCTATTCTGGTCGCCGAGGGCCTGTCCAAACGGTTCGGTGGCTTTGCCGCCGTCGACGACGTGACCCTGAGGGTGGCACGCGGCTCGATCCATGCCCTGATCGGCCCGAACGGCGCCGGCAAGACCACCTGCTTCAATCTGCTGACCAAGACGATCGCGCCGAGCGCCGGCCGCATCACCTTCGACGGCCATGACATTACCGGCCTGCGCTCGGCCGAGGTCGCGCGGCGCGGCCTCGTCCGCTCGTTCCAGATCTCCGCGACCTTCCCCAATCTGACCGCGCTCGAGAATGTCCGCGTCGCCCTGCAGCGCCCGTTCGGACGATCGCTGCAGTTCTGGCGCTCGCTCGGCGCGATCCGCGAACTCGACGAGGAGGCCGAGGATCTCCTGGAAAAGGTCAATCTGCAGGAGAGCCGCGATGTGCTCGCCGGTGGCCTCTCCTATGGCAAGAAACGCGCCCTGGAGATCGCCACGACGCTGGCGCTGAAACCCGACATCATGCTGCTGGACGAGCCGACCGCCGGCATGGGCCACGAGGATGTCGGACCGATCGCCGAGCTGATCCGCGAGACCGCGCGCGGCCGCACCGTGCTGCTGGTCGAACACAATCTCTCCGTCGTCGCCGATCTCTGCGACCGGATCACCGTTTTGCAGCACGGCCGCATCCTGGCGGAAGGGACCTATGGCGAGGTCTCCTCCGACGCGCGTGTCGTCGAAGCCTATATCGGGGCCACCGATGCTTGACCGCCCGACACCTCATCTCGCGGTCAAGGACCTTCGCGCCTGGTATGGCAGCGCTCAGGCCCTGCACGGCATGGATTTCGACATCCGGCGCGGCGAGCTGGTCACGCTGATCGGGCGCAACGGCGCGGGCAAGACGACCGCGCTGCGCGCCATCATGGGCATCGTCCGCAACCGGCTGGGTTCGGTGCGCCATGAAGGCCAGGAAATCATCGCCCGGCGGACCTTCGAGATCGCCCGTCTCGGCATCGGCTATTGCCCCGAGGACCGCAGCATCTTCGCCTCCCTGACGGTTGCCGAAAACCTGTCGCTGCCGCCGGTCCTGAAAGCCGGCGGGATGACCGAAACCGAACTCGTCGCGGCCTTTCCGAACCTGAAGGCGCGCAGCGCCAGCCCGGGGACCAAGCTCTCCGGCGGCGAACAGCAGATGCTCGCGATTGCCCGCATCCTGCGCACCGGCGCCATGCTGCTGCTGCTCGACGAGCCGACCGAAGGTCTGGCGCCGGTCATCGTCCAGGAGATCGGCCGGCTCATCGGCAAGCTGAAGGAGCGCGGCTTCACCATCCTGCTGGTCGAACAGAATATCCGCTTCGCCAGCCAATGGGCCGACCGGCATTTCGTCGTCGAGCACGGCCGGGTGGTCGACCAGGTCGCCGGCGCCGAGCTCGGCGCCAATCTCGGCCGGCTGCAATCCTATCTCGGCGTCTAGAGCTACGGGATTCAGACGATGGAAATCTCTGAGCTTTCAGTGACCGGCACGACCGTCAGCCGTCCTTCGAGGCTCGCGCAAGGGCGCGAGCACCTCAGGATGAGGGGTGTAGAGTATTGCAGCAGCGGCGGTGTCTTATGCGCAACGAGGGTCGCTCCTCATGAGCAACGGCAAAGCAATTCCCCTACGTTCCTCATCCTGAGGTGCGAGCGAAGCGAGCCTCGAAGGACGGCTAGGCCCGATGCAGGGCAGTCCGCGCTCGTCTCCTATCGTTCGATGTGTGGAACCCGCAGCGCCCTCAGGAGCAATTGACCAGACCATGTTCGATGTTCTCGGCATTTCCCCGCAGCTGCTGTTCGGCCAGATCCTGCTCGGCCTGATCAACGGTTCGTTCTACGCCATGCTCAGCCTGGGGCTGGCGGTCATCTTCGGCCTGATGAGCGTGGTCAACTTCGCCCATGGCGCGCAATATATGCTCGGCGCCTTCGTGGCCTGGCTGCTGCTCACCTGGCTCGGCATTCCCTATTGGGGTGCGCTGATCGTGGCGCCGATCCTGGTCGCCGGCTTCGGCATGGCCGTCGAACGGGCCTTTCTGCGCCGGCTGCAGTCGCTCGATCATCTCTACGGCCTGCTGGCGACCTATGCGGTCGCGCTGATCGTAGAGGGCCTGGTCAGGCACCGCTACGGCGCCTCCGGCATTCCCTATGCCAATCCGATGCCGGGCGGGGTCAATCTCGGCTTCATGTTCCTGCCTTACTACCGGGTCTGGGTCGTCGGCTTCTCCCTGGTCCTCTGCCTCGGCACCTGGCTCCTGATCGAGCGCACCAAGCTCGGCGCCTATTTGCGCGCCGCCAACGAGAAGCCCGACATCGTCGAGGCCTTCGGCATCAACGTGCCCCGCATGATCACGCTCACCTATGGTTTCGGCGTCGGGCTCGCGGCGCTCAGCGGGGTGCTGGCGGCGCCGATCTATCAGGTCTCGCCCTCCATGGGCTCGAACCTGATCATCGTGGTCTTCGCGGTGGTGGTCATCGGCGGCATGGGCTCGATCTCGGGCGCCATCGTGACCGGTTACCTGCTCGGCCTGGTCGAGGGGCTGACCAAGGTCTTCTATCCCGCCGCCGCGCATCTCTCGATCTTCGTGATCATGATCCTGGCTTTGCTGATCCGCCCGTCGGGTCTCTTCACCAAGTCGCCTTGAGGAGCCCGGCATGCGTCCTGCCGCCGTCATTCTCGCGCTGACCGCGCTCGCCGCCGTCATCGCCGCGCCGTTCTTCGTCTATCCCGTCCTGCTGATGACGGTGCTGTGCTTCGCGCTGTTCGCCTCCGCCTTCAACCTGCTGCTCGGCTATGTCGGGCTCCTGTCCTTCGGCCATGCGATGTTTTTCGGGGGCGGGGCCTATGTCGCGGGCTACCTGATCAAGGACTTGGGCTGGCCGACCGAACTGGGCCTGGCCGGTGCCGTGCTTGCCGCCGCGGTCGTCGGTGCGTTTCTCGGCGCCGTCTCGATCCGTCGCCACGGCATCTATTTCGCCATGATCACGCTGGCCTTTTCGCAGATGATCTTCTTCATCTTCCTGCAGGCGCCGTTCACCGGCGGCGAGAACGGCATGCAGGGCATTCCGCGCCGTCCGCTGTTCGGGTTCCTGCCGATCGAGAACCCGATCGCCTTCTATTATGTCGTGCTCGGCGTCACCGCCGCCGGCCTGTTCCTGGTCTACCGGATCGTCAATTCGCCGTTTGGCGAGCTCCTGAAGGCGATCCGCGACAACGAGGCGCGGGTCGATTCGCTCGGCTACGACATCAACAGGTACAAGCTGCTGGCCTTCACGCTCTCGGCGGGCCTGGCCGGGCTCGCCGGTGGTCTCAAGGCTCTGGTATACCAGTTCGCGACACTGTCGGATGCCTCGTGGGCGGTGTCGGGCGAGGTCATCCTGATGACCTTGCTGGGCGGCCTCGGCACGCTGGCCGGGCCGTTTTTCGGGGCTGGAATCATCATTCTCATCAACGACCTCCTGGCCGGCACCGGCGAATGGGCGCTGGTCCTGCAGGGCGTCATCTTCCTGGTGGTGATCCTGTTCTTCCGCCAGGGGTTCGTCGGCCTGGTGCGCGATGCCCTGGCGCGCCAAGCCGCCTGGCGGCTAAGAAGGAGGGGTTGCACGCAGATGACGCCGGGATCGGGCAGGGGGCTCCGATAGGGTTCGGGAGGGCGAGCCGTGACATTGATCGACGCCGCGACGCGAGCGAAGCTCGTCGGCCTCTACAGCGCGCCCGAGCGGTTCTATCACGGCATGGCCCATGTGGAGGCGCTGCTCGGTCTCGCCACCGCGCATTCTGCTGCGCTCGCCGACCGCGAGGCCGTCGAGGCCGCCATCTGGTTCCACGATGCGATCTATGACAGCCGTCGGTCCGACAACGAACTCTTGAGCGCGGCGCTGGCCCGCGAACATCTCCAGGGCGTCTGCGACGGCGTCCGCCTCGATCGCATCGCCGCGATGATCGAGGCAACCGCGACGCATGTTCCGCCCGATTTCAACGCGCCCGGTGCGCGCAGCGATGCCGTGCTGTTCCTGGACATGGATCTGGCGATCCTCGGGGCGCCGCCCGCAACATTCGATGCCTACGAACGGGCGACCCGCAAGGAATATGGCTGGGTCGACGAGGCCGCCTGGACGCTCGGCCGGTCACGTGTGCTGCGTGGCTTTCTGGACCGCGAGCGGATTTTCCGCAGCGCCGTGTTCCACGACCGCTACGAGCGGCAGGCGCGCGCCAATATCGCGATGTCGCTCGTGCGGCTCGCCGGCGCAGGCCAAGGCGAGGCATCGTGATCAAGGCGATATAGCCTCGGGACTGTCGGTCGTGAGGCTGGGGCGGGGACGGCAAAGCGCGATCGATCGTGCCATCCTTGATTCGCATAAGACATATTATGGAACCAAAATAGATCCCAGAAAAAGGCCCCCCAGCGCCGTTTCTTGGCTTCCGACGCCACCCCAGGCCTTGCTGATGGTCTTGGATGGCATCTGAGCGGCTCCGTGCAAGCCGCTCGGATCATTGATCATTCGCCTGCGTCACAGCTTCTCGACACGCAGCCTGAGCGCATTGCCGATGACGCTGACCGACGACAGCGCCATGGCGGCGGCGGCGATGATCGGCGACAGCAGGATGCCGAAGGCTGGATAAAGAATGCCGGCCGCGACCGGCACGCCGGCGGCGTTGTAGATGAAGGCGAAGACCAGGTTCTGGCGGATATTGGCCATGGTCGCGCGCGACAGCTGGCGCGCCTTGACGATGCCGTTGAGGTCGCCCTTGAGCAGCGTGACGCCGGCGCTCTCGATGGCGACATCGGTGCCATGGCCCATGGCGATGCCGACATCGGCCGCAGCCAAGGCCGGCGCGTCATTGACGCCGTCGCCGGCCATGGCGACCACGCGGCCTTCGCGCTTCAGGCGCTCGACCACCGCGCTTTTCTGGTCCGGCAGGACATCGGCCTCGACCTCGGCAATGCCGAGCCGGCGGGCCACGGCCTCGGCGGTGACCCGGTTGTCGCCGGTCAGCATGACGATGCGCAGGCCGGCATCCCGAAGGCTTTTCAAGGCCTCCGGCGTGGTCGGCTTGACCGGATCGGCAATGGCGATGGTGCCGGCGATCCGGCCGCCGATACCGACGAAGATCGCGGTGGCGCCGTCGCGGCGCAGGCTGTCGGCATCGGCCGCGGCAGGCCCCGGATCGACGCCCTCGGCGGCGAGGAAAGCGGCATTGCCGATGGCCACGGCGCGTCCCTCGACGATGCCTTTGGCGCCTTTCCCGGTCGGCGAATCGAAGTCGCTGACCGAGGGCAGGGCAAGGCCCCTGCCCTCCGCCGCCTTGACGATGGCGAGCGCCAGCGGGTGTTCCGAGGCCCGTTCGACGGCCGCCGCGAAGCGCAGCAGGTCGGTCTCGCTGAAGCCCTGGGCGGGTACCAGCGCGGTCACGGCGGGCTTGCCTTCGGTGAGCGTGCCGGTCTTGTCGACCACCAGCGTGTCGACCTTCTCGAGCCGCTCCAGCGCCTCGGCGTTCTTGATGAGTATGCCGAGGCCGGCGCCGCGGCCGACACCGACCATGATCGACATGGGCGTCGCCAGCCCCAGCGCACAGGGACAGGCGATGATCAGCACGGCAACCGCGGCCACCAGGCCATAGGCCAGGCGCGGCTCCGGCCCGACCAGCGCCCAGGCGGCGAAGGCCAGGGCGGCGATGGCGATCACCAGCGGCACGAACCAGCCGGCCACCGTGTCGGCGAGCCGCTGGATCGGCGCGCGCGAGCGCTGGGCCTCGGCCACCATCTGGACGATGCGCGCCAGCATGGTGTCGCGGCCGATCTTTTCGGCTGTGATGACCAGGCCGCCGGACTGGTTGAGCGTACCGCCGATCACGGTTGCGCCTTCGCCCTTGGTGACCGGCATGGATTCGCCCGTCACCATGGATTCGTCGATGGCCGAGCGGCCTTCGGTGACCCGGCCGTCGACCGGCACCTTCTCGCCCGGGCGAACGCGCAGGCTGTCGCCGACGGCCACCAGGTCGAGCGAAATTTCCTCCTCGCTGCCGTCGGCGCCGATGCGGCGCGCGGTCCTGGGGGCGAGATTGAGCAGCGCCTTGATCGCGCCCGAGGTCTGGTCGCGGGCGCGCAGCTCCAGCACCTGGCCGAGCAGGACGAGCACCGTGATGACGGCCGCGGCCTCGAAATAGACCGCCACCGTGCCGTCGGCGGTGCGGAAGGCCGCCGGAAACACACCCGGAGCGAGCGTCGCCACCATGCTGTAGAGCCAGGCGACGCCGGTGCCCATGGCGATCAGCGTGAACATGTTGAGATTGCGGGTGACCAGCGATTGCCCGCCGCGCACGAAGAACGGCCAGCCGGCCCAGAGCACGACGGGGGTCGCCAGCACGAGCTGGATCCAGACCGAGGTGGTCGGCGGCACGAGGTGATGCAGCGCCGGTACCAGATGGCTGCCCATTTCCAGCAGGAAGACCGGCAAGGTCAGCACCAGGCCGATCCAGAAGCGCCTGACCATGTCGGCGAGTTCGGGATTGGGGCCGCTGTCGGCGGTGACGACCGCGGGCTCCAGGGCCATGCCGCAGATCGGGCAGGATCCGGGACCGACCTGGCGGATCTCCGGATGCATCGGGCAGGTAAAGACGGTGCCTTCCGGAACTGGTTCCGCCGCGACGGCCTTGGCGGCGGCGAGATAGCGCTGGGGATCGGCCTCGAACTTGGTGCGGCAGCCGGCCGAGCAGAAGTGATAGGTCTCGCCGGCATATTCGGCGCGGTGCCTGGAGGTCGCGGGGTCGACATCCATGCCGCAGACCGGGTCCTTCACCAGATGGGGCGCCTTCGGCGCCGCTGCGTGCTCATGGTGAGCGTGGCCGTGCTGCGCGTGATCATGGGTTGCATGAGCCTGGCCGCCCGCCTTGGGGCCGCAGCAGCCGTCGCCCTTGTGCTGATGGTCGTGATGGTCATGCGCCGCCATGCCGCCGCCCTTTCGATATGCTACCCATGGGGGGTATATGTCGACTTGTCCTATATACCCGTATGGGGTATATGGCAACCATGCAGAGCGACACCAAGACCTCCTGCCAGCAGCGGCTCAACCGGATCGAAGGCCAAGTGCGTGGCATTGCCCGCATGGTCGACGAAGACCGCTACTGCATCGACATCATCACCCAGATCTCGGCCGTGCGCGCCGCGCTGAAGCGGGTCGAAGAAGAGGTGCTGAAGGACCATGTCGGCCATTGCGTCGAGCATGCCATCGCGTCCGGCGACAAGGACGAGCAGCGGCGCAAGGTGGCCGAATTGATCGACGTGTTCCGGCGGCTGCAGGCTTAGGGCCGAGATTGCGGGCGGGGGCTTCCGGGTCTTGCAGGATCAGGTTCTTCGTGTCCTGCAGTAGGCGGAGCCGTCCTTCGAGGGTCGCTTCGCTCCCACCTCAGGATGAGGTGGGTGGGGGCCGGCATCAGCGGCGGTGAATGATGCGCGTTCCGGTCGCGCTTCATGAACAGCGACAATGCAATTCCCAACACCCCTCATCCTGAGGTGGGAGCGAAGCGACCCTCGAAGGACGACTAACCTTCGTGCAGCGCATAGATCGCTTGCCATGACCCGAGCCCTGCCCCGGCCCTACTCCACCGTAACGACCATGCCGTCATAGGCCGGCACCACGCCCTCAGGCAGGCGGGCGGCGAGTGCTTGGTAGTCGAGATCCGAGTGAAGATTGGTCAGGATCGTGCGGGCGGGCTTGAACCGCGCGACCAGTCCGAGCGCCTCGTCGACGGTCAGATGGGTCGGGTGGCGGGTGAACCGAAGCGCGTCAAGAATGAGCAGATCGCAGTCCTCGAAATAACTTGAAGATTCGTCCAATAATATATTGATATCAGGGCAGTACACTGTTTTATTGAAGCGAAATCCGAGTGCCTTGTAGGGCGCCCCGTGCATGACCGGGAAAGGCCGGGCCGTGATGGCGCCGCCCGGTCCCTCGATCGTCAGAGGCTGATGTTCGGCCATGGGATTGAGGTTGATGATCGGCGGATAGTCGCTGCCGGCCGGCGAGGCGAAGCAATAGGCGAAGCGGGCCAGAAGGGTCGTGCGCGTGGCCTCGTCGGCATAGGCCTCGACGCGCCGCCGCATGGTGAGCGCCAGCGGCCGGAGGTCGTCGATGCCGTGGGTGTGGTCGGCATGGTCGTGGGTATAGATGACGCCGTCGAGCCGGGTCACCCCGGCCGCCAGCAATTGCTCGCGCACATCCGGCCCGGTATCGACCAGCACCGAGGTGACGCCGCCCGGCCCGGTCGTCTCGACCAGCAGCGCGCAGCGCCGGCGGCGGTTGCGTGGATCAGCCGGATCGCAGGCGCCCCAGCCCTGACCGACGCGCGGCACGCCGCCCGAGGAGCCGCAGCCGAGAATGGTCAGGGTCAGCGTCATGAAGCGTTCCTAGCCCGCCTGGAGGCGCTGACCGCGATCGGCCTTGGCGAACAGCCGGTAGAAATTGTCGGTCGTCTGGCGCGCCCAGTCCTCGGGCGCCAAGCCGCGCGCTTCCGCCACCACCTTCCCGGTCTCCACGACGAAGGACGGCTCGTTGGTCTTGCCGCGATATTTGCCGGGGGCGAGATAGGGTGCGTCGGTCTCGACCAAAATGCGGTCGGCCGGCAGGAGCGCCGCGATCCGGCGCAGCTCCGGCGCGCTCTTATAGGTGACGATGCCGGAGAACGAGACATAGAGGCCGAGCGCGACACCGGTCAGCGCCAGCTGTTCCGAGCCGGTGAAGCAGTGCAGGACAGCCTTGAAGGCCCCCTTCCCCATTTCCTCGGTCAGGATCGCGGCGACCCGGTCATCCGCCTCGCGGGCATGGATGACCAGCGGCAGGCCAGTCTCGCGCGCGGCCGCGATATGGGTCAGGAAGCCCTGTTCCTGGGCCTCGCGCGGCGACATGTCGTAGTGATAGTCGAGGCCCGCCTCGCCAATGGCGACCACCTTGGGATGGGCCGCCAGCGCCACCAGCTCGGCGGCGGTGACGTCGAGCTCCTCATGGGCATTGTGCGGATGGGTGCCGACCGAGCACCAGACACCGTCATGGGCCTCGGCGATGGCGCGGATCGCCGCGAAGCGGCGCACCCGGGTGTTGATCGTCACGACCGTGCCGACACCCGCCGCCACGGCGCGCCGCAAGAGCGCGCCGTGGTCGACGGCAAGGTCCGGAAAGTCGAGATGGCAGTGGCTGTCGACCCACATCAGGCCGTCGCCTCGGGCTTTTCGACATAACGCGGAAACACGCCTTCCGGCGCCGGCAGGCTGGTGCCGGGCGTCAGCGCCTTGTCGAGATCGGCGAAGTCGCGTGCATCCGCCGGCACCGCCAGCAGGTCGAGCAGCTTGGGCGCCGCCAGCGGCACGGCCGGCTGGGCCAGGATCGCCACCTTGCGGATGATCTCGGCGGTGACGTAGAGCACCGTCTCCATGCGCGCGAAATCGGTCTTGCGCAGCGCCCAGGGCGCCTGGGCCGCGAAATAGCGGTTGGCTTCCGAGACGACCGCCCAGACGGTTTCGAGATAGCGGTGGATCTGCTGGCTCGCCATGGCCTCGCGGGACGGCGCGAGCATGCCGTCGGCGAGCGCCAGGATCGCCTTGTCCTCGTCGCTCAGGGCGCCGGGCTTCGGCAGCACGCCGTCGCAATTCTTGGCGATCATCGACAGCGAGCGCTGCGCCAGGTTGCCGAGGTCATTGGCGAGATCGGCATTGGTGCGCGCGACGATGGCCTCGTGCGAATAGGAGCCGTCATTGCCGAAGGCGACCTCGCGCAGCAGGAAATAGCGCATGGCGTCGACGCCATAGGCTTCCGCCATGGCGAAGGGATCGACGACATTGCCCAGCGATTTCGACATCTTCTCGCCGCGGTTGAACAGGAAGCCGTGGCCATAGACGCGTTTCGGCAGGGCGATGCCGGCCGACATCAGGAAAGCCGGCCAATAAACCGCGTGGAAGCGCACGATGTCCTTGCCGATGACATGCAGGTCGGCCGGCCAGCGCGCCCATTCCGGGCTCTGCGTGTCGGGATAGCCGACCGCGGTGATGTAATTGGTCAGGGCATCGACCCAGACATACATCACATGGCCGTCGGAGCCGGGCACCGGCACGCCCCAGTCGAAGGTGGTGCGCGAGACCGAGAGGTCGCTCAGGCCGCCTTTGACGAAGCTGATCACCTCGTTGAAGCGGGTGTCCGGGCCGACGAAATCGGGATGGGCCTGGTAATGCGCCAGGAGCTGGTCCTGGTATTTCGACAGGCGGAAGAAATAGGTTTCCTCCTTGGTCCATTCCACCGGGGTGCCCTGCCCACCGACGCGCACGCCGTCCGGGCCGACCGTGGTCTCGTCCTCGCCGTAAAAGGCTTCGTCGCGGACCGAATACCAGCCTTCATAGCCGCCGAGATAGATGTCGCCTGAGGCGACCATGGCCTCCCAGATCGCCTGGCTGGCGCGGTAGTGGCGCGGCTCGGTGGTCCGGATGAAGTCGTCGTTGGAGATCGCCAGCGCCTTGGCCATGGCGCGGAACGCCTCGGCGTTGCGGTCGGCGAGCGCGCGCGCCGTCATGCCTTCGCGCGCGGCGGTCTGCACCATCTTCAGGCCGTGCTCGTCGGTGCCGGTCAGGAAGAACACGTCATGGCCGTCATGGCGCATGAAGCGGGCGATCGCGTCCGTCGCAATGACCTCGTAGGCATGGCCGATATGGGGCACGCCGTTTGGATAGGAGATAGCTGTCGTGACGTAGAAGCGCGGCTTCGCCATGATGATCGATCGATGCTTTGGGGTCAGGTCCGGCGCCGGCCAGCCTCGGCGAGCCAGCCGAAAACCTGGAAAACGAAGGGCTTACGTTCGAGATTGAACGTGCGCACCTGCGCCGCGGCAATGTCGATCTTCTCCCATACCTCGGAAAGCGGTGCAAGGCGGCGGGCCCCGTCGCCGAGTCCGGCCTTGACGGTCGCGTGGATATGATCGGTCACCGCGCGCAGGAACAGATCGAACAGGGCGTCGTCGCGCCGGGCGAGCTTGTCGCCGAGCCCGTGCAGCGCCTGCGCATCGGTCGTGGGAAGCCTCTGGAGCTCGGCCTCGACGGCCGCGGCGAACGAGGCCTGGCCGCCCTCGGCGATCTCCAGCGCGCGCCGGAGACTGCCCTCGGCGCGGCGCGCCACGTCGCGCGCCTCGTCCAGGGGGATCTTGACCTCGTCGAAACTGCCGAGCCCCTCGACGATCTCGTCCTCGCTCAGCGGCGCCAGCGTCAAGGTCCGGCAGCGCGAGCGGATGGTCGGCAAGAGCCGCCCCGGCATATGGGCGAGGATCAGGAACAGCGATCGGGGCGGCGGCTCCTCCAGCAGTTTCAGCAGGGCGTTGGCGCTCGACCGGTTGAGCTCGTCGGCGGCATCGACCAGGCAAATGCGCCAGCCGCCCTCGCCCGCCGTCGAGCCGAAGAAGCGGATGATGTCGCGCATGGCATTGATCGAAATGTCCTGCGGGATCTTGTCCTTGCCGGCCTCGGCGATGCGCCGGAGCGCCAGGAGATCCGGATGGGCGCCCGAAACGATCCGGCGTGCCACCGGATGCTCCGGGGAAACCGCGAGGTCGTCGACCCCGGAGGGCAGCATGCGGGCGTCCGGATTGGCCAGGATGAAACGGGCGAAACGATAGGCGAGCGTCGCCTTGCCGATGCCCTGGGGCCCGCCGATCAGCCAGGCGTGATGCATGCGCGTGCCGCGATAGGCCTCGAGCAGGCCGAGCTCGGCCTGGCGATGGCCGATCAGCAGGCTGCGCTCGCGCGGATGCGGCGCGCCGTCCAGGCGGTCGGCGGCATTTTCCTCGATCATGACGCCACCAGCCGCGCCGGCAGGTCGAAGCGCTCCAGCACCAGCGCGCGGATGTCGGCAGCGACCGTGTCGGGATCCCTGGTCGCGTCGACGAGCCGGCAGCGCTCCGGCTCGGCCTCGACCAAGGCCTTGAAACCCTGGCGCAATTTGGTGTGGAAGGCGATGCCTTCGCGCTCGAAGCGGTCGAACGCTCCCTGCTGGCGGCTGGCGACCCGGGCAAGTCCGACCTTGGGCGGCAGGTCGAGCACCAGCGTCAGGTCCGGCCGGTCGGCGCCGACGGTGAGCTGTTCGAGCGCCAGAATGAAGGCGGGGTCGACCTTGCCGGCCAGGCCCTGATAGACGCGGGTCGAATCGGCGAAGCGGTCGCAGATGACCCAGTCGCCGCGGGCGAGCGCCGGCAGGATGGTCGAGGTCAGGTGGTCGCGCCGCGCGGCGCCGAACAGGATCGTCTCGGCCTCCGGCCCGAAGGGCTCGGCCGCGCCGCTCAGAAGGACATGGCGGATGATTTCGGCGCCCGGCGAGCCGCCCGGCTCGCGCGTCAGCACCGAATGGATGCCGCGGCTCTCCAGGAATTCGGCGAGCCGGCGCGCCTGCGTCGACTTGCCGGCGCCCTCGCCGCCTTCGAACGTGATGAAGCGGCCGCGGCGCGGAGGTTCGCCGGTCGGGGATTTGGCTGTCGGAGGCTTGGAGGTCAGAGGCTTGGCGGTCACGGCCGGGCGGTCCCCGAGCGCAGCCAGCCGGAAGCCGCTTCCCAGGCGCCTTGCATGGCGCGCTGCGTCAGCGAGCCGGTCTCGACGTCGGCGGCGGCATAAACAGGCACTTCGAGCGCCAGCTGGCTGCCGCGCAGCACTCTCAGCTTGCCGATCTCGGTGCCCTGGCGGACCGGCGCCTTGACCGGCCCCTGATAGACGATCTGCGCCGTCACCCGGTCGGACTGGCCGCGCGGCAGCAGCAGCCGCACCAGCTTGGCCGCGGTGACCGGAACCGTCGCCGCCGCTCCGCCGAAGACCCTGACATCGCCAATGGTCTCGCCCTCGGCGAAGAGGTCACGCAGTTCGAACGAGCGAAAGCCCCAGTCGAGCAGCTTGCGCGCCTCGTTGGTGCGTTCCTGCAGCGAGCGGGCGCCCATGACGACGACGATCAGCCGCTGGTTGTTCTGCACCGCCGAGCCCGCCAGGTTGAAGCCGGCCTCCTCGATATAGCCGGTCTTCAGGCCGTCGGCGCCGGCATAGGTGCCGAGCAGCGGGTTGCGGTTCTGCTGGCGGATATTGTTCCAGGTGAATTCGCGCTCGGAATAGATCGCATATTGCTCGGGGAAGGTCTTGATGATGTGCTCGGCGAGCCGGGCGATCTCGCGCGCGGTCATGCGCTGCTCGGGATCCGGCAAGCCCGTCGCATTGCGGAAGACCGAGCGGATCAGGCCGAGATCGCGCGCGCGCTTGTTCATCAGCGTGACGAAATTGGCCTCGGTGCCGGAGATCGCCTCGGCGAGCGCGATCGACGCGTCATTGCCGGACTGGATGATCGCGCCGCGGATGAGATCCTGCACCTTCACCCGGGAATTGACCGCGACATACATCGAGGACGTGCGCGAAGGGGCGCCGCCGCGTCGCCAGGCATCGGTGCTGATGACCACCTCCTGGTCGAGCAGCAGCCGGCCCTGGCGCATTTCCTCGAAAACGATCGCCATGGTCATCAGCTTGGCGAGGCTGGCTGGCGCCTGCAACTCGTCCGCGGCCTTCTCGAACAGCACGGACTCGGTGCCGACATCGACGAGAATCGCATTGCGAACGGTGGTCTGGAAGGCGTCCTGGGCGCGCGCCGCGCCCATGCCCAGGGCCAGGGCGGCCAGCGCCATGGCCATTCGGCGCCATGCCGGCCGCCGTCTCAGTCCGCCCTGCTCTGCCCGCGCCGTCCCTTGCATGCTCCATGCATGGGACGGGCGACGCGCGAAATCAAGCTGGCCGGTGGATGATCTCAGTAAAGTCCGCCAATGCCGACGGAGGCGCGCGCCGGGGTCCCCGGCATGGCCGCGATGGCGGGAGCCGGCGGCGGCGGCGGCGCGGCGAAGGCGGTCGTCGACGCGGTCGGGCCGGTCGACAGGCTGGCCGGCCGGCTCGCGGCGGAGGCCAGCGCCGGCGGCTGGGGATTGGCGACAGGCATCGGCGCCACGGCCGGTGCAACAGCGGCGACCGGCGCGGCGGCGACGGGAGCCGCCTGCTGCGGCGGCGCCGAGGCGACCACGGTGGTGTTGCCTCCGGCCGACAGGCCGAGATCGAAGGGACGCTCGGGCGGCAGCGGCATGCCTTCCGTCAGGGCGCCGGAAATGCCGCGATTCTCCAGCACGGCCGGCTGGGCCGGAGCCTGCGGCACAAAGGCGGGGCCGGCGGAAGCGACCATTACGCCGGCGCCGAGGCTGGCCGGCGCCGGAGCTGCCGTGCCATCCGTGCGCAGGGTTGCCAGCAGCATGCGGTCGTCGGAGCCTTCGAGCGGCGCGCGGCCGACATATTCGACCTTGACGCGGGCGACGCCGTGGCCGCGGAAATCGAGCAGATGCGAGGCCCGGCTCGACAGGTCGACCACGCGGTTGGCATGGAACGGGCCGCGGTCGTTGACGCGCACGATGATCGAATTGCCGTTGCGCAGATTGGTGACGCGGGCATAGCTCGGCATCGGCATGGTGCGATGCGCGGCCGACAGGCTGGTCATGTCATAGACTTCGCCATTGGCGGTCAGGCGGCCATGGAACTGGCGGCCATACCAGGAGGCCATGCCGACTTCGGAATGGCCTTCGCGCTTCTCGTAAGGGGTATAGCGCCGCCCACCGACCATATAGGGCCGGCCGACGCGATAGACGCCGCCGCCACGCGGGACGGGCTGGCCTTCCTGGACGACGCGCGGGCTGGAACTGACGCCGTAGCGGGAATCGAAGGTATTGCCGCGGCCCTGCTGCTGGGCGAGCCGGTCCTGGGATGCGCAGCCCGCGAGGAAGAGGCTGAAACCCGCGAGGGTTGCGTAACGAAGCGCCATCTTACGATCGCAAGTGATGGCGCGCGACACGCCGGTCGTGGACATGAAAATCAAGCCGATAGCTCCGCGCCCGCATCCGGGCACTGACGGCCCGTTTCGCCGGATGTCATAGCCGACGTTAATAGACCTTACCATCTTCGGGTCAATTGCGACCAAAGCGTGGCGCGGCCGCGAAAGCGGAGCCTTGATGGTTGATGATTGGTTAATCCGCCTCAGCCGCTTTCGAAGCGTGCCGCAAGGGAAGATTCAGCCTGTCGGCCAGGTCCCGTCCCAGGGGATCGGCGATCTCGCTGGGGCGGGCCGAGGTGAACAGGCCGGTCTTCAGTCCGGCCAGCGTGCGGACCATTTCGCGGCGCAGATAAGGCAGATATTTCATACGGTTGAAGGTCAGGTCACGGGTCCAGGCGAAGGTCCGCGAGTCGGACTGGAAGAAGGGTGTCATCAGCGCGCTGGCAGCCTGATAGAAGCGGATCTGGCGGCGCCTGGTCCGCTCGTAGAGGG
This sequence comes from Hyphomicrobiales bacterium, assembly GCA_017304475.1. GTDB lineage: Bacteria > Pseudomonadota > Alphaproteobacteria > Rhizobiales > Phreatobacteraceae > Phreatobacter. The sequence goes on along the minus strand of JAFKKV010000040.1, from coordinate 54,014 downwards.
CGAGCGCCGCCGGCAGATCGGCGGTCTCGGCGAGCGAGTCGGCCAGCGCCACGGCATCGAGGAGACCGTGGTTGGCGCCCTGCCCCAATTGTGGCGAAGTCGAATGCGCGGCGTCGCCGATCAGCACCAGCCGGCCCTGATGGAATCGCCTGGCGGTGAAGTGCAGGTAGCTTGCCAGCGTGAACTGATCCGGCCCGGACAGCGCCTCCATGACCGGGGCCAGCTCCGGCCAGAGTCGCGCGGCCCGTTTCTGCCAGTCGGAGAAGCCCGCGCGCCAGGTGTCGTGTTCCGCGGGCTTGAGGCTCCAGAACAGCGCGGTGAGCGGCGGGCCTTCGCCGTCCAGCGTGCCGATCGGCAGGTAGCCGAGCATGATCCGGGCCGCCACATAGCGCTGCGCGAGCCGGGCCGGCGCGATGCCCGCATCCGGCACGGTCGCCCACACCGCGCCGTAAGGATAAGGCTTCGGCCGCGCTGCGCCGAGATGGTCGCGCAGCCGCGATTGCGCACCGGAGGCATCGACGACGAGGTCGAACGGCCCGGCCTTTCGCCCGGCGGCATCGGCAAGCGCCATCCGGCCCGCCGCGTGGTCGTCGACCGCCGTGACCGCGAAGCCAGTTTCCAGGCCGGCGCCGGAGGCCGTGAAGGCCTGCCAGAGCACCGCATGGAGCGCGCCGCGATGGACCGCGACCGCATGCAGCGAGGCATCGAGATCGGCATAGGCGAGATCGAAGATGATCGCGCCTCGGTCGGTCAGGCCGTGCAGCCTGTCGATTCGGGCGCCGCGCCGCTCGATCTCGGCCCTGAGGCCCATCCGTTCGAGCGCCGCGAGCCCGGTCGGCTGCAGCATCAGGCCGGAACCGACCGGCCGGGAAGCGTCGAAACGCTCGAACACGGTCACCCGATGCCCGGCACGGTCGAGCAGCGTCGCCGCCGCGAGGCCGGCGACGCCGGCGCCGACAATGGCGATGCTCATGGGCGCGCGATATGCGGGGGAATGCATGGCCAGGTCAGGTCACCGGGCCGGGATTGAACAGCGCCAGGGCATTGTGCAGGCCCCATTTGTCGGACCATGGCTTCTTGCGACCGCTCGCCACGTCCAGAATCAGATGGAACAGCTCCCAGCCGATATCGTCGATCGTCGCCTTGCCGTCGGCGATGCGGCCGGCGTCGAGGTCGATCAGATCCGACCAGCGCTCGGCGAGCTCGGTGCGCGTCGCGACCTTGATGACCGGCGCGGCGGCCAGGCCGTAGGGCGTGCCGCGGCCTGTGGTGAAGACCTGCAGCGTGATGCCAGAGGCGAGCTGCAAGGTGCCGCAGATGAAATCGCTCGCCGGCGTCGCCGCGAAGATCAGGCCTTTGCGGCGCAGGCGTTCGCCCGGTGCCAGCACGTCGGAAATCGGGCACGATCCGGATTTGACGATCGAACCGAGGGCCTTTTCGACGATATTGGCGAGGCCGCCCTTCTTGTTGCCGGGCGTGGTGTTGGCGCTGCGGTTCGCTCCGCCCTGCTCGAGATAGTCGTCATACCAGGCCATTTCGCGGATCAGCGCCCGGCCGACCTCCTGGTCGACCGCCCGTGGCGTCAGGAGGTGGATGGCATCGCGCACCTCGGTCACCTCGGAGAACATGACGCTGGCGCCGGCGCGCACCAGAAGGTCCGAAGCAAAGCCGACGGCCGGATTGGCGGTGACGCCGGAAAAGGCGTCGCTGCCGCCGCATTGCACGCCGATGACCAGATCCGAGAGCGGGCAGGTTTCACGCCGGCGCTTGTCGAGCACGGCGAGGCGCTGCTCGGCCATGGTCATGATTTCATCGATCATCGCGCCGAAGCCATGCAGGGCCTCGTCCTGCATGCGCATGATGCTGGGGGGCGCGCCTTCGGGAACCAGACGCTCCGGCGCCAGCTTCTCGCAGCCGAGGCCGACCACCATGACTTCGCCGCCGAAATTCGGATTGCGCGCCAGGTTCTGCAGGGTCCGGATCGGCACGCTGGCCATCGGCGCATTGATCGCGACGCCGCAGCCATAGGTGTGGGTCAGGCCGATCACGTCGTCGACATGAGGATATCGCGGCAGCAGTTCCTCGCGGATCTTCCGGATGGCGAAATCGAGCGTGCCGGCGACGCATTGGACGCTGGTGCTGATCGCCAGGATATTCTTGGTGCCGACCGTGCCGTCGGCATTGCGATAGCCCTCGAAGGTGTAGCCCTCGAGCGGCGGTGCGGCATCGGGAATGCGCGTGGCGAGCTCCAGCTCGTCCATGCCGGGCGCCTCCGGCATGACGATCTTCGCCTCGTCGACCCAGCACCCCCTGGGCAGAAACGCCGCGGCATGGCCGATAACCTCGCCGTAGCGCATGACCGGCGCGCCCTCGCCGATATCGGCCAGGGCGACCTTGTGGCCCTGCGGCACGAATTCGGCCAGGGTCAGCCCATCGGGAAACCGGCTGTTGGCCGGCAGGCCGAAGGCATTGGCGACGATCGCCACATTGTCTTGCGGGTGAAGCCTGATGTAGCGCGGCGTGTCGCCGCGCGGCGGCTGGTGATCGGACATCAGGGGCATCCTCGGGGGGCTGGCCAACCGGGCCAGAATGGACAAATCCGGCCCGGAGCGGAACCGCTGATTGCCAGGCTATTCGCTCCGGCGCCTGCGCAGCAAATAGAGATCCATGATCCAGCCCCTCTCCCGGCGCGCCGCCTGGCGCTTTTCGGCGATGTCGCCGGCGACCTCGGAGAGACGCCCGGACACAAGCATTTCCTCAGGCGTGCCGAGATAGGCGCCCCAATAGACCTCCAGGTCCTCTTCCGCGATCGCCTTCAGCGCCGTGCCGTCGTCGAGGAAGACCACCGAACTTCCCGATGCCTCGGGCAATTCGCCTGATATGCGCCGCCCGGTGGTGAAATGGATGGGTTCGCCGATCCGGTTGAGCGGCATCTTGTGGGCGGCGGCCAGCGCCTGCGGGCTGCTGATTCCCGGGATGACCTCGCAGTCGAAATCGACCGCGCCATTGGCGCGCACCTGGGCGAGGATCCTGAGCGTGCTGTCGTAAAGCGAGGGATCGCCCCAGACCAGGAAGGCGCCGCATTCGCCCTCCTGCAATTCGTCCCGGATCAGCTTTTCGTAGAGCCCGGCGCGGTCATGATGCCAGCGGTCGACCGCCGAGAGGTAGTCCTGGTCGGCGCGATCGCGCGGCGGATTGACGGCCTTGACCACCCGGTAGTCGCTGTTGGTGATATAGCGCGCGCAAATCTCCTCGCGCAGCCGGACCAGGTCGTCGGCCGCCTCGCCCTTGTCGAGCACGAAGAACACCCGGGCCTGGTTGAGCGCCTTGATCGCCTGGATCGTGACATGTTCGGGATTGCCGGCGCCGATGCCGATGACCAGGATCTTCTTCTTCATTGCATCATTCTCTTGAGGCGCATTCGACAGGCTCAAAGAGCCTTGCACAACGGTCGGCCGTCCTTCGAGGGTCGCTTCGCTCCCACCTCAGGATGAGGTAGGTGGGGGATCGCATGATGGGCGGTGCGCAATCCGCGATGACCGTTGCGCCTCGTAAGCAACGTCAATGCATTGCACAAAGCCCCCTCATCCTGAGGTGGGAGCGAAGCGACCCTCGAAGGACGGCCGAGCGCCGTGCAATACACCGTAATGCCATCAGGCCCAATTCCCAATGAACGCCAACGCGACGGGTTGAAAAGGACAGGAATGCGCATCGATCTGGCAGGCTGGACCCGCGAGGCGACGCTCGGCGATCACAGGGCCTTCCTGTCGCTGTTCGAGCGCGCCGACCGGCTCGGTTTCGACGGCGTCTGGTTCGCCGAGTTCCATTTCCGGGCCGGCCTGCCCTACCCGTCGACCCAGTTGCTCGCCGCCGCCATCTTCGCCCGGACGGAGCGGCTGCGTGTCGGCTCATCGATCCTGGTGCTGCCGTTGCACCACCCGCTGACGCTGGCCGAGCAGATCGCGCAGCTGGATTTCCAGAGCGGCGGCCGTCTCGATATCGGCATCGGCCGGGGCACCGATCCCGACACCTTCGCGGCGCTCGGCATCGATCGCGAGACGGCGCGCGAGCGTTTCGAGCAAGGCTTCACCATCCTGCGCGAGGCCTTGACCCGGCAGACGGCGAGCGCTGCCGCCGGACCCTGGCGCTTCACCGATGTGGCGGTGGGACCCGAACCGGTCCAGCGGCCGCATCCGCCCTTCTATGTCGCGGGGTCGACACCGGAAACGCTGGCCTTTGCGGCCGACCAGAACCTGCCGCTTCTGCTCAGCCTGGAACCGCCGGAGGCGCGGCAGCTCGACATCTACCGGGAGATCCTGGCGCGCACCGGCCGGCCCGGTGCCTTGGCCGGTTCGTCGCTGTCACGTTACGTCTGCATCGGCGCGACACGAGCGGCGGCCCTGGCGCGGGTCGAGGAGCTCTTGCCGCGGCTTTATCAGCGCCGCCTGGGCTTTGCCGCGGCGCGCGGCGTGCCGGCCGACCAGGTGCCGCCGCTCGACCGCGATTGGGTGCTGCGCGAGCAGGTCGTCCACGGCGACCCGGAAACCTGCCATGCCGAGATCGTCAGGCTCGAAGCGACGACCGGGATCGGCCAGTTGCGCTGCGTCTTCAACGGCAATGGCGTATTGGACAACCCAACCGCGCTCGCCGGCATGGAATTGTTTGCCGCCGAGGTGCTGCCGGCGCTGCGGCGGCCGCGGCCGGCTGCCCCGGTCAGGGCCGAGCCAAGCCTCGCCGATTGAGCCAGTCAGTCCGTGAGCGCGGCTTCGAGCCGGGACCACCCGGCTTCGTCCGCCGGCAAGCCGAAACGCAGCCGGTTCGGCTGGTCCTGGAAGCGCCTGGCATAGATGCCGTTGCGACCGAGCCGGTCGAACAGAGCGGCGGCCTCGGCGGTTTCGACGAGGCGAAACAGGCTGGTGCCGCCGACGACGGTGCCGACCCGCGCCAGCAGCCGGTCGAGCCTGATGGCATCGGCCGTCCTGTCCCGCCTTGCGGCCTCCAGCCAGCCGCGATCGGCCAGCGCCCGGGCGCCGACATGCAGCGCCGGCCCCGGCACCGCCCAGGGGCCGAGCCGTTCGGCCAGCCGGGGCGTGAGATCGCCACGGCCCACCGCGAAACCGAGCCTCAGCCCGGCCAGGCCATAGGTCTTGCCGAAGGAGCGCAGCACCAGGGTCGCCGGTGGCAAGGCCGGGATGAGGCTCGTGCCATTTTCGAAATCGGCGAAGGCCTCGTCGGCGACAAGCAGGCCGCCGCGCGCTGCCAGCCGGCCGGCGACGTCATGCAGGCGCGAAGGTTCGACGATTCGCCCGTCGGGATTGTTCGGATTGACCAGCACCACCACCCGCGCATCGCCGGTTTCGGCCAGGCTGCCGGCCTCCGCGACCGGGTGCCCGGCTTTCCGCCAGGTGCGGGCATGCTCGCCATAGGTCGGACCGACCACCGCCACGCGGTCTCCCACGCCGGCGAGCGTGGGCAACAATTCGATCAGGATCTGCGTTCCCGGCGCCGCGACGACGCCGGCCTCATCAGGCACGCCATAGGCCGCGCGCGCGGCGGCGAGCAGTGCCGCCTCGCTCTCCCGGCCAGGCAGCCGTTGCCAGGTGCTGGCGGGAAGAACGGGCAATGGGTATGGGATGGGATTGATCCCGGTCGAGAGATCGATCCAGGGCTCCGGCGCGTCGGGGAAAAGCCGCCTCGCCGCGTCCAGGTCGCCGCCGTGCCAGATCGCCGAAACCGCAGTCATGCTCGCCTTCTCGCCCTTGATCCTGCTGTGCTTCGCCCTCGTGATCGAGGCCGCCCTCGGCTATCCCGCCCCCGTCTATACGGCGATCGGCCATCCCGTCACCTGGATCGGTCGACTGATCGGCGCTCTCGATCAGCGGCTGAACAGGGACGGCGAGAGCTTCGAACAACGCCGCCGGGCCGGCGTGCTGGCACTGGTCCTGTTGCTCGCAGCGGCGCTTGCCGCCGCCGTCGCCATCGTTTGCGCCTGCCGCCTGCTCGGTCCTCTGGGCGTCGTTCCCCTGGCGCTCTGCGCTTCCAGCCTGATCGCCCAGCGCAGCCTTTTCGACCATGTCGCGCGGGTGGCGACGGCGCTGGAGACCGGCGGGCTCGACGCCGGACGGTCCGCCGTCTCGATGATCGTCGGGCGCAATCCCGAAAGCCTGGACGAGGCGGGCGTGTCGCGCGCGGCGATCGAGAGCCTGGCCGAGAATTTTTCCGACGGGGTCACCGCGCCGGCCTTCTGGCTCGGCCTCGCCGGCCTGCCGGGGGCTGCCCTCTACAAGGCGATCAACACCGCCGATTCGATGATCGGCCACCGCACGTCGCGCCATGAGGCCTTCGGCTGGGCCGCGGCGCGGCTCGACGACGTGGTCAACCTTCCAGCCTCCCGGCTGACGGCCCTGCTGATCATCGCCGCTGCCGCCTTCGACGATCGCGCCGCCGCCGCCAGGGCTTTGACCGCCGTAAGACGTGACGCGGGCCATCATCGATCGCCCAATGCCGGCTGGCCCGAAGCGGCCATGGCGGGCGCTCTCGGCCTCAGGCTCGCCGGTCCGCGCGTCTATGGGACGATCAAGGTCGAGGACCGCTGGATGGGCGATGGCCGGGCCGAGGCAACGGCGGCCGACATTCGCGCGGCGCTGCGGCTCTATCGGCGGGCCTATGGTCTGCTGTGGGGGCTGGCCGCGGTGGGGGGACTGGTGGTGCTCAGCCTCTGACGGTTCGGCCGACAGGTTCACACTACGCATTCCGCCTGCACTGTACGTCACCCCCGGCCGAGGCGAAGCCGAGGGGAAGGGGGTCCAGGAGTTGCCGGGCCCTGTCGTCAACACCGCGAAATCCCCTTACCGTCATGCGCTTGGAGCGCCGATGAGGCCGCTCTGGACCCCCTTCCCTCGCTTCGCTCGCCGGGGGTGACGTAGAGATTGCCGATGACCGGATTGGCCTCGCTCACGTCGTGCGACTTGTAGGAACCCCCTTCATCACCACCCAGCAGCCCTCACCTCCCCGCCTCCCCCGCGATCGCCCAGAGCCGCTCGATGTCGAGATGCACTTCCAGATGGGCGGCGAAGCGGTCGAGAATGTCGTCGACCAGGGCCTCATAAGCGAGATTGCTGGTCGGCGCGCCGAGCGTGGCGAGCCAGGCGCGGCGCTGGGCGTCGTCGGCGAAAAGCCCGTGAATATAGGTGCCGACCACGCGGCCATCGGCCGAAACCGCGCCGTCCAGGCGGCCATCGGCGAAACGGGCGAAGGCGCGCTGCCGGTCGGGGCCCTCGGTGACGCCCAGATGCATCTCGTAGCCGCTCAGCGGCGCTTCCGTCGTCAGGCCGATGCCGGTGACCGGCGTCAGGTTCTTGTCCGATGTCAGCACGGTCGCGACGTCGAGCAGGCCGAGGCCAGCGACCTGGCGTGCCGGTCCTTCGATGCCCTCGGGGTCGGCGATGGAGCGGCCGAGCATCTGGTAGCCGCCGCAAATGCCGAGCACCCGGCCGCCGCGCCGGACATGGGCGGCGAGATCGATGTCCCAGCCCTGCTCCCGCAGGAACAGGAGATCGTCTATGGTGGTCTTGGAGCCTGGCAAGAGCACCAGCGCGGCCTCGGCGGGGATCGGCGTGCCCGGTTCGACCAGATGAACCGTGACGCCCGGCTCCGTGCGCAAGGGATCGAGATCGTCGAAATTGGCGATGCGCGGCATGACCGGCACGGCGATTACGGTCCGGCCGCCGCCCTCGCCTTCGGTCTGGCGCCGCAGCCCCATGATATCCTCGGCCGGCAAGAGCCCGGCCTCGGCGAAATGCGGCACCAGGCCCAGCGCCGGCCAGCCGGTGCGCTCGGCGATGATGGCCATGCCGTCGGCGAACAGGCTCGGATCGCCGCGGAAACGGTTGACCACGAAGCCGCGGATCATCGCGGCATCCTCGGGCGCGATCACGACCCTGGTGCCGACGAGGCTCGCGATCACCCCGCCCCGGTCGATATCGCCGACCAGCACGACCGGCGTCCCGGTGGCGCGGGCAAAGCCCATATTGGCAATGTCGCCCGGGCGCAGATTGACCTCGGATGCCGAGCCGGCGCCTTCGACCAGGACGAGGTCGGCCTCATCAGAGAGATGTCTGAACGAGCCGAGCACCGCGTCCATCAGGCGCGGCTTCCAGGCCTGGAACTCGCACGCCTTGGCGGTGCCGACCCGCTTGCCCTGGACGATGATCTGCGACCCGACCTCGCTTTGCGGCTTCAGCAGCACCGGATTCATGTGGACGCTGGGTGCGACGAAGGCGGCGCGCGCCTGCAAGGCCTGGGCGCGGCCGATCTCGCCGCCGTCGGAGGTGACCGCCGCGTTGTTCGACATGTTCTGCGGCTTGAACGGGCGAACCTTCAGGCCGCGCCTGGCAAACAGGCGCGCGAGCCCGGCGACGACGAGCGATTTGCCGACATTCGAGCCGGTGCCCTGGATCATCAAGGCGCGGGTCATGGCAGGCATCCCGGATAGCGCGGCCAGTCCGTCATCGTACCTTCAGCCCCATTTCGGCCAGGAGGTCGCCGGCCTGGCCACGCGAGATCGTCGCGCCCTTGAACTTGCGCGCGTCGTCGAGACGCAGGCCGCCGAGATCGGCGCCGCGCAGATCCGCCCCTTCGAACCGGGCATCGACGAGATTGGCCTCGCGCAGGCTGGACTCGGCGAAGACGGCATCGCGAAAATCGCATTTGGTGAGGTCGGCAAGGCTGAGATCGACCTTGGAAAGCCAGGCCCTGCGGAACGAAAATCCCGATAGCCGTGCCGCCGACAGGGTTGTTTCACTGATGCTGGTTCCCGTCGATTTCACATGGCTGAAATCGGCGCCGGTCAGCTTGCAGCCGGTGAAGGCCGCCTGCGAGAGCGATGCGCCGGCGAAGATCGCATTATTGAAATCGCTCGACTGGAACACCGCCTCGGTGAGCCTGGCGCCGGTGAAATTGGCGAAGGCCCCCTTGCACCCCACGAAGGTTGCGGTTTCGAGCGTCGCGCCGGTCAGGTTGGTCTGCTTGAGGGCGCTTGCCTCGAAGCGCCAGTCCGTCATGTCGAGATCGGACAGGTCGACGCCTTCGAGATCGCAATGGGTCAGGATCACCGGCCGGCCGGCCGAAACAAAGGCCGCCAATTCCACGCGTGACGGCGAGCTGCCTTCGATGCGGGCGGGTGCGGGGCTCTCAGGGGAAGCACGGGCCATGGGGGCGGCCAATCTCGTTCAGTTGAAGTGGTACGACAGGGGACATCCGATGTCATGGCGGCTCGTGTTTCGTCGCAACGATCATGACTCTTTGACCGGATAGATCAGGCGACATTTTTCTCAGGATTTACGCTCGTGAAGGGCCGAATTCGTGGATGGCCGGGACAAGCCCGGCCAAGGCGGAGAGCGCGCGACGATGACGATTTGGCACCACTTTCCTATGCTTGCACCACTTCGTCTTGCCCGGGCTTGGCCCGGGCATCCACGCATTCATCCGCTCGCGGCAATCAGGCCATCATGATCACCGCCACGGAACACTAGAATTCGATTCCCGCCTGGGCCTTCACCCCTTGGGCGAAATGGTGCTTCACCGGGGTCATCTCGGTCACCAGGTCGGCGGCCTCGATCAGTTCGGGCTTGGCGTTGCGGCCGGTGACCACGACATGCAGCCCGGGGCGCCGGTTCGTCAGGATTTCGACCACTTCGGCGAGCGGCAGATAATCGTAGCGCAGCGCGATATTCAGTTCGTCCAGCACCACCAGCCCGATGGTCTCGTCGGCCATCAGCTCGCGCGCCTTGGCGAAGGCGCGCTCGGCGGCGGCGATGTCGCGGGCCTTGTCCTGGGTTTCCCAGGTGAAGCCTTCGCCCATGCTGTGCCAGGCGATGCGGTCGCCGAACACGGTCAGCGCCTCGCGCTCGCCGGTTGACCAGGCGCCTTTGATGAACTGCACCACGCCGACCCGCCAGCCATGGCCGAGTGCGCGCAGGATCAGGCCGAAGGCCGCCGTCGACTTGCCCTTGCCCGGCCCGGTATTGACGATGAGCAGGCCCTTTTCGACGGTCTTGGACGCCACTTCGGCATCCTGCACCGCTTTGCGCTTGGCCATTTTCGCGCGATGGCGCTCGGCCTCCGCGGTTTCATCAGACATGCTCGGCCTCATTTCACGATCATCGGCAATCCGGCCACCATGAAGACCACATGGTTCGCGTCAGCCGCAAGCTCCTGGTGCAGCCGCCCGGCCTCGTCGCGAAACCGGCGGGCCAGCGCATTGTCGGGCACGATGCCGAGCCCGACCTCGTTGGACACCAGCACCAATTGGCCCTTGGCCTGACGACAAGCGGCTGCTAGGGCGGCGCGCGCGGCCGGGATATCGGCTTCGGCGAGCAACAGATTGGTCAGCCAGAGCGTCAGGCAGTCGACCAGGATGGGCATGCCCGCGGGTGCGCTCGCGATCGCGCCGGCGAGATCGACAGGCGCGTCGACGGTCTGCCAGCCTTCGCCGCGCCGGGCGCGATGCTCGGCGATGCGGGCGCGCATCTCGTCGTCATAGGCTTGCGCGGTCGCGACATAGAGCCAGGGCGCCGGGTGCGCCTCGATCAGGCCTTCGGCATGGCGGCTCTTGCCGGAACGCGCGCCGCCCAGCACCAGGGTCACGGATCGGGTCGGGCTCGGCATAAGGACCTATGGGCTCGCGGTGGAGTGGGCGGGCGCATCCATTGCAAATCGGCGGGCGCGCCGGTAGTGCTAAATCCCGACGGTGCCTCTTCGACGAGGTGAAAAGGGAACGTGGTGCGACGCCACGGCTGCCCCCGCAACTGTAAACGGCGAACCGAAGCCAAAAGCCACTGGGCGCAAGATCCCGGGAAGGCGGCCGAAAGTTTGGACCCGTGAGCCAGGAGACCTGCCGTCACCAGTGCTTCTCATGGGCCCATCGAGCGGGGTGTTTCGATGGCAACCGGTCCGGGCGTTCCGCGCCCGGCTTCGTCCTTGGGAGCGTTTCCGGCGCAAGCCGGCTGCCAGACGGAGTATGCCGTGACGAGATCCCAAAGACCCCTTCCCCTCACTCTACGCCGCTATCCCGAGCCGCCGATCCGACCGCGGGCCGCCTGAGCCCGCGCGATCGCCCGGATGCCGCGATCGTCCTGACGCCAGATTTCGAGCGTCCCCGCCCCTATCCCCTTTGCCTTGACGGAAACATCATGACCCAGCCTGCCCCAGCCTCCCTGGCCAAAATCCCCTGTACCATCGTCACCGGCTTTCTCGGTGCCGGCAAGACCACGCTGGTCCGCCACCTCCTGGAGAACAATGGCGGCCGCCGCCTCGCCGTGCTGGTCAACGAATTCGGCGATATCGGTTTCGACGGCTCGTTCATCGAGGGCTGCGGCATCAGCGGCTGCACGGCCGAGGACATTGTCGAGCTGCCGAACGGCTGCATCTGCTGCACGGTGGCCGATGATTTCATTCCGGCGCTGGAAAAGCTCTTGAACCGGGCCTCGCCGCCCGACCATATCCTGATCGAGACCTCGGGCCTCGCCTTGCCGAAGCCGCTGGTCAATGCCTTCAATTGGCCGGCGATCCGCAACCGCGTCACCGTCGACGGCGTGATCGCCGTGGTCGACGGCCCGGCCGTTGCCGACGGCACTTTCGCCGACGATCCGGAGGCGCTGGCCGCCCAGCGCACGCAAGACGGCGCGGTCGACCACGACAATCCGCTGGAAGAAGTGTTCGAGGACCAGATCCTCTGCGCCGACCTGATCCTGCTCAACAAGAGCGACGCCATCGACCAGGCGACCCGCGACCGGGTGAAGGCCGAGATCCAGGCGCATCTGCCGAAGGCGATCAAGATCGTCGAAACGGCGCATGGCAAGGTCGAGCCGGCTTTGGTGGTCGGGCTCGGCGCCGCCGCCGAAACGGATCTTGCCGGCCGGCCCTCGCATCACGAGACCGAAGAGGATCACGATCACGACGATTTCGAGAGCCATTCCTTCGTGATCGAGGCGGTCGGGTCTCCCGACATCCTGGCCGGACGCGTCGCCAAGGCGGCGGAAGCCGCGGGCGTGCTGCGCCTGAAGGGTTTCGCTTCGGTCGGCGACAAGCCGATGCGCCTGGTGGTCCAGGGCGTCGGCCGCCGCATCGCCCATCATTATGACCGGGCCTGGACGCCGGGCGAGGCCCGCCAGGGCCGGATCGTGGCGATCGGGCTGAAGGGTTTCGATCGCGCCGCGGTCGAAGCCGCGCTGAACGGCTGAGGCCGAGGGCTGATCCTCGATGCACATCCTGCCCGCCACGACAGTGACGCTTGACGAGGTCGACCGTGCGGTCGACCTCGGCCAGGCGCCGGGCGACGTGGTGGTCCTGTCCTTCGCCGACAGCGACCTGACGGCGCTGTCGGCGGCGGCCGGGACGGCGGGCCTGAGCGTCAGGCTCGCCAGTCTGCGCCAGCTGAAGCATCCGCTGTCGGTCGATCTCTATGTCGAGAAAACCGTCATCGGCTCGCGCTTCGTGCTGGTGCGCCTGCTCGGCGGTCTCGACTATTGGCGCTACGGCCTCGACCAGCTCTTCGCCGCCTGCCGGGCCGGCGGCATTCCGCTCGCCGTGCTGCCGGGGGATGATCGCGGCGACGGCCGGCTGGCCGCCTATAACACCATCGATGCCGTGGTCGCTGGCGACCTCAACGGCTATTTCCAGGTCGGCGGCGGCGCCGAGAACATGCGCCGGCTGTTCGGCCGGATCGCGTCTCACCTTGATCCGCGCGTCGCCGCCGAGCCGCCGGCCTCCCTGCCCGCGCTGTTTGCCTGGTCGGCCGCCAGCGGGCCGGAAGCCTGGCCCGAGGCGCTCGCCGCCTGCCCGGACGACCGGCCGCTCGCGCTGCTGCTGGTCTATCGCTCCGGCGTGACATCAGGTGATACCGATATCACAGTGGTTCTTGCCGAGGCTCTCGGCGCCCGGGGGCTCGCTTGCCTGGTGATCGCGCTGACCAGCCTGAAGGATGCGCCTGCTGTCGCCGAACTCGAAGGGCTGATCGCGCGACGCAAGCCGTCAATCATCCTCACCACGACCGCCTTTTCGGCCCGCGACGGTGACGGTTTCGTGCTCGACCAGGCGGATTGCCCGGTCCTGCAGGCCATCCCGGTCGGCAATCCGCGCGAGGCGTGGCTTGCTTCACCGCGCGGGCTCTCGGCCGTCGATCTCGCCATGCAGGTCGCCCTGCCGGAATTCGATGGGCGGCTCGCCGGTGCCGCTGTCGGCTTCAAACGGGAGACGGCGGATGCCGCGACCGGCTTCGTCAGCCGCCGGCTGGTCGCCGACGAAGACGGCGTCAACGCGCTGGCCGATCTGGCGCGCGCCTGGGTGGCGCTCGGACAGAGGCCGGTGGCGGAGCGGCGGCTCGCCTTGGTGCTCTCCGATTATCCGGCGCGCGGCGGCCGTGCCGGCTTTGCCGTCGGTCTCGATACGCCCGAGAGCGTCGGGGTTATCCACGGCCTGCTCGCGGAGGCCGGTTATGCGGTCGGCGAGTGCCCGGCGCCATCGGCGCTGATGCCCATGCTGGTCGATGGCGAGGCTGGCTTCAGCGTGCCGCTCGAGACCTACAAAGCCTTTCTTGGCGGCCTGCCCGCATCGACCCGCGAGGCGCTTCAGGTCGCACATGGCGCGCCGGAAGACGACCCGAACTTCCAGGACGGTGCCTTCCGTTTCCGCGCGCTCGCCATGGGCCATCTGCGCATTGCCTTGCAGCCGGCGCGCGACGCCGGACCCGACCGCAAGCTCGCCTATCACGATCCGGACCGGCCGCCCGGCCACGGCTATCTCGCCTTCTATTGTGGCTTGCGGCTTTGCGACCGCGTCGATGCGCTCATTCACCTCGGCACCCACGGCACCACGGAATGGCTGCCGGGCAAGGCGGTGGCGCTGTCTGACGCCTGCTGGCCGAAGATCGCCATGGGCGCCTTGCCGGTCATCTATCCCTATGTGGTCGATGATCCCGGCGAGGCAGCACCCGCCAAGCGCCGGCTCGGCGCCGTCACGCTCGGCCATTTGCCGCCCGAACTGGCGATGAGCGATCTCCATGGCGAGGCCGCCCTGCTGCGCGATCTCGTCGAGGAATATAGCGCCGCCCAGGTGATGGATCCGCGCCGCGCCGACCTGGTCGCCGGCGAAATCCTGGAGCGTGCCGAGGCTTCCGGCGTCGCCAGCGCCTGCGGGGTCACGGCCGACCAGGAGATGAGCGCGGCGCTGACCGCGCTCGATGCCCATCTCTGCGATCTCGCCGAGACGAGTTTCCGCGACGGCCTGCATGTTTTCGGACAAGCAGGCCATGACGCGGTCTCGTCGGCGAACGAGCGGCGGAACCTGATCCGGGCGCTCGACGGCCGTTTCGTGGTGCCGGGCCCCGCCGGCTCGCCGCATCGCGGCCGGCCGGACGTGCTGCCGACCGGGCGCAATCTCGCAACGCTCGATCCCCGCTCCATTCCCACCCGCGCGGCTACAGAGCTTGGCGCCCGCGCCGCGCGGGCGGTGCTCGACCGGCATCTGCAGGATGAAGGCGACTGGCCGCGGCGGGTGGTGATGGATCTCTGGGCTTCGCCGACCTTGCGCTCAGGCGGCGAGGATATCGCCCATGCCCTCACTTTGATGGGCGTCGAGCCGGCCTGGCATCCGGCCTCGACCCGGGTCACCGGCTTCTCGATCCTGCCGCTCGCCCGGCTCGCCCATCCCAGGGTCGATGTCACCTTGCGCATATCCGGCGCCTTTCGCGACACCTTTCCCGAACAGATCGCCCTGCTGGATGCCGCGGCGCGCGCAGTGGCCGGCCTGGACGAGGAGGACGCCTGGAACGAGCCGGCGGCGGCCAGGCGGCGCGGCGAGAGCCAGGCGCGGGTGTTCGGCGCCCCGCCCGGCCGCTTTGGCGCCGGCGCCGGCGCGCTGGCGCTCGACGGCGACTGGACTGGTCTCGACGATCTCGGCCGCGCCTATCTGGCCGCGACCAGCCATGCCTTTGGCGGACCGGATGCGGCGGGCGTGCCGGATGCGAGTTTCGCCCACCGCGCCGCCGGAGCGGAGGCCTTCATTCATGTCAGCGATGTCGCCGGCCGCGACATCCTGGAAGCTTCCAGCGCCGCCGACGGCATCGGCGGTTTCGCCGCCGCGGCCGCGAGTCTCGGTGGCAGCGTGCGGGCCTATAGCCTCGACACCTCGACACCGGACACCCCGAAAGTCAGGACGCTCGGCGAGGATCTCTCCCGCATCGTCCATGGCCGGCTGACCCATCCGCGCTGGATCGAAGGGCAGCTCGCCCATGGCTGGCGCGGCGCCGCCGAACTCGCCGAGGCCGTCGACAGCCTGTTCGTTTATGCCGCCACCACCCGTGCCGTGCCCGACGCCATGTTCGACGCGGTGTTCCAGGCCTATCTCGGCGACGAGGCCGTGGCGAACAGGCTGAAACAGGCCAATCCCGGCGCCCACCGGGCGATCGCCGCGCGCTTCGCCGATGCGCGCCGGCGCGGGCTCTGGACGACCCGGCTCAACTCGGTCGCGGCCCTGCTCGATCTCGCCATGCGGGAGGCAGCGCCATGAGCGAAGCCCTGCGCGCAGCGCTTCGCCGCGGCTGGTGCCCGGGCGCGCTCCGGCCCATGGCGACCGGCGACGGCCTGCTGGTGCGGCTGCATCCGCCCGGCGGCCGGTTGAACCTTGCCGACCTGCGGCTCGTCGCGCGGCTGGCCCGCGAGACCGGCAATGGTCTCGTCGACCTGACCGGGCGCGGCAATCTGCAGATCCGCGGTGTCGGCGCGGCCAGCCACGGCGACCTGGTGGCGGGCCTGATCGAGGGTGGGCTGGTCGATGCGGATGAAGATGTCGGCCCCTACCGGCTGACCCTCGTTTCGCCTTTGGCTGGGCGCGATCCGACCGATCTCGCCGATGCCGGCGCCCTCGCCGCCGGCATCGAGGCGCTCCGGCGCTCCGTGCCGGGCCTGCCGGCCAAGACCGGCATCGTCGTCGATGGCGGCGGCTGCCTGTCGCTCGACGATGTGCCGGCCGACCTGCGCATCCGGGCGGTGGCGCCGGACGGCGTGCTGATCGGGCTTGCCGGCGATCGCTGGTTCGGGCCGCTGGCGCTTGGCGCGGTGCCTGGCGTGGTGGGCCCGCTGCTGTCCGGCCTCGCCACGTTGCATCGGGCGCGGCCGGAGCATGTCCGCCGCATGCGCGACGTGCCGGAGCAAGACATTGCGACCCTGTTCGCGTCTCACGGCGTTCAGCCAACGCGCGCGCCGCCTGCCCGGCCGGGGCCGTTGCAGGCGGGATCGTTCCGCGAGGCTGGCGAAACCACGGCGATCCTGTTCGGCGCGCCCTTCGGCCGCTGCACGGCGAGCCAGATCGGATCGCTCGCCGACATCGCACAGGCAGCCGGCGCCGCCGATATCAGGCTTTCGCCCTGGCGTGGCCTGGCCATGACCGGTCTCGCAGCAACGGAGGCGGTTGTCGCGCGCATCGCCGCGCTTGGCTTCATCACTGCGCCCGGCGACCCGCGTCTCGCAGTGCGCGCCTGCCCGGGAGCGCCGGCCTGCAGCCGCGGCGAGACCGCCGCGCAGGAGGATGCCGTGCGATTCGCGGCAGCCGCGGCGCGCCGGCTTGCCGGTGGCATGACGCTGCATGTCTCGGGCTGCGCCAAGGGCTGTGCCCAGCCGGGGATTGCCGATGTGACGCTGGTCGGGCATGACGGCGCCTATCACATCGTCCTCGACGGGACCGCGGGCGACCTGCCTTTCGCCCGGCGCACCGCCGTCGACCTCGCGTCCGATCTCGCCTGCGAAGGCGACTTCAGACGCCATCTTCAGGGAGTTTCGTCATCGTGACGACCGCCGAGGCGGCAAGCCGCCAGTCCTATATTCGCGATGGTGCCGAGATCTATGCGCGGTCCTTCGCGATGATCCGCGCCGAGGCCGACCTCAAGGGTCTCGCGCCGGTGGCCGAGCGCGTGGTGGTGCGCATGATCCATGCCTGCGGCATGACCGATCTGCCGCGCGACGTCGACATGTCCGCCGATTTCGCCGTGAAGGCCGAAGCCGCGCTGCGGGCCGGTGCGCCGATCCTGTGCGATGCCAAGATGGTCGCCTTCGGCGTCACCCGCAGCCGCCTGCCCGCCCATAACGCGGTCATCTGCACGCTCGACGACCCCAGGGTCGCCGACATGGCGCGCGAGGCCGGCACCACCCGCTCGGCGGCGGCCATGGAGCTCTGGCGCGAGCAGCTTGCCGGCAGCATCGTGGTCATCGGCAATGCGCCGACCTCGCTGTTCCGGCTCCTGGAAATGTTCGATGCCGGTGCGCCCTTGCCTGCGGCGGTGATCGGCATTCCCGTCGGTTTTGTCGGCGCGGCCGAATCCAAGGCGGCGCTGGCGGCGGATGGCCGCGTGCCCTTCCTGGTGGTGCATGGCCGGCGCGGCGGCTCGGCCATGGCGGCGGCGGCCGTCAATGCGCTGGCGAGCGAGCGGGAGTGACGGCATGACGGTCGTCAACAAGATCGAGGCCGGCAGAATAGCGCTCTATGGTGTCGGGCTCGGGCCCGGCGACCCCTCCTATGTCACGGTGAAGGCCCGCGAAATCCTCGATAGGGCCGACCGCCTGGTGCATTTCTGCAAGAAGGGCCAGCGCGGCAATGCCCGCACCATTGCCGACCGGCTGATCGGCGCCGATCCGGCCCGCGAAATCGCTCTGGTCTATCCGGTCACCACCGAGGCGCCGGTCGACGCTGCAGCCTATATCGATCCGATGGCCGCGTTTTATGCAGCGTCCGCGGCGAGGCTCGCGGCCGAGGTCGATGACGGCCGCCTGGTCGCCATTCTCTGCGAGGGCGACCCGTTCTTTTACGGCTCGCTGATGCATCTCTGGCGCCGGCTGGCGCCACGCTATCCCTTCGAGGTCATTCCCGGCATTACCGGCATGTCCGGGGCCTGGACGCTGGCCGCGGCACCGATCACCTGGGGCGACGACATCCTGACCGTGTTGCCGGGCACCTTGCCCGAGGCGGAGCTCGCCCGCCGGCTGGCTGATACCGACGCCGCCGTGGTGATGAAGATCGGCCGCAATTTCCCCAAGGTGCGGCGGGCGCTGGCGGCAGCCGGCCTGATCGAGCGTGCGATCTATGTCGAACGCGCCAGCATGGCCGATCAGCTCATCCTGCGGCTCGCGGACAAGACCGATGACGAGGCACCCTATTTCTCGATGATCCTGGTGCCGGGCGAAGGGCGGCGGCTGTGACGGCGGGATCGGTCACCGTCATCGGGCTCGGGCCGGGCGATCCGCGCTACCTGACGCCTTCGGCCGGGGCGGCGCTGGCCGCTGCGACCGACATTGTCGGCTACGGCGCCTATGTCGACCGGGCGCCTTTGCGGGTGGGGCAGACGCGCCACGCATCCGACAACCGTGTCGAGGTCGAGCGCGCCCGTTTCGCGCTGGATCTGGCGGCCGAGGGGCGTTGCGTGGCTGTCGTCTCGGGGGGCGATCCCGGGGTCTTCGCCATGGCCGCTGCGTTGTTCGAGGCCTATGAGGCCGATATGGCGCGCTGGCCGGATGTGGTCATCAAGGTCGAGCCAGGCATCACCGCCATGCTGGCGGTGGCGGCGCGGGTCGGTGCGCCGCTCGGCGGCGATTTCTGCGCGATTTCGCTGTCGGACAATCTCAAGCCCTGGGATGTCATCGTGACGCGGCTGAAGGCGGTGCTGGCGGCCGACCTGGTGATTGCCCTCTACAATCCGATCTCCAAGGCCAGGCCCTGGCAGCTCGGCGAGGCGCTGAAGCTCGCCGCGACCGAACGTCCCGCCGACACGCCGGTGATCCTTGCCCGCGCCGTCGGCCGGGCGGACGAGGCGGTGCGCATCGTCCCGATCGACCAGGCTGTCGCGGCGGCCGAAACCGCTGACATGTCGACCCTGGTGATGATCGGCGCCTCGGCGACGCGGCTGATCGCGCGGGCGGGCGAACTGCCCTTCGTCTATACGCCGCGCTCGGTCGGGGTGAGGCCATGAGCGGCGAGCCAGGCCAGCGCCTGATCGACGGTCTCGGCCGTGGCCACATCCGGTTTGGCCGGGCGCGCCACCATCACGACGGCAAGGCCGAGGCCGCGCGCGGCGGCAAGCTTGGCTTCGGTCTGGGCGCCGCCGGAATTCTTGCTGACGACCAAGTCGATCCGTTCCCGCCGCATCAGGGCGAGCTCGTCCTCGACCAGGAACGGCCCGCGCGCCTCGATGCGTGTGACATGGGGCGCCGGCAGCACGTCGCCTATGGGCTCGATGCTGCGCACGAGATAGTGGTGCTGCGGCGCTCGGGCGAAGGCGCCGAGTTCCTGCCGGCCGATGGTCAGGAAGACCCGGCGCGGCTCCGCGCCGAGCGCGGCTGCGGCATCCGCCATGTCCTTGGCCTCGATCCAGGTGTCGCCCGCGACCGGCGTCCAGGGCGGACGGCGCAACGCCAGCAGCGGCACCTGGGCCAACCGGCAGGCCGCTTCAGCGTTGAACGGCATGATGGCGGCGAAGGGATGGGTCGCGTCGATCACCACCGCGACGCGGTTCTCCGCGAGGAACGCGCCAAGCCCGTCAATGCCGCCGAAACCGCCGATGCGTATCGGCAGCGCCAGCGGCTTCGGCGCGCTGGTGCGGCCGGCGAGCGACACCAAGGCGGGCATGCCCGGACAGGTTTCGGCCAGGCGGCGGGCCAGCGCGGTCGCTTCCGTGGTGCCGCCGAGGATCAGGATCGTCATGGCTGACTTGTCGCGGAACCCGGCCGTGCTGTCGAGCGGCGCGACGGCCCCCTGGCTGACGATCGTCGGCCTCGGCGAGGATGGCCGCGCCGGCCTGTCGGCCACGGCGCTCGCGGCGCTCGACGACGCCGAGCTGGTGGTCGGCGGCGCGCGGCATCTGGCGCTGGTCGCGCCGCTTGCGGCTGAAACCATGGCCTGGCCGAGCCCGATCCAAGAGGCTTTTCCGGCGATCCTGGCGCGCCGTGGCGGCCGGGTCTGCGTGCTCGCCTCCGGCGACCCCTTCCACTATGGCGTCGGCGTACAGCTCGCCGCGCTTGTTGCCGTGGATGAGATGCACGTGCTGCCGCAGCCCTCGGCCTTCAGCCTGGCCGCCGCCCGGCTCGGCTGGGCGCAGCAGGATTGCGCGCTGGTCTCGCTGCATGGCCGCCCATTGGAACGGATCGTTCCGTCTCTGCAGCCAGGCGCACATATCCTGGCGCTTTCCTGGGACGGCACGACCCCGGCCAGGCTGGCAACACTGCTCGCCGAACGCGGCTTTGGCGCCTCCACGATCGTAATTCTGGAGGCGCTGGGCGGACCGCGCGAGCGGATCCGGCGCGCGACGGCGGAGGATTTCGCGCTCGATGCCATCGATCCGCTCAACACCATCGCCATCGACGTCGTCGCCGGCCCCGCCGCCCGGCCGCTGCCGCTGACCCCCGGTCTCGACGACGACCGGTTCGCGACCGACGGGCAATTGACCAAGGCCGAGATCCGCGCCGTGACGCTGTCGGCGCTCGGCCCCCGTCGCGGCCAGATCCTTTGGGATATCGGCGCCGGCTCCGGCTCCATCGCCATCGAATGGTGTCTCAGCCATCCCGCCAATCGGGCCTTCGCGGTGGAGGCGCGGCCCGACCGGACCGAGCGCATCAAGGCCAATGCGCTCGAGCTCGGCGCGCCCGACGTGACGCTGGTTCCCGGCGAGGCGCCGGCGGCGCTCACCGGCTTGCCGGCGCCCGACGCGGTGTTCATCGGCGGCGGCGTCAACGATGCCGGCGTCTTCGAGGCGGCCTGGGCCGGGCTGAAATCCGGCGGCCTCCTGGTCGCCAATGTGGTGACGCTCGAAGGCGAGGCGCGGCTCGCGGCGCTGTTCGCCAGCCATGGCGGCACCATGCGGCGCATCGCCGTCGCCCGGCTCGACGCCATCGGCGGCATGCACGGCTGGCGTCCGGCCATGCCGGTCACCCAATGGCGGGTGCGCAAGCCATGATCGCGGTCGGGTTGGGCCTGCGGCCCGGAACGGAACGTATCGATATCAAAGCCTGCATCGAGGCGGCGCTCGGCCGTGTCGATCTCGGCCTGTCCGATATCGGCTGCCTTGCGACCGTCGCCGCGCGGGCCGCCGAGCCAGGCCTGATCGCACTCGCCGCCGAGATCGGCGCGCCGGTGATCGGCATTCCCGACGAGGCGCTGCGTGGCCAGGATGCCGGCTGCGCGACCCGCTCGACCCGGGTCGTCTCGCTGTTCGGCGTCGGCTCGGTCGCCGAGGCCGCAGCGCTCGCCGCCGCCGGCGCCTCGGCCAGCCTCATCCTGCCTCGCATCGTCATGGGCCGGGTCACCTGCGCCCTCGCCCAGGGAAACAGAGCATGACCGTCCACTTCATCGGCGCCGGCCCGGGCGCGGCCGATCTCATCACGGTGCGTGGCCGCACCCTGATCGAACAATGCCCGGTCTGCCTCTATGCCGGGTCGCTGATCCCCCAGGCCCTGCTCGGCTGGTGTCCGCCGGGCGCCCGCATCGTCGATACCGCGCCGCTCGACCTCGACGCCATCATGGCCGAGATCGCCAGGGCGCATGAGGCGGGCCAGGACGTCGCGCGCCTCCATTCCGGCGATCTGTCGATCTGGAGCGCGGTGGGCGAACAGATGCGCCGGCTCGACGCGCTCGGCATCCCCTATTCGGTGACGCCGGGCGTGCCGGCATTTTCGGCCGCCGCGGCCCTGCTCCGCCGCGAGCTGACCTTGCCCGAAGTGGCGCAGTCCGTGGTGCTGACCCGCACCAGCGGCCGCGCCTCATCCATGCCGCCGGCCGAAAATCTGGCGGCCTTCGCCGCGACCGGCGCGACCCTGGCGATCCATCTGTCGATCCATGTGATCGACAAGGTGGTGGCCGAGCTGACGCCGTTTTACGGCGCGGATTGCCCTGTCGCCGTGGTGTTCCGGGCGTCCTGGCCGGACGAGCGCCTGCTGCAGGGGACGCTCGCCACCATAACCGAGGCGGTGGCCGCCGCCGGGCTGGAACGCACCGCGCTGATCCTGGTCGGGCCGGCGCTCGGCGCCCAGGATTTTCGCGAAAGCGCGCTTTATTCCCGCGACTATGACCGCCGGTTTCGGCCGCGAGGTGGCTCATGAGGCAGACGCCTGGCATCAAGCATAGTCGTCCTTCGAGGGTCGCTCCGCTCCCACCTCAGGATGAGGAAAGTGGAGTATGGCATCTACGTTGCTCATGAAGCTCGGTGGTCGTCGCGCGTCTTGCACTGACGTTGATGCAACTCTCCACCTTCCTCATCCTGAGGTGGGAGCGCAGCGACCCTCGAAGGACCACCAACCTTGATGCAATGCATTGATCGCATGGACATTTCGAGATGACCAAAGCCCCTGCCCCGAAGTTCCGAGCCTCCCGCCCATGACGCCTTCTTCATTCCTGCCGGAATTCGAACCCGGTACCGTCTGGCTGGTTGGCGCGGGCCCCGGCGATCCCGGCTTGCTGACCTTGACGGCGGTTCATGCGCTCGGCTGGGCCGACGTGATCCTGCATGACGCGCTGATCGATCCGCGCATCCTCACCTATGCCCGGCCCGATGCGATCCTGGAAAATGCCGGCAAGCGCGGCCACCGGCCCTCGCCCAAGCAGTCCGAGATCAGCGACCTCTTGGTCGCCCATGCGCAAGCGGGCCGGCGCGTGCTGCGGCTGAAGGGCGGCGATCCCTTCGTCTTCGGCCGCGGCTACGAGGAAGGCCTGGCGCTGGCCGCGGCGGGCATTCGCTTCCGCGTCGTGCCCGGCGTGTCGAGCGGCCTCGCCACCTTGGCGCTGCACGGCGTCCCCGCGACCTCGCGCGATTCCAATCATGCGGTGATCCTGGCGACCGGCCATCTCGCCGAGGACAAGAGCCTGGACTGGGCGGCGCTCGCCAAGACCGGCCAGCCGATCGTGCTCTATATGGCGGTGGCCAATCTCGCCCCGATCACCGCCGCGCTCCAGGCCGGCGGCCTTGCCGCCGAGACGCCGGTCATCGCGGTTCACGCGGCGACCACCGGGGCGGAACAGGCGGTGGCCGCAACGCTGGCCGAGCTGCCTCATTTGGCGGCCGCCGGCCGCATCCGCTCACCGGCGGTGATCGCCATTGGCGCCATCGCGCCGCTGCGCGCGGCGATCGCGCCGCATCTGGCCGAGCCTATCCTGGATGTCGCGTCGTGAGGGGGCTGCTGATCGCCGCGCCGCGTTCCGGATCCGGCAAGACCACCATCACGCTCGGCCTGCAGCGGGCCCTCGCCAAGCGCGGCCTGACGGTGCGCGGCATCAAATGCGGGCCCGACTATATCGACCCGGCCTTTCACGCCGCGGCAACCGGCGCGCCGAGCTGCAATCTCGACAGTTTCGCCATGTCCGACGCGCTGGTCGCGAGCCTTGTAGGCGATGCCGCGCGGCAGAGCGACATCATCCTGGCCGAGGGCTCGATGGGCCTGTTCGACGGGGTGCGCGCGGCCCATGGCCATACCGGCGCCAGCGCCGATATCGCGGCGCGCTGCGGCTGGCCGGTGGTCCTGGTCATCGACGTCTCCGGCCAGGCGCAATCGGCGGCCGCGATCGCGCTCGGCTGCATGAACTACGATCCGCGCATCACCATCGCGGGCGTCATCCTCAACAAGGTGGCGAGCCCGCGCCATCGCCGGCTGGTCGAAGACGGCATGACGCGGATCGGCCTTGCGGTGTTCGGCGCCCTGCCCCGGGAAGCCAGCCTCATCCTGCCCGAGCGCCATCTCGGCCTGGTCCAGGCCGGCGAGACCGCCGACCTGATGGCGCGGCTCGACGCGCTGGCCGCGGCGGTCGCCGAGGCCGTCGACCTCGACGCGCTGCTGGCAGCGGCCGGCGCGACCGAGATCGCCGGTCCCGATGTCGCGGGACCACCGATCCCGGCGCCGGGCCGACGCATCGCGGTAGCGCGCGACGCGGCCTTTTCCTTCATCTATCCGCATGTCGAGGCCGGCTGGCGGGCCGAAGGCGCCGACATCGTCGCCTTCTCGCCGCTGGCCGACGAGCCGCCGCCCGAGGACTGCGATGCCTGCTGGCTGCCCGGCGGCTATCCTGAATTGCATGCCGCCCGCTTGGCCGCGGCGAGCCGGTTCAAGGCCGGCCTGGCGCGCTTTGCCGAGACGCGCCCGGTTCATGGCGAGTGCGGCGGCTATATGGTGCTGGGCGAAGCGATGGAGGCGGCCGACGGCGTGCGTTATCCCATGCTGGGGCTGCTGCCTGTGGTGACCAGTTTCGCCAAGCGCCGCATGTCGCTCGGCTATCGCGTGGTGACGACGGCCTCCGCAAGCGCGCTCGGGCCGGCCGGCGCGCGCCTCACCGGCCACGAGTTCCACTATGCGACGATCCTGGAGGCGAGCTCGGACGGCGTGCTGGGCACGGCTGCCGATGCCGAGGGAACCGCGCTCGGCCCGGTCGGTCATGTCAGGGGCCAGGTTTCCGGCTCGTTCTTCCACGCGATCCAGCGCGGCTGAGCGCCACGGCATTCCAGATCCTGGTGCCGTGGCGAAGGTCCGATCACAGCGCCCGGCGAACCGCCTGGCACATGCGTCCAGGGGCCAGGCGCCGGGCAATCGTCATTCCGGCTTGTAGACGGCAAAGAACTTTCGGGTCGGCTTGATCGTCTCCCATACCCCCTTGAAGCCCTTCGGAATGACGAAGGTGTCGCCTGCCTGGAATGTTTCGACCGCGCCGTCCTGGCTGGTGATGCGGACCTCGCCCTCGAGAAGCACGCACATCTCGTTTTTGAGATAGTTCATGTCCGAACGGCCTAGCTTGCTCGACCAGAATCCGGAGCGGAACAGGCCCGTCTCGTCCTGGAAGAAATCCTTCGTCGTCGTTTGCGTATCCGGGTCGGATGCCGCCGCCTTGTCAAATCGAATGGCTCGCATTCTTACGGTCCTTTGTCATGAGAGTTTGCCGGAGCGCGCAGCGTCAGGCGGCGACATAGCCCTGCTCGCGGTCGATCGCGATGGCTTCGGCCGTGCGCATTGCGGGGTCACCGTAGCCGCCTCCACCGCCTGACGAGAGCACGACCAGGTCGCCGCGCTGCAGCGGCATGTCGTCCTTGGTCTTGACCGTGATCACGTCGTTGCCGCGGTGGACGAAGCAGCCGCCGGTCGCACCGGGGCCGCCGCCGGCAAAGCCGGCCGCGGGAAACCGGAAACGGTCGGCATAAATCGAGAGGCGCACGCCGTCTTCGAGAATGCGATAGGACCTGGTCGAGCCCATGCCGCCACGGAAGCGCCCACGTCCGCCGCTGTCGGGACGGAGCGAATAGCTCTCGATGCGGAAAAAGTCGTAGTCGGCGTCGATCTGTTCGACCGGCGTGTTGGTGCAGTTGGACAGCGGCCCGGCGACGGCATCGCAGCCGTCCCCTTTCGCCGATCCGCCATATCCGCCGTCCCGCAATTCGATGAAGACGCGGAAGCGGCCGTCCTTCAGGTGGCTCAGGCAGAAGCCCGTGGTGCAATCATAACCGGGCGCGACCGCGCGTTCGGGCATGGCGGACCCGATCGCCTTCAGCACCGCATCATAGGACCGGAACGCCGCCTCCATCCTGGCCCGGACAGGAGCCGGAGGATTGGGATTGAGCAGCGACCCCTTCGGCGCCGAAATGGTGACGGCTCTCGTCGCCCCCTCGTTGAACGGCACATCGTCTCCCGTCAGAACCGATTTGATACAAGCCAGCGTGGCCGAGACCGTCGATGCCAAGGGCGAATTGAGGTTCGATTTCACCTGCGGGCAGGTTCCGGAAAAGTCGATGGCGAGCTGGTCGCCCGCAACCGTCACGGCCACCTTGATCCGCAAGGGTTCGTCGGACAGGCCGTCGTCATCGACGAAATCCTCGCCATGGTAGGTGCCGTCGGGAATGGCGCGAACCGCGGCCCGGACACGCCGTTCGACATAGGCGATCATTTCGGCCATCGCTTCCTTGACCGTCGCCGCGCCGAACTTGGCGACGAGCTCCTTGACCCGGTCGACCCCCACGGCGCAGGCGGCGAATTGCGAGTCTATGTCGCCGATCGTCATGTCGGGAACGCGGAAATTGGCCGCGAGAAAGCGCTGCAGCGGCCCGTCGTCGAGCCAGTCCGACTGGAGGTTGTACTTGCTCGGGGGGATGATCAATCCCTCCTGGAAGTAGTCGGTCGCGGAGGTGTTCATTCCCGGCGCGCCGCCGCCGACATCGAGGTGATGCGCCACCGCCGCGCTGAATCCGATCAGCGCGCCATCGACGAAGATCGGGACGAAGATGAGGATGTCCTGCAGGTGGTGCGCACCGTGATACGGGTGGTTGCAGATGTAGAAGTCCCCGGGGCGCAGGGTCTCGACGGGATAGCGCGCCGCACAAGCCTTGAACGTCAAGGACAGGGATCCGACGAGCATGGGGATGAGCTCGTCGCTCTGCGCGACGGCCTGGCCGGTCGCGTCGAGAATGCCGGTCGAAGCGTCCTTGCCGTCGCGAACGACGGACGAATAGGCCGAGCGGTAGAGTTTGACGCCCATCTCGCGGGCGGTCGAGAGAAGTGCCTGGCTGATGATCGCCTGGTCCACGGGGTTCATGACGCTTTCCTCAGGATCAGGTTTCCGGCGGGGTCGGACGCGGCCTTCCAGCCGGCGGGCACGTAGACGGTCGCCGTCAGATCCTCCAGGGCCACCGGACCCGACATGCCGTCGCGGACGGAGCCGCGCGCCATGCGGGAGGCATCGTGCCAAACACCCGTGTCGTAGATGCGCGCGGGCTCCTCGGGGACCTGAACATCCCCCTCGGCGACATCGGCGAGGCTGGGCACCGTCTCCGGCGCGACATGCAAGCCGACATGGTAGGACACGATCTCCACCGGCTTGTTGGTTCCCAGTCCGCCGTGGCGGTAGACGCTCTCGTGTTCGCGGATGAAGGCCGCGTAGAGCTCCGCTGCGGTCAGCGACGCCAGCGCCGCGTGATCGACGACGACGCCGAGATCGTAGGCCTGGCCGACGAACCGCATGTCGAGCGTCACGTCGAACCGGCGCTCCTCGCCGAGACCCAGCGCGTCTGCCCGCGCCTTCACGCCGACGAGCAATTCCGCGACGGTCGCGAGAACCGACGGCATGGCCGCATCGTCCACCGCCGTCCTCCGGGTGACCCCGTCATAGATCGAGAAGTCCGCGGCCAGGAGACCGTAGGCGGACAGGACCCCTGCATTCGGCGGCACGAGCACGTTTTCGATCGCGAGCGCCTCGGCAACGGCGGCCGCATGCAATGGGCCGGCGCCGCCATAGGGAACCAGCACGTAGTCGCGCGGATCGCGGCCGCGGCTGGTGCTGATCAGGCGGATGGCCGAGACGATCGCCTCGACCGCAATGCGAATGGCGCTGTCCGCCACGTCCTCGACGGAGATGTTCAGAGACTGCGCGAGCGGCGCGAAAGCCTGGCGGGCCAGATCGACGTCGATCGACAGGGTTCCCGCGAGCTTGGCTTCCGGGTGGATCCGCCCGCATACCACATGGGCGTCGGTGAGCGTCGGCTGCGTGCCGCCGCGGCCATAGCAGGCCGGGCCGGGATTGGCGCCGGCGCTGCGTGGCCCGACCCTGAGGAGACCACCGTCGTCGATCCAGACGAGCGAGCCGCCGCCCGCGCCGATCGTCGCGATATCGACCATGGGCGTGAGGACCGGAAGCGTGTCGATCCGCGCCTCGCGCGTCAGGTCGGGCCGGCCTTTTCGGATGAGGCAGACATCGGCGCTCGTCCCGCCGATGTCGAGGGTAATGATGTCCTGGATACCGGACCGCGCACTCTGGCGGATGGCACCGGTCACGCCCGCGGCTGGACCGGAGAGGAGCGCGCTGGCGCCGTTCTCGCGCACTGCGGTCGCCGGAACCCGGCCGCCATTGGATTGCATGACCGAGAACCGGCCGTCGAAGCCCGCGGCCTCGAGCCGCTTGCCGATCCGGCTGAGATAGGCGTCCAGAACCGGCTGGACATAGGCTGCGAGCGTCGTCGTGCTGGCGCGCTCGTACTCACGGAAGGCGCGCGTCACATCGACGGAACAGGTCACCGGCAGGTTCGGGGCGATGCGCCGCACGAGCGCGGCGACCTGACGCTCGTGCTCTGGACGGGCGAAGCTGTTGAGCAGGCAGATGGCGACCGCGTCATAGTGGCCGGCGCGAAGGAAGGCCTCCAGCGCCGGCGCCCACGCTTCGGCGTCGAGCGGGCGAACGACCTGGCCCCCGCTGTCGACCCGCTCCGGGACCTCCAGGGTATCACGCCGGCTCACCAGAGGCTCCGGCTTGCGGTAGAAGATATCGAACAGAACCTCGCGGTCCTGCCGCCGCAGGAGCAGCAGGTCGCGGAACCCCTCGGTCGTCAGCAGTCCGAGGCGAGCGCCCTTGCGTTCCAGCACCGCGTTGGTGGCGACGGTGGAGCCATGCGCAAACTCGCGAAGCCCGGCAATGTCGAGCCCGGCCACCTCCAAGGCGTTGAAGAGGCCTTCGTCGGGCTTGGATGGCGTGCTCCGCACCTTGACGATGCGAACGCCGCCCTGATCCATCTGGACCAGGTCGGTGAAGGTTCCGCCGATTTCAACTCCGACACGCGTCACGGTTTCAACTCCGGCAGGCGGCGCAAGGATATCCGGACCGCTTGGGCGCCGCGGAGCGCACGAGACCCGGTCACGGCGGCGTCTTGCCCCGGACTGCCGTGGTGATGCGATTTTCGTAGGGATTTCATTGAATTGAGACCTTCACGCCGGTCGTTTCCGGCGCCATCGGGTTAAGTTTGCGAACCAGCAGTCGAACCCGTCTCGGACCGTGACATGCATCGCCGTCCGAGAGAGCGAACCCGCCGGCCCGATTGTCAGCCTGGCGAACTGACGCGAAGGAGGTTTGCGGGCGGCAGGCCGGTCGTGCGATCTGGCCCGCGGTTTCGGACGAGCGGTCTCGGCCGCCGAATATCCGGCCGCCTCCGGCCGGACTACCGCGCTTCGTCCGCGATCTTCTGGACGAGGCGCATCCGCTCCTCCAGTTCACCGGCGATCGCGTACCAGTCGGGCGCCCAGTTTCGGCCGCGCACCTGCTCGATCGTCATGCCGTAATCCTTCGAGACGTCCTCCGGCAGGGTCACGTTCGTCGACAGCGGCAGATAGGCGTTGCGCGCCGCCTCGATCTGCTTCGGTGGCGCGATGGAGTCATTGAGGAAGCGCACGGCGGCATCGCGGTTCGGTGCGCCCTTCGGGACGGCGAGAACATAGGACAGCACAAGGCCGCCCTCGCCGGGGATCGTGATATCGACATTCGTTTCGCCGGACCGTCGCAGCAGCTGCACCTGGCTGGAATAGAAAGGCGCTGCCTGCACCTCGCCCTGGGCAAGCTGCTGTTGAAGCTGGGCCATGGATGTATAGGCCGTCGCGGCGTTGCGGGCGATGTCGCGAAGCAAGGGAATGCCGGGTTGGATATTCACCTCGGTTCCGCCCATGACCTTGCTGCAGATCGTCAGGTCATAGGGGGCGAGGAACACCGGCCGCGTGATCGAAAGCTGTCCCTTCCACCTGCGGTCGGCGAGAGACTTCCAGGATTCGAAGTCCGACGCCTTGCAGCGCGCGGTGCTGTAGGCGACCCCGTAATAGATGAAATAGACCGGCATGCCGAGAATCTTGCCCGCGCTGTTCCTGATCCAGTACTGCTCGGGAATGTGCTTGAGGTTCGGGAGCTCGGCAGGATCGAACTCCTCGATGAGGCCCCGGCGGGCAAGGCTGGCGCCCTGGAACGATGCCGCGATGATGACATTGTGCTGGGGGCGGCCCTGCGCGGCGGCGATGGCCGCGGCGGGATCCGCGACCTCGGCGACGGTGACCGGGATATTGCTCGCGGCGGTGAAGGGCTTGCCGAACACATCGCGCCACATGCGGGCGGTGCCCCCGCCCCAGCAGGCCATCACGATGCGGTCGTTGTTGGCGCGCGCCGGAAGAATCAGCGGCGCCGACGCCAGAGCAACCGAACCGGCCAGGAAATCGCGTCGCTTCATGATTCTTCTCCCAAATCGTTAGAGGTCAGGCGTTGCCGCGCGCGTCTTCTTCGATGTCGACAAACATGCCGAGACCGACGACCCGATCGATCAGGAGGATGAGGCCTCCGGTGATCGCGATCAGGATGGTGGAGATGGCCGCCACCACGGGGTCGGCGCTGTCGGCGAGGTGGCCATAGATCTTCACCGGCAGCGTCGAGAAGTCGGGTCCGGTGAGGAACATCGTGACCGTGACTTCATCGAAACTGATGATGAAGCTGAACAGCAATGCGGCGCTCAGCCCGGGCCGCAGCATGGGGATCAGCACTTTCGTGATCGTCTGGAAGGGTGTCGCGCCAAGGATGAGGGAAGCCTCCGACACCGACTTGTCGATCTGGTGGAGCGACACTGCGATCGGGCGATAGGCGAAGGGCGCGCAGAGCACGACATGGGCGACCAGCACGCCAATCATGGTGCCGTTCGCCTGCAGGGCGACCAGCCAGCTCAGGAAGGCGATGCCCAGGGCGGCGTGCGGAAACAGCAGCGGCGCCAGGATCAAGGTCTCGGCCGCGCTCCTGACCCGGGCACTCGAACGCTCAAGCGCGAGTGCCGCTCCCAGCGCGGCGATCGTCGTCGCGACGGCTGCCAGCAGAGCGATCCCCGCGCTGGCGACGAAGGCCATGATCCATTCATGGTCGGCGAGGACCGTCTGGTACCACCGCAGCGACAATCCCGGCGGCGGGAATGCAAGAACCGCCCGGGGAGAGAACGACGCGCCGATGACGATGATGAGCGGCGCCGGCAGGAAGATGAGGACCAGGGCGGCGAGAACCTTGATGGTGAGGCTCGCTTTCATGACACAACTCCCAGCCTGCGCCGAAGCCGGCTTTCGAAGATGCGCAACGGGGTCACCAGCGCCAGCGCGACCAGGAGAAGGATGATCGCCAGCGCGGAGGCGCGCTGGAAATTGAAGACCTGGAAAACCTCCGTGTAGATCTGGGTGCCCAGCATCCTGTCCCGGAGCCCGCCCAGCAGCAGCGGCGTGACGATCGCGCCCGTCGCCATCAGCAGGACAAGCGAGCAGCCGGCGACGAGGCCGGGAATGGAGAGCGGAAGCGTCACATTGCGGAACGTCTGCCATTGGGACGCGCCGAGGATCCGGCTGGCTTCCTCGAGCCGCCTGTCCATCTGCAGCAGCGACGACAGCATGGCGATCACCATGAACGGCAGAAAGACGTGGGTGAGGCCGATGACGACCGCGGTCTGCGTGAAGAGGATCCGGATCGGCTGCTCGATGACGCCGATGGCCTGAAGCGTGGTGTTGATGAGCCCGCGGGAGCCCAGCAGGACCATCCAGCCGAAGGTGCGGACGACGATGCTGACCAGCCAGGGCGAGATGACCAGAATGATCCAGAGGTTGCGGTTGCGGCTGCGCGCCAGAAAGAGCGCGAGGGGATAGCCGAGCACGACGCAGGCGAGCGTCGTGACGCAGGATATGACGATAGTGCGGACGAGGACGGTCCGGATGCCCTCGTCCCTCAGCAGCTCGCCATAGAGAGCAAACCCGCCGGTCCCCATGGACGACTGAAAGAGGCCGATGACGGTTCCCAGAAATGCCGCCATCAGCAAACCCATGGGCGCGAAAAGCAGTGCCCGCCAGACGACGCTCGTCATGCCTTGACCCTCGCGCTGCGGCTCGGGTCGAAGCCGAACCGCGTGCGTGCGCCGACATGAAGTTCGCTCGCCGCCGCGCCGGGACAGAGCGCGAGCCAGGGATCGTCGACGCCGTCGACCTTCAAGCGCAGCCTGGCGTTCGGCCCGATGAATTCCTTCATCTCGACGACGGCGTCGCGCTGCGCCGGCAGCGCGGCCGCGGCGGCACCGATCGTGCACTGTTCGGGCCTGATGACCAGCAGCTCATCCGCCGGCAGGTCCATGCCGAATGGCAGGAGCTGCTGCGCCGTCCGCAGATTGGCGTCACCGACGAACTCGGCGACGAACCTGCTGCGCGGCTTGCCGTAGAGCGTCTCGGGGTCACCAAACTGCTCGATCTTGCCGCGGTTGAAGACGGCGACGCGGTCGGCCATCGACAGCGCTTCTTCCTGGTCGTGCGTGACGAAGATGAAGGTCGTCGCCATCTCCCGTTGCAGCGACTTCAGGTCGACCTGCAACTGGCGGCGAAGCTTTGCATCCAGCGCGGAAAGCGGCTCATCGAGAAGAAGCACGGAGGGGCGAAGCACGAGGGCCCGCGCGAGCGCGACGCGCTGCTTCTGGCCGCCCGACAATTGCGGAATGCGACGATCGGCCAGCGCCGTCAGGTCGACGAGGCTGAGCATGTCACCGACCTTCCTGCTGACCTCCTCGTCGGGCCGCCCGCGCACGCGCAGGCCGTAGGCGACGTTCTCGGCCACGGAAAGATGGGGAAACAGGGCGAGGTTCTGGAAGACGAGGCCGACATCGCGCCGGTTGGGAGGAAGCCTGGAGAGGTCTTTGCCGTCGACGCGAAGCTCACCGGCGTCAGCCTGCTCGAACCCTGCGATGACCCTGAGCAGCGTCGTCTTCCCGCAGCCGCTCGGCCCCAGAAAAGCGATGAACTCGCCAGCGTCGATAGCGAGATCGACATCGTCCACCGCGACCAACGCACCGAACGTCTTGCGGACCGAACGCAGCTGCACGCTGCCAAGCTTCTGAAATGCCGACATGCATCATCCATTGCAAGTCGGGAAAAATTATTCAAGGCGAATTCTGCGCTGAGAAAAATTTTGTGCTAGCTATTTCACTCAGCGTGCCGAACCTCTCCCTTGGACGGCTCGATTGCGCTGAGCCAGCATAAGCGTATCAAGATGTTCGTTTTCATCGTAAGACGGCTCCCAAAGCCGCTAACCCCAGAGTTTCCTGCATGACCGATTCATCCGTCTCAGCGGCAGATGAGCTAGTGGACGCCGACGACCTCCCCGGCATCGGGGGCGAGGCGGACGAGCGGCTGGGGTTGCGGATCCGCCATCTGCGGAAGGCCCGCAATCTCGCCCTGAAGGACGTCGCCGAAAAATCCGGCTTCTCGATCAGCTTCCTGAGCCAGATCGAGCGCGGCAAGTCGTCCGCTTCCGTGCGCGTGCTCGTTCGCATCGCGAGCGCGCTCAATGTCGGCATGGGCAATCTGTTCGAGGAGCCCAGCGAGCCCGTCGGGTCGACGGTGCAGCGCCGCGAAGGGCGGCGGCGCATCTCGTTTCGCAGCACGTCGGTGTCGAAGGAGCTCGTGACACCGCCAAGGCCGGATTCTCAGCTCGACGTCTATCTCATCACGATCGAGGCCGGCGGTTCGACCGGCGGCGACCCCTATGCGCATCCCGGGGCGGAAGCAGGCATTGTTCTGAAAGGCATGCTGGAGCTGGAGGTCGAGGGTGAACGGTTCGTTCTCAGGGAAGGCGACGGCTTCTCGTTCGACAGCCGCCGGCCGCACCAGTTCAGCAATCCCGGTACCGGCCTGACGCAGGTCATATGGGTCAATGCCCGTACCGCCGGGGAATGAGGACCATGGCAGCATCTTCGACCTCGCTTCCCGCGAGCCTCTATCGCGACACGGCCCGCCCGCCCGTCGCGACGCCCCGGCTGGAGGGCCATCGCCGATGCGACGTCGCCATTGTCGGCGGAGGCTATACGGGCCTGTCGGCCGCCCTTCATCTGGCGCAAAAGGGCGTGGATGCGGTCGTGCTGGAAACGCACGAGCCCGGATGGGGCGCATCCGGCCGCAATGGCGGCCAGGTCAATCCGGGCTTGAAATGGGAGCCCGACGACATCGAGAAGGCGTTCGGCCCAGATCTCGGCGGACGCATGATCGCCATGGGAGGCGGAGCGCCCGACCTGGTTTTCAATCTGATCCGCGACCACGGCATCGATTGCGCCGCCCGGCAGAGCGGGACCCTTCGCGCTGCCTTCTCGCCGCGAGACGCCGAGGCGATCCTGCGCACGGCCGAAGCCTGGGCGGCACGATCCATGCCGACGGACTATCTCGATCGGGATGGCATTCGCACCGCCACCGGGACGGATCGCTACCTCGGTGGCGTCATCGACCGGCGCGGGGGAATGCTCAATCCGCTGGGCTATGCGCGGGGTCTCGCGGAGGCTGCGATCAAGGCCGGCGCAGCGATCCATGGCGGCACCCAGGTTCTGTCGGCCGCGCGAAATGGCGCGCATTGGGAGTTGCGGACCGATCACGGCGTCCTGACGGCCGATCGCCTGGTTCTGGCCACGAATGGTTATACCGACGATCTCTGGCTTGGCCTTCGCAAGACCGTCGTCCCGGTGTTCAGCGGCATTGTCGCCAGCGAGCCATTGAGCCCGGCACAGCTCGAAAAGATCCTTCCCTGCCGCGCATCGGTCTACGAGATCGGCTCGATGACGACCTATTATCGGATCGACGAAACCGGTCGCATGCTGATGGGCGGCAGGAGCGTGCTGAGCTCCCGGAGCGGGCCCGAAAACTTCTTGGCCCTCTCCCACTATGCGCGTCGCCTGTGGCCGGATCTCTCCGACCGGAACTGGACCCATGGATGGAACGGGCGCGTCGCCGTCACGACCGACCACCTGCCGCATTTCCATGAGCCGGCGCCCAGCGTCATCGCCGCCCTCGGCTACAATGGCCGCGGGGTGGCCATGGCCACCGCCATGGGGCGTGAAATCGCGCGGCGCATCACCGGCGCCTCAGCCTCCGAGCTCAGTCTGCCGGTCACCGATATGCGGACCATTCCCTTCCACATGTTTTGGCCCGTCGGCGCCGCGGTCAGGATCGCCTATGGGCGCATCAGGGATGCGTTGAAGCTCTGATCGGGCAAGGCGTGCGTCAGAGCGCGCCCATGCCATCTCGGGCAACGCTGCGCCGGGCCTGAAACGGGCGTCCGCCCGCCGAGACAAAGGCCCTGCCCGGCCGTCGGCGGGGCGCAACTTCGTCGGAGAGGCGGCCCCGTCAGACCTGCCGTCCCGCGGCCGGCCGCGCCACCTTGATGCCGTCGACCTCGACCGTCTCGAAAGCGACCTGGAAAACCCGCGCCAGTACCCCGGTCTCGACCAGGTCGGCGGCGGCCATGTCGGCGGCGACGCGGCCCTTGTCGATCACCACCACCCGGTCGAACCAGGTGGTGGCGAGTTCGATCTCGTGCAGCGCGACGATGACCAGGCGCGTGCGGCCCCGTTCGGCGAAACCGCGGACGAGATCGATGCGGTGACGGATGTCGAGGCTGGCGCCGGGTTCGTCGGCGATCAGGATCGGCGGGTCGGTGACCTCGACCGCCGCCATCAGGCCGCGCGCCCTTTCGCCGCCCGAGAGGCCGGACCAGCGCCGATCCGCGAGATCGGTCAGTTCGCCCGCGGCCAGTGCGCGCTCGACGGCGTCGGGGCCGAAGCCCGGCAGCCGCTCGGCGCCCATCTCGACCAGCATGCGCGGCGTGACATCCCAATGCGGCATGAAATTCTGCGGGACGAAGCCGAGCGCCGCCGCGCGCTCGCGGCCGGTGAGCGAGGCGAGATCCCGCCCGCCGACCATGACCTGTCCGGCATGATCAGGTTCGAGCCCTGCCAGGATCTTCAGGAAAGTCGACTTGCCGGCGCCGTTCGGGCCGATGACCGCGATCGTGCCGGTGGCGCCGGCGGCGAAATCGATGCCGTCGACGATCGGCCGGCCGCCGCGGATGAGACGGATCCCCTGCGCGCTCAGGCTGGTCATGACTTCAGCCGTCGGGCCAGGAGGAACAGGAAGAACGGGCCGCCGGCAATGGCGGTGACCAGGCCGAGCGGGATTTCGGCCGGCGGCAGGGCCGAGCGCGCGATGGCATCGGCGACGACGACGACGATGGCGCCGGTCAGGCACGAGGCGAGGATCAGCGCCCGGTGCCGCGGCCCGACCAGCCAGCGCGCGATATGCGGCGCCGCGAGCCCGACAAAGGCGACGAGGCCGCCATAGGCGACCGCGATGGCGACGATGATCGCGCCGACCAGCACGCAGAACGCCACGAAGCGCCGGACATCGAGGCCGAAGCCGTGGGCCATGGCTTCGCCGAGGCCGAGGAGGTCGAGCCCCTGGGCGGTCCTGAGCGCCAGCAGGATGGCGGCGGCGAGCAGGATGGCGAGCAGCGCGAGGCCCGGCCAGGATGGCGTCTGGATGCCGCCGAGCACCCAGCTCAACACCACCTGCAGATTGACCGTCTCGTCCGACAAGGCGAGAATCATGAACGACCGGACGGCGCCGAGCACGGCGGCGATGGCGACGCCGGCGAGCAGCAGGCCGGCGGCGTCGACGACGCCTGCGACCCGCGAGACCGCAAGCACCAGAACGGTCGCGCCCCAGGCCCCGGCAAAGGCCAGAACCGGCAGAGACAAGGCTTGGGGAATGCCGAGCGGCACCAGCAGAGCGACGGTCGCGCCAACAGCGGCGCCGCCGGCCGAGCCGAGCAGATAGGGCTCGGCCAAGGGATTGCGGAACAGGCCCTGGAACAGGCAGCCGCCGAGCCCCAGCAGCGCACCGACGGCGGCGGCGGCCAGCACGCGCGGCAGGCGCCAGTCGATGATGAGTCGGCTATCCAGCGACTGGTCGCCGCCGAGCGCCGTCCAAAGCGCCGCCGGAGACGCCCAGTCGTGGCCGGCCGAAAGGCCGAGCGCCATGACGGCCAGCAGGAGCGCGGCGAGCGACAGCCAGACCCGGGTCATGGCCGGGATCCTGGAGAAGACAATTCCGGATGCAGCACCAAAGCGAGCTTCTCGATGCCGGCGACCACGCGCGGGCCGGGAATGAGGAATTCGGCGCGGGACACCACGAAGACGCGCTTCTCCTTGAGCGCCCTGAGGCTCGCCCAGCCGGGCCGGTCGAACAGGTCCCGCATGTCGGTGGCGGAACCGGCGAACAGCACGATGTCGGGATCGGCGCGCAGGATCGCCTCGGGTGCGACCTGCGCCAGCATCTGTGCGCGATTGAAGGCGAGATCGCCGCCGGCGGCGACCATGGCGTCGGCGGTATAGCTGCCGGGCCGTGCGATCAGCAGCATGCCGGTGGCGACACGGCCGGTGATCATGACGATGCGGGGGCGCGGCTTGCCGGCGATGCGGGCAGCGACCGCGTCGAGGCGCGCCTGCAAGGCGCCAGTCACCGCCTCGCCTCTGTCGGGCACGCCGGTGACGGCAGCGACCAGCCGGATATTGGCCATGACCTCGGGGATGGAACGGTGCGTCAGCACGACGATGGGAATGCCGAGCCGCTCCATCGGATCGACCAGCTGGTTCACCGCCTGGCGCGCCGGCGTGACGACGACGAGATCCGGCCGCTGGCGCACCACCCGGTCGACCGAGAAGCCGAGCCGGCCGCCAACCATCGGCCGGCCGATCACTTCGCTCGGAAACCGGGTGAAGGTCTCGATGCCGACGATATGGTCGGCGAGGCCGAGCGCGGCGACCAGCTCGGTATTGGAGGCGAAGATGGTGACGAGCCGTGTCGGCGGCCGCGCGAAGACAAGCCGCCGCCCCAGCGCGTCGACGATCGGCGCCGGCTCCGCCGTCCGGGCCGGGGTGACGGCCGGCGCGGCCGCGAGCGCCAGTCCGAGACATGCCGCCGCGACCGCCCTTGCCCGCACGATCAGAACCTCGCCTGCATGCCGACGACGAATTCCCGGCCCGGCATGGAATTGCCCATATTGCCGATGCCATTGGTATTGGCATTGGTCGGATTGCCGATGAAGGGCTGCTGGTCCAGCGCGATGAACAGGGCGTGCTGGTTGATGTTGAAGATGTTGTTGACCGCGGCATAGGCGGTCAGGCCCTTGCGCAATTCGCCCTCGAGGCGGGCGTTCCACACCCAGAAAGCCGGCTTGCGGTGGATATAGCTGGAATAGGGTTCGCCGGCCGGGATCTGCAGGGGCTCCTCGGTATTGTACCAGAGCGGACCGCGCAGGATGCCGGTGACGGCAAAAGTCCAGGGAATCGCCACGCCGGTGCGCTGGCCGAAACGGGTGCCGATCGACGCCTGATATTGGTACATGCGCTCGACCTGGTTGGTATTGGCGGTGGGCGGCGCGCCACCGTCACGCATGAAGAAGTTGTAGCCGCCATTGGCCGTCATCGACCAGTGCCAGCCATTGGCCTGGGCCGAGAAGGCGCGCAGCACGTCGACGCCGAATTGCAGCTCGACGCCGCGCACGGTGACGTCACCGGGATTGTTGACATAGTCGGACGTCGTGGACGAACCCGGCCGGAGCCTGGTGATGATCCGGTTCGAGATGACGTTCTGGAACAGTGCCGCGTCGAGACTCCAGCCGTTCAGGGCGAAGGTGGCGCCGACCTCGTATTGGCGGCTGGTCTCCGGTTTCAGGTTGGGATTGCCGAAGATCTGGGTGCCGACCAGGACGGTGTAATTGCCGGCGAGTTCGGTGGCCGTCGGCGAGCGGAAGCCGGTGGACACGCCGGTGCGGAAGCTCAGATAGTCGGTCGCCCGATAGGTGCCGCCGATCGTATAGGTGGTGGCGTCATAGGGGCGGCTGCCGGTTGCCTGGTTGGCGAGGTTCGGTGTCGTATCGAAGCTGGTCGAGCCGCGGGTGTGGCGAACGCCGGCGCGCAGGATCAGCCGGTCGTCGAACAGGCGCTGGCTGTTCTCGGCATAGAAGGCCATGACCGAGTCGGTCTGGTTGTTATCCTGCGGCGAGACCTGCGCCATGTTGACATAGGGCGGGACGACGCTCTCGCGATAGCGCTGCGATCTCAGCCAGCTGCGCTCGGCGTCGAAACCGACGAGCAATTCGTTGCCGGCCCAGAGGTTGAAGATCGGCTGGAACCGGAGCCCCATGATGTCGAGCTGCCGGCGGTTGAGATCGAGCCGGGTCCGCTGCGCGACGGTCGCCGAATTGGGCGCCGCCCAGCGGAACACGTCGCGGTCCGACACCAGATAGGTATGGGCGGTCCAGCGGGCGAAATCCGTGTCGGTCTTGCCGGAATAGACGAGATCGAACGAAGCATTGGTGCGTTCGTCGCGGTTGAACGTGCTCCAGGACGAGCCGCGGAAACCGGCGTCATAGATGCCGTCGGAGCGCACGGTGACGTCGACGCGGTGGTTGTCGTTGAGCTGGCGGCCGAAGGCGCCGGTGATGCCGAGGCGTTGATACTGGGTATTGGCCATCAGGCCGCCGCCGGCGCCGGAATGGTAGCTGTCGCGGCGGGCGCCGGAAATGCCGATATAATAATCGGTGCCGTTGCTCTGGCCGGCGGCATGGCCGCGTCCCTGCAGGAGCCCCCAGGAACCGCCCTGGATCTCGGCGAAATTGCCCGTGGTGTTGCGGCCGTTCTTCAGGATGATGTTGATGACGCCGCCAATGGCCTGGCTGCCATAGATCACCGATGCCGGGCCGCGGATGACCTCGATGCGGTCGACGTCGGCGGGCGAAAGCTTCGAGATATTGGCGGTGCCGGCGCGGCGGCCGTTGATCAGCACCAGGACCTGGCTGCGGAAATCCTTGCCCTGGCCATCGGTCGCGCCGCCGCGGATGTTGATCGAGGTCTGGCCGGGCGTCCATTCGGAGAAGAAGCCGACGGCGTTTTCGGCGAGCAATTCGGTGACCGAACGGGCCGTCGACTGGGTGATACGCTCGCCCTCGATGACCTGCACCGTGCCGGTGATGCGGCTGCGCGGCTCGGGGCGCCCGGTCGAGGTCACCACGATTTCGTCGAGAATGGTCGGGGTATTCTGGGTCTGCTGGGCAAAAGCCGGGGCCGCGGCACCGGCGAGCAACAGGACAGCAATAGCCGGCGCGACCGCGCGCGGCGAAGACATGGACATGGATCGGCTCCTCCGGCCCTCCGCCGGCATGGGTTACAGTCGATCCTCGGCCGGTCTCCTGGCTCGCGGGTCAGGCGCCGCTTCCCCTTCCCGGCCCGAAGGCCAGTGGTTTGTCGAAGAGCGCTATCCGCTTACAGTTGCGGGGGCAGCCGCGGCCTTGTGCTTGAGAACAGCACGCACCGCATTCCCGTTTCACTCCCTGTGACGGGAGCACCGAAGATTCACCCAACGAAACACAAATAGGTGTTTGCCGCAATGCGGCCTCATTCCGTTTCGCACAGGCAGATGCGGGAGTGGTGTCCGGGGATGACCTGATCAAGCGCCCGGGTCGATCCCTCGCGCGTCCCTCGACGACCATTCCCGCTTTGGCCGGGCTTGTCCCGACCATCCACGAATTCGGCCCGGTTGATCGTCGAGATCGGATTCCATGGGATTTGCGGCCCGGCCGCGGCAAGCGGCCCGCAACGGCATCGAGCGAAACATCGCGCCGCAGGAGAAGTCGTGGATGCCCGGGACAAGCCCGGGCAAGACGATGCGTGCCGGCCGCGCCGTCAGGCCGCCGGCGCCGCGTCCGGCGCTTGCCACCAGGTCGCGATTGCCGCGAGGTCCGGCCGCTTGCGTTCGGCGGGCGGCTCCTTGGCGGTGCCGATATGGACGATGCCGGCGACCCTTTCGCCCGGCACCAGCCCCAGAAGCGCATGGGCGCCGGGGCTATAGGCGGCCCAGCCGGTCAGCCAGGTCGCGCCGAAACCGATCGCATGGGCGGCGGTGAGCAGGTTCATGCAGGCGGCGCCGGCCGACAGGTCCTGCTCCCAGGAGGGAATGCGTGCGGCCGCGTCGCTGCGGCTGACGACGATGACGATGACCGGCGCATAGGTGAAGACGCGCGACATGATGCCGGCGAATTTGGCGCGCTTCTCAGCGTCCATCACCTCGTTCTCGGCGGCGTAGAGTTCCGCGAAGCGCGCGCCGGCGTCGAAACGCGCCTGGCCCTCCACCACGATGAAACGCCAGGGTTCGAGGACACCGTGATCGGGCACGCGGGCGGCAATGGTCAGGAGCCGTTGCAGTTCGGCGGCACTGGGCCCCGGCTCGGTCAGCATGGTCATGCCGACCGAGCGGCGCGTCTCGAGCAAGGCGAGAAGCGCCTCGCCTGCCCCACCTTGCGGGCCGTCGGGCGTCATGACGGCGTCGGTCGCCTGGTTGTCCATGCTGTCTGCCTTTGCTGGCCGCCGGTCGCCGCGCCGGGCGCCCGAACGGCGATGGGGATGACGGCCGAGGCCGCCGAAATCGTGCGAGGCCCAGGCTCGCTCAGGCCCGCCCGAGCGCCTGCATGAGCCGGAGATCGGTGATCTGGGGCAAGGGGATCATCGCCGCCAGCGCCGCCTGCAGAGCTTCGACATCCGCCCCCGGGTCCGGCTGCCAGCCGCAGGGACAGGGATTGTCGCCGCGATGGGCTTCCGCGACCTCCTGATAGACCGAACCGAGCGCCATGGCGACCAGGCCGAGCACGGTGATCGGCGGCAATTGGGTGGTGCGAAGCGCATTGCAGAAGGCCACCATGATGGTCTGGTGGAATTCGGCGCGGGCAGCGTCGGTTGGGTCCTTGGGGCCTGGTTCAGCTTGCATGATCGGCATCTCCTGCGGGCCGGCGGCGCGTCCGCCAGCCCGATGGGCGGTCTGGCGAACCATTCGCGGCGGGGCACGAGCCAGAGCCATAGGCGCGAATGCCGAGATGCGCAAGCTGTTGGATTTACAAGAGAAATAGAACAATTCGAAACTGGCGCGGCTGGTGCCCGCGACCAGCCAGGCCCGTTCCGGCCGCCTCAGGCCCGTCCGGACCGGGCGAGCGCCGCGACAAGGTCATCGAGGCTCGGCGCGAACCAGAGGTCGTTGCGCCGGCCAGCCTCGCGCACCCAGTCGCGCAAGGCGCTGCTCGCGGCAAGGTGCTCCGAGATGTCGCCGATAACGGCGAGCTTCAGCCGATAATTGACCGCCTTCTGGGCGATGGCGCCGGCGAGGCCCGAGCGGAGCTGAAAGAAATGGGCGCCGAGGCGCGCGGCGGGGATCGCGAGCATGGTTGCGCCTTGCCAGGCCGCCTCGCCGATCAGGTCGGTCGCCTGCCGCTCATCGCCGATAGCCGGTCCCTCGATGTCGACCAGCAGGATATGCTCACCACCGCGCTCGATAATTTGGGTCATGCTGCCTGCTGGCCTGTCGCGTCGCCGCCGTCAACCGACAAGGCAGCATTTCTTGGCCTTTTTGCCACTGCCGCAGGGACAGGGGTCATTGCGCCCGACATGGCGCATCGGATTGGTGACGGGCTCAGCGCGAAACTGATCCGAACTGAACGGATCGTATCGTTCCTGAAGGTCGGGATGGAGCGGGTCCGTGTCGGCGAGGTCGAACGGGTCCTGAAAATCCGGATCGGACGGCTCGTCGAAAAGCGGGGATCGCAAGGTTACGAGGATATCGGCGATGTAGCCGAGATTGGCGCGGTGAAATCGCTCGATATCGGCGGGGGCACTCTCGGCTTCGGCCAGGCCCGCGTCGAAATGACGGCGAGCGATGACATATTCGGGGATGCGGCCATCACGCCAGGCGCTGTCGACGCGCGGGATCATCGGGCGCAGGCCCAGCATGGCTATCGCCTCGATCCAGCCGACCCAGGCCTGATCATGGTCCGGCGCCAGGCGCTCGTCGTGAAAGCGTTCCAGAAAGGCCACCATCCGGTCGCGTTCGATCCGCCCTTCCCAGGTCAGAAAGGTGGCCGCGCCGAACAGCGCTTTGCGCGGGAATTCATCGAGCTCGCGATCGGCGATCGCCTGGAACAGGCCGTCGGCATCTCCGTCGAAAACCCCGGCGACGACCTGCGA
Organism: Hyphomicrobiales bacterium; assembly: GCA_017304475.1. Taxonomy (GTDB): domain Bacteria; phylum Pseudomonadota; class Alphaproteobacteria; order Rhizobiales; family Phreatobacteraceae; genus Phreatobacter. The sequence goes on along the minus strand of JAFKKV010000040.1, from coordinate 11,314 downwards.
AAGGGTTTCGGTGATGGCGTCGCCGAGCAGGTCTTCGACATCCATGGCCGGGAGGCGCAGCAAGCGCATGACGACCTGCCAAGCCTGGCGGTCCCGCGCTCCGCCGACCAGATGGAGGCCGCGAAAGGCGAGCCTCGCCTCCGCGTCGGACAGGATCTCGCCGTCGGCCGCCTTTGCCAGCACGGCGCGCAAGGCCGGCCCCGCCTCTTCCATCCTGGCCGTGCACATGGCCACCGCCACGGCCGGCAATTGCCGCTCTTCGGCCAAGGCGGTCAGATATCGCTCGATCGGGCCGAGATCGGGAACCGCGCCCGCGTCGGTGGCGAAAACCGCCTCCAGCTCGTGCTTTTTCATGTCATGGCCTCATGGACGATCTAGGCAGGTGAGCCAGTATCGCATTGGCCGGCCGGTGTTCGCCAGCAGGTGCGGCGCTTTCCATCGAATTGTCAGGCTTGCTGCAATCTCACTTTCAGCCCACGCCTTTCCTCCGCCGTCAGTTCGCGCTCGACTTCGGGAAGATAGACCCGGCCAATTTCATTGCCCTGCGCTTTGCTCCGCGTAAGCCAAAAAGCCGCTTCCACGCGGTCCGCGGCAATGCCGACGCCGAGGTGAAGGGCCACGCCGGTCATCGCCTGGGCTCCCGCATGTCCTTGCCGCGCGGCGCTCAGAAACCAGAAGACGGACAGCTCCGGGTCCCGGTCCACTCCCAGCCCCTCATGGTAGATGGTGCCGAGACGGGTCTGCGCCGCCGCGAGGCCCTGCTCGGCCGCCTTTTGCGACCAGGAGCGGGCGGTTTCGTAGAGTTCCGGGTCGTCGTCCGCGAGCAGCAGCCGGCCGAGCGCATCCTGCGCCTCGGCATGTCCGTCTTCGGCCGCCAATTCATAAAATTTGAGGGCGCCTGGAAGATTGCCCTCGCCTTCGAACACCGCGCCAATGGCGGCGAGCGATGGTGTCCACCCCTCCTCGGCGGCGGCGAGAAACCACTCCGCCGCCTCGTCCCTCTGGCCGGCCTGAAGCGCCAGGACGCCCAGATTATGCTTGGCGCGCAGGAACCCCTGCTCCGCCGCGCGCGTGAACCAAACCCGGGCAACCGCCCGGTCCGCAGTGTTGTCGGAATACCATCGGCCGAGCGTGTTCTGCGCCTCCGCATCGCCGGCCTCGGCCCGCAGCCGAACGTCGTCCGGCGGCGCGCCGGCGGGGGCTGACTTGCCCGAGGAGAACAGCGCTTTGATGCGGCTTCCGATGGAGTTCGACATGGCGCGTCCATATCCGTGCGAAAGTGCGACGTGCAACTTAAGGTGGGATCTTGTGCGCGTAAATAGGAATATTTACACAGATCTGTTCGGACAGTAGAGAGGCGTTCCGAGAGCCCGCGGAAGGCAATGGTCGAATTCTAAAATTATGATGTAATAGCAATACGATAAATGACATTTTCTGCGACCTCGAGATGCGGGGTTTTATTGAATTTCCGGTCGCGTTCGGCTAGTGTTGAAGGATAAAATTCAGGAGAGTGCTGAGGTTCGCTACGCGGGAAAAGGGCCAGTCCCGCGGCCCTCGCCGCTCCCCTCACCGCTTGCGCGCGACAATGTAGGGCCGGTTGTCGTTGCCCTTGCTCGCGTGGTTTTCCGTGGCCAGAACGTCGAAGCCCGCGGCGGCGATCTGCCGGTTCAGTTCCGCCGCCCGGAACACGCCCGCATAGGGGGCCTGGCCGATCGCGCGCATGGCCGGCAGGACAAGCCGGATGAGCGGGTTCATCTCGCCGACGCAAGGCGTCTTGGAGATGAGCAAGCCGTCCGCCGCGAGCAAGGCGTGGATGCGGTTGAGCGTGCCCGGGAGGTCGCGGACGAGATGCAGATAGTTGAAGCCCAGAACCGCGTTGAAGGTGCCAGCGTCGGGCCCGAGTTCCTCCGCGGTGGTGGCACGGAACACAGGCGCCGGATGGGCTGCCGCAGCCCCCTTCTCGTTGGCGATCGCAATCATTCCAGCGGAAATATCGGTTGCGAGATAGTCCTGGACATGGCCGGCGAGCAGCAGCGCCGTCGTGCCCGTTCCGCAGCCGAGTTCCAGCACCCGGTCGCCCGGCCTCAGCAGGGCGCGGGTCCGCTCCAGCGTGCGCTCGTAACCGGCCTGGTCGGCAATCGACCCCCTGGCATATTTCCGTGACGTCCGGTCCCAGAAGCGGGCGTCGCTCGCTGTCGTCATGAATGCTTGCTCCGGGGGCGTGACCTTGCCCTGCTTGGCGTCAGGAGAACCGGAGGTGTCGCGGCATCCCCCCGGGGTCGAACCGCGCGAAAACGGGCGCGGCCATCGGCGGCGATGGCTGGACGCGCGGGATGCCGATGAGAACGACGTCTTCGCATCGCGTTTGCCCATATCCAACGATAGCAGATGCCCAGCCTAGCATGTCCAGCAATGCTGAATTTCTAATGACGGCGATCACGGTTGAAAGCGCTTATCGCGTTTGGGCGGCGGCAATCGGCGGTGATGGGTGTGCCCACAGATATGCTGGAGTGGTGGCAAACACGACGGGCCGAAGCCGAAGAAACGGAGAGCGACGTCCATGCTGGACCTCCCAGATTGAGGCCCGAGCGAAAGGCGAGAATGGGCTGGTTTGCTGACCGTCTCCTTTTCGCGATTCGATCGCGTCATGGGCACGAGATGCGTGTCGCCACGCATCAGTTGATGATTTCGCCTCGTTCGTCCGAACGCAGCGCGGTCAGTCGCTCTCTCCACACCTGCAGTGCTTCGGGCGTCAATCGGATCCAATGGGTGATTTCCCCAGTGATCTTGAGCGGTGCGTTGCTGCGATACGACCGCGTGGGGTTGCCGGGAAATTTCTTGTCGGTCACGTTCGGGTCGTTCTCGAATGTCCCGGTCGGCTCGACGATATAAACACGCGGGACTGCGCCGCCTTCGGTGAGTTCCGCCGCGATCTCAGCGGCAAGCCCGGCGCCGTCCACAATGGCAGTGAAGTAGATGTGGTTCATCACGACTTCAGGACGATAGTTCGACCGGCGTCCCGCGGTGAGGAAATCACCCACACGCAAATCGGCGACTGTGCCGTGAAAGAACGGTCCCTGGTCCAGCACCTTGGTCATCGTCCCTACCTTGTGAGCCTGCTTTTGGTCGGTAAACCAAGGGTGCCAACGTCCGCGACGAGGTCGATCGCTGTCGTCGCTGATCTCTAGGACATAGCAGACCGTAGAGCAGAAATGGCGGTGATTGGCGGGGCTGACGGCCGCTCGCTGGCGATGCCACAGGGGCAACAGGCGGCGATGGCGGAGAGAGTGAGATTCGAACTCACGGTGGGCTTGCACCCACGGCGGTTTTCAAGACCGCTGCCTTAAACCACTCGGCCATCTCTCCGTGGCGCCTTCCTGCCTCAGGTCGCGGGCGATGACAAGGCGGAGCGCGACGGGCTGCACGGAAACTTGCCGCAGGCGCGTGCCGCTTTCCGCCGCCAAGACTTTGGGGGACAAGCCTTCGGGGCGCCAAATCCGCACATCGCCCCCTGCCCTTGTCCGGATCTCCCCCGATCGCCGGGGCGGTCTCGAGGCCGCCCCAGCGCGATGGACCGCAAATGCGGCTGGGAGGCCCTAGGCTGGCGCCATCTCCGCCTGCTTGGCGGGGAACGGCCGGAACGCCATCAGGATCATCATGGCCGCCAGTCCCATGCCCCAGGAGCCGACATACATCAGCGCGTAGCTGTCGAAATGGTCGTAGATCAGGCCTCCGAGCAAAGGCCCGGTGGACATGCCGAGACTGCCGGCCATGGCCGTCCCGCCGATGATGGTGCCCATCATCCGCAGCGGAAAATTCTCGCGGATGATCACGGCATAAAGCGGCATGGTGCCGGCGTAGAGGAAGCCGACCACCACCGCCACGGCATAGAAGCCGCCGAGCTGGCCGACGAACACATAGGCGAGCACGCCGAAGGCCTGAGCCATGAGTCCGAGGACGAGCACGCGCTGCGCCCCGAACCGATCGCCCATGAGGCCGAATCCGATGCGGCCGAACATGCCCGCCAGGCCCTCGACGCTGTAGATCGAGACGGCCGCTATCATCGGAATGCCGCAGGTCACCGCATAGCTCACCGTGTGGAAGATCGGGCCGGAATGGGTCGCGCAGCAGAAGAAGTTCGCCAGCATCAAGGTGATGAACTGCGGCGAGCGCACGGCCTGCCCGACCGTCATCGCCGATGACGGCGCGTCGGCCGCCATTTCGGCCTGCCCGCCTTCGAGCGCCGGCGGGCGGCGCACGAGCAGCGCGGCGGGGATCATCAGGACGGCCGCGACACCGGCTATGACCAGCATCGCGCCGCGCCAGTCGTAGCGCGTCGCCAGCCAGGCCGCGAGCGGCGCCATGGTCAGCGGCGCCATGCCCATGCCGGCGGAGACGAGCGAGACGGCGAGGCCGCGCTGCGTGTCGAACCAGCCGGTCACGCAGGCCATCATCGGCGCGAAGACGGCGGCGGTCGCCGCACCGATCAGAAGGCCGAACACCAGTTGGAATTCGGTGAGCGAGCCCGCCCGGCTGGCGAGCGCCAGGCTCGCGGCCAGCACCACCGATCCGGTGAGCACCACCGGGCGCGGTCCGAAACGGTCGGAGAGACCACCCCACGCCATGCTGGCGGCGGCCATGGCCAGGAAGCCGATGGTCATCGCCGCGGATATGCCGGTGACCGACCAGCCGGTGTCGAGCGACATCGGCCGCAGGAAGACCGGCAGCGAGAACATGGCGCCCATCGCGACACAGCCCAACAGGCCACCTGCCGCGACGATCACCCAGCGATAGGAGTGGTTCATGGTCTTCTCCGAGCGTCCGGTGCGCCGCCCCTGCCGCCGTTCGGGCGTCGGAGCGTGGTCGACGCCCCAAGGACGTTTCAACTCCGCCGATACCGACACCCGATTGCGGTCCTCGATCACTTTTTTCGCAGGCCGAGGGGATGGCCCCGCGGCGGCCGTCAGCCGGCGGAGGGAATGGTGTTGATCATCCAGGGGATGCCGAACTTGTCGATCAGGGAGCCGAAGCCGGGCGACCAGAAGGTCTCGGCGAAGGGCATGGCCTGGGTGCCGCCCTCGGACAATGCAGCGTACCAACGCGCGGCCTGGGCTTTGTCCTGGGTGTGCAAAGTGACGTCGAAGCCGTTCTTCGGCTTGTCGATATTGCGGGCCCACCCGACATCCATGTCGGCGCCCATCAGGGCCTGGTCGCCGACCTCGAGCCAGCAGTGCATCAGCCAGGTCTTATATTTCTCGTCGGTGATCGGCATGTCCGGAGGCGCGTCGGCATAGGGCATGGCGGCGGTGATCTTTCCGCCCAGGACCTTGGCGTAGAACTCGAAGGCCTCGCGGCACTGGCCCTGAAAGCTGAGGCTGGTCACGATCTTCATGGTCGTCTCCTGTCTGATCGGGGGTATCGAGGCATGGCCGGCGAAAAAGCGCCGGGATGGCGCGGCGCCGGACCCGTGCGTCATGGATGCGGTCGCCGTTTTCTTCGAGGCAGAGCTTGGGGTCGGATCTTGAGGTCGGATCTTGGGGGCGGATCCCGCAAGAGCCGCCGTCGAAGCCGATTGACGTGCGATCGGCTACGTTGATATCAACGTAATGAACTCCCGGATGTCAACCCTCGCAATGCGCGCTCCTGCCGACCTGCCCTTCGCAACCACGCTTCTGGTGCGTGACGCCTGTCTGTGCCTGCATGCGCAGAGGGCGGCGCGCGCCCTCGCCCGCCGCTTCGACATCGCCCTGAAGCCCGCGGGCCTGACCAGCGGACAATTCTCGCTTCTCATGTCGCTCAACCGCCCGCAGCCGGCGAAACTCAGCGCGGTGGCGGCGCTGCTGGCGATGGACAGGACGACCGTGACGGCCAATCTCAAGCCGCTGGAGCGCCGCGGCCTCGTCGAAACGGCCGTCGACCAGGCCGACAAGCGCGCCCGACTGCTGCTGTTGACGCCCGCCGGCCGGAGCGTCCTGGCCGAGGCGGCGCCCATCTGGCGGCATGTCCATGCCGCGATCGAAACGACGCTCTCAGACCCCGATCACCTGCGGGCCGAACTGAACGCCCTTTCGAGATCCGACCATCAGGACGGTGCCGCCGGGTAGCCCCGGGAGTTTCGCTGCGCCGGCGTGGCCCGTCGGTGTCAGCTCACCTGTCGGAGAGGCGGGCCCGTCGCGCCGAACCGCGCCCTGGCGGGTGCGGCCCGGCGATTCCCCGGCTTGGGGGCTAGGATGGGCCGGTTTCGGGCCTGGCACGACAAGTCGACGCACCGGCACGCCATCGCCCCGGATGCATCGTTCCGGTTGGAGGTGTCCGCCGATCTCAGGCCGGTTCGGCCTCGCGCTTGGCCATCATGGCGGCGAAAGCCGGCCGGGCGTGGCAGGCGCTCAGCCAGGTGCGAACATGGGGCGCGGCGTCGAACAGCTCCGGTGCGGGCATGGCGTAGCGCACGACCTCCGCGACGTTCAGATCGGCGACGGTGAAGCGGTCGCCGACGACGAAGCCGCGCTTACCGAGCTCGGCGTTCAGGGTGGCGAAGGGCGCGCGCAGAGCTTCGACGGCGGCCTGCGCGACCGCCGGATCGCGCTCGGCCGGAGGCTTGCCGACCCGGTGATAGAGCACCTGGATGGCGTGGGGCTCGACATCGGTCGCCGCCCACAGCGTCCACATGGTCATCTGGCTGTCCTCGGTCAGATCCGCCGGCGCCAGCGGGCCGCCATGTTTCCGGGCGAGATGCAGGTTGATGCCGAGCGACTGGTGGAGACGCAGGCCGTCATCATCGACCACGGGGATCTGGCCGTTCGGGTTGACGGCCCGGAATTCGGCGGATTGGGTGTTCAGCGGCGCGCCGGCGCCCGCCGGGTCGGCGAGCCGGTAGGCCTGGATGACCGGCACGTGCCGATAGGCGATGCCGAGCTCGTCGGCCAGCCAGAAATTGCGCGAGGCGCGCGAGCGATAGACGCCGTAGATCGTCAGCATGGAAGGCAATTCCCCAAAACGGATGCACCGGAGAAGAGATGCACTGTCGGGATGGCCCGCGCCAGCGGCCACCGGCGCCAGACGATGGCGACCAGGGTTGCGAAAACCGATGCCGTCGTAGGTCTTTCGCGTGGCGCGTCCGGCACCGGTCTCGCTTCTTTCGCTTGTCCGGAACGGCGCTTTGGCCTATTGGCGCGCTTTGCTGGTGCCGAAAAGATCCATGAACGCTGCTCCCAAAATCTCCTTCGTCTCGCTCGGCTGTCCCAAGGCGCTCGTCGATTCCGAGCGGATCATCACGCGCCTGCGCGCCGAGGGTTACGAGCTGTCGCGCACCCACCAGGGCGCCGATCTCGTTCTCGTCAACACCTGCGGCTTCCTCGATTCGGCCAAGGCGGAGAGCCTGGCGGCGATCGGCGACGCGCTGAAGGACAATGGCCGGGTCATCGTCACCGGCTGCATGGGCGCCGAGCCCGAGCAGATCCGCGCCGCCCACCCTTCCGTGCTGGCGATCACCGGTCCGCAGCAATATGAGAGCGTGCTGGCCGCGGTCCACGAGGCGGTGCCGCCGAGCCACGACCCGTTCCTCGACTTGGTGCCGCCCCAGGGCATCAAGCTGACGCCCCGGCACTATGCCTATCTGAAGATTTCCGAAGGCTGCAACAACCGCTGCACCTTCTGCATCATCCCCAAGCTGCGCGGCGATCTCGTATCGCGGCCGCTCGGTGAGGTCATGCGTGAGGCCGAGAAGCTGGTCGCGGCCGGCGTCAAGGAACTGCTGGTGATCTCGCAGGACACTTCGGCCTATGGCATCGACGTCAAATATGCCGAGAGCCAGTGGCGCGACCGCACCTGGCGGACCAAGTTCTTCGATCTCGCGCAGGCGCTCGGCGAACTCGGCGTCTGGGTGCGCATGCAATATGTCTACCCCTACCCCCATGTCGACGAGGTCATCCCGCTGATGGCCGAGGGCAAGATCCTTCCCTATATCGACATCCCCTTCCAGCACGCCCACCCGGACGTGCTGCGCCGCATGAAGCGCCCGGCGCACCAGGAAAAGACCGCCGAGCGCATCCGCCGCTGGCGCGAGATCTGCCCGGACCTGACCATCCGCTCGACCTTCATCACCGGCTTCCCCGGCGAGACCGAGGAGGAGTTCCAGTTCCTGCTCGACTGGCTCGACGAGGTCCAGCTCGACCGGGTCGGCTGCTTCAAATACGAGCCGGTGGCGGGCGCCACCTCGAACGCGCTGGCCGATCATGTTGCGCCTGAGGTGATGGACAAGCGCTGGCACCGGTTCATGAAGAAGCAGGCCGAGATCTCGGCGAAGCGCCTGAAGAAGAAGGTCGGCACGCGCCAGCAGGTGATCGTCGACGAAGCCGGCCCGACGGTGGTCAAGGCACGGTCGAAAGGCGATGCGCCGGAGATCGACGGCGCCGTCTATATTCACACCAAACGCAAGATGACGGCGGGTGAACTGGTCACGGTCAAGATCGACCGGGCGACCGAATATGACCTGCACGCAAGCCTCTGATCCGCACGCGGCGAAGGCGGCAGTTTCCCTTGGGACAGCCGTCACGGCGCCGTCACAGCGTGCGATGCACAAAAGTCACACTGCCACGGAACTCCAGGAAAAGTAACGAGAACGTCATACCCGGCGGCCAGGATGTTTGTTATCGACCCGACACTTCCGCATGACAGGAACATTTCGCAGGTGTTCGGAGTTCTAGAGGCCGATGATGATCGATAGACGCTTTTTCGTGGCCACCGCGCCATTTGTCCTCGCAGGCTGCGTGACGCAGCGCCAGGAGCTGGCGGACCCCGGTCCACGGATCGATCCGAGCTACCTGCAGATGTATGCCGCGATCGACACCGAGCCCTATCCGATCCCGGCCGTCGATCTGAGCGAAGTCGACCCGCGCTTCCTGCGCCAGGAAGTCAGCTATCGTACCCGCGAGCAGCCGGGCACGATCGTCGTCGACCCGACCGAGCGCCACGCCTATCTGGTGATGGAAGGCGGCCGGGCCCTGCGTTACGGCGTCGGCGTCGGCAAGGAAGAAGGCTTCAACCTGACGGGCGTCGCCACCATCGGCCGCAAGGCCGAATGGCCGCGCTGGACCCCGACCCAGGACATGATCCGCCGCGAGCCCGACCGTTATGGCCCGGTCGCCGCCGGCCTGCCGGGCGGCCCGACCAATCCGCTCGGCCCCCGCGCGCTCTATCTCTATCGCGGCAATCGCGACACCTTCTACCGGCTGCACGGCACGACCGAGCCCTGGACCATCGGCACCCAGGTCTCGTCCGGCTGCATCCGCTTCATGAACCAGGACATCATCGACCTCTACAGCCGCGTGCCGAGCGGCACCAAGGCCGTCGTCCTGCCCTCGCGCGGCGGCGCCGCAGCGGCCTGATCCAGGCGCGAGCGTCGCGTATGAACCCTCGCCCGCTTGCGGGAGAGGGTGGCAGCGTCAGCTGCCGGGTGAGGGTTTGAAGGGCGCCGGCCCGTCAATTCGATCCGAAATGCACTGATAGCACCGACGCAACCACCCTCACCCGGGTCCTCCGGACCCACCCTCTCCCACGAAGACGTGGGCGAGGGTTGGTGGGGTGCCTCTTCGCCGGACAGCCCTGCGTCAAGGCTGGTTCCGCCCGCCGCGTTCCATCAGCATGCTGGCGGGACGAGGTGCGGCATGGCTTCCGAAACAAGCTCTCTCTCCGCTGTCGAGCTGGCGCGCGCCTATCGGGCGCGCCAATTGTCGCCGGTCGAGGTGATCGAGGCCTCGCTGACGCGCCTCGATGCGGTCGACAAGGCCCTCAACGCCTTCTGCCTGGTGGATGAAGCGACCGGCCGCCGCATGGCGCGGGCGTCCGAGGCGCGCTGGCTGCGCGGCGAGCCGCTGGGACCGCTCGACGGCGTGCCGGTCGCGGTCAAGGACACCAATCACGTCAGCGGCTGGCCGATGCGCTTCGGCTCGCACACCACGGCGGAGACGCCGAGCGGTTTCGATACGCCGGGCGTCGCCCGCCTGCGCGAGGCCGGCGCGGTGTTCTTCGCCAAGACCACGACCCCCGAATATGGCTGGAAGGGCATCACCCACGGGCCGCTGACGGGCGTGACCCGCAATCCCTGGAACCCGGCCAAGACGCCGGGCGGCTCGAGCGGCGGCGCGGCGGTGGCGGTGGCGACCGGTGTCTGTCCGCTCGCCACCGGTGGCGACGGCGGCGGGTCGATCCGCATCCCCGCCTCCTTCACCGGCCTGTTCGGGCTGAAGACGAGCTTCGGCCTGGTGCCCAATTTCGCCCATTCGCTCGGCACGCTCGGCGTGTTCGGCGGGCTGAGCCGCACGGTCGAGGATAGCGCGCTGATGCTCGCGGTGATCGGCCGGCCGGATGCGCGCGACGCCTTCGCCGTGCCGTACCGGGCGATCGATTACCGCGAATCACTTGGCCAGGGCGTTTCGGGCCTGCGCATCGCCTATGCGCGCGACCTGGGATTTGGGGCTGTCGAGACCGACGTCGCGGCAGCCGCCGACCGGGGTATCGCGGTCCTGGCCAAGGCCGGCGCCGTGGTCAGCGAAGTGGAACTCGACCTTTCCGCCCTGCGTCCGGTGATGGGCGTGATGTGGCGCAGCGGCTATTCCGGTGCGCTCAGGCATCTGAGCGGGCGGCAGTTGCAGATGCTGGAACCCGAACTGCTCGAACTCGTCGTCTCGGCGCGCCAGTTCTCGGCCGCCGAATTGCAGGCGGCGCAGGACGAATGCCGCGCGCTCAGCGCCCGCATGCAGGCCTTCCACGGCGATTACGACCTGCTGGTCACGCCGACCATGCCGATCCCGGCCTTCGACGCTGGCCTGGACACGCCGGACCGCACGCTGTTTGCCGAATGGTTCGACTGGACGCCCTTCACCTGGCCGTTCAACCTGAGCCGCCAGCCGGCGGCCTCCGTGCCCTGCGGCTTTACTGCAGGCGGACTGCCGATCGGACTGCAGGTCGTCGGTGGCGCGTTCCGCGAAGACCTGGTGCTCAGGGCCAGCCGTGTCGTCGAGCGGGATTTGCCGCAACGGACGTTGGCCTGGGATTAGGCGCGTCAACCCTCGCCCGCGCCTTCGCGGGAGAGGGTGGCCGCGGCAGCGGCCGGGTGAGGGTCGTTGCGTCGGTGCGCGCCGTGCGTTCCGGGTCGAAGGATGGGCGGGGGTAGAACTCCGCGCGGCGCCCGGCCCATCAATTCGAGCGGGAATGCACGGCGCGCATCGACGCAACCACCCTCACCCGCAGGCTCTGCCGTCACCCTCTCCCACGAAGACGTGGGAGAGGGTTGATGGCCGCACGCGCCGCATCA
>JAFKKV010000008.1 GCA_017304475.1 Hyphomicrobiales bacterium | reverse complement strand
CTTCGACAGCGATGGAATCACGACAATGCGGCAAGCGCAAATTGCAAGAAAACCGCCGGCCATCAGCCCAAAACCGGCAAACTCCATGACCTGTCGGCGCCGCTTCCTTGCACGATATCAACGGCCTGGGAGTTCTTCACAGGCGACTGGATAGCACGGAAGTCCCTAGGCCACAGCCCAAACCCTGATGTTCCAGGACTGGGTGACACGCGAGGTTCTCCGATCGATCCCGCGGACCCAGCCACGGCATGAGGCGCTAATGCTCCTAATTTGGGGGCAGTTCAAAGAAAGCGAGGATCGAAAAGCCGCCAGTCGGATCAGATTGGATGGTCATCGCGAACCTTCGATTGCCGAGGTTGAGGACGTCTACCGTGTACATGGCGACTTTCGAGCGCGGCTGTTGCATTTCGTCCAGCAATCGAAGTCGGAAGTTGGACTGTAGGAGACGCTTGGCATCGTCGTGGCTAAGGCCGGGGACGACCACGGAACAGCCGCGGGAAATGAACAATCCGTCCTGCTTTTGACTGAGGATTACGCTAACGAGTGTCTGCCCCGAAATGATTGCCCACCCACTGACGTTGGCAGGATTCATGACACGAAGCGTCTCTGCCGGCATCTCCTGAAGGTTGAAATTCGATTGCGTGGCATAGGCTTCGGCAAGTTGCTTGGTCATCGTCGGGTCAAGCCGCCCGCGAAAACACACGCCATTGAAGACAGCAATCGGGCTGGGAGGAGGCTGGCCGTACGCGGGTGCCTGTGAGAGAAGAGCCGCGAGGATCGGGATGAGCAACCTCAACATGATACGCCGCTAATTAAGCCGACTGCCTCTCCACGCCCGCGCTTGTCATGACCGGCCAGTACCTCGATTGCGAGACGCCCGTCTGTGCGCCGAAGATGTGCCGCCTCTCGGCTGAAACAAGTCTCGGGAGCCCGAAGCGGTTCAGATCTTCATCAGCATGGCCGTCACGAACATGAAGCCGACGCCAGCGGCGAGGCCTGACACAGAGCTCGGTGCCACGAGAGCTCGCGAGCCTTCGCCACTCGATCGCACCAGGTAGGAGCTCACCTCGACGATGACCTGCAGAATGGCGCCGGCCCCGATGGCAAGCGCAAGCGCTGACCACTGTGGTGCATAGGCGAGGCTTCCGAACCTCAGCCCGACAATGGCCGGTCCACCTGCCAGGAGCGTCAAGCCGGCGAACGTCCACAGCGGCGGACGTTGCTTCAGGATCGGCGCCGCGATGCCGATGCCCTCGGTGATGTTATGCAGTGTGAACCCCAGCACGAGAAACGTCCCAAGGCTGGCCGAGCCCGCGGCGAAGGCTGCGCCGATGGCGAGACCTTCGCCGAGATTGTGCAGCCCAATCCCAAGCGCGGTGAAGGTCGCCAGTGCCAGTCCTGTCGGCGCCCCATGCCGGCGCCCGACCGCCATCAGAAGGAAAAAGCTCGCCGCGGCGGCCAGGACGACCATGACCCGCCCCTGGAAGAGAGCGGCGGCCTTGCCTGCCAGTTCGAGCGCCTCCGCGGCCGCGTCGACGAGCAAAAAGGCGAGCAGGCCGACCGTCAATGCCAGCAAGAAATTCATGCCGCCGCGGCCGACGCCGCGCAGGGCCGGATAGAACATGAGCCCGACGGCGACAGGAAGGATGCCGACGAAGCTGCCGAGCAGCGCCTGGGATACAAGGCTTATCGAGTCGCTTGTCGGCGTCGCGACGGCCACGGCGATTTCATTCTCGAACGTGACGCCGGTGTTGGTGACGACCTTCACCTTGAGGGGCTCGCCCAGTACCCATGGGAAAGGCAGGTGAAGCCAGGCTGTAGAGCCTCTGACGATCTTGCCAGGGGGTGTCTGCGTGAACTGCCAGTAGGCTTCGTCAACCTGAACCTGGGCAATGGTCATCGGTGCCGAGCCGCCAGCGCGAACAAGCAAACGGACGCCGTCGGGACCGAGGATGGTTCTCTCGAACGTGAGCTTCTCGACCGGCGGCGCACCGATGTTGAAGCTCTTCAGAGGATCAGTCGAGACCAGCCACGCCATCGCCACACCCAGCACGGCGAGCGGCAAAGCGATCCAGAGGAGGTAAGAGCGCCCCCGAGATTTGGCGGAGGCAGCCGCCGGGCTCGCGGCTGGGGCCGATTGCACGACGTCGCTCATGACGTAGCTCCTGAGACATCGAACATGCCGAGCCAGCCAAGCTCCGTGAATTCCGACTGGTGGGGATGGAACATGTAGAGGCCGGGCTCGTGCTCCTTGAAGGTGAATTCGAGAATGCCCCGCTGCGCCTGGCACTGCATGATCAGGTCGACGGTCTTCAATGTCGGCGTGAGTGTCGTGCCTTGGTCGAAATAGTCGAAGAAGTTGCCGTGCAAATGGAACGAGTTGATCGGGTCGAATTCGAGGATGTTCACCAGATAAATCCTGACCGGCTTGGCCCGGTCGATGCTGATCGGCCGCTTCGCATAGGCGTGCGCCACGGTGTTGACGCCATAGACTTCATTCTCGCCGTCGAAATTGGTGTCGAAGCCGTTCATCACCATCACGAATTCCTGCCATCCGGCGTTCTCCGGCGTCCCCAGAAGGCGCGAACGCGCCACACCGACCTGCTCGGGATGACGCGCCGGATCTGGATCGATGATGAAGGCTCCGTACATGCCTTTGTGGATGTGTCGCTTCAGCGGCAGGGCGTGACAGTGATAGAGATGGCAGCCAAAGGGGCGAGCCTCGAATTCGTAGACGAACTCGTCGCCCGGACCGATCAGCCCGGCGCCCGGGACGCCGTCCATGCGCGCGGCATGGATTCCGTGGAAATGCATGGAATGCGGGTGCGACCCGTGGTTCTTGAAGACGATCTTGAGCCGCTCGCCCTCGGTCGCGCGCAGCGTCGGTCCTGGAACGCGACCATCATAGGTCCAGGCCGAAAACATGACGCCGGGCGCGATCTCGATGTCCTTGTCCTTGGCCGTGACCTCGAAGGTCCGCAATGTCCGGCCATTCGGCAGCGTCGACACGGACCCGGTGTTCCAATCGGTCAGGACTTTTTCCGGGTCGAAGCCGTTCCGTGCATCGTCCACGTCGCCGACAGTGATCATCGCTCCATGGGCTGCGCGATGGGGCGGGACGGGAAGGGGGCCGGGCGCGGGGGCCGCATGCGTCGGATGGTCTGCCTGCCCGAGAGCTCCACTCGCACAAGCCGCCGTTCCTCCAGCCGCGGCCAGTCCGCCCCAGAGCAATCCGCGCCGGTTCAGCCTCTCGGGCCACCATCCGTTCATCTCGACATCTGCCCTTTTTAAATGCAAATGCGAATGACTTGCATTATCAAATATGACTGGTCGATATTCAAGAGGAAATGCTGTCACGGGCGCCTTGCGCTAATGGGCATCAGAACCGAATGGCTTCGACCTCCGCGAGGTACAACAATGGCCTTGCGCCAGGTGGAATGATCAACCAAGGGGGCACGTTTGGGAGCACCGACAAGCATGCGACCCGGAGCCGAAGCGATAGAACTTGCCTGCAGCAAACACCGCTTGAGGATGACGGGGCAGAGGCGTGTGATCGCGAGAGTGCTCAGCGAGGCTATCGATCATCCCGATGTCCGCGAACTCCACCGTCGCATAGCGGCCGTCGATCCCGGTATTTCGCTCTCGACAGTTTACCGGACGATGAAGCTGTTCCAGGACAAAGGCATCGTCGAACGACATGAGTTCGGCGACAGCCGCGGGCATTACGAAACCGTGCCGCAGCTCCACCACGACCATCTGATCAACCTCCAGACCGGCGATGTGATCGAATTTCGCTCCGAAGCGATTGAACGGCTCCAGGAAAAGATTGCCCGCGAGCTTGGCTTCGAGATCGTGAACAGCCGTCTCGAGCTCTATGCGCTGCCACTGAATCGCAAGAGACCGGCCGGGTGACCCGTGAATAGTGCCTCAGCGGCCGGCCTCGCCTCATTCCGGGCGCGGCGAAGGTGACGATGGGCAGCAATTATTGTGAGCTGCTGGTAGTCGCGGACGAAGCGACGGGTTTTTGATGAGTCGGTGGATACGATGCAGCCGCGCATCCAGCATTCGCTCCGCCGCAATGGTTGAGGCCTCCCGCCAGCCCTCGTTAGTGGTGCTCATGAACGCACCGGCCGTGATCGGCCAAAATCTCAATGACGCGGCACTCGCCGACCCGACCATGTGAGCAGCCGACCACCATGCGCTCCAGCTCGGCTTTCAAGGCCGTCAGGCTTGCAATGCGTTGCTCGACCTCGACGAGGCGATCGCGGGCGATGGCGTCAGCCGCCGCGCATGACTGCCCAGGCTCGTCCTGCAACGTCAGAAGCGTCCGGATAGCATTCACCTCGAACCCCAACTCGCGAGCATGACGGATGAAGGCAAGACGCCGCACATCGTCGGCATTGTAGAGGCGCCGGTTGCCGTCCGTGCGGGGAGGGGCCGGCAGAAGAGCGATTTGCTCGTAATAGCGGATGGTCGGTACTTTGACGCCACTCTGTCTGGCCGCTTCGCCGATCGGCGCGCTTTGAGAGATCATTTTTTCGCTTGCTCCTCTAGCCGCTAGAGGATGTAGGCGTCGGGTCAATCGATGCAAGGGATATCGTCATGGCAAATGCTGCGAACCAGACCCGCTACCGGGTGGAAGGCATGGACTGCGCCTCGTGCGCGGCCAAAATCGATACCGCTGTGCGCCGGGTGCCGGGCGTCGAAGACGTTATGGTTTCAGTACCGGCGGGCACCATGACGGTGCATCACAGGGACGACAGTGATCTCGACGCCGTCGAACAGAAGGTCCGCGGCCTCGGTTACAAGGTCGCGCCGCTGCAGGCCAAAACTCTGCCGGCCGTTTCCACCACCGACGATCGGGCCGACCGCCACGATCACTCCGATGCAGAGGAAGCCGTTGCCGGTCTGCATGGTCACGATCATGGACCAAGCAGCGGCCCGTGGTGGAAATCGCCCAAGGCGCTGCTGACGATCGCCAGCGGCCTCGCACTGGTGGTTGCCTTCGGGGTCGGCAGGCTGTTCCCGGGTATCGAAGTCTGGGCTTTCAATATCGCGCTGCTCGTGGGCCTGGTGCCGATCGCCAACCGGGCCATCGCGGCGGCGCTCAACGGCACGCCGTTCTCCATCGAGATGCTGATGACGATCGCAGCGGTTGGCGCGGTGATCATCGGCGCCGGTGAGGAAGGCGCCACCGTCGTGTTTTTGTTCCTGGTCGGCGAGTTGTTGGAAGGCGTGGCAGCCGGCAAGGCGCGCGCCAGCATTCA
>JAFKKV010000013.1 GCA_017304475.1 Hyphomicrobiales bacterium | reverse complement strand
CGCCGTTCTCGCCGCCGTCGGCTACAACTTCCGCCTCCTGCTCAGGTGGCTGGCGCTTCTTTACGCCCTCATCCAGGCAACCTTTGCCGCAACCAACATGCGCCGCGCAGTCGCTCAGATCGCCTGATCAGCGTTCTTCACGGACGACTCGTCATCTATGTCGCGATGATCGCGATCCTCCTCATCCGGCCGCAAGGCCTTCTAGGCGAGCGCTGATCCATGGCCTCCGAGCACGAATCCGCCATGGCCGTCACAGGCACCGATGCCGCGGCCGCGGCCGCGATCGCCTCGCCCGGGCCGTCATCCGGTCTCGCGGCCGCCCTGGCCCTGGTCGTCGCCGTGGCCCTGTTGCCCTTCGCGATCCCCGTGAACATCGCCACCGAGATCGTCATCTTCGGTCTCTTCGCCATGTCGACCAATCTGCTGATCGGCACGGCCGGGCTCTACTCCTTCGGCCAGGCCGCGTTCTTCGGTGTCGGCGGCTACGCGGCCGGCTATCTCGCCGCGCGTGGGCTGGCGCCGCTGCCGGTCATGCTGCTGGCGGCGGCGCTCGCGGCCGGCCTGCTCGCTCTGGTCATCGGCGCCTTCAGCATCCGGCGCACCGGCATCTATTTCATGATGCTGACCTTCGCCTTCAACCAGCTGGTCTATTACATCGCCTATTCCTGGCACTCGGTGACCGGCGGCGAGGACGGCCTTGCCGGCATCAAGCGCCTGCCGCTCGACCTGCCGTTCCTGGGCACGCTGAGCTTCGACAATCACCTGGCCTTCTACGCCTTGTCGGCCACGATCTTCCTTGCCGGAATGGTCGTGTTGCGGCGGGTCGTCGACAGCCCGCTCGGCATGGTGCTGACGGCGGCGCGGCTCAATCCGCGCCGCACCGCCTCGCTCGGCTATCCCGTGCACCGGGCCCAGCTCATCGCCTTCGTCATGGCGGGTGCCATTGCCGGCATCGCCGGCGCGCTGTTCGGCATGCTCTACCGCATCATGCCGATCGACTCCGTGCACTGGGTGGCGTCGGCCTATGTGGTCTTCATGGTGCTCATCGGCGGCACCCGCTCGATGCTCGGACCGGTGATCGGCGCGGCCATCTTCATCTGGCTGCAGGGCCTTTTCAGCCTGTTCTGGGCGCGCTGGCCGCTGCTGCTCGGCCTGTTCGTCATCGTCGTCATGCTGTTCCTGCCGGGCGGCGTACTCGACCTCGCCGCCAAGGCATGCCAATGGGCCCGGCGCCTGAGGAGGCGGCCATGACCGTGCCGGGCAACCCGATCATTCTCGCGGCCGAAACCCTGCGCAAGAGCTTCGGCGGCAATGTCGCCGTCCAGGACGTCTCGATGGCCTTCGCCAAGGGAAGGCTGCACAGCATTCTCGGGCCGAACGGCGCGGGCAAGACCACGCTGTTCAATCTCCTGACCAAGGACCTGACGCCCGATTCCGGCGCCGTCCGCCTCGAGGGCGCCGACGTCACCGGCCTCAAGCCGCACCAGATCGCCTGCAGGGGCCTGTCGCGCTCCTACCAGATCTCCAGCGTCTATCTCGACATGACGGCGCGCGAGAATGTCTGGGTCGCCTCCTATCGGGCGCTGGCCGGCGGGTCACTGGTGTTCTGGCGCCGTGCCGACCGCGACGCCGCCGTGCGCGAGCACGCCGACAGCTATCTGCGCCGGCTCGGGCTGATGCATTTCGCCGACGTGCCGACCAAGGAATTGTCCTATGGCGACCAGCGGCTTCTGGAAATCGCCGTGACGCTCGCCTCCGAACCCAGGATCATCCTGCTCGACGAGCCGACGGCCGGGTTGTCCCGCCAGGAAACCGAAAAGGTCAAACGGGTGATCGCCGCGCTGAAGGGCGAATTCACCATCGTCATGATCGAGCACAATATGGGCGTGGTCATGGAGATCTCCGACGAGATCTCGGTGATGAACCGCGGAGCGGTGATCGCACACGGTACGCCCGGCGACATCCAGGGCAACAAGACCGTGCAGGAGGCCTATTTTGGCGGTTGAAACCCCATTGCTCGAAATGGCCGGCGTCGATGCCTTCTATGGCCGCAGCCAGGCGCTGTTCGATGTCGGCTTTTCGGTCGGATCCCGAGAGGTCGTCGCCATTCTCGGACGCAACGGCGCGGGCAAGACCACGACGCTGCGCACCATCATGGGCTTCAACACGCCGGGCCGGGGATCGGTGCGTTTCGACGGCCGGCTGATCAGCGGGCAGAAGCCGCACCGGATCGCCCGCCAGGGCATCGGCTATGTGCCGGAGACCCGCGACGCCTTCTCGCTGCTGACGGTCGAGGAGAACATCATGCTCGGCTACCGCGCGGGCTCGCCCTATACGCTGGAGCGGTTCCTCGGCTGGTTCCCGGAATTGCAGGGGCTGACGCGCCGGCGCGGCGCCCAGCTGTCCGGTGGCCAGCAGCAGATGATGGTGATCGGCCGCGGGCTTGCCCCGGCGCCCCGATTGCTGCTGCTCGACGAGCCCTCGCAGGGGCTTGCCCCAGTTGTCGTCAAATCGGTCGCGCGGGTGCTGAAGGAACTGCGCGGCGAGAACCTCTCGATCATCCTGGTCGAGCAGAACCTGGCGCTGGCGCTCGAGATCGCCGACCGGGTGATCGTCATGGAAAACGGCACGGTGGTCGACATTCTGACCGCGGAAGAGGGGCGCCGGGCGCCCGCGCGGATCGAACGCTACCTCGCCATTCACTGAGCGCCGCCATTCACCGAAAACCGGCGCGTGATGCGCCGGCCATCGACCTCACGGAAGCCCCATGCTGCCTCCCATTATCGGCTATTGCGATCCCCTGCGCGGGCGTCCCGGCGACGCCATCAATTTCCACATCAGCTCCGCCGGCGATCAGCCCTTCGACGCCCGCCTGGTGCGGGTGATCTGCGGCGATCCCAATCCCGCCGGGCCGGGCCTCAGGATGGACGCGGTGCCAAGCGCCATCGAAGGCCGCCATGCCGGCAAGGCGCAGCCGGTGCCGATCGGCTCCTGTGGGCTCGCGCCGTTGCCGGCGCTCGGCGATGCCGGCGCCATGGCCCTGGTGCTCAATGTGCGGCCGACCTGTCTCGGCACGGACCTGCGCGTCGTCGCCGCCTTGCAGGACGAGGACGGCCAGGAGGTCTTCGCGCTCGGGCTCGAAGGCCGCCGCTTCGTCCTGGTCATGCGCCGGCACGGTCTGGAGAGCCGGACAGCCACCGATCTCGAACTCGACATTGGCGCCTGGCATGCGGTCGGCCTCGGCTTCGAGCATGACCGTTCGGCTGTTGTCGTCGAACTGGCCCGGCTCGATCAGCGGCGCGGCATGGGCGCCGTCCGCCGCCAGATCTTGCAGCTTTCTGATGCTGTCTCGGCCTCGGACTGGACCCAGGCCGCTTTCGCTGCGGTCTGGGCGGGCAGGCCGACGCTGAGCTTCAACGGCCAGATCGAGCAGCCGGCCTTGCGGCGCGGCCTCGAACCGCGCCTCGCCGAGACCGGCGGCGCCTTGGGCGTGCCTGAGCAGGACGCGCTGGCCCTCTGGGACTTCTCGGCCGCGATCGACCGGCAGACATTTCCCGAGCGGCTGGGCCATGGCGACGGCACCCTGGTCAATGTGCCGACCCGCGCCATACGCGGATCGAACTGGGACGGCAGCGAATTCTGCTGGCGTCACGCACCGGGCCATTACGGCGCCATTCACTTCCACGACGACGATCTCTCCGACTGCGGATGGACGCCCGGCCTCAGCTTCACCATTCCGTCCGGGCTGGAGAGCGGCATCTATGCGATCGAGGTGATCAACGGGCAGGGCAGGGACACCATTCCCTTCTTCGTCCTGCCGGCGCGCGGCGGACCGAAAAAGCCGATCGCGGTGCTCGCCTCGACCTTCACCTATCTCGCCTATGCCAACCATTCGCGCGGCAATTTCAAGGGCGGCCTGAAGGCGAGGGCCGAGGCCTGGGGCGGCTATCCCTGGAACTCCGACGAGGTGCCGGACTTCGCGCTGTCGACCTATAATTACCATTCCGACGGCTCGGGTGTTTCGCTGTCGTCGCGGCTGCGTCCGATCATGACCATGCGGCCGGGCTATCTCACCTTCGAGGACCAGCGCGGCTCGGGGCTCAGGCATTTTCCCGCCGACACCCATCTCGTCGCCTGGCTCCATCGCAAGGGCTACGATTTCGACATCGTCACGGACGAGGATCTCGACGACGAGGGCGCCGCGGCGATCGACGGCTACGAGATCGTCGTCACCGGCAGCCACCCGGAATATCACACCGAGCGCTCGCTGAACGCGCTGCAGGACTATCGCGAGGCCGGCGGGCATTTCGTCTATCTCGGCGGCAACGGCTTCTATTGGCGCATCGGCCGGCGCGGCGACCTGCCGCACATGATCGAGATCCGGCGGGCCGAGAGCGGCATTCGCGCCTGGGCCTGCCGGGTCGGCGAATATTACCAGCAGCTCGACGGCGCCTATGGCGGGCTCTGGCGCCGCAACGACCGGCCGCCGCAAATGCTCGCCGGCATCGGTTTCGCCATTCAGGGGCTCTATGAAGGCTCCTATTACCGGCGCACCCCGGCATCCCGCGATCCGGCGCTGTCCTGGCTGTTCGAGGGTGTCGACGGCGAAACCTTGGGCGACCATGGCCTGTTCGGCGGCGGCGCGGCCGGCTTCGAGCTCGACCAGGTCTCGCAGGTGCTCGGCACGCCCGAGGGGACCGTCGTGGTCGCGCGCTCGGAAGGCCACGGGCCGAGTTTCCAGCTCGCGCCCGAAGAGATCCTGACCCACACCCTGGCGCTGACCACCAGCCCAGGCGTCGAGGCCCATATGGTGCTCGGCACGCCGCCCGGCGAAGGCGCCTTCTTCGCCAGCGGCTCGATCACCTTTATCGGCAGCCTCTGCCACAACGGCGACGACAACGACGTGTCGCGCATTCTCGACAACGTCCTGCGCCGCTTCCTGTCATTGTCGAGGTGATGATGGGGCCGGCACTGCCGGGCAGTGGTTCCGGCGGGTCGATTTTGAGGCAACAAGTCGTGGGTGCCCGGGACAAGCCCGGGCAGGACGATGTGTTGACCTCACGGTGTGCGGGGCCACGGCGAGGGTCCTGCGCCCCTCTCCAGGGAGCACACCTCGTCTTGGCCGGGCTTGTCCCGGCCATCCACGAATTCAGCCCGGCTGATCATAGAGAAAGGCCCATTCAGGGCGCGCGTCACCCCAATTGGTCATGCCCGCAGGCGCGCACGCGCTCAATGGTCGTGCCTGACCGCCCAGCGTTCCGCATCCGGGTCCTGGCCGATCAGTGCCAGGCCATAGGCGATCGACTCGAACTGGTCGGTATTGGTCAGCCGTTCCTCGCCGAAACGCTTGACGAACAGGTTGCGGATTGCCGGCACGAAGGAGGTGCCGCCGGTCAGGAACACCCGTTCGATCGCGGTGTCCGCGACACCGGCGCGCGCCAGCACCTCGTCGACCGTCTCGGCGATGCGCGCCACGTCGGGCGCGATCCAGGCCTCGAAGTCGCGCCGCGCGATGGTCGCCTGGATGTCGACGTCATATTCGACGAAACGGAAGGCTGCGCTCGCCTCGGTCGACAAGGTCATCTTGGCGGCCGACACGGCGCGGTAGAGCGCCAGCCCCAGGTCGTATTCGACGATGTCGATGAACTTGTGCAACTGGTCCGGTTCGGTCGCCACCTTGGCGAGGTCCTGCAATCCCTTGAGATCGCCGTTCGACTTCATCATGGCGAGCTGATGCCAGCGCGCCAGGTTGGCGTAATAGTGGTTCGGGATGGTCAGGAGCTTGTCGAAGGAGCGGTAGCTCGAGCCCTTGCCGAGCTTGGGCGAGACCACCCGGTCGACGATGCGATAGTCGAAGGTGTCGCCGGCAATGCCGACGCCGGCATGGCCGAGCGGTTCGGCGCGCAGCGTGCCGCCGGCGCGTTCGAAGCGCATGACCGAGAAGTCGCTGGTGCCGCCGCCGAAATCGGCGACCAGGACGGTCGCGTCATGGTCGAGCTTGCGGGCGTAAAAGAAGGCGGCGCCGACCGGCTCATAGACATAGGTCGTCGACTTGGCGCCGAGCTTGCCGAAGGCTGCGCCGTAGCGTTCCATGGCGAGGCCGTCATTGGGATGGCTGCCGGCGAATTTCACGGGGCGGCCGATGACCAGTTTCGCACCCTGGAAATCCAGATTGCCATTGCCGTGGCCGACCAGGGTGTCGAGGAAGGCCGAGAGCAGGTCCTCGAAGCGGTAGCGCTGCCGGAAGATCCGGGTCTCCTGGAAGCTGGAGCTCGCCGCGAAGGTCTTGAACGACTGGATGAAGCGGTGCGCCGAGGTGCCGGCGAGCAATTGGTCGATGGCCCAGGGACCGCCCTCGACCCGGGGCTTGGCCGCGCTGAGGCCCTTGCGCTCTTCCCAGAAGCACAGGGCG
Source organism: Hyphomicrobiales bacterium (assembly GCA_017304475.1). Taxonomy (GTDB): domain Bacteria; phylum Pseudomonadota; class Alphaproteobacteria; order Rhizobiales; family Phreatobacteraceae; genus Phreatobacter. Next base: position 390,251 of record JAFKKV010000013.1, on the reverse strand, counting down.
GTGACGAAACCGCTGAGGCGCTTGCCGCCATGGTCGAAGCTGATCACCTCGGCGCGGCCATCCGGCGTCGCGATGGCGACCACGGTATTGCTGGTGCCGAAATCGACGCCGATCGAAATGTCTTGCGGGCGGGCGGACAAGGCGGAGATCCTGAGGCCGGAGAACGGCCGGCCCGCTTAGCCGATGTCGGCCGTCAAGGCCAGCCATAAGTCCCGTTCATCGCTGCCCGCGGAGCGTTTCGGGGCGCCATTCCGGCGGCAAGTCCGCGTTGCAAATAGGCGCAATGCATTCGGACGGGTCGTCCGGCGGGGTCATAGACCCTAGAACGGACGGGCTGAGGCCACGCGGCGAACCGCCCGGCCCGAATGCGAGGAGCGCCGCCATGTGGGGTTCATCGGCCCGGTCCCTGCCGAAGGCGGCGTCGATTGCCGATCTGCGCCTGCTGGCCCGCCGGCGGCTGCCCAAGGCGGTGTTCGATTTCATCGATGGCGCGGCCGGCGACGAGACGACGCTTCATGACAACCAGGCAGCCTTCGGCGACTGGCAATTGCTGCCGCGGGTCGGGGTCGATGTCAGTCTGCGCGACCCGCGTGCCGATTTCCTCGGCCGCACCGCCAGCCTGCCCTTGATGCTGTCACCCACCGGGCTTGCCGGCTTTTTCTGGCCGGGCGGCGAGATGGCGGCCGCGCGCGCGGCGGGGGCCCGCGGCATTCCCTTCTGCCTGTCGACCAATTCGGTCGCGTCCCTCGAACAGGTCGCCGAGGCCGCGCCCGGGACCGATCTCTGGTTCCAGCTCTATGTCATGCGCGACCGCGACCTGACCGACCGGCTGGTCGCCCGCGCCCAGGCGGCCGGCTACCGGGTTTTGTGCATCACCGTCGACCTGCCGCTCACCGGCCGGCGCGAACGGGATGTCCGCAACGGTTTCACCATGCCGTTGAAGCCGCGCCTGTCGAACATCCTGGATCTCGCCTGCCGGCCCGGCTGGCTGATGGGCGTGATGCGCTCGCCGCCGACCTTCGGCAATTTCAAGACCGACACTGCCGGGGGCTTCACCAATATCGCCCAGCATGTCAGCAGCCTGTTCGATCCCTCCGTCACCTGGGCGGACATTGCCCGGCTGCGCAGGCTCTGGAACGGGCCGGTGGCGATCAAGGGCATCCTGCACCCCGACGATGCCCGGATGGCGGTCGATAGCGGCGCCGACGCGGTGATCGTCTCCAACCATGGCGGCCGCCAGCTCGACCATGTGCCGGCGCCGATCAGCGCTTTGCCCGCCATCGCCGAGGCGGTCGGGGGCAGGGCGCAGCTCATTGTCGACAGCGGTGTCCGCCGCGGCACCGACATCCTCACCTCCCGCGCGCTCGGCGCGGTCGGCTGCAGCATCGGCCGGCCTTTCCTGTGGGGGCTGGCGAGCGCCGGCGAGACCGGCGTCGACCATGCCATCACCTTGCTTGCCGCCGAGATCGACATCGCCATGGCGCTGCTCGGCACGGCAAGCCTCGACGCCGTCACCGCCGGCCATGTGCGCCGGCGGCGCTGATCATCACGAGAGACTGCTCATGAAACCCTGTTCCGTCCTGGTCGCCTGCCAATTGCCCGAGGAGGTCGAACGCGACCTCGATGCCGCGCTCGACGTCGACTTCATGCCGGACGCGCGGTCGCGTCCGGTGAGCGAGTTGATCGCTCGGCTGGAGGGCCGCGACGCCTTGCTGCTGCTGGCCATGACGCCGGCCGACGCGGCGCTGATCGATGCCTTGCCGGCCTCGGTGAAGGTGATCGCCACCTATTCGGTCGGGCTCGACCACATCGATCTGGAGGCGGCGCGCAGGCGCGGCATCGCCGTGCTGCACACGCCCGACGTGCTGACCGACGCGGTGGCCGAGACCGCGCTGCTGTTGTTGCTGGGGGCCGCCCGGCGCGCCACCGAGAGCATTGCGCTGGTGCGCTCCGGCGCCTGGCAGGGCTGGACACCGACCCAGCTCATCGGCGTCGAGCTCACGGGCAAGACGCTCGGCATTCTCGGCATGGGCCGGATCGGCCGCGGCATCGCCGACCGCGCCCGGGCCTTCGGCATGAAGATCGGCTACCACAACCGTTCGGCCCTGCCGCCGGAGCTCGCCAAGGGCGCGGTGCATCATGCCGACGCGCGGGACTTCCTCGGAGCGATCGACGCGCTGGCGATCGCCTGCCCGCTGACCGAGACGACACGCGGCTTCCTCAATGCCGAGCGGATCGCCGCGATGAAGCCGGGGGGCATCGTGGTCAATATCGCGCGCGGCCCGGTCATCGACGACGACGCGCTCATCGCCGGCCTGAAGAGCGGTCACGTGCGCGCGGCGGGCCTCGACGTCTTCACCAACGAGCCGAAGCTCGATCCCCGTTACCTCGATCTCGGCAATGCCTTCCTGCTGCCTCATATCGGCAGCTCGACGGTGGAAAGCCGGCGCGCCATGGGCCAGACGCTGATTGACGGGTTCATCGCGCTTGCCGCCGGCCGGAAACCGGACAACCAGGTCGTGTGACCCTTGCCGGTTTTCACGGCCGGGCCGCGGGCTCAGCTGGATGCCACGCCAGGCCGCGCAGCCGGCCCGCCGCCGGATGCGCGAGGGCCGGCGGCGACCGGCCGCCGTTCCGCCGCGGCGGCATTGGCCCAGGCGGCCAGGCGAATGCTCGGCGATCCGTCCGTGGCCCACAGGAATTCGACACCGGCCGCCTCCAGTGCCTGCTGCAGGGCGGCAAGGTTCTGGGCGCGGGGACGAACCGGGGCATCGTTGTCCTCGATGCGCCTGATCGTCGAGACCGACACCTGGGCGGCCTCGGCCAGATCCGGCACCGACCAGTTCTGCAAGGCGCGGGCGGCCCGCATGAGAGAGCCGTCGATGGAGCGCCGTGGCGGGCGCGAGACCACCCGGTGGTGGTGGTCCGATGCAAGCGATCGTGGCGGCCGGCCCGCTTCGATCGGCCTGCTGATGCCGATCCATTCGCGCAGAGTTCCGTTCTCGCAATAGACCGGTGCGCCACGGGCATTGAACCAGTGATAGTGGCCGTCGGCGCAGCGGATCCGGTAATCGATATCGTATTGCCACGTCCTGTGCAGCGCCTCGCGCCATGCATGCAGCACGCGATCCTGGTCGGCGGGATGCAAGGCCGCCACCCAGCCGAGCCCGACCATGTCTTCCATGGATTGGCCCGTCAGCTCCATCCAGTGTTCCGAGCCGGTCGCCATGCCGTCCGGGCCGGTCACCCAGACGATGGACGACAGGGTTCGCGACAGCGCCACATAGCGATCGCGGACAAGGCGTCGGCCGCGCTGGTCCTCCTTGCGCGCGGTAATGTCGATCAGCACGCCGGCGGCGCGCACCGACCGCCCGGCTTCGTCGCGGCGCACGACCTCAGCCTTGCTGGCAAGCCATCGGACAGCGCCATTGGTGCGGATGACCCGGAATTCATTGTTCCATGACAAGCCGTCCAGGGCCCATTGCGGCCAATCGTTCCTGAGGTTTCGCCGGTCGTCCGGATGAATGAACTCCCTGAACAGCTGATGCGAGGGCGTGACCGAGCCGGGCTCGATGCCCAGCAGCCGGTACATGCCCGCCGACCAGTGGCCGATGCCGGTGATCAGATCGGTGGACCAGCAGCCGGCACCGACCACCTCCTCCACCATGCTGAGAAAATGATAGGACGACCAACCTGCCCGGCGGGACAAGCCTGGGTGAGAGATGCCTGTCGTCATTCTGCTAGCCTAAATCGGGAAACGGTTGTCGCATTGGATCGGATTCCTCCTCCGGAATGGGGCGGTCGTGGAGCGCCCGATTCTCCCATAAGCCATCTGGGCTTTCGTCAAGATGTACTCGCCCCGCGGCCTGTGGCCGCTCCTCCATGCAAGCTTGCCGCCATCTCCCATCCTTGCCGCGGGCCGCGCGTCGCGCCCGATCCGCGGCACCCGGCGGGCGCCACGGCCGGCCGCACTTTCACGCGATCGACTGTTCCCGCGCGGCCGGGCTCACGCCTGGCCGGCGCGATCCCTCGGCGGCGGGCGCGTCGAGATCCCGAAGCCTTCGCCGGGTCTCGGCGAGGCTTGCCCGGACCGCCACCAGGTCGCGGGACAAGTGCCGGCCGCTATCGGCCGGCATTTCCAGCAGCGCCTCGGCGAGTTCGTCAAGGGACAGTTCCAGGGCATTGATCATGCTCGCCGAGGCCTGCTTGGCCTGGGCGACGGCCTGGTGGATTTCGTCCCGGTGACTGGCCGTCAGGTGGCCGCCTTGCCGGCTCGCGCGGCCGTCACGCGGCGGTATTTGCAGGTAGTGAACGACGTCGGGCATGGTTGTCTCTCATATCCTTCAGGGGGAGGCGATACGGACCGAAGCGACCCGGGGCCGCATCCGGCCGGGCGTCACGCCGCACGGACGGTCTCGAGGAATTTGCCGACCTCGAGCTTCAGCCTGTTGCCCTCGCTCGACAGCGATTGGGCGGAAGACAGCACCTGACTGGAGGCCGAGCCGGTCTCCGTCGCCCCGCGATTGACGTCGGTGATATTGGCCGCGACCTGGCTGGTGCCAGCGGCGGCCTGCTGGACGTTGCGCGCGATTTCCTCGGTTGCGACACCCTGTTCCTCGATGGCCGCCGCTATGCTGACGGAGATCGTCGAGATGCGCCCGATGGTCGTGCCGATCTCCTTGATGGCGGAGACGGAGTCCTGGGTTGCCACCTGCATGCCGTCGATCTGGACGGCGATCTCGTCGGTCGCCTTGGCAGTCTGGGCCGCGAGCGCCTTGACCTCCTGGGCCACGACCGCGAAGCCGCGGCCGGCCTCGCCCGCCCTTGCCGCCTCGATCGTGGCGTTCAGTGCAAGCAGGTTGGTCTGTTCTGCCACTGCGGTAATCAGCTTGACGACATCGCCGATACGGCTGGCTGCCTGCTGCAGTGCGGTGATCCGGGCATCGGTCTTCTCCGCTTGACGGACGGCGTCCACCGCGATCTTGCTCGATTCCTGCACCTGCCGGCCGACCTCGGACAGGGACGAGGCGAGCTCCTCGGACGCGGAGGCGACGGCCTGGACATTGATGGAGGCCTCCTCCGACGCCGCGGCGACATTGGTCGACAGATGCTGCGTCGTCTCGGCGGTCTGCGTCAGCGTCTGCGCGGCCGCTTCGAGTTCGGTCGCCGACGAGGACACGGCGCCGATGATGCCGCCCACCGCCGTTTCGAAACTGTCGGCGAGCATCTGCATGTCGGCCTTGCGCTGCGCCGCCGCCCGAGCGTCGTCCTTGGCCTTCTCCGCGGCTTCGGCCAGCGCCTTCTCCTCGGCCCGGGCCTTGATGGCGACGACGGCCCGGCCGACTTCGCCGAGTTCGTCGCGGCGCTTCGATTCGGCGATCTCGATGTCGAGCGTTCCGCCGGCCATGCGGGTCAAGGCCGCGACCAGGTTGCGGATCGGCCTGATAATGCCGAACAATGCGACCAGGACGGCGGCGCCGATGCCGAGCGCGAGGCCAAGTCCCAGGGCGATCATGGACAGGCGAATGGTCGATGCGGTAGCGGCCGCAAGCTCTTCGCTGCCCTTCTGGATCGCCGTGGCCAGGCCGTCGCGCAGCTCTCCGAGATCGCGGGTGATCTCGTTGAACAGGGGGGTGTTCCTGATCTGCTGCGCCAGTGCTTCCGCGTTGCGGTTGGCGACGGCGTGAGCCATGGCGATGTCCAATTGGCCGCGGAAGGTCGTCGCCACCTTGGCGGCGATCCGCTCGGCCTGCGCGCCATAGGCAGGAGGCGAATTGTCCCGGACGAATCGCAGCATCTGCCCGAATTCTTCGAAGGTCTTGATATATTCGGCCTCATTGGCGCGGAGGCTCGTATTGTCGGCTTCCGCTATCGAGCGCCAGGCGAGGTAGCGGATCTGGTAGATGGCGCGGTTGGCGCGGCTTGCGACCACATTGGCCTGGGCATCCCTGGCGAGATAACCGGAATAGGCGGCGTCGATCTCCGACATCTTGCCGATCATGTAGTGGGCGCAGCCGGCTGTGATGACGCCGATCAACGCGATGACGGTGATGATCTTGGTCAGGATGCTGAACCGGGCGAGGAAGGACATGGGAAGGGCTCCGTCGGGGGGCTGCCGATCGGCAGGAGGCGGGCGGTGTCGATGACCCGGCGGCATGACCGGGGCGGGGGGCTGCGGCGTCAGACCGGACGCAGGGGCTGCGGCGCCGCATCGGCGGAGGGGATCGGCCGCGTCGCGGACACGGACCGCTCGGGGAACGGTCCGCGTCGGGCTTTTCGAGCGGGACGAACGATCCCCGTCGCTGGTCTTGTCGTCACGTTATGTCCTTGCGTCAGTTGCCGCCTCGCGGTCGGCGGAGGCGGTCACGGGCTGGCTCTAAGACTGGGTTTCGATGGTTACTGGGACATCTACGGACGCGTAGAAACACGTGCTCGATCGGCCAAGTGCTGAGCACTTTCGGCTCTTGCCGGGCCATGCGGCGGCCCGAGTGAGCGTTTCCGTCCGCTTATCGCCGAGGAGGCCGGCCCGGCCCGCCGGCCGGCCACGCGTTCACAGCCCGTTGCAATTTGGCCGGCCGGCTTGCCGATCGAGCGGCCTCCGGCTCTTTCGGCCGGGGCCGCCACCACGCCCGACGCGCTTCGGGGCGGCGGCGAAGCTTTTGATTTGATTTAATGAGTTCCGGTTTTGGTCGATCGGCGTAAAGCCCGGCCGCAACATTCTGGTGGTCGCCGGCAAGGACCCGGGCGTCCGGTCCGGTTCCATCATTGCGGTATGAACTTCCTTCACATCCCGCATAACAAAGAATCATACCAAACTGCGCTGACGGCTGCGGCGCTTTGATCTCTAATCGTCCATCTCGGCCGCTGCTTCGGCTGCGCCGTCGCGGCGCCGCGCCGCCGCCGATCTTTTTGAATTTGGGAGCGAAACGATGTCGGAAACAGACACGTCACCGATGAGCAGGCGCCACCTGCTGAACCTGATCGGGGCGGCCGCCGGCGGCGCCGCCATGTACCAGGCGATGACCAGTCTCGGCCATGCGGCTGAATCGCCCTATACCGGCCCGATCAAGCTCGACGGCGATCCCAAGGGCGCGTCCGTGCTGATCCTCGGCGCGGGCCTTGCCGGCCTCGTCGCGGCGCTGGAACTGCGCAAGGCCGGCTACAAGGTCCAGGTGCTGGAATATCACGAGCGCGCCGGCGGCCGGAACTGGACGCTGCGCGGCGGCGACAAGTTCACCGAGCTCGGCGGCATCGAGCAGAAATGCGAGTTCGAGCGCGGCAATTACATCAATCCCGGCCCGTGGCGCATTCCCTACAACCATCACGCCATCCTGGATTATTGCAAGCGGCTCGGCGTCGCCATGGAGCCCTTCGTCCAGGTCAATTACAACGCCTACCTGCACAACAAGGACAGTTTCGGCGGCAAGCCGCAGCGCTTCCGTCACATCTATTCCGACTTCCAGGGCGGCATGACCGAACTCCTGTCCAAGGCGGTCAACCAGGACAAGCTGGAAGACGCCGTGACCAAGGAGGACAAGGAAGTCCTGCTCGCGGCGCTGCGCCAGTGGGGCGCGCTCGATGCCAATTACCGCTATGTGAAGAACGATCTGACGAGCGACCGGCGCGGCTATGACCGTGATCCCGGCGGCGGCCTCACCGGCGAGCCGGTGCCGTCCGAGCCGTTCAGCTTCAAGGACGTGGTGAAGTCCCGTCTGTGGAACCGCATGCAGACCGGCAATGTCTACGAGTTCCACTCGGCGATCTTCCAGCCGGTTGGCGGCATGGACATGATCGGCAAGGCGTTCCAGCGCGAAGTCGGCCGCCTGATCAAGTACAATGCCAAGGTGACCACCATCAAGCAGGACAATCGTGGCGTCACCGTCACCTATGTCGATGCCAAGAAGGGCGGCCGGCAGCAGACGGCGAGCGCCGACTATTGCCTGTGCACCATTCCGCTCTCGGTGCTGTCGCAGATCGACATCAATGTCGGCTCGGCCATGAAGGCGGCGATCGACGCGCCGGCCTATGCGCCCTCGATCAAGGTCGGCCTGCAGTTCAAGCGCCGGTTCTGGGAGGAGGACGAGCAGATCTATGGCGGCATCAGCTACACCAACCTGCCGAACGCCATGATCCAGTATCCCTCGTCGAACTTCTTCAAGACCGGCAAGGGCGTGCTGCTCGGGGCCTATGCCTTCGGCGCCAATGCCTATGAATGGACGGCGCTGGCGCCGGCCGACCGGATCAAGAAGGCCGTCGAATTCGGCGCGCAGATCCATCCGCAGCAATACCAGAAGGAGTTCGAGAACGGCATCTCGGTGGGCTGGCACCGCGAGCCCGCGACGCTCGGCTGCTACGCCGTGTGGAGCGATGCCGCGCGCAAGCAGCACTACAAGAACCTCTGCGCCATGGATGGCCGGATCATGCTGGCGGGCGAGCACGCCTCCTATCTGCCGGCCTGGCAGGAAGGCGCCGTGCTCTCCGCGCTCGACGCCATCGGGCGTCTGCACAAGCGCGTCGTCGCCGGCTGATCGCCCGTAATTTCCTTGTCGTTCCAGAGGGTTTCACCATGATCCCGTCATCCAAGACCTCGCTCAAGATCGGCCTGACCGCCGCCCTTTTGATCGCCGGCGCCACCGCGGCCCTGTCGCAGTCCTCGGCGCTGTTCTCCAGCCCGGCCCGCTTCACCTATCAGGACGGCGAATCGATCTATCGTTATGTCTGCGCCGGCTGCCACATGCCGGAAGGCCGCGGCGCCATCGGCGCCGGTGCCTATCCGAAGCTCGCCGGCAATACCAAGCTCGAAGCCTCGGGCTACCCGGTCTACCTGGTCGTCAACGGGCAGAAGGCCATGCCGTCATTCGGCAACCAGTTGAACGACGCCCAGGTCGCGGCGGTGGTCAATTACATCCGGACCAATTTCGGCAACAACTACACCGATCCGGTCAGCGCCGACGATGTGAAGGCGGTGCGTCAATAGGCGCAAGCCCGGCCGGGTGGACCTTCGTCCGCCCGGTCGCCAGACAAGAGGGCGGCATGGGCCCGGTGCCGGCATGCCGCCTCCATTCCATTCAAGGGAGTAATTCATGTTCCGCAAGACCAGCCTTGTCGTGACGCTTGCCGCAGCACTTGCCGGCATGGCCGGGGCGGCCAATGCCCAGGACGTCATCCGCCACCGCAATCCCGGCTCGAATTTCCCGATCGCCGCTGCGGTCGAAGTGCCTGCCGGGCGGACCACGGTCTATGTCAGCGGCATGGTGCCGACGGTGACCAACGAGCAGGCTCCGCGCAACAGCCTGGCCTCCTTCGGCGATACCAAGGCGCAGACGGTGAGCGTGCTGCAGGCGATCGAGCGCGCGCTGCAGCGGGTCAACCTGCAGATGAAGGACGTGGTCAAGATGCAGGTCTTCCTGGTGGCCGATCCCGCCAAGGAGAACCGCATGGATTTCGCCGGCTTCATGGAGGGCTATACGCAGTTCTTCGGCACGCCGGCGCAGCCCAACCTGCCGGCGCGTTCGGTCATGCAGGTCGCCGGCCTCGTCAATCCGGGCTGGCTGGTCGAGATCGAAGTGACGGCCGTTCGCCCCTGATCGATCGGCGGCCGGCCTGAGGCCGGCATGCACATTGGAGCGGGGCCGGCGATGAGCCGGCCCCGTTCGCCTATCGGGTCTTGCGCCTTGCCCGGGCCGTTAAGCGTCCGGGGCTTTGGCAGCCGGAGTTGTCTTGGCCGGTTTCCACCGAGCGAGCCTACGCACTCCGACGTCACCCCAAGGCAAAGCAATTGCTTTGCCGGGGGCCGAGGCGAAGCCGAGGGGAAGGGGGACCAGGGAGGCCGGGCTCCGTGTTGACCGCTGCGATCCCTGCACGACATGTGCGGACGGGGCGGCCTGTTGGCTCCTGGACCCCCTTCCCTCGCTTCGCTCGCCGGGGGTGACGTCGGTGGTTCACACGTGTCAGCGGCAGGTCCACCGAGACCACAAGCCAGCCTGAGTTGCGGTGCGGCCATGACGCGGGGCCGGTTCATCACCGGCTCCGTTCGCATTTCAGATGACGGCGATGCGCCGACGCGCGTCGCTCAGGACGGCCCGATCATCTTTTCCGGCCGCACCAGCGTGTCGAATTCCGCATCCGTCACATAGCCGCCGCCGACCGCTTCCTCGCGCAGCGTGGTGCCGTTCTTGTGGGCGGTCTTGGCGATCTTGGCGGCCGCGTCGTAGCCGATCTTCGGCGCCAGCGCGGTGACCAGCATCAGCGAGCGCTCGACGCCGAGCTTCAGGTTGTCGCGGCGCGGCTCGAGGCCGGCGATGCAATGGTCGGCGAAGGACCGGGCTGCGTCCGACAACAGCCGCACCGATTGCAGGAAGGCATTGGCCATGACAGGGTTGAACACGTTCAGTTCGAAATGGCCTTGCGAGCCGGCAAGCCCGATGGTGGTCTGATTGCCGAACACCTGGGTCGCCACCATGGTCAGTGCCTCGCACTGGGTCGGATTGACCTTGCCGGGCATGATCGAGGATCCCGGCTCGTTCTCCGGCAGAGCCAGCTCGCCGAGGCCGGCGCGCGGGCCGGAGCCGAGGAAGCGGATGTCGTTGGCGATCTTGAACAGCGAGGCGGCCACCGTGTTCAACGCGCCGTGGCTGAACACCATGGCGTCATGGGCGGCCAGCGCCTCGAACTTGTTCGGCGCGGTGCGGAAGGCGAGGCCGGTGAGCGCGGCGATCCGTTCGGCGACCGCTTCGGCGAAACCGACGGGCGCATTGAGGCCGGTGCCGACAGCCGTGCCGCCCTGGGCAAGCTCCATCAGGCGCGGCAGCGACTGCTCCAGCCGCTCGATGCCGAGATCGATCTGGCGGGCATAACCGGAGAATTCCTGGCCGAGCGTCAAGGGCGTCGCATCCTGGGTGTGGGTGCGGCCGATCTTCAGGATATCCGCCCAGGCCTTGGCCTTGCCGTCGAGCGCCTCATGCAGGTGCCTGAGCGCGGGCAAGAGCTGGCCGGTGATCTCCATGGCGCCGGCGACATGCATGGCGGTCGGATAGGTGTCGTTCGACGACTGGCTCATATTGACGTGGTCGTTCGGATGCACCGGCTTCTTCGAGCCCATCACCCCGCCGAGCGTTTCGATCGCCCGGTTCGAAATGACCTCGTTGGCATTCATATTGGTCTGGGTGCCCGAACCGGTCTGCCAGACCGACAGCGGGAAATGCGCATCGAGCTTGCCGGCGATGACCTCGTCGGCGACCGCCACGATGGCCGCGCCGATGGCCGGATCGAGCCGGCCGAGCGCCATATTGGCTTCGGCCGCCGCGCGCTTGATGATGCCGAGCGCCTTGATCACCGGCTTCGGCTGCTTCTCCGTGCCGATGTGGAAGAAGTGCAGGGAGCGTTGCGTCTGCGCGCCCCAGTAGCGGTCGGCGGCGACGTCGATGGGGCCGAACGTATCGGTCTCGATGCGGGTCTCGGTCATGATGGTCTCTACGGGATCGTCGATCGGAAGGGCGCCCTCACAGGGCATGCCGCGGCACGGCTGAAACGTGGCTTGTGCCGTCGAAAACCACCGCACACTACGCCAGAGGCGCTTCTTCCACGATGGTCTTTTTGTCTGAGCACCTGTCCTCCGCGGCGCTGCGGCACCGAGGGTGCGGCATTCTGTCTCGCCTCGCCGTATCGCTGGCCGATGGGGGCTTCGCGGCCGCCAGCCGGCGCACTGGGCGCGGCCGCGGCCGCCACGCATGCAATCCCATATGGCCTCTGCATATTCCGGCCGCGCGCCGGCGCCGCCAGGGGTTGGGCGATAAGTGCCGGAAAATTCGAATGAAAATCATTACAAACTACTGACATTCGAATTCGCATATCTAGGGTGCCTCAAAATGAGTCATATTGTTGACAGTGAAAATCAACTTTTCTAGGAGAGCCGGCGATCGACGGGGCCAATTGGTTCACCCCGCCGCCATGCCAGCCAGCTGAACGCCGTCCGTCTCAAGCCAGCCAGCCATCACACATCTTGGGCAAGGGGCTTCGGGGCGATGACACGGTCCGGCTATGCGACGCTTTGCGCGTCGGTTTCCATTCTTGTTTTGACGGCGGCCACGGGAGGCGCGTTCGGCCAGGCCAATGCGCCGTCGCCGGCCGAGACCCGGGCGGCGGCCGCCGCCAATGCCTCCGCGGCCGACGAGATCACGGTGACCGCAACGCGCGAGGAACGCCAGCGCCTGGACGTACCGGCCAATGTGACGGTCATTTCGCGCCAGCAGATGGATGACCGGGCGACCCGCGACATCCAGGACCTGGTGCGCTACGAGCCCGGCGTCAGCGTCGACCGGGTCACGACCGGCACCGACCCCTGGCACAATCTCGGCGGTTTCACCATTCGCGGCGTCACCGGCAACCGCGTGCAGATCCGCGTCGACGGCGCCCGCGTCATGGAGCGCATCACCGACGGCACCCGCGACGTCGTCGATCTGCCCTATATGAAATCGGTCGAGATCATGCGCGGGCCGGGCTCGGTGCTGTGGGGCGCCGACGCGCTCGGCGGCATCGTCGCCTTCCGCACGCTCGATCCGGACGACCTGCTGCGCGGCAAGGGCAGGCCCTGGGCGGCTCGCATCCAGTCCTCCTACGACAGCTTGGACCAGGCTTTCGTCAAGACCGGCATGACCGCCATCCAGTTCACGCCGACCCTGCAGGGCATTTTCGTGCTCAGCCAGCGCAGCTCCCAGGCGCCGACCTTGTCGACGGCGCGCGCCGATGGCGGCATCTGGGGCTGCCCGGCGACCCGCACGCTCGCCTGCAATGTCCTCGATCCGCTCAACAACAGCACCTGGAACGGCTTCGCCAAGCTGGTCTGGCGGCCGGCCGACGATCACGAATGGCGGTTCGTCGCCGAGGCTTTCAACCGCAACACCACGGTCGACCAGCGCTACGATTTCGGCCAGACGGTCACGGTTTCCGGCGCGCCGCACCGCAACGGCCAGTATCAGCGCAACCAGGTGCTCAGCCGGCAGAACTTCGCCATCGCCCATGACTGGACGCCGCATTGGGGCTGGATCGACGCGGTGCGCTGGAACGTCTCCTATTCGCCGCAGAGCCGCCAGCTCGACAGCACCCGCTATCAGCTGAACCTCAATACCAACCAGCAGCGGCGCACCAATGCGATCCTGAACTACACCGAGAATTTCCTGCAGGGCGAGGTTCAATTGACCTCGCGCTTCAACCTCGGCCCGGCGCAGCACATCCTGACCTATGGCTTCCAGGGCGACACGACCAAGACGGACTATTTCCGACAGGACACGGTGACCAATGCCACGACCGGCACGCCCATCTCGGTCACCAGGGGCTCGGGCTTCAACTTCGCCAATGCCAATACGACCCGCGCCGATCTCTATCTGCAGGACGAGATCAGCCTGCTCGGCGGCCGCTGGACCATCACGCCGGGTGTGCGCTGGGCCAATTACACCATCGATCCGCGCCCGGACGCGGACTACAAGCCGGTCCCCGGCGCGACGCCCAGCCAGATCACCTCCAGCCGGTTCATCCCGCAGCTCGGCATGGTGTTCAAGCTGACCGACGTCTACTCGGTCTATGCGCGTTATGCCGAAGGCTTCAAGATGCCGACGGCCCAGCAGCTCTATCTGTCGCTGCCGGGCGGCGCCGGCAATGGCGGCAGCCTCATTCCCAATCCCAACCTGCGGCCTGAATCGGCGAGATCCTACGAGGCGGGCCTGCGCGGTCGGTTCGACCGCGGCTGGTTCTCGGTCGGCGCCTTCCACACCACCTACAAGGACTTCATCCTCAGCTTCCAGCCGCCGTCGCCCGGCTCCATCGACCTGACCAATACCAATGTCTCGGCGGTGACGATCTATGGCGTGGAGGCCTCGGCGCAGTACCGGATCACCGACGACCTGATCCTCAATGGCGGGCTATCCTACCAGTTCGCCGAACAGCGGGCGACGCCGACCTCGGCCAAGGTCGCCTTCGACGCCGTCCTGCCGCTGACCGCGACGCTCGGCCTGCGCTGGTTCAAGCGCGAATGGAACATCGACGGCGAGATCATGGCCAATTTCGGCGCGCCGATCACCCGCACCAGCGCTCCCAACATCTACAAGCCCGGCGGCTATGCCGTGTTCGACAGCTTCATCAACTGGCGTCCGACCGCCAACCTGACCTTCCGCGCCGGTGTCCAGAACATCTTCGACACCCGCTATTTCCAGAACCTCTACGGCAACTACACCAACACGCCGGCCTCCACCGCCGTGGCGCAGACCAATCCGCTCGAACTCCAGGTCGCGCCGGGCCGTACCTTCAAGCTTTCCGCGACCGCCGATTTCTGACCTCAGCTTCGGCGGCGGCGCGTTTGAGCCACGCGCCACGCAAACTGGGGCGCCCCGGCAGGGGCGCCCCTCTTTTCTTCACCAAGCCCGGGAGAAGTCGCATGAGCGACGCAAGACCAGTGCGAGAGATCCTGCCCGGCGATGCCGCCGATGCCATCGCCACCGTTGCGGCCATGGGGCGGGTCATGCTGTCGGCTTCGGCCGGCGGCGCGACCCATGAGCGGATCGGCGTGGTCGCCGCGGCCCGGCGCGAGGCAGCCGGGCTACGCCTGTCGGGCGAGGCCCATGACGCGCTGATCGATCTCGGCGTCATCACGCGTGTCGTCGCCGACCGTTCGGGCCGCATGAAGGACCGGGTTCTGCCGCGCCTGGAACTTCAGGATGCGGCCGGCGAGACCGCATTCAGCCTGATCTGCCTCGACGGCATCGAGCCCTTCGACAAGGCGCTGGGCCATCTCGGCGCCGGCACGCCTTTGCCCGAGAAGCCGCGTCCGGCGGCGGCCGAACCGGCGGCGTCGCCGGCCGGCGACGACCCGGGTGCCGGCTTGCTCGAGGCGGCCCGCGCCAGCGGAGAACCGGTCTCCGTACTGTTCCGCTGCACCGGCCTGGAACAGGCCTGGACGGGCCCCATCGGCGAGGTCAAGCCGGCCATGGGCTTCCTCAACATCATCAAGCCGGACTTCCATTTGCACCTGAAGGAGCATGCGGTCGCCCGCTGGCGGCGCGACGAAGCGGCCGGCGCGGTGTCATTCCACGCCGAGGCGGCCGACGGCTCGGCGCTCGGCCTCGTGCTGCGCGGACCGGCGACCGCCTTTGCCGGCGCCTAGCAGCGGATCCCCCACAGCAATTCCCGCAGGGAGGCTTCCATGCTCGCCAGCCTTGGCCAGATCTGGCGCTTGTCGGTCCTCTGCGCGTGGCGGCCGGGCGGGCGGCTTGGGATCGTCTATTTCATGGTCGTCTTCGGCCTTGGCCTGGTCGGGGTCCATATCTCCGTCAGGCTGATCCGCTGGACCGCGGATTTCTACAATGCGCTGCAGAAACTGGATGTCGACGAGGCCATCCGCCAGATCGGCGTGTTCTTCATCCTGATCGCCATCAGCGCCACGCTCAATCTGAGCGGGACCTATATCCGCAAGCTCCTGCAGATCCGCTGGCGCCGGACATTGACCGACGCCATGCTGGATCACTGGTTGGCGGGCAAGGCGTTCTGGCATCTGCGCGACCGCACCGAACATGGCCTCGACAATCCCGATCAGCGCATTGCCGACGATTGCCGCATCTTCGTCTTCCGCCTGACCACCGAGGCTCTCGAGCTGATCACCAATATCGTGGCGCTCGTCTCCTATGTCGCCATCCTCTGGTCGCTTTCGACCTTCGCATTGACCTTCACGCTGTTCGGAACCGAGATTTCGATCCCGCGCTACATGGTCTGGGCCGCCCCGGCCTATGTCGCCATTTCCAGCGGCATTACCCATTGGCTCGGCAAGCCGCTGCTGGCGCTGAATGTCGAACAGCAAAAGACCGAAGCGGATTTCCGCTTCGGGCTGGCGCGCTTCCGCCAGACCGGCGAAGCGGTGGCGCTGGCCGGCGGTGAAACCGCCGAGCGTCGTATCTTCACGGGTGGGTTCGAGGCCATCGCCGACAATTGGCGCCGGCTGATCCGGCGCGAACTGATCCTGGGCCTGTTCACCCGGCCCTATATGCAGACCGTGTTGCGCATCCCGCTGTTTCTGGCGCTGCCGGCCTTCCTCGCGGGCAAGGTGACCTTTGGCGGGCTGATGCAGATCGGCTCGGCCTTCCAGAATGTGGTCACCACGCTGTCCTGGTTCATCTTTTCCTATCGTGATCTCGCCGAACTCGCCTCGGCTTCCGCGCGGCTCGACAATTTCGTCGCGGCAGCCGCGCAGGCACAGGCGGCGGGCAGCGGCGTGCGGCTCGAGCCTTCGGCCGACGGCACGCTCAAATTGACCGGATTGCGGCTTTCGGCGCCCAGCGGCCGCGCGATCCAGGGGCTCGACGATGTGGTGCTGCGGCCAGGCGAGACCGTCTGGCTCCGGGCGCCCTCCGGCTTCGGCAAGACCACGCTGCTGCGGGCCATTGCCGGGCTCTGGCGTCACGGCGGGGGCCGGATCGAGCGGCCGGCCGCGGCGTTGAGCTTTCTGCCGCAGCAGCCCTATTTTCCGCTCGGCGGCATCGCCGCCGCCGCGAGCTATCCGGCGGAGCCGGCGACGATCCCGCGCGAGCGGATCGACGCCTGGCTCGCGGCCGTCGGGCTGGCCCGGCTCGCCGATATCGGCGACGAGGCCGCGGGCGCGGCGCTCGCCGGCTTGTCCGGCGGCGAACGCCAGCGGCTCGCCTTGATCCGGCTTCTGGTGGAGCGGCCGGCCTGGGCTTTCCTCGACGAGCCGACCAGCGCGCTCGACGAGACGGCAGAACGCAGCCTGCTGGAATGGCTGCGCCGGGAGCTGCCGGAGACGACCTTCGTCATCATCGCGCATCGCCGCCCGATCGGCCTTGGACCGTTACGCGAACTGGCCCTGTCGCCGGCGCCGCCCTCGGCTGATGTGTCGGACCGGCAGGCGCGCGCGGAACCCGTGGTCTCGCCTGCCGGTTGACGTTTCAGGCGGCTGTCTCAGGCCGCCTTTGCCAGGCCGCCGGCCGCGGTCAGTGCCTGGTCGAGATCGGCCAGGATGTCGTCGATATGCTCGATGCCGATCGACAGGCGGACATAGCTGTCCGAGACGCCCGAGGCATGCTGCTCCTCCGCCGACAATTGCGAATGCGTCGTGCTGGCCGGGTGAATGGCGAGGCTGCGGGCGTCGCCGATATTGGCGACGTGGTAGAACAGGTTCAGCGCGTCGATGAAGCGCCGGCCGGCCTCCTTGCCGGCGGCGAGTTCGAAGCCGACCAGGCCGCCATAGCCGCCCTTCAGATAGGTGTCGGCGCGTTCGCGTGCCTTACCCGTCTGCTGCGAGGGGTGAATGACCCTGGCGACTTCCGGCCGCCTGGCGAGCCAGGCTGCGACGGCGGAGGCGTTCTGGACATGGCGCTCGATGCGCAGCGCCAGCGTCTCGATGCCCTGCAGCGTCTGGAACGCGTTGAACGGCGACAGAGCCGCGCCGAGGTCGCGCAGAAGCGTGGTGCGCGCCTTGATGATATAGGCGATCGGCCCGAGCGGTTTCACGGCCTCGGTCCAGACCGCGCCGTGATAGCTCGGGTCGGGCGTGTTGAGCGCCGGCTGCCGCTCCGGGAATTTCTCCCAGTCGAAATTGCCGCCGTCGACGATCAGGCCGCCGATCGAGGTGCCGTGGCCGCCGAGATATTTGGTGCTGGAATAGACCACGATTGCCGCGCCATGGTCGAAGGGCCGGGCGAGCAGGGGGGCCGCGGTATTGTCGACGATGAGCGGAATGCCCAGCGCGCGGCCGATGGCGGCGACCTCGGCGATCGGGAAGACGGTCAGTTTCGGATTGGGCAGCGTCTCCGCGTAATAGGCGCGGGTGCGCGCGTCGGTCGCCCGGGCGAAGGTCTGCGGATCCGCCGGGTCGACGAAACGCACCTCGATGCCCTGGTCCCTCAGCGTGTTGGCGAACAGGTTCCAGGTGCCGCCATAGAGATCGGTCGAGGAGACGATGTTGTCGCCGACCCGCGCCAGGTTCTGGATCGCGATGGCCGAGGCCGCCTGGCCCGAGGAGAGCGCCAGCGCCGCGACGCCGCCTTCGAGCGCCGCGACGCGCTGTTCCAGCACGTCGGTCGTCGGGTTGCCGATGCGGGTATAGATATTGCCGAGCTCCTTCAGCGCGAACAGGTTGGCGGCATGCTCGGTGTCGCGGAACTGGTAGGAGGTCGTCTGGTAGATCGGCACCGCGACCGCGCCGGTGGCGCTGTCGGCCCGCCAGCCGGCATGCAGGGCGAGGGTTTCCGGCTTGTGTTTCGCGGTCATGATCGAACTCCTGATGTCTCGATGGATTGTGGGGGGATGCCGGTGCTAGCGGATCGTGCCGGCCGCCGCGGCGGCGACATGAGGTGCCTTGCCGCCGGCCTCGGGGCCGGCAGGCATGTCCGGGCGGCCGGCGACCACGGCGTAGAGCACGAGGGCGAAGGCGAGTCCGGTCAGGGCCAGATCCTTGAGACGATGAATGACGTCGCGAGGCAGCATCGATAGTCCCTGTGGCGTGGGCGCGCCGGCCGCCGGCTGGGCGATCGGTGCTTGTTCCGACGCCAGAAGATCAGGTTTTACCCATTGATCAATAAGGGTTTTTCAGAAAAGACGGATCTTTCTGCCGGATCCGGAGCGGCAGTGAAACTCATCCCCTCGCGGCCGTGGTCAGGAGAATGGCGCTGCGGGTCGGTCGGTCGTCCTTCGAGGCTCACGTCAGCGCCCTCGCAGGGGGAGGGGCAGCACGGCCAAGCCGGGACCATGGCGGAACGACTGCCGGCATATCCTCTACGTCATCCCCGGCGACTGAGCGCAGCGAAGGAGGGAAGGGGATCCAGGAGTCGTTTCATCCGCGCACTCAGCGCATGCGTCCCCGGGGCATTTCGCAGCGTTGAAGCCGGAGCTCTGCAACCCCTGGATCCCCTTCCCCTCGCTGCGCTCGGCCGGGGATGACGTAGTTCATGTGCCGGCCGCCGGCAGGCTCGCGCGACCGGCTCTGGACGGCATCTTTTCGATGCCGACACCATCATGCCGCGAGGTCTTTCACCACGTCAGTTCGGCCACCGCGACATGGTTCTCCGCCGCCGCCCAGGCGCGCGCGACGATGCGCTCCTCGTTGAACAGCCCGACCACCGGCCGGCCGATATCGGCTGCCGCGAGGCGGAGCGTCGCCGTCGCGTCGGTCGGCACGCCACGGGTGACATCGGCGGGTTCCTTGCCGTCGAGCAGCACGACGTCGCGCGGAATGCCGAAATAGCCGCGCGGCCGCGCCAGCTGGACGACCGCGCCGGCCGCCTTGTCGGCTTCAGCGAAAGGCCGGGCCGGCCTCAGGTGCACGACATCGGACGAGCGCGGAAACGGCGAGCGGTAGATGTGGCTGACCGGATGGTCCGGCACCGTCAGGACGAATTCGAGCCAGTCGGTCGGCGCGACCTTCACCGGCCCCCAGCGACCGTCGGCGCCGGTCGTCTTCTTCAGCACCGGCTCGCCCCGGCGTTCGGCGGTCTCGGCCGAGACGCGGTAGATTTCAAGGCTCGCGCCGGCGACCGGCCGGTTGGTCGGCACACCCGCCGGATTGCCGGTGACGAGGCCGTCGAGCGTCACCTGCGCTTCGGGTGTCACCGCGATGGTGCGCGGTTCGGTTCCGGCAATGAAGCGGTAGATCTCGCGGAAGGCGCGCGGATGGAACGCGACCTCGCGATGGTCCAGCTGGTTGAGCACGATATTGGTGGCGCCACGCAGCGACGGACCTTCGGCCGTGATGCCGGTCGGCACGCCGGGGCGGCCGAGCAGGCGTCCGTCGGGCTGGGCGAATTTGTCATAGCTGTCGCTGCGCAATGTCAGGAAGGCCGTTCCGGGGATCACATCGCTGTCGTGACCGTTCAGCCGCTTCAGGAAGGGACCACGTGCGTTGAATTCGCTGCCCGGATTGGCGTCCCAGTCGAACACGCCGCGATTGGGCGTGCCGCACAGCACGGCATGGCTCACCCCGGGGCCACCGCCTGCCTCGACCACGACATTGCGGATGGCGTAGCCGCCCCGCGAACTGCCGACCAGCGCGACCCGCGGCGCGCCCGTGCGGGCCCTGACCTCGGCGATGACGGCGGTCAGCTCCCGAAGCTGGTCCGCCGTGCCCGAGCGGCCGGCCATCGGCACGGCATCGTCGTTGCGTGACAGAGGATCGGTAAAGTTGAAGGCGTTCAGCCGGTCGCGCGGCCAGCCATTGCTCTCGAACCGCCAGAGCGTGGTCTGCCAGAGCGCCGCGTGGTCGCCATTGCCATGGACGAAGATCACCGGTGGCGGCGGTCCGCCCTGTGCCCGGGCACCGGGCAGGGGCCATGCCGCCGGTGCAAGTGAAGCGGCGGCCATGGCGCGCAGCGCCTGGCGTCTGGTCATCGTCATGGCGTTTCTCCCCTGGCCGGATCGTCGGATGCGGGCCGCCTTCGGTCAAGCGTGAGCCGCAGACGGTCGACTCCCGACCCTATCCAGGTCACAATCCCGGCCCATCCCTCTTCGTCCAACGAGTCGCGGCCGTGCCGCAGCGTATTTCGCGCTGCCGCGATGCTTTTCCGACCGGATTTTTCATGTTCCGCTTTTTCGAAAGTCGTATCGACCCGACCGCCGCCCCGCCGCCCGGAGATCCTCCGACGAGCCTGCTGGCCTTCTATTGGTATTTCACCAAGCAGGCGAAGGGCGTCTTCGCGGCCTTTTTCGTGGTCAGCCTGGTGCTGGCGCTCCTGGAAACATCGGTCCCCTATTTCATCGGCCAGCTGGTCGGGCTGCTCGCCCACACCCCGCGCGACCAGTTGATCGCGATGGCCTGGCCGACGCTCGCGCTGATGGTGCTGGTCATGCTGGTGATCCGCCCCGGGGTGACCTTGCTGCACCGGCTCATCTCCAACCAGGCGATCGTGCCGCCGTTCAACACCTTGATCCGCTGGCAGAGCCATTTCCATGTGGCCCGCCAGTCGCTCGGCTTTTTCCAGAACGATTTTGCCGGGCGCATCGCCAATCGGGTGATGCAGGCCGGCCCCTCGGTCCGGGAAACCCTGGTCGCGCTGATCCGCTCGGTCCTGCACATCATCTTCTACGGCCTCGGCGCGGTTGGCCTCATGCTGGTGCAGGACTGGCGCCTGGCCATGCCGATGATCGTCTGGTTCGGGCTCTATTTGGCGCTGCTCATCTTCACCATTCCGCGCCAGCGCGAACTGTCGCGCGAGGCCTCGGCCAAGCGTTCGGCGGTCACCGGCAAGGTGGTCGACAGCTATACCAATATCCTGACCGTCAAGCTGTTCGCCAAGTCGGACGACGAGGACCGCTATGTCCGCGACAGCATGCAGGAACTGACCGACGCCTTCTTCGCCCAGCAGCGGATGAACACGCTCTTCATCTTCCTTCTGACCGGGCTCAACGCGTTTCTGCTGACCGGCACCGGGGCGGTCGCGGTCTATCTCTGGCAGCTCGGCCGCGTCGATATCGCGACGCTCGCCATGGTCCTGCCGCTGACCTCGCAGATCATCGCCATGTCCGGCTGGGTGGCTTTCGAGATCCAAGGCATTTTCGAGAATGTCGGCATGGTCCAGGAGAGCATGCTGTCGATCTCCAAGCCCTTGACCATGCAGGACGAGCCGGATGCCAGGCCGCTGGAGATGAGCCGCGGCGAAATCCGCTTCGGTCAGGTCAGTTTCGGTTATGGCCGGGAGGACATGCCCGTCATCGACGACCTGACGCTGACCATCCGCCCGGGCGAGAAGGTCGGCCTGGTCGGCCGCTCGGGCGCCGGCAAGTCGACGCTGGTGAGCCTGCTGCTGCGTTTCCACGACGCCGAGCAGGGCACCATCACGATCGACGGCCAGGACGTGCGTGGCGTCACCCAGGAGAGCCTGCGCGGCGCCATTTCGGTGGTGACGCAGGACACCTCGCTGCTGCACAGGTCGATCCGCGACAACATCCTCTACGGCCGGCGCGGCGCCAGCCAGGACATGGTCGAGGCCGCCGCCGAGAAGGCTCAGGCGGCCCGCTTCATCGCCAAGCTGGAAGATGCCGCAGGCCGTACCGGTTATGACGCCTATGTCGGCGAACGCGGCGTCAAGCTGTCGGGCGGCCAGCGCCAGCGCATCGCCATTGCCCGGGTCATCTTGAAGGATGCGCCGATCCTGGTGCTGGATGAGGCGACGGCCGCGCTCGACAGCGAGGTGGAGGCGGCGATCCAGGACAATCTCGCCGACCTGATGGACGGCAAGACCGTCATCGCCATCGCGCACCGCCTGTCGACGCTACAGATCATGGACCGGCTGGTGGTGCTCGATCAGGGACGCATCGTCGAGGAGGGCACCCATGAGGTGCTGATCGCCAAGGGTGGCCTCTATGCCGATCTCTGGGCGCGCCAGTCCGGCGGCTTCATCGTCGAGCCGAAGCTCATCGGCCAGCCGAAACAGGCGGCCGAATGATCTAAGCCGCGCCCGCCGCCTGGGCGAAGGCGATGAATTCGGTGGCGAGCCGCGTCTGGCGGCTCTCGTGCCAGGCGATGCTGATGTCGAAACTGGCATGCGGGTCGCTGATCGGCACGGCGACGATGTCCGGCTGCAGCATGGGCGTGATGGCCGAGCCGTAGAGGGTCACGCCGCGGCCGAGCGAGACGAGCTGCAGCAGCAGCGGCACGTCGTCGGCCTCTTCGGCAATGTCGGGCACGAAGCCGGCGCCGAGGCAGACATTGGTGATCAGCGCGCGGAAGCTCAGCCAGCGCTTCGGCGTGCCAATGACGAAGGGCGTGCCGGCAAGCTCGCCAAGGCTGACGGATGCACGCCCCGCCTGCGGGTTCTGCCGCGACATCAGCACGACGAAGCGTTGGCGCGCCACCACGACATGGCGCAGCGGCGGCTTGCAGGCGGCCGACAGCAGGAAGCCGAGATCGATCCGGCCGGCCTCGATCGCCGGCAATTGCTCCTGCGAGGACAGCGAATAGAGGCTGACCTGGGCATTCGGATAGGCGCTGCGGAACCGGATGATGATCTCCGCCATCGGTCCGTGGGTGGCCTGGGCCGAATAGCCGATGACCAGTTCGCCGGCATCGCCCGCCGCGACCTGGCCCGCATCCCTGACGGCGCGCTGCAAGTGTTGCAGCGCCTGGTTCGCCTCGCGCGCCAGCACGGCGCCGGCCGGGGTCAGCGCCACGCGGCGGGTGGTGCGCTCGAACAGCTTGAAGCCGATCTCCGCCTCCAGCTGCTGCACGGCGCGGCTGACGGCCGGCTGCGCCACGTTGAGGCGGCTGGCGGCTTCGCGAAAGCTCAGGGCCTCCGCGACCGCGACGAAATAGCGAAGCCGGGAGAGATCGGGAAGTCGCATCAGTGATGCCCAGTGGTTATCAATGGCGCCATCATTGATCTTAGACTCGACAGGAGTTCTGTTGTCAAAGGCCTGAGCGAGCCGAAGGCGCCGCCGGCTGGCCGGTGACGGCTCCGTCCCGCCGTGCGCGTCGCCGCGAAGGGCCGCGCCCCTGCATGCCCAAACGCATTCCGTCCGGAGCCTGACTCATGTCCGACACCTCCCTGGCCGAAGCTGCCGTGACCGTGGCTGTCGCCCAGTTCGCCGGCACCGCCGACGTCACGGCCAATCTCGCCGGCATCGAGCAATTGGTGGCCGATGCCGCGGCCAAGGGCGCGGCTATCGCCGTATTTCCGGAAGCCGCCATGTATGATTTCACCGCCCCGGCGGCACGGATCGCCGAAGTGGCGCGCAGCGACGGCGGTCGTTTCGAAGCGGAGATTCACGCCATCGCCCGCCGGCACGGCATCGCCATCGTGGCCGGCATGTATAGCGACGGCGGCGGCCCGCTCGCCCGCAATACCCTGATCGTCGCGGGCGCGACGGGCGAGAGCCTCGGGCGCTATGAGAAACTCCATCTCTATGACGCGTTCCACTATCGCGAATCCGACAAGAACGAGCGGGCGCCGCTGCGTGACGGTTTCGCCGAATTGACCACTTTCGATCTCGGCGGCCTCCGCTTCGGTCTGCTCAATTGCTACGATATCCGCTTCCCGGAAATGGCCCGGCTGCTGGTCGATCGCGGCGCCGACGTGCTGCTGGTTTCATCCGGCTGGGTGGCAGGTCCCTTGAAGGAACTGCACTGGGAAACCTTGCTGAAGGCGCGGGCCATCGAGAACACCTGCTACGTCGCGGCATCCTGCCAGCCGGCCCCGCTTTCGGTCGGCCTGAGCATGATCGTCGATCCCAGCGGCATCGCCACCGCCACCGCGGCCGGCGGCGACGGGCTGGCGATCGCGACGCTGACATCGGCCCGGTTGAATGCGGTGCGCGAGATCCTGCCGTGCCTGCAGCACCGCCGCTACGCCGTCGTGCAGAGGCAATAGGCGAGGGCGCCGGACCCGGCCTCTTCGCCCCTTTCAACATGTCAAGAAAGCCGGTTGTGAACCGGTCTGTCTCGGAGGACGTTTCATGAGCGCACAGTCAAGCGCAACGGCGGTGGCGGGCGTCGCCACGCCGGTTCACGACAAGAGCGCGCTGCGCCGGGTGCTGACGTCGGCAGCGATCGGCCAGTTCGTCGAGTGGTACGATTTCGTCGTCTATGCCTATTCGGCCGCGATCATCGCCAAGCTGTTCTTCCCGAATTCGGATCCGACCGCCGCGCTCCTGTCGACCTTCGCGATCTATGCGGTCGGCTTCGTCATGCGCCCGCTCGGCGGTTTCATCTTCGGCAGCCTGGGCGATCGCATCGGCCGCCGGCGCGTGCTGTCCTTCGTCATCCTGATGATGGGTGTCGCCACCCTCGCCATTGGTCTTCTCCCGACCTATGCCCAGGTCGGCATCCTGGCGCCCATCCTCCTGGTGATCTGCCGGCTGGTCCAGGGTCTTTCCGCCGCCGGCGAGACGGTCGGCTCCAATGCCTTCGTCGCCGAACATGCGCCGGGCGACCGCCGCGGTCTCTATGTCGCCTTCACCTATTCCTTCGCCAATCTGCCGCCGATCGCCGCTGCTCTCCTGGTGCTGCTCCTGACCAATACGCTGAGCGGCGAGGCCTATGCCTCCTGGGGCTGGCGCATTCCCTTTCTGATCGGCGGCCCGCTTGCCCTTGTCGGCCTCTATATCCGTCAGCAGGTCGATGAATCGCCGGCCTTCAAGGCGACCCAGGCCGCCAGGCGCGTCGCCGCGACGCCGATCAGCGATGCCGTGCGCGACCAGAAGAAGGCCATGACCTTCTCCTTCGCCCTGGCCGCCTTTTCCAGCCTCGGCTTCTATACGCTGGCCGGCTATTTCGTCAGCTATCTCGTCGCGACCGTCGGGCTGAACAGCAATGCCGCGCTGATCTCCAACAGTGTCGCGCTGTTCATCGCCTTCCTCGCCATGATCGCCGGCGGCGCCTTGTCGGACCGTTTCGGCCGCAAGCCGGTCCTGCTGGTCGGCCTGGCCATCAATGCCGCGGTCTGCATCCCCGCCTATCTGCTGGCGGCCCAGGGTAGCTTGATGACCGCCATTGCCGGCCAGGGCCTGCTCGCTTTCGGCTGTGGCCTGTTCTGGGGGCCGGTCGGCATTGCGCTGCTCGAACTGTTCCCGACCCGCACCCGCTTCAGCGCCGCGGCGATCAGCTACAATCTCGCCTATACGATCTTCGGCGGCACGGCGCCTTTCCTCGCCACCTGGCTGATCCTGCAATCGGGCAGCAAGATCGCGCCGGCGATCTACATGGCGGCGGTTTCGGTCGCGGTGTTCCTGGTCGTGCTGATGATCCCGGAAACCTATCGCAAGTCGCTGGTCCATGACGAGGACGTCGCCGGCTGACGCCTGCGGCTCCAACGACACGGCCGACGTGAAAAAGGCCGCATCCGGTGTCCCGGATGCGGCCCGATTTTTTTAAGCCCGAGGCGTCAGGCTCAGTTCTTCACGATGGCCGCGAGCGAGGCCTCGAGAATGTCCATGCCCTTCTTGGCCTGTTCCATCGGGGTGGTCAGCGGCGCGAGCAGGCGGATGACATTGGCGTCGGGGCCGCAGGACAGCAGGATCAGGCCGTTTTCCTCGGCCTTGGCGACCAGCGCCGAGGTCAGGGCCGCGTCCGGCTCGCGGGTCTCGCGATCCTTGACCAGTTCGAAGGCGACCATGGCGCCGAGGCCACGGACGTCGCCGATGCAGGAGAAGGAGTTGCGCTTGGCCATTTCCTTCAGGCGGTCGATCATCATCTCGCCGAGAGCAGCCGCCTTGGCGCAGAGATTTTCCTTTTCGATGACGTCGAGCACGGCATGGGCCGCGGCCACGCCCACCGGGTTGCCGCCATAGGTGCCGCCGAGGCCGCCCGGCTGGGCCGCATCCATGATTTCGGCGCGACCGGTGACGGCGGCGAGCGGGAAGCCGCCGCCCAGGCCCTTGGCCATGGTGACGAGGTCGGGCACGACGCCGGCATGGTCGACCGCGAACATCTTGCCGGTGCGCGCGATGCCGGTCTGGATCTCGTCGAGGATCAGCAGGATGCCGTGCTCGTCGCAGACCTTGCGCAACTCCTTCAGGAACTCGGCGGGCGCAATATAGAAGCCGCCTTCACCCTGCACCGGCTCGATGATGATGGCCGCGACCCGGGCCGGATCGACGTCGGCCAGGAACAACTGCTTGAGGTTGGCCAGCGCCTGGGCGGTGTCGATGCCGTGATAGGTCTTCGGGAAGGCGACGTGGAACACCTCGGCCGGGAAGGGACCGAAGCCCTTCTTGTAGGGCGAGACCTTGCCGGTCAGCGCCATGCCCATCATCGTGCGGCCGTGGAAGGCGCCGTTGAAGGCGACCACCGCCGAGCGGCCGGTGAAGTGGCGCGCTGCCTTGATGGCGTTCTCGACCGCCTCGGCGCCGGTGGTGACCAGCATGGTCTTCTTGGCATGGGTGCCGGGGGTGGCGGCATTCAGGCGCTCGGCGAGCGCGATATAGCTCTCATAGGGCGCGACGTGGAAGCAGGTATGGGTGAAGGCGTCGAGCTGGGTCTTGACCGCCTCGATGATCGCCGGATGGCGGTGACCGGTATTGACCACCGCGATGCCGGCGGCGAAATCGATATAGCTTTTGCCGTTGGCGTCCCACAGCGTGGCGTTCTCGGCGCGGACGGCATAGACGCCCTTGGTCGCGACGCCGCGCGGCACGGCCTGGCTCTGGCGGGTTGCAAGGTCTGCAGTGCTCATGGTCATCTCCCTCACGCGTCAAAAGCGAGCGTCGTCGCCGTGATTAGCTGGTGCTCAAAATTTTGAGCAGACAGCAAAATGCACGGCAACTATGCTGCGGGTCAATGGGGCGCTCACCGCGCTTGGGCTTTAGGGAAACGGTGATGGATTTCGACGTCGGTGCGCGACTGCGGGAGCTTCGAGCAGCAGCTGGTCTGTCGCAGCGCGAACTGGCGACGCGGGCGGGCGTGCCGCATGGTCTGATCGCCACTGTCGAGCAGAACAAGTCGAGCCCGTCGGTTGCCTCGCTGCGCAAGATTCTCGATGGTCTTGCGGTGAATTTCGTCGATTTTTTCAGCGCAGAACCGCCGCAGCAGGACAAGGTCTTCTTCGGCCATGACGAGTTGATCGACCTGACATCGATCATTCCGGGCGCCATGAAGAGCAAGAAGGGGCGCATCACCTTCAAGCAGGTGGGCGATGCTCGTGCCAACAACCTGCAGATCCTGCACGAGATCTACGAACCGGGCGCCGATACCGGCAAGGCCATGCTGGCGCATGCCTCGAAAGAGGGCGGGGTGGTCATTTCGGGCCAGCTCGAGATCACGGTCGGGCAATCGGTGCGCGTGCTGAAGGCGGGTGAGGCCTATCTGTTCGACAGCCAGACACCTCACCGTTTCAGGAATGTCGGCAGTGAGCCTTGCGAGGTGGTCAGCGCCTGCACGCCGCCCTATTTGTAGGCGGCGGTCGTTGCGCCGGATGAATTTGCAATCGCTTTGCCTCTGTATGAAATTTTGAGCAGTTCCAGCTTCCAAGAGATATCATACCGTCCCGAGACATTACGGCTCTTCCAGACCTCAGGCTTTCTCGATACCCCAAGGAAACGCACCATGTCGCAGCACAATCTCGAATTTTACATCAACGGCGCCTGGGTCGCCCCGATCAGCACCGTGACGCTCGATGTGTTTGATCCGGCCACCGAAGAGGCCTTCACCAAGATCGCGCTCGGCACCGTCGAGGATGCCGACAAGGCGATCGCCGCCGCCAAGAAGGCCTTTGCCTCGTTCTCGCGCACCAGCCGCAAGGAGCGCATCGAGCTGCTCGAGCAGGTCGTCGCCGTCTACAAGAAGCGCGCGGGTGACATGGCCGAGGCCATCTCCCGCGAGATGGGCGCGCCCATGTCGCTTGCCAAGTCGGCCCATGTCGGCGCCGGCCTCGGCCATCTCGCCCAGGCGCTCGAAGTGCTGAAGACCTATGAATTCGACGAGATGATCAACAAGACCATGGTGACGCGCGAGCCGGTCGGCGTGGTCGGCCTGATCACGCCGTGGAACTGGCCGATGAACCAGATCGGCTGCAAGGTCGGCCCGGCGCTCGCCACCGGCTGCACCATGGTGCTCAAACCCAGCGAGATCGCCCCGGTTTCCGGCCTGGTCTTCACCGAGATCATGCATGAGGCGGGCGTTCCCGCCGGTGTCTACAACATGGTCAATGGCGACGGTGCCAGCGTCGGCCACCGCCTGTCGAGCCATCCCGATATCGACATGGTGTCGTTCACCGGCTCGACCCGCGCCGGCATCCTGGTCGCCAAGGCGGCCGCCGACACGGTCAAGCGCGTGTCCCAGGAACTCGGCGGCAAGTCGCCGAACATCATCCTGGCCGATGCCGATTTCACCCGCGCCATCACCCACGGCGCCCGCTCCTGCTTCGGCAATAGCGGCCAGTCCTGCAACGCGCCGACCCGCATGCTGGTGCCGGCCGACCGGCAGGAAGAGGTGATCGCCATTGCCCGCGGCGTCGCCGAGCAGACGGTGGTCGGCGATCCCCGCGCCGAAACCACCACTATCGGCCCGGTCGCCAGCGACGTGCAGTTCGCCAAGATCCAGAAGCTGATCGAGCAGGGCATCGCCGAGGGCGCGCGCCTGGTCACCGGCGGCACCGGCCGGCCCTCCGGCCTGAACAAGGGCTATTATATCCGCCCGACCATCTTCGCCGACGTCACCAATTCGATGACCATCGCCCGCGAGGAAATCTTCGGGCCGGTCCTGTCGATCCTGCCCTACAAGACCGAGGAAGAGGCGATCGAGATCGCCAATGACACGGTCTACGGCCTGTCGAGCTACGTCACCTCGGGCGATCTCGACCATGCCCGCACCGTGGCCCGCCGCATCCGCGCCGGCATGGTCCATATCAACGGCGCCGGTGGCGACCTGGCCGCGCCCTTCGGCGGCTACAAGCAGTCCGGCAACGGCCGCGAATGGGGCCGCTACGGCTTCGAGGATTTCCTCGAGGTCAAGTCGATGTTCGGCCACCAGTGATCTGACGGGCGGCGCGTACCGCCGCCGATTGACCAGCGCGGCTCCCGTTTCGAACGAAGCGGGAGCCGTTCTTTTTGGTGCGGGCCAGGTGATCTGCAATTCGGTCGTCGGCGAGATCGTCTTGGATCGAACCTGTGCGCCACATAGTGGCCGGCCGTCCTTTAAGGCTTGCACGAGGACGCGACCTGTCACTGGAATGGGATGCACGTCGCGCCGGGGTCTTTCCTTTTGGATGTCCGATCAGCCCAGCAGCTTCATGGCGGTAGCTATGGGCAGGAACAGGCTCATCGGGCGGCTGGCGAAGGGCGTGAAGCCGAAATGCCGGTAGAAGGCCGCCGCGCCTTCATCCTTGGCGTCGACCACCATCGTGAACACCGCAGCCTCGGCCCGCACGGCCCGCTGGATGGCATCGAACAGAAGCGCCGCGCCGAGGTCTCGTCCGCGATAGCGGCGATCGA
This sequence comes from Hyphomicrobiales bacterium, assembly GCA_017304475.1. Classification (GTDB taxonomy): domain Bacteria; phylum Pseudomonadota; class Alphaproteobacteria; order Rhizobiales; family Phreatobacteraceae; genus Phreatobacter. The sequence goes on along the minus strand of JAFKKV010000013.1, from coordinate 360,338 downwards.
CGGCGAGCCTGCCGATCAGGGCTGCCGGGAGCACTGGATAGCGCGGCAGGCGTTTGGTCTCGGCCTCCGGCAGGTCGAGGACCGGAATGCTCGTGGCAGCCAGCGTGTAGTATCCGGCGATGACGGCGCCTTCTGCCGGCGAGGCGATAAAGCAGTTCGAAATGCGACGTCGCACATCCTGGCCGGCCTGATTTTGCATGTAGCGGTCGAGCGCATCGACGCCGCAGGAGAAAGCCTGGCGGTCATGCTCGGGCGCGAGGGATCGGATAATGAATGACGCCGTCACCGCGATTCCAGCACCAGGCGATGATGGGCATCGCGGGCGCGGCGCAGGGCAGCGGTGGGTTCGGGCGGATTGAGCAGTGCTTGCGCAAGCGCACGCTGATCATCGACCGAAAGCCGGATGATCTGTGTTTCGGCGATCGTCTTTTGTGCCGCCTCCTGGGCCGCTGCAACGACGAAGTCACTGAGGCTGCGCCCCTGGATTTCAGCGGCGCGCTTCAGGACCGCAAGCGCGTCCGGCGAGACCCGTGCCTCGAGCCGGGTGGAACGAGTAGAGTTCTGGGCCATGTTTCACTCCTCCTTGGAGTGTACGGTAATTTGCCGGACATTTCAAGAAGGCCGGTCCGTCTCAAGTCGGAAGGCGGGCAGGTTGCCGCATGCCGGCCGCTTTCGCTTCCCGGACGATCCAGTCGCGAAACGCCTTGACCAGCGGGGCCTCGGCCTTGTGTTCGGGGCAAACGAAATAATAGGCCTTGGTCGAGACCAGGGTCTGCGGGAACAGCACTTCCAGCCTGCCGGCGGCGAGATCCGCCTCGACCAGGATATGCGGCACCAGGCCGACGCCGATGCCGGCGACCGCCGCCTCGGCGACCATGGAGAACTGCTCGAAGCGATGGCCGCGCAATGCCTGGGGGGCTTCGACGCCGGCCTGTTCGAACCATTCCGCCCAGGCGGTCGGCCGGGTCATCTGCTGCAGCAGGCTCGCCCGAATGAGATCGGCGGGGGCCTCGATCGCCTGGGCTGCGCGGTAGCGCGGGCTGCAGACCGGCACGCTCTCCTCGATCATCAGCGGCTCGCAGACGGCGCCGGCCCAGTCCGGCTGGCCGACATGGATCGCCGCATCGAACGGCTCCTGGGCGAAATCGAAGGGCGCGACGCGGGCGGTGCAATTGACGATCACGTCCGGGTTCCCGGCAAGGAAGCCCGGCAGCCGCGGCAAGAGCCAGCGCGCCGCGAAAGTCGGCAAGACGGCGAGGTCGAGCACGCCGCCGGCGCCGGCATAGGCCATCATCTTGTGGGTCGCGTCCGACACGCCGGTCAGCGCCTGGCGAAGGTCGCTGGCATAGATCCGGCCGGCATCGGTCAGCACGATGCGCCGGCGCACCCGGTGAAACAGCGCTACCCCGAGCGTCGCTTCCAGGTGCAGGATCTGGCGCGACACCGCGCTCTGCGTCAGATGCAGTTCCTCCGCGGCCCGCGATATGCTGCCATGGCGGGCGGCCGCCTCGAAGGCCAGGAGATTGCCGACCCCCGGGAGGAAACTGCGTCGAAGCATATCCATTCCTGTTTGGAATGATCTTTGTCGAACATGTCGCTTTTCGCCGGCGCCGTCCACCTGTAAGGGAGCGCCAACCGCATGGGAAGAACCGCAGTCTCTCCGGCAGGCGCCGTCAGGTGTCGCCGGCGAGCGCAAACCTCAAGGAGAATGTTTCATGGCCGCTCAGCTGAAAGCCAAGGACCGTCCGGACCTCGCCGAATTCTCCTGGGATGACGCCTTCCTGCTCAATGACCAGCTGAGCGAGGACGAGCGGCTGATCCGCGACGCGGCCCGCGCCTATGCGCAGGAAAAGCTGATGCCGCGGGTCTCCGACATGTATCTGGAGGAAAAGACCGATCGCTCGATCTTCAACGAGATGGGCGAGATGGGTTTCCTCGGACCGACAGTGCCGGAGGAATATGGCGGCGCCGGCGCCAATTACGTCAGCTACGGCCTGGTGGCGCGTGAGATCGAGCGGGTCGATTCCGGTTATCGCTCGATGATGAGCGTGCAGTCCTCGCTGGTCATGTATCCGATCTATGCCTATGGCTCGGAAGAGCAGCGCAAGAAATACCTGCCCAAGCTCGCTTCCGGCGAATGGGTCGGCTGCTTCGGCCTGACCGAGCCCGATGCCGGTTCGGATCCGGCCGGCATGAAGACCCGCGCCGAGAAGGTCGCCGACGGCTATCGCCTGACCGGCTCGAAAATGTGGATCTCCAACTCGCCCATCGCCGATGTCTTCGTCATCTGGGCGAAGTCGGCGGCCCATGACAACAAGATCCGCGGCTTCGTGCTGGAAAAGGGCATGAAAGGCCTGACCGCGCCCAAGGTCGGCGGCAAGCTGTCGCTGCGCGCCTCCATCACCGGCGAAGTGGTGATGGACGGCGTGATCGTGCCGGAAGAAAACCTGCTGCCCAACGTCTCCGGCCTGAAGGGGCCGTTCGGCTGCCTCAACCGCGCCCGCTACGGCATTTCCTGGGGCGCGCTGGGTGCTGCCGAGGATTGCTTCCACCGGGCGCGCCAATATGGCCTCGACCGCAAGCAGTTCAACAAGCCGCTGGCCCAGACCCAGCTGTTCCAGAAGAAGCTCGCGGACATGCAGACCGAGATCTCGCTCGGCCTGCAGGCATCGCTGCGCGTCGGCCGGCTGTTCGACGAAGGCAAGGCGGCGCCCGAGATGATCTCGATCGTCAAGCGCAACAATTGCGGCAAGGCGCTCGACATCGCCCGCCAGGCCCGCGACATGCACGGCGGCAACGGCATCCAGATCGAATATCACGTGATGCGCCACGCGCAGAACCTGGAGACCGTCAACACCTATGAGGGCACGCATGACGTCCATGCGCTGATCCTCGGCCGTGCGATCACCGGTCTGCAGGCTTTCTTCTGAGCCCAGGCGCTCTTCTGAACACGTGACCAAGCAACCAACCGCATCGGGAGCAAGCCGGCAATGACGACGAAACCTCTTGCCGGCTTGCGTGTGCTCGAACTGGCGCGCGTGCTGGCTGGTCCGTGGTGCGGGCAATTGCTCGCCGATCTCGGCGCCGACGTGGTCAAGGTGGAACGCGCCGGTGTCGGCGACGACACCCGCGAATGGGGGCCGCCCTTCGTCGAGGACAAGGACGGCGGCTATCACGGCTCGGCCTATTACCACTCGACCAATCGCGGCAAGCGCTCGATCGCGCTCGACTTCAACAGCGCCGACGACCAGGCGACCATTCGCCGCTTCGCCAATCATGCCGATGTGGTGATCGAGAATTTCAAGGTCGGGGGCCTGGTCAAATACGGGCTCGACTATCCCAGCATCAAGAAGATCAATCCGCGCATCGTCTATTGCTCGATCACCGGCTTCGGCCAGACCGGCCCCTATGCCCCGCGGCCGGGTTATGACTTCATCATCCAGGGCATGGGCGGCATCATGTCGCTCACCGGCGACCCGCAGGGCGAGCCGCAGAAGGTCGGCGTCGCCTATGCCGACATCTTCACCGGCGTCTATTCCACTGTCGGCATCCTGGCGGCGCTGCGCCACCGCGACGCCACCGGGGAGGGCAGCCATATCGACATGGCGCTGCTCGATACCCAGGTGGCTTTGCTGCAGAACCACTCGATGAACCACATGATCGCCGGCATCGATCCCAAGCGCATGGGCAATGCCCACGCGAACCTCGTGCCCTATCAGGTGGTGCCGGTCAGCGACGGCCATATCATCCTGGCGACCGGCAATGACGGCCAGTATCGCCGGACCTGCGAAGTGCTGGGCGTACCCGAGCTCGTGACCGATCCGCGCTTCGTCGACAACGAGCAGCGGGTCAACAACCGCGATCAGCTGATGCCGCTCTTGATCGCCCGGACCGTGCTGTTCAGCAAGGCGGACCTGATCGAGAAGCTGGAAGCCGCCGGCGTGCCGGTCGGCCCGATCAACAAGGTGCCGGAAGTTTTCAGGGATCCGCAGGTCATCGCGCGGGGCATGCGTGTCGACCTGCCGGCGCCCGAGACCAAAGCCGGCACGGTGCCGAGCGTGCGCCAGCCGATCATCATCAACGGCGAGCGGCTCTACGGCGCCCACGGGTCGCCGGCTTTGGGCGAGAACCAGGACGACGTGCTGAACGATCCGAACTGGGGTGCGGGTACCTGAGGGGCGCCTACTGGGCTGTCTCAGACCTCGGCCAGCTCGGCGGTGATGACCGCCTTGGTGAAGCTTTCCATCGCGTCGAGGAACAGTTCGGTCGCGGCGACCGCCGCGGTCTCGTCGCCACGGCCGATCGCCTCGATCGCTTCGGCATGCGACAGCGCGATCGGCACGTTGGTCGTTTCCAGATGGGTGAAATAGAAGCGGCGCGAATGGGCGTGGATCGGGGCCAGCGCCGCGGTCAGATATTTGTTGGCGGCGGCCTGCAGCGACAATTCCTTGAACTGACGGTCGACCGCCATCAGGGCCAGCTTGTCGCGGGTTTCGCCGGCGAGCCGCATGGCGGCCGCAAGCTGCAGGAATTTCTGCCGTTCCGCTTCGCTGGCCCGCCGGGCGGCACGGCGCGCCACCAGTCTTTCGAGGTCATGCCGCACTTCCATCACCAGTAGCTGGCTGCGGAAGTCGACCCTGGTCACGAACACCCCGGAGCGCGGCAGGATGTCGACCAGGTGGTTTTCGCGAAGCTTCTGCAGGGCTTCGCGGATCGGCGTGCGGCCGAGACCCAGCGCCTGGGCCAGCATCTGCTCCGACAGTCGCGTATCCGGCGTCAGCTTGCCCAGGATGATCATTTCCTCCAGCCGGGCATAGGCCTCGGCCGCCATGGTCTTCGGACTGGCGGCCTTGAGGTTTTTGGCCAGCCCTTTGCGAATGGAGGGGGCGGTTGTCAGGCCTGCCATCGATATCCCCGGCGTCGCCGCGGCGACGGCCGCGCGAGCCGTGCGTCGTCGTTTCAAGCTGCATGACTAACATGTCAATCGGCGGATTGAAAAGCAGGCCGATCGCGGCATGATCGATATATGTGTCGAAACTGGACAATGTCGCGCGATTGACAAGGGTTTCGGCTTCGGCAATCAATTGCAATCTGACATGTCAGTTTTACGGGCATGACCAAGAACGGCGGCTGAGCCACGGCATGGGCATCGGCGCAGGCCAAGCAGGAGGAGCGAACCATGAGGCAGGCAGGCGACTATCTGAGCGATGCGTTGCAGATCGCCGCGGAGCGGGCCGGGGCGGGCGCGATCGACCGGCGGCAGGCGCTGGGCCTCGGTGCCCTGTTCGCCGCGGCCGGCATCGGTGCCGGCATCGCGCCGGCCAAGGCGCAGGCGGCAGCCAAGGAAATCGTCTTCGCCATGTGGGGCGGTGACGCCGAGGCGGCCTATCAGAAGGTCTGGGGCGAGCCCTTCACCGCGAAGACCGGCATCAAGGTGGTCATGGACGGCACCGGTCCGTCGCCCGGCCGGGTTCGCGCCATGGTGCAGGCGCGTAACGTCACCTGGGACATCATCGACGGCGGCGTCGGCACCCAGGCCTCGCTCGGCGCGGCCGGCGTGGTCGAGGAGATCGACTATTCCGTTGTCGACCGGGCCAAGGCGCTGCCCGGCATGGACTATCGCTGGGGCGCGACCGTTTTCGTCTACGGCTCGGTCCTGACCTTCGACAGCCGCGCCTTCGGCGGCAAGACCCCGCAGAGCTGGGCGGATTTCTGGGACGTGAAGGCGTTCCCCGGCAAGCGGGTTCTGTACAAATACATGGCCGGCGCCCTGGAGGCGGCCCTGCTGGCCGACGGCGTCGCCCTCGACAAGCTCTACCCGCTCGACGTCGACCGGGCCCTGAAGAAGATCGCCGAGATCAAGGATCATCTGGTGCTGTGGGACACCGGCGCCAGCAGCCAGCAGCTGTTCCGCGACGGCGAGGTGACCATGGGCCAGCTCTGGCACACCCGCGCCAATCTGCTGCAGGAGGAATCCGGCGGCCGGTTCCGCTACACCTTCAACCAGGGCATGCTGCAGCCCGGCGTGATGTCGGTGACCAAGAACAATCCGGCCGGCAAGGCCGCCATGCAGTTCCTGGCCTCCATGCAGGATCCGCAGGCCCAGGTGAAGCTTCTGGAACTGCTCGGCAACGGCCCGGCCAATCCCGCCGCCGACGGCACCTATAGCGAGGCTTTGGGCAAGAAGAATCCGGGTCATCCGGACAATCGCAAGCTGATGGTTCTGCAGAACGCCGACTGGTACGGCGCCAACATCATTCCCGTCACCAAGCGCTTCCTCGACCTGATGGCGTCCTGAGCACGGCCTGACCGAACCGCCGTCGGCCCGTGCGGGCCGGCGGTTCCCATCCTGTTTTCATGAAGCCATGCTGATGACCCGGCCAGCCGATACCATCGTCACCCACGCCAAGGTGGCGACCATCAATGCCGCCATGCCGTTCTGCGAGGCGGTGGCGATATCAGACGGCCGCATCGTCGCGGTCGGCAGCGCCGCCGAGGTGGCCGCCTTCGCCGGTCCGGACACCGAAATCATCGATGCCGGCGGCCGTACCGTCCTTCCGGGCTTCATCGAGAGCCATTGCCACGCCGACGTCTATGGCGCGCGCGTTCATCGCTGGGCGGATTTTTCCTGGCCCAAGGTCGGCTCCAAGGACGAGGTGCTGACGCAGATCGCGGCGGCCACGCCCCATCTGGCGCCCGATGCCTGGTTCGTCGGCTTCCGCTACGACGACAACAAGCTCGGTGGCTTCCCGACCATCGACGAGCTCGATCGGGTCGGCAATGGCCGGCCGGTCTTCATCTACCGCACCGATCATCACAACGGCGTCGTCAACAACGCCGCGCTCGTTCGATCCGGCCTCGCCGATGCCAAGGAGGACCCGCCCTTCGGCCGGATCGACCGGGATCCGGCGACCGGCCGGCCGACCGGCCTGCTGCGCGAGAATGCCGCCTATGTGGTGGTCGACGAGATCAGCCGGGACTACACCGTCGGTGATTTCACCAAGGGGCTGAAACAGGTCTTTGCCGAATTCCTGAGCTACGGCATCACCTCGATCCACAATTCGCTGACCCAGTCGAACGGCATCCGCGCCTTCCAGGACATGCGGGCGGCCGGCGATCTGCCGCTCAGGGTCGGCATCATGGTCAGCGGCAAGGAGAACGGCCTGGTCGAATCCTATATTCGCGCAGGCGTCCGCTCCGGCCTCGGTGACGAATGGGTGCGCATCCTCGGCGTCGAATGGTGCCCGGACTGTTCGACCACCGGCCGGACCGCGGCCTATTATCAGCCCTATATCGGCGCCAAGGTGCTGGGTGAGCCCGAACACAATACCGGCATGCTGCTCTATGCGAGCGAAGACTTCGCCAAGCGGGTGATGGACGCGACCGCGGCCGGCCTTGCCGTCTTCGCCGACGGCATCGGCGACCGCGGCATCGACTATGTGCTCGATGCCTTCGAGGCGGCGCTCGCGGCCCATCCGAATTCCGACAGCCGCATGCGGGTCGAGCACACCTGCTACGCCACCCCGGCGATCCGCGAGCGGATGCGCCGGCTCAACGTCATTCCGTCCTCGGCGGCCGCCTTCCTCTACGATCTCGGTGACGGTTATATCCGGGTGCGCGGCGAGGCTGCGATGCAGGACATGTGGCCGCACCGCTCCTGGAAGGAGCTCGGCGTCGTGGCTCCGGCCCATTCCGACGCGCCGATCTGTCACCCGAATCCCTTGCGCGGCATCTATGCGCTGGTCGCGCGCAAGACCGATACCGGCCGGAGCCTCGGGGCAGGGGAGGCGATCAGCGTCTGGGATGCGCTCAAGGCCTATACGCTCGACGGCGCCTATGCCGGTCGCGAGGAGATGCTCAAGGGCAGTATCGAAGTCGGCAAGCTCGGCGACCTCGTCATTCTCGACGAGGACATCTTCACCGTCGATGTCGAGCGCATCCCGTTTATCAAGGTCGCCAGAACCATCGTGCACGGCAGGACGGCGTACCGGGCATGATCTGGACCCTCGATCACCGTGCGCGCCTGGCGCTGATCATGATCGCGCCGGCCGTGCTGCTGATCGTGCTGCTCTACCTCGTGCCGCTGCTGCGCATCCTGGGGCTGAGCCTGACCGAGGAGCCCGGCGCGCTGGCCAATTACAGCCAGCTGTTCACCTCGCCCGTGCTCGGCCGGGTGATCTGGACGACGCTGCGCATCTGCGTCATCACCACCGCCATCACCCTCGTCATGTCCTATGTCATGGCCGCGGCGCTGACGCTCGCCGGGCCGCGCATGCGGGCGCTCATGTTCGTCCTGGTGCTGCTGCCCTTGTGGCTGTCGGTGCTGATCCGTGCTTTCGCCTGGGTCACCGTGCTGCGCGGCAATGGCGTGCTGAACACCACGCTGGTCGGACTTGGCCTGATCGACATGCCGCTCAACCTGGTGCGCAACGAGGTCGGCGTCATCATCGGCATGGTCCACTACATGCTGCCCTTCGGCATCCTGCCGCTCTATGCCGGCATGCGCACCATCGACCCGCGCGTGCTCAACGCCGCCCGCAGCCTCGGCGCCGACGGCCTCACGGTGTTCCGCCGGGTGTTCTTTCCGCTTACCGTGCCGGGCCTGTTCTCCTCCTTCATCCTGACCTTCGTGTTCTCGCTCGGCTTCTACGTGACGCCGGCCATCCTCGGCGGTGGTCGGGTGATGATGGTCGCCGAATATATCAGCGTGCAGGTGCACGAGACGCTGGAATGGGGCACGGCGACCATGCTCGCCTCGGTGCTGCTGATCACCGTCTTTGCGGTGATCTTCGCGGTCGGCCGCTTCGCCGACTGGGACAGCATCGTCGGCAAGGGGGACGAGTGATGGATGTCGCCGACCGGCCGCGGCTCGGCCGCTATCTCGTCCTGGCATGCGGCTGGCTCGGCCTGCTCTTTCTGCTGGCGCCGCTCGCCGTGGTGTTTCCGGTGTCGCTGACGCCGGAGCGCTATCTGTCCATGCCGACCACCGGCATCTCCTTCCAGCACTATGCGAAGCTGATCACCGACCTGCGCTGGTCGCACAGCATCCTGACCAGCCTGGCGATCGCCGCACTCACCACCGTCTTCGCCACGCTGTTCGGCACGCTGTGCGCCATCGGGCTATGGCGGCTGAATTCCCGCCTGACCCGCTATCTGCGCGTCATGATCCTGGCGCCGTTGATCGTGCCGCCGATCGTCCATGCGCTGGCCTTCTACCGCACCTGGATCGACCTCAACTGGCTGGACACGCTGATGGGCGTGGTGGTGGCCCATACCGTGGTCTGCATTCCCCTGGTCCTGATCACGGTCTCGACCTCGCTCAGTGGCTTCGACCGCCGGCTCGAACAGGCGGCCCGCAGCCTCGGCGCGCCACCTTTCACCGTGCTGCGGCGCATCGTCGTGCCCAATATCGCCCCGGGCATCCTGTCGGGCGCGGCCTTTTCCTTCGTCACCTCGTGGGATGAGGTGGTCGCGGTGCTGTTCCTCACCAGCCGCAAGGTCGTCACCTTGCCGATCGTCATCTGGAACAGCCTGACCGAGCGGGTCGATCCGGCGGTCGCCGCGGTCTCCGCCGTGATGATCCTTGCCACGCTCGCAGCCGTCGCCATCCGCCTGGTCCTTCGCAAGGCCTGATGCGAGGCGCCTGGATCCATGCCCGAAAGAACCATCGTGACAGACCAGAGCCAACCCTTCCTCGCCGTCGAACGCCTGTCGAAGCGCTATCGCGAGGTCGCGGCCATCGACGACATGTCGCTGGCCATTCCGCGCGGCGAGTTCCTCACCTTGCTGGGGCCGTCGGGATCCGGCAAGACCACGCTGCTCATGGCGATCGCAGGCTTCGTCACGCCGAGCGCCGGCGCGATCCGGCTCGACGGACGAGAGATCACCGCGCTCCCGCCGGAGAAGCGCGACCTTGGCGTGGTGTTCCAGGGTTATGCCCTGTTCCCGCATATGACTGTCGCCGAGAACGTCGCCTTTCCGCTGGAGGTGCGCAAACTGCCGCGCCCCGAGATCGCGCGGCTGGTCGCCGGTGCGCTCGACACCGTCCAGCTCGGACCGCTCGCGTCGCGCAAGCCGGCGCAATTGTCCGGCGGCCAGCAGCAGCGCGTGGCGCTCGCCCGGGCCCTCGTCTTCTCGCCGCCGCTGATCCTGCTCGACGAGCCGCTGAGCGCGCTCGACAAGCAGTTGCGCAGCCAGTTGCAGGAGGAGTTGAAGAGCCTGCACCGCCGGCTCGGCGCGACCTTCATCAACGTCACCCATGACCAGGACGAAGCGTTGTCGATGTCGACCCTGATCGCCGTGGTCAATCACGGCCGCATCGTCCAGGTCGGCACGCCGCTCGAGGTCTATGAACGTCCACGCACCGTGTTCGTCGCCAATTTCGTCGGCCGCAGCAACATCGTCGAGGCCGAGGTCAAGGGCCATGAAGCCGATGGCCGGCTCGTTCTGGGCGCGGCCGGCACCACGCTGATATCGCGTGCGGCTGCCGAGGTGGTCGGCACCAAGGTTGCCGTCAGTCTCCGGCCGGAAAAGCTCAGCGTCGCGCGCGAAGGGGCCGGCGGACCGAACAGCGTGCGCGGGACCATTGCCGACTTCACCTATCACGGCAACAGCACCCAGCTCGTGGTTTCCACGCCGCTCGGTTCGCTGCGGGTCGAGGAACAGACCTGGCGCATCGGCTTCCCCCTGGCGAACGGACTTTCCGTCTCGTTGAGCTGGGCCGAGGATGCGCCGGTGGTCGTGGCGCGCGACCCGGCGCCGTGATCGCGGCGCCATTGAACCTTGGCGCTGCGGCGACCGACCCAGTGACGCGGTGACCTTGACCTAGCGTGAGGAGGGCGCCCATCCGGCGCAACGGCCATCTGGCAGTGCCGGATCAACCGGTCACGCCCAGGAGTCCTTCATGCGTTTGGCCATCGCCGCTTGCGCGGCATTCCTGTCGATCTCGGTCTTGCCGGCCTCGGCGCAGAAGGCGCTCGGCGAGTGGCAGAGCGAGACCGGCACCACCCGCATGCGGGTCGCGCCCTGTCGCGGCGGTCTGTGCGGCACCATCACCTGGCTCCAGCAGCCGCGGCTTGACGTCAACAATGCTTCCGCGCGCCTGCGCAGCCGCCCCCTGGTCGGTACGCGCCTGTTCTTCGACATGCGCCCCAACGGCACCAATCGCTGGACCGGCCGCGCCTATGTGCCGAGCGACGGGCAGAGCTATACCGGCCGCATGACCATGGACGGCAACAAGCTGCAGGCCGTGGCCTGTTCGCTCGGCGGCACGATGTGTTCGGGCAATCTCTGGACCCGCATCAAATGACGGGGAGGCGCCCGGCCGCCGCGGGCTCGCTCGCTTGGAGTCAGGCCGTGATGCCGCTCCTCGGAGCTCGCTCTGGGCGGATGACGCTCAACCGCTCCAGGGCCGCGGCGGCGTGGTCGAGGAAGGCGCGAACCTTCGGCGCCATGTGGCGGCTGCTCGGCACCACCAGATGGACCGGCAGTGCCGGCGGCTCGAACTCCGCCAGCAGCCGGACCAGTGAGCCATCGGCGATCTCTTCGGCGACCTGATAGGACAGCACCCGGCCGATGCCGCGCCCGTCGCGGATCGCCGTCAGGTTGGCGTCGATGTCATTGCCTGAGAAACGCGGGGACAGCCGCACGACTGGTCCCCGGCCGGCCGCTCCGAAACGCCATTCCTGGGCCATGGTCAGTCCGGTGATTGTCTCGTGGCCGGTGAGATCGGCGGGCTGCCGTGGCGTGCCGCGCCGCGCCAGGTAGCCGGGGCTGGCCACCAGGATGCGCCGGACTTCGCCGACCCGCCGGGCGACCAGGCTGGAATCGGCGAGCGGACCGATCCTGACCGCGACATGCACATCCTCCTCGATCAGGTCGACATTGCGGTCGTTGAGCAGCAGCTCCGCCTGGACCAGCGGATGCCGGTCCAGAAAATCCGTGACGATGGGCGCGACATGCCGGCGGCCGAAGACACGCGGCGCGGTGACCCTGAGCTGGCCACGCGCTTCGGTCGCCGCCGCGCCGCCGATCGAGGCCTCGTAATCGCCGATCAGCCGACGCGCGTGGTCGGCGAGATTGCGGCCGGCATCGGTCGGCGTCAGGCGCCGGGTGGTCCGCTCGACCAGCCGGACGCCGGTTCGCTCCTCCAGCGCATTGAGCGCCCGGGTGACCGCGGGAGCCGAACGCCGGAGCCGGCGCGCCGCCGCGATCAGGCTGCCCGTGTCGATGATGGTGACGAAGATGGTGAGCTCGTCCAGGCGGTCCATCGATCATTCCGTAAAATGAAATTTTGACTTTCCATTTTTTAGAATTCTATCCGCTTGTTGCAACAGTCATCTTGCGGTTCCCATCTCTGCGAGGAGCCGCCTTCGATGTCCGAACCGACGATCACGCTTTATGGCACGCCGCTTTCCGGCCACGCCCACCGCGTCGAACTGCTCCTGCTGACCCTCGGCCTGCCTTATCATTATGTCGCGGCATCGGCCGCTGTCCGTGGATCGGCGGAGTTTCGCGCGCTCAACCCGCTTGGCCAGATCCCCGTGCTTCAGGACGGCGATCTGACGCTCGCCGACAGCAATGCCATCATGGTCTATCTGGCCGGCCGCTATGCGCCCGACAGCACGTGGCTGCCGAAAGAGCCGGTTGCCGCGGCGCAGGTTCAGCGCTGGCTGTCGATTGCCGCCGGCGAGGTGATGTATGGCCCGGCGACCGCCCGCATGGCGCTGCTCTGGGGCATGCCGGGCGACCCGGTGCGGGCGGGCGAGATCGCCAACCGGCTGCTCGCCTTCATGGACGGCCATCTGGCCGCCAGGTCCTATCTCGCGGCCGATCACCCGACCATTGCCGACCTCGCCTGCTATTCCTACGTGGCGCATGCGCCCGAAGGCGGCATTCCGCTCGACCCCTATCCGGCGGTGCGCGCCTGGCTCGGTCGCGTCGAGACCCTGCCGCATTTCAAGGCCATGCCGCGTTCGCCATTGCCCAAGGTCGCGTGAGGCGTGCCATGGATATCTCACCCTTCCATGCCGGGGAAATGAAGGCGCAGGCGCTGGCCGGCGGCGGTTCGCGTGGCGCCGGCATTCGCGATTTCATGCCGGACCAGCACCGCATCTTCTTCGGCCACTTGCCCTATCTGTTTCTCGGCCTGCTCGACGCCACGGGTTGGCCGATGGCCACCATGCTGACCGGGGAGCCGGGCTTCGTCACGAGCCCGGACGCCAGGAGCTTGCGGATCGACGCGCGCCCTGACGCCGGGGATCCGGCGGCGGGCTTGATTGGCGATGCCGCCGCCGTCGGTCTGCTCGGGCTCGATCTCGCGACCCGCCGGCGCAACCGGGCGAATGGCGTCATCGCCTCGAGCGACCCGGCCGGCATGACGGTCGACATCCGCCAGAGCTTCGGCAATTGCCCACAATATATTCAGCTGCGCGAACTCCGCCCCGTCGCCCCGGCGCCGGGCCCGGCGCAACGCCTCACCGGGCTTGGCGGCGTGGCGCGGGACATGATCGCCGGCGCCGACACATTGTTCGTCGCCAGCAGTTCGGGGCGCGACATCGATGCCGGCGGCGGGGTCGACATCTCCCATCGCGGCGGCCGGCCGGGTTTCGTTCATATCGACGGCGAGCGGCTGACCATTCCCGACTTCAGCGGCAATCGCTATTTCAACACGCTGGGCAACCTGCTGGTCGAGCCGCGGGCCGGCTTGTTGTTCGTCGATTTCGAGCGGGGCGACGTGCTGCAATTGCAGGGCCGCACCGAGATCGTCTGGAGCGGCGCCGACATCGCCAGGATCGCCGGGGCCGAACGCCTCTGGCATTTCCACATCACCGACGGCTGGTTCAGGCCCATGGCGCTGCCGCTCCGCTGGTCATTCGGCGGCTTCGCGCCCACCACCGAACGGACCGGCACCTGGACCTGAGCCGCGTGCTGCTTCCGATCGCCCTGGTTGCGGTGCGCCGACCTGCTCTACCGCACGTTTTCGCGGGTCGCCGCGAACCGAAAACTGCGGTCATTGCGGCAGCGTTGCCGCTGCACGTCTGCCACGCGGCCTGACCGCGCATAGGTGGAAATTCCCCTGACGGTCTTGTGCTTACTTTTGAATTGGCTCACTATTGGCCTCAAATGATCCGGCATTGGCCGCCATCTGGGCGGCGCGCCGGTGGAGGCGCGCATGGTGATCCAGGATATCTCTTTCGTTCCCATACAGGCGCAGCTTCCCGGCGGGGGCGCCTATGGCATGTCCAAGTCGCTGGCGACCGCGCGCGCCACCACTCTGGTCCGGCTCAAGCTCGCCGACGGCACCGAGGGCATCGGCGAGGCCTGGGGCATGCCGCAGGTCAATCTCGCCTATTTGCCGCTGCTCCGGAGCTATCTGGTCGGAACCAATGTGCTCGACATCGAGCATGCCTATTCGCTCATGCTCGCCCGGCATTATCATTTCGGCGTCCAGGGGCCGCTGACCTGGTGCATTTCCGGCATCGACATGGCCGCCAAGGATGCGGCCGGCAAGATGCTGGGCCAGCCGGTGCACCGGCTGATCGGCGGCAAGCAGGCCGCCAAGGTGAATATCTATGCCTCGGGCGGTTATCTCACCGAGGACAGCGAGCGGGATTTCGAGCCGCAGATCGAGGCCATGGCCAAGGCCGGCCACCGGGCGGTGAAGATCAAGATCGGAGTCTCGCCGGCTTCCGACGAGGCGCGCGTGGCGACCGCCCGGCACATCCTCGGACCGGATGTCGACATCATGGTCGACATCAATTCCAACTACACCCTGGATGTGGCGCGCGAGAGCATCACCCGGCTCGCCCCCTACAAGATCGGCTGGGTCGAGGAGCCGCTCAGCCCGCAGGACTTTTCCGGCTACGAGATCCTGCAGCGCTGGAGCCCGGTGCCGATCGCCACCGGCGAGGCGCTCTACACCGCCTTCGACTTCAAGCGCCTGATCGACCGCCGTGCCGTCGACGTGGTCCAGCCCGATCTGTCGCTTTGCGGCGGCTTCTGGCAGGGCAAGCAGATCGCCCAGCTCGCGATGATGGACCATCTGCGTCTGTCGCCGCATGTCTGGGGCAGTGGCGTCGGCCTGGCCGCCGCCGTCCATTTCGTCGCTTCCCTGCCGGTCTATCCCCACGCCAACAACGTGCCGCGCCCGACCCTCGTCGAATATGATCTGGGCACCAATCCCTTGCGCGACTCGATCCTGAAGAACCCGCTGAAGCCGGCCGATGGCGTCATCGTGGTGCCGGATGCGCCGGGTCTGGGCATCGAGGTGGATTGGGATGCGGTCGAGCGTCATGCTCTCCGCTGACGCCGGCCGCCAGGCCGCCACCGATCGCCGGCCGGTTCTCGAGATCGACGATCTCAAGACCTGGTTTCACACCGATGCCGGCATCGTCAAAGCCGTCAACGGCGTGACTCTGTCGGTTGCCCATGGCGAGACGCTGGCGATCGTCGGCGAGTCCGGCTCGGGCAAGTCGGTGACCGGCCTTACCGTCATGCGCCTGCTCGGCCGGACCGCGGGCCGGGTCGAGGGTGGCAGCATCCGGTTCCAGGCGCGCACCGGCGCGCCGGTCGATCTCGTCGCGGCGAGCGACGCCGAGATGGCGCGCATTCGCGGCCGTGACATCGCGATGATCTTCCAGGATCCGATGTCGAGCCTCAATCCGGTGTTTCCGATCGGCGACCAGATCGCCGAGCCGATCCGCATCCACAAACGGATCGACCGGCGCAAAGCGCGCGAGATGGCGATCGAACTCCTGCGTGACGTCGGCATCACCGATCCCGAGCGGCGCGTTGACGCCTTCCCCCATCAGCTCTCCGGCGGCATGCGCCAGCGCGTGATGATCGCCATCGCTCTCGCCTGCGATCCCGTGCTGCTGATCGCCGACGAACCCACCACCGCGCTCGACGTCACCATCCAGGCACAGATCATCACGCTGTTGAAGCGGCTGCAGCGCGAGCGCGGCATGGCGCTGATCTTCGTCACCCACGATCTCAAGCTGGTCGAGGAGATCGCCGATCAGGTGGCGGTCATGTATGCCAGTCAGATCGTCGAGCAGGGCCCGGCGAGCGATGTTCTCGCCCATCCGCGCCATCCCTATACCAAGGCGCTGCTCGCCTGCACGCCCCATGGCGCCGGCCACGGCGCGCGGTTGGTGCCGATCCCCGGCGCCTTGCCGAGCCCGCTCAATCCGCCGGCCGGTTGCCGTTTCCATCCGCGCTGTGGCCTGGCCGTGGCGCAATGCGCGGCGACCGTGCCGGTGCTCGAGACGGTCGGGGCCGACCATGTGGCGCGCTGCTTCCGCTGGCGCGAGCTTGCATCATGACCCATGCCGCCGTCGCCCATGCCGCCGAGACGAACCGGGATCAGCCGTTGCTGACCGTCGAGGGGCTGACCAAGCATTTCGGCACGAGCCCGGCCGTGCGCGCCGTGCAGGATGTCTCCTTCACCCTGGACAAGGGCAAGGTCTTAGGCATCGTCGGCGAATCCGGCTCGGGCAAGTCGACCATCGGCCGCCTGGTGCTGCGCCTGCTGGAGCCGACCGCCGGCACCGTGACCTATGCCGGCCAGGATCTCGGAGCGCTGGCGCCGCGCGAGCTCAGGCGCTTTCGCCGGCACATGCAGATGATCTTCCAGGATCCCTTCGCCAGCCTGAACCAGCGCATGACCGTCGGCGATGCGCTGGTCGAGCCGATCCGCCTGCATCGCGGCCTCGGCAAGGCAGAGGCGCTGGACGAGGCCGGCAAGCTGCTGGAGCGGGTCGGGCTGACCCGCGAACATCTCGGCCGCTATCCGCGCGCCTTTTCCGGCGGCCAGCGCCAGCGCGTGGCGATCGCACGGGCGCTCGCCTCTAATCCGAGCTTCATCGTCGCCGACGAGCCGGTCTCCGCGCTCGACGTGTCGATCCAGGCCGAGGTGCTGAACCTGCTGCAGGATCTGCGGCGCGATCTGTCGCTCACCCTGATGTTCATCAGCCACGACCTGTCGGTGATCGAGGTGATCTCCGACCGGGTCATGGTGCTCTATCTCGGGCGCGTCATGGAGCTTGCGCCGAGCACGGAACTGTTCGCGCGGCCAGCCCATCCCTATACGGCGGCGCTGATGCATGCGGCCCCCGGCTCCGCGCGAGCCGCCGACCGGATCGTGCTGTCGGGCGAAATCCCCAGCCCCAGCGCACCGCCCTCCGGCTGCGTCTTCCGCACCCGCTGTCCCTTCGCCTTGCCCGATTGCGCCAAGACCGTGCCGGATCTGCGCGAGATCTCCCCCGGCCATTGGAAAGCCTGCATCCGTGACGATATCGCACTCTGACGGCAGGGGCCGGGAGCCGGGCGCGGCCGTGCTGGTTGCCGGCGGCCGCGGCTTTGTCGGGTCTCACGTCGTCCGCGCGCTGGCAGGCGCCGGCTTCCATCCCGTGCTGTTCGGCCCCGGCATGGCCGAGGACCGGCTTGCCGATATTGCCGGGCGTTATGGCGAGATCCACGGCTCGATCGAGGATCGCGCGGCGCTCGCCGCCGCCTTCGCCGAAGTGCGTCCGTCCCTCGTCGTCTCCTGCGTCGCCCATGGTGTTGGCAAGCTCGGCCTGATGCGCTCGGGCGAAGCCGAGGCCGATGCCGCCTTCGCGGTCAATGTGGCGGGTCACGGCAAGCTGATCGACGCCGCGCAGGCGGCGGGCGTCGGCCGCATCGTCTGGACCAGCTCGACCGTGGTCTATGGTCCGGCCTCGGACTATGGCGATGCCCGCGTCGACGAGGACGATCGTTCGGCACCGACCACCACCTACGGCCTGACCAAGCAGATGGCCGAGGCGCTCTCGGCTTTTCACGCGCGCCGCCACGGCCTCGACATTGTCGGGCTCAGGCTGCCGCTGATCCTCGGGCCCGGGCTCTGGTACCAGGGCGCGGCGAGCGCCATTGCCGATGTCTTCACGGCCGCGCGCGGCGGCGAGGCGGCACGCATCGCCTTTCATGACCGGCCGGTCGACCTGATGCATGTCGCCGATGTCGCCGACGCGGTCCTGGCCGTGCTGCGCCACCCAGGCGCGCTCGATCCGGTCTATAATCTGAAAGGCTTCGAGGCGAGCCTGGTCGATCTGATCGCCGTGGTGGAACGTCTGGTTCCGGGCGCCCGGATCGCGCTCGACCGCATCGAGCCCGCCTTGCTGTTTCCGCTGATCGACGGCGGCCGGCTGGCCGCCGCCACCGGCTTTGCCGCCCGTCATGATCTCGACGGCCTCGTTCGCAGCCTCCTGTTCCCTAAGAGCTGAGCACCTCCATGATCGACCAACGTCTCGCCGAACTGGGCATCACCTTGCCGGACGCCGCCGCTCCCTCCTTCAATTATGTGCCGGTGACGCTGCATCGCGGTGTCGCCTATCTCGCCGGCCAGATGCCCAAGGTCGACGGCGAGGTGAAGCTGTTCGGCAAGGCCGGCGGCGCCGTCTCGCTGGAGCAGGCGCGTGGTGAGGCACGCATCTGCATCCTGCAGGGGCTGGCCTGCCTGAAACAGGCGCTCGGATCGCTCGACCGGATCGAGCGTATCCTCAAGGTGACTGGTTTCGTCGCCTCGGCGCCCGGCTTCAACGACCAGCCGAAGGTCCTGGACGCGGCCTCCGACCTGCTCGGCGAGATCTTCGGCGAGGCTGGCCGGCATGCCCGCTCGGCGGTCGGCGTGGCCGAACTGCCGCGCAATGCCGCGGTCGAGATCGAGATGGTCGTGGCCTACCGCGAATAATCCATTCACCCGACAACGATCCCGGGCGCGGGCCGCCCAGGGACCGCCGAGACCGATATCAAGGCCCATCTGGAGGCGAGAACCATGTCCCTTTCCGATCTACTTGGCATGATGGACCGGCGCGCGGTGCTGGCGCTCGGCGGCATGGCCGCTGCCGCAGCACTGGTGAGCCCGGCGCAGGCCACCGATCTCTATGGCCCGAAGCCGACGGGCGCCAAGACCGGCGGCACGCTCAATATGGGCCTGCTGGTCGAGCCGCCCGGGCTCGACCCGTTCCACCAGGCCGCCGATGCCCGCATCCGCCTGACCGTGCTGATCTATCAGGGGCTGTTCTATGAAAGCCCCGACGGACAGGCCATGCCGTTGCTCGCGGAGGGTTTCGACCTCTCGGCCGATCGGCTCGTCTACACGGTACGCCTGCGCAAGGGCGTCAAGTTCCATACCGGCCAGGCGATGACCGCCAAGGACGTCGCCTATAGCTACAACTATATTCGCGACCCGAAGAACGGCTCGCCCGGCGCTGGCGACTTCGCGGCGATCCAGTCGGTCGAAGCGGTGGACGACGCCACCGTCAAGATCACCATCTCGGCGCCCAACGCCGCGCTGCCGATGACGCTCGGCAACAAATATGGCGGCGTGGTGCCGGCCGGCTATTTCGACGCAGCCGACGCCAAGACCAAGCTGAATCAGGCGAGCGTCGGCACCGGGCCGTTCAAGCTTGCCGAGTTCAAGCCGAACAGCAATGCCACCCTGGTGCGCAATCCCGACTATTGGGAAGCCGGCATGCCCTATCTCGACCGCATCAATTTCGTCTTCGTGCCGAACGGCGCGAGCCTGCTGGTGGGCCTGCGCAACAAGCGTGTCGACATCGCCACCTTGACCCGTCCCCAGGACGTCAAGCAGGTGGAAGGCGTCGCGGGCCTGGTGATCGAGCGCAGCCCCTCGTTCAACCAGAAGGCCATCGATCTCGGCGCCGAGCTGAAGCCGCTCGACGACGAGCGGGTGCGCCGCGCCATCGCGCTCGCTGTCGACAAGGACGAGATCATGCGCGCCTCGATCGGCGGGCTCGGCAAGGTGATCGGCACCATGGTCGCCGGCATGCAGGACAGCTGGGGTGTGCCGCTCGACAAGCTGCCGAACCAGAAGGTCGATATCGAGGCGGCCAAGAAGCTGCTCGCCGAGGCCGGCCATGCCAATGGCTTCGACCTGACGCTGACCTCGATCATCGGTTACGACTGGATGGATGCGGCCGCCGTGACGCTGCGCGAGCAGCTCGGCAAGGTCGGCATCCGCCTGACCATCCAGCGCGTCGAGCTCGGCGTCTGGGTCAAGAATTTCCAGTCGAAGCAGATGGGTTTCACCTTCAACGACTGGGCGACCGTGCCGGACCCGAACCTGTTGTTCTACCGGCACTTCCACAAGGCGCCCGAAGGCGCGGACTTCCGCAACTGGAAAAACGACGAGGCGAGCCGCCTGCTCGACGAAGGCCGGGTGGAGAGTGATCCGGCCAAGCGCAAGGAGATCTATGCGCGCTACCAGCAGGTCATGGCGGCGAGCGTGCCGACCGTCATGCTGTTCTCGGCCGACCATATCGTCGTGCGCAACGACAAGGTTCGCAATTACCAGCAGCATCCGACCGGCTGGTATTACGGCCTGGCGCGCGCCTGGATCGCCTGACTTCCGGCCCTGCGCGCGGCCCGTCGCCGCGCGCAGGGCCTCGTTCGCGAGACCCGTTTCAACAGCCGAAGATCCAACAGCCGAAGAGTTCGATGGGCGCTTATCTCGCAAAACGGCTGGCCGCCTCGATCGTCACCGCGATCCTGGCCTCCGTCGTCGTCTTCCTGCTGGTGCGCAGCGTGCCGGGCGACGTCGTCGGCCAGATGCTCGGCCAGACCAGCGATCCCGTCGCGGCCAGGGCGCTGCGCGAGTTCTTCGGCCTGGATCAGCCGGTCTGGCAGCAATATCTCGGCTGGCTCGGCCATGTCGTCACCGCCGATTTCGGCACCAGCTGGACCCGTGGCCAGCCGGTCCTCGGCATGATCTCCTCGGCGCTCGGCGTGACCTTGCAGCTCGCTTTCGTGACGCTGCTGGTGGCGACCGGCATCGGCGTGCCGCTCGGCGTCGTCGCGGCCATCTATGAGGGGCGCTGGCTCGACCGGATCATCCAGACCTTCAATCTGCTCGGCCTCGCCGCCCCGGTGTTCTGGATCGGCCTGATGCTGCTGGTCGGCGTCTCCGCCGCCTTCGACTGGTCGCCGCCGCTGATGTATGTGCCGCCGACCGAGTCGCTCGCCGAGAATGCCTCGATCATGGCGTTGCCGATCCTCAGCCTCGCTTTGCTGCAGGCGGCCGCCTACAGCCAGTTCGTCCGCCAGAGCGTGGTCGCCGCCTTCGGCCAGGACTATGTCCGCACCGCCATCGCCAAGGGCGTGCCCACCCGCATCGTCTTCTTCAAGCATGTGCTGCGCAATATCGCGATCCCCCTGGTCACCTTCATGGGCCTGATCCTGATCCAGATCCTCGGCGGGGCGGTGATCATCGAAAGCCTCTTCGCGCTGCCGGGCCTTGGCCGCCTGCTGCTGTCCTCGATCGAGACGCGCGACTATCCCGTCCTGCAGGCCGGTCTCCTGGTGGTCGTGGTGATCGCCATGCTGGTCAATCTGGCGATCGACCTCCTCTACCGGGTCATCGATCCGCGCGTCCGGCTGAGCTAGGTGCTGCCATGACTGAGATGAGCCTCTCCGCGCAGTCCCCCGGACGCCTTACGCTGATCGCCAGGCGCATGCGGCGCGAGCCGGACCTCGCCCTTGGCCTGATCCTGCTCGCCTTCGTCCTGCTGGTGGTGCTGTTTCCCGGCCTGTTCACCGCCCATTCGCCGCTGACCATCAGCGTCGACAAGGCGATGGAGGCGCCCTCCGCCCTGCATCCCTTCGGCACCGACGATGTCGGCCGCGATATCCTGGCGCGGGTCGCCTATGGCGCCCGCATCACCTTGTCGATCTGCGCCAGCGCGCTGATCGCGGCGGCGGTGATCGGCGGCGGCTTCGGTATTATCTCGGGTTTTGTCGGCGGCCGTATCGACATGCTGCTCGGCCGGCTGATCGACGTCATCCTGAGCTTCCCGCCGATCATTCTCGGCGTCATGGTAACAGGCATTCTCGGGCCGAAGACGGTCAACCTGGTTTTCGCCCTGACGATTGTCTACGTCCCCGTCTTCTTCCGCATCGCCCGTTCCGGCGCCTTGGCGGAAGCCGGCCTGACCTATGTCGAGGCGGCCCGCAGCATCGGCCTGTCGGAACCGTGGATCCTGTTCCACCACGTCATGCGCAACGTGCTGCCGCTGGTCCTGGTGCAATGCATGGTGCTGTTCCCGCTGGTGCTGCAGATCCAGTCGGCGCTCGGCTTTCTCGGTCTCGGCGTGCAGCCGCCGACGCCCGACTGGGGCGCCATCCTGCAGCAGGGCAAGGACTACATCCTGCTCGCGCCCTGGATGTCGGCTTTTCCGGGCCTGGCGATCCTGGTGACCGCACTGGCGCTGATGCTGGTCGGCCGCGGGTTGCAGCGGCGGATGGACCGGCGGTGAGCCGGCCGCTCATGCCCTCAGCTGTCGCTGACCGACATCAGGGTGCGCAGCAGATAGGCCCGGATCGCGTCACGGGCGGCCGCCGCGTCGCGGCTGCGCAAGGCCTCGACGATCGCCGCATTGTCGCGCGCGGCGACTTCCCTGACCGCGCTGATCGGCAGCGGATGGCCGCCCGGCCGGCCCCAGCCGGATTTGCGGCGCGAGGCGATGATCGCCTCGAACATCGAGATCAGGAAATTGTTGCGCGAGGCCCGGACGATGGCCAGGTGCATGGCATATTTGGCTTCCTTGAACTCGGTCCAGGTCGCCGCGTTGCGCAGCGCCTCCAGATAGGCCGAGAGCCCGGCGAGGTCGGCATCGGTCGCCCGCTCGGCAACCAGCTCGGCCAGCATGGGCTCGAACATCAGGCGGGCCTCGAGCAATTCGCCCAGGCTGAAGTCCGGTGCCTCGGCAACGGCCTCGGCGCCCTTGGCGACATCCCGCGCCACGAAAGTGCCGCGGCCGACATGGCGGATGATCAGGCCTTCGCTGACCAGCATGTTCATCGTCTTGCGCACGGTGTTGCGTGCAGCACCAAAGCGGCTCGCCAGCGCCCGCTCGGTCGGCAGCCGTGTGCCCGAGCGCAGCCGGCCCTCGACGATCGAGCCCCTGAGGCTCTGGTAGATCGCCTGGCTGTCGGAGTCGGACTTGACCCGCGTGCTGGGCTCTTCGGGGGATTTGCGCAAGGTCTCGAGCATGCTTGGTCTGATTTGGTTCCACCGCCGCAAATGATGGATACACCATTTGCTTTGATTGTTCAAAAGCGCCGCGACCGGCGCCCGGATCGGGCCGAATGATCGGCGATTGGTTGTCATTGGATCATAATGGTCAAGGGCTTTCGCCGAAGCCCGCGTGCAGGTCGGTGCTGCCATGGGGCAGGCAGGCTTGTCAGGCCCGGTCGGCCGGGCGCATCCCCGTCATCGCGTCACCTGGATGGATATGGACATGACTTCGAATCAACCGCTCTGGTCGGGGCTCTCGGCGCAGGAACACGAGTTCCAGTACAATCCCCAGGCCGCCTTTCCGAATTACGCCGAGGCCCAGGTGGGGCGGCAGGCCGCCAATGCCGAGGCGCGGGCGACGCTGGCCTGCCGGGCCGATCTCGCCTATGGCGAACATCCCCTGCATCGCGTTGACGTCTATCCCGCGGCTGCCGGCGCGGCCGGCGCGGCGCCGGTCCACATCTTCTTTCACGGCGGCTACTGGCGCGCCCAGGACAAGCAGAATTTCGCCTTCGTGGCCCGACGGCTGGTCGAAGCGGGCATCACCACCGTGGTCGCCAATTACGAGCTCTGTCCGGCCTCGACCCTCGACGGTGTCGCGACCTCGGCGATTGCGGCTGTCGACTGGGTCCGGCGCGAGGCGTCGGGCTTCGGCGGCGACCCCGGGCGCATCAGCCTGTCCGGCCATTCGGCGGGCGCTCATCTGACCGCCGAGGCCATGGCCCATGACTGGGCGGCGCGAGGTGTCGACCCGTCCTTCATCGTCGGTGCGGTGCTGATCAGCGGCATCTACGACCCCCGCCCGGTCATGGCCACCACGGTCAATGCCCAGGTCCAGCTGACCGAGGAGATCGCGCTGCGCCGGGACGTCGAGCGCCGGCCGGTCTTCGCCAAATGCCCGGCGACCGTCTTCGTCGGCGGCCTGGAGCCCTGGCAATGGATCGACCAGAGCTACCGCTACGCCCATCATCTGCATCGCAGCGGCATGAACCCGGAAGTTCACACCCTGCCGCGTTGGGGCCATTTCGATATTCTCAACGAATATATCGAGCCGGGTACACCGATCCTGAGCGCGGTCGTCAAGCGGGCGAAGCAGGCCTGACCGGCCCCGTTCGCGCGGGACGGTCCAGAGGCAGGAGTGAACGATGAGCGGACAGCACTGGCGGATGACCGTCTATGATCTCGGTTCGGGTGCGGCCTGCGCCGTGCAGGAGCGATCATTTGCCTTTCTCTATGCCGAGCGGGGCGAGGCCGTGGTGGCTGCGGGCGGCAAGACCGAGCCGGTCGCGCCGGGCGAGGGGGCCTTCGCCGCGGCTGGCGACCGGATCACCAGCACCGGCAATGCCTGGCTCTACGAGATCGCGCCGAGCTCGCTGCCGCTGCGTTTCGATGCCGGCCTGTCGCCGGTGCTGTCGCGCATCGCCATTGTCGACGACGGCCCGCATATCCTGCGGGCCGACCGGGTGGAGTCCCAGGCCGGCGCCCAGACGCCGGCTCACCGCCATCGCGGACCGGGCATCCGCCGGCTCGAGCATGGCCTGCTGCGCGCCGAGGTCGGCGATGCGCTCGACCGGATCAGCGCCGCCGGCGCCTGGTTCGAGAGCGGGCATGAAACCGTCATCGGCACCAATATCAGCGGCGGCACCAACATCTTCGTGCGCGTCATGCTGCTGCCGGCCGAGCTTGCCGGGGGATTGAGCTCCTTCATCCCCGCCACCCCGGCCGATGCGGCCATGCCCCGGGCGGTCAACCTGCGCCTGTTCGGCGAGCGCCCGGTGGGGTGAGGCGGGGCGCGGCGGGCTGTCGTCGGCAGGTTGGAAAAGCCGGAAAGCGCAGCGGAATCAACCCTCTCCCAAAGGGAGAGGGTGGCAGCGTCAGCTGCCGGGTGAGGGGACGTCCATCTCCGGATGGGCGGCCTGCAGCGTGAGCATCGGCACCAGTTCTGAGAGCTTACGCCCCTCACCCGGCGCCTGACGGCGCCACCCTCTCCCTCTGGGAGAGGGTTGATTTGGCTGTGCTTTTCGCTTGCGACCTCCACAGCTGCGGGTCCTTTCCACCGACCACTCCCATTCCCCCACACATCGACGTGATCACCCGCGCGAAGCGCTGGACAGGCCGGTCTCTTGAAATATATGTAGCTTCCTACAATATGTCTTTTACACATTGTGTATGGGCATATATCACCCGGGAGGCCGCCATGGACGCGTACAAGGATTTCATGCGCAATCTGGCGCTGGCGTCGCGCTGCATGCGGACCTGTTTCGACCTGCGCCTGAAGGCGCTCGACCTGACGCTGGCGCGCGGACGTATTCTGCTCAATCTGGTCTCGGCCGAGCGGCCGGTGAGCCAGGCGGAACTCACCGCCTTTCTGGAGGTCGAGCATTCGACCGCCGTCCGCCTGTTCGATAGCCTCGAACAGATCGGCTATATCGCGCGCCTGCCCTCCGAAACCGATCGTCGCGCCAAGGATATCGTGCTGACCGCGAAGGGCCGGCCGGTCGCCGACAAGGTCGTCGAGATCATCGACCAGATGCGCGTCGATGTGCTGCGCGACATCGATCCGCAGGAGCTGGCGATCGCCGATCGCGTGCTCGCCCAGGTGTCGCGCAACCTCGTCGCTCTGACGGCGTCGTCGGCCGCCGCCATGGCACCGGTTCCCGAGCCCGTGTCATGACCGCGACAACGCTCGATCGCGCCGAAGCGGAAGCCCCGCCGGCTGCGGTTCCGGCCGCACAGCCACCGGCCGCCCCGGCAGCCTCGCCCCTGGTCTTCGCGACCTATGCCGCCTCGTCCCTGCTGCTCGGCCTGACCCAGGGGCTCGGCCTCAACCTGGTGGCGGTCAACCTGACCGGCATTCAGGGCGCGCTCGGCATCACCCAGCTCGAAAGCAACTGGCTGGTCGCCGCCTATATGGCCACCAACATCACCGGCATGATGCTGCTCTACAAGATGCGCACCCAGTTCGGCCTGCGGCGCTTCGCCGAAATCGGCCTGGCCGTCTATGTCCTGGTGGCCTTCGCCCATCTGTTCAGCAACGACCTCCGTTCGGCCGTCACGGTCCGCGCGGTGATGGGCTTCGTCGCCGCGCCGCTCAGCACGCTGGCCTTCTTCTACATGCTGGAAAAGGCGCCGGAGGCGAAACGCCTGGCCGTCGGCGTCTGTTTCGGCCTGCTCGGCGCCCAGCTCGCCGTGCCGCTGTCGCGCGTCGTCTCGCCGGAGCTCCTGGAGATCGGCGAGTGGCACGGCCTCTATCTCCTGGAAACCGGGCTCGCTTTGATGAGCCTTTGCGTCATCCTCACCTTGCCGCTGACCCATCCGCCGCGCATGAAGGTGTTCGACCGGGCCGATCTCGTCAGCTTTCCGCTGCTCGCCATCGGCACCGGCTCGCTGATCCTGGTGCTGGCGCTCGGCCGCGCCTATTGGTGGTTCGAGGCCCCCTGGCTCGGCGTGCTGCTGGCGCTCGGCATCGGTGCGCTCGCCTTGTTCTCCGCGGTCGAACTCAACCGTGCCAATCCGATCATCGATCTGCGCTGGCTCGCGTCGCGCGAGATGCTGGCCTTTACCGGCGCGCTCATGCTGTTTCGCGTGCTGCTGTCAGAGCAATCGGTCGGCGCGGTCGGCCTGTTCAATACGCTCGGCCTGCAGAACGACCAGATGATCCCGCTGTTCTGGATCGCGGCGGCCGCGACCGTCGCGGGTTATGCCTTCACCAGCCTGGTCGTTCAGCCGGCGCGGGTGCAGATGCTGCATCTTGCCGCCCTCGTGCTGATCGCAGCCGCGGCCTGGATGGACGCCCAGGCGACCAATCTGACCCGCCCCGCGCAATTCTATCTGAGCCAGGCGATGATGGCCTTTGCCGGGGCCATCTTCCTGGCGCCGTCCATGGTCGCCGGCCTGGTCAAGGCGCTGCAGCGTGGACCGAGCTACATTCTCAGCTTCCTGGCGGTGTTCCTGGGCTCGCAGACGATCGGCGGCCTGCTCGGCTCGGCGGTGCTCGGCACCTTCGTGACCATTCGCGAGAAATTCCACTCGAACATCCTGTCCGGCGCGCTGACGCTGACCGATCCGGTCGTCGCCCAGCGGGTCCAGACCTATGGCACGGGCTATTCCAAGGTCCTGCAGGACGGTGCGCTGCGCGACGCCCAGGGCGTCGCGGCGCTCGGCCGGCTGGCGACCCAAGAGGCCAATGTGCTCGCCTATAACGACCTCTTCCTGCTGGTTTTCGCGATGGCCCTGTTCGGCATTGCCGCCCTGGTCGCCCACATGATCATCGACGCCGTCGGCGCCTCGCGGCCGCCGGCGCTCAAACCCGCCTGACCCTGTCGAACCGAGAAGTGCCGCCATGTCCCTTGCCCAGTTTCCACGGCTGAAAACCGTCTTTCCCGCCCTGATCGTCGGCCTCGCCGGCGTCCTCCTGGTGCTGTTCGCCTGGCAATTGCCGCCGTTCCAGTCGGCGGTGCAGAGCACCAACAATGCCTATGTGAAGGGACAGGTGACCCTGCTCAGCCCGCAGATCCCCGGTTATGTCACGGAAGTCGCGGTGCAGGACTATATGGTGGTCCGCAAGGGCGACCTGCTCGCCCGCATCGACGACCGCATCTATCGCCAGCAACTGGCCCAGGCCCAGGCCGCGCTGCAGCAGCAGCAATCGACGCTGGCGAGTTTCGACCAGAACCGGCTTGCCCGGGAAGCGAGCCTCGATCTCGCCCGGGCCCAGCTGCAAAGCGCCGAGGCCGCGCTGCAGAAGGCCCAGCATGACCAGGAGCGCACCGGCTCGCTGGTCAGCCGCGGCATTTCCTCGGCGGCGATCGGCGACCAGGTGCGGGTGGCGCTCATGCAGGCCGAGGCGGGCGTCGCCCAAGGGCGCGCCAATGTCGAGCTGGCCGAGCAGAACCTCGCGCTCGTCGATGCCGGAAAGCCCGCGCTCGAGGCCGGCGTGAAGAGCGCCGAAGCGGCGGTCGCCCTGGCCGAGATCAATCTCGGCAATACCCGCATCATCGCCCCCGTCGACGGGCGCCTGGGCGAGGTCGGCATGCGTGTCGGCCAATATGTCACCGCCGGCACCCAGCTCACCTCGGTGACGCCGTCGACCGTCTGGGTCATCGCCAATTTCAAGGAGGCGCAGCTCGCCAATCTGCGCGTCGGCCTGCCGGCGACCTTCACCGTCGATGCGCTCGACCACGCCACGCTGCATGGCCATGTCATGCGCATCTCTCCGGCTGCCGGTTCCGAGTTCAGCGTGTTGAAGCCGGACAATGCGACCGGCAATTTCACCAAGGTGGCACAGCGCATTCCGGTCCGGATCGAGCTCGACGGTGGCCAGGACCTCGCCGACCAGCTGCGGCCCGGCATGTCCGTCGTCGTCGCGGTCGATACCGGCGCGCCGGTGGCCGCAGCGGTCGCCGCCGCCGATCGTGGCGCCGGGACCAGCGCGGTGAATTGATGGGCTGCTGCCGAAGGCGCGACGGTTGCCCCGGCCGCGCCAGCTGGTAGCTTGCGGCCTCGCATCATCCTCGAGGGTCGCCTTCGCATGAAACGTTCAACAGCTCCCGTCGCCGCGGCCGTCCTGACCGTGCTCTTCACTGCGGCGGGACCGGCCGCGGCGCGTGACGTCGGCTGCCGGATCGAGCAGCAAGGCAAGGTGGTGCTCGACCGTACCTGCGACTTCCAGGCCGACGGTCGTGACGGCTCTTTCGTCCTGTCGGCGCGCGGCCGCCAGGGCGACCTTCTTCCGGGCATCTCCCTGGTCACCGTCTCGGTGATTTCGCCCGGGCTTGCCGAGGTCCGCGGCCTGACCCGCGACGGCATCAATTCGCGCTGGGGCGAGGCGCACCGCTCGGCGCGCGACGGCGCCTGCTGGGACGGCAGCGACTTCCGCATCTGCGCCCGCTGATCCGGGTGCCAGGCCCGGGCGCGCCGGCGAATGGCCGTCGCCCCGGGCCGATGCAGGTCAGGTTCACATCCGGCTCGGCAGCCATAGCGCCAGGATCGGGAAGGCGATCAGGATGACCAGGCGGATCAGGTCGGTGATGATGAAGGGAATGACGCCCTTGAAGATGGTCGAGAAACTGACCTCCTGAACCACGCTCTTGATGACGAAGACGATCATGCCGACGGGCGGATGGATCAGGCCGAGCTCGACGGTCATCACGATGATGACGCCGAACCAGATCGGGTCGAAGCCGAGCGCGATGATGACGGGGAAAATGATCGGCACCGTCAGGATGATCATCGCCATGGCGTCCATCAGGCAGCCGAGCACCAGATACATCAGCATGATCAGGGCGAGCACGCCGTAGCGGCCGAGCCCCATGCCGGTGAGGATCTCGGTGACCTTCTGCGGCACCTGGGTGATGGTCAGGAAATAGCCGAAGAGCAGGGCGCCGATCAGCACGGTGAAGACGGCGGCGGCGGTGCGGGTCGCCTCCAGCAGCGACTTGCGAATGGCCGGGCCCGGCAGGCGCCGGCGCAGCACCCCCAGGATGAAGGCGCCGCCGGCGCCGACCCCACCGGCTTCCGTCGGGGTGAACAGGCCGCCATAGAGGCCGCCGATGACGAAGGCGAAGAGCGCCAGCGGCGCCCAGACATCCCTGAGCGCGCCGGCCCGCTCGGCCCAGGTCGTGACCTGGCCGCGCGGCAGGAAGTCCGGCTTGGCCCAGCCGATCAGCGCGACCGTGATCATATACATGGTCATGGCGAGCAGGCCCGGAATGATGCCGGCGACGAACAGCTTGCCGATATCCTGCTGGGTGATGATGCCGTAGACGGCGAGCACCGTGGAGGGCGGCAGCATGGCGCCGAGCGTGCCGCCGGCGGCGATCACGCCGGTGGCGAAGGATTGCGGATAGCCGTAGCGGCGCATTTCCGGATAGGCGACGGTGGAGAAGGTCGCGGCGGTCGCCACCGACGAGCCGGATATGGCGGCGAAGCCGCCGCAGGCGACGATGGTCGCGAGCCCGAGGCCGCCGCGCAGATGGCCGACCAGCGTATGGGCGGCGCGGAACAATTCGCGGCTGACGCCCGAATTGGACACGAAGGCGCCCATCAGCAGGAACATCGGAATGATGCCGAAGGTGTAATCGGTCACCGTGCGCATCGAGGTCTGGCCGATCAGCTTCAGCGCAGGCTGAAAGCCGACCAGATAGCTGTAGCCGGTGATGCCGACGAGCCCCATGGCCATGCCGACCGGTACGCGCAGCAGCATCAGCACGAACAGCACGACAAAGCCGGTGACGGCAACCCAATCTTCGCTCATCTGATCATCCTCGATCCGCGGGCTTTTCGGCGTGGTCGGCGGTGTCGAGGTCCTGGTGGAAGATCAGGCGATAGGTGCGCACCGCGATCAGCAGCACCGCCGCGGCGTCACCGGCCCAGGCCAGCGCGAAGAACGGCCAGGTCGGCAGGTTGAGATCATAGGTCAGGACATTGTCGGCATAGGTCGCGCGCACCTTGTCGAACAGGGTGTAGGTCTGCACCGAAACGACGAAGAGGAGGACGAGCGTGGCGAAGACGTCGATCGCCCGCTGCCAGCGCGGGCTCGCCGAGCTCCACAGGAGATCGACGGTGATATGGGTGCCGCGATAGGAGGTCGCGGCAATGCCCCAGAAGATCAGGATGCCGAGCAGCATCCGGCCGAAATCATAGGCGTCGGGGATCTGGATCGCGAAGAAATAGCGCAGCATCACCGAGATGAAGATATTGGCCGCGACCAGGCCGACAAAGCCCGCGGCGATCAGCTCGATGCCGTCGATGAAGCGATCCATGGCATTGTGTTTCAAGCGCATCTCCGTCGGCTGCGGTCCGGCCGGCCCTTTGGGTCGAAGAGGGCCGGCGGTGGCGGAGTTGCCCCGGCGGCCGGGGCAAGGATCGTTTCAGAGCGCCGCGCCGAACTGGGCGAGTGCCGCGCGCAGTTCCTTCATCGCCGTCTCGGCGTCGACGCCGATCTTCTTGACGCTGTCTTCCCAGCTCTTGTGCAGCGGCTCGGCGGCGCGCCGCCAGCCCGACAATTGCTCGTCGGTCAGCTTGTAGACCTCGTGGCCGGCGGTCGCCTTCATCTTGTCGCGGCCGGCGGCCTCGAAATCGGCCCAGGGACCGGCGACCTTCTCCGCCCATTCGGTGGTGCAATGGGCGTCGAACACCTGCTTCTGCCCCGGCGACAGCGTGGCATATTTGGCCTTGTTCATGGTGTAGGTGAACACGGTCGAATAGAGCGGCGCGTCGATGTGGTAACGCACGACCTTGTCGATGCCGAACAGGAAGATCGACCCCCAGGGGAAGAAGATTGCATCGGCGACGCCACGCTCCAGCATGTCGCGGGACTCGGGCGCCGAGGCCTGCACATTGGTGCCGCCGAGCAGCGTCACAAGCTGGCCGATCGTGCTCTGGGCCGGCCTGACCTTGACCCCTTTCAGGTCTTCGGGAACGACGATCTTGCGGCGGGCGTGAACCGAGCCTGGATCATGGATGAAGGAGAAGCAGTGATGCGTGTCCTTCATCTCGGTGGCGGCATATTTGCGATACCAGACGTCGAGCGCCTTGGAGCCCTTGCGGCCGTCATTGAAGATGAACGGCATCTGGCCGATCGAGATGACGGGGAAGCGGCCCGGCTGGTAGCCAGGATTGACATAGGTGATGTCGGCAATGCCGTCGCGCGCCATGTCGTAATGGTCGAAGGCCTTGCCGAGCTGCTCGGACGGAAAGATCGTCGACTTGATGGTGCCGCCCGACGCCTGTTCCAGCGAGGCCGCCCATTCGCGGGTTGCCGGCACCAGGGGATGGGCCGGCGGCACCCAGAGCGAGATCTTGAGCTGGACCGGCCGGTCCTGGGCAAAGGCGATGGCCGGTGCCAGGACCGCCGCGGCCGCCCCCGCGCCGGCGATCTTGAGGACCTGCCGGCGCGTCCGCCGCCGCCCGTCGGTGCTTGCAGTCGTTAGGCTCATGACAGTCTCCCAGGCTGACGTTTCGACGCAAGCCGCGAGCTCATCGAGCCCGGCCGCCTGGGCCGCATGCCTTGCCGGGAGAGGGCTGGACACGGCGACACCGCACCCGCTGCGCCGAAGCGCCGGCTTGGTTCGAAGCCTCGTCCTGCCATGCCGTGGAGCCCCATGGCCCTCGACCCGGTCGTTTCCTGCCGGGGTCCGTTGTCGCCAGGCGCCGGACCCTCGTTGAGAGCCTCAGGATGGCGCAGCGCGCGCCGGCGGACAAGACGATTCATCAAAAAATGATGTTAGATTATATCTGTTGGAGTTCTCACTGATTGCCCTGTGATTTGTCCGTGACCGCGAACGCGGGCATGGTCCGGGCGTCGAACCATCGAGGTTGCCGATCCATGCCGTTCGCGCCGCCGGAGCTTCGCCCTTTCGCCCGTCTGTCGATCGCCGTCGCCAGCCCGATCGAGGTCGGCGATATCGGGGCCGGTGACCGCCGCGTCATCGCGATTACGGGCGGAACCGTGGAAGGCCCGGCGATCCGCGGTCGGGTCCTGCCCGGCGGCGCCGATTTCCAGGTCATCCGGCCCTCGGGGCTGACCGAACTGCAGGCGCGCTACGTCATCGAGACCGAAGACGGTGCGCTTGTTTATGTCGAGAACAACGGCCTTCGCTTCGGGCCGCCGGAGGCGTTGGAGCGGATCAGGCGCGGCGAACCGGTCGATCCGGCTTTGATCTATTTCCGCAGCACGCCACGCTTCGAGACCGCGGCGCCGGCCTATCGGTGGCTGATGCACCGGCTGTTCGTCGCGACCGGCGCCCGCCATCCCGATCGGGTCGAGCTCGCGGTTTTCGAGGTCGGCTAGGACCCTCTCCCGATGCACCGCAGCCGCAGCCTGCATCCGCCGCTGTGGTCAGGTGGCCAGGACCGTCCTAGGCTCGCGCTCCCAGCATCGAAGGAGCGGATGGCGAGATGGAACCCTGTGATCTCAGCGCGGTGGAAGCGCGTGCACTGATCGGCGCCAAGCAATTGTCCGCGACCGAATTGCTGGACAGCTGCATCACCCGGATCGAGGCGGTCGACCATGCCGTCAACGCCATGGTCGCGCGCGATTTCGAGCGCGCCCGCGCAGCGGCGAAGGCCGCCGATGCCGCGACCGTCAGGGGTGACGCGCTGGGCGCGCTTCACGGCCTGCCCATCGGTGTCAAGGATCTTGAAAACACCGAGGGCCTGCGGACCACTTTCGGCAGCGTGCTGTTCCGCGACAACGTGCCGACCGAGGACCAGCTGATCGTCAAGTCGGTGCGCCAGGCCGGCGCCATCGTCATCGGCAAGACCAACACGCCGGAATGGGGCGCCGGCGCCAATACCCGCAACGCCGTCTATGGCGCCACCGGCAATCCCTTCGATCCCTCGCGCTCCGCCGCCGGTTCCTCGGGCGGCTCCGGCGTGGTGCTGGCCACCAATATGGTGCCGATCGCCACGGGTTCCGATACCGGCGGTTCGCTGCGAAACCCGGCCGCCTTCAACGGCATTGTCGGCTTTCGCCCGTCGCCCGGCGTGGTGCCGAGCGAGAGGCGGCTGCTCGGCTGGAACCCGTTGAGCGTCTCCGGGCCGATGGCGCGCACCGTGCCGGATCTCTGCCTGCTGCTCTCGACCATGGCCTCCGACGACGCGGCCGATCCGCTCTCCACCACGATCCACGGCCGGACCGTGCGCCGGCCGGAAGATTTCGCCGTTCCCGGTGCGGCCGATCTCTCGGCGCTGCGCGTCGCGCTGACGCCGGATTTCGGCTTCGCCCCGACCGAGAAACATATCCGCGCGGTCTTCGCCGAGAAGACCGGGCTGTTCCGCCATGTCTTCGCGGCGGCCGACGACACGACGCCGGATTGCTCCGGCACCGACGAGACCTTCGAGGTGCTGCGCTCGCTGTCCTTCATGGCCAGCATGTATGAGCGGGTGCGCGATACGCCCGAATTGGTCGGGCCCAATGTCCGCGCCAATGTCGAGGAGGGCCTGCGCTACTCGGCGCTCGACGCGACCCAGGCCATGAAGCACCAGACCGTGCTCTACCGACGCTGGCAGATCTTCTTCGACCGCTACGACGTGATGCTGACGCCGGCGGTCACG
The DNA here is from genome assembly GCA_017304475.1 of Hyphomicrobiales bacterium. Lineage (GTDB taxonomy): Bacteria > Pseudomonadota > Alphaproteobacteria > Rhizobiales > Phreatobacteraceae > Phreatobacter. Next base: position 326,206 of record JAFKKV010000013.1, on the reverse strand, counting down.
CTGAGCCCGCGGCCCTGGTCCGAGCTCTATCCGGCCGAGATCGACGGCCAGCCGACCCGCACCTATTTCCACTGGCTCGCCAATGCCTATGCGGTGACGGTGGTCGGCCATCCCGCCATTTCCCTGCCTGTCGGCCTCGATCATAACGGCATGCCTTTCGGGCTGCAGATCGTCGGTCCGCGGGGCGGCGACGCCAAGGTCCTGGCAGTGGCGGCGGCGCTCGAGCGGCTGCTCGCCGGCGATCCGCGCACCGCGCGGCCGGTGCCCGACATCGCCCGGCTGAAGGCGGCGCCGAAACTCAGCGACAGCCCGGGCTTCATGGGGTTCGAATAGGCGGTGGAGCCGGCCGTTCGGCCTGTGATCATCTTCCCGTAATCCAGGGCCACGAGCTTCACCCGACAAGACCTCCTTGATGCCACAAACCCGCCGCGGCTTCGCTCGCGGCGGTCGCGATCAGAGGGGCGCCGGCGCGCCGTCGTGCCGGCCTTGCATCAATCGCTGGGTGACGTTTCATGTCTCATCTGATCACGCGCCGCATGGCGGTCGCCGGCTCGCTGCTGGCCGCGCCGCTTGTTGCCGCCGCCACAGCCCGGGCCGCCGTCGGCCCCGACCTCGCCGCCAAATTCGCCGCTCTTGAGAGTCGCAGCGGCGGACGCCTGGGTGTCGCCGTCCTCGACACCGCGACCGGCGCCCGGGGCGGCCATCGCATTGGCGAGCGCTTCGCCTTGTGCAGCACGTTCAAGTTCCTGGCCGCGGCCCGGATCCTGGCGCGCGTCGACAAGGGCGAAGAGCAGCTGGACCGGCGGGTCATCTTCGCCGAGAGCGACCTGGTCGACTATTCGCCGGCGACCAAGCCGCGCGCCGGTGGCCGGGGCATGACCGTGGCCGAGCTCTGCGAGGCGGCGATCACGCTCAGCGACAACACCGCGGGAAATCTCCTGCTGGCGAGTTTCGGCGGACCGGCCGGCCTGACCGCCTTCGTCCGGTCGCTGGGCGACGGGGTGACCAGGCTCGACCGTATCGAGCCCGAGCTGAACGTGGTGGCGCCGGGAGATCCGCGCGATACCACCGCTCCGGCCGCCATGGTGGAGAACCTGCGCAAGCTGGTGCTCGGCGACGCGCTGAAGCCTGCCTCGCGCACCCAGCTCACCGACTGGCTGGTGGGCAACAAGACCGGCGACACCCGCATCCGAGCCGGCCTGCCGCGCGACTGGAAGGTCGGCGACAAGACCGGCTCGGGCAATGCGGGCGAGACCAACGATGTCGGCGTCATCTGGCCGCCGGACCGCGCGCCGATCATCCTGTCGGTCTATTACGCGGAATCGCGTGCTCCGGCCGAGGCGCGCAATGCCGTTGTCGCCGAGGCCGCCCGGATCGTCGCCGCGAGCCTCTGAGCGAAATGGCCGGGTGCGATGCGTCAAGGCGCGTAGCGCCCGGCCTGCCACGGGCCGGTCTCAAGAGCAGTCTCATGGCAAGACCGTTGGTCGAGGGGCAATGGCGAGACATCGCTTGACGCAGGGGGCACCGATCGTCTCGACTGCAGGTTCAGCCGTATCCCGGAGTGACCCCATGCATCGTCGTACGCTTCTCAAAGGGGCCGCCGCCTCGCTTCTCGCCGCGCCGGCTCTTGCCCAGGACACCAGGGCCTCGACGCTGCGCTTCGTGCCGCAGGCCAACCTCACCTCGCTCGATCCGATCTGGACCACCGCGACGGTGACCGGCAATCACGGCTACTACGTCTACGACACGCTTTATGGCGAGGACGCCGCGTTCAAGCCGCAGCCTCAGATGGCCGAGGGTCACGAGGTTCTCGACAATGGCCGCAAGTGGCGGATCCGGCTGCGCCAAGGCTTGAAGTTCCATGACGGCAGCCCGGTGCGCTCGGTGGACTGCACCACCAGCATTGCCCGTTGGTGCCAGCGCGACACCTTCGGCCTCTTGCTCGGCAAGGCGACCGAGGGGTTCACCATTGTCGACGACCGGACCTTCGAGATCCGGCTGACCCGCGCCTTTCCCTTGCTGCTCAATGCGCTCGCCAAGGCCGACAACGCCTGTTTCATCATGCCCGAGCGGCTGGCCAAGACCGATGGCAACAAGCAGATCACCGAGGTCGTCGGCTCCGGCCCCTATCGCTTCCTTGCGGCCGAGTACAATTCCGGCGTTCGCGCGGTCTATGAGAAGTTCGACGGTTATGTGTCGCGACAGGAGACGTCGAGCCGCAATGCCGGTGCCAAGGTCGCCTATTTCCCACGCATCGAATGGCAGATCATTCCGGACCCGGCGACCGCCGCCAACGCGCTGATGCGCGGCGAGATCGACTGGTGGGAGCGTCCGCTCGCCGACCTCCAGCCGATGCTCGCGCGCAATCGCGACATCGTGCGCGAGGTCATCGACCTCGCCGGCCGCACCTCGATCATGCGGCTCAATCACCTGCAGCCGCCTTTCGACAATGTGAAGGTGCGCCAGGCCGTGCGTATGGCGGTGCGCCAGGAAGAATATATGCGCGCCAGCCAGGGCGACGATACGAGCGGCTGGCAGATCTGCCGCAGCCTGTGGGGCCGGGGCACGCCGAACTATGCCGGCGAGCAGGAAGACCTGATGCCGCAAAGCATCGAGAAGGCCAGGGAGGCGTTGAAGGCTTCCGGCTATTCCGGCCAGAAGGTGGTGATCATCAACCCGACGGATTTCCCCGATATCGGACCGCTCGGCCAGGTCACCGCCGATGTCCTCGCCAAGATCGGCATGAATGTCGATCTGAACGAAAGCGACTGGGGCACGGTGATCCAGCGCCGCAACAGCCGCGAACCGGTCGAGAAGGGCGGCTGGAGCATCTTCCACACCACAGGCAGCACGGTTGGCTGGAGCAGCCCGGCGCTGTCCAACCTGGTGCGCGGCCCCGGCCAGACCGGCTGGTTCGGGTGGTGGACCAGCCCACAGGCCGAGGCGCTGGCCGAGGAATGGCTGTTCGCCACCGATGAAGCGGCGCAGAAGAAGATCGCCGGCGATCTCGGGCGCCTGGCGCTCGACCAGGTGGCGACCGTGCCGCTCGGCCAGTTCACCATCAAGACCGCCTATCGCAAGAGCCTCACCGGCGTTCTGCCCGGCTCGGCGCCCTATCCCTGGTCGGTCCGGCGGGCCTGAGAAAGGCGGCGACGGCAACGGTTCGGCTCGCGCCGAACCGATGGGCCGCCGTCACGCATAGGGTCGAGGTCGAGGACGAGGCGGCTGGTCCATATCTATCGGGGCCGGCCGTGCCCGTTTCCGCGACAGGGAGACCATGCCGATGAACACGGCCTGCGAACGCACGATGATCCTGCCGGGCCGCGCGGCGGCGGAGCCGGCCGGCTGGCAGCCGGCTTTGCTCTTGCGCGAGCAGACCCTGGCGGCGGCCGACCGGGCGCGTCCGGTCGTCTATGTCCATGGCGCCACCTTCCCCTCGGCCTTGTCGATCATGTTCCGGTTCGACCGGGTGTCCTTTGCCGACGTGCTGGCCTGTGTCGGGTTTTCCGTCTGGGGTTTCGATTTCGCCGGTTTCGGTGGCTCCGAAGCCTATCCGGATGATCGGCTGGCTGCTTCGGCGCCGGACGATCCTCCGGGCCGCGCGCCCGAGGCAGCCCGCCAGATCGAACGCGTCGTTCGTACCGTGCTGGCCGAGACAGGGGCGGCCAGGGTCTCGATCATCGCCCATTCCTGGGGTGCGATCGCGGCCGGGCGCTTCGCCACCGAACATGCCGAGCTCGTCGACCGGCTGGTGCTGTTCGCCCCGATCGTCCGGCGCGAGATGATGCGCGAGGCCCCGGGTCTCGACCCGACCCGCCTGGTCACGATCGCGCAGCAGCATCAGCGCTTCGTCGAGGATGTGCCGGCCGGCCATCCGCCGGTCCTGCTCGATCGTCACTTCGGGCCCTGGGCCGAGGCCTATCTGGCCTCCGATCCGGCCAGCGGCCGCCGCTCGCCGCCGGCGGTCCGCATTCCCAACGGCCCCGCGGCCGACATCATGGCGGCCTGGTCCGGCAGGCTCGACTACGATCCCGGCCTGATCAGGGCGCCGACCGCCATCCTGCGCGGTGAATGGGACAGCCTGACCACGGATGCGGACGCGGCGTGGCTGCTGGCCGCGCTGACCGGGGCGCCCGAAAAGCGCGATGTCAAAATCGCCAAGGGCACCCATCTCATGCATCTTGAGGAGAGCCGCGGCGACCTCTACCGGGCGGCGATCGGCTTTCTCAGGGAAGGCCAGTGAGGATGGGGCCGTCGCGGGGGAGCGGCGGCGGAGGCCTGCCGATCCCGGCGGGCCCCTGTCGCGGTCGTCCGGATCGACCGGAGCTCAGGCCGGCCGCATCAGTTCGTCGATCGCCGACAGCAGGGCATCGTTCTCGGCCGGTGTGCCGATGGTGATGCGCAGACGGTCGCGCAGGCGCTCCTGGTCGAACCAGCGGACGAAGACGCCGCGCGCCGAAAGGCCCCGATAGAGCGCCTGGGCGCCGCCCGCGGCCAGGCCGGGAACCGTCGTCAGCAGGAAATTGGTCTGCGAAGCCAGGCAGTCGAAACCGCGCGCGCCGAGTTCCCGGGCGAGCCGGGCGCGCTCGTCGCGAACCAGGGCCCATCCGGCCGCGGCATGATCGCGGTGGCGCAATGCCGTCTCGGCGAGCCGCTGCGACACGGCATCGACATTGTAGGAATCCTTGGTCTTGGTCAGCATCGGCGCGATCAGGTCCGGCGCTCCCACGCCATAGGCGAAGCGCAGGCCGGCCAGCGAATAGCCCTTGCTCATGGTGCGGAGCAGCAGGACGTTGGGCAGCGTGCGAACCAGGGACAGGCTGTCGTGGCCGAGCACCGGATCGACGAAATCGACATAGGCCTCGTCGACCAGAAGAACGCCGCGGAAGCCCCGCGCCACCTCGGCGAGGACGGCGACGGGATCGAGGCGGCCCGAGGGCGCTTGCGGATTGACCAGGAGCCCGAGCCTGGCTCCCGCCGCGTTCCAGGCATCGGCGATGCCGGCGGCGGGCGCCCAGTCGGCGGCGAGCGGCACGCTGCACAGGCGGCAGCCATGTATGGCGGCGAGAACCGGATAAAGCGAATAGCCGGGCTCGGCGATGCCGACCACGCCGCCGGGCTCCAGGAAGGTCGTGAAGGCCAGGCGCAGAAGTTCGTCGCCGCCATTGGTCGCGATGACATGCTCGGGCGTGACGCCGTGCAGTGCGGCGGCCGCCTGCCGGAAGCCGCGTGCCATCGGATCGGGATAGCGCCGCAAGGCATCGGCCTCGATTACGCGCAGGGCCGCGATGACCGCCGGGGCCGGGGGGAAGGGGTTCTCATTGGTGTTCAGCTTGGCGACGACCGGCCCGTCCGGCTGGGCGCCGGGCACATAGCCCGCCATCTCGCTGATGTCTTGGCGTTCAAACACGGTTCGATTCCCTGCTCGATCGGCGCCGGCATATGGACGGCATCGCTTCGATTGTCGTCCTATCCGAAATTGGCCGGCGACGCGCGAATGGCACCTATGTCGGCTCGTGGTGCCGCATGGCCGATTTCACGTCCCGATTGCCCGTCGCCCGCGTTCAGCGGTGAGCGCTTCAGCGTCCCTTGAACACCGGCTTGCGCTTTTCGAGCCAGGCATCGACCGCCTCGCGATGGTCCTCGGTCTCGTGCGCCATGGCCTGGAAGGCCGCCGACAATTCCAGCAGCGTGTCGAGCCGGACATGCTGGCCCTCGCGCATCAGGCGCTTGCTGAACCTGACCGCCGCGATCGGGTTGGCGGCGATGCGGGCGGCCATGGCCCAGGCCGCTTCCATCAGCGTCTCGTGCGGCACCACCTTGGACACCAGGCCGCAGGCCTTGGCCTCGTCGGCCGACAAGGTGTCGCCGGTAAAGGTCATCTCGGCGGCCTTCGACATGCCGACCACCCGCGGCAGGAGCCAGGCGCCGCCATCGCCCGGGATGATGCCGAGCTTGACGAAGCTCTCGGCGAACACCGCCTTGTCGGACGCGATGCGGATGTCGCACATGCAGGCGAGGTCGAGACCGACGCCGATGGCATGGCCATTGACCGCCGCGATCGTCGGCACCTCCAGCTCATAGAGCGCCAGCGGGATGCGCTGGACGCTGCGCCGGTAGCTGTTGCGGGTGGCGATCGGCGTTTCCTTGGGCGCGAAGCCGGTGCGGTCGCGCATCTTCTTCAGATTGCCGCCGGCGCTGAACGAGGCGCCCGCGCCGGTCAGGATCACCGCCGCGATCGATGTGTCGGCTGCGATGTCGCGGCAGGCGTCGACGAATGCGTCGCAGCTTGCGACATCGGAGATCGCGTTGCGCTCCTCCGGCCGGTTCATCGTGAGGGTGACGACCGCGCCGTCGCGGGTGATGTCGAGGAAGGAGGTCATGCCGGATCGTCTCGTGTCAGGAGGGGCCAGAGCCTGTCGCCGCCGGCGGCCAGAACCCTGGCGCCCAGCTCTTCGGCCCACCAGGCCTCGGCACCGAATTCCAGGCGCCAGAGCCAGAGGCGGCGGGTGAAATGATGCAGCATATGCTCGTCGGTGACGCCGATCGCGCCATGCACCTGATGCGCGATGGCAGCGCCGAGCCTTGCGGCTTCGCTGCAGCGGATCCGGGCGACGGCGGCGTCATATCCGGCCTCGCCAAGACCTGCCGTGCCAAGACCTGTCGTGCCAAGACCTGCCTCGGTCCTGTCGCGGGCCCGCCAGCCGGCGGCTGATGCGACTTCCGCCGCCGCGACCTCGGCCGCCAGCTGCGCCAGCGATTGCTGGATGGCCTGGAACCGGCCGATCGGACGGCCGAATTGCTGGCGCGTATTGGCGTAGTCGACCGCAAGCTCCATCACCCGCCGCAGCGCGCCGGCGATCTGGCTGGCACGCATCAGGGCGCCGAGTTCGAGGATGCCGATGGTCGCGGCTGCGTCGAGCGGCGCGGTCGCCACCGGCCGCGTGCCGCGCAGCACCACGTCGTCCCTGGCATCCCGCCCGGTCGTTCTGAGGGGCTGGGTTTCGACATGGTCGAGATCGATCAGGCACAGGCGGGTCTCGGCCGGCGGGCCGGCGGCGACCACCAGGTGGCTCGCCGCATGGGCCCAGGCCACCGCCGGCAGCCGTCCCTCGAGCAGGCCCTCGTCGACGTCGAGCGCACGGCCGTCGGCAAAGGTCAGGACGCCCTCGGGAACGGCGATGCCGGCCCGGCTCAGCAAGGCCGCCGCGATCATCGTCTCGCCCAGCGGGATCGGCGCGGCGAAGCGTCCGGTGCGCTGCAGGATCACACCGGCGTCCGACCAGGAGAGCCCGCTGCCACCGGCGGCCTCCGCGACGAGCGCCGTGCGCAAGCCGAAATCCTCGACCGCCGCCCACAGGGCCGCCGGCCAGATCCCGCTCTCGGCGGCATGCAGGCAATTGCGATCGACATGTTCGGCGAACAGCCGTTCGAGCTGGTCGCCGAGAAGGGCCGCAAGCTCCATTGCGCTCACCTCAGGCCAAGGCCGCGGGCGGTCAGCCCGCGCATGATCTCGCGGGTGCCGCCGCGCAGCGAAAAGGTCGGTGCGACCTGGGTGACATAGGCGGTGGCCGCGGCCAGGCCGCCGGGATCGTCGAAGGCCGGCGGCAGGCCGACGAGCTCCTCGACCAGGCGCGGCATGTCCTGTTCGAGATCGACGCCGAGATCCTTGATCAGCGCGGCTTCCTGCAGCGGCGTCGCCCCGGCCTGCAGCATGCCGGCGACCGAAATCGACATGGCGCGCAAGGTGGCGAGGCGGGCTACCAGGCGGCCGACGTCGCGGGCGGCCCCCGGCTCGAAGCCGCTCCGGCCGATCGCGTCGAGCATGGGCGGAACCAGCGGGTAGGCGCTGAGATAGCGATCCGGGCCGCTCCGCTCGAAGGCGAGCTCGGCATTGACCTGGGCCCAGCCGTCGCCCTCGCGCCCGACGATCATGCTGTCGGCCACGAAGACCGCGTCGAAATGCACCTCGTTGAAATGGCTCTCGCCGGTGAGGTCGGCGATCGGCCGGATTTCGATGCCGGAGGCCTTGAGGTCGATCAGGAATTGCGACAGGCCGGCATGGCGTGCGGTTTCCGAAGCGGGTGCGCTGCGGAACAGCCCGATCATGAAGTCCGAATGGTGGGCATTGGTGGTCCAGATCTTGGTGCCGTCGAGCCGCCAGCCGCCGGTGACCCGGGTCGCCCGGGATCGGAGCGAGGCGAGGTCCGAACCGGAATCGGGCTCGCTCAGGCCGATGCAGAAGGCAAGCTCGCCGCGGACGATGCGCGGCAGGAATTCGCGCTTCTGGTCTTCCGTGCCGACGCGCAGGATCAAGGGGCCGCTCTGCCGGTCGGCGATCCAGTGGGCACCGACCGGCGCGCCGGCCGCCAGCATCTCCTCGAGCACGACATAACGTTCGAGCGCGCTGCGGCCATGCCCGCCATAATCGCCTGGCCAGGTCATGCCGATCCAGCCGTGCCGGCCGACCTGGCGGCTGAAGTCGCGGTCGAAGGCGGTCCAGGACCGCGCGCGGTCGGCGATCGTCCAGTCCGCGGAGACTTCGGCGAGGAAATTCCGGACCTTCAGCCTGAGGTCGCGCGTTTCGTCGCGCGGCAGGTCGCACAGCTCGAAATGGAACGCAGCCGCCATGATCATTCCTCCCGGATGGGAGAGGCTAACACCGCTGACCCCATGAGGGGAGGAAGGCGCCGTCCCCCAAAGGGCGGATCAGGCGGGAGCGCCGGCCGGGATCGCGGCGTGGCGCGCCGTCTTCTTCCAGTAGTCGACGATCGCGCCGATCATCGAGCGGTAGTCCTGCAGCGACGACGGCTTGCGGAACATGGCGTTTGCGCCGGCCTCATAGGCCTTGTCGATCGCCTGCTTGGTATTGGTGCCCGATATCACCACCACCGGGATCTGCTTCAGCGTCTCGTCCTTGCGCAGGGCCTTCAGAAAGTCGAAGCCGTTCATCGCGCCCAGTTCGAGGTCCAGGATGATGATGTCGGGATCTTCGGTCAGCGTCGGATTGTCGCCGCGCTCGTTCTCGAAATTCAGCCGCGCCAGGGCGAGCTCGGCCGAGGCGAAGGTCTCGAAGGTACACTCGCTAAGCGCTTCCTCGAAAAATTGCATCATGAAGCCGATGTCATGCAACTCGTCGTCAACAATCATCAAGCGGGTGAGCTGCCGCATGTCCGTCTCCGGCAAGGCCAAGGCATGATCTGGTGCAATACGCAACAATGTCACCATTGAAGTTCGGCCGGCCGGACGCGTCCCGGGGGACGTATCGGGTCGGCCAATGTGCGCACGCGCAGGTTGCTGCGTCCGACTCGCGCGGCGCTAGAGGAGGGCTCTTGGCACCCGCTGTCAAGTTGTCGTAGCGCTGAATGGTAAAATCGCGAATCGGGGCGAGAAGGGGTGGGCATGCGAGGGCCGGTCGGCGCGAGGTCCTTGACACATTACCTCGCGGCCTTTGCCGCGGCGCTGGCCATTCCGCCGATGATCTTCGCGGGCTATGTGACCTATCGTTATGCATGGTCGGAATGGCAGCGTTTCGAAGCGGTGGCCTATCAGCGCAACGAGGATGTCGTCTCCGATCTCGACGGGCTGCTGTCGTCGCGCATTTCGCTGCTGCAGGCGCTGGCGACCTCGCCGGCGATCGATGCCGGGGATTTCCAGCGCTTCGACGTCCAGGCTCGGCAATTCGTCGAGCGCGGCATCGCGATGCGGATGCGCGACCGGACGGGCCAGCTCGTCATCGATACGGCGCAGGCTTGGGGGACGCCATTGCCGAGCGACCCGTTCACCATTCGCCAGCAGAGCGTGCTGGAATCCAAGCAGCCCTTCATCACCGATCTCTACACCCGGCGCGCCGACGGCCTGCACGCCGTGGGCGTCAGCGTTCCCGTCATCCGCGACGGCGAGGTGCGCTATTTCCTGACCACGGCGCTGAGCCCCGCCTATATCGCGCGGTTCCTGGCGGAGCGCGGCGTGCAGCCACCCTATTACGTGTCGATCGCCGACCGGACCGGACTGGTGATCAGCCGGTCGTCGCGATACGAGGAATCGGTCGGCCGCTTCCTGCCCGGCTATGACCGGATCCACGACGACAAGGGCGCCTGGAGCGGCATCAATCCGGAAGGGGTCGCCGTTTCCGCCTATTACACCCGCTCGGAGCTTTCGGGCTGGCTCGTCACGACCGGCGTCGATCGCCGCACGCTCGAAGCGCCCATGCGCGCCCTGCTGTGGCGGCTGTTCGCGGTGGGCGCCGGGCTGCTCATCCTGTCGGTGGCGACGGCGGCCTTCCTCGCCCAGCGCTTTTCGGCGGCGAGCACGGCGCTGGCCGGCGCGGCCGACGCGGTCGGCTCGGGCCAGCTGGCGACCATGCCGCGCACGGCCATCACCGAGATCAATCGCATCGGCTCGGCCTTCGCCCGGGCCTCGGTCCAGCTTCAGGAGCAGGCGAGGGCGGTCGAGCGGGCCAATCAGGACCTCGAGCTGCGGGTCGGCCTGCGCACCCGCGAACTGGCCGCCAGCGAAGAGCGCTACCGCCTGCTGGCCGAGAACGCGACCGATGCCATCCTGCTGCGCAACGCCACCGGGCGGATCGCCTTCGCCTCGCCCGCCTGCCTGAAGCTGATCGGCTACAGTGTCGAGGAAATGCGGAGGCTGTCGCCCGAGGATCTGATCCATTCCGACGACCTCGATCGCGTCATGACGCTCACCCGTGCGATCGGACCGGCCAACCCTTCGGCATCGAGCATCCATCGGCTGCGCCACAAGGACGGCCACTGGATCTGGGTCCATAGCAATTACAGTTTCATGGCGCAGGTCGGACCGGGCGAACCGAACATCATGGCGGTGGTGCGCGACGATACCGAACGGCAGTCGCGCGAACTCAAGCTGCGCCATTCCAACGAAGCGCTGCAGCAATTCTCGGCCATCGTCTCGCATGACCTGCAGGCGCCGCTGCGCCATATCAACATGTTCTCCGACCTGCTGCAGGCGCGTGTCGGCGACCAGGATGCCGAGACCAGCAGCTATGCCCGGCGCATCATGGCGAGTGCCGAGCGCATGCAGCGCCAGATCCGCAGCCTGTTGCTCTACACGCAGGTCGCCTATGCAACGGTAAAATCGGAAGCCGTGTCGCTGGAGCGCGTTGTCGCCGAGGCGACGGCCCTGCTCGACACCCAAGTCCAGGAGACCGGCGCCACGATCAACGTCGCCGACCATCCGGTGATCTGGGGCGACGCCGACCTTCTGGTCACGCTGTTCCAGAACCTCATCGCCAATGCGCTCAAATATCGCAGCGAGGCGGCGCCCGAGATCACCTTCTCGGCGCAGCCGTCGGGACAGCAATGGGAGATCGCGGTCGAGGACAATGGCCTCGGCATCGACCCGCAATATAGCGAGCGGATCTTCGAGATCTTCCGCCGCCTGCACCGCGACGAGAGCCGTTATCCCGGCATGGGTCTCGGCCTGGCGCTGTGCCGGCGCATCGTCGAGAGCCATGACGGCCAGATCTGGCTGGACACCGGCTATTCTCAAGGTGCGCGATTCCTGCTTACACTCCCGCGCCGATGACATCAGAGGCCGCATGTCCGGCGCGGCCGGGAGCAGTGATGGATCTTCACAAGAGACGTCTTCTCATTGTGGATGACGATGCCGACGAGGTTTTCTTCGTCGAAAACGCATTCAAGGGAGCTTCGACTCCCGTGGAAATACGACATGCCGAGAGCGGCGAAGCGGCGCTCGCGGAAATCAAGAGCTTCAATCCCGGCCTCATTCTGCTCGACCTGAACATGCCCGGCATGAACGGGCATGACGTGTTGCGCGCGATCAAGCAGGACGACGAGATCTGCGGGCTTGCCACTGTCATCTTCAGCTCGTCCGAACGGCGTGCCGATATCGATGCCTGCTACCGCAACAGCGCCAACGCCTATGTGGTCAAGCCGCGCTCGTCCGACGGTTATCGCGAGCTCGCCGAGAACATCACCAGGTTCTGGTTCGAGACCGCCCGCCTTTGAGGCCGGCGGTTTCGCGCGGGCGGTTTTCCGCCGCGGGACGGCGCCAGGCCTGGCGCCGCCCTGGGTGCCGTTAGGTCAGGTCTTGAGCGGGATCCAGATATCGAGCCCACCCGTTCCGGTCCGCGGGTCGAACTCCGCGCCATAACGCTCGAAATTCGCGGCGTCGGCGGCCTCGTGGCCGGATTCCGGCAGCCATTTGCTCCAGATCGTGTGGACCGTCCGTCGGATCGTCGAGATGTGGTCGCGATGGGAAAAGACGGCGTAGCGCTGCGCCGGCACCCGCAGGCGATCGAAATCCCGCGGCAGGTCGGCGAAGCCGGCGACTTCGACACCGCAGAGATAGTCGAAATTGCCGTCCTCGTCGCTGTTGTGGCAGACCCCGTAGCAGGTCTGGCCGACCTGGCCCGGGACATGGCCGATATGCGGCCCGAAACGTTGCCACTGGCCGGGAATGGCCCTGCTGCCCTCGCAGCTGTAGCGCTCGCCGAGACCGGCGATCAGCAGCGGCCTGCCGTCCTCGAGGCGCGGCGGTTCGAGATGGGTGAGAAGGGTCTCGTTCATTGTGATCGGCTCCACCAAGGGGACATTGTCGAGACGGCGTTGGTCGCGGACCAGCTCCGGGGTCATGCCGAACTGGTCGCGAAACGCCCGCGTGAAGGCCTCGTGAGAGCCGTATCCCGCCTCGAGCGCCACGGCGAGGATGTCGGGCGCACCCGCGGCGAGAGACCGGGCCGCTTCGCTCAAGCGGCGGCCGCGCAGGTAGCGCACCGCCGATTGACCGGTCGCGGCGACGAAGGCGCGGGTCAGGTAGAAGCGGGAAACCCCGCCCACCGCCGCGATGTCGTCGAGCCCGATATCGTCCGAGAAATGGCCTTCGATGAACCAGAGGGCTTTTTCGACGGGGGTCATGGAAACTCTCATTCGAAGCACGCTGCCTGTGGTAGCCGCGTCCCAGGTGGCTCGCTTGATCGTTCTTGCACAAGCCGTGCGGAGGTGCGCCGCGCCGCCGCGCCGGGTGCATCGGAGGCAGCCCCTGCGTCGATGCGCGCCTGAGGCGATGGCGCGGACCGGCTCGACCGGTGCGTTATATTCGATTAGCTATAGCGCGGATCATCAAGGGAGCTCTTCATGCCGCATCGTCCTGGCCGCCGCGCCGTCTTCGCCTTGCTCGCCGTTCTGGCTCTCGTCTGCGCCCGGCCGGCCGCGGCCCAGGAAGCGCGGCCGGTCCTCGTCTTCGCCGCGGCCAGCTTGCAGACCGCGCTCAATGCCATCGCGGCCGAATGGCAGAAGGAAAGCGGCAAGCGCGCGACCTTCTCTTATGCCGCCTCCTCCGCGCTCGCCCGGCAGATGGAGCAGGGGGCGCCGGCCGATCTCTTCGCCTCGGCCGATCTCGAATGGATGGACTGGGTCCAGCAGCGCAACCTGATCCGCCAACCGACCCGCCAGACCCTGCTCGCCAACACCCTGGTGCTGATCGCACCGGCGACTGCCACGACCGAGCTGAAGATCGCGCCGAACTTTCCGCTTGCCGCGGCGATCGGCGATTCGCGCCTCGCCACCGGCGACCCGCGCGCCGTTCCGGTCGGCCGCTATGCCCAGGCGGCGCTGACCGCGCTGGGCGTCTGGAACGACGTGCAGCCGCGCATCGCCGGCGCCGACAATGTCCGGGCCGCGCTGGCGCTGGTGGCGCGGGGCGAGGCCCGTTTCGGCATCGTCTACGCGACCGACGCCAAGACCGAGCCACGCGTGAAGGTGGTCGATACCTTTCCCGCCGGCAGCCATCCGCCGGTGCTCTATCCCTTTGCCCTGACCGCATCCTCGACCCATCCGGATGCCGCGGCCTTCATGACCTACTTGCGTTCTCCGGCCGCGATCAGGATCTTCGAGGCCGAGGGCTTCTCGATCGTCAAGAACTGACGCGAGGGCCGGCGTGACCGGGACCGGAATGGCAACCGCATGATCGACTTCGATTGCCGGCTCGACCGCTCCGATTTCCATTTCGCCGCGGCCTTTAAGGGCGACCGGGGCGTCACCGCCCTGTTCGGCCCTTCCGGCTCGGGCAAGTCGACCGCCATTCGCCTGATCGCCGGCCTGGAGCGGCCGACGAGCGGGCGTATCGTGGTCGACGGCACCGTGCTGGTCGATACGGCGCGCGGTATCGTCATGCCGCCGCATGCCCGCCGCATCGGCCTGGTCTTCCAGGACGCGCTCCTGTTTCCCCATCTCTCGGTCCGGTCGAACCTGACCTATGGCCGCTGGTTCACCGCCAAGGCGGAGCGCAAGATCGCGCTGGAGCCGGTGGTCGAGGTGCTCGGCATCGGCCACCTGCTCGACCGCCGGCCGGGCACCCTGTCGGGAGGCGAGCGGCAGCGGGTGGCGATCGGCCGGGCGCTCCTGACCTCGCCCCGCCTGCTGCTGATGGACGAGCCGCTGGCTTCGCTCGATACCGGCCGCAAGCTGGAGATTCTGCCCTTCATCGAGCGGCTGCGCGACGAGTTCGCCATTCCGATCGTCTATGTCAGCCATGCGGTCGAGGAGGTCGCGCGCCTGGCGTCCAAGGTGATCAGGCTCGATCGCGGGCAGGTCGTCGCCACGGGCAGGCCGGCCGAGGTCCTGGCGCCCGCCTCGCTCGCCGATACCGCCGCGCGTTTCGACGCGGTTTCGTTCGTGACCGGCACGGTGCTGCGCCAGCTCGGCGATTTCGGCGTCACGGTGCTCGGCCACCCGGCCGGCGAGATTACCGTGCCGGGCCTGATCGCGCCGGGCTCGGCGCCGGTGCGCGTCGCCATCCGGGCCACCAACGTGACGCTGGCGGTCGGCCGGCCGGGACAGGTCAGCGTGCGCACCATGCTGGCCGGCCGGATCGTCAAGATGGAGGTCGATGACGGCCCCTTCGCGCTGGCCACCATTGCCCTGACCGGTGGCGAGCAACTGATCGCCTATGCGACGCGTCTGGCGATGGACGATCTCGGCCTCGATGTCGGCGACGACGTCACCGCCATGGTCAAGGCGGTGGGGATCGACGAACGCAGCGTGCCGGGCCTGAAACTGGTCGGCCATCCCGAATAGGCCGGGGTCCGACAGGCCGTCCATGGGAGCGCCGGCCTGCGACATATTGGCATCCCTCGCGGTGCCGGCCCTTGGTTAACCGATCGTCAACGCTTGCCCGCTCTGATGGCCGGCATTGGCCGATTCAACCTCTTGGCGCGGAAGGCCCGGGGCCGTGGCGAACATCATTTCAAAGAGCTTTTATGGTGCCGCGTTCAACCGCGGCCCGACCGGTGCCACGGCCGACACAGGGGCCAAGGCCGCCGGCAAGGCCGGCGCCAAGCCGGCGACAGGCGGCAGCCAGGATGCTTCGGTGCTTCTGCTCGGCTCGGCGGACGGGGAGCGGCAGGCCGGGGCCTATTCCCTTTTCGGGTCGTCGAAGACAGTTTCGGAAGCGCAGAAGTCGGCGCGCGACCTGCTGACCAAGCTCGACCAGATGCGGACGTCGGCGGTCAGCGATCGCAAGGCTTCGGCCCAGCAGAAACTGGAGCTGGCGCGCCAGAAGCTGCAGATGCTGCGCATGATGGGCGGCGATCCCAAGATGATCGCGCGGCAGGCCAAACAGATCGCCCAGGAGATCAGGGAAGCGGCCAGGGAATATGGTGCCGCGGTCCAGTCCGGCGCCGCCGCGCTTGGAACGGGGGCGGCGGAGGCTCCGCCAGCACCTGCCGAGGCGGCGGCAGCCAAGGGCGCCGAGGCGGCGACCGGCGCCGCCGATCAGGCCACCGGCGCCGAAGGCCAGACGCAGGCGGCCAAGCCGGCCGAGGCGGCACAGGCCGGCCAGGCCGACAAGGGACAGCCGGGCCAGGGGGCGGCCGAAAAGGGCGCAGCCGACAAGGGTTCGGTCGAAAGAGGCTCGGTCGATAAGGCGACCGCCCGCGAGGAGGCGGCCAAGGCCTATCAGGACATGGCCGCGAAGCTCGGCCAGAAGGGCGCCGCCAGCACGGCGGAGCGCGAGGTTCTCGACAAATTCAAGCAGGCGGCCGCCGAGGTCAAGCGGCTGATCGAGGACGCGGTGCGCAAGCTGCGCGCCCGCAATGCCAACGATCCCGACGCGCGCGAGGCCGAGAAGGCCAAGAACGCCATGCTGAAGGAGGTCGACCAGCTCGGTGACACCATGCGTGCGGCCGAGACGGGGGCTGATGCGACGGTGCCGGCGACCGCCGGAGCCGGCATTGATGCCGCGATCGCCGTCCCGGTGATCAATATCCTGGCCTGAGGCGCCTCCCGCCGGATCAGTCGGGCACGATATCCCCGTCGAACGGCGCCATCTCCTCCTGGATCGCGGCCAGCGTCCTTGCCTCGATCCGGCGATAGGCGATCACCAGGGCCTGGCCGAACGCGGTGAGCTGGGCGCCACCGCCCTGCACGCCGCCGGCGGCCGTCGTGACCGCCGGCTGGGTGAACATGCGGTTGACCGCGTCGACCAGGACCCAGGCGCGCCGGTAGGACATGCCGAGCTCGCGGCCGGCCGCGGAGATCGAGCCGGTCCGCCCGATCGCTTCCAGCAGGTCGATCTTGCCCGGCCCGAGGCGCAAGCTCTCGCCGAACACGATTCGCAGGCGCGGCGTGAGGCGTGCGACGACCGAGTCGGCGGCGGGCGGCCGCTTCGGCTTGATCGGCACGATGGTGCCTTGCTTCGTGCGCATCGCCGGCTCCTTCTGTCCTTGTTGCTCCGGGGAGACCATCATAGCTGCGACAATGCGCGCGCGGCGACGGCCTTTCCATGATTGCCCGGCAATTGACTCGCGTCGTCAAGCGGCGCTACTCGTCAGCAATGGGTTACTTTCGGGGCGATCGATTTCGGGTCGGCCGCAACATGCTTGTTGCGGCGCTGACCTATTTGATCGCGGCGACCGGCTTCCTCGGCGTGATCAACCGGACGGCCCATGCGCTGGAGGCCAATGAGGCCGGCTTCGTCATCATCTGCACCATGGACGGCGTGAGCTTCGCCCCCGGCGATGGGCCCGATGGCGGCAAGCGGGTCCATCAGTTCCAGCATTGCATCCTCTGCAGCACCGCGATCCCCGCGACGGTGACGATCGCCGAGACCGTCGTCACCGATGTCGCCGAACCCGTGACGGTTCGCGCACCCGCCCGTGTCTATGAACCGACCTTGCCGGCCTATGCCTTTATCGGCTGGACCGGCACGAGACCGCCACGCGCGCCACCTGTCGTCGCCTGATCACTTCGTCGTCGCGTTCGTCCGGCCAGGCCGATCGAACGCCCGTGATCCCATCAGCGTCGAACAGTTCATCCCATGTCCAGGTCTTCCAGGGCGGCCGTCGCGGCCATCGTCCTTTTCCATTCCCATCAAGCCTTTGCGCAGGGCACGGCCGGCGTCACCGAGCTGCCGGTCATCAATGTCGAGGCCGAGCGGGCGGGCGGCTCCGACGGCGGTTCGCTCACCGCGCCCGGCGTCGCCGAGCAGCGCCGGCGGCTGAACCAGACCGCCGGTTCGGTCGGTTTCGTCGATGCCGAGCGCTACAAGAACAGCTATGCCGCCACCATCCGGGATGCGCTGAACGAGACGCCCGGCGTCTTCGTGCAGAACCGCTACAGCCAGGAAATCCGCCTCTCCATTCGCGGCTCCGGCATTGCCCGTGCCTTCCACACCCGCGGCGTCGAAATCCTTCAGGACGGCGTGCCGACCAATCTCGCCGACGGTTCCGGCGACTTCTACCAGATCGATCCGCTGGCCCTGCGCTCGGTCGAGGTGTTCCGCGGCGGCAATGCCCTGCCGTTCGGCGCTTCGACGCTCGGCGGTGCCATCAATTTCGTGACGCCTTCGGCCTATACCGCCACCGCGCCGAACAGCTTCCGCGTCGATGGCGGCAGTTTCGGCACGGTCAGGGCGCATGGCGAGATGTCGAGGGTGATCGGCCCGTGGGACTTCGCGGTCAGCGGCACCTACACCCATTCCGACGGCTGGCGTCAGCACGAGCAGCAGAATCTCGGCCATTTCAACGCCAATATCGGCTATCGCTTCTCAGAACGGCTCGAGACGCGCTTCTATTTCGGCTCCTACTATACCGACGTGAAACTTCCGGGGTCGCTGACCTATGGCCAGGCCATCTCCAACCCGCGCATGGCCAATGCCGGCGCGGTGTCGGGTGACCAGGCGCGCAACACCTATGTCCAGCGGCTCGCCAATGTCACCACGATCCGGCTCGATGTCGGCCAGATCGACATCACCAGCTGGGCGATCCACAAGCATCTCAACCATCCGATCTTCCAGGTGCTCGACCAGGACGGCTGGACCTATGGCATCTCGCCGCGCTTCACCGGCTCGTTCAACATTGGCGGCTTCCGCAACGACCTGGTGGTCGGCGCGCGCATCTTCGCCGGCAATAACGCGGTTCAGCAGTTCCAGAATATCGGCGGGCAGCGTGGCGCCATGACGGTCAATGGCCGGCAGGTCGCGTCCAATTACGAAAGCTGGTTCGAGAACCGCTTCTTCTTCCTGCCGCAGATGGCCTTGACCCTCGGCGCCAAGGCCTTCTCGTCGGAGCGCAGCTACACCGCGCAGGGCGGGCTGCCGGGCAATCCGGCTCCGGTCAACGCTTCGATGACCTATGGCGGCGTCAATCCGCGCATCGGCCTGCTCTATGAATGGGCCAAGGACATCCAGGTCTTCGCCAATGTCACACGCAGCGCCGACGTGCCCGATTTCACCGACCTGACCCAGACGGTCGGTGCGACCAATGCCTTCGTGCCGCTGAAGGCTCAGACGGCGACGACAGTCGAAATCGGCACGCGCGGCACCTATGACCGCTTCTCCTGGGATATCACGGCCTATCGCTCGGATGTCCGCAATCAGATGCTCCAGTTCAACACCGGCTCGGGCATCCCGGCTTCGACCTTCAACGCCCCCCATACCCTGCTGCAGGGCATCGAGTTCGGCGCCAGCGTCGATCTGGTGCGCAACTTGACCGGCAATGACGACAAGCTGACGCTGCGCCAGATCTGGAACTATTCGGATTTCCGCTTTGTCAACGATCCCGTCTACGGCAATAACCGCATTCCCGGCGTGCCGCAGCATGTGCTGCGCACGGCGCTGACCTATAGCCATCCGGCCGGCTTCACCGTCACACCGACGGTCGATATCGTGCCTGAGGGAGCCTTTGTCGACTATCGCAACACGTTCAAGGTGGCCGGCTACGCCCTGCTCGGTTTGCAGGCCACTGCAAAATTGCCGAACGGCGGCAGCCTGTTCCTGGACCTGCGCAACCTGACCGACAAGCGTTATGTCAGCGATTTCGGCCCGGTGGTTCAATACAATGCGGCGACCACCGCCACCTTCTATCCGGGTAGCGGCCGCAGCATTTATGGCGGGGTGCGCTACCAGTTCTGAGGCTGTAATGATGCTCCTGTCCGCCGGGCGGTATCATCCGGGCCGGCGGACGCCATCACCGAAGCGAAACCGACGCGATGCGCCAGTCCAGCACCAGTGAGCTCGAAAGGGTCGTCCTCGACGAACGGCCTTTGCGGTCGCTTGGCGCCACGGTTCCGGTCTCGCTCGAACTGACGGCATGGCCGGTCGAACCCGACGGGCCGGCGCTGCCGCCGCTCGATATCCGTCCGGGTTTCGTTGCGGACCGGACCGGCCGGGCGCCCGAGGTGGCGCTCGAACCACCGGCGACCGGCGAGGCCGATGCGCCGGCCATCGCGGTCGTGGCGGAAGCCCCGGCCCAGGCGGCCGCCGCCCCGGTCCTGCCGGTCCGCGCGGCCGGTGCCGCGACATCGGTCGCGCTGCATGTCGCGGCCGTCTTCGCCGCGCTCGTCTTCATCGCCCCGGTCGCCCAGGCGCCGGTCGAGCTGCCGACCATCGATGTCGAGATCGTCGAGGCCGCCGCCGCAGCGCCGGCGGCGGCTTCCGCAGCGGCCGAGCCGGCGGCCGAGCAGCAACCACAGCCTGCGCCGCCGGAACCACCGGTCGAAACGGAAGCACGGCAGGAGCCGCCGCCACCCGACCCGCCGCTGGAGCCTCCGGTCGTCCAGGCCGAACCGCCGCCCATGGTGCTGGATATGCCGGCGGTCGCCGAAATCCCGTTGCCGGCCGAACTGACGCCGCCGCCAAAGCCGCAGGAGACGCCGCCGGTGGCGCGTCCACAGCCGCCCCAGCCTCGCCCGGTCGTCCGGACGCCGCCGCGCCCCGAGCCGCCACAGGCCCGGCGACCGGAGCCGGCACCGCCGCGCCAGCCGCCGGCACGCGCCGCCGCGGCGCCCTCCACCGCTTCGTCAGGGCGCGGTGTCACCAGCGAGGGCCAGCGCAGCGCGACGCCTCCGCCGAGCTATATTGGCCTGGTCATGGCCAGGCTCCATCGCGCCAAGGTCTATCCGCAGGCCGAGCGCGATCGTGGCCAGCAGGGTCATGCCGCGGTGCGTTTCGCCATTACGCGGGCGGGCGGTGCCACCAGCGTCGCGCTGGTCCGCTCTTCGGGCAATGCCGCCCTCGACCAGGCTGCCATTGCCATGGTGCATCGCGCCGCGCCCTTTCCGCCGCTTCCCGCCGAATTCGGTCCGAGCGTCATGACGCTCACCGCACCGGTCAGTTTTTCGCTTCGTTGAAGAGGATGATCCCATGACGATCGCTCTGTTGTCCCATCGCCGGCTCAAGATGCTGGCGCTTATTGGCCTGGGCCTTGCCGGCCTCGCCTCGGGCGCGCAAGCCCATGTCACCCTGGAACGCCGCGAGGCGACCGCAGGCACCAGCTATCGCGGCATTCTTGCCGTGCCGCATGGTTGCGGCCGCGAGGCGACGACCGCCATCCGGGTCCAGATTCCCGAAGGCCTGTTCTCGGTGAAGCCCGTGCCCAAGCCCGGTTGGACGGTTGCGACCACGGTGAAGCCCTATGCCAAGGCCTATTCGTCCCATGGCCGGGAGATCCTCGAGGGCGTCAGCGAGATCGTCTGGTCGGGCGGCTCGCTGCCCAATGATTTCTTCGACGAGTTCGTCTTTGTCGGCCAGGTCGATCCGGCCGCCGCCGGCGGCAGCACGCTCTATTTCCCTGTCATCCAGACCTGCGCCAATGGCGAGGAGCGCTGGATCGAGACGCCGACGGCCGAACGCACGGCCGCGAACCTGCGCGCGCCGGCGCCGGCCCTGCGCATCCTGGCCGCGGCGGCGACGCCGGCGGCGGCCCAGGCCGCTCCGGTCTTCGAGCGGGCGGGCCTGCGCATCGAGGCGCCCTGGTCGCGGGCGACCCCCGGTGCGGTGCGCGTCGGCGCCGGCTATCTCCGGGTGACCAATACGGGCACGACGCCGGACCGGCTGCTCGGCGGCAGCACCAGCATTTCCGACCGCCTCGAGGTTCACGAGATGAGCACGGCCAATGGCGTCATGAGCATGCGCAAGCTCCAGGACGGCCTGATCATCGAGCCGGGCAAGACCGTCGAACTGCGTCCCGGCGGCTTCCACATGATGTTTATCGGCCTGCATCGGGCACTCGCCGAGGGTGAGACCTTCAAGGCGACCCTGACCTTCGAGAAGGCCGGCACGGTCGAGGTCGAATTCCGCGTCGGCGGCATCGGTGCCGCGGCGCCGGCCGACGAGCATCGTCATCATTGAAGCGACCACAACGGTCTCTCGGCACGCCTTTCCCACTTGGGGCAGGCGTTTCGGTGAGACCTCCTGACCTCTTGAAGATCGCCGGGCCGCGGACTAGACCCCGGGCATGAACAGCGCACGCCCCGATCCAAGCCCCTTGCCCGCCGACCTCGAAGACCGCAAGGCCCGTTCGAAAGCTTGGTTCGAGGCCTTGCGCGACGATATTATCGGCGCCTTGGAGGCGATCGAGGACGACCTGCCGGCCGATAGTGCCCATGCCGGCATGGCGCCCGGCCGCTTCGTCCGGAAGCCGTGGAACCGCACCGACCATTCGGGCAAACCCGGCGGTGGCGGCGTCATGGCCATGATGACCGGCCGCGTCTTCGAGAAGGTCGGCGTCCACGTTTCCACGGTTCACGGCGAATTCGCCCCGGAATTTCGCGGCCAGATCCCGGGCGCCGCGGAGGATCCGCGCTTCTGGGCCTCGGGCATTTCGCTGATCGCCCATCTGCACAATCCGAACGTCCCGGCCGTGCATATGAACACGCGCATGGTGGCGACCACGCGCGCCTGGTTCGGCGGCGGCGCAGACCTGACGCCGGTGCTCGATCGCCGGCGCAACCAGCAGGATCCGGACACCGTCGCCTTCCATGCCGCGCTGGAAGCGGCCTGCGCGCCTCATCCGGTGGCCGACTATCCCCGCTACAAGGCCTGGTGCGACGACTATTTCCACCTGAAGCACCGCAATGAGCCGCGTGGCGTCGGCGGCATCTTTTTCGACTATCTCGATTCCGGTGACCGGGACGCCGACTTCGCCTTCACCCGGGATGTCGGCCGTGCCTTCTTGAGCGTCTATCCCGCCTTGGTTCGGGCAAATTTCGCCGCTGCCTGGACCGAAGCGGATCGCGAGGAGCAGCTGATCCGCCGCGGCCGCTATGTCGAGTTCAACCTGCTTTATGATCGCGGCACGATTTTCGGGCTGAAGACCGGCGGCAATGTCGAGAGCATCCTGTCGTCCATGCCGCCGCTGGTAAGATGGCCCTGAGAGCCGCAAGGCCGGCCTGATCAGCCGCCGCTCAATTGCCGCTCGACGCTGGCGAGATGGGCCTGCATGGCCCTCGCAGCATCATGGGGTTGGCGTGTCTCGATCGCCGACAGCAAGGCGTCGTGCTCGGCGAAGGAGTGGTGGTCCGGGGCAGGGCCCTCGACCCGCGGCCTGAGCCTGGTCCAGGTCACCGCCCGCCTGATGTCGCTGATCAGGTCATAGACCGCCAGCAGCACGGCATTGCCGGCGGCTTCGGCGATCTGCCGGTGGAAGCGCGCATCGGCCAACTCATATTGCCGCCAGGACTGGGCGGCGCGCCCGGCGGCGACGAAACCCCGGAGTTCGTCGATCTCGGCGGCGCTCGCATGCAGCGCGGCGAGCCGTGCCAGTTCAGGCTCGACGGCAAGCCTCGCCCGCATGACCTCGACCGGATTGGTGATCCGCGCCAGCGCCGCGACATGGTCCATGGCCGAGCGCGGCCGCTCGCCGAGGAAGGTTCCCTTGCCGACATGGCGCCAGAGCTGCCCTTCGGCCTCCAGCGCGGCAAGCGCCTTGCGCAGCTCGGCGCGTGAGACGTCGAGCACGGCGGCAAGGTCGCGCTCGGGCGGCAGCCGGCCCTGCGGCCCCATCTCGGTCTGCGCCAGATAGGCACGCAACTGCGTGAGGATGCCCTGTTCGGTGGCCTGGCTCATGGTGTCGGTCCGTCTGCGCGCCATGGCACGATGTCATGACCAATAGCAAATTGGTTGAACCAGTGACAAGGCGGAGCGAGGCCTTCGTCCAATGTAAATGGACAACTGGCAGGCGGATTTGCGCGCTGCACCAATTGAGTCATTGGTTGAAAGCAACCGATTGTCGTGCTTGACTGCAGGCCAACCGACACATCACGGAGGGAACAGCGTCATGGCATCGTCACGCCGCACATTCGTCACCGGCTCCGCCGCCGCTGCCGCCGGCCTCGCCGCGGGCGCCGCCGAGCCCGCAGCCGCGCAGGGTGCGGCCGCCAAGCCGGCCTTTCCGGTGGCCGTCACCACCATTCCGATCGTCGGCTCGGCCGAGGTCTTTCCGGTGCGCCGGATCTATTGCATCGGGCGCAACTATGCCGCCCATGCCCGTGAAATGGGGTCGGATCCCAGTCGTGAGCCGCCGTTCTTCTTTCAGAAGCCGACCGACGCGATCCAGCTGGTGCCGGCCAATGGCGTCGTCGACCATCCCTATCCGACCCTCACCCGCAATTATCACTACGAGGTCGAGCTGGTCGCGGCGCTGAAATCGGGCGGTCGCGATATCCCGATCGACAAGGCGCTGGACCATGTCTTCGGTTATGCCGTCGGCCTCGACATGACCCGGCGCGACCTGCAGCGCGCCATGGGCGACGAGAAGAAGCCCTGGGAAATCGGCAAGAGCTTCGACCGCTCGGCACCCATCGGACCGATCCACCCGGCGGCCCAGATCGGCCACTTCACCGATGGTGCCATCTCGCTCAGCGTCAACGGCACGGTGAAGCAGAACGCCACGCTGAAGCATATGATCTGGTCGGTGGCCGAGCAGATCTCCAGGCTGTCGGCCGCCAACGAGCTGTTTGCCGGAGACATCATCTATTCCGGCACGCCGGAAAATGTCGGTCCGGTGGTCAAGGGCGACGTCATCCTCTGCAAGATCGAGCGCCTGCCCGACCTGTCGATCCGGATCGTCTGACCGGCCTCTTCGGGCGCCAGCGCCAAGCACGGTCCGACCGGCGGGGCACGCATCCCGCCAGCGGAGGAGGAAACACAGCGGCGGCCACCCGGCCGCCATCCGCAGGGGGATTTCATGCCGTTTCGCCGCCTGGCGCTCAGCCTCGCTTTTCTTCTGGCCGTGGCCGGTTCGGCCGCCGCCCAGACATTTCCATCCCGGCCGGTGACCATGATCGTGGTCTTCGCGGCCGGTGGGCCGACCGATGTGCTCGCCCGCATCGTCGCCGAGCATATGAGCCGCACGCTCGGCCAGCCGGTGGTGATCGAGAATGCGGCGGGTGCCGGTGGTACGCTCGGCGGCGCGCGGGGCGCCCGGGCGACAGCCGACGGCTATACGCTGACCGTCGGCAGCCTCGGCAGCCATGCGGCCGCACCGGCGCTCTACAAGGCCATGCCATACGACCCGCGTGAACTCGAACCGATCGGCGTGATCGCCGGCACGCCCGGTTATGTCGTGGTGCGCCGTGAGTTTCCGGCCCGGACCTTCCAGGAATTCCTGGCCTATGTCAGGGCCAATCCGGGCAAGGTGACCTCGGGCCATGCGGGGGTCGGCTCGACGCCGCATCTCGGCTGCCTGTTCCTGGAATATCTGACCAAGGAAAAGACGCTGGCCACGCCCTATCGCGGCTCGGGGCCGGCCATGAACGATCTCGTCGCCGGCCATATCGACGCCATGTGCGATCTGGCGCCGACCGTGGTGCCGCAGATCCAGGCCGGCACGATCAGGGGCCTGCTGGTGGCCCAGCCGGAGCGCCTCGCCGTGACGCCCGACGTGCCGACCTCGCGCGAGGCCGGGCTCGAGCCCTATCTGTTCACCGGCTGGAACGCGATCTTCGCGCCGAAGGACACGCCGAAACCGGCGCTCGATGTGCTGTCGCGCGCGCTGATGGCGGCCCTGGCGGACGAGGACGTGCGCCGGCGCATCCAGGAGATCGGTTCCTTGCCGCCGAAGCCGGAGGAGCGCACGCCCGACTATCTGCGCAACCTCGTGCGCACCGAGGTCGATCGCTGGGCGGCGGTGATCAAGGCGGCCGGCGTCGAACCGCAATGAACGGACCTGCAATGAGCGATACCGAAATTCCGGCCTGCGCGGCCTATGATCCCTCGCCGCATCAGCCGAAATGGCGCGCGCCGGCCAAGGCTTGCGATGCCCACGCCCATGTCTTCGGGCCGGTCGAGCGTTATGCCTATTCGCCGAGACGCGGCTATACGCCGCCCGATGCGCTTCTCTCCGCCTACCAGCATCTCCATGCCGTGCTCGGCGTCGAGCGGGCGGTGCTGACCCAGCCGAGCGTCTATGGCATCGACAACCGGGCGATCCTCGACGTCGTCGCGACCGATCCCGGGCGCTATCGGGCGGTGGTGGCGGTTGGGCGCGATGTCACCGACGCCGAGCTGAAGGCTTTCGCCAAGGCCGGCGCCACCGGCATCCGCATCAACCTGGTCGACAAGGGCGGCATGCCCTTCGACAGCTGGAGCGATTTCGAGGCGGTGGCCGGGCGCATTGCCGATCTCGGCTGGCATGTCGAATTCCTGGTTCATGTCCATTCCTTCGACGATCTGGTGCCGAAGCTGGCGCGTCTGCCGGTCGACAGCGTCATAGGTCATATGGGTTACATGCCAACCCGCGAGGGCTCGGCCAACCCGGCCTGGCAGCGCTTCCTCGACCATGTCGCGGGCGGCCGCTGCTGGGTGAAGCTGACCGGGCCTTATCGGATCACCGGCGCGGCGACGACACCCTATGCCGATGTGGTGCCTTTCGCCCGCGCCCTGGTCGCGGCCCGGCCCGATCGCATCGTCTGGGGTACAGACTGGCCCCATCCGGCAGCCAAGATCGCCATGCCCAACGATACCGACCTGTTCGATGCCTTGCTCGACTGGGTGCCGGATGCGGCCGAACGGCATGCCGTGCTCGTCGACAATCCGGCCAGGCTCTACGGCTTCTGAGTCGATGCCGGGCGTACAGGAGGAGGCCTCGCCATGCCGAGACACCGGACATCCCGCCGTACCTTCACGCTCGGCACGCTCGGGGCGGCCATGATGGCCGGGCGCGCCGCGGCCCAGGCCGGCCCGGCCAGGCTGGTACTCGGCACGGCGACGCCCGGCGGCGGCTTTCCGTTGTTCGGCGCGGCGGTGCAGGCCGCCGTCCTGGAGGTCGATCCGGGGCTGACCGTCGAGACCCTCAACACCAAGGGCAGCACCGAGAACGTGCCCTTGCTGGAAGCCGGCCGCATCGATCTCGGCCTGGTCACCGGCGAGGTGGCCTATGAGGCCATGGCCGGCCTGGGCCGGCCGCCGGCCTCGGTCAGGGTCGCCGCCGCCATGTATCCGACGGCCGGCATGTTCATCGCGCGCGGCGACACCCCGGTCGCCGCGATCCGCGATCTCGTCGGCAAGCGCGTGGTCTTCGGCGCCCGCGGCTCCGGCCTGGTCGTGCTGGCGCGTTATGTTCTGGATGGCCTCGGCCTCGATCCCGACCGCGATTTCGAGCCGGTCTATCTGGAGCGTGCCGGCGACGGCCCGGCCATGGTGCTCGAGGGCCAGGCCCAGGCGCTCTGGGGCGGCGGCATTGGCTGGCCGGGTTTCGAGGCGGTGGCCAAGGGACCGAAAGGCGCTCGCTTCATCGTGCCGGACCGCCAGGAGATCGACCGGATTGTCGCCAGACATGCCTTCCTGAAGCGTCTCGCCATGCCGGCCGGCGCCTATCCCGGCCTTGCCGCGGCGCTGCCCTCGGTCGGCTCATGGAGCGTCATCCTGGCGCGCGGCGATCTCGACGAGGCCCTGGCCTTCCGTTTCGCCAAGGCGCTGCATGCCGCCGAGCGCGGGCTTGCCGCGCGCCTTGCCCAGGCAGGCGAAACGCGGGCGGGGAACACCCTCGCCGCAGCACCTCGTCCCGAGATGATCCATCCCGGCGTCCTGCGCTATCTCCGCGAGGCCGGACTGGCCGGCTGAGAAGGGCCTCCGCCGGCCGTGCATGGTCTGTCGAAAAGGGCTCTCGAAGAGGACTTGCCGCAAACAATTTAACACGTTAATGATGCCGGCAAGGAACAAGCTCTGGGAGGAGCGCCATGCCGCATGTCGTGATCGAATATTCGGCCAATCTCGACGGCCTCGTCGATTTCGAGGCGCTGGTCGAGGCGGTGCGGGTGGCGGCCATCGAGACGGGGGTCTTTCCGCTCGGCGGCATCCGGGTGCGTACCCATCGGGCCGTTCATGCGGTCATCGCCGACGGCGATCCGGCCCATGCCTTTCTCGATGCCACATTGAAAATGGGCACGGGGCGCGATCTCGAGACCCGCAAGCGCGCCGGCGCCCACGTCTTCCAGGCCTTGTCCAAGGCGCTGGATCCGGCCTTCGCGAAAATCACCGTGGCCCTGTCCTTCGAGATCCGTGAAATCGATCCGGACCTCAACTGGAAGCGCAACACGATCCATGACGCGCTGAAGAAAAGCGCCTGATCCGAGACATCCGAACGAGGAACGCACGATGGCTGCTCCGGTCGCCGATCCCAAGGCCGCATTCGCCGCGCATCAGGCGCGCGCCGAGACCCTGCTTTCGCGCCTGAAGGCCGAGGGCATCGGCCACCACATTGCCGGCAAGCGTGTCGAGGCCGGCTCGGGCCGGACCTTCACCACGACATCGCCGATCGATCGCTCCGTGCTGGCCGAGGTCGCGCGTGGCGACGCCGCCGATATCGACAAGGCGGCCGAGGCCGCCGCCAAGGCCTTCAGGTCGTGGCGCAATCTCGATCCGGACAAACGCCGCGCCGTCCTGCACAAGGTGGCCGACGTGATCGAGGCTCATGCCGACGACATCGCACTGCTCGAATGCGTCGATACCGGCCAGGCCCATCGTTTCATGGCCAAGGCGGCGGTGCGCGGCGCCGAGAATTTCCGTTTCTTCGCCGATCGGGCGCCGCAGGCGCGCGATGGCCTGAACCTGCCGACCAAGGACCATTGGAACGTCACGACCCGCGTGCCGATCGGTCCTGTCGGTGTGATCACGCCCTGGAACACGCCGTTCATGCTATCGACCTGGAAGATCGCGCCGGCGCTCGCCGCCGGCTGCACGGTCGTCCACAAGCCGGCCGAGTGGTCACCGGTGACCGCCGACCTCTTGCCGCGCCTGCTGCTCGAGGCGGGGGTGCCGGAGGGCGTGCTCAACACCGTCCATGGTTTCGGCGAGGATGCCGGCCGGGCGCTGACCCAGCATCCGGCGATCAAGGCCATCGGTTTCGTCGGCGAGAGCTCGACCGGTTCGGCGATCATGGCGCAGGGCTCGGCGACGCTGAAGCGTGTCCATTTCGAGCTCGGCGGCAAGAACCCGGTCATCGTCTTCGACGACGCCGACATGGAGCGGGCGCTCGATGCCGCCGTCTTCATGATCTATTCGCTGAACGGCGAGCGCTGCACCTCGTCGAGCCGCCTCCTGGTCCAGGAGGGCATCGCGGTCGAGTTCGCGGCGCGCATTGCTGAACGTGTTAAGAAGTTGAAGATCGGCCATCCGCTCGATCCCATGACCGAGATCGGCCCGCTGATCCACGAGCGGCATTATTCCAAGGTCTGCTCCTATTTCGACATTGCCCGCGAGGACGGCGCGACCATTGCCGCGGGCGGCAAGCCCTTCGCTGGTCCCGGCAGCGGCTTTTATGTTGAACCGACCCTGGTGGTCGGTGCGACCAATGCCATGCGGGTCGCGCAGGAGGAGATCTTCGGACCCTATCTGACGGTGGTGCCGTTCAAGGACGAGCAGGAGGCGATCGCCATTGCCAATGACGTCAATTACGGCCTGACCGGCTATGTCTGGACCCGTGACATGGAGCGCGCGCTGCGCGTCGCCGACGCGCTCGATGCCGGCATGATCTGGCTGAACTCGGAAAATGTTCGCCATTTGCCGACGCCGTTCGGCGGCATGAAATCGTCGGGCATCGGCCGCGACGGCGGCGACTATTCCTTCGATTTCTACATGGAAACCAAAAACATCTGCCTCGCCAAGGGGCGCCACAAGGTGCCGCGCCTCGGGGCGTGAGAAGACCTTAAGGAAGGAACCGCTTCATGCCCGTGCCGACCCACATTTTCGATCCGCCCTTCAACATCGTGCGCGCCAGCCATGTCGTGCTCGACGTCACCGACCTCGCCAAGAGCCGCGCCTTCTACGAAGGCGCGATCGGCCTGCATGTCGAGGATGCCGACGACGCTGCCGTCTATCTGCGCGGCGTCGAGGAGCGCCAGCATCATTCCCTCGTCTTGCGCAAGGCCGGCGCGGCGAGTTGCCGGCGCATGGGCTTCAAGCTTGGCACCGAGGCCGACCTCGACAAGGCGGCCGCGCATTTCGACAAGCTCGGACTGAAGCACGATTTCGTCACGGCGCCGTTCCAGGGCCGCACGCTGCATGTCACCGATCCCGCCGGCATGCCGCTGGAATTCGTCGCGACCATGGAAAAGCGCGAGATCCTGCTGCAGCAATATGACCGCTATCGCGGGGTCAGGCCGCAGCGGCTCGACCATTTCAATGTCTTCGCGCCGGAAATCCAGGCTTCCCTCGACTTCTATGCCTCGCTCGGCTTCCGGCTGACCGAATATGCCGAGGAGGACGGCCCGAACGGGCGCATCGCCGCCGGCTGGATGCATCGCAAGGGCAATGTCCACGATCTCGCCTTCACCAATGGCGCCGGTCCCAGGCTGCACCACTTCTGCTACTGGACGCCCACCGCGCTCGACATCATTCATCTCTGCGATGTCATGGCGACCACGGGCTTCCTGCCCAATATGGAGCGCGGGCCCGGCCGGCACGGCATTTCCAATGCCTTTTTCCTCTATGTCCGCGATCCCGACGGCCATCGCCTCGAGCTCTATACCAGCGATTATCAGACCATGGATCCGGACCACGAGCCGATCCGCTGGTCGCTGCGCGATCCACGCCGCCAGACGCTGTGGGGTTCGCCCGCGCCGCGCTCCTGGTTCGAGGAGGGCACGCTGTTCCACGGCACCGGGTCGCGCGATGCCGCCTTCGCCGCCAATGTCGTGATCGCGAGCTGAGGAGACGGTCATGACCGAACGCGGACGGCTGGTGAGTTTCAGCGTCGACGGCAAGGTCCGTTTCGGCGCGGTCGCCAACAAGGGGGTGGTCGACCTGACCGAGCGGGCCGGCGAATATCGCGACCTGCGCCATGCGATCGAGCAAGGCGCGCTCGGCCACCTCGTCGATATCGGCGAGCGGCACGTCGCCGATCACGCGCTGGAGGCGGTGACCTTGCTGCCGCCGATCACCAATCCCGAAAAGATCATTTGCGTCGGGGTCAATTATCCCGACCGCAACGCCGAATATAAGGACGGCCAGGAGGCGCCGCCTTACCCGAGCCTGTTCCCGCGCTTTGCCCGCTCGTTCACCGGCCACGGCCAGCCGCTGGTGCGGCCCAAGGCCTCCGACAAGCTGGACTATGAGGGCGAGGTGACCATCGTCATCGGCAAGGCCGGCCGGCACATCGCCGAACGCGACGCGCTGTCGCATATCGCGGCCGTCACCCTTGCCAATGAAGGCACGCTGCGCGACTGGGTGCGCCACGCCAAGTTCAACGTCACCCAGGGCAAGAATTTCGACAGCTCGGGCGCGATCGGCCCCTGGATCGTGCCCTTCGCCGATCCGGCCCAGATCGCCGATATCGGGCTGACAACGCGGGTCAATGGCGAGCTGCGCCAGGACGACCGGACCAGCCGGATGATTTTTTCGTTCAGCTATCTCATCGCCTATATCTCGACCTTCACGACCCTGGTCCCCGGCGACGTCATCCTGACGGGCACCCCGACCGGGGCCGGCGCACGTTTCGACCCGCCGCGTTACCTGAAGCCCGGCGACCGCATCGACGTGACCGCCGAGGGCATCGGCACATTGTCCAACACCGTCATCGACGAGGCCTGATCCGATGAGCGAGATCCCAGCCCCCGTTCTGAATACCGACCAGGTCAGGGCGGCAGCCCTCAGCCTCGATGCGGCCGAACGCGCGCGCAGCCAGATCCGTCAGCTGTCGCAGCAATATCCCGCCATCACGCTGGCCGATGCCTATGCGATCCAGGACGCCTGGATCGACAAGAAGCTCAATGACGGCCGTTCGGTGATCGGCCACAAGATCGGCCTGACCTCGAAGGCCATGCAGGCCTCGCTCGGCATCAACGAGCCGGATTCGGGCTACCTGCTCGACGACATGCTGTTCGCCGATGGCGGCGAGGTGCCGACCGGGCGCTTCATCGCCACCCGCATCGAGGTCGAGCTTGCCTTCGTCATGAAGTCGCGGCTCGCCGGGCCGAACTGCACGCTGTTCGATGTGATGAACGCCACCGACTATGTTGTGCCAGCATTGGAAATTCTCGACACCCGCATCGAGCGTGTCGACCCCGTCACCAAGGCCACCCGCAAGATCGCCGACACGATCGCCGACAACGCGGCCAATGCCGGTATCGTCGTCGGCGGCCGGCCGTTCCGGCCCAATGACGCCGATCTGCGCTGGGTTTCGGCCATCCTGACCAAGAATGCCGCGGTCGAGGAAACCGGCGTCGCCGCCGGTGTGCTCAACCATCCCGCCCATGGCATCGCCTGGCTGGTCCGCAAGTTGCACCAACACGAGCGGTGTCTCGAACCGGGACAGGTTGTCCTGTCCGGGTCTTTCGTACGCCCCGTCGAGGCCCGCAAGGGCGATACATTCCAGGCCGATTTCGGGCCGTTCGGCACGGTCGGCTGCTACTTCGCGTGAGGCGCCGATGAACGATCACGTCATCCCTCCGGCCGCCACCCGGGTTCGGCTGCGCGGCTTTTCGCGCTCGCTGCCCATGTCGCTGTTGCGGGCGCGTGAGGCGGTGATGCGTCATTTCCGCGTGTCGCTGCGCGGCTATGGGGTGACCGAGCAGCAATGGCGCGTGCTGCGCGCGCTGTCCTCGGTCGGCGAGATCGAGATCAGCGATCTCGTGCGCTCGACCTTCCTGCTGGCGCCGAGCCTGTCGCGCATCCTCAGGGATCTCGAAGCGCGCCAGCTGATTATCAGGCGGACACCCGCCAGCGACCTCCGGCGCAGCCTGATTTCGATGGCGCCCGCCGGCATCGCGCTGATGGAGGTGGTCGCCCCGCATTCGGAGGCGATCTATGCCGAGATCACCCGCCGCTTCGGGGCCGAGCGGCTCGCTCTGCTGCAGGACATGCTGCGCGACCTGGAAGACGAAATGACCTCCTTCGGCCCGCTCGACGCGGACCTGGACGAGACAGAGCTTTGATGACGAACCGATGAGGCCGCCCTTGGCGGCCGAGCCGGACGGGGCAGCCGAGGAGCATTGCATGACACGCCGCATGACAGGGGGCGAGGCGATCGTCTCGGGCCTGATCGCCAATGGCGTCGACACGGTTTTCGGCCTGCCCGGCGCGCAGATGTATCCGCTGTTCGACGCCTTGACCCAGGCCGGCGACCGGATCCGCACGGTTGGCGCGCGCCACGAACAGGCCTGCGGCTACATGGCTTTCGGTTATGGCCGCTCCACCGGCAAGCCGGGGGTCTATTCGGTGGTGCCGGGCCCGGGCGTCCTCAACACGACGGCGGCGCTCGCCACCGCCTGGGGCTGCTGCACGCCGGTCGTCTGCCTCACCGGCCAGATCCCCTCGGCCTTCATAGGCAAGCGCCGCGGCCACCTGCACGAGATCGCCGACCAGCTCGGCACGCTCAAGTCGGTGGTCAAATGGGCGGAGCGCATCGAACGCGCCGCCGATGCGCCCGAGATGGTGGCCGAGGCCTTCCGCCAGGCCCAGTCGGGCAGGCCAGGTCCCGTCGCGCTCGAAATGGCCTGGGACGTGATGGCCGGAGCCGAGGACGTGCCCGCGGCGAAGGCCGCCGTCGTCGACGCCAACCCGCGGCCGGCCGCTGCCGAGATCGAACGCGCGGTCGCGCTCATTCGCGCCGCCCGTTTCCCGATGATCATGACCGGCAGCGGCGCGCAGCATGCCTCCGCCGAAATCGGCAGGCTGGCCGCCGCCATCGGCGCGCCGGTCGCGGCCTTCCGCGGCGGCCGGGGCGTGGTCGACGAGGCGGGCGAACACGGCATCTCGTCTTATGCCGCCTTCAAGCTCTATCCCGAATGCGACGTGCTGATCGGTATTGGCACCAGGCTCGAAATGCCCACCATGCGCTGGGCCAACATGATGCAGGTGATCGACCGGCCGGCCCCGCCGCCGCATATGATCCGCATCGATATCGACCCCGAGGAAATGGCCCGCCTGGTGCCGCATGCCGGCATCGTCGCGGATGCCGCCGACGCGGCGGCCGCGCTGGTCGCAGCACTGGCCGGCCACCGCGCGGCCGACAACAGCGCACGTATCGGCCGGGCCAGGGCGGAGGCCGCGGCCGAAACCGCCGTGGTTCAGCCGCAGATGGACTATCTCGCCGTCATCCGCGATGTCCTGCCGGCCGATGGGCTGCTGGTCGAGGAGCTCTGCCAGGCCGGCTTCACCAGCTATTTCGGTTATCCGGTGCGCCGCCCGCGCAGCTATGTCTCGACCGGCTTCCAGGGCACGCTCGGTTTCGGTTTCCAGACCGCGCTTGGCGTCAAGGTCGCCCATCCCGACAAGCCGGTCGTCTCGATCACCGGCGACGGCGGTTTTCTGTTCGGCGTCCAGGAGCTGGCGACCGCCGTGCAATATGGCATTGGCCTCGTCACGGTGCTGTTCAACAACGAGGCCTATGGCAATGTCCGGCGTGACCAGGAGCAGCGTTTCGGCAACCGGCTGATCGGCGCCGATCTGGTCAATCCGGATTTCCTGGGCCTCGCCAAGGCGTTCCGGCTCGACGGTCATCGGGTCCATTCGCCGGCCGAGCTGAAGCCGGTGCTTCAGGCCGCGATCACCTCCGGCCGGCCGAGCCTGATCGAAGTGGTCGTGCCGCGCGGCAGCGAGGCTTCGCCCTGGCCGTTCATCCATCCGGTCCGGTCGTACTAGCCCGATCCGCGCTTGCGCCCGGCCGCGAGGTGAGGGACCTTTCCCATCGGGCCGAAGCGGGGAACACCGCGACAGGGGGCGTCGATGACCGGACCGCTTGACCGTCTGAACCGGCGCGCAGCTCTTGGCCTGGCCGCCGCGGGCCTTGCCGCGGGGCCGCTTGCCGCCCAGTCGCCGGTGCGCATCATTTCAGGCTTTGCCGCCGGCGGCTCGCAGGACGTTCTGGCGCGCATCCTGGCGGAGGAGTTTCAGCAAGCGCTGGGCGTGGGCGTGGTGGTCGAGAACCGCACCGGCGCGGCCGGCACCATTGCCGGCGAGGTGGTCAAGGCGGCGGCGCCCGACGGCGGCACCATCCTGGTCGCCAATATCGTCACCATGTCGCTGGCGCCCTTTTCCTTTCCCGGCCTGAAATACGATCCGGTGAAGGATTTCGCGGCGCTCGCCAAGACCACCGAATTCCCAATCGCGCTGGCGACCGGCGCAATGACGGCCAAGACCAGTTTCGCCGATCTTTTCGCCTGGGCGCGCGCCAATCCCGAGCGCGGCAATATCGGCGTTCCCGCCGCCGGCAGCCTGCCGCATCTCTACGCCGTCCGGCTCGCCGAGACCACCGGCCTGAGGCTCACCATCGTGCCCTATCGCGGCGGCGCGCCGATCGCCCAGGACCTGATGGGCGGCCAGCTCGCCATGGGTTTCGGCGCGGCGGCGGATTTCGCCGAGCTGCATCAAGCAAAGAGGATCACCATCGTCGCGGCCTCCGGCACGGCCCGCCATCCCTCGCTCGCCGAGGTCCCGACATTCGCCGAGAGCGGTGTGACCGGGCTCGAGTCCAATGGCTGGAACGGCCTGTTCCTGCCCGCCGGCACGCCGCCGGCGCTGGTCGAGCGCTATCACGGCATCGTTGCCGCGGCCCTCGCCAAGCCCGCCGTGCGCGATCGCCTGATCCGCCTGGGTTTCCTGGTCACACCCTCGACCCCGGAGGCCTTGGCACGCCAGATGGCCGAGGAAATGCGTGTCTGGGGTCCGACCATGACCGAATTGATGAGGCCGCGCTGACCGCATGTCCCAATCCGATCCAGCCAAGCCGGGCGCGCCGGCACCGAAGAACGTGCTCTTCATCATGTGCGACCAGCTCCGCTTCGACTATCTGAGCTGCGCCGGCCATCGGACGCTGTCGACACCGAATATCGACGCCCTGGCGCGTCGCGGCGTGCGCTTCTCCCGGGCCTATGTCCAATCGCCGGTCTGCGGCCCCTCGCGCATGAGCTTCTATACCGGGCGCTACATGCGCTCGCATGGCTCGAACTGGAACAACTTTCCCCTGCGGGTCGGCGAGCCGACGCTCGGCGAACACCTGAAGCGCCTCGGCGTGCGCAATGTGCTTGTCGGCAAGACCCATATGAAGGCCGATGACGAGGGCATGGCCAGGCTCGGCATCGACCCGAATTCGATCATCGGGGTCGAGGCGGCCCAATGCGGTTTCGAGCCCTATGAACGGGACGACGGACTGCATCCGACCCGTCCCGGCGCCGAGCGGCCGCGCTACGACAGCTATCTCGAGGCCCAGGGCTATCCGGCGCGCAACCCCTGGGAGGATTGGGCCAATTCCGGCGAGGCCCCGGATGGGACCACGCAGAACGGCTGGCTGCTTGCCCATGGCGACAAGCAGGCCCGGGTGGCGGACGAGCATTCCGAGACACCCTACATGACCCGCCGGGCGATGGACTTCATTCGCGAGGCGAAGGGCGATGGCCGGCCCTGGTGCCTGCATCTCTCCTATATCAAGCCGCACTGGCCCTATATCGCGCCGGCGCCCTATCACGACATGTATGCGGCCGAGGACGTCCAGCCGGCGATCCGGACCGACGGCGAAAAGCAGAACCCGCATCCGGTCTATGGCGCCTTCATGGACATGCGGGTGTCGCGCAACTTCTCGCGCGAAGAGGTCCGCAGACGGGTGATCCCCGCCTATATGGGCCTCATCAGGCAGATCGACGATCAGCTGGGCTTGCTGTTCCGTTTCCTCGACGAGGAGGGGCTCACCGATAGCACGATGATCGTCTTCACCGCCGATCACGGCGACTATCTCGGCGACCACTGGCTCGGCGAGAAGGACCTGTTCCACGAGATGAGCGTCAAGGTGCCGCTGATCGTGGTCGATCCCACCCCCGAGGCCGATGCCACCCGAGGCACTGTCTCCGACGCCCTGGTCGAGGCGATCGATCTCGCCGCGACCTTCATCGACTATTTCGGCGGCCAGGTGCCCCGGCATATCGTCGAGGGCCGCTCGCTGATGCCGCATCTTCTGGGGCAGCCGGTCGCCGGCTGGCGCCAGTTCGTCATCTCGGAGTATGATTATTCCATGCAGGACGTGCGCCGGACATTGGGCCGGGCGGCGTCCGAATGCCGCCTGTTCATGCTGTTCGACGGGCGTTTCAAATATGTCCACGCGCCGGGCTTCCGGCCGATGCTCTATGATCTCGAGAACGATCCGAACGAGTTCCGTGATCTCGGCGACGATCCGGACTTCGAGGCCGAGCGCATCAGGCTGAAGGAGTGGCTGCTCGGCTGGGCGCTGACCGACCACAACCGCATCACCATGCCGGACGGCCGGATCGAGGCCTATAGCCCGGCGGCTCAGCTCAAGTCGGGCATTCTGATCGGCTATTGGGACGAAGCCGAGGTGGCCGCCGCCCGCAAGGATTTCGGTCTCGGCTAAATTCGCCGGGCTAGCGGAAAATCCGGATGCGCGGGCGTCTAGCCTGCGCGAGCCTTGCCGGTCTGCAAGGGGCAGGATCCCGCCTGACGGAATCGGACATCGCCCCGCTTACCGGGAGGCCGCCATGGCTCGTTTCCTCTGGAAGCCGACACCTCAGCCGCAGCGTTTCGTCTCCGAGGCGGTCGAGCCGGCCGGGCTCAGCCGGCGTGGCCTTTTGGCCGGCGCCTGCGCCTGCTGCGCGGCCCTTGCTTCGGGCACAGCCGCCGGCATCGGTCCGGTTCTGGCGCAGGCGCCCGCGGTTCAGGCCGGCGCCGTCAGGCCGATCCATGGCCGGCTCGACCAGGCGGCGGGCGCCATCGAGGCCAGGATGATCGCCTGGCGCCGCGATATCCACGCCAATCCGGAACTCGGCAATCAGGAGGTCCGCACCGCGGCCCTGGTCGCCAAACATCTCAAGGAGCTCGGCTACGAGGTGCGCGAGGGCGTCGCCAAGACCGGCATCGTGGCGCTGCTGCGTGGCGGTGCCGGCGACGGTCCGGTGGTGGCGCTGCGCGCCGACATGGACGCGCTGCCGGTGGCCGAAGAGGTCGACCTGCCCTTCGCCTCCAAACTCCGCACCCAATGGGGCGGCGAGGAGGTCGGCGTCATGCATGCCTGCGGCCATGACTGCCACGTCGCCATCCTGATGGCGGCGGCCGAAGTGCTCGCCGGCATGAAAAGCGAGCTGCGCGGCACCATCAAGCTCCTGTTCCAGCCGGCCGAGGAGGGCTTGCCGAATTTCGAGGTGGGCGGCGCCCGCGTCATGGTCGACCAGGGCGCCATGGCCGATCCGAAACCCGACGTGGTGTTCGGCCTGCACGTCTCCAGCGCCATGCCGGTCGGCATGATCGGCTTCCGGCCCGGCGCCACCATGGCGAGCTCCGACAGCTTCCGCATCCAGGTGTCCGGCCGCCAGACCCATGGCGCCATCCCCTGGGCCGGCGTCGACCCGATCGTCATCGGTTCCGCCATCGTGTCCAACCTGCAGACGGTGGTCAGCCGCGAAACCAATATCTTCACCGATCCGGCAGTCCTCACCGTCGGGGTGTTCAAGGGCGGCGTCAGGCGCAATATCGTGCCGGATCGGGCCGAGATGGAAGGCACGCTGCGCACCTTCAATGCCGAGCAGCGGCTGACCATCATGCGCCGGGTCAAGGAGATCGCCGAGCATACCGCCGAGGGCATGCGCGGCAAGGCCGAGGTGATCTGGGACCCGACCGGCTATCCGCCGCTGATCAACAATGTCGCCCTGACCCAGGCTTCGGCGCCGACGCTTGCCCGCGTCACCGGCGGCAAGGCCGTCCAGGTCGAGCGGATCAGCGCCAGCGAGGACTTCCCCTTCTTCGCCAATGTCGCGCCCGGCTTCTTCTATTTCGTCGGCGTGACCGGTCCGGACGTGCCGCTGGCCCAGGCCGCGCCCAACCATTCGCCGCGCTTCCGGGTCGACGAGAAGGGCCTGCTCACCGGCCTGCGCGCGACGCTGCACCTGGTCGCGGACTATACCAGGATGGGGGCTTGAGCCGGTTGCTTCGGTGGCAAGGCCCTCGGCCTTGGGCATGCCGGGCTTCGAGGCGCTTGCTTGAGGCCGAACCGCCTTTACCTCTCCCCGGCGGGGAGAGGTAAAGAGCGGCGGTTCAGGCGCGCACCTTCAAGGTAAGGCGATGGTTCACGTGCCGCCTCAGTTGGATGACCGGCGGCGTGCGATTTCATCCGGTATTCCAACCTCAGCCAACCGCGTTCCAAGGCCTCCGGCATGCGCGTCTTGCGGCCTGCCGCCCTGTCATCCCTCCGTGATGCACCGGAGGGCCGCTCGTCACGCCGGCTGGCTAGACTTGATGGCCCTGATCGCAGCCAACCGGTGATGACCTCCGTGACTTTGGCACTGCCCGAAATCGAACAGCACCCGCTTCGCCGCCAGGTCCTGGACGAACTGCACGCCCGGCCGTTCCAGGCCATCGACACGCCGCGCCGGGTGCTGCACCAGGCCTTCACGACGCGCGCCATGCCGGTGGCGGACGAGCGCGCGGCGCTCGCCGCCTGGTGCCAGGCCGCCGGCACGGCGGTCCCGCTGCCCGACGCAAATTTTCACCGCGCGAACCTTGCCGCGGCGAGGCTCCGCTGGGAGCGCCACAGCGAGTTTTCCACCTATGGCTGGGACATTGCCCAGACCGGGTCCGAGCCGTTTTCCTGGCCGGTCGGCGAAGGCTCGCCGCTTGGCGCGGCACTCGCTGCTCCCGGCCCCTTGCTGGTCGCGATCGACCTCGCCGTCGTCAAGGGTGACGGTCTCGCGGCCGAATGGGCCGCGCTGTTCGACCCGGTCTCGCTCTGTGTTTCCGCCGTGCATGACGGCGCCGCGCTGATCGTCACGGACTTCCGCCAGGACGCCCGCGGCGCCACCCGCATCCTGGTGATCGACCGCGCGCTCAACCCGTCGCTCGCCGGCGCCCTGGTCCAGCGCCTGCTGGAGGTCGAGACCTATCGCTGCTTCGCTCTGCTCGGCCTGCCGGAGGCGCAGCGGGCCGCGCCGATCGTCGGCCGCATCGAACAGGAACTGGTGCGTGTCGCCCTGCGCATGACCACCACCACCGGGCTCGACAGCAATGCCGCTCTGCTCGAGACGCTGGTCGCCCAGGCGGCCGAGCTGGAGGCCGAGGCGGCGGTGTCGAGCTTCCGGTTCGGCGCGACGCGCGCCTATGACGCACTGGTCCGCTCGCGACTCGGCGTCATCGGCGAAATGCCGGTCGACAATTTCTCCACCTGGATCGGTTTCCTCGACCGCCGGCTCGCGCCTGCGGTGCGCACCTGCCAGACGGTCGCCGAGCGCCAGGCCGAGCTCTCCACGAAGCTCGCGCGCGCCTCCAATCTGCTGCGCACCCGGGTCGATATCGAGATGGAGCAGCAGAACAAGGCGCTGCTGCAATCCATGGCCGATCGCGGCCGCATGCAACTGCGTCTGCAGCAGACCGTCGAGGGCCTCTCGGTCGCGGCTGTCTCCTATTACGTGCTCGGGTTGCTCGGCTACCTCTTCAAGGGAGCCAAGGATGCCCATCTGGTCAGTCTCGACCCGACGGTCGCGACCGCCGCCGCATTGCCGCTCGTGGTGCTGGCGGTAGCCTGGCTGGTCCGCCGCATCCGCCGCTCGCATGGCGACCCGGACGGCGCCGGCGAAGCGGGCAAGCATTCCTGACCGCTGCTGGCCGGCATTCTCCCGCGCCGCCGCTTCGGCTATTGCAGACCACGCTGGCACCAGGAGCTTTGTCATGGATTATGTGAAACTCGGCCGCACCGGCCTCGACGTGTCCCGCCTCTGCCTCGGCTGCATGAGCTATGGCGCGCCGGAGCGTGGCAACCATCCCTGGTCGATGGGCGAGGAGGAGAGCCGCCCCTTCATCCGCAAGGCGCTCGATCTCGGCTTCAATTTCTTCGACACCGCCAATGTCTATTCGGACGGCTCCAGCGAGGAGATCGTCGGCCGCGCGCTGAAGGATTTCGCCCGGCGCGAAGAGGTCGTCATCGCGACCAAGGTGTTCAACCGCATGCATGCCGGTCCGAACGGTGCGGGCCTGTCGCGCAAGGCGATCATGACCGAGATCGACGCGAGCCTGCGCCGCCTGGGCACCGACTATGTCGACCTCTACCAGATCCACCGGTTCGACTATCAGACGCCGATCGAGGAGACGCTGGAGGCGCTGCACGACGTCGTGAAGGCGGGCAAGGCGCGCTATATCGGCGCCTCCTCCATGCATGCCTGGCAGTTCGCCAAGGCGCTCTACGTCTCCAGGCTCAACGGCTGGACGCGCTTTTCGACCATGCAGAACTATCTGAACCTGCTCTATCGCGAGGAGGAGCGCGAAATGCTGCCGCTCTGCCGCGAGGAGGGCATTGGCGTCATCCCGTGGAGCCCGCTCGCCCGCGGCCGGCTGACCCGTGATTGGGACGAGGCGAGTGCCCGCTCCGAGACCGATGAATTCGGCAAGACGCTTTATGCCGCGACCGCCGAGGCCGACCGCCGGGTGGTCGAGGCGGTGACCAGGCTCGCCAAGGCACGCGGCCTGCCGCGCGCCCAGGTCGCGCTCGCCTGGGTGCTGCAGAAATCAGGCGTCACCGCGCCGATCGTCGGCGCCACTAAGCCGCATCATCTCGACGATGCCGCGGCGGCGCTGGCGGTGAAGCTCAGCCCGGAAGAGGTTGCCGATCTCGAAAGCGCCTATGTGCCGCATGCGGTGATGGGTTTCAAATGAGCTCGGCCGGGCAGGGCGGCCCGGCCGCCTGGCTCACTTGAGGGAACCGAGGATCAGCAGCACGGTGGTGACCGTGATGGCGCCGCCGATCCGGGTGGCGATCTGGGCGAAGGGCATCAACTGCATGCGGTTGGCGGCCGTCAGGATCGCTACGTCGCCGGTGCCGCCCTGGCCGCTGTGGCAGGCGTTCACGATGGCCGTTTCGATCGGATACATGTTCATCGCGCGGCCGACGAAAAAGCCGGTCGCCATGAGTGTGACGACGGTCGATGCGATGGTGATGACATTGGAGAGGTGGAAGG
The DNA here is from genome assembly GCA_017304475.1 of Hyphomicrobiales bacterium. Lineage (GTDB taxonomy): Bacteria > Pseudomonadota > Alphaproteobacteria > Rhizobiales > Phreatobacteraceae > Phreatobacter. Next base: position 284,552 of record JAFKKV010000013.1, on the reverse strand, counting down.
CCGCCACCAGCTTGTCCCAGGGCGTCAGCGAGACGCCGATGGCGAACAGCAGGGGATAGGTCATCGTCGTCTGGACGAAGCGGAAGACGATCAGGCCGCCCTGCTGCAGATGCGGCGAGACCGCGCTGGTGAGTTTCGCCGCGACCGCCAGGAACAGCATGGCGACCGGTGCCGGCAGGCCGAACAGGTGATTGCACAGCACGCCGAGCAGATAGAGCGTGATCGCGGTCAGCCCTGCCGCGGCGATGGTGCCGACATCGATGCTGCTGCCGATGCCATGTTCGCCCTCGACGCGGTCCTGTGCCGCGCTCAGGTCCATGTCGTCATGTTCGCCGGGTTGCAGGCGTCCCTCGCCGGTCAGATGCGGGTATTTCTTGCCGACGAAATTGAGCGTGCCGGCGAGCAGGATGGCGGTCAGGCTGCCGAGCATGACCGGTGGCAGGACCTGGGCGAAAACCTCGCCCTGCGGAATGTTCAGGATGGTGGCATAGCCGATCGACAGCGGAATGGCGCCTTCGCCGACGCCGCCGGCCATGATCGGCACCACGACGTAGAAGAAGGTGTGATAGGTGCCGAGGCCGAGCAATGTCCCGACCGTCGTGCCGACGATCGCCGCGGCGATCGAGCCGAGGCCGAGCGGAATGAAGATCTTCAGGAAGCCCTTGATCAGCACCTGCCGGTCCATGCCGAGAATGCTGCCGACGATGATGCAGGCGATGAAGATGTAGAGAAAATTGGTCGCCTTGGTGAATTCGACGATCGAGCTTTCGATCTTCGGCGGGATCAGGTGGTAATAGGCTAGCGCCGAGGGGATGAAGGTGGCGAAGATCGCTCCCGCCCCGATGCTGCGCAGCACCGGCAGGCGCTTGCCGATCTCGGCGCAGGTGAAGCCGCCGAGCACCAGCACCACGATCATGGTCGGCCCGTCGGACTTGATCTCGCCGGTATAGGTCAGCGCAGCAATGATCCCGACCAGGAGAATGTAGACGGGAAGGGGGATGATCCCGATGCGGAAATCGACGATCCGCCACCATCCCTCCGGCCAGAAGCGTTCCCGGCCTGCCGGGATCTGCGCCGCTTCGCCCTGAAGCGCCGGCCGCGCGGCGTTCATGGGCTCATGGCCCACGCCTGGATTGTTCGCCAGCATCCCTGCCTCCCGGCTGCATTCTTGCTTTGGGCGGCCTTTGGCATGGACTGCTGTCGACGCGGGATTTGCGGGGCCAGCAGGATCTGCGCGTGCCGTCCTGTTTCGCGCTGATGGTATGGCCCCGAAGCTGACAATAAGCTGTCATATGAGCGGTATTGGCCTGCATCGGCATACGGCCGTCGTCGCCGGGCGCGACGGCGGTCGCCGGTGGCTAGCGGATCGGCGAAAACCGTGTCGGCCTCAGGAAGCGGTTCTGCTGGGTGTCGATCAGACCGTCGACGCGCTTCAGGTAATCCTTCCAGCGCGGGTCGGCCATCATCCGGTCTCGCCGCGCCTGGCGGTCGTCGAGGCTCTGGTAGGACCACAGCGCCACGACATGGTTGAGTTCGCCGACCTCGGAGATGAAATAGCCGTGGAAGGTGCCGAGCAGCTCGAGCTGGATCGGCAGGCCGTGCTCCTCATAAAGGCCGACGAATTCGGCGGTCCGGCCGGCCTTGATGCGGTAGTCGCGTTCTTCCACGATCATGCCTTGGACGATCATGACTTGGCTCCGGGATTGTGGCTGGGATCGGCCCAGCCGAACACCGTGCGTCGCTCGATCTCGGCGACGTTGTCGGGACGCGGAAAGGGCTCGGGCGCATGGTCGCCCGGAGTCCTCGGCCGGCCGATCTGGGCGAAGAAATCCTCCAGCCCGCCCGGCATCATGAACCAGACGAAGGTCAGCGGCTCGGCCTCCGGATTGACGAAGCCGTGCTTGCGGTCGAAACCGATGAACACGGTCGAGCCCGTTTCGATCGGCTGGTCGACGCCGTCGATCCGCGCGAAGCCGCGGCCGGCGGTGACATGGATCACCTCTTCGTGCCGGTCATGGGTATGCTCGCGGATATGGCTGCGTGGCGCTATCGTCTGGGTGCCCATGGCGAAACGGGCCGCGCTCTCGATGCTCTGCGGGTTCAGGATGCATTGGACAAAGCCGTTGGCCGGCACCGGCTGCCAATAGCTCGGCGAGGCATCGGGCCCGAAGACCTTGACCTCGCCGCGTGGATTGCTGGTTTCGGTCATGACGGACCTCCCTTAGATCTCTTTGGCGTCCAGGTGACGATAAAGCGGCAAGGCGAAGGGCGCGATACGCCGGATGATCGCCTGGAACGGCTGCGGCCTCGGTTCCGACAAGGGCAGGCCGAGCTTGTCGATCGCCACTGCCTGGGTGGCGCGGGCAAGCTCCCGTCCGAGCGAGACGGACAGGGCCACCGCCCGGCCGTTGCAGCCGGCCCAGGCATAGCCGTTGGGGCCGAGCCGGTGCACGCGCGGAAAGCCCGGCACCTGCGGTTGCAGCAGGTTGTCCGGGGTCATGCCGACATAACCGGACCAGACGAAATCGAATTCGACGTCGCCGATCTGCGGCCAGAGCTTCTTCAGGCGTTGCGCCACCTGCGGCCGCAGATTGGCGCCGCCCGGCCCCGGCAGCATGGAGGCGCCGCCGGTGACCAGCCGGTTGCGGGCGTCCCAGCGGGCGAAATAGAGCTCGCGATGGGTGTCCGACATGGCCTGCCGGTCGGGGATGATGGTCTTGGCGATATTGTCGCTGATCGGCCGGGTCGCCATTTGCCACGATAGCACCGGAATCACCTCCTGGGCGATCTCCGGGGCGAGGTTCTGCTCGAATTCGCCGGTATAGGCGTTGGTGGCGAGCAGCAGGGCGCGCGCCTTCACCGACCCCTTGGCCGTCTTCACGATCCAGCGGTCATTGGCATAGGTCATCGAGGCGGCGGGCGAACGGGCATGGATCGTCGCACCGAGCCTCAGCGCCACCTCGGCGAGGCCGCGGGCTAGCGCCAGCGGATTGATGTGGCCGCCCGTGCGGTTCCAGAAGCCGCCGAACCAGGCATCCGATCCGAGCATCCTGGCGGTCGCGTCCCGGTCGAGCAGCTCGACCGGCGCACCGATGTTGGACCATTCGCGCACCCGCTTCTCGGCGATCTTCATGCGGCCGGGCGAATGCACCGGCTGAACCCAGCCGGCCTGTTCGGCCTCGGCCGGGATCTCGTATTTGCGCACGACGTCGAACAGATAGTGGGCGCTGTCGCGCAGCACCGCATTGAACCGCTCGCCGGCCTCGCCGTGGCGTTTCACCATGGCCGACGGATCGTGCCCGGAAAGTGTCGGGATGACCTGGCCGTTGTTGCGCCCCGAGGCACCCCAGCCGGGCTCGGCGGCCTCCACCACGGTGACCTCGACCCCCATTTCGCGCAGATGAATGGCTGTCGACAGGCCGGTAAAACCGGCGCCGATCACCACGACATCCGTGCTGACATCGCCCTCGAGCGCGGCAAGGACCGGGCCGGGCGGGGCGGTGGCGGCCCACAGCGATGGCGGCCAGCTGACCGAGGGCGCGACGGACGAGGACTGAGGCATGGAAGTTCTTCCGTTCTTATGACTATGATGCATGAAAGCCGCAGGCAGGGCCGGCCACAAGGTCGCCGGCTGCATGGCGGGTTCCGGCGGCGCGTGGACCGGAAGCGGCTATCACCGGAATTCGCGATATCAGTATATATATTCTACATTTTGGCGGATACGTAGAATATTTTGAACTATTTGTTCGATCTGAATGACCGCTGTTGAAATAAAACACTCCTGCGAGCTATGTCTGTGATGCGGTGGTGATCGCGCGGCTTTGCCGTACGGGTGCCGTTGCGCATTGGGGTGGCTTCGGTTGAACTTGCCCCGTCAGTTCATTGAAGAGGGGGCGCGCCATGCCGCTCAAGCATATTCTCGGTGCCGACCATGTGGTCATCACGGTCCGCGATCTCGACGCCTCGGCGGCGCAGTGGAAACGCCTCGGTTTCACCGTCTCGCCGCGCGGCACCCATTCGCCGCAGATGGGGTCGGGCAATTATACCATCATGTTCGGCGAGGACTATCTGGAACTGCTGGGCATCCTGGCCGAAACCGACCAGAACAAGCCGACCCGTGACTTCCTGGCCAAGCGCGAGGGCATCGAGCGCACCGCCTTCACCACCGACGACGCGGCGGCCGGCGCGGCCGAACTGAAGAGCCGCGGCCTGGAGCCGCTCGGCCCGGTGCATTTCGGCCGCCCGGTCGAGCTACCCGGCGGCGGCACGGGCGAAGCCCGGTTCAACGTGTTCCGCTGGCCCTTGCTCGAGAACCCCGGCGGTATGCGCATCTTCGCCTGCCAGCATCTGACCCGCGAGACGGTCTGGATCCCCGAGCTGCGGAAACACGCCAATGGCGCCACCCGCATCGTCCGGGTCGAGATCCTGAGCGCCGATCCGAAGGCTTCAGCCGAGCATCTGAGCCGCCTGATCGACGAGCCGGTCAAGGCGGAGGCCGACGGCGTCTACCGCGTGCCCTCGGGGGGCAAGCGTGCCGACTTCCTGTTCTACACCCAGGCGACGCTCGCCAAGCGCTATCCGGAAGCGGTGCGTGACGGCGCGACCTCGGAAAGCGCCGTGGCCATCGTGCTCGGCACTGACGACCTCGCCAAGGCGAAGGCGGTGGCGGGTGCCGTTGCCCATGACGGCGCGGTCAGCATTCCCGCCCATGCCGCCAATGGCGTGATCGTCAGCTTCGTCGCCGGCTGAGCCGCCGCTCCCAAGGGCATCGTGCCGCAATGCGCGGCACGATGCGGATTTGAGCAAATCCTCGATTGACGGGCTCCCGCCCGTCTCGCATCGTTGACCCCGATACCGCCTGTTGCAGGAGACCGTTCATGGACTTCACCCGCCGTGCCGCGCTGATGACCAGCGCCGCCATTGCCTCCAGCGTGCTGTTTCCCGAGCGCTCCTTCGCGCAGGAGACGCCGCGCAAGGGTGGAGTCTTCTCGGTTCACTATGCTGCCGAGCAGCGCATGCTGAACCCGAGCCTGCAGGCCTCCACCGGCGTCTACATCATCGGCGGCAAGATCCAGGAGGCGCTGGTCGATCTCGACGCCCAGGGCCAGACGGTCGGCGTGCTCGCCGAGAGCTGGGAATCCTCGCCCGACGGCCGGACCATCACCTTCAAGCTGCGCAGGGGCGTCACCTGGCACGACGGCAAGCCTTTCACCTCGGCCGACGTCCAGTTCACCGCCATGGAGATGTGGAAGAAGATCCTCAACTACGGCTCGACGCTGCAGCTCTTCCTGACCGCCGTCGACACGCCGGACCCGCTGACCGCGGTGTTCCGCTACGAGCGGCCGATGCCGCTCAACCTGCTGCTGCGGGCCCTGCCGGATCTCGGTTATATCTCGCCGAAGCATCTCTACGAAAACGGCGACATCAGGCAGAACCCGGTCAATCTGGCGCCGGTCGGAACCGGTCCGTTCAAGTTCGTCCAGTATGAGCGCGGCCAGCACGTCATCGCCGACCGCAACCCCAATTACTGGCGCCCGGACGCGCCCTATCTCGACCGCATCGTCTGGCGCGTGATCACCGATCGCGCCGCCGCCGCGGCCCAGCTCGAGGCCGGCCAGCTGCACTATAGCCCGTTCTCCGCCCTGTCGATTTCCGACATGGCCCGGCTCGGCAAGGATCCACGCTTCATCGTCTCGACCAAGGGCAATGAGGGCAATGCCCGCACCAACACGCTGGAGTTCAATTTCCGGCGCAAGGAGCTGGCCGACATTCGCGTGCGCAAGGCGCTGGCCCATGCCATCAACGTGCCGTTCTTCATCGAGAATTTCCTCGGCGCCTTCGCCAAGCTCGGCACCGGCCCGATCCCGTCGGTCTCGACCGACTTCTATCCGGGCGCCGATACGCCGCAATATCCTTACGACAAGGCGCTGGCGGCAAAGCTGCTCGACGAGGCCGGCTTCAAGGCCGGCGCCGGCGGCACCCGCTTCTCACTGCGCCTGCTGCCCGCCCCCTGGGGCGAGGACATCTCGCTCTGGTCGACCTTCATCCAGCAGTCGCTGTCCGAGATCGGCGTGCGCGTCGAGATCGTCCGCAATGACGGCGGCGGCTTCCTCAAGCAGGTCTATGACGATCACGCCTTCGACATCGCCACCGGCTGGCATCAGTACCGCAACGACCCGGCGGTCTCGACCACGGTCTGGTACCGCTCCGGGCAGCCGAAGGGCGCGCCCTGGACCAATCAGTGGGGCTGGACCGACGAGACCATCGACAAGATCATCGACAGCGCGGCGACCGAGGTCGATCCGGTGAAGCGCAAGGCGCTTTATGCCGACTTCGTCCGGCGCGCCAATAGCGAGCTGCCGGTCTGGATGCCGATCGAGCAGATCTTCGTCACCACGATCAGCGCCAAGGCGCGCAACCATTCCAACACGCCACGCTGGGGGTCGTCGTCCTGGCACGATCTCTGGCTGGCGGCGTGATTCTGAATGGTCCTGTGTCGAACGGCTTGATCTGATGCGTATTCTGGTTCTCGCGGGGCGGCGGCTTGCCGCCTCGATCCCGACCCTGATCCTGATCCTGATCGGGGTCTTCCTGCTGCTGCAATTCGCGCCGGGCGATACCGTCGATGCGATGATGGCGCAAATGGGCGGCGGCGATGCCGCGACCGCCCAGGAATTGCGCCGTTTCTACGGGCTCGACCTGTCGGTCTCGGCCCAGCTCGGCAATTACCTCTGGCGGCTGGTGCGCTTCGATCTCGGCTTTTCGGCGATCTATGGCAAGCCGGTGGCGACCGTCATCGCCGAGCGCCTGCCGGCGACCATCCTGCTGATGACGGCGTCCTTGTCCTTCGCCTTCTTCTTCGGGCTGGTGCTGGGCGTCATCGCGGCGCGCGGCGTCAACAAATGGCCCGATACGCTCATTTCGAGCCTTGGCCTGATCTTCTACGCGACGCCGTCCTTCTGGTTCGGGCTGATGGCGATCGTGGTCTTCTCGATCTATCTGCAATGGCTGCCGGCCGGCGGCCTCGAAGACATCACGGTGATGCAGACCGGCATCTGGCGGACCATCGACATCGCCAGGCATCTGGTGCTGCCGACCCTGACGCTGGGCCTGATCTTCCTCGCCATCTATCTGCGCATCATGCGCGCCTCCATGCTCGAGGTGCTCAATCTCGACTTCGTCCGCACCGCCCGCGCCAAGGGGCTGGACGAGACGAGCGTCGTGGTGCGCCATGTCCTGCGCAACGCGCTGCTGCCCATGGTGACGCTGATCGGCCTGCAGGCCGGCACCATGCTCGGCGGCTCGGTCGTGGTGGAAAGCGTCTTCTCGCTACCGGGCCTCGGCCGGCTCGCTTATGAATCGGTGGTGCAGCGCGACCTCAACACGCTGCTCGGCATCATCTTCGTCTCGGCGCTGCTGGTGATCGCGGTGAATTTCGTCGTCGATCTCATCTATGCCCGGCTCGATCCGCGCATCTCGACGGAGGGCTGAGCCGATGGAGTTCCTCAGGCACTATTTCCGTAGTCCGCCGGCGGTCGTCGGCCTGCTCCTGCTCGCCGTCATCCTCGTCATGGCGGCAACCGCCGGCTGGTTCTATCCGCGCGATCCCTTGAGCCTCGCCGGCCGGCCGCTGGTCTGGCCGCTGGAGAACCCGCGCTTCCTGCTCGGCACCGACAATTCCGGCCGCGACATCGCCGCCCAGATCTTTCATGGCGCGCGCATCTCGCTGCTCATCGGCCTGGTCGCCACCAGCATCGCGGTGGCCATCGGCGTGGTGATCGGCTCGGTCGCCGGCTATTACGGCGGCCATGTCGACAACGTCCTGATGCGCGTGACGGAAGCCTTCCAGACGCTGCCGAATTTCCTGCTGCTGCTGGTCCTGGTCGCGGTGTTCGGCTCGACGCTGACGACGGTGACGGTGGCCATCGGCGTGGTGTCCTGGCCGGCGCCGGCAAGGCTGACGCGCGCCGAATTCCTGTCGCTGCGCAACCGCGAATTCGTCCAGGCCGGACGCACCCTCGGCCTGAAGGACATGAAGCTGATCTTCGGCGAGATCCTGCCGAACGCCCTGCCGCCGGTGATCGTCTATGCCAGCGTCGTCATGGCGGTCGCCATCCTGCTGGAGAGTTCGCTCGCCTTCCTCAAGCTTTCCGATCCCAATGTCGCATCCTGGGGCAACCTGATCGGCCTCGGTCGCGATGTCCTGCGCGTGCAGTGGTATGTCTCGGCCATCCCGGGCGTCGCCATCCTCGTCACGGTGCTGGCCGTGTCGCTGGTCGGCCAGGGCCTGAACGATGCGCTGAACCCGAGGCTCAAGAGCCGATGACCGCGCTTCTCACTCTCGACAATGTCAGCGTCAGCCTGCCCGCCGGCGCCGACCGCTCCCACGCGCTGAAGGACGTGACGCTGTCGGTCTCGGCCAACGAGATCCTCTGCGTCGTCGGCGAGTCCGGTTCGGGCAAGTCGATGACCGCCAATGCGGTGATGCGGCTCCTGCCGGGCGGGGTCGCCATCGACGGCGGCCGCATCCTGTTCGACGGCCAGGACCTCGCCCATGTCGGCGAAGCCGAGATGCGCCGGGTGCGTGGCGCGGGCATCGCGATGATCTTCCAGGAGCCGATGACCGCGCTCAATCCGCTGCGCAGCATCGGCGACCAGATCGGGGAGATGTTCAAGGTCCATACCGGCCTGTCCAAATCCGACATCGCGGCGCGCGTGCTCGACCTGCTCGACGAGGTTCGCATTCCCGACCCGAAACAGGCGGCGCGCGCTTTCCCGCACGAACTCTCGGGCGGCCAGCGCCAGCGCGCCATGATCGCCATGGCGCTGGCGCTCGACCCGAAAGTGCTGATCGCCGACGAGCCGACCACCGCGCTCGACGTGACCACCCAGGCGCAGATCCTCGAGCTGATCCGCGACCTGCAACGGCGCAAGGGCACCGCCGTGCTGTTCATCACCCATGATTTCGGCGTGGTCGCCGAGATCGCCGACCGGGTCGCTGTCATGCAGCATGGCAAGCTGGTCGAGGAAGGGCCGACCGACGCCATCCTCAACCGGCCGCAGCACGCCTATACCAAGCAATTGATCGCCGCCGTGCCGCCGCTGGCCGCGCCGGCGGCCCGGCCCCTGTCGGCCGAGGCGATCATGACCATCGAGAACGTCTCGAAGACCTATCGCAATGGCGGTTTCTTCGGGCGTGGCGCCCGCGTCACCCATGCGGTCAAGGAGGTATCGCTGACCTTGCCGCGCGGCGGCACGCTCGGCATTGTCGGCGAGTCCGGCTCCGGCAAGTCGACATTGGCGCGCTGCCTGGTGCGGCTGATCGATCCCGACAGCGGCAAGATCGTGCTCAACGGCCGCGACCTCGCCTGCCTGACGCGCGAGGAGATGCGGGCCGAGACCAAGCATATCCAGATGGTGTTCCAGGACCCCTTCGCCTCGCTCAATCCGCGGCGCAAGGCCGGCGAACTGGTGGCGCAGGGCCCGATCGTCCATGGCACGCCGCGCGCCGAGGCGCTGGCGCGGGCCAAGGAGCTGTTCGCTCTGGTCGGGCTCGATCCTTCGGCGACCGACCGGTTCCCGCATGAATTTTCCGGCGGCCAGCGCCAGCGCATCGGGCTTGCCCGGGCGCTCGCCTTGCGTCCGGACGTGCTGGTCGCCGACGAGCCGGTCTCGGCGCTCGACGTCTCCGTGCAGGCGCAGGTGCTGAAACTGCTGGCGGAGCTCCGCCAGAAGCTCGGGCTCTCCATCGTCTTCATCACCCATGACCTGCGGGTCGCCGCCCAGGTCTGCGACCTCGTCGCGGTCATGAAGAGCGGCGAGGTGGTCGAGGCCGGGCCGATCGGCAAGGTGTTCGGCGATCCTCAGCACCCCTATACGCGGGCGCTGCTCGCCTCGATCCCCGGCCGGGATTTCGGCATCGAGCGCGAGGCGGTCGCGGTCTGAAAGCGAGCGGCCGACGCGGGGAGGGGGGCCGTCCCGCGTCAGTCCTCCTGGAACGCGACCTCGCGTGTCTTGCGGATGGTCGGCAGCAGCACCACCGCCACCATGATGAGGCTGGTGGCGAGCAGGCCCGCCGAGATCGGCCGCTCGAGGAAGATCATCCAGTCGCCGCGCGACAGGATCAGCGAGCGGCGGAAATTCTCCTCCAGCATGGGCGCCAGGATGAAGCCGAGGATCAGCGGCGCCGGCTCGCAGCCGATTTTCGGCAGCACATAGCCGATCACTCCGAACACCGCCATGATCACGATATCGGTGGCCGAATTGGTCACCGAGTATACGCCGATGCAGCAGAACACCAGGATGATCGCGTAGAGCCAGCGATAGGGAATGGTCAGAAGCCTCACCCAGAGCCCGATCAGCGGCAGGTTGATGATGACGAGCATGAGGTTGCCGACCAGCATGGAGGCGATCATGCCCCAGAACAGGTCGGGCCGGTCGGTCATCACCTTGGGCCCGGGCACGATGCCGTGAATGGTCATGGCGCCGAGCATCAGGGCCATCACCGCATTGGGTGGAATGCCCAAGGCCAGCAGCGGAATGAACGAGGTCTGCGCGCCGGCATTGTTGGCGCTTTCCGGGCCCGCGACGCCCTCGACCGCGCCCTTGCCGAAGCGCGAGGGATCCTTGGCGACCTTCTTTTCCAGCACGTAGGAGGCAAAGGAGGCGACCAATGCGCCGCCGCCCGGCAGGATGCCGAGGAGCGAGCCGAGCACCGTGCCGCGCAGCACGGCGGGCACCGAGCGGCGGGTCTCCTCGCGCGTCGGCCAGAGGCTCGTCAGCGCCTGGCGGTCGGGCCGGCCGGCATGTTTTTCCAGGTTGCGGACGATCTCGGCGATGCCGAACAGGCCCATGGCGACCGGCACGAAGCCGACGCCGTCGGCCAGCGCCGGGATGTCGAAGGTGAAGCGCGTCTGGCCGGACGCATTGTCGGTGCCGACGAGGCCGAGGAACAGGCCGAGCCCGACCATGGCGATAGCGCGCACCACCGAGCCTTGGGCCAGCACCACCGCGGCGACCAGGCCGAACACCATCAGCGCGAAATAGTCGGGCGAGCGGAAAGTGTCGGCGATCTTGACCAGCGGGCCGGAAAAGGCGGCGATCACCAGGGTCGCGACGCAGCCGGCGAAGAACGAGCCGAGCGCCGCGATGGTCAGGGCGGCGCCCGCCCGGCCCTGCTTGGCCATTTCATGGCCGTCGATACAGGTGACCACCGACGAGCTCTCGCCGGGAATATTGACCAGGATCGCCGTTGTCGAGCCGCCATATTGCGCGCCGTAATAGAGCCCGGCGAGCATGATCAGCGCGGCGATCGGCGGCAGCGTGAAAGTGATCGGCAGCAGCATAGCAATCGTCGCCACCGGGCCCAGGCCCGGCAGCACGCCGACCAGGGTGCCGAGCAGCGCGCCGATCAGGCAGAATAACAGGTTTTCCGGCGTCAGGGCGATGCCGAAGCCGAAGATCAGATTGGCGAAGACATCGGTCATTGCGATTGGGCGATCATGGCATGAAGACCGGGATCGGCAGTCCCAGGGCGCGCACGAACAGCGCCCAGGCAAAAGCCGACATGACGAGGCCGAGCACCAGGCCGGTGCGCCAGCCATTGTCGGGCGCGGCGAAATTGGCGACGCCGACGCTGGCGATGATCGCGACGATCAGGCCCGCATTGTTCAGGAGCGCGGCGAACAGCAGCACCGAGCCGATGATCAGGACCAAGGGCCGCCAGGCGACCGTCGTGTCGGCCTCCTGCGCCGTCCAGGGCGAGCGAAGCGCCAGGAGGAGGCCGATGCCGCAGAGCAGGAAGCCGAGCAGGCGTGGCACATAACCCGGCCCGACCCGGCCGGCGCGGCCGAGCGGATAGTCGGAACCGACGAACAGGGCGAACAGACCCCAGGCCAGGAACATCAGGCCGGCCCAGAGGTCGGCCCGCCGCAGATAGGGAACAAGGCGTTGCATGGCGGGTGCGGACCCTAAGCCCTCTCGTCAATCGACGGACGCGCCGGAGCGGCGCACGACATCGGCCCAGGCGGTCCGGTCGCGCCGGACGGTGTCGCGGAAGGCGGCCATGGTTTCCCAGCGCGGGGTGTTGCCGAGCTCGGCGAGGCGGGCGCGGATCTGCGGGATCTCCAGCACCTTCTTCATGGCGGCGTTGATCCGCTCAGCAATGGCCGGGTCGAGTCCCTTCGGTCCGAACAGGCCGAACCAGATGAAGCTCTCATAACCCTTCAGTCCGGCCGCATCGATGGTCGGGATATCGGGAATGGCCTCCACCCGGGTCGGCGTGGTGACGCCGAGCAGGCGCACGCGGCCGGCGCGGTATTGGCCGAGCACCGACTGGACCTGGTTGAAGATGCAGCAGGCCTCGCCCGTCACCACGGCCTGCAGCGCCTCCGGGCCGCCGCGATAGGCGACATGCACCATGTCGAGGCCGGCACGCGCATTGAACTCGGCAAAGGCGAGATGGGTGCCCGTGCCGTTGCCGGTCGAGGCGAAGTTGAACTTGCCCGGATTGGCTTTCACCTTGGCGATGAACTCCTCGATCGTCTTGGCGTCGATCACGTCCGGATTGATCGCCAGCACGTTCGAGACATTGAGGATCGGCGTGATCGGCGTGAAGTCGTTCTCGACATCGAAGGGCAGCCGGCGGTAGAGCGCGGCATTGATGCCATGGGTGCCGGAGGTGCCGAGCAGCAGCGTGTAGCCGTCCGGCCGCGCCTTGGCGACCAGGTCCGAGGCGATATTGCCGGCGGCGCCGACACGCTGCTCGAGCACGAAGGTGGCGCCGAGCTCGCGCTCCAGCGGTTCCTGCACCAGGCGCAACACGATGTCCGGCCCGGAACCGGCCGAGAAACCGGAAACGATGGTGACCGGCTTGGACGGCCATTGCTGCGCCGAGGCGGATGTCGCCAGCGCCGTGACGGCCATGAGCGCCGCGGCGCGAAGGAATGTCTTGATCATCATCGGCGGATTGACCTTCTGGGGCGCGATGAGGGGATCATGCAGAACTGAGCCAGCGGCGCAACCGATTGTCGCATGCATCACGGGCGCGGCGCGCCGCCATCCACTGGCAAGCCCGTCCAGCCGCACCAGCGGTTGCGCGCTGCGTCGCACTGCACTCTCGCCCCGGCGCGCCCGGCCGTCTAACATGGCCGGATCAGCATTGGGGGCAGGGCATGTTTGCGGTGACGGCGGAAGAATGGGTGGCGATCGAGCTGTCGCTCAGGGTGGCGCTGTGGGCAACGGTTGCGGCGCTGCCGTTGGGTGTCGCGCTGGCCTGGCTCCTGGCCCGCAAGCAGTTCTGGGGCAAGGCGATCCTCGACGGGCTGATCCACCTGCCGCTGGTGCTGCCGCCCGTGGTCACCGGCTACATGCTGCTGCTGACCATGGGTCGGCGTGGCCCGATCGGCGGCTTCCTCGCCGACAATTTCGGCATCGTCTTCTCGTTTCGCTGGACCGGCGCGGCGCTTGCCTGTGCGGTCATGGGCTTTCCGTTGCTGGTCCGCGCCATCAGGCTCTCGATCGAGGCCGCCGATGTGAAGCTCGAACAAGCAGCCTCGACGCTTGGCGCCGGGCCGTTCAGCGTGTTCTTCACGGTCACCTTGCCGCTCGCCTTGCCGGGCATCCTGGCCGGCATGGTGCTCTGCTTCGCCAAGGCGCTCGGCGAATTCGGCGCGACCATCACCTTCGTCTCGAATATTCCGGGCGAGACCCAGACCATTTCGGCGGCGATCTACACCTATACCCAGGCGCCCGGCGGTGATGGCCCGGCACTCAGGCTGACCATCATCGCAGTCGTCGTCGCGCTCGCAGCCCTCGTCGTGTCCGAGTGGTTCGCCCGGCGCGCCGGCGCCCGCATCCAGGGCGTCTGAGCGCAAGCGGGCCCAAGCTGTCCGGCAGGGACGCAGCTGCCTTGCGGTAAATGGCTCACCGGACCAGTGTTCAGGGCCGAGCCGGCCTTGCTATGGTCCCGGCCCCTTCGTCCTCGCGCCTGAGCGTCCCATGGTCGACATTGCCACCCGCGTCTACAATCACACGTGGAAGCTCGACCCGATCATTCGGTCGCTGCTCGATTCCGACTATTACAAATTCTCGATGCAGCAGCTGATCCGGCGTTTCTACCCGGATGTGACCGCCACCTTCGCCCTGAACAACCGCACGAAGACGGTTCGCCTCGCCGAGGTGGTCGACGAGCGCGAACTGCGCGAACAGCTCGACCACGCGCGCAATCTGAAATTCACCCAGCGCGAGCTGATCTGGCTTGCCGGCAACACCTTTTATGGCCGCGAGCGCATTTTCGGGCCCGACTATCTCGCTTATCTCAAGGATTTCCGGCTGCCGGACTACGAGCTGACCAAGCGCGACGGCCAGTACGAGCTGCGCTTCGCCGGCAACTGGGCCGCCACCACCATGTGGGAGGTGCAGTCGCTCGCCATCGTCAACGAGCTGCGCGCGCGTGCCACCATGCGCACGCTGTCGAAGCTCGAACTCGACATCCTCTACGCCAATGCCAAGGCCAAGGCCTGGGACAAGATCAAGCGCCTGCGCCGGCTGAAGGATGAGGTCGGCAGCCTCAAGATCTCCGATTTCGGCACCCGCCGCCGCCACGGCTATCTCTGGCAGCAATGGATGATGGAGGCGCTGGCCGACGCGCTCGGGCCGGATGTCTTTACCGGCACCTCCAATATGAAGCTCGCCATGGATCTCGGCCTGGAGGCCATCGGCACCAACGCCCACGAGCTGCCCATGGTCTATGCGGCGCTCGCCACGAGCGATGCCGAGCTGCTCGCCTCGCCCTATCGGGTGCTGGAGGACTGGGCGCGCATCTATGATCAGAACATGCGGATCATCCTGCCCGATTGCTTCGGCAGCGAGCATTTCCTGGCCCATGCGCCCGACTGGGTCGCCGACTGGACCGGCGCGCGGCCGGATTCCAAGGAGCCGATCGAGGGCACCGAGGAACTGATCCGCTGGTGGGCGGCCAAGGGGCGCGACCCCAAGAAGAAGCTGGTCATCCTGTCCGACGGCATGGATATCGACTCGATCGAACAGACCGCCCGTCACTTCAAGGACCGGGTGCGCATCGGCTATGGCTGGGGCACCAATCTCACCAATGATTTCAAGGGCTGCATGCCGAACGGCGATGCCGATGCCCTGGCGCCGATCTCGGTGGTCTGCAAGGTGATCGAGGCCAATGGCCGGCCGGCGGTGAAACTCTCCGACAACCCCCTGAAGGCGACCGGCCCGAAGGAGGAAATCGAGCGCTATCGCCGCATCTTCGGCGTCGCCGGCATGAAGGCCCAGGCCGTGGTGGTGTGAGGCCGGACGCGAACGGCGATGCAGTTTGCCCCGGCTGGTGCTAGCATTGCGTTCGAGGAGGTCACGTGATGAACGTGATGGTCACCCAGGGTGCCGAAGGCTTGCCGCGACGGGCATTCACCGTCGACGATGCCTTCCGCATGGTCGAAACCGGCATCATCAGCCCAGACGAGCGGCTCGAACTGATCGAGGGAGAGTTCGTCCCGATGAACGCCAAGAACAATCACCATCAGCGCGTTCAAAACCGTCTGAACCGGCTCTTGGCCAAGATCGTTCCCGACGACCTGGACGTCGGCGTAGAACCGACGTTGCAATTGTCGGAGACGACTTATGTCGAACCCGATTTCGTCATCTATCGCGACACGGGTGCCGAACGGCTCGGCCCCGACCGCGCATTGCTGGTCATCGAGGTCTCGGATTCAAGCCTTGGCTTCGACCTCGGACGGAAAGCGGCCTTGATGGCCAGGGCGGGCATCACCGACTTCTGGGTGATCGATGCGCAGAAGCTGGAGACGACGGTGCATCGCGATCCCGGCGCGGATCGCTATCGCAGCGTCGAGACGCTGACCGCCGCGCAATCGCTCGCGCCCCTGGCGGCAGAGCTTGCCGCCGTCCGGTTCAAGCTCGCCGATCTCGCCTGATCACTCCGCGGCGGCCTTCTGGTCGAACGTGCCCTGGGCGTGCCGCTTCGGCTTGGCGGCGACCTTCAGCGCCTCGAGGTCGGCGCGGTCCTTCACCGCGTTGCGCATCGCCTGGTCCTTGCCCGGGGCATATTGCTCCGGCTGATAGGCCTCGACGCCATACCAGGCGGCGGCCTTCAGCATGAAGGAGGGATCGGCGAGGTGGGGTCGGCCCAGGGCCACGAGGTCGGCCCGGCCGGCGGCCAGGATGGTGTTCATCTGGTCCGCGGTCGTGATGTTGCCGACGCACATGGTGGCGACGCGGGCTTCGTTGCGGATGGCATCCGAGAAGGGCGTCTGGAACATGCGGCCATAGACCGGCCGGCTGTCGGTCGAGGTCTGGCCGGTCGAGACGTCGATGAGATCGGCGCCCGCTTCCGCGAAGGCCCGCGCGATGGCGATCGAATCCTCTTCCGAAATGCCGCCCTCGGCCCAGTCGGTCGCCGAGATGCGCACCGACATCGGTTTTTCGCGCGGCCAGGCGTCGCGCACGGCGTGGAACACCCGCAGCGGAAAGCGCAGCCGGTTTTCCACCGGCCCGCCGAACGCGTCGGTGCGCTTGTTGGTCAATGGCGACAGGAAGGATGCGAGCAGGTAGCCGTGGGCGGCATGCAGCTCCAGCATGTCGAAGCCGCAGCGGATGCCACGCCCGGTCGCCGCGACGAATTCAGCGACGATCCGGTCCATGCCGGCGGCATCGAGTTCGGCCGGCACCTGGCTGTCGGGATAATAGGGGAGCGGCGAGGCCGAGACGACAGGCCAGGCGCCTTCCGCGAGCGGCCGGTCCATGCCTTCCCACATCAGCTTGGTTGCGCCCTTGCGCCCGGCATGGCCGAGCTGCAGGCAGATCTTCGCCCGCGAATGGGCATGGGCGAAATCGACGATGCGCGTCCAGGCCTGTTGCTGCGCGTCGTTCCACAGGCCGGTGCAGCCGGGCGTGATCCGCGCATCCGGCGCCACGCAGGTCATCTCGGTATAGAGAAGGCCGGCGCCGCCGATCGCCCGCGCGCCGTAATGCACCATGTGCCAGTCGACCGGTACGCCCTCGACGGCCGAATACATGCACATGGGTGAGACCACGGCCCGGTTCTCGACCGTCATTTCGCGCAGTTTCAGCGGCTGGAACAGCGGCGGCCGTGTCGCGGCAAGGTTTGCGCCCGGCACGCCTTCGGCGAACATCCGGTCGGTGGTCTCGACGAAGTCCGGCGCGCGCAGGCGCAGGTTGTCATAGGTGATCGCCTTGGAACGGGTCATCAGTCCGAAGGCGAACTGGCGCGGGTCCATGGTGGCGAAGCGTTCGACATGCTCAAACCAGACCAGCGACACATCGGCGGCGTGCTGGGTGCGCTCGACCTCCTCGCGGCGATCGGTTTCGTAGGCCGCGAGGGCTTCCTTCACCGTGGCCTTGGCTTTCAGGGCGTCGAACAGCGCGATCGAATCCTCCATGGCGAGCTTGGTGCCGGCGCCGATGGAGAAATGGGCGGTGCCCTTGGCATCGCCGAGCAGCACGGCATTGTCCTTCACCCAGCGCCGGGTGCGGATCATCGGGAACTGGCGCCAGAGCGAGCGGTTGGTGGTCAGCCCGTGACCGGCCAATTCCTCGGCGAAGACGCCTTCGAGGAAGCGTGCAGACGCCTCTTCGTCGCGCTTGTCGAGGCCGGCGCGGACGAAGGTGTCGGGATCGGTCTCGATCACCCAGGTCGAGCGGCCGGGCTCATATTGATAGGTATGGGCAATGAAGATGCCGTGCTCGGTCTCGCGGAAAAAGAAGGTGAAGGCGTCGAGCGGGCGGGTCGAGCCCATCCAGGTGAACTTGTTGGGGCGCAGGTCCACCTCCGGCTGGAAGTGCTCGCGGTTTGTCTCGCGGATACGCGAATTGATGCCGTCGGCAGCGACCACCAGGTCGTAATCCCCGAAAGCTGCGAGGTCCGGGTCGACCTCGGTCTCGAACCGCAGATCGACGCCGAGCGCGCGCGCCCGGTTCTGCAGCAGGATCAAGAGGGTCTGGCGCGAGCAGCCGCAAAAGCCATTGCCGCCGACCCGGTGGACCGTGTCCTTGAAGTGGATTTCGATATCGTCCCAATAAGCGAAATGCTCGGTGATCGCCCGGTAGCTCTCGGCGTCATAACGCTCGAAAATATCGAGGGTCGCGTCGGAGAACACCACGCCGAAGCCGAAAGTGTCGTCGGCCTTGTTGCGCTCGAACACCGTGATGTCGACCGAGGGGCGCCACTTCTTCATCAGGCAGGCGAAATAGAGCCCGCCGGGTCCGCCACCAATCACTGCGATCCGCATGGTGCGTCTCCTCGATCAGGTTGGCCACGGGCTCGCCGGGAAGCCGGGCCATCGCCAGCGGCGGTCATTCGTCGAACCCAGGTGCAATGTCCAAATTACTTTAAGCCTAAAATAAATTCGGACAAGCCGGCGCATGCCACTTGCCGAAATTTATTTGAAGCTTAAAACATTCGGACGGGAGGTCGCGATGGTCGTTGCAAGGTCCGTTGATGATTCATCCGCCCATCCTCCGACGATGGGTCGCCTCATGGCCGGCAAGCGTGCGCTGGTCACCGGCGGTGGTCGCGGCATCGGCCGCGCCGTCGCCCGCGGACTGGCGAAGGCTGGCGTCCATGTCACCGTGCTCGGCCGCACCGAGGCAAGCCTTGCCGAAACGGTCGCGGCCGGCGATGCCGCCGCCTTTGCGATCGCCGACGTGACCGACCCCGAGGCGCTGGAGCGCGCGGTGCGCGCAGCCGAGGCCGCAGGTCCGATCGACATTCTCGTCAACAATGCCGGCCATGCCGAGACCGCGCCGGCCAAGCGCCTGGATCGCGGCCATTTCGACCGGATGATCGCGCTCAACCTGACCTCCGTCTTCGACGGCATCCGGCTGGTTCTGCCGGCCATGCTGGCGCGCGGCCGGGGCCGGATCGTCACCATCGCCTCGACGGCCGGCCTGACCGGCTATCCCTATGTCTCCGCCTATTGCGCGGCCAAGCACGGCGTCGTCGGGCTGACCCGCGCGCTCGCAAGGGAAGTCGCGACCTCCGGTGTCACCATCAACGCGGTCTGTCCCGGCTTCACCGAGACCGATCTCGTCGCCGGCTCGATCGAGACCATTGTCGCCAAGACCGGCCGGACGCCGGACGCCGCGCTGGCCGATCTGACCCGCTCCATGCCCATCGGCCGCCTGATCAAGCCGGAGGAGGTGGCCCATGCCGTTCTCTGGCTCGTGTCCGACGAAGCGGCCGCCGTCACCGGCCTCGCCTTGCCGGTTGCCGGCGGCGAAATTGCCTGAGGAAACGCCATGCACACCATCCCGCATCGCCAGCGCCTGACCGATTGGAAAGCCACGCATTTCCTCTGGGAGGTGAAGGGCAAGGTCGCCACCATCACGCTGAACCGGCCGGACCGGAAGAACCCGCTGACCTTCGAAAGTTATGCCGAGCTGGGCGACCTGTTCCGGGCGCTCGCCTTCGACACCGAGATCAAGACCGTCGTGGTCACCGGCGCCGGCGGCAATTTCTGCGCGGGCGGCGACGTGTTCGAGATCATCGGCCCGCTGACCGAGCGCGACATGCCGGGGCTTCTGCAATTCACCCGCATGACCGGCGAGCTGGTCAAGGCGATGCGCGCCTGTCCGCAGCCGATCGTCGCCGCGATCGACGGCATCTGCGTCGGCGCCGGCGCCATCATGGCCATGGCGTCCGACCTGCGCATCGGCACGGCGAAAGCCAAGGTCGCCTTCCTGTTCAACAAGGTCGGGCTTGCCGGCTGCGACATGGGCGCCTGTGCCATCCTGCCGCGCCTCATCGGTCAGGGGCGGGCCTCCGAGCTGCTCTATACCGGCCGGATGATGGGGGCGGACGAAGGGCTCGCCTGGGGCTTCTTCAACCGGCTCGCTGCGCCCGAGGCGGTGTTGGCGGAGGCCACCGCGCTCGCCGAGGAGATCTCGGCCGGCCCGACCTTTGCCAATGGCATCACCAAGCGCATGCTGCACATGGAATGGACCATGTCGGTGGACGAGGCGATCGAGGCTGAGGCCATGGCCCAGGCGATCTGCATGGACACCCAGGACTTCCGCCGCGCCTTCGACGCTTTCGCCGCCAAGCAGAAGCCGGTTTTCGAGGGGAATTGAGCCATGCTGGCCCCCGACCTTCTCGCCCTGCCTTTTTTCGATGACGACCACCGCGCCTATGCAGCGCGCTTGGGCGAATGGGCGGTGCATACCATCCCGCCGCTGGTCGATCACCATGACGTCGACGGCTCCTGCCGGCGGCTGGTGACCGCCATGGGCGAGGCCGGCTTCCTGAGAGGTTGCGTGCCTGGCGACCAGGGCGGCCTGCGTGAAGCGCTCGATGTCCGCACGCTCTGCATCACCCGGGCGACGCTCGGTTATGTGGACGGGCTCGCCGATTTCGCCTTCGCCATGCAGGGGCTGGGCACCGGGCCGATCTCGCTGTTCGGCACGCCGGAGCAGAAGGCCACCTGCTGTCCCTCGGTGCGTGACGGCCGGGCAATCGCCGCTTTCGCCTTGTCCGAGCCGGATGCCGGCTCCGACGTCGCTGCGCTTTCGACCACCGCGACGAAGGTGCCCGGGGGCTATCGCCTCGACGGACTGAAGACCTGGATCTCCAATGGCGGCATCGCAGATCGTTACGTGGTCTTTGCCCGTACCGGCGAGGCGCCGGGCGCGCGCGGCCTGTCCGCCTTCATCGTCCCCGCGGACACGCCCGGCCTGATCATCGCCGAACGGATCGAGGTGATCGCGCCGCATCCGCTGGCAACGCTCGAGTTCGACCATTGCCTGGTGCCGGCCGAGGCGCTGCTCGGCAAGCCCGGCGACGGCTTCCGCATCGCCATGGCGACACTCGACGTGTTCCGGTCGACCGTTGCCGCGGCTGCGCTCGGCATGGGCAACCGGGCGCTGCATGAAGCGACCGAGCGGGCGGCGAAACGGCAGATTTTCGGCGCGCCTCTGGCCGACCTTCAGCTGACCCAGGCAGCGCTCGCCGATTCCATCGCCGAGCTCGAAGCCTCCGCCCTGCTGATCTTCCGCGCCGCCTGGGCCAAGGACCAAGGCAAGGCGCGGATCACCAAGGAGGCGGCGATCGCCAAGATGGTCGCCACCGAAAACGCCCAGAAGGTGATCGATCGGGCGATCCAGGTGTTCGGCGGCCTCGGTGTCAAGAAGGGCGAGAAGGTCGAGGAACTCTACCGGGATATCCGGGCGCTGCGCATCTACGAGGGCGCCACCGAGGTCCAGAAGATCGTCATCGCGCGGGCCCATCTGGCCGAGCGCGAGGCCCGTACGCATCTGGCCAAAGCTGCTGTTCAGGGAGATCGCTGATGTCCGCACTGTCAGCGCATGTCGACGACTTCGCCGCCCGCGGCCTGCCGCCGGCCGAGCTCCAGCCGGTCTTCCTGTTCGACCGGCCGGAGCTGCAATATCCCGGGCGCATCAACTGCGTCACGGATTTCGTCGACGATCATGTGACGGCGGGTGCGGGCGGGCGCATCGCCATTCTGGCGCCGGGCGGCCTGACCTGGACCTATGCCGACCTGCAGGCGCAGGTGAACCGCATCGCCAATGTCCTGGTGCAGGGCCTGGGCCTTGTGCCCGGAAATCGCGTGCTGCTGCGCGCGCCGAACAATCCGATGATGGTCGCCGCCTATCTGGCGGTCATCAAGGCCGGCGGCATCGTGGTCGCCACCATGCCGCTGCTGCGCGCCAAGGAGCTCGGCGTCATCATCGCCAAGGCCGAGATCGGCCTGGCTTTGTGCGACGACCGGCTGACCGACGAACTGGCCAAGGCCGCGGCGCAGACGACGCCGCTCAAGCGCATCGTCGCCTTTGCCGAGCTTTCCGGGCTTGCGGCGGGTGCTGCGCCGGACTTCACCGCCGTCGACACGGCGGCGACCGATATCTGCCTGTTCGGTTTCACCTCGGGCACCACGGGCACGCCGAAATGCACCATGCATGGCCATCGCGATCTCCTGGCGATCTGTGATGCCTATGGGCGGAACGTCCTGAAGCCGAACGCCGACGACCGTTTCATCGGCTCGCCGCCGCTCGCCTTCACCTTCGGGCTCGGCGGGCTCGTGCTGTTTCCGTTCCGGGTCGGCGCTTCCACCGTGCTCCTGGAAAAGGCGCCGCCCGGCGAACTCCTGCCGGCGATCGCGGCCTTCAAGCCGACCATCTGTTTCACCGCGCCGACAGCCTATCGGGCGATGATCCCGGCGCTTGGGAACCATGACTGGCACTCCCTCAGGAAATGCGTCTCGGCCGGCGAAGCCCTGCCGAAGGCCACTTTCGAAGCCTGGAAACAGGCGACCGGCCTGGAGATGATGGATGGCATCGGCGCGACCGAAATGCTGCACATCTTCATTTCCGCGCCCGAGGGCAAGATACGCCCGGGCGCGACCGGCCTGCCGGTGCCGGGCTACGAGGCCAAGGTGATCGGCAAGGACGGCGAGGATCTCGCGCCCGGCCAGCCCGGCCGCCTCGCGGTGCGCGGCCCGACCGGCTGCCGCTATCTCTCCGACGAACGCCAGGCCCGCTATGTCATCGACGGATGGAACGTCACCGGCGACACCTATATCGTCGATGCCGACGGCTATTTCTGGTACCAGGCGCGCAGCGACGACATGATCGTCTCGGCCGGCTACAACATTGCCGGACCGGAGGTGGAATCCTGCCTGCTGAGCCATCCGGCCGTCGCCGAATGCGGCGTCGTCGGCCAGCCGGACGAGGAGCGCGGCACCATCGTCAAGGCCTATGTGGTGCTGAAGCCGGATGTCGCCGCCACGCCGGCCCTGGCCGAAGAGCTGCAGGCTTTCGTCAAGGCCGAGATCGCGCCTTACAAATACCCACGCCTCATCGCTTTCGTGGACCAATTGCCACGTACCGAAACCGGCAAGCTGCAGCGCTTTGCGCTGCGAGAGATCGCCGCGCGCGATGCCGCCTCGAGCCGCACGGCGGCGGAGTAGAGACATGACGAAGTCGAAGACCCCCGTGATCCCGTTCCCGCTCGCCGACGAGGACGAGCGCCCCGTGACCCTCAATCCCAAGGGCTGGCCGGAGCCGCGCGGCTATGCCAACGGCATGAGCGCCAAGGGCCGCGTCATCGTCACAGGCGGCGTGGTCGGCTGGGACGTCATGGGCAATTTCAAGCCGGATTTCGCCGGCCAGGCACGCCAGTGCTTCGAGAACATCCGGGCGATCCTGGCCGAGGGCGGCGCCAGCCCGCACCATGTCGTGCGGCTGACCTGGTACGTCACCGATGTCGAGGAATACCTCGCCCATCTCAGGCCGCTCGGCCAGGCCTATCGCGAAATCTTCGGCCAGCATTATCCGGCCATGGCGGTGGTCCAGGTCGTCCGGCTGGTCGAAAAGGCCGCCAAGATCGAGATCGAGGCGACCGCGGTGGTGGCGGAATAGGGGCGCTCCGGAGCCAGTGGTATAGGCAAGTTTCACCGGCCGCGCCAACACAAGCACTACGTCATCCCCGGCCGAGCGAAGCGAGGGGAAGGGGATCCAGGAGCCGACAGGCCACGCTTTCGGGTGTATAGGCGGCGCGCAGATGGGCCCGTCGCTGGTGATCATGTGGCGCAGCGGTCTGTGCACTGCAACCCCTGGATCCCCTTCCCCTCGGCTTCGCCTCGGCCGGGGATGACGTAGCGGATTTTCCTGCAGGCGGTCTGCCGCTCGACGGGATCCGGCGAATTCCGCAGCCCACACTGCGCTCGGTGTGAACCACGCAAGAGAGCCGCCCGGAACTCAAAGAGTCTCGTCTCAGCCGAAGGCCCGGCCGATCCGTTCGATCGCCCGGTCGACATCATCGGCGCTGGTGCAGATGCCGAAGCCGAAGCGCAGGCGGTCGCCGCGATGGTCGCTATGCAGCTGCAGGGCGGCGAGCCGCGCCTCGATCTCCCCAGCCCGCTCGGTGCGGAAGGTCAGGAAATTGCCGTGCTCGGCCTGCGGGCCGAAGGGCGTGATGAGGTCGGCCCGGGTGAGGCCGGCTATATCCATGGCTTCCACCGCGTCGAGGAAACGGGCCATCAGCGAGCGCGCGTGCTCGTGCACCATGGCGACCGTCAGGCCGGTCGCCGCCAGCCAGTCGAACACCGCGTTCAGCCGGTAGAGGCCGCTCGGGTCGAAGGTCGCGCCGAGGAACCGGCCACCGTCTTCGGGGTAGCCGACCGATTTGCCGGGAGGTGCTGCGAGAGCCCCGAAATCGGCGAACCAGCCGGTATCGCGCGGCCGGGCTCCGTAGCCCGGCGGGCAATGCAGGAAGCAGCAGCCTTCACCCGCCATGGCATATTTATAGCCGCCGGCGAGATAGAAGACGCGGCCTGCGACATCGGAGAGATCGGTCGGGCGGGCCATGAAGCCGTGATAGCCGTCGATCACGACGAGCGTCTCGGCCGAGCGGACCGCCGCCGCCAGGCGGGCGATGTCGCCCGACGTCCCGCCCGAGGTGAAGAACACCTGGCTGACGAAGACGAGGTCATGCGGGCCATCGGCGAGGCGATTGCCGAAACGTTCGGCAAAGCTGTCGAGCGGTTCGGCCGGAACCCGCTCGACGACGACCAGCCCGTCCTCCTCGAGCCGCGCCATCTGTCGCCGCGCGGTATGGAATTCCGCGTCGCTGGTCAGGATCGAGACGGGGCGGCCGGCGGGAAAGCAGGACAGGATGCGGCGCAGGAAATCGTGCGTGTTCGGGGCGACCGCGATGGTGCCTGGATCCGGCAGGTGCAAGGTGCGGGCGAGCGCCGCCTGGACCGCCGGGATCAGTTCGCCGAACACCTTGCCCCATTTGTCGCCGGCGAGCGTCGCGGCATCCCGCCAGCAGGCCTCCTGGGCGGCGAGCGTGACGTCGGGCCAGTCGTGATGGCTGTGGGCGGCGAGATTGATCCGTTCCGGCGCCGCCGCACGGAAGCGGGCGAAATGGGCCGTCAGGTCGAGCGCGCTCATGTCGAATAGACGAGGCCGAGGCGCGCCTGGACGCTGGCCGGAAGCTCCGGCACCGCGGCGCGCGGGATCAGGAAGGTCGAGAGCCGGAACAGGTCGGCGAAGACCCGGTGCCGTTCCGCGGTGGTGCGCAGATAGGCGTGGCCCGACGAGCCGCCGGTGCCGATCTTCACCCCGATCATCCGCTCGACCATCAGCGCGTGGCGATAGCGCCAGAGCGTCATGGTCTCGTCGATGTCCATGAGGGTGGCGAGCAGCCGGAATGCCGGCTGCACCGCCGGCTTGTCGCGATAGAGCGTGATGAACAGGGCGGCCTGGACGGCCGGGCCCGACAGCCGCCAGCCGCCGCTGTCGCCTTCGGGGGTGAAGATCGCGGCGAAAGAGGCGATCGCCTTGTCGATCGCCTTCAGCTCGCGCTCGCGCTTCTCCTCCGGCATGGCCGTGTCGGCGCGGATGAAGTCGGCATCGCGCGCCAGGTGTTTTTCCACCGCCTGGCGATAGGCGTCGCGGAAGCTTGCGCCGCCCCAGTCGAGGAAGGGCGTGCGGGCGAGCCATTGGTCGAGCATGGCGAACACGGTCGGCCGGTGGCGCGTTTCCGCCAATGCGGTCCGGTCGCCGGGCGACAGCCGCTCCTCGATCGCCTTGTCGTCGAGCGGCACGCGCGTCTCGGTGGCGAGCCCCAGCCGGGTCTCGATGGCGCGGAACTGCAGCGACTGGAAACCCGAGGCCGGCATCAGGAGGTCGCGGAAATCCAGGAAGTCGAACGGCGTCATGGTCTCCAGCACGTCGAGCTGGGCCACCGTCAGCTTGAGGATCTCGTGGATGCGCTCGAGGTCGTGGACGATGCGCGCCATGGCGTCGTCCGAGACCGGCACGGTGCCGAAATCCCGCTCGACCCGGTCGAGCTCATGCAGGATCTGCTTGAACCACAATTCGTAGGCCTGGTGGACGATGATGAACAGCATCTCGTCATGGGCGTCGACGCCCTCTTTCAGGCTCTCCGGTTGTTGCGAGGACAAGAGCCGGTCGAGTTTCAGATAGTCGGCGTAATAGACCGGCGCGCGCGCCATGGCCGGATCCTCCGCAATGCCGGCCGTCCGGTGAACCCGGCCGGCCCCGTTTCAAACCCCGGTCGAATGCGATCAGTCGTGGATCTTGATGATCGCCTCGACCTCCACCGTGATGCCCATCGGCAGCGATCCCATGCCGACCGCCGAGCGGGCATGCCGGCCGCGATCGCCGAGAACCGCGACGATCAGGTCGGAAAAGCCGTTTATGACGCGCGGATGGTCGCCGAAATCGGAGACGGCATGGACCATGCCGAGCACCTTGACGAACTCCACCTTGCTCAGGTCGCCGCCGGCCGCCGCCTTGGCCGAGGCCAGGATCTGCAGGCCGACCAGCTTGGCGTGCTCATAGGCGGTTTCGACGGTGACGTCGGCCCCGACCTTGCCGGTGGCGAAGGCGCCGTCGGCCTTGCGCGGCCCCTGGCCGGCCAGATAGGCGATGTCGCCGACCCGCTTCCACGGCACGTAATTGCCCGCTGGCGACGGCACCGGCGGCAGTTCGAGACCCATCTTGGCGAGTTTGTCTTCGGGCGTCATTGGCGGCTCCTGAATGTCGAATGCGAACTGTGGCGCGACGCGCCGTTCATCTCAACTTGCCACGGGCGGCGACCGGCAGGATGCCGACGATCTCGTCGCCGCGCACCATCACCACCTCGTCGACCATGTTGACCACCACGCAGACATGGTTCGGCACGATGCGCACGACATCGCCGACCTTCGGCCGCTCGTTGCAGCGGGTCAGGTCCAGCATGCCATGTTCCTCGGCGAAGCGGGCGATCTTGGCCTCCGGATGCTCCAGGATCAGGCCGAAGCCTTCGAGGCCGCCGCCCGGATCCGCCGTGAGCGTCTTGGATCCGGCATCCAGGATGCCGCGATCGGCCGCCGCCCGGCTCACCACCGTCGAATAGACCTGCAGCGCGCAATCGTCCCAGCTCGCAACCCCCGCGGCCACCTGCATGCGGTCGTTGTAGATATAGGTCCCCGGCCGGTGTTCGGTCGCGCCCTTCAGCTTGCCGACATTCGGCATGTTCGGCGAGCCGCCGGTCGAGACGATGGTCGGCTCCAACCCGAGGGCACGCACGCCTGCCAGCGCCTCGTCGTAGAAGCGCTGCGCCTCCGCCCAGCCATCCTCGGTCGGGTAGAACATGAAACCCTTGAAGGCGATGCCGGGGGAGGCGGCGATTTGCTTTGCCAGCGCGATGGCTTCGCCCGGCGTTTCGACGCCGGCGCGTTTGCGCCCCGTGTCGCATTCGATGACAACGCCGAGGTCGCGGCCGGCCAGGGCGCCGGCCTGCGGCAGGCCGGCAATGACCACCGGATTGTCGGCGGCGACCGTCATCTCGGCCTTGCCGAGCAGCGCGCCGAGACGGGCCATCTTCTCCTCGCCGATCAGGTTGTAGCTGATCAGGATGTCGTCGATGCCGGCCGCCGCCATGATCTCGGCCTCGCCGATCTTCTGGCAAGTAATGCCCTTGGCGCCGGCGGCGACCTGGAGCCTGGCGAGCTCGGGGCTCTTATGGGTTTTGATATGCGGGCGATTGTTCACCCCGGCGGCGTCGCAGGCGGCCTGGACGCGCGCGATATTGCGCTCCACCCGGTCCATGTCGATGACCACGGCTGGTGTTCCGTAGTCGCGGGCGATCTTGGCGGCGAGCGGCGTGGTCATCACAGGTCCTCAATGCGGCGTTCAGACGTGCAGGTAGCGGTCCTTGAGGTCGGGGCTGGCGACGAAGGCGGCGCTCGACCCCTCCCAGACGATCCGGCCCTTTTCCAGGATCAGGTGCCGGTCGGCCAGTTTGACCAGAGCATCGACATTCTTGTCGATGACCAGGATCGATTGGCCGTCCTGCTTCAGGCGCTTGAGGCAGGCCCAGATCTCGGCGCGGATGACCGGCGCCAGGCCCTCGGTCGCCTCGTCGAGCACCAGGAGCTTCGGATTGGTCATCAGCGCCCGGCCGATGGCGAGCATCTGCTGCTCGCCGCCGGAGAGCTGGTTGCCCATGTTGCGGCGGCGTTCCCTAAGGCGCGGGAAGAACTCATAGACGCGCTCGAGCGTCCAGGGGGCCACCGTTTTGGCGTCGCGATTGGCCGAGGTGGCGACCAGATTTTCCTCGACATCGAGGTTCGGGAAGATCTGCCGCCCCTCCGGCACCAGGCCGAGGCCGGCCTGCGCGACCCGATAGGGCGGCCGGCCGGCGAGCGCCAGTCCGTCGACCTCGATCGCGCCGCCACGCGGCTTCAAGAGCCCGAAGATCGACCGGATGGTGGTTGTCTTGCCCATGCCGTTGCGGCCGAGCAGGGTCACCACCTCGCCATTGGCGACGCTGAGCGACACGCCGAACAGCACCTGCACATCGCCATAACCAGCTTCCAGATTGGTGACGCTGAGCATGGCCTACTCCGCCGCTTCGACGCGCTGCGCCAGCGCACGCGCGACCGAGGCCTTGGTGCGTCCGAGCAGGCTCATCAGCACCTCGCGCTCGCCGGGCTCGAGGTCGCCCAGAAGCTCGGTCATCCAGATGCCGTGCTCGCGCGCCATGCGCGAGAAATCGGCATGGCCCTTGTCGGTCATCACGATGCGCTGGGCCCGCCGGTCGGTGGCGTCGCGGCGTCGCTCGATATAGCCCTGCTCGGCGATCCGGTCGACCAGGCCGGTGACATTGCCGTTGGTCACCATCATGCGCCTGGAGATGTCGCCGAGCGTCAGGCCGTCGGGCGACTTGTCGAGCTGGGCGAGCAGGTCGAAGCGCGGCAGCGTGATGGCGAAGCGGTCCATCAGCCGGCGGCGGATCTCGCGCTCGATCAGATTGGTGCAGGTCAGGAGGCGCAGCCAGAGCCTGAGCTCCGGGCGGGCGTCGCGCGGCTGGTGGGCGAGCCGGCTTTCGGCGTCGAGCGGTTCGTTCATGCGAACTCCTCCTCGCCGAGATAGGCTTCGCGCACGGCCGGATCGGCCCGGACCGCGTCGGGGGTCCCGGAGGCGATGAGGCGACCGTAGACGAGCACGGAAATGCGATCGGCCAGGCGAAACACCGCGTTCATGTCATGCTCGACCAGCACGATGGGATAGCGTCCCTTCAAGGCCAGCAGAAGCGCGACCATGCCCTCGGTTTCCTCGCGGCCCATGCCGGCCATGGGCTCGTCGAGCAGCAACAGTTTGGGGCGCGCGACCAATGCCATGGCGAGCTCGAGCTGGCGTTTCTCGCCATGCGACAGGCTGGCCGCCGGCGCTCCGGCCCGGGCGCCGAGCCCGACCTGTTCGAGCGCCGCCATGGCCTCGTCGTTCAAGGCGCGTTCGGCCGCGACCCGGCCGAAGAAGCGGAACGACGAACCGGCATGGGCCTGGGCCGATGTCGCGACATTGTCGAGGACGCTGAAGGCCGGCAGGACCTGGGTGATCTGGAACGAGCGCGTCAGGCCCTTCAGGGCCCGGACATGGATCGGCAGCCGGGTGATGTCTTCGCCGGCGAAGGTGACGCTGCCGGCATTCAGCGCGATCTCGCCGGTGATCTCGCCGATCAGCGTGGTCTTGCCGGCGCCGTTCGGGCCGATAATGGCGTGGAACTCGCCGGCGGCGATGTCGAGCGACACGTCGTCGGTCACCACCAGGGCACCGAAAGCCTTGCGCAATCCCTTCAGCGACAGGATGGGCGCGCTCATCAGCGGCTCCCCCGGTCGATCAGGCGGATGATGCCGCCGCGGGCGAAGATCGCCACCAGCACCACCAGCGGTCCGAAGATGACTTTCCAGTGCTGGGTCAGTTCGGCGAGCCATTCCTCGACCAGGATGATGCCGACGGCCCCGATGATCGCGCCGTGCAGCGAGCCTGTTCCGCCCAGCACCACCATGGCGATCAACTCGCCGGAGCGCGGCCAGGTCATGTAGGCCGGCGCCACGAACAGGCCGAGATTGGCGAACAGGGCGCCTGCCAAGGCGCAGACGGCGCCCGATATGACATAGGCGGCCAGCCGGTAGCGGAAGGGGTCGAAGCCGAGCGCCCGCATGCGCCGTTCGTTCTCCTTGGCCCCCCGGAGGACGCGGCCGAAACGCGACCCGACCAGCGTCCGGAGCACGAGGTAGCAGGCGGCGAGCAGGCCCAGCACGACGAAATAGAAGCTGGTGTCGTTCTGCAGGATGCGGGCTCCGGCGACGACATTGCGCTGGGCCATGCGCAGGCCGTCGTCGCCGCCATAGGCGGAGAGCGAGGTGGCGGTGAAGAAGGCCATCTGGCCGAAGGCCAGCGTGATCATGATGAAATAGACGCCCCGGGTCT
Source organism: Hyphomicrobiales bacterium (assembly GCA_017304475.1). Classification (GTDB taxonomy): domain Bacteria; phylum Pseudomonadota; class Alphaproteobacteria; order Rhizobiales; family Phreatobacteraceae; genus Phreatobacter. Next base: position 254,249 of record JAFKKV010000013.1, on the reverse strand, counting down.
TCAGCGAGATGGCGCCGGTGACCAGCGCGAACAGCGCGCCGACGGCGATCGCGACGGGAACGGCGATCAGGGCCTCATTGGTGCCATGGAACATCAGGATGGCGGCGGCATAACCACCGAGGCCCAGGAAGGCGGCATGGCCGAAGGAGACGAGCGCGCCGTAGCCGAGGATCAGGTCGAGCGACAGGGCGGCGATGCCGAAGATCATGGCGCGGGTGATCAGCGACAGGGTGTAGCGGTCGCCCGGAAAGAACAGGGGCATGACGGCGAGGCCGGCGAACAGGATGAGCGGGATGGCCAGCCGTTTCCAGTCGGAGCCAAGCACAGGGCTGGTCGCGGGTGCGGCGAGGGGCGAAGCATCGGTCATGGCTCAGCCCTTCGCCGGGAACAGGCCGGTCGGCCGGAAGAACAGCACCGCCGCCATCAGGATGTAGATCGACATGGAGGCGATCGCCGGCCCGATGGTGCGGGCATCCGACGACGACAGTCCGGCCATGCGCAGGAGGTCGACCGAGAACGAGCGCAGCAGGGTATCGGTCAGGCCGACGATCAGCGCGCCGATGAAGGCACCCCGGATCGAGCCGATGCCGCCGATGACGATGACCACGAAGGCGAGGATCAGGAGATTGTCGCCCATGCCGGGTTCGACCGACAGGACCGGGGCCGCCATGCAGCCGGCAAAGCCCGCCAGCATGGCGCCGAAGCCGAAGACGATCATGAACAGGCGGCGAATGTCGACGCCGAGCGCCGAGACCATGGGGGCATTGGTGGCGCCTGCGCGGATCAGCATGCCGACGCGGGTCTTGGCGACCACCAGGTAGAGCCCGAGCGCCACCGCCAGGCCGGACAGGATGATGGCGAGGCGCCAGACCGGATAGAGTATGCCGTCGGCAATGGCGATCGAGCCCGACAATGCGTCGGGCACCGGCACCTGGAGAGGCGCCGCGCCCCAGACGATCTTCACGCCCTCATTGAGGAACAGGATGACGCCGAAGGTGGCGAGCACCTGCTCCAGGTGATCCCGGTCATAGAGATGGCGCATGACCAGCACTTCGAGCAGCAGGCCGAAGGCCAGCGCCGAGATCAGCGCCAGGACGAGGCCAATGACGAAGCTGCCGGTCCAGGCGACGAACATGGCGGCGAGATAGGCGCCGAGCATGTACTGGACGCCATGGGCGAGATTGATGAAGTCCATCACGCCGAACACCAGCGTCAGGCCGGCAGCGATCAGGAACAGCAGCACGCCGAGCTGCAGCCCGTTCAATGTCTGGATGATGAGAAGCGTCGAGGACATAGGCCGCCGTTGATCGACCCTCTCCCATCGGGAGAGGGTGGCGGGGCATAGCGAGGTGCGAACGCATCTCGCGTTCGCTCGATGCTACGAGCCGCCGGGTGAGGGGCCTAAGCCCCGAGATCATGCACTGACGTCACCCCCGGCCGAGGCGTAGCCGAGGGGAAGGGGGTCCAGGGGCCAACGCACCGCCCTGCAACCCCTGGATCCCCTTCCCCTCACTCGTCCTGTCGGGCTCGCTCGGCCGGGGATGACGTAAGAGCCCTCAAACTATGCAAGTCTCAAACCGAACGCGGCCTCGCCACGAAGGCGAAGCCGCGAAAAGTCCTCACCAGCGCATCGGGCATTCCTGGGCGTAGACGTCGGTGTAGTTGGTGAAGATCCGCTCGACGATCTCGGTCTGGAACTTACCGTCCGGGCGCTTGGCGGCGCGCACGGTGTAGAAGTCCTGGATCGGGTAGTGGTTGTTGGCGAAGCGGAAATTGCCGCGCAGCGAGACGAAGTCGGCCTTGCGCAGCGCGGTGCGGACCGCGTCGCGATTGCTCAGATTGCCGTTGACGGCGCGCACGGCGCTGTCGATCAGCATGGCCGAGTCATAGGCCTGCATGGCGTAGGAGCCGGGCACGTAGCCGAAGGCCGCCTCGAAATCCGCGACGAACTTCTTGTTCTGCGGATTGTCCATGTTGGGCGCCCAGGTCATGCCGCCGATCATGCCGACAGCGGCATCCTGCTGGGCCGGCAAGGTCGATTCATCGACCGTGAAAGCCGACAGGAAGGGGATGCGGTCGACCAGGCCGGCCTGGCGGTACTGGCGGACCAGGTTCACGCCCATGCCACCCGGCATGAAGGTGAACATGCCGTCGGGCCTCGACGCGCCGATGCGCGCGAGCTCGGCGGCGAAGTCGAGATGGCCGAGCGGGGTGAACACCTCGTCGACGATCTCGCCGCGGAAATGGCGCTTGAAGCCGGCCATGGCGTCGCGGCCGGCCTGATAGTTCGGCGTCAGCAGGAACACCCGGCGCATGTTGCGGGCCTGGGCATAGGCGCCGAGCACCTCGTGAACCTGGTCGTTCTGATAGGAGGTGACGAACATGTTCTCGTGGCAGGCCTTGCCGGCATAGCTCGACGGGCCGGCATTGGCGCTGATCAGGAAGGCGCGTGAATTGACCACCGGCGCCTGGATCGCCTGCAGCACGTTGGAGAAGATCGGGCCGACGACGAAATCGACCTTGTCGCGGTCGAGAAGGCCCTGGACGCGCTGGATCGCGACATCCGGCTTCAGCTCGTCGTCGACGACGATGACCTGGACCTCGCGGCCGCCCATCTTGCCGCCGAGCTGGCGGATCGCCAGCTGGAAGCCGTCGCGGGCATGCTGGCCGAGCACGGCCGAGGGGCCGGACAGGGTTTCGATGACGCCGATGCGGATCGGCTCCTGGGCTTGGGACGCTGTGGCGGCCAGAGCCAAGGCCAGGCCGGCGGCCAGCGTCGACAGAACGCGCTTCATGAAAATCTCCCCACCCGTGCGCCGCCCCGGGCTTGTCCGTGGTCGCGGCCGATGCGAAGGCATTATTACGCCGGAATTTTCGCGAACAACCCCGGCAGCAAAAAATATTTTAAGTCTAAAGCAATTCGCGGAGGCGCCCGATGCTCATCACCGATCACGCCGACGGCAAGCCGCGCTGCGCGTGGCCGGGTTACGACCCGCTCTATGTCGCCTATCACGACACCGACTGGGGCGTGCCGGAGCGGGACGACCGGGCGCTGTTCGAGAAGCTCATCCTCGACGGCTTCCAGGCGGGCCTGTCCTGGATCACCATCCTCAGGAAGCGGGAGCACTTCCGTAAGGTGTTCGACGGCTTCCGGCCAGAGCTGATCGTGCACTACGGGCCTGAGAAAATCGAGGCGCTGATGGCCGACCCGGGTATCATCCGCAACCGCGCCAAGATCGTCGGCACGGTGAAATCGGCCGGTGTCTATCTCGACATGCGCGACAAGGGGCAGAGCTTTTCGAACTATCTCTGGGATTTCGTCGACGGCCGGCCGATCCAGCCCCGGATGCGCGAGCGCTCGCAGGTGCCGACCGAGACAGAGATCGCCCGCAAGATGTCGAAAGAGCTGAAAGCCAAAGGTTTCACCTTTGTCGGCCCGACCATCGTCTACGCCTTCATGCAGGCGGTCGGCATGACAAATGACCACATGGTCGGCTGTTTCCGCCATGACGAGGTGGCGGCGCTGGCCTGAGCGGCGGATCAGCCGCCCGCGCGCAGCCGGTCGGCCATCTTCTCGGCGATCATCACGGTGGTGAGGTGGGTGTTGGCGCGCACCACCTCCGGCATGATCGAGGCGTCGATGACGCTGAGGCCCGAGCAGCCGATCACCCGGCAGTCGGGATCGACGACCGAGCGCGGATCGCTGGCGGCGCCCATGCGGCAGGTGCCGCTGGCATGCTGGGCGTCCGAGCATTCGTCGAACATCCAGGTGTCGAGCGCGTCCCGATCGAGCTCATCCTCGATCGAGCGGCCGGTCGAGCCATATTCGACCCGCGACGCGATGGCGCCGACGCCCGCATGCAGCCCGAGCGCGCGCAGCCGGCGGACCCCGTCGCGCATCCGGATGAGATCGCGCTCGTCGGACAGCATGCGCTCGTCGACCTCGGGGTCGATCGCCGGATCGGTGGTGGTGATGCGCACGCGGCCCTGGCTGAAGGCCTGGTAGACCGAGACGACCAGCCGGCCACGGGCGGTGTCGCCGCCGCCAAGCGAAACCAGGTTGCCGGCGATGACGATCATGTCGTTCTCGCCGGCGCCGCCGAGGCCCGAGGAATAGCGCAGGCAGCAATTGGTGTGCCGGTGCATCATCGTGCCGACCCGGGCATTCTCCTTGAGATGCAGGAACAGCGGCATCATCGGATGATCGAGCAGGTTCTCGCCGACCGGCAGATCGGCGATGACCGGCAGCCCGAGCGAGGCCAGCAGGGCGGCCGGCCCGATGCCGGAGCGCTGCAGAATGGCAGGCGAATGGATCGCTCCCGCCGAGAGGATGACCCCCCGCGTGGCGCGCGGGCTGAAATCCTGGCCGCCGACGCGCACATGCACGCCGCTCACATGGGGCCGGTTGCCCTCGACCTGCAGCCGGGAGACCAGGGCATTGCCTGCGATCGTCAGATTGGCGCGGCCGCGGGCCGGCTCCAGATAGCCGTCATTGGTGGAGACGCGCACGCCCGCCCGGCTGTTGATCGCATAAGGCGACGCGCCGGTGCCCTCGGGGGCGTTGTGATCCTCGCACCAGCCATAGCCCAGGCTCTCGGCAGCCTGTTTCAGCGCGACGTCGACAGTGCCCCAGTCGGCGACCGGCGCACGATAGACCGGGATCGGACCGCTATTGCCGTGATAGGGCGCATCGCCGAAATTGACGTCGGTCTCCAGCCTGTTGAAGAAAGGCAGGACATCGGCCCAGCCCCATCCGGCGCAGCCGGCCTCGCGCCAGCGTTCGAAATCATCGGGAACGCCGCGAATGGCGATCTGGCCGTTGATCGTCGAACTGCCGCCCATGGCGCGCCCGCGCCAGAGCAGTTTCGGCTCCTGCCGCTCGGTGCGGCGTGCCATCAGGTGCGGCCAGCGGTAGTCGTCGTCGCCGATCGCCCGCATCGGGTTCGGGATGCGGATATGCTCGGGCGTCTCGGCGGAGCGGAAGTCGCGCCCGGCCTCGAGCAGCAGAACCCGGACGGCCGGGTCTTCGCTCAGTCGCGCTGCCAGCACGGCCCCGGCCGAGCCGGCGCCGACGACGATATAGTCATAGTCCTGATCGATCATGCTCTGCCCCATTGTCCGGCATACCCCGCGTGAGGGCCGCCGCGCCCGCCCGGCGACGGCAAGCCTAGCGGCTCGCCGAAATCCGGAGCTATGCAATTCAGCCGGGCCCTCCGCGCTCGCGGCGGCCATGGCGCCCCTTGCGGGCCGCGACTAGCCTCGGCCCCCCATGGATTTCGCGGGTGGCAGGGGGGCCGGTCGATGAACCGTCGTGAATTTCTGAAGGCAGCGGGTGCGGCGGCGGCGACAGGCATTCTGGCGGCGCCGGGCATCGCGCTCGCGCAGAACCAGCGCGTGCTGAAATTCGTGCCTCACGCCGATCTCGCCGTGCTCGATCCGGTCTTCTCGCCGGCCTATGTCACCCGCCACCACGCCTATCTGGTTTTCGATACGCTGTTCGGCATGGACGCCAATCTGCGCCCGGTGCCGCAGATGGCGGAAAGCGCCGGGGCCGAAAGCGACGGCAAGGTCTGGACGATCAAGCTGCGTCCCGGCCTGAAATTCCATGACGGCTCGCCGGTGCTCGCCCGCGACTGCGTCGCCAGCATCCGGCGCTGGGCCTTGCGCGACGGTTTCGGGCAGGTGCTGATGTCGGTGACCGATGACTTGTCGGCGGTCGACGACCGCACCCTTCGCTTCCGCCTGAAGACGCCGTTCCCGCTGCTGCCCAACGCGCTCGGCAAGGTGCCGTCCTTCATGCCGGCGATGATGCCCGAGCGCCTGGCCAAGGCCGAGCCGACGACGCAGGTCACCGAGATGATCGGCAGCGGCCCCTATCGCTTCAAGCTGGACGAGCGCGTGCCGGGCGCCCGCGTCGTCTATGAGCGTTTCGCCGACTATGTGCCGCGAGCCGACGGCGCGTCCGGCTGGACCGGCGGGCCGAAGGTCGCCCATTTCGACCGTATCGAGTGGGTCGTCATCCCCGACGCCTCGACCGCCGCGGCCGCCCTGCAGAGCGGCGAGGTCGACTGGTGGGAATATCCCCTGCACGACCTGCTGCCGATGCTGAAGCGCAACCGCAATGTGCGGGTCGAGACATCCGAGCCGACCGGCATGATCCCGACGCTGCGCTTCAACACGGTGATCAAGCCGTTCGACAATCCTGCCATCCGCCGCGCGCTGCTGGGCGCGGTCGACCAGGAAGAGTTCATGCGCGCGCAGGTCGGCAGCGACGCCAGCATGTTCCGCACCGGGGTCGGCGTGTTCTGCCCGGGAACGCCGATGGCAAGTGATGCCGGCATGGAGGTGCTGACCGGTCCACGCGACTATGCCCGGGTGAAGAGCGAACTGGAAAAGGCCGGCTACGATGGCCAGAAGATCGTTCTGCTCGCCGGCGTCAATGTCGCGGATGTCAAGAATTCCTGCGACGTCGCGGCCGAGATGATGCGCAAGGTCGGCATGAACGTCGACTATCAGGCGCTCGACTGGGGCACCGTCATTCAGCGGCGGGCGAGCCGCGAGCCGATCGAGAATGGCGGCTGGAATTGCTATTGCTCGAGCTGGGGCGGCCTGGATCAGCTCGACCCGTCCGCGCATTTGCTGCTGCGTGGCGACGGCGGCTTCTTCGGCTGGCCGAAGAGCGACGAACTGGAGCGCCTGCGCCATGCCTGGTTCCAGGCGCCCGACCTTGCCGGTCAGCAGGCGATCGCGGCGCAGATCCAGAAACAGGCCTTTGTCGACACGCCCTACCTGCCGCTCGGCCAATATATCCAGCCAACCGCCTACCGCTCCAACCTGGCCGGCGTGAAGAGCGGCTTTGCGACCTTCTGGGGCGTGCGCCGGGCATAGCCGGCGCGAGGCCCTGCCGCAGCGATGGAGGTCAGCGCGGCGGGTTACAGGCCTGGACGATGTCGTTCAGCCGCTCGCGCTCGTCTTCGCTGAGCGTGTCGGCCAGCACCTTGGCCCATAATTGCTCGCTTTTCAGGCCATCGGCCGTACAGGCGCAGGCACGCCGGCAGACGCCGGCCGACTGGCCGGCTGCCTCGCAGCCGCGTTCGCAGGCGCCGATGAACGGGCGGGTGCCGGCGACCGGCAGGGCGACGAGCCAGCCCGCCAGCAGCAGCCCGCCGAAGAAAATCGGCTGGTGCAGCAGATAGATCGGCAGGCTGTGGCGCCCACCCCAGGCGATCAGGCGGGCCGGGCCGAAGCGCGGCCGCCAGGCGAACAGCATGTCGGCGAACGGGCTCGCGAGGCTGAGACGGGCCAACACCATGCCGGCGAGCACGCAGCCGAACCAGGGCAGCACCGGCACATAGTCGGCGGTGTTCAGCGGCAGCCGGCCGAGGCCGAGCCAGGCGAGCCAGCGGGCGTCCAGGATCGGGCTGGCGACGAGATGGGGCAGGGCGAAACAGGTGATCGCCGCGCCGGCGACGGCGAGCACCGGCAGGCGCAGGAACGGCAGGGCCAGCACGCTGGCAAGCGCGATATGGTGCAGGATGCCGAAGAAGATATAGGCATGGGGCAGGGCGAACCATGTGCCCAGCGTGACCAGGGCTGCCGCGCCGGCGACCATAACGAGCCGCCGCAGATAGGCCTTGCGATTGATGCCGTCGCGGGTGGCGAGGATCAGGCTGAAGCCGACCAGGACGAGGAACGAACCGGCGATGCAGCGGGCGAACCAGCGCCAGCCCGGCTCCAGGGCGATATCGACATCGATCAGCCGGAACAGCGACAGGTCCCAGGCGAAGTGGAACACGAACATGGCGATGAGGGCGATGCCGCGTGCGAGATCGATGAGTTCGATCCGCCGGGACGGCGCGGGCTGCTGGATCGGCTCGGTCACGGCGATGCTCATGGCTGGGTGACAGCAAAGCCCGAGCCGGCGCGCCGCTCAAGCCCTTATTGGCGGGCAGCCGCGTCAGGCGACCGGCAGGAACCGGGCATAACCCTGGCGTGAGATGCGTTCGAGCCTGTCCCGGCAGGCGGCATAGGCGGCGTCGTCCGGGTGCAGGCGTCCGGGCGCGGCGGCCGGCGCGTGGCGCATCGGGATGAGCGCGAGCGGCAGGCTGGCAGGCGTCAGATGGCCGCCCAATCCCGCCTGCAGGGTGGTCAGGAGGCCGTAGAGTTCGCCCTCGATGGTCGGCCGGTTGAGGATTGCCAGGCGAAACTGGCCGGATTCGTTGGTGATCAGGTAGATCTGGCCCGACTGGTTGGGCAACGACACCGATCCCTTCTGGGTAAAAGCGGCATCGAGCCGGGATTTCTCCCGGAACACCAGATGCGATGCCGCCTCGTCCCAGACGATGTCCATGTGATAGGCGAAGATCGCCTGCGGATCTTCGAAAGAGGGCCGGACGGTGAGATATTCCCCGGTCAGCCAGGCCGCCGCGGTGCGCGAATAGGCGCCGAGCGCCTCGGGCGCGAGCGCGGCCGGCTGCGGCGCGACAGGTCCGGCATTGCTGCCGAGCGACCGGCCGAGCGCCTCTTCCAGCCGGATCGTCGTGGCAAGGGTGAAGGGACGCCGGCCGGCCAAGGCCTTTTCCAGCGTCGAGATGCTGATGCGTGCCTTGTCCGCGAGCGCCTGGCGCGACATGCGCCGGCGCGCCAGCTCGCCCCGCACCATGGCGGCAATGGTCTGGCTGTGCTCATGCGACAGCTCGCCTTCGGTTGTCGGCATGGTCTCGGGGCTCCGCACATTTCCGCACAGATCCGCACAATGCCAGACGCTCCGGCGGCGAACAAGGCGAGCGGTGCGGCCGCCGGCCGAAATGGCTGAAACAAGACGCTAACCGTGCGGACCGCCGCGCGCACAAAAGGAAGGTCGCCTGTCCCTTGGACCGCAGGAGACCTCCAGATGACCAGCCGCTCCGCCCGCCCACCGCTATCCGCCGGCGCCATTTGCCCTTCCCATCTCGCCGCGCGCATCGAACGCCTGGCGAAACTCGCCCTGGCGGCCTTGCTGGGCCTGTTCAGCCTGCTGGCCCTGGCCGGCCTCGCCCGTGCCGGCGAGAACCCGACGCCGGCATCCATGCAGTCGGGTGGCCTGCTGATGCGCAACGCCGCGACGCCGGGCTTCGCCGAAGCGGTGCGGCTCGGCACCGACGTACATCTCGCCGTCAGCGGGCCGACCGTGCGCGGCCGCGTCACCCAGGTTTTCCGCAATCCGACCGATCGGTGGGTCGAGGCGGTCTACGTCTTTCCGCTGCCGGAGGACGGCGCCGTCGACTATCTGAAGATGATCGTCGGCGATCGCGTCATCATCGGCGAGATCAAGCCGCGGGCCGAAGCCCGCGCGGTCTATGAGGCGGCGAGGAGCCAGGGCCAGCGTGCCGGCCTGGTGGAGCAGCAGCGGCCCAATCTCTTCACCACGGCGGTCGCCAATATCGGTCCCGGTGAAACGGTGCTGGTCCAGATCGAATATCAGGCGCCGGTGCGCCGCAGCGCCGGCGTCTATTCCCTGCGGGTACCGCTGGTGATGGGCGCCCGCTACAATCCGGCCGCCGCCGCCGATGGCGTCGATCCGGTGCCGAACCGCGCCGCCATGGCGGCCCCCGTGCTCGACCCGCGCCGTTACGGCCGGGACAATCCGGTATCGATCCGGGTCCAGCTGCAGCCGGGTTTCGCCCTCGGCGAGGTCAAGAGCGCCTATCACGCCATTGTCGACCGGCCGCAAGGTGCGGGGCGCTTCATCATGCTGACCGATGGCGAGGTGCCGGCCGACCGCGATTTCGAGCTGACCTGGACCCCGGCGCCGTTCGAGGCACCGCAGGCCGCCTTGTTCCGCGAGCGGATCGGTGGCGAGGACTATCTGCTGGCCTTCCTGACGCCGCCCACCCGGACCGTTGCCGAACGCGAACCGCCGCGCGAGATCGTCTTCGTCATCGACAATTCCGGGTCGATGAGCGGCGCCTCGATGCGCCAGGCCAAGCAGAGCCTGCTCTATGCCCTGTCGCGCCTGAAGGCCGAGGACCGGTTCAACGTGGTCCGTTTCGACGACACCTTGACCAAGCTGTTTCCCGATACCGTCGCTGCCGATGCCGGCCATCTCGGGACCGCGCGGGATTTCGTCTCGGGCCTGGAGGCTCGTGGCGGCACCGAGATGGTTCCGGCGCTGCGGGCGGCGCTCGAGGACCCGCGTCCCGAGGACACGGGCCGCGTCCGCCAGGTGGTGTTCCTGACCGATGGCGCCATCGGCAATGACCAGCAGTTGATCGACACCATCGCCCGCGAGCGCGGCCGGTCGCGCCTGTTCATGGTTGGCATCGGTTCGGCGCCGAACAGCTTCCTGATGACCCGCGGCGCGGAGATGGGCCGGGGCACCTATTCCCATATCGGTTCGGTCAACGAGGTCGAGACGCGCATGCGCGAACTGTTCGGCAAGCTGGAGCGCCCGGCCGTCACGGAACTCGCCGCGCGCATCGACGGCACGACAGCCGACATCACGCCGGCATCCCTGCCGGATCTCTATTCCGGCGAGCCGCTGGTGCTGGCGATGAAGGTCGGGGCGCTCAGCGGCACCGTCCATATCGAAGGCCGGATCGGTGGTGAGGCCTGGCGGGTGGAACTGCCGGTCGGTCAGGCGATCGAGGGCAGGGGCCTGTCCAAGCTCTGGGCGCGGCGCAAGATCGCCGATGCCGAAGCCGAGCGCTCGCTGCGGATCATCACCCGTGATGTCGCCGATGCCCGCATCCTGCAACTGGCCCTGACCCATGGCCTGATCAGCAGCCAGACCAGCCTCGTCGCCGTCGACCGGACGCCGGCGCGCCCCGTCGGGACGCCGCTGACCCGGCACGACCTGCCGCTGAACCTGCCGGCCGGCTGGGATTTCGATCGGCTGTTCGGCGCGACGGCGCGCGCGACCGGGGTCGGTTCGACCAGCGCGTCGCTGGAGAGCGCCGAGAACGCGGTCGCCCTGCCGCGGACCGGGACGGATGCCGGGCTGAGGCTGATGGCGGGCGCCGGCTGCCTGATGTTCGGCGTGATCGGTCTCCTGCTGGCGCGCCGGCGTCGCGGAGCGGTGGCATGAGCAGCGCGGATCGGGCTTTCAAGGGAGGCGCCACGCGGCGCCTCCTGTTCGTTGCGCCGGCGCTCGCCTGCCTGGCGTTCGGCCTTGTGCTGTGCGGCCAGGGTGCCTGGATCCATGTCAAGGCGGCGGCCGCCCAGGTCATGCTCGACAGCGCTTTCGGCCGTTCCATGCGCGAAGGACGGCCGGTCAAGCCCTGGTCCTGGCTCGACACCTGGCCGGTCGCGCGGATCAGCCTGCCGCGCCTCGGCCGGGACGTCGTCGTGCTCGCCGGCGACAGCGGTCAGGCGCTTGCCTTCGGGCCGGGCCATGTGCCGGGAACGCCGCAAGCCGGGGACGAGGGCACCGCGGTCTATGCCGCCCATCGTGACACGCATTTCGACTTTCTCGGTCAGGTGCGAACCGGTGATGCGATCGATGTCCTGCGTGCCGACGGCCGGCGCGTCCGCTTCATCGTCGACGGCGCATATGTGGCCCGCTGGGATGCGTCGGGTATCGACGCGATGGCGCCCGGCCGGCATCTGGTGCTGGCGACCTGCTGGCCGCTCGATGCCAGGACCGAGGGGCCTTTGCGCTATATCGTCTCGGCTCATGCGCTGGACGACTGAAGGCGAGTTGCGTCGGCCGCACTCCGTTTGCGCGCGGACCGGCTTCCATTTTTTTGACGAAGCAGCCAAAACCCTCTCATGCCGCCCCGTTCCGCCGCCTCGAAATCCGCAAAGCCCCGTGCCTGGCAGCGCATGCTGTCGGGCCGCCGGCTCGACCTGCTCGATCCCTCGCCCTTCGATGTCGAGATCGAGGATATCGCCCATGGCCTGGCGCGCATCGCGCGCTGGAACGGCCAGACCACCGGCCATCACACCTTCTCGGTGGCGCAACATTCGGTGCTGGTGGTCGACATCGCGACGCGCCTGGAGCCGGGGCTCGGCGCCCGCTGGCAACTGGCCGTGCTGCTGCATGACGCCCCGGAATATGTCATCGGCGACATGATCTCCCCGTTCAAGGGCGTCATCGGCGGCGACTACAAGGCGGTCGAGGCGCGCCTGATGGCGGCCATTCATATCCGGTTCGGCCTGCCCGCCGAAGCGCCGGCCGACGTGGTCGCGCTGACCAAACGGGCGGACAAGATCTCGGCCTATCTCGAGGCGACCCAATTGGCCGGCTTCGGCCTGGACGAGGCGGCGGCGATCTTCGGCGCGCCGCTCGGCGTCTTCGGCGGCGAGCGCGGCATCCCGCCGGTGCTGGTGCCCGAGGATGCAGACGAGGCGAAACAGGCCTTCCTTCGCCGTTTCGCCATGTTGGAGACACGCGGCTGAAATGCGCCTGGGGGAAAACTCGGGCCTGGCTGTCGCAGAATCGCTGCGAATCCATGATCCAGATTGATCGCCGTCGAGGACCCGTCCCGTGAACGTCCATGTCTGTTCGCTTGCACGCATTGCCGACACGGTATCGGCCACCGGCGCGCGGCATCTGGTCACCCTGATCAACGAGGGCACCACGGTCGTGCGTCCGGCCGCGATTCGCCCGGAAGATCACCTGTTCCTCGGCATGAACGATATCGTCTCGCCGATGGACGGCTATGTGGTGCCGGGTGAGGCGCATGTGGCCCGCCTGCTCGGTTTCGTCTCGGCCTGGTGGGGCGAGGCGGGCCCGGCGAACCCGCTGGTCATCCATTGCTGGGCCGGGATCAGCCGCTCGACCGCGGCGGCCTTCATCACCAGTTGCGCGGTCAATGCCGACCGCGACGAGGCGGAGATCGCGGCCGATCTGCGCGCCAAGAGCCCGAGTGCGACGCCCAATGCCCGGCTGGTCGCCATTGCCGACGGCCTGCTCCGGCGCGACGGCCGCATGATCGACGCGATCGCCCGTATCGGCCGCGGCCGCGATGCTTTCGAGGGCGAGCCGTTCTGGCTGCCGCTCGGTCGCTGACCGATAAGGCGCCGCGCAGAGCCGGCTCCGCGAAACATCCATCGGCCGCGCGCCATCGGCCTGAAACCTTGGCGGCGCTTGTACGGTGTCGAACGCACCGCAGCGACGGTGCTAATGTGCCGAATCGGCTGCCGGAGACCCTGTCGAGATGGAAATCGTCCTTGCTGTGCTCGCGGGCCTGGGTCTCGTCCTGGTCATTCCGATCCTGGCGATCATCGGTTTCGTCCGATCCGGTGACCTGCAGCGGCGCTTCCGGGGGGCCGAGACGCGGCTGGCCGAGGTCGAGGCCGAACTCCGCCTGATGCGAGAGGCCATGCTCGCGGGGGCTGCGGTTGCGCGGCCGATCACGGCGGAGCAGGCGCGCGCCGCTCTGGCCGAGACGCCACCAGCGGCCGAGGCGCCCGTGGCCGAGCCATCGCCAGAAGCCGCGGCCGAACCCGTCGCCGGCCTGCCGCCCACCGATGACGCACGGCCTGCCCGTGGCACCGTGCCGGCGCTTACCAGCGCCGAGCCGCTCGCGCCAATCGATCCGATCGACGCGCCGCCGGCTCCGCCTGCGCCGCCGGCCAATCTGGGCGGTTTCGAGGAAACCATCGGATCGCGCTGGGCGGTCTGGGTCGGCGCCCTGGCGCTTGGCCTCGGCGGCATCTTCCTGGTGCGTTATTCGATCGAGCAGGGCCTGGTCGGGCCCGGCATGCGCATCGCGCTCGGTGTATTGTTTTCCATGGCGCTGCTCGCCGGCGGCGAATGGCTGCGGCGGACCGACAAGGGCCTGCCGACCTTGCCCGTCGCCGACATCCCCTCGGCGATCACCGGGGCCGGCGTGGTTGCCGCCTTCGGCACCATCTATGCCGCCCATGGGCTCTATGACTTCATCGGTCCGGCGACGGCCTTCATCCTGCTCGGCGCGGTCGGCATAGGCGCGCTGGTGCTCGCCGGCCTGCATGGGCCTCTGCTCGGCGGCATCGGCCTCGTCGCGGCCTTCGCCGCGCCGTTCCTGGTCGCGAGCGACAATCCGAGCCCCTATGTCTTTCCGCTCTATGCCGCGGTCATCACGGCCGCCTGTTTCACGCTCGCCTGGATTCGTGGCTGGGCCTGGCTGACGATCGCGGCGACCGCCACCTCGGTCGGTCTTGGCGGCCTCGTGCTGATCGGCGGCAGCGGCGGCTCGACCGCCACCCTGGTTCAGGCGGCGGCCGGCCTGCTCGCCGCGGCCCTGTTCCTGGTGCCCGGCATCCGTTTCGCCGCACCGCGCGATCGCGGCCTCGCGCCGCTCGCCAGCGCGGTCCTCATTGCCTTCACCTTCCTGGCCGCAATCGCCGTGCTCGACGCCCGCCAGGAGACTTTCGCGCTCCTGGTCTTCGCGGTGCTGGTCATGGCGATCATGGCGCTGGTCTGGCGCGCGCCCTCCGTCGCGCCGGCCATTCCCGGCGCCGGGCTGTTCACGCTTCTCGTCATGCTCGCTTGGGTGGCCGGCCTCAGGCCCACGCTCAATCTGGATGCGCTCGCCATTCCCGATCCCTTGCCGGCCGTGCTCTCGCGCATCGTCTGGGCCGGGCTCGGCTTCGCGCTACTCTACGGCATCGGTCCGGCTGTGCTGGCGGTTTATCGCCGCCAGGCCGAAGCGCGCACCGTGCTGATCCTGGCCACCACCTCGGTGGTCATGCCGCTCGCCCTGCTCGCCATCGTCTATGGCAAGGTCGAGGGCTTCATCATCTCGCCGCGCTTCGCGGCGCTGGCCATGGTTCTCGCGGCGAGCTTCGGGGCCGTCACCGAAGCCGCGCACCGGCTGCGCTCGGGCCGCCGCCCGGGGCTTGCCAGCGCTTCGGCCATCTATGCCATCGGCGCATTGGCGGCGCTCGCCTTCGCTTTGACCCTGCTTCTGGAAAAGGCGTGGCTGACGCTCGCGCTGGGCGCGCTGATCGCCGGCATCGCCTGGGTCTATACGTTGCGGCCTCTGCCGGCGCTGCGCTGGGTGGCGGCCTTGACCGCGCTCGGCGTGCTGGCGCGTCTCGTCTGGGATCCCGCCATCAATAGCGGCGATGTCGGCCAGACCGTCATCCTGAACTGGCTGCTGCCCGGTTATGGCGTGCCGGCCGTGAGCGCCGCGCTGGCCGCGGTCCTGCTGCGCCACCGGCGCGGCGAGGATACGCCGGTCAGGATTCTCGAGGCGCTCGCCATGGTGTTTACCGCTCTCCTGGTCATTGTCGAGGTGCGCCATGCCTTCGGCGCCTATGGCCGGCGCCTGTTCACCCGCGGCATGGGATTTGGCGAAGCCTGCACCCACACCGTCACCATGCTGGCCTTCGGTCTCGGCCTGTCGCGGCTCGCCGCGGTGCGCCAGGGCGCGCTCTGGCAGAATGCCCTGCTGATCGTCCGCTACGGCTCCTGGGCCTGGATCGTGGTGACCATGGGCTTCGTCATGAACCCTTGGCTGACCGGCCAGCCGATCGGCACCCACCCGGTGTTCAACTGGGCGCTGCTCGGTTATGGCGGCGGCGCGGTCCTGGCGATCCTGGCGGCGCTGTTCGAGCGCCGCGCCGGCCGCGACACCGAGGCGCGCGTCATGGCGCTGATGGCGCTCGGGATGGTCTTCGTCTGGCTCAATACGACCATCGGCGCGCTGTTCCGCGGCACCATCCTGACCGACGGCGAGATCTCCAACGGCGAACTCTACGCCTATTCGGCGGCGTGGCTGGCGCTTGGCATCGCATTGCTCGGCGCCGGCGCGGCCCTCGGCAGCCGCATGCTCAGGCTGGCCTCCGCGGCGCTGGTCGCGCTGACCGTGCTGAAGGTGTTCCTGCTCGACATGGCCGGCCTGACGGGCCTCTGGCGCGCGCTGTCCTTCATCGGCCTCGGCCTGGTGCTGCTGCTGGTCGGGCGCATCTATCAGCGGGTGCTGGGCATTGCCCAGGCGCGGCCGCCGGTGGTCACGCCACCCGTCGCGCCGCCGCCGGCGGAGGACCAGAGCCCGCGCGGCGCCTGAGCCGGAAGCCCGCGCGGCGCGCGAGCGTCCTAAAGCGTCGCGAGGCCGGCCTTGCCGGCTTCGGTGCCGAACACGACGGCCTTGCCGTCGGCGCGCCAGGCAATGGCGGTGACCGGGTCGCCGTCCGGTTCGCGCAACAGGATCTCGGCACCGTCGTCGATCCGCGCGAGCAGGATCAGCCCGTCGGCGAAACCGACCGCCACCACCGCGGCGCCGGGATGGCCGGCGACCGTGGTCACCCGCACGCCGGCCTTGGCCGACGGCGCGACCATGGTCGGATTGACGCCCATCGGGCCGTTCTTGCCGCTGAACGGCCAGAGGATGGCCTCGGTCGCGCCCGCGGTCGCCAGGAATTTCGCGCCGGTCGTCCAGGAAAACGACTTCACCTTGCCGGGATAGCCGGACATGCGCATGTGCTGGCCGTCTTCGATCCGCCAGCCATGCAGTTGCGGTTCCTGCATGGTGGTGACCACGAAGCGCTGGTCCGGGCTGATCGTGACGCCGAGATGCGAGCCCTTCCAGGTCAGCGTGGCCGGTGTCGCCTCGCTATTCGGATACCAGAGGCTGACCCCACCATAATGGGCGACGGCCAGCCGGAATCCCTTGGGAAAGAAGGCCAGCCCGCCAGCGGCGGAGACGAGGTTCAAGGCCTTGGGCTCGCCCTTGCCCTGGGTCGCGAAGGCCTTGCGGCCGGCACTCCAGGCCATGGCGCCGTTCGGGCCGAGCGCGACCCGGTCGATCCAGGTGCCGCCGCTGTCATGCACCGTCGCGGCACCGGTCTTCAGCGCGAAACGGACCACCTTGCCGTCGTCGCCGCCGGTGACGAGCGTCGTACCATCCGCGGCGCTGTCCAGGATGCCGCCGTCATGCAGGCTCTCGCGCCGGTCGGTCTCGCCGGCCAGCACGATCTCGCCGGAGACCAGCGCCAGCACGGCGGTCTCGCCGAGGAAATGGGCGGCAAGAACCGGTTCTCCGGCATCGACGGGCCGGACGCGCTCACGAACCGAGGGGCGGGCAGGGGCAGTGCTCATGGCGCCTTGCTAGCCGATGCGCGCGATCATGGCGAGAGGCAGCTTCGCGGGATATGATTGCATGGCGGCCCCTTTGACTCTTCCGTCACACTCGGTCATTGCAGCGCAAAATCCGCAAGCACAGCCGAAAACCTGGAGCAGAGCCTTGGCCGCAGGCACCCCGACCCAAGTCGCCCCGACGCTCGGTTACGAAGCGATCCAGGATCTGACGCGCACCATCCCGTTTCGCCCACGGCTGACCCGCTTCATCTTCCTGCGCCACGGCGAGACCGAGGGCAATCGCAAGGGCATTTATCAGGCGGCCGACGTGCCGCTGAATGCCGCGGGCGAGGCCCAGGCGGCGGAGGCCGCCGACCGCCTGGCGCTCGCCTCGATCGCCCATGTGGCGGCGAGCCCGATGATGCGCGCATGGCGCACGGCCGCGATCGTCACCGACGGCCGCGGCCTGACGCCCGAGCCGGATGGCGGCCTTGCCGAGCGCTATTTTCTCGGCTTGGTCGGCACGACGGTCGGCCGCATGGACTGGCGCGACGATCCGCCGGCCTGCGAGACGCTCGCCGCCTTCGTCCACCGCAGCGGCAATTGCCTGTCACGCTGGCTGTCCCAGGAGGACAACGCGGATGGCGACCTGATGCTGGTCTCCCATGGCGGCTTGCTGCTGGTGCTGGCGGCGCTGACCGGTGTCGATCTGAATGTCGAGCTGCGCCGCAATGCCACGCCGATCCTGTTCACCCGCTCGACCGCGGGCTGGGAGGCGGTTGCCGTCAGCTGAGGCGGTTCGGCATCGGCTATTCGCATTCCAGGGTGGGGCTGCGGAAGCCGGTGACCGACCAGCCGCGCTCGGTCAATCGGGCAAAGAACGTGTAGAAACACTCTTGCCGATTGACATAGTCGGGCGTTTCCCGCGTCTCGTACCGGACGCCGCCTCTGGTGTCCCGGATTTCCGTGTGGCGTGAGCCGGCTACGACATTTGTCGATATCTTGCGCCATTGGTAGGCGCGCTCACCGGGCCCGAGATCGACCACGGCCGTCGGTGGACCGTAGTCGATGATGACGGATTCGACCGGTGTTCCGACATAGGTCTTCATGGTGTCCGACGCGCAGGCGGAGAGCGCCATCGTGGCCAGCAGCGACAGCGCGGAAACGGCGTGGTGTGCTTTGATGCGCATTTTCGATCCCGGTGGTTCGTGTCGGGGATCAGGCGCATGGTCCCGTTGCGCGGGCATTACGCTGGCTGGGTGAACGCGTGCGACTTCGTCCGGGGCGCTCGGCATGGCGCGCCGCGTTGCGGCCCGCGCCGGGAGCGGTGGCTCTCCTGCGGGCGGTTCAGCCGAATTCCTTCTTCAGCCGGTCGGTATGGGCACCGAGCGCCGGCACCGGCCCGAATTGCGGTATCTCGCCGTCATGCAGCGCGCCGGGCGCCAGCATGCGCTTGCGGCCGGCCGGCGTGTCGACCTCGATATGGCGGTTCTGCGGGTGATTGCGCAGGTCGTCGAGCGAGGAAACCCGGCCATAGGCGATCTTGGCGGCTTCCAGCCGTTCGGCGATCGTCTCGCGCGGTGCATCGGCAAAGGCCCGGACGATGATCCGATCGAGCTCGGCGCGGTTCTTCACCCGGGTGACATTGTCGATGAAGCGGGCATCGCTCGCGATCGATGCATCACCCAGCACCTCGGCGCAGAGCGAAGCCCATTCGCGCTCGTTCTGGATCGAGAACAGGATCGGCTTGCCGTCACCGCAAGGGTAGGCGCCATAGGGCGCGATCGTCGGGTGGTTGAGGCCCGAACGCGGCGGATAGATGCCGCCATAGGCATATTGCAGATAGGGAACGTTCATCCAGTCGGCGAGCGCATGGAACAGCGACACCGCGATGTGCCGGCCCTCACCGGTGATGGAACGGCCGATCAAGGCCTGCAGGATCGCCTGGAAGGCGGTCATGCCGGCGGCAACGTCGCAGACGGAGACACCGACACGGGCGCGCGATTCGCCGTCGCCGGTGACCTCGGCGAGCCCGGCTTCCGCCTGGACCAGCAGGTCATAGGCCTTCAGGTCCTTCCACGGTCCTTCCTCGCCATATCCCGAGATCGAACAGGTGATCAGCCGCGGATATTGCCGGCGCAGCGTCTCCGGGTCGAAGCCGAGGCGGTTGAGCGCGCCGGGCGCGAGGTTCTGGATGAACACGTCGGCCTTGGCGATCATCTTGGCGAGGACGGCCTGATCGGCTTCGTCCTTCAGGTCCATGACGACCGATTCCTTGCCCCGGTTCAGCCAGACGAAATAGGCGCTTTCGCCATCGACCGCGCGGTCGTAGCGACGGGCGAAATCACCCTCCTCGCGCTCGATCTTGATGACCCGCGCGCCGGCATCGGCAAGCCGGCTGGCCGCATAGGGGGCGGCCACCGCCTGTTCGACGGAAATGACGAGCAGACCGGAGAGATCGGTTTGCGAGGCGGTCGGCATGGGTGGTCACTCCGGCGTCAGGGTCTTCTCCATAAAGACGCTGCCGGGGCTTGGTCTATAGGAGCCGAAGGGTCCGCATGGCCTGTATCCCTGTTTCGCATAGAGTTTCAGGGCGGCGTCGTTGCGCGGACCGGTCTCGAGCTGAACCAGCCTGACGCCTTCGCTTCGCGCCAGGTTTTCGATTGATGTCATGAGAAGGCCGCCGATGCCGAGGCCGCGGGCGTCATCATGAACGAACATCCGCTTGATCTCCGCCTGGGCGCCGTCGACCACCAGGCCGACGCAGCCGAGCGCACGGCCGCCGCGGCGCGCCACGAGAAAACGGGCATCGTCGGCGGTGAGCCGCTCGACGCCGACGGCGTGGCGATGCTCGGCCGCGTAAAGCGAGGCGGCAAAGGCGTCGGAGGCGTCGATCAGCGCCAAGATCTCGGGCTGCAGCGGCGTTTCGAGGGCGATGCCTACGCCGCTCGCCTTCACCGCAACCCGTCCCACTTGGCAATCGCGTCCTGGGTCAGCCCGCCCATCCGGGCGTGCGGCCGGCCGCCGGTGGTCATGGCCAGGGCGAACAGGATCTCGTCGGCGCGCGGCGCGTCGGCCACCGAAAGGGTGATGCCGTCGAAATGGCTTCGCACATAGGCCGCGTCCTTGTGGTGGATCGGCACGTCGAGGATCGCGCCCATGGCGCCCATCTTGGTCATGGACGGCACGATGGAGAGCGCCTGGCCGAGCAGTTCGCGCATGGCATAGCCACCCGGCACATGCCAGAGCGCGCCATGCTCCAGCTCGCCGTCGGCGCCGACGATCGAGCCCTTGCCATAGGCTTCGATCGCCTTCGGGTCGCCGCCCAGCGCCGCCAGCAGCTTGGTCGAGCATTCGAGACCCAGAGGCTTCAACTCCTCCATCATGCCGGTGACCTCGGCCTCGTAGCGGCCGGCAAAGGGGTTCTTCAGCACGCAGGCGACGAAGCCTTTCAGGATCGGCTTGTCGAGTTTCGGCCCGCCGTCATGGCGCACCTCCTCGACCCCGACGACGATCTTGCGGACATTGACAGTCATGGTCTCAACTCCCTGAGGCGAGTGAACGGCCCGAGGGTGATGGTCTCACCCTTCAGGCAAAGGGCGGCGTCGCGGATCAGTCCGCGCTTGCGCAACTGGTCGGCACGGGCCCGGCCGGCGTCGAGCGCGAGCGCGATGTCGGCGGCGCTGAGGTCGCCGACGCCGACCGTCACCAGCCGGTCGCCGAGATCGCTGTCGGGATCGAGGTCATGCGCCGGCCGGCGCTGGATCGCGGGGTGATCGAGGTCGACGGCATTGGCGATGAGGGTCGCCGCGGCGTCGGCGGAAGCCGCGTCACGGGCGAGCACCGTCACCGAATCGGCGATGCCGAGCGAAAACGACCGGCCCTGCGCGCCCGAGGTCGCGATGCCGCCGATGCCGTCGCCATAGCCGAGCGTGACGCGGCCGTTCAGCGCCGGGATCGCGCCGCGCGAGAAATCGGCGGCGAGCGCCACCTCCATGGTCTCGCCCTCGGTCAGGAAGATCGCGATGTCGCCGCCGTCATTGACGAAGGCGCGATCGAGCGGGGCTGCCTCCGTCATGACCTCGATGAGCTCGT
Source organism: Hyphomicrobiales bacterium (assembly GCA_017304475.1). Classification (GTDB taxonomy): domain Bacteria; phylum Pseudomonadota; class Alphaproteobacteria; order Rhizobiales; family Phreatobacteraceae; genus Phreatobacter. The sequence continues at coordinate 233,167 of JAFKKV010000013.1, read as the reverse complement.
CGGCAACCGCGCCGGCCACCGCCGCCATCGGGGTCAGGAAGCTGCCGGCATGGGGCCGGCAGGCCGCCAGCATGCGTCTGGCCACCGGCGTTTCGGCCAGCGGCCGCTCGCTCATCGGCTTGCGCAGCTCGGTCAACTCGCCGGCAAGTTCCGGCAGGATGGTCTGGAAGCGGGCAATCGCGGCCTCATAGGCCTGTTGCACCGCGCTCGGGGCGCCCCAGGCCCGGGTCACGACGTCGATCGGCCCGTGCTGCAGGTGCAGCCGGTCGCCGGTCAGCCATTGCGCCGAGGGGCCGTCCGACATGGCGTCAACCGAGCTTGGTCAGCAGCCGGACCAGGGTCTCGGCTTCGTCGCGGCTGAGCGGCGCCAGGGTCTTGTCCGTCACCTCCAGGCCGCGCGCCTTCATCGCCTCGACGGTTTCGCGGCCGACATCGGTCAGTTCGAGCAGGACGAGACGCGCGTCATTGGGGTCGACCGAGGGTGTCACCAGGCCGCGCTTGGCGAGCCTTCCTGCGACCCCGAACATGGTCGCCGGGTCGATGCCGACCAGGCGGCCGAGCGCGTTCTGCGAGGTGGGGCCGAGATCATGCAGCTTGGCGAGTGCCGCATATTGCACCGGCGTCACCTCGAAACCGGCCATGACCTGATCGAAGATCGCGGTGGCCCGCTGGTGCGAGCGCCGGATCAGGAAGCCGATCTGGTCTTCCAGAACATAACCTTTCACCGATGCCGGATCGGTGTCGGGGGGCGATGCTGCCTGCCTGTTGGCTGTCATGCACGGGCTCCCGGAAAGGGCCAGGGATTGTCGCTGTCCCAGCCGTCGATACGGGCCTGGGGCGCCACGTCGCGCAGGATATCGCCGATCGACACGACATCCTCCATATGACCGCCGAGCTTGTCGTAGAGCGCGCGCGGCAAGGTGAACTCGATGGGCGCGACAATGGCCGGTGTCGGCACATAGCCGAAGGCGTTTTTCGGCAGCCTGGTGACATCGGCCATGACGGTGATGCCGCCGCCGGGCCAGAGATAAACAGGCGCGCCGCCCATCGTGACGCGCGTCTCGCCGCTGGCCACCGAACGGGTCAGCAGAACAGGGTTTTCGGTGACGCCGGCACGCAGCGAGCCGCCGGCACCGGCCATGAACAGCACGGTGCAGAGCGAGGGTTCGCAATTCTCGCCGATACGGTCGACGACCTTCATCACCGGCTCCGGGATGGGCGCGGGCACCGGCACAAGGTTGTCGTCGAGCACGCAATAGAGGAAGTGCTCGCCGGTGGTCGAAGTCATCAGCAGGCGCAGGCCCGGCCAGGCCGTTTCGGGGTCGATCTTCTGGATGATCGACAGGGGATCCTCGATATCCGTTCCGCCCCAGCCGATGCCCGGATTGGCCACCTGGAAATAGCGGCCGGGCGTCGACTTGCGCCCGCGCACCCGGATACCGGCCTGCTTCATGTCGAGCACGCGGCCGGCCTGATGTTCGGTCAGCACGCCGGTGATGTGGTCGTCGACCACGATCACCTCGTCGACATGGCCGAGCCATTGCTTGGCGAAGATGCCGACGGTCGCCGAGCCGCAGCCGACGCGCATGCGCTGTTCCGGCTTGCCGTCGACAACAGGCGCGGCATTGGCTTCGACCACCACCTGGTGACCGCCGTCGATCACCATGGTCACCGGCTCGCCCGCGCAGAGCTTGAGCATGGTGTCGCAGGTGACGTTGCCTTCCTTCTTGGAACCTCCGGTCAGGTGCCTGACGCCGCCGATGGACAGCATCTGCGAGCCATATTCGGCGGTCGAGACATGGCCGACCTGTTCACCATTGACCCGGATCGGGGCTGCCTCCGGGCCGAGATGGCGATCCGTGTCGATCTTCACCTTGACGCCGCAATAGCTGAAAATGCCTTCGGTCACGACGGTGACCGTGTCGACGCCGTCATGCTCGGCCGAGACGATGAAGGGGGCCGGCTTGTAGTCGGGATAGGTGGTGCCGGAGCCGATGCCGGTGACGAAGGTCCGGTTCGGATCGAGCGCCTGGCCGTCCCAGTCGTTGCGGCCGAACTCGACCAGCTTGCCGCCGTCCTCCACCGTCTTGGCGAGCAGCACGACGGGGTCGGTGCGGACGAGCTGGCCGTTCTCATTGGCGTAGCGCGAGCAGGCGCCCGCGCGGCCCGGCCGGATCCGGCAGAGCACCGGGCAGGCGTCGCAGCGCAGGATGCCGTCACCTTCGGCGGCGCCGAATTTCTTCGAACGGGCTTCCCGCGAGAGCTGGTCGGTGGCGGTCATGCGGACCTCCCGATGGGTTGGGCGAGAACTCTCGCGACAGAGCCACGCAGTGGAGCGGCGGGCAAAGAGGGCTTCTGAATCAACCCTCTCCCATAGGGAGAGGGTGGCGCCGTCAGGCGCCGGGTGAGGGGACGTCCATATCCGGATGGGGTTGGCCCGGGCGGTATTCGCGTGGTTCGAAGCAAGAGGCCCGGCGCCTGTCCTGAGGGCTTACGCCCCTCACCCGGCAGCTGACGCTGCCACCCTCTCCCTATGGGAGAGGGTTGGTTCGTCTGCGCCGTTCTCTCTCTCCACGAGAGCGAGGCAATTCCCTGCAGCCTAGCGCAGACTTCCAAGAACCGGTTGCTCTCGCCATCAGTCACGGTCGAGCCCCTCATTCCGCGGCCTCCCGCTTCTGCATGGCGTCCCAGAGCTTGTGCGGCAGTACCGGCACCTCGTTCATGCGCACGCCGGTGGCGTGGCGGATCGCCGAGAGAATGGCCGGCGCCGTCGCGACCAGCGCCGGTTCGCCGACACCCTTGGCGCCGAACGGTCCTTCCGGCTCGGTGTCCTCGATCAGCTTGACCACGATCTCGGGCATGTCGCCGGCGGTCGGGATCAGGTAGTCGTGCAGGTTCTCCGTGCGGCCCGGCAGATATTCCTCCATCAGCGCCAGGCCGAGGCCCTGGGCGATGCCGCCATGGATCTGGCCCTCGGTCAGTGTCGGGTTGATGGCACGGCCGACATCATGGGCGGCGACGATGCGGGTCACTTTGACGGTGCCGAGCACCCGGTCGACGGCGACCTCGGCGACCTGGGCGGCGAAACCATAGGTCGCATAGGGAATGCCCTGGCCCTTTGCGTCGAGCACGGTGGTCGGCGGATCGTACTGACCTTCGCCCGCCAGCACGATGCCGGTCTCGCCCGCCTCCAGGGTGGCCAGATCGATCACCCGGCCGGCCTCGCCGTCGGTCACCGTCAGCCGCGTGCCTTCCAGCTTCAGCTTCGCCTTCGGCCCGGCATTGGCGAGCGCCAGGATCTTGGCGCGCAGGTCGAGGCCGGCGAGTTTGGAGGCATTGCCCGAGACGAAGGTCTGGCGCGAGGCCGATGTCTTGCCGGCGTCATAGGTCCGGTCGGTATCGCCGATGACGAAATCGAAATCGGTGGTCGGCAGGCCCAGCGCATCGGCCGCGATCTGCAGGAGCACGGTGGTGGAGCCCTGGCCGATATCGACGGCGCCGTTCAGGAAGGTCAGCTTGCCCGCGGCGGTCAGCGTGATGCGCATGCGCGACGGGTTCGACATCGAGGTATTGCCGCAGCCATACCACATGCAGGCAACACCGACGCCGCGCGCGATGCGGCCGCCCTTGGCATTCTCGGCCTCGGCCGCCGCGACCATGGCGTCATAGTCGGCCTTCACCGCGTCGAGGCATTGCGGCAGGCCGGCGGAGGCATGCAGCACCTGGCCGGTCGGCGTCCGGTCGCCATGGTCGATGGCATTGATGCGCCGGATCGCCCAGCGATCGAGCCCGAGCCGCTCGGCGAGATCGTCGATCAGCGTTTCGCCGGCGATCGCCGCCTGCGGCACGCCGAAACCACGAAAGGCGCCGGCCGGAACCTCATGGGTGTGCACGGCGCGGGTGGCGTTCTTCACATGCGGCACCTTGTAGGGGCCGGTGGCGTGGACTGGCACGCGGTTCGCGACCGTCGGCCCCCAGGAGGCATAGGCGCCGGTGTTGAAGTCGCCGGTCATCTGATAGGCGGTGAAGCGGCCTTGCGTGTCGGCCGAGGCCTTGGCCCAGATCTTCGAGGGGTGGCGCTTGGTGGTCGAGGCCATGCTCTCGGTGCGCGAATAGACCACCCGCACGGGCTTGCGGGTGAGCCAGGCGGCGACCGCGATCAGCGGCTGGATCGATACGTCGAGCTTGCCGCCGAAGCCGCCGCCGCAGGCGGTCGGCACGATCCGGACATCGCTCATCGGCACGCCGATGACACGCGCGACCTCCTCCTGGTCCATGACCGCGGCCTGGGTGCAGGCGGTGACCTCGATACGATCGCCGACACGCTCGGCATAGCCGGCTTCCGGCTCGATATAGGCATGTTCGACGAAACCTGTGCGGAAATGGCCCTCGGCGGTCGCCGCGCCGAGGCGGTGGCCTTCCTCGACATCGCCGGTCTCGAGATAGCCGCGGGTCAGCACATTGTCGGGAATGTTGGCATGCAGCGGCGCGGCGCCCTCGGCGAGCCCGGCCTCGACGCCGATCAAGGCAGCATCGACGGTCCAGGTGATCGGCAACGCTGTATCGGCAAGGCCTTCGACCGCTTCGCGCGAGCCGACCAGCGCCAGCACGGCCTCGCCGCGATAGCGCACGAAACCCGGCGCCAGCACCGGCTGGTCCTTGATGGTCGGGAAGATGCCGAAGGAGTTCGCACCGGGAATATCGGCAGCGGTCAGGATGGCGACGAGGCCCGGATGGGCGGCTTTCACCGCGTCGAGATCGCCGAGCGCGAAGCGCGCATGGGCGTGGGGCGAGCGCACCGCGCGCAGCCACAGGGCGTCGGCCGGCGCGCTGTCGGCACCGAACCTGTCGGTGCCGCAGACCTTCGGCATGCCGTCGGCCCGGGCGATGCGCGCGCCGACGGCTTCGCCGGCTTCCGCCTGCGGCGCCACGCGGTTGGAACCGCGTGCCACATCGGCGATCGCCTCGATGATCTTGACGTAACCGGTGCAGCGGCAGAGCACGCCGCCAATGCCGTCCTCGATGTCACGCCGGCTGGGGTTCTGATTGCGACCGAGCAGATCGGCGGCGGCCATGATCATGCCCGGCGTGCAGATGCCGCATTGGGCCGCGCCATGGGCGAGGAACGCGCTGCGCAGGCGGTCGACAAGAGGGTGCCGCGCCTCGATGGTGGTGATCGCCTTGCCTTCGGCCTGGGCGGAGGAGATGAGGCAGGAACAGACCTGCTCGCCCTCCATCAGCACGGTGCAGGCGCCGCAATCGCCGGCATCGCAACCGATCTTGGTGCCGGTCAGGCCCATGCGCTCGCGCAGCGTGTCGGCGAGCGAGGCGAAGGGCGGCGCCGCCACCTGATGGGCTGTCCCGTTCACCGTCAGCGTCAAGGTGATGTCGCTCGGTTTGTCGAGCATCAGGCAGCCCTCCGAAGGCTCTCTGCGGCAAGATCGGCCAGGCAGTCGCGCACCAGGGCAAGCGCCGCGGCGCGGCGATAGGCGCCGGTGGCGCGCACGTCGTCGATCGGGGTGAGCGCGTCGAGATGATCAGGTGCGACCAGCGCGGCGGCCGAGGCCAGCGGTGCGCCGGCCAGTACCGCTTCGAGGGTGGTCAGCCGCGCCGCCACCGCCGAGCAGGCGCCGACCGCGATCCGCGCCTCGCCGATCCGGCCGGTGCTGTCGATGGCGACGACGCCGGACACCATGGCGATCGAGATGACCAGATATTTGCGGGCGCCGAGCTTCTTGAAACAGGAGCGCGCATTGGCGAGCTTCGGGATGGCGAGCGCGGTGACGATCTCATCGGCGCGCATCGCGGTGTGGCGATAGCCGTCGATGAACTGACCGAGCGCCAGGCTGCGGGTGCCCGCAAGGCTCGACAGCTCGACCTGCGCATCGAGCGCCAGGAGGTTCGGAATGCCGTCGCCGGCCGGCGAGGCCGTGACGATATTGCCGGTCAGCGTGCCCAAATTCTGCACCTGGACACCGCCGACCTCGCGCGCGGCCTGCCGGTAGGCGTCGAATTGCGGCGGCAGATCGGCGCGGATCAGGTCGGTCCAGGTGGTCAGGCAGCTGATCCGCCAGTGGTCGCCCTGATCGGTGATGCCGCGCAGGCCTGGAATGGCGGTGAGGTCGAGCACGTCCTTGTGCGTCGGGTCGCCCCAGGCGCGCCGGGCCGTGCGTACTGGATAGATGTCGGTGCCGCCGGCCAGAACGGCGACGTCCTGGGAGGCCCGGATCTCGAGCGCTTCGGCCAATGTCCGCGGGCGGTGATAGGCGACCATCAGGCCCTCCATCCCCAGAGCCTGGCCGCCTCATCGGCCGTGTAATAGCCGCGTGCCACGTCGCGGGCGACGAGCGCCGGGTCGCGTTTGGCCGGGTCGCCATAACCGCCGCCGCCCGGCGTCATCACCTCGACACGGTCGCCGGCGCGGATCGCGATGTCCTGGTCCTTGGACAGGTGCTCGGGAATGGTCGTGGTGCCGTCGCGATGGATCTTCACGACATTCGGTGCGCCGTCTGCGCCGCCCAGCACGCCGGGGGGTCCGAAGCGGCCATGATCCATGACGAAGGAGGCGCGCGCCTCGCCGCGCAGCAGTTCCATCTCGTAATGCACGCCGAAGCCGCCGCGCTTCTCGCCGGCGCCGCCCGACCCCTCGCGCAGCGCGAAGCGGCGGAACAGCACCGGGTAATATTGCTCCATCACCTCGATCGGCGCGGTCTTGGAAATGCCGATGGTCGAGCAGCCATTGGTCAGGCCGTCCTGCATCCCATTGCCGCCGTAGCCGCCGCCGGTGATCTTGTACATGACGTAGCTGGCTTGCTTGACGGGGTCGAAGCCGCCGAGCGCGAAATTGCCCGAGGTGCCGGCGGGCGCCGCCGTCACCTTGTCGGGAATGGCCTGGACCAGCGCCAGGAACACCGCCTCGGCAATGCGCTGCGAGACCTCGGCCGCGCAGCCCGAGACCGGGCGCGGATAGAGCGCGTCAAGGAAGGTGCCGACGGGACGCTGGATGGTCAGCGGCTCGAAGGCGCCGGCATTGATCGGCACGTCGGGGAAGATGTGCTTCACGCCGAGATAGACGGCCGAATAGGTGGTGGCGACCACCGAGTTCATCGGCCCCTTGCAGGGTGGCGACGAACCGGCGAAGTCGAAGTCGAGGCTCTCGCCCTGCTTGGTCACGGTGAGCGCGATCTTCAGCGGCTCATTCACCACGCCGTCGGAATCGACGAAGGCCTCGGAACGATAGACGCCGTCGGGGATCTGGCGGATCTCGGCGCGCATGCGTTCGGCAGACCGCGCCCGGATCGCCTTGATCGCGACGTCGAGCGTGCCGGTGCCATATTTGGCGACGAGGTCCATCAGCCTGGTCTCGCCGACCAGAAGCGCCGCGGCCTGGGCCTTGATATCGCCGATGCGCTGCTCGGCGATGCGGATATTGGACGAGATGATCGCGAAGATCTCGGGATCCATTTCGCCCTTCTTGAACAGCTTGACCGGCGGCAGGCGCAGGCCCTCCTGCTCGACCTCGGTCGCCTTGGCCGAAAAGCCGCCCGGCACCATGCCGCCGATATCGGGCCAGTGGCCGGTATTCTGCAGCCAGCAGAACAGCTCGCCGCCGACGAAGACCGGCTTGGCGAAACGCACATCCATCAGATGCGTGCCGCCGAGATAGGGGTCGTTGACGATATAGATGTCGCCCGGTTCCGGCTTGCCCGCCTTGCCCTCGCGGATCAGCCGGATGATCTCCCCGGTCGAATATTGCATCGTGCCGACGAAGACCGGCAGGCCGAACTCGCCCTGGCTGATCAGGGCGCCGGTGTCGCGGTCATAGATGCCGTCGGCGCGGTCGTCGGCTTCGGCGATGACGGGCGAGAAGGCCGAGCGCGAGAAGGCGATGTCCATCTCGTTGCAGACCTGCTGCAGGCCGGCCTGAATGACCGCCAGCGTCAGCGCGTCGATGGCTTTTGCGTCTGGGGGCAGGCTCTGGAGGGTCATGGCTGGGTCCTCCGGGCGAGCGCTTCCCTCGTCATGGCCGGGCTTGTCCCGGCCATCCACGCATTGGTGCGTTGGGGCATTCGTGGATACCCGGGACAAGCCCGGGCATGACGATGCGCGACCGTTCGGGCTGAGATCATTCTCATACCTTCACCCTCAGATTGCCTATTGTGTCGACGGTCGCGACCGCGCCGGGTTCGATCACCGTCGTCGCGTCGATCTGCTGGATAACGGCCGGGCCTTCGATACGGGCGCCGGCCGGCAATTTGTCGCGAGCATAGACCTTGGCATTGTGCCAGCGGCCGTCGGCATGGAGATCGCGGCTTCCGATCACCGCCTCGCCCGATGTCGCCACCCGCGCCGCGGGATCGAGCAGCGCCGAGAGCGGGAAGGATTTGCGCCGGCCGATGACGCTGGTGACCAAGTTGACCAGCACGGCCTTGATCTCCGGCAGGCGCACCTGGAAGCGATGGAAATAGGCTTTCTCGAAAGCGGCCTGGATCTCCTCGCGCGTCACGGCGGCGCCCGGCAGAGCGACCCGGATCAGATGGGTCTGGCCGCGGAACTGCATGTCGGCGCCATGCAGGATCACGGTCTCCTCGATCTCGGCCTTTTCCTGCTCGACCACGGCGAGGGCGCTGTCGCGCTGGGCGGCGATCAGGCGCTGAACCTCGGCCATGTCGGCCTGGTCGAGCGGCTTGTTGACCGTATTGACCCGGTCCTGGCGGAGATCGGCGACCAGGCAGCCGAGCGCATTGGTCAGGCCGGGCCTTGCCGGCACCAGCACTTCGGGGATGCCGAGCTCGCGGGCGAGCGCGACCGCGTGCAGCGGGCCGGCGCCGCCAAAGGCGAACAGCACGAAATCGCGCGGGTCATAACCACGCGACAGCGACACCATGCGGATGGCGCCGGTCATGTGGACATTGCCGAGCCGGATGACGGCGGCGGCTGCCTCCTCGATGCCCATGCCGAGGGGTTTGGCGAGATCACGCTCGAACGCGGCGCGGATCTCGGCGAGCGACACCTTGGACTGCACCGCGGTCAGCCGCTCCGGATCGAGCCGGCCGAGCACCAGGTTGGCGTCGGTGATGGTCGGGCGGGTGCCGCCACGGCCATAACCGATCGGGCCGGGTTCGGAGCCTGCCGAATGCGGGCCGACCTGCAGCATGCCGGCCTTGTTGACGCTGGCGATCGAGCCGCCGCCGGCGCCGACGGTCCTGACATCGACCATAGGCAGGTGGATCGGCAGGCCATAGTCGATGGTCAGTTCCGCCGAGACCTCCGGCACGCCGCCATGGATCAGCGCGACGTCGGTGGAGGTGCCGCCCATGTCATAGGTGATGGCATTGGCGAGGCCCGACTGGGCCAGCGTCGCCGCGGCCGCCATGACGCCGGAAGCCGGGCCCGACATGACCGTCTTGGCCGCCTCGCGGGCGACCATGGTCGCCGGCACGGTGCCGCCATTGCCGTTCATGACGAGCAGGTCGTGCCTGAAGCCCTTGGCGCTCAGGTCGTTCTGCAGCCGCTGGACATAGCGGTCGAGGATCGGCTGCACCGCGGCATTCACGCTGGCGGTGGTGCCGCGCTCATATTCGCGAAACTCGGAGAGAAGCTGGTGGCCGAGCGTGACATAGCCGTTCGGCCAGAGGCGAGCGGCAATCTCACCGGCGCGGATCTCATGGGCCGGGTTGGCATAGGCATGGAGGAAATGGATGACCAGGGCTTCGCAGCCTTCGGCCAGCAGAGCCTGGATTTCGGAGGCGACCGCCGCCTCATCGAGCGGGGTCACGACCTCACCCTGGGCGTTCAGCCGTTCCGGCACCTCGCGCCGCCATTGCCTGGGGATCAGCGGCTCGAAGCTGCCGGTCATGCCATAGGCGCTCGGCCGGGTGCGCCGGCCAAGCTCCAGCACGTCGCGGAAACCCTGCGTGGTGATCAGGCCGACCTTGGCGACCTTGCGCTCCAGCACCGCATTGGTGGTGGCGGTGGTGCCGTGAATGATCAGGTCGAGATCGGCGGGGCCAACACCTGCCGCCTCGATCGCCTTGACCACGCCGACCGCCTGGTTGGCGGCGCTGGTCGGAACCTTCGCGAGTTTGACGCGAACACCCGCGCCGTCCGCCTCGGTCAGGAGGAGGTCGGTGAAGGTGCCACCCACGTCGATGCCGGCTACGCGCCTCACGGTCTTCTCCACATCAGCAGGCCGTTCAGGATGGCCTCGAGATCATTCGTCTACGAACGGTTGCGGCGTGCCAGTGCCGCGCGCGTCCGGCGGTCACATGCTCAAATAGGCTTCCCGGATCTCGTCATTGGCTTCGAGATCGGCGGTCGTCCCCTCGTAGCGGATGGCGCCCTTTTCGATGACATAGGCGCGGTCCGACACGGCGGAGGCGAAATAGAGGTTCTGTTCGGAAAGCAACACGGCGATGCCTTCCGCCTTCATGGCGAGCACCGCATCGGCCATCTGCTCGACGATGACGGGCGCGAGGCCTTCCGACGGTTCGTCCAGCAGCACGGCATGGGGATTGCCCATGAGCGTGCGCGCAATGGTCAGCATCTGCTGTTCGCCGCCCGACATGGCCGAGGCCTTGCGGCCCTTCATCTCGGCAAGGTTCGGGAAGATCGAGAACAGCTTGTCGGTGGTCCAGGCCGTGACATGGCCGTCGCGCTCGCTGGCCGCCGCCTTGCGGCCGACCTCCAGGTTTTCATAGACCGTCAGGTCGGTGAAGATGCGCCGCTCCTCCGGCACGTAGCCGAGGCCGAGCCGGGCGATCCTGAACGGGCTCATCCGGCTGATCTCCTGGCCCTCGAAGGTGACCGTGCCGCCACGCGGCGGCACAAGGCCCATGATCGCCTTGAGCGTGGTCGACTTGCCGGCGCCGTTGCGGCCCATCAGGGCGACCACTTCGCCCGCATGCAGCGCCAGATCGACGCCGAACAGCACCTGGGCATGGCCATAGGCGGCCGACAGGCCCTTGGTGTCGAGAATGGTGACCGGGGCGGGCGCGCGCATCAGGCCACCCCCGCCTGGTTCTGCGAGGAGGGTGTTTCCGCGGCCTTGGCCTTGCGGGCGCGCAGCGCCGCCTGCACGCCGTGCTCGCCGAGATAGACCTGCTTGACGCGGGCATTGCCGCGCACCTCGTCCGGCGTGCCCGCGGCGATGATCTCGCCGCGCACCAGCACCAGGATGCGGTCGGAATGGGCGAAAACCGAATCCATGTCGTGCTCGGTGAACAGCACGCCGATCTTGTGCGTGCGGGCGATCTCGGCGGTCAGTTCCATCAGGGCGGCACGCTCCCTGGGCGCCATGCCGGCGGTCGGCTCGTCCATCAGGAGCAGCTTCGGATCGGAGGCGAGCGCGATGGCGAGCTCGACCCGCTTGACGTCGCCGTAAGCGAGCTCGTTGACCGGCTTGTCGGCGACATCGGCCATGCCGACCCGCTCGAGGAAGCCGCAGGCCGCCTCGCGATGCAGGCTGGCGGTGCGCGGCACCACCGCGCGGGTCTCGCCATGGAACGAGATCAGCGCCATCTGGACGTTCTCGACCACGCTCATCGACACGAAGGTCTGGGCGATCTGGAAGGTGCGGCCGACGCCCTTGCGCCAGACCAGGCGCGGCGGCAGGCCGGTGATATCGTCGCCGGCGAGCCGGACGCTGCCCTTGTCGGGTTTGAGCTGGCCGCCGACCATGTTGAAGGTGGTCGACTTGCCGGCGCCGTTCGGCCCGATAATGGCGAGCAATTCACCCGCCTCGAGCGAGAACGACACATCCTTGGCCGCGTGCACGCCGCCGAAGCGCTTCTGCAGGTTCTCGACGACAAGCAAGCTCATGCCGCCCCCTTCGGCGCGAAGCGCGCCTTCAGGCCTTCGGCGGCGCCGACCAGGCCGCGCGGGAACAAAAGCACCATGGCGATGATCGAAAGGCCGAGGAAGAACCGCCAGAAATCGGTGAGCGGCATGAAGAAGTCTTTGATCGAATGGAAGAAGGCAGCGCCGACCAGCGGGCCCATGACGGTCTGGATGCCGCCGGTGAGGATCATCACCAGGAAGTCGATCGACATGGGCAGCGAGATCATGGTCGGGTCGATGGTGCCCTTGGAAAAGGCGTAGAGACCGCCGGCCAGCCCGGCCGCCGCGCCGGCGAGCGTGAAGCCGAGCCAGCGATGGGTGCGCACGTCGATGCCGATGGCGTCCGCCCTGACGGCCGAGTCCCGGGCCGCGCGCAGGGTGTAGCCGAAGGGCGCGTAGATGACGTGGCGGAGCGCCGCGATGGCGAGCAGCGCCAGCACCGCGACCACGTAGAAATAGACCTGCCGGGAACTCGCCCAGGCCGACGGCCAGACGCCGACCACGCCATTGTCGCCGCCCGTCACCTCGACCCATTGGAAGCAGATGGCATAGGTGATCTGGGCGAAGGCAAGCGTCAGCATGGCGAGATAGATGCCGGAGAGCCGCACGACGAAATAGCCGAACAGGGCCGCCGCCAGGCCCGCGGCGACGGGGGCCGCGATCAGCGCCAGTTCCATCGGCAGCTTCATCGGGCCGACGACCAGGAGGCCGGCGGCATAGGCGCCGACGCCGAAATAGGCGGCGTGGCCGAAGGAGACGATGCCGCCATTGCCGATCAGGAAGTTCAGCGAGAAGGCCGCGAGCGCGAAGACCAGGATCTCGATGCCGACCTTGACCTTGTAGGCATCGCCGATGAACGGGATGGCGAGCAGGGCCGCCACCACGAGCGCGATGATGACGTGTTCGATCCGCGCCAGGCTCTTCAGGTTCAGGATGCCCTCGGGCAGCACGGCGCGATTGGCCGCCGCGTCGGGCCGGCCGAGCAGGCCCCAGGGTTTCACCACCAGCACCACGGCCATCAGCAGGAACACCAGGACCAGTGTGATCTTCGGGAAGATCAGGATGCCGAAGGCCTGCAGCAGGCCGATGATCAGGGCCGCGATGAAGGCGCCGGGCACCGAGCCCATGCCGCCGATGACCGTCACCACGAAGGCGTCGGTGATGATCGAGATGTCCATATGCGAGCTTGCCGGGATGCGCGGGATCTGCAGCGCCCCACCGAGCCCGGCGAGAAAGGCGCCGAGGAACAGCGTGCCGGTGAACAGCATGGCCTGGTTGACGCCGAGCGCCCCGAGCATTTCGCGGTCCTGGGTCGCGGCGCGGATCAGGATGCCGAAACGGGTCTTCTGCATGATGAGGTAAAGCAGGCCGAGCACGGCCGGCCCGACGAAGATCAGGAACAGTTCATAGGCGGGAAAGCGCTGGCCCATGATCGCGACGCTGTGGCGCAGGCCCGGCGCGCGCGGCCCCGGCAGGTCCATCGGCCCCCAGACCTTGAGCACGATGTCCTGCACGATCAGCACGACGCCGAAAGTGGCGAGCAGCTGGAACAGCTCGGGCACCTTGTAGATGCGCCGGAGCAGCAGCACCTCCATGATCACGCCGAGCAGGCCGACCACGATGGCCGAGATCAGCACGCCGACGAAGAACAAGGTGGGCGAGCGGTCGAAATCGAGCAGCCAGGGCACGATGGTCACCGCCAGATAGGCGCCGAGCATGTAGAGCGAGCCGTGGGCGAAATTCACGATGCGCGTGACGCCGAAGACGATCGTCAATCCCGACGCGATCACGAACAGCGCGGAGGCGCTGGCGAGACCGGACAAGGCCTGGATGACGATGAAGGAAAGGTCCATGGCTGAAGCGTTCTCAAGACAAAATTCGAGCGGGGGCTGCCGTGACCGGCAGTCCATGCGCATGGCTTGATGCCCGGGACGGACAGCCCCGGGCCGCTGAATGGATCGATCAGGCCTTGCGTGCGGCGAGCACTTCGGCCTCGGGGAACATGTATTTGGCGCCGTCCTCGTAGCGCCAGTTCTTCATCGTGCCGAGCTTGCCCTTGAGCGTGGTCTCGCCGACCCAGGCGCCGAGCGTCGACTGCTGGTCGATCGCGCGCATTTCGACGGGACCGGCCACCGTATCGCTCTTCAGGCCCTTGAGGGCGGCGATCAGCGCTTCGGTTTCGGTCGATTTGGCCTTGTTGAACAGGTCGCGGATCATGTAGCCGACGACATAGCCGAGCAGCGAGCCGAGCCGGGGCGTGTCGTTGAAACGGGCCCGGTAGGCTTCGGCAAAGGCCTTGTGACCATTGGTCTCGACCTGTTCCCAAGGGTAACCCGTGGTGATCCAGCCTTCCGGCGTCTCCTCGCCGAGCGGCAGGATATATTCCGGTTCGCCGGTCAGCAGGCTGACGACGGTCCGGCCCTCGAACAGGCCGCGGGTATTGCCCTCGCGCACGAAGGCCGGCAGGTCGGCGCCGAACAGCACGTTGAAGATGCCGTCGGGCTTCATCTGCGCCAGCGCGCCGACGGTTGCCCCGGCATCGACCCGGCCGAGCGCCGGGAACTGCTCGCCGACCACTTCGAAGCCCGGCACGGCCGCGCCCATCAGCTTCTTGAAATTGGCCGCTGCCGACTGGCCGTATTCATAGTTCGGCGCGACGATGGCCCAGCGCTTGACGCCTTTGCCCTTGGCCGCCTCGACCAGCATCTTGGTCTGCATATAGGTGTTGGCGCGGACCCGGAAGGTGAAGCGGTTGCCGCTGCCCATGGTCAAGGCGTCGGTCAGCGGCTCGGTGGCGAGATAGAGTACCTTGCGCTGGTTGGCGAAGTCGGCGAGCGCCAGGCCGACATTGGACAGGAAGGCGCCGGCGATGAACGAGACGTTTTCGCGGGTGACCAGTTCCTCGGCGACGCGCACGGCGTCGCCCGGCGTCGAGCCGTCGTCGCGGAACACGATTTCCAGGGGCCGGCCGCCGAGGCCGGCGAGACCGCCGGCGCGGTTGATCTCGTCCTGGGCAAGCTGCATGGCGTTGCGATAGGGCACCGCGAAAGCGGCCATGCGGCTGTAGGAGTTCAGTTCGCCGACACGCACCGGCGCGCCCTGGGCAGCACCTTGTCCGCCGGTCATCGCAAGGCCGGTCGCAGCCAGTCCGCCGACAACCGTGCGACGGGACAGGTCGAGCTTCGTCATGGAAGATTCTCCCCTCGAGAATGCCTGGCGGAGAGCCGCCGTTCTACCTCTGGTGACGCCCCCCGTTAGGATATTCCCCGGGAGATCATTCGTAAACGAACGATACCGCGTCCATCGCGGCTGGCAAGGGGGCATTTGGAATTTATTGAATGGTGCCGGCGGCCCTCGCGCAAGATCCTGAAATCGCGGGAGAAGGCCTGCGCATGATCAGGCCAGGAGCGGGCCCGCGGCGCGGATCCGGCCGACCTCGATGCCGTTCCAGTTGGTCATGATG
This sequence comes from Hyphomicrobiales bacterium, assembly GCA_017304475.1. Lineage (GTDB taxonomy): Bacteria > Pseudomonadota > Alphaproteobacteria > Rhizobiales > Phreatobacteraceae > Phreatobacter. The sequence continues at coordinate 217,866 of JAFKKV010000013.1, read as the reverse complement.
GGGCCCGAGAAACGCGCAAAAGCTGTTTGCTCGGCGTCGCTCATCGGCACGAAGCGCTTGATCAGCGCCGCCATCATCATCTCGGAGGCGCGCGAGGTGCCGTCGGCGCATTTGAGCGCGATGCCGAAACCCTGGTCGGGGAAGGCCGCGCAGAACACGCCTTCGGCGCCGGTCTTCACGAAGACCCTGGCGCCGAACAAGGTCATCACCTCGGTGCAGAAGCGTCCCGTTCCGGCGACCATGAAGGGTTCGGCGGCGCAGGCCGCGCGCAGCCGGGCAAAGGCCTTGGCCCGTTCCGGGCCGACACCCTGGCCGGTGCCGAGGCGGGCGAAGCCGCGCGCGAGATGGCTCAGCGGAATGGCATAGGTCGGGATCGAGCAGCCGTCGGTGCCGATGGCGGTCGAAGCGTCGAGTGTCGCGCCGGTCACCTCGCCGACGGCGTCGGCGACGAAGCGCTGCACCGGGTGCTCGCGGCCGACATAACCCCGCGGGTCGATATCGCTCGAACAGGCGAAGCAAACGAAGCCCGCGTGCTTGCCCGAGCAATTGTTGTGGAGCGCGCTGGGTGCGCCGCCGGAACGGGCCAGCGCCTGGGTCGCGGCGGCATTGGACGGCCAGTGGGTGCCGCATTCCAGCGTCTCGACGCTGCGCCCGGCCTTGGCCAGCATGGCGGCCGAGGTCGCGGCATGGCGCGGCTCGCCGCTATGCGAGGAACAGGCAAGTGCCAGCTCGGCCGGACCGAAGCCGTAGCGATCGGCGGCGCCGCTCTCGACCAGCGGCAGCGCCTGCAGCGCCTTGATCGCCGAGCGCGGATAGACCGGCCTGTCGATATCGCCACATGCGAAGACCGCCTTGCCATCGGCATCCATGACCACCGCGGCGCCGCGATGGGCGCTCTCGACGGTTTCGCCGCGCAGCACTTCGACGAGGATCGGGTCGGACATGGGTCTGTACCTGCTGGATTGTCCGCCGACATCTAGCACTGGGCCCAACGGGTGGCGATGGCTCAGTGCAGTGAGAAGGGCTCGATCATCGGCCCCTGCGACGTCAGCGTCACCCAATGGTCCGGCGGTACCGCGCGCCAGCGTTGTCCGTCCGTATCCAGCGGTTCCGACACGACGAGCCAGCCGCCGCTGGTGCGACCGCAATAAAGCGTCGGCGGCCGCTCGTCGGAGGCGAAGCGGACGGCGTGGATGGTCTCGCCGTCGGTGAAACAGGCGGTGAATCGCAGCGGTGCGTTGGCGCCGGACGCCTTCATGGCCCCGACGATGTCGGCAAGCGCACGGCGCGTCGCGCCCATGGGATCCTGTTCGAGCCCGTAGCCGCGCATCAGCAGGAACACGAGTTCCGAATCGGTCGCGCCCTGTCGCTCGGCATAGAGATGATCGGGGATCATCGCCTCGAGGCGGCGGCGAACCAGGGCGAAGTCGCCGATCTGGCCGTTATGGACGAACAGCCAGGATCCTCCGGCGAAGGGATGGCAATTCACCCGGCTGGTCGGCGTGCCGGTCGAGGCGCGCACATGGGCGAGAAACAGGCGGGTGCGAACCTGATGGGCGATCGCGCGGAGATTTTCATCCGACCAGGCCGGCATGATGTCGCGAAACAGGCCGGGTACGTCGCGTTCGCCGTACCAGCCGATACCGAAGCCGTCGGCATTGATGCCGGTCTTGGCTTCGTGGGCGCATCGGCTCTGCTCAATCAGCGAATGGCAGGGCTGGAACAGCAATTCGTCGACGAAAACAGGTTCGCCCGAATAAGCCATCCAGCGGCACATGGGGCGCTACTCGGCGGCCTGGGGCGTCGCCTCGACCTTGCCCTGCGGTGCATGCATGCGGGCGTCCATGGCGGCGACCATCTTGCGCACCGTGGTGGAAGCGGTCTTCTCGAACAGGAAGGGCAGGAAGGCGTGGACGAAGGCGCAGAAGGCGCAGAAGAGGAAAGTGCCGCAATAGCGCATGGCGGCGCCGAAATGCTCGAAATAGCTTTCGCCGACGGCATGCGGGTGGGTGGTGAAGGCGGTCTTTGCGCGGTCGAGCATGGCGGCCTCGGAAGCATGAGCGGGACTGGCTCAAAGGTAACCCGGGTCGCGCGAGACGGATTCCCAATCTGCGAAGAGAAAATCATTCTCGTGTGGACAAAATCCCATCATTGCGTAGATTATTGGGATGTCTTCTCAGGTCTCTCCGCTCGACACCTACGACAAGTCCATCATGCGCGAGATTCAGCGCGATTCCAGCCTGTCGATCGAGGCGCTGGCAGAGCGTGTGCATCTGTCGCGCAATGCCTGCTGGCGCCGGCTGAAGCGGCTGGAGGAGGAAGGCTTCATCAAGGCTCGGGTGGCGCTGGCCGATCCGTTCAAGCTCAACCTGGAACTGACCGTGTTCATTGCCGTGCGCACCAGCCGCCACGAGGCCGACTGGGCCGATCGTTTCCGCGCAGCCGTCCAGGACATTCCCGAACTGGTCGGCGCCTATCGCACCGCCGGCGAGATCGACTACATCCTGCACGCTCGCGTGCCCAATGTCGCGGCCTATGACCGGCTCTACAAGAAGCTCACCGCCCGTATCGAGATGCAGGACGTTTCGGCAAGCTTCGTCATGGAGGAGATCAAGGAAGTCACGGCGCTGCCGCTGGACTTCATCTAATCTCAGGCTGCCCGGAATACGGCGTCCAGCGCCGGAGCACCGTCGGTCGTCACCAGGCCACGCCCCACCAGATCCTCCAGATGGGCAAAGACGCTGAGGCCGGCGGCCCCAGTCAGGCGCGGGTCGAGGCCGTCATAGATCGCAGCGACAATGGCCGGGATCGTCGTATCGCCTGACGCGACGCGCTTCATGATCGAGGCTTCTCGTTGGAGGCGATGATGGGCGAGCGCCCGCATGAAGCGCTGCGGCTCATGCACCGCGCCGCCATGACCCGGCCAGAAGATCGCCTCGGAACGCGCGCGCAGCTTTTCGAGCGACGCCATGTAGTCGCCCATCGAGCCGTCGGGCGGCGCCACGATCGAGGTCGACCAGGCCATGACATGGTCGCCCGACAGCAGCGCGTTTTCCTCTCTGAGCGAGAAGGCCATGTGGTTGGCGGTGTGGCCTGGGGTGAACACGCTTTCCACCGTCCAGCCGGTGCCATTGATCACCTGGCCGTCGACGACAGCGACATCCGGAGTGAAATCCCGGTCGCCGGATGAATCGAGCACATTGGTCTCGCCGAGATTGAGCGGCCGGGCCGCCCGGTGCGGACCTTCGGCATAGACGGTCGCTCCCGTCGCGGCCTTGATCGCGGCGGTCGCCGGCGAATGGTCGCGATGGGTATGGGTGACCAGGATCGCCTCGACGGTTTCGCCTTTCACCGCCTCCAGCACGGCGGCGATATGGTCCTGATTGTCGGGGCCGGGATCGACGATCGCCACGCGGCCGTGGCCGATGATGTAGGTCACCGTGCCCTTGAAGGTGAACGGCCCGGGATTGGGGCAAAGCACCCGGCGGATCAGCGGCGACAATGTCTGCGGACGGCCGGGAACGGCATCGTCCTCGCGTTCGAAGGGAATATCGTCGGCCATATCTTCTCTGTCGAAGTCTTCTCTGTCGGAACGGGGCAGGGGATGTTTCAGGTCACCCGGTGCCACAATTGGGTCGGCTAAACGATCATCCCGGGGCGGCAATGGCAAGCCGTCCGTCCGGCGGGCGCTTCAGTCGATGATGAAACCGCCGTCGAAATAGCAGGCGATACGGGCGAGCGCGGCACGCGTGGCTTCCCGGCCGGGTTCTGCATGCGGCGGCAGGATCGCCGCGAGATCGGCCGCTTCCATCGTGTTGAGACGGGCAAAGCAATCCGGATCGATCAGGCGCGCCAGGCCGTGGTCGGGATGGGAAACATCCTGGTGGGCCGGTCCATATTCGCCGAGATGCAGCACCGCGTCCCAGGCGGTTGGCGCCTTCGGCAGGCGTGCCGCGAGATCGAGACCGTCTTCGGGCATGTAGAAGCGGTTGAGATTGTCGAAATAGACCTCGCGATAGCCGGCCTTGGTCAGAATGGGCGCGAAGCTCTCCGAGGCATCGGCCATGGTCCAGGGCGTCACGGCCTCCAGCAGGATGACGCGCGGCCGGAAGCGGGCCCAGTCATTGCCGGCGAGAACCTCGGCCTCGGCGCCCTCGACATCGATCTTCAGGAAGTCGATCGCGGTCGGCGCGTGGGCGGCGCAGAGTTCGGCAAGCGTCACGGTCGGCAAGCGTCGCCGGGTGGTCGTGATCCCCGCGGCCGCCGCGGCCTCGGCATTGGCGCTCGATGTGGTCGACAGGCCATGGAAACGGTCGGCCTCGAAGAAGTCGGTCTCGCCCGGCACCCGGCCGCACAGAGCTTCAACGACGACGTCGCGCGGGCGAACCTTGCGATAGGCCGAGGCCAATGCGGGCTGCGGCTCGACCACGATGCCGCGCCAGCCCCGCTCGTAGAAGCCGAAGCTGACATTGTCGGCGACCACATGGCCGCCGCCGACATCGATGTAAAAGCCGTCGCCCTGATCCGCGAAGATCAGCGCCAGGTGATAGTCTTCGAGGTTCTGCGCATAAGACAGGAAGGCCGGGGCGGCGCGAGCGGTCATGGCGATCCTGGTTGCGTTCGGCTGACGGTTTCAAGCCTCGCGTGCGCGAGCCCGAGCGTTAAGGCGGCGGCGGGTCGCTATCGCGTCGCGGTGATGGCGAATGCCAGCCGCGCCCGCTCGATATGGGCGAGCTTGGCCTCGAACAGGCTCCAGTCGTCACGCTCGGCGATCGGTGCCCAGAGGCCTTCGACCTCCTCGATCGGCAGGGTCGCGGGGCCGTCGCTCTCGAAATAGGCCGTGGCCTCCGGCGTCCAGTCGCGCGGCGCATGGGCTTCGAGCGCCGCCAGCAGCCGGTCGAAGGGATCGCCGGCATAAAGCGCCTTTTGCGGCCCGGCGAGGGCGAAGCCGCGTCGCGCCGCGCCACCGTGCCAGTCGAAGATGGTCCGTTCGAATCCGGCCTGCGACTTGTGCTGGAACTGGAAGAAGGCGGCGAGCAATTCGTCATCGGTCGCCTCGTCCACCGGTTTCACGCCGAGCCTGAGGCAGACCATGCGGCGCAGATGGACGTTGAAGGCCGGGCCATAGGCCTTCAGCGCATCTTCGAGGTCGGCGATCGGCGCGACCAAAGTCAGGCATTCGGCGAAGCGTTCCAGGTTCCAGGCGATGGCGCCTGGCTGGCGGCCATAAGCATAAAGGCCGTTCTCGTCGAAATAGGCGGCGGTGAAACCGGGTTCGTAGCGCGGCAGGAAGCGCCAGGGGCCGTAATCGAAGCTCTCGCCCGATATCACGGTATTGTCGGTGTTGAGCACGCCGTGGACGAAGCCGGCGAGCATCCATTCCGCCACCATGGCGCCGGACGCCTTGGCGACCGCCTCGAGCAAAGCCGGCGCCTCCTTGGTGGCGTCGCCGTCGCGTGCGGCCTCCGGGTGGTAATATTGGATCGAATGGGCGACCAGACGCGCGATGCGCGCCGCGTCATTCTCGGCCAGCAGCCGCTGGAACGTGCCGAAGCGGATATGGCTGTGCGACAGGCGCACCAGCACCGAGGACCGTGTCGGTGAAGGCTCGTCATTGCGGCTGAGTGCCTCGCCGGTCTCGATCAGCGAAAAGCTCTTCGAGGTATAGACGCCGAGCGCTTCGAGCATCGCGGTCGCCAGCACCTCGCGCACGCCACCCTTCAGGGTGAGCCGGCCGTCGCCGAAGCGTGAATAGGGTGTCTTGCCCGAGCCTTTGGTAGCAAGGTCGAGCAGCCGGTCTTGGTCATCCAGCACCTGGGCGAACAGGAAGCCGCGGCCGTCGCCGATCTCGGGATTGTAGGAGCGGAACTGGTGGCCATGATAGCGCAGCGCCAGCGGTTCCGGGATATTGCCGGGAAGCGGCTCGAACCGGCCGAAATGCGCGATCCACTGCTCCGGCGTCAGCCCGCCGAGGCCGACCTTCTCGGCCCAGCGCTGGTTGCGATAGCGCAGGATCGTTTCGGGAAAGGCTGCTGCCGCCACGGTGTCGAAGAAGCCGGGGCCGAGCTCGGTATGGGCGGTCGAAGGGCGATAGGTCATGGCCTTGCCATCATGGACCGGCGGCCGGCCGTCACGCCACCGCCTTTTGGGATGTGAGGCTCTTCGCCACCTCGGCCAGGATCTCGTAGGAGCGCAGCCGCGCCTTGTGGTCGTAGATGGCGGCCACCACCATCAATTCGTCGACGCCGGTATTGGCGATGAAATGCTCCAGCCCGCGCCGTACCGTTTCGGCCGAGCCGACGAAGGAATAGGTCAGGGTCCGCTCCGCCTGGATCTTTTCCGAAGGGGTCCAATAGGTCTCGATATCGTCGATCGGCGGCGCCAGCTGGCCGCGCGTGCCGCGGAACATGTTGGCGCGCTGCTGTTGCGACGAGGTGAACAGGCGTCTCGCCTCGGCATCGGTTTCGGCGGCGATGACGTTGATGCCGGCCATCGTATAGGGCTTGTCGAGCTGCTCCGAGGGCGCGAACTTGGCGCGATAGACCTCCAGCGCCTGCATCAGCGCATCGGGCGCGAAATGCGAGGCGAAGGCATAGGGCAGGCCGAGCATCGCGGCGAGCTGGGCGCCGAACAGGCTGGAGCCGAGAATCCAGATTGGCACGTTGGTGCCGGCGCCGGGCACCGCCTGGATCGCCTGGCCGGGCTGGGCCGGCGCCAGGAAGGCCTGCACCTCCAGCACGTCCTGGGGGAAATTGTCGGCCTCCATCGGGTCGACGCGCAGCGCCCGCAGCGTCCGCTGGTCGGTGCCGGGCGCACGGCCCATGCCGAGATCGATGCGGCCGGGATAGAGTTCCTCCAGCGTGCCGAACTGCTCGGCGATCACCATGGGCGCATGGTTCGGCAGCATGATGCCGCCCGAGCCGACCCGGATCGTGCTGGTGCCGCCGGCGACATAACCGATCGCCACCGCGGTCGCGGCGCTGGCGATGCCGACCATGTTGTGGTGTTCGGCAAGCCAGAAGCGCTTGTAGCCGAGCCGCTCGACATGGCGGGCGAGATCCAGCGAATTGCGCAGGGCATCGCCCGGGGTCGCTCCCTGGACGACGGGGGCGAGGTCGAGAACCGACAATTCGGCCATGCTTGATGTCTCCGGGCTGGCTGCGCCCTCGGTCAGATAGGCGCGGCGCCCGGTCATCACAATGCGCGCCGGGCGCAGACGAGCCCGGCAGCCAGGGCTGAGGTCGAGCGAGGCCCGCCTGCTTGCGTCAGGCCTTGATGCCGTCCAGCTGGCGCAGCGCCTCATGCACCATGTCGGCCTTGTGGCGCAGGTGCTCGCGCATGACAGCCGACAGCGCCGCGCCGTCGCGGGCGCGCAGCGCGATCATCATCCGCTCGTGGTCGTCGACCGCCTCGGCCCAGCGTTCCGCCGATTTGCGCGCGACGAAGCGTACCGCATGGATGCGTACGACCAGGTTCTGGTAGAGCGTCGACAGGGTGGCATTGCCGGCGACCTCGAAGATCGCCTCGTGAATGTCCCGGTTGAGCTTGGAATAGGGCACCCATTCGCCGGCCTTCCAGTGCCGCACCATGGTCGTGTGCATGGTCTCCAGCCGCTTCAGCGCGGCCGGCGTCAGCCGCTCGCAGGCGAGCTCGCCGGCGAGCGCCTCCAGCATGCCCATGATTGGGAACAGCTCTTCGATCTCGCCGGGCTCGATACGCGCGACCGTCGCGCCGCGATTCGGGTTGAGCTGCACCAGCCCTTCCGCCGCCAGCACCTTCAGGGCTTCCCTGAGCGGCGTGCGCGACACGCCGAACAGGTCGCAAAGCTCGGGTTCGGAAATCTTGTCCCCGGGCTTCAGCGTGCCTTCGACGATCATGTCGCGCAGCCGCCCGACCAGTTCGGTCGACAGCGAGCGGCGGGCGATGAGCGGGTGTTCGTTCATGTCACGCAGCCTTGGCTGTCGCCCCCGTCTTGGTGCTGGCCAGATAGGCCATGGCCGCCGCCACGCCGCCGGCCTTGTGCGGCACGCCGGCGAGCCCGAGGCCCATTTCGACGCCGGCCAGCGCGCCAATGATGGTCAGGTCATTGGTATCGCCGAGATGGCCGATGCGGAACACTTTTTTGGCGACCTTGGACAGGCCGGTGCCGAGCGACATGTCGAAGGCGTCGAGGATGACGGCGCGCAGCGCATCGGCGTCATGGCCCTCCGGCATGACCACGGCGGTCAGCACAGAGGAATAATATTTCGGATCGCGGCAGAGGATGTCCAGGCCCCAGGCGCGCACCGCCCGGCGGGTCGCCTCGGCATGGCGGTCGTGGCGGGCGAAGACATTGTCGAGGCCTTCCTCGTGCAGCATCTGGATCGCCTCGTCGAGGCCGTAGAGCAGGTTGGTCGCCGGCGTGAACGGGAAATAGCCCGTCTTGTTGGAGGCGATCATGTCGTCCCAGCCCCAGAAACTCTTATGCAGTTGCGAGGCCCTGGAAACGGCGAGCGCCTTGTCGGAGACGGCGTTGAAGGACAGGCCCGGCGGCAGCATCAGGCCCTTCTGCGAGCCGGCGACGGTGACGTCGACGCCCCATTCGTCATGGCGATAATCGATGGAGGCGAGCGAGGAGATGGTGTCGACCATCAGCAGGGCAGGGTGGCCGGCCGCGTCGATCGCCCGCCTGACCTCGTCGATGCGCGAGGTGCAGCCGGTCGCCGTCTCGTTATGGACGACGCAGACCGCCTTGAAGGCGTGGGCCTTGTCGTCGCGCAGCGCCGCTTCGATCGCGGCCGCATCCACGCCGATACGCCAGTCCGAGCCGATGAACGTCGGCTCGATACCGAGCTTTCCCGCCATGGTTTTCCACAAGGTGGCGAAATGGCCGGTCTCGACCATCAGCACCTTGTCGCCCGGCGACAGGGTGTTGGCGAGCGCCGCCTCCCAGGCTCCGGTGCCGGACGCCGGATAGATCACGACATGGCCCTGGGTCTTGAAGATCGTCTTCATGCCGTCGAGCACGCGCTGGCCGAGCTTGCCGAAATCCGGCCCGCGATGGTCGATGGTCGGCATGGCGATGGCGCGCAGGATGCGGTCCGGCACCGGCGTCGGGCCGGGGATCTGCAGGAAATGCCGGCCGGCGATGCGGGGGGCGTTCTGGGCCATGGAAGTCTCCTCGGACGAGGGTGGCTGATCAATCCCTCTTGCCAGAATGAATAATGAATGCAAAATTCAAGTCAAGAACAAGGTTGAGGTCGCCGACCGGCGATCTCGGTGAATGGCTTCGGCCTGGCCGGCTGCCGGATGGCGGGCGGCCGGCCCATGGGACGGAACGCATGGCAGGCTCGACGGCGCCTTCGGCTGGAAACCTGGAAAAGCGCCTCGCCGCCGAGGTGACGGGCAGCGTGCTGTTCGATGCCTTTTCGCGCGGCCGCTACGCCACCGACGCCTCGATCTACCAGATCATGCCTGTCGGCACCGTCATTCCCGAAACCATGGACGAGGCGATCCGCACGATCGCCATCGCCCGCGAGGAGGGCGTCACCGTGCTGCCGCGCGGTGGCGGCACCTCGCAATGCGGCCAGACGGTGAACTCGTCCCTCGTGGTCGACTGTTCGAAGAAGCTGAACCGCATTCTCGACCTGGATGTCACGAGCCGCACGGCGCGGGTCGAGCCGGGCATCGTGCTCGACGACCTCAACCGCCAGCTCAAGAAGCACGGCCTGTGGTTCCCGGTCGACGTCTCCACCGCCTCGCGGGCCACCATTGGCGGCATGACCGCCAACAATTCCTGCGGCGGCCGGTCGCTGCGCTATGGCACCATGCGCAACAATGTCGTGCAGGTGGAAGCGGCGCTGGCCGACGGCACGCGCCGCTGGTTCGGCGAGGTCAGCCGCGCCGAGGCGGCGCGCAACGATGTCGATCTCCTGACCCGCGACCTCCTCGCCCTCGGCGAGCGCGAGGCGGCCGAGGTCGCGGCGCGCTTCCCGAAGGTGCAACGCCGGGTCGGCGGGTATAATCTCGACGCACTGGCGCCGAACGGACCGACCAGCAACATGGCGCATATCCTGGTGGGGTCGGAGGGCACGCTGGCCTTCACCACCGCCGTCGACCTCAAGCTCTGGCCGCTGCTCGGGCCGAAGGTCTTCGGCATCTGCCATTTCGGCGCCTTCCACCAGGCGATGGATGCGGCCCAACATCTCGTCACCTTGAACCCGATCGCGGTCGAACTGGTCGATCGCACCATGATCGGCCTTGCCCGTGACATCGCCATGTTCCGCCCGACCGTCGAACGGGTCGTGCGCGGCGATCCCGATGCGCTGCTGGTGGTCGAATTCGCCGAGGCGAGCGAAGCCGAAAACCTCGCCAAGCTGAAAGATCTGGAAGCCCTGATGGGCGATCTCGGCTTCGGCTGGGACAAATCGGGCGCGCAATTCGGCGGCATCGTCCCCGTCACCGAGCCGGCCTGGCAGGCGGCCGTCACCGAGATGCGCTCGTCCGGCCTCAACATCATGATGAGCATGAAGGAGGCCGGCAAACCGGTCTCCTTCGTCGAGGATTGCGCCGTGCCGCTGCCGGATCTCGCGGCCTATACCGCCGGCCTTACCGAGATCTTCAAGGCCCATGGCACCACCGGCACCTGGTATGCCCACGCCTCCGTCGGCTGCCTGCATGTCCGTCCCGTCCTCAACATGAAGCTCGAGGTCGATGCCAGGCGCATGCGCTCGATGGCGGAGCAGGCCTTCGAACTGGTGCGCAAATACAAGGGCTCGCATTCCGGCGAGCATGGCGACGGCATCGTCCGCTCGGAGTTCCACGAGCAGATGTTCGGCACCCGGCTGGTGCGCGCCTTCGAGGAGGTCAAGGACCGTTTCGATCCGGCCGGCCTGTTCAATCCGGGCAAGATCGTCCGCGCCCCGCGCATGGACGATCGCAGCCTCTTCCGCTACCCGCCGGATTATCGCGGCGAAGAGATCAAGCCGGTTCTCGACTGGTCGGCCTATCCCGGTGCGTCCCAGGGATTCCTGGGCGCCATCGAGATGTGCAACAACAACGGCACTTGCCGGAAGCTCGACGGCGGCGCCATGTGCCCGAGCTATCGCGCCACCCGCGACGAGCAGCACGTGACGCGCGGCCGGGCCAATACGCTCAGGCTGGCATTGACCGGTCAGCTCGGTCCCGGCGCCTTCACCTCAGCCGAGATGAAGGCGAGCCTCGAACTCTGCGTCTCCTGCAAGGCCTGCAAGCGCGAATGCCCGACCGGTGTCGACATGGCGCGCATGAAGATCGAGGCAACCGCTGCCCGCTACGCGCTCTACGGCGCCAGGCTGCATGACCGCCTGGTGGCCCATCTGCCGCGTTACGCGGGTCTTGCCGCCAAGGCCCCCTGGCTCCTGAACCTGCGCGACCGGGTTCCCGGCCTCGCGAGGCTTTCCGAAAAGCTCGCCGCCTTCTCCGCCCGCCGGTCGCTGCCGAAATGGCGCTCCGATGTCTTCGCGCCGGCGCGGACGAGCGAGGGTGCCGAGGCCGGCCGCGAGGTGGTGCTGTTCGCCGACACCTTCAACCGCGCCTTCGAGCGCGAGAATCTCGACGCGGCCGTGGCGGTGTTGAAGGCCGGCGGCTATCGCATCCATCACGCCGTCCCGGCCGACGGCACGAAGCGCAATCTCTGCTGCGGCCGCACCTATCTCGCCACCGGCATGATCGACAATGCCCGCGTGGAGGCCGAACGCCTGGTCTCGGCACTCGCACCTTTCGCGGAGCGCGGCGTGCCGGTCATCGGGCTGGAGCCGTCATGCCTTCTGACGCTGCGCGACGAGATCCCGGCGCTCCTGAAGACCGCGGCCAGCGACACCGTCTCGCAAGCCGCCGTGCTGTTCGAGGAGTTCATCGCGGCCGAAGCCAAAGCCGGCCGGTTGTCCTTGCCGCTCAAGGCCCTGCCGCAGCAGAAGGCACTGCTACACGGCCATTGCCACCAGAAGGCCTTCGACGCCATGGGCGCGGTCGAAGGCACATTGCGGCTGGTGCCGGGCCTCAAGGTGGAGACCGTCGAGAGCTCCTGCTGCGGCATGGCCGGGGCCTTCGGTTATCACCGCGACACCATCGACGTGTCGCTCGCCATGGCGGAACTGTCGCTGCTGCCGGCGGTGCGCAAGGCCGATGCGAATGCGATCATCGTTGCCGACGGCACCTCTTGCCGCCACCAGATCGCCGACGGCGCCGGGCGCGAGGCCATCCACGTGGCACGTGTCCTGGCGCAAAGCCTCGCGGCCGGCGAGGTGCGGCCATGACGCTTCACCGCGCGCAGGACGTCATCACGCGGGAGCCCATTGGGGGATGGTGGACGTACAATGCGCGCCTGAAACACCGGCGAAGCGCGTCGGGTGACTGCCGGAAAGTTCACGACGTCATCCCCGGCGAGCCCGTAGGGCGAGGGAAGGGGATCCAGGAGTCGCTAGGCCGAACCGTGGCGCTGAGACAGCCGCAGGATGAGATTACCGCGGTGTCCGGTTCTTGCGCTGAAAGGGCAGCCTACCGGCTCCTGGATCCCCTTCCCTCGCCCTACGGGCTCGCCGGGGATGACGTAGGGTGCTTGTTCGGGTGGGTGGTGATTGGCCGGAGGCCGGTCCCGGCGAACCAGTCATTTGAATTCCGGGTCGGCGGATCTAGAATCCGACCAACAAAACAAAAAAGAACTTCCAGGCGAGGACAATGTGATGGCTCTGGCCGAGACCGCGGCTCCTGATGCGAGCGGCGTCGCAACCGCCGCCCGTGGCAAGGGCGACGAGGCACTTTTGTCGGTGCGCGACCTGCACGTCCATTTTCACACCTCGCGCGGCGTCGTGCGCGCGGTCGAGGGCGTTTCCTACGATGTGAAGCCCGGCGAGATCCTGGCGATCGTCGGCGAAAGCGGCTGCGGCAAGTCGGTGTCGTCGCTCGCCGTCATGGGGCTCTTGGCCAAGCCCGCCGGCCGGGTCGAAAAGGGCGAGATCATCTTCGACGGCCGCGACCTCCTGAAACTTTCGGGCGAGGATATGCGCGCCATTCGCGGCCGCGACATCGCGATGATCTTCCAGGAGCCGATGACCTCGCTGAACCCGGTCTTGACCATCGGGCTGCAGGTGATGGAGCCGCTGCTCATCCATCTGAACATGACCGAGGCCGAAGCGCGCGCCCGCGCGGTCGAGCTTCTGACCCTGGTCGGCATTACCGATCCGGATCGCCGGCTCGACCAATATCCGCATCAGATGTCCGGCGGGATGCGCCAGCGCATCATGATCGCCATCGGGCTCGCCTGTAATCCCAAGCTGATCATCGCCGACGAGCCGACCACGGCGCTCGACGTCACCATCCAGGCGCAGATCCTGGAACTGATGAAGGACCTGTCGCGCCGGCTCGGTATCGCCATGGTCATCATCACCCACAATCTCGGCATCGTCGCCCGTTATGCCGACCGGGTCGCGGTGATGTATGCGGCCAGGATCGTCGAGACCGGCTCGGCCGACGATATCTTCCTTGCGCCCCGCCATCCCTATGCGGTTGGCCTGATGCGCTCCGTGCCGCGGCTCGACCGGCCGCGCGGCGCTCGCCTCCAGACCATCGAGGGCATGCCGCCGGACCTGCGCAATCCGCCGGTCGGCTGCCGTTTCGCGCCGCGCTGCCCGTTGAAGATCGCGGTCTGCGAGGCCGAGGCGCCCGAACTCATGAGCGTCGGTCCGGGGCATCGCGCCCGTTGCCATCGTTCCGCCGATCTCGCCGCGGGCCTTGCGGTCTTCGCCGAGGACGGCAAGGCGCCGCGCCCGAAGATCGATCATTCCGGCAAGCCCATTCTCGCGGTCGGGGCGCTGAAGACCCATTTCTGGGTGGCCCGCAAGACCTCCTGGTTTTCCTCGGAACTGGCGACGGTCAAGGCGGTCGACGATGTCTCCTTCGCCATCCGCAAGGGCGAGACGCTGGGGCTGGTCGGCGAAAGCGGCTGTGGCAAGACGACCGTCGGGCGCAGCGTGCTCAGGCTGGAAAACCCGACCGAAGGCGCCATCCTCTTCGAGGGCCAGGACATTGCCCATCTCTCCCAGAAGGAGCTGCGGCCGGTGCGCCGGCGCATGCAGGTGGTGTTCCAGGATCCGTTCTCGTCGCTCAACCCGCGCATGACGGTCGGCGACATCATCGCCGAGCCGATGCTGGTCCACGGCATCGTCGCGACCAAGGCGGAGGCGAAGGCGCGGGTCGACGACTATCTCACCCGCGTCGGCCTGTTTCCCTATATGGCCGAGCGCTATCCGCACGAGATGTCGGGCGGCCAGCGCCAGCGCATCGGCATTGCCCGGGCGCTTGCCTTCGAGCCGCAGCTGATCGTCTGCGACGAGCCGGTCTCGGCGCTCGACGTGTCGATCCAGGGCCAGGTGATCAATCTCCTCGAGGACCTGAAGCGCCAGTTCGACCTGACCTTCCTGTTCATCGCCCACGACCTGGCGGTGGTGCGCCATATCTCCGACCGCATCGTCGTCATGTATCTCGGCCGGATCATGGAGGTGGCCGACCGCGACGCGCTCTATGCCGAGCCGCTGCATCCCTATACCCGGGCGCTGCTCGACGCCGCCCCGGTGCCCGATCCGGTGAAAGAGCGGGCACGCCAGCCTCGCGCGCTCGCCGGCGAGATCCCATCACCGCTCAATCCGCCCAAGGGCTGCGTGTTCCACACCCGCTGTCCGCTTGCCGACGACCATTGCCGAACCGTTGTGCCGGCCGCGCGCGAACTGGCCGGTCACATCGTCGCATGTCACAAAGCCTGAGGTTTACGCGTCGACCGATCCCGCTCAACCATCCATCATCCCGACAAGACGGCTTCAAGCCGCTGAATTCTGGAGGAAGACATCTGATGATCCGACATCTCGCCCTGGGGCTCGCCCTCGCCTTGACCACGGCCACCGCGGCCTTCGCGCAGACGCCGCAGCCGGCGCGCGGCGGCACGCTGAATTTCGCCGTGGTCTCCGATCCGCCCAACTATGACTGCCATGCCCACGAAACTTATGTGGTGGTCCAGTCGGTCGGGCCGTTCTATTCGACCCTGCTCAAATTCGACATGTCGCGATATCCGGAGGTGAAGGGCGACCTCGCCAAGGCCTGGAACGTCTCGGCCGACGGCCTGACCTATACGTTCGAGCTCAATCCTGGCATCACCTTCCATGACGGTTCGCCGCTCACCTCGGCCGATATCAAGGCGACCTATGAGCGGCTGAGAAATCCGCCGGCCGGCGTGGTGTCGCTGCGCCAGGCGACCTTCGCCGATATCGCCTCGATCGAGACGCCGTCGCCGACCCAGGTGATCTTCAAGCTGTCGGCCGCCAATCCGGCCATGCTGCAGAATTTCGCGAGCCCCTATAACTGCGTCTATTCGGCCGCCAAGCTCGCCCAGGATCCGCGCTTCCCGGTGCAGAACATTCTCGGCTCGGGCGCCTTCCGTTTCGTCGAGCATGTCCGCGGCTCGCATCTGGTCGGTCAGCGCTACGACAAATATTTCGTCGAGGGGCGGCCCTATCTCGACGGCTTCCGCATCGCCTTCATTCCGCAGGCGACCGCCATGCTGAACGCCATGCAGGGCGGTCAGATCCAGGCCGAGTTCCGCACTGTCGGCCCGGCCGACCGGACCCGTCTGGAACAGGCGCTGGGCAACAAGGTCAAGTTCTACGAGGCGACCTGGTCGACCGGACTGATCGTCGCCTTCAACACCGAGAAGCCGCCGTTCAACGACGCGCGGGTGCGCCGCGCCTTGTCCATGGCGATCGACCGCAATGCCGGCAGCGCCGGTCTGCGCCGGACCTCGATCCTGCGCGCGGTCGGCGGCCTGGTGCGTCCCGGCGCGCCGTTCTCGGCTTCCGCTGAAGAGCTCGCAGCCTTGCCGGGCTTCGGCCGCGACATCGCCGCTTCCCGCGCCGAGGCGCGCAAGCTGCTCGCCGAGGCGGGCGTCTCCAACCTGACCTTCGCCCTGGTCAACCGGGCGGTGCCGCAGCCCTATACGCCCGCCGGCATCTTCCTGGTCGATCAGTGGCGCCAGATCGGCGTCACCGTCGAGCATCGCCAGCTCGAGACCAGCCCCTATGTCCAGGCCGTGCGCTCGGGCAATTTCGACGTCGCGCTGGATTTCCAGAACCAGGTGCTGGAAGACCCGACCTATACGCTGCTGCGCTATATCTCGGCGGACAAGTCGCCGGAAAACCCGTCCAAGGGCATCGACCGCGAGCTTGACCAGACCTTCGAGCGGATCACCCGCGAGACCAATGTCCAGGCCCGCACCCAGTTGATCCGCGCCTTCGAGAAGCGGGTGATGGAACAGGCCAATCAGGTGCCGTTCCTGTGGTGGAACAGGCTGGTCGCCATGGATGCCCGCGTGATGGGCTGGAACATGTCGCCGAGCCATGTCCATGGCCAGGATCTGGTCGACGTCTGGCTGGCACCGGCGACCAACTGACGGCGGCCCGACTTCCGCTGTCCCGTGCCGCCTCCTTGTCCCTGGCCCGTCGACGGGCCGGGGGTCGTCAAGGGCATCCTGACCGCGCGTGAGGCGAAGGGTCAGTGAACTGTGAGAATTCGCCATGGGCGCCTATCTCGCCAAACGCATCCTGACCATGATCCCGACCTTGCTCGGGGTGGCGGTGCTGATCTTCCTCATGCTGCGCGTGGTGCCCGGCGACATCGTCGAACTGAAGATGCGCGGCGACGGCGGCGCGCCGACGGTCGAGCAGGTCGAGGCCGAGCGTGTGCGCCTCGGCCTCGACAAGCCGCTCTATCAGCAATTCGGCGGCTGGATGGTCGGGCTCGTCACTTTCGACCTCGGCAAGTCGATGTGGACCGAGCAGCCGGTGACCCAAGAGATCGCCGGCCGCCTCGGCCTGACCCTGCAGGTCGCGATCATGGCGACCATCATCGCCATTCTCATCGCCTTGCCGCTCGGCACTTTGTCGGCGCTCTACAAGGACACCTGGATCGATCAGGCCATCCGCATCGTGACGATCGGCGGACTGGCGATCCCGTCGTTCTGGCTCGGCATGATGATCATCGTCGGGCTGCTATTCGCCTTCAACTGGATCCCGCCAATGCAATATGTGCCGATCTGGCAGGATCCGCTGGCCAATCTCTCGCAGTTAATCTGGCCGGCGCTGGCGGTTGGCTACCGCTTCTCGGCGGTGCTCGCCCGCATGGTGCGCTCCTCCATCGTCGAGGTCATGCGCGAGGACTATATCCGCACCGCCCGCGCCAAGGGCGTCTATGAGCGCCTGGTCGTCGGCCGCCATGCGCTGCGCAATGCCATGCTGCCGGCGGTGACCGTCATCGGGCTCGAATTCGCCTTCCTCATCGGCGGCCTCGTCGTCACCGAGCAGGTGTTCAACCTGAACGGCCTCGGCCGTCTCTTCGTCCAGGCGGTGACGCGCTCCGACTTCACCATGGTGCAGGGCATCGTCATGGTGATCGCGGTGGTCTTCATCGTGACCAATCTGATCGTCGACCTCGCTTATGCCTGGCTCGATCCGCGCATTCGCTACGGAGGCAAATGATGACCCTCGCCATCCCGCAGGTCCCGGCTCGCCGTCCCAATGCGCTGCTGGCCTTCGCCAAGGCGCAGCCGGTCGGCGCGGCCTGTCTCGCCTTCATCGCCGTGCTCATCCTGGCGAGCGTCTTCGCCGACTGGATCGTGCCCAACGATCCCTTCAGCCTCGACTTCGGCGCGCTGCTCATGCCGCCGAGCTGGCAATATCCGTTCGGCACTGACAATATGGGCCGCTGCGTGTTCTCGCGGGTGGTCTATGGCGCGCGCACGGCGCTGGTGATCGGCATCCTGTCCTCGCTGCTGGGTTCGATCATCGGCGGCCTGATCGGCGTGGTGCAGGGCTATTTCGGCGGCCGGTTCGACTTCTATGTCAGCCGCTTCATCGACGTGCTCCTGTCCTTCCCGATCATCGTGCTGGCCGTGGTGGTGGTGGCCATGCTCGGCAAGCGCAGCGTCGGCGGCGTCGACTTCAACCTGGTCGTCGCCATCGCCATCCCGATCATTCCGAAGGTGGCGCGCGTGGTCCGCTCGGCGGCGCTGTCGGTGCGCGAGATGCCCTATATCGACGCGGCCAGGGCGGCCGGCTTCACCCACCAGCGCATCGTGCTGAAGCACATGGTGCCGAATGTCTTCGCGCCCTTCATTATCATGTTCACCGCCTTCGTGGCGCAGGCGATCCTGCTCGAGGCGTCGCTGTCGTTCCTCGGCCTCGGGGTCACCGAACCGACACCGGCCTGGGGCCTGATGCTCGCCGGCAATGCCGCCGACTTCTACCGCGAGGCCCCCTGGATGATCATCTTCCCCGGCCTCGCCATCTCGCTGTCGGTCTTCGCCTTCAACCTGTTCGGCGACGCCCTGCGCGACCACCTGGATCCACGCTTCAAGCTGTGAGCGGAGGGCTGTCGGCGTCGCGGCTTGGCGCGGCGCTGGGTGCATGGTGTCTGGGAGGTACGCGGTTGACGCGCGGTGCTCGGTTGCCGGCACATCCTCCACGTCACCCCCGGCCGAGCCGGAGCAGAAGCGCTTGCTTCTGCGGAGGCGAGGGGAAGGGGGTCCAGGGGCCAACAGGCCGCCCTCGCGGTGTATGCATTCAGGTGTTTCGCGGTGTTGGGGCCGGAGCTCTGCAACCCCTGGACCCCCTTCCCCTCGCTGCGCTCGGCCGGGGGTGACGTCAGTGCCTGGCCCGCAGCCCTCGCGCCTTGGCTATTGGTCAGCTGAGAATAGAGCGCGAACGCCCCATCACGTCCCGACCCTGAGCGGCGCGCGCAGCTTCCTGAGCGCCGCGATCACCGAGAGCGCGGTGATCCGGCCGGTTTTCGGGTTCTCCGACGGGATGTTCTCGATGGCCAGGGACAGCTTGGCCGAATCCGCGTCGACCTCGATCGAATGGCAGTTGCGTGTCACCGACGGGTCGGCCCAGATCTCGATAGTCGTCTTGTCCGGGCCGATGCCGGCCAGCGACAGGGCCACCGCCACATTGACATTGGCCGGGAAGCCCTTGGCGGCGTCACGCGCCGAGCCGGAGAAGATCAGCGTCGGTTCGGTGATCTTGTCCATGTCGAGGCCCTTCTCGACCAGATAGGGCGCGCCGACCAGGCCGCGCGGCGGCTTGCGTGTGGTCATCTTGACCGAATGGATGGTGCCTTCGGCCGCAGCCGTCACCGCGTCGAGGCCGAGCAGCGCGCCCGTCGGCACGATGATCTGGCCGCCATGGGCCTTGGCGAGCTCGATCAGATGGGGGCGCGGCAGCAGCGCGCCGCAGGACAGCACCATGACCGTCTTGCCGGCCTTCAGCATGGGCGTGCAGATCTCCTCGATGATCGCCGACGGCGCACATTCGACCGCGAGATCCGCATGGTCGGGGAAGGCTGTGAGATCGACCACCGGAGCGGCGATGCCCTCGCTGTCGAGCCAGGCGCGTGCCTTGGCGGCGTCGCCCGAGGCGATGCAGGCAAGCGAGGTGCCCGGAATGGTGCCGCCGGCGATGCGCTTCGCCAAGGTCTTGCCGATGGCGCCGAGGCCGGCGATAGCGATGCGTGTGGTGGTCATGGTCGGTTCTCGCTGAAGTGGGCAGGCACCATAAGCACTCCTGGCGGCGGGACCAGTCCCCGTTCTCATGGCCGTCATGCCCTGTCGTCAGCCTCGAGGCCTTGAAGCTTGACGGTCCTGCGCCATGATCTCGATGACCCGCAAAGGAGGCCTTGATGCTCGTTCGCCTGTTCCGCCTTGTTGCCCTTGCCTTTGCCTTGTTCGCCGCACCTGCCGTCGCTTTCGCCCAGACCTGGCCGACCCGCCCCGTCACCATGGTCATTCCATTCGCGGCCGGCGGCCCGACCGACGTGCTCGGCCGGATCATGGCCGAACAGATGTCGCAGATCCTCGGGCAGCAGGTGGTGGTCGAGAATGTCGGCGGAGCCGGTGGCATGACCGGTACCGCGCGCATCTCGCGGGGCGCGCCTGACGGCTATCAGTTCGTGCTCGGCACGGTCGGCACTCACGCGGTCAACCAGACCCTCTACAAGAGCCCGCTCTACAATGCCGCGACCGATTTCGCGCCGGTGACGCTGATCGCCGAAGTGCCGCTGATCCTGATCGCCCGCAAGGACTTTCCCGCGACCAGCCTTCAGGAGTTCATCGCCTATACCAAGGCCAACCAGGCCAAGATGCAGTTCGCGTCCGCCGGCGCCGGCTCGGCGGTGCATCTCGGCTGCCTGCTCCTGAACGCCACGCTCGGCACCACCGGCGTGACCCATGTGCCCTATCGCGGCTCGGCGCCGGCCATCCAGGATCTGATCGGCGGCCGGGTTGATTTCATGTGCGAGATCTCGTCGACCGCGCTGCCCCACATCCAGGGTGGCACGGTGAAGGCGCTGGCGACGCTCACCTCGGCGCGCGCCGGCGTACTGCCGGACCTGCCGACCGCCCAGGAGCAGGGTCTCGCTGGTTTCGAGGCCTATACCTGGAATGCTTTCTTCATGCACAAGGACACGCCGCCGGCGATCGTCGAGCGGCTGCGCGCGGCGACCATCCAGGCGATGGATACGCCGGCGGTGCGGGATCGGCTGACCGGGCTTGGGGCGATCATCACGACGCCCGACCATCGCGGCGGCCCCTATCTCGAGCGTTTCGTGCGCAGCGAGATCGATAAATGGGCCGCCCCGATCCGCGCCAGCGGCGTCAGCGAATAGGGCCGCGAGCCTCAGCCGCCGTCGATCATGCTGGCGATCCGTTCGGCCACCATGATCGTCGGCAGGTTGATATTGGCGCAGGGGATGGTCGGGAACAGCGAGGCGTCGCAGACGCGCAGGCCGGCGACACCATAGACCCGGCCCTGATGGTCGGTCACCGCCCGGATGTCGTCGGCCCGGCCCATGCGGCAGGTGCCGGAAGCGTGCCAGACGCCGGTGACGACCTCGTCGAGATAAGCGGAGAGCGCGGCGTCGTCGGCGACGAGCTCGGCGAGCCTGGTGCCGTCGCCGGCGAGGCGTTCAAACAGGCCCGACGCAAAAGGCCCGGAGGCGTCGACCGCCAGGCCGCCGAGGCTGGTCAGCACGGCGTTCTGCAGCGTCGGCGGGCCGAAGCGCCTGGCGCGGTCGGACATGCGGGCGGGCAGGGGCTCGGCGATGCGGCCGGTCGCGGCCACCGCCTGCAGCACCGAGGCGGCCTGTCGCATCGCATCCATCAGCCGGAGCCGGTCACGCTCGTCCGACAGCATGCGGAAATCGACCTGGGGCCGGCCGGCGGGGTCGTCGCCGAGCGTCACCTCGCCCCGGCCATAGGCTTTGTTGACCCAGAAATAGAGCAGCCCCATGCGCCGGCCCATGCCGTGCCAGGAGCCGCGCGCGACGATGGCGACGTGCATGTCGCCGGCCGGCGTGCCGTCGAGACCCGACGAATAACGCCAGATCGCCGGGATATGGTGGCGCGGGCTGAGCAAGGGCTGGCGGGCGCCGGGCTTCAGGAAGGCGGCCACGCCGGCCGAGGGGTGCTCCATCAGATTGTGTCCGACGCCGCGGCGCTCGACCGCAACCTTGATGCCGCGCGCGGCGAGGTGTTCGCCGGGGCCGATGCCCGAGCGCATCAGCATGACCGGCGAATGCAGGGCGCCGCAGGCCAGGATCGTCTCGTCGGCGGCGATCGTCCGTTCGCCCGCGGCCGTGCGGATGACCGCGCCGGTGACCCGCGTGCCGTCGAGCGTCAGGCGCAGGCCCTCGGCCTCGGTCAGGATGGTCAGGTTGGGTCGCGCCCGCACCGCCTTCGTGAGGTAGCCGGTCGCCGTCGGCACGCGCCGGAATGTCTCGTCGAGATTGGCGGCGAGCGGAAACACGCCGTCCTGCCAGGCGCCGTTCTGGTCGGCATGTTCCGGGATGCCGCGCCGCGCCAGTTCGGCGACCACGGCCGTCGCGAACGCGGAGCGCTGCGCCTGGGGAATGCGTCGGACCGGGATCGGACCCGCATTGCCGTGCAGCGGGTCATCGCGTTCGAGATCACGCTCGAGCTTGCGGAAGAACGGCAGCACGTTGTCCCAGCGCCAGCCGGCCGCTCCGGCGGCCTCCCATTCGTCATAGTCGGCGGGAGAACCGCGGTTGGCGCCGATGCCGTTGATCGCCGAGCCGCCGCCGAGCACGCGTGCCTGGGTATAGGGCATGGTCGGCCGGGTGGCGGGATCGTTGCGGCCGGTTCCGCCGGTCGTCACCTGAAGGCCCTGCCAGATGAGAGCGGGATCGAAATAGGCGCGGCCCGGATAGGGGCTCGCCACCGCCCTCGGCAGCTTGCCGGCGACGAGATCACTCCCGGCTTCGACCAGCATCACCTGCCGCGACGAGCGTTCCGACAGCCGCGCGGCGAGCACGCTGCCCGCTGATCCACCGCCGATGATGAGCACGTCGACGGTGGTGGCCACGGGTCATGTCCCGGCAGCGGCGAGAGCCTGAAGGACCGCCGCGCGGCGCGGCAGGGGAGCCACGGCGCCATAGCCCGTCGTGGACAGGGCCGCGGCGGCGCAGGCATAGCGGCCGGCGCGGAAGGGGTCGCGGGTTTCCAGCCATTCGGCGAGGAAGGCGCCGTCGAAACAGTCGCCGGCGCCGGTCGCATCCTTGGCCGTGACCGGGATCGAGCCGATGATACGACGCGCCTCCGGCGTCGCGATCAGCGCGCCATCCTTGCCGAGCGTCAGCGCCACGATCTTCGAACCGCCTTCCAGGTAGAAGTCGGCGATCGCGTCTGGCGTCTCCCGGCCGGTCAGCTGGCGCGCGTCGTCGAGCCCGGGCAGGGCGATGTCGGCAAGCCGCATGGCCGCATTGGTGATCGCCTGGGCACGCTCGAGCGACCATAGGCGCAGCCTGAGATTGGTGTCGTAGGAGATCGTCACGCCGGCCGCCTTGGCGGCCTGCAATGCGGCGAAGACGGCGTCGCAGGCGCTGTCCGATATGGCCTGCGAAATGCCCGACACATGCAGCACCTTGGCGGTGCGGATCGCCATCAGCGGCAGGTCGTCGGAGGTGACACGGGCTGACGCCGAGCCGGCGCGCCGATAGGTGAATTCGTGGCCATCAGGACCATGGGTGACAAAATAGAGGCCGGTCTGCTGGCCGCCGGCGAGCCGCATATAGCTCGTGTCGATGCCCTCGCTTTGCCACAGCTCGAAAAAGGCGCGGCCGAAGCTGTCATCGCCCACAGCGCCGATCACGCCGACCCGTGCGCCCGAGCGCGCCGCGGCTATGGCGCAATTGGAAACATCGCCGCCGAAGCCGAAGAGATAGCCGGGCTCCTCGGGCTTGGTCTGGTTGAATTCGCCGAGCGGCTCGCCGAAGCAGAGGATGTCAGTGGGCATGGCTTCACGAAACGGAACCGGGATCAAGGGCTTGCAGCATAGGGCGCATGCGCGCCGGGGCAAGCGCGACGCGGTGGACATTCTGGGGAAGCCTGCGAAAAGAACCGCGACAGCGAGGTGTATTGCCTCTTGTCATAATGTCGCGATGCGGTATCATTCGTGTACGAATGACATCCGGCGCAGCACATTCTTTTGTCCAGGGAACGCCATGTCCAACCTGAATACCGAGCGCGTCCTCGAGGTTCGTCACTATACGGACCGGCTGTTTTCATTCAAGACCACGCGCGATCCGGCCTTCCGCTTCCTCAACGGCCAGTTCACGATGATCGGCCTGCAGGTCGAGGGCAAGCCGCTGCTGCGCGCCTATTCCATGGCCTCGTCGAACTATGAGGAGAACCTCGAGTTCTTCTCGATCAAGGTGCAGAACGGTCCGCTCACCTCGCGGCTGCAGAACATCCAGGTCGGCGACGAGGTCCTGGTCGGGCGCAAGCCGGTCGGAACGCTGGTTCAGGACAGCCTGCTGCCGGGCAAGACGCTCTATCTGTGCGGTACCGGCACCGGCCTCGCGCCGTTCATGAGCGTGGTGAAGGATCCGGAGGCCTATGAGCGCTTCGACACGGTCGTGCTCATTCATGGCACGCGCTTCATCAACGAGCAGGCCTATGGCGATTTCATCGAACATGCGCTGCCCGAGGACGAGTTCATCGGCGAGGCGGTGAAGGCCAAGCTGAAATATTACCCGACCGTGACGCGCGAGCCCTATATCCACAATGGCCGCATCACCGAGCTTCTGGACTCGGGCAAGCTGCCGGCCGATCTCGGCTTGCCGCCGCTCGACAAGGACAATGACCGCGTCATGATCTGCGGTTCGCCGGCCTTCCTGAAGGACATGGTGACCATGCTGGAAGCGCGCGGTTTCGACGAAGGCGCCAACAATCGGCCCGGCCATTTCGTCGTCGAGAAAGCCTTCGTCGAGAAGTAAGGCAGTTTGGCCCGGCCGGACCGCCGCCGGGCCTCGCCGCGACTTTGCGTCGGCCGGTACCGGTGTGTAGCGATCTCACCGCTTGATTTCGGTGCAAACAAGTCGTGGATATCAGGGACAAGCCCGGGCAAGACGACGTGTTCAGCTCACACTGTGCTGCACCACGGCGCAGGCCCGGCGTCCCGCCCGATCCAGCGCCCTTTGCTCCAAGGATAATTTTCGTCTTGGCCGGGCTTGTCCCGGCCATCCACGAATTCGGCCCGACTGCTCATGGAGGGCGGCCCAGTCGGGCGTGGATTGGTCAGAGAAGCAGGTGTGTCACGGCCATTTCCACCTGGATCGGCCAGCTCAACACCGACCAAGTCTGGATCGGCTTTGCGCGCGACAATGCCGTCAACGCCTTCCGTCCGCGGCCATTGAACCTTTCCGCTACCGCCAACGACCCATTGCCAAGTCGTCCCGTCCGGCCTCGCGCGATCGCATCGATCGAGGCCGCCTAGGGATTGGTCACCTCGGCCTCAGGGCCGACCCATTGGCAAGGCGGACGGATCGCGTTCAACACCATGACGGTGAAAGCACGAAGGCCCGCGGCCGGCGACATCGCGACGAGCAGGCGCCCCTTGCTGCCGGCGGTCGTCGTGGCCGGCTTCGGCGGCCTGATCCTGGGCAGCGCGATCGTTTTCGGTTCCGTCGGCATCCTTGCCGACATGCTCCGTCTCGGCACGCCCAGGGATCGCCTCGGGGTGGCATTGGTCGCGGCGCTGTGGGGCGCTCCAGCCGGTGCTTTCGCCTTGCTGTGGCTGGTCATGCGTGCGGCGGCACCGGACCTCCGGGCGATCGGGCGGGTCATGGCGGGGGCCGCCGGCATCTGTGCCCTGGTCATCGCCGCGGTCGTCGCCGCCTATATCCAGACCACCAGCCCGCCGCCGCAGACGATCTACCTGACCTATGAGTTCCGCTTGCCCGCCGGCAGCGAAGCCGACAGTGCCGAAAACAGCATCGCGGCCATGGAGATCCTGGTCGCTGGCGGGCTTGCCAGCCGGTCGGGCTCGATCGGCCCGAACTGGTCGCGCGATGCCGCCGGCCGGGCGGTGATATCGGGCCGGTTCTGGCTGTCGCGCCGGGAGCGGGCCGAGGCCATCGTGATCTCCCGCCAGCAACAGGCCGCGCTGCGTTTCACGCTTGCCTTGCCGGCGGATCCATCGGCCATGGCCGGCTTCGCGGCATGGCGGCCGGCCGATTCACCTGCGGGATCATCCGATCCTCAGGCCGCCGAACTGCGCGTCCGTGTCGATCGGGTCGACGAGACCGGCCTCTATTGATCTGCCGCGGTCTCAGCTCTTGCGGTCCAGGCCGAACTGCCTGGCGGCTGCCACAAGGTCGGCCTCGGCCCAGACACGGTGCTCGCCGCGCGCATAGGCTTCCGCATTGGTAGCGTAGAGCCAGGCATTGAACCGGTTGGCCGCGCTGCTGTCGCGGCTGGCCTTCACACTGGCCGGCACGCCCGCCACGATCGAATTCGGCGGCACGATGGTGTTTTCCTTCAGGAAGGAGCCGCCGGCGATGATCGAATTCGCGCCGATCACGCAGCCGTCCATGATGGTCGCGCCGATGCCGACCAGCACATTGTCGCCGAGCGTGCAGCCATGCAGCGTGACGTGATGGGTGATCGAGCAATCGGCGCCGACGATCGTGCCGCCGCTATTGCCGACGTGGATCATCACGAAATCCTGCACATTGGAGCGTGGTCCGATCACCACCTCATGCAGTTCGGCGCGGATCACCGCATTCGGCCAGACCGATGCCCCGCCATGGATCGTCACCTTGCCGTAGATCTGTGCGCTCGGATGAATGAAGGCATCCGGGGCGATCGAGACATGGGCGCTGGTCAGCGCCGCTTCAGAGCCTTTGAGCATCGTGTTCCCTCATGCGGCCGTTCTTCCGGCGGCCAATGCGAATGAGGGCGACCTTGCCCACGTCGCCGGTGGCCGGCAAGAAATCCCTCTCGGGCGGCGCGGGCGGCAGAGGCGGTCAGTTCGGGCGGACGCTCCGGACAGGCGTCTCGGAGCGCGGCCCGGTCAGCCACTCCGCATCATAGGCGGCGGCGACCTCGGCATCGAAACTCGCATCGCCGGCGAGCGGCGGGGCGATCATCACGGGCAGGGGCGTGGTTTCCGGGGTCATCGGGTCGAGCCTGTGGTTCGGCTGGCGGCCTGGTCGGCGAGCTGGAAGAACAGCGCGCGCATGACGGCGCCGTTCTCCTGTTCGGGCAGGGCGCGCAAATGCGGATAAAGCTTGTCGAATGCGCCTTCGAGCAGGTTGATCAGCACGGCCGGGCTCTGCGGGATCTCGTCGGCGGCATAGCTCGCCAGCGTGCCGCGTCCGGCGATGGTGGCGATCTGGGCCAGCACCCGCTCGTCGATCTCGCCGGTCGCGCGCAGCTGCTCGCGGGCAAAGCCGGCGCAGCGCTCGAGCGCGGCATAGGCCTCCGAGCGCATCTCCGCGTCGGCGACCATCGCCTCGGTGGTATGGGTTTCGAGGATGCCGGGCGCGCAGGCCTCCTGCGCGGCGAGCGGCGTCACGGCGACAAGCAAGGCGGCCAGGGCAAAGCCGGCGGCACGGGCCGAAATCAGCGCGCGCATCGGCGCCTCCGTCAAGGCGGAAAACCTTGATCGGGGACGGTGAACTGATCCGCTTAATGAATGGTTAACGGATGTTCCGCGCCAGTCATTGGGGTATCAGTCTCGTCATACCAACGGGCTGAATGAGCCGCGGGTGGCCGCGAGACCCATTTCGCGGTCGCGCGGTCGCGTCGAGCGCACTCGAACAACTTGCGCCATCCATGCTATCGCCAACCACTCTCGGGGCGAGCGCACCCTGAGAGGCGCATTGCCGTCTCTTCGATCAGGATCCAGCATTCATGCAAGAGGCCATGCGATCGCTGCCGCTGCCCGTGAGACCGGCTGCCGGCGATGGCATAGCCCCGTTGGCGCTTGCGACCACCCTGGCGGTGATTGTGGCGGTTGTCCTGGCGACGGTCGCTGTCGCCTTCATCGCGAAGTCCTGGCAGGGGCCGCCGCCCGTGGAGCCGTCATGGGCCGTCTGGCGCGGCGATGTACGCATGGATGCGCGGCCGGAACCGGTGGAACGAACGACCTTCTTGGCTGTTGCCGCGCTGACCTGCTCGACACTCCTCCTGGCGTTCTGGCTGCTCGGGCGTTT
Source organism: Hyphomicrobiales bacterium (assembly GCA_017304475.1). Classification (GTDB taxonomy): domain Bacteria; phylum Pseudomonadota; class Alphaproteobacteria; order Rhizobiales; family Phreatobacteraceae; genus Phreatobacter. The sequence goes on along the minus strand of JAFKKV010000013.1, from coordinate 190,299 downwards.
TCGGCATGCCGCAGCAGGCGGGTTCGCGACCCGTATCGCCGCGCTTCGCCCGCTTCCATTTCTCTTTGGCGCCCTGGTCTCGATACCCTTCGTGACCTCCGAGTTTCTGGACGTCATGTTTTTCCCTGGCGCCTGGATGGAGCAACACTGGAAAGAAATGACCGTGGGCGGCCTGGTCGTTTCCGCTGTCATGCTGGGTGAAAACCAGTTCGGGCGGCGCCGGAGATCCCGGCACCTGGCCGGCGTCATCGCGCTGGCGGCCTGTTCGGCGGTGGCGCTGCAGATTCTTCCCTTCCGCTTCTTTTCAGTCGAAGCCGTGACGACCGAAGCCCTGACCTGGGGCAACAGCTTCGATGCCGTCATCTATGCCTTCAGCCAGGTGGCCGCCGGCAAGACGCTGCTGGCCGATCTGCCGTCGCAATATGGCCTCGCGCCCGAAGTGACGGCGCCGCTTTTCGTTCTGACCGGGCTGTCGGTCTTCTCTTTCGTCACATTTCTCGGTGCCCTGCAGGTGGCAGCGCTCTGTGCACTTGCGGTCCTTCTGCACCGGCACGTGCGCAGCACGCCGCTGGCCGCCGCCAGTTTCTTCACCCTGCTGATTTCCTCGGGGCTGTTTCTCTATCTTCGCGGACATGCCACCGAGATCTATCTTCAGTATTTTCCACTCAGGTTTTTCTGTCCGACCGTCGCCCTGCTGATCTTCTCGTTCTATTCCGCGCGGCCGAACCTGGCTCTTCTGTCCGCGCTCGGCCTTTTCTCAGGTGTGGCGATTTTCTGGAACGTCGATACGGGAGTACCCATCGTCGCCGCCATCGCCGCCACACTGCTCGCCAGGACGCTGATCGGCCGGCGCGGTTCGCCGTCGGATTTCATTCCGGTTGCCGCTTATCTCGTCATCGCCGTGGCCGCACTTGGTGTCTGTTTCGCGGGTCTTCGTCTCAAGGCGGGCGTTCCGCTGAAGCTTGCCGAAGCGCTCGCCTATCAGCGAATCTTTTATGGCTCCGGTTTCGGCATGCTGCCCTTGCCTTTGCCTTTCCACCCCTGGCAGACGGTGCTCGCGGTCTATGCTGCCGGCGCTGTCGCGGCACTTTTCGGCTGGCGTGCACGGCGTTCCGGCGGCACCACGGATGTTCTGTTCTGCTCCTCGATTCTCGGCCTGGGACTTTTCACCTATTACCAGGGCAGGTCGCACGTCTATTGCCTCATGATGGTGCTTTGGCCGGCCGTGCTGGCCGGTGCGATCTTGACGGATCGTGTCCTCAGGGCGGTTCGGCGGGGCAGGATGCCCCGGTCGATGATCGCGGCCGTCTATCCCTTCGTTCTCTTCGTCTGCCTGGCATCGGTCACCTTGGCGCTTTGGGTGCCGGCGCTGATCAAGGCGGCCGAGGTCTCCATTTCCACCTTGCGGGAAACGCGCGACCCGATCGTCGCGGACGAGCTGAAATTCATTCGAGAGACGCGCAGCGGCCGGTCCTGCCTGATCCTGGCTCAGCGGCAGGGCATCTATTATGCGACACTCGGCATTGCCTCGCCGGTGCCGGGGCCGGGCCTGGTCGGCACGCTCCTGCAGAAGGACCTCGACGATCTCGTCCATGCGGTCCTTCAGGGGCAGACGGCCTGCATCTATCTCGGCACCGGGAAAGCCTCCGAGCCCTTTGTCGGCATCGACCGGACCGCACTGATCGCTCGCTATCCGATTTCGTCCGCGAGTGCCCTGGGCACGATGCTGTTGCTCGAACCGCGCTGAGTGCTGCTGGCGGGGCGTGATCGGTAGCGGCTTTCTGCTTATTTTCGCCGCGTCCCCAACCTGTCACAACGTTCCGCAATGGCGGGTCAGATGGTCGTTCGTCATCGTCCGGCCATCACGGAGGCGGTCATGACGAACCCGATCGAACAGCCTGCCGGCACGCAGCCGGCCCAAGCGGAGACGGCAGGCCCGCAAGCCGCCAAGGCCAAATCGACCTGGGGCGCCTGGCTGCTGAAGATGGTCTATGGCGCGCTGGCGATCATGGGCATCCTCCTCGCCATCGGCCGGATCTACGATGCCACCCATCTGCCGGGCTGCGACAGCCGGCGCACCCGCGACACCTTGCGCTCCATGCTGCAAGGCAAGGACATTCTCGGTCCTTCCTATAGCGAGACGCGCGAGGTCTCGAGCGATCCGAACGAGATCAACTGCGCCGCGCTGCTGACCGCCGCCGACGGCCGGACCTTCGACCTGACCTATAGGATCGCCAAGCAGGACGACGGCAAGACCATGGTCTCGGCCGAGTGGCGGCCGCGCTGAGGCGAGCCTCAGCGCACCCGGTTGCCTGAAACGGTGAGTTGAGCGAAGCGGCCGACGCCGTCGCGGGCGAGATCGCCGGTCACCGGCCGTTTCCATTCCATGCCGACCACCGCGCCTTGGCTTGCGCCCTGCACCAGATTGTCGGTGATCAGCGCCTGGCCGGCCCCCGGCGCCACCGAAACGGCGATGCCGACCGGGGCGCCCTTGATGACATTGCCGGTGACAGAGACGTCGCGCAGATATTGACCCCAGCCGAGCTGGATGCCCACCGTCGGCGCGCCCTCGATGATATTGCCCGAGATGGCGGCGTCCGCTTCCACGGCGATGCCGACGCCCGCCGGGTCGCTCGGATCGGTGCCGGCCGGCCGGCGGTTGACGAGGTTGCGGATCAGGTTGCCGTGAATGGTGGCGAGCCGGCCGCCATGGTTGAAATTGGTGGCGACCACGCCGAGCGCCGCGCCGTCGATGATGTTGTTGGCGACCACGGCGCCCTCGAAGCCGAATTCGATATAGAGCGCGGTCTCGCCGAGGCTGGAGCAATTGTTGTTCGAAATCGCGACATTGGCGGCGCCATTGGCGCGCACCGCCGAGAAGGCGCAGCCGCGGATCTTGTTGCCACTGACCGTGACATTGCCGGCGCGATAGACGTTGATCGCATTGCCGTTCTGGCCCGACCCGCCGTCCCGCGCGGCGATATCCTCGATCCGGTTGCCTTCGACCATGGTGCCGTCGTCGCCGGCCAGTGTCCGCCAGACCAGGATGCCGTTATTGGCGGCCGAGCGCACCGTGTTCTGGCTGATCGTCAGGCCCCGGCTGTCGAGCGCGACGATGCCGGCCTTGGCGGCACCGGTGATCTGATTGCCGCGGACGATGCCCTCGATGCCTTCGAGCACCAGGCCGTGATGGGTCGAGCCGAGGATTTCGCAATCCTCCACCCGCACGCCGCGCCCCTGGGCGAGCACGACGAGGCCGCGCCGGTCGGGCAGGGGTTTCGCGCCGCCGTCGATGACCAGGCCCGACAGCGTCACCAGGTCGGCGCGCGGGCTGGCGAGGCAGGCTGTGCCGCCCTGGAAGATCAGGCGGGTCTGGCCGCGCACGCCGAGGATCTGGCAATTGGCCGGCAGCCTGATCTCGCCGATCCGGTAGGTGCCGGGCGCGAGCCGCAGCGGCATGCGTGAGCCAGCGGCCGTCTCGACGGCGCGCTGGAAATTGCGCGTCTGGTCGTCGGGGCTGTCCGGCTTCAATCCGAAGGAGCTGCTGTCGAGGTTCGCGGCGCGGCCGGCGGCCGGCAGGGCGAGCGAGGCGGCGGCAGTAAGGAAGAACGAGCGGCGATCGAGCGGCATGGAAAGGCCTCCAGGCGAGTTGGAGCTGCGGTCGCAAGCTCCGTGCCGCGCCGATCTGTGCCGGAATGGGAGAGGTTGGGGCCGCCAGCAGGGCTTGGCTCGCGCTTTTGGCGCGAGCGGCCTGGCACTGGCGGATCGACGGCGATCACGCCGTGGCGGCTCAGGCGCTTGCCGTGCCAGGTGGCAAAGCCACCGCGGACCGGACTTCGGCGCAAACCATCCAGCAGGCGGCGGTGAAGCGGACCTCGGCGCCGTGCACATAGGGATCGAAGGCGGCGCGGACCGTGGTGATGACGCGCTCGCGGGTCGCGGCGTCCACGTCGGGAAGGATCTGCCCGAGCGGTCCGAGCCGGGTCAAATAGCCGACCAGGGCGGTCTCGGGCAGGGTGCAGGCGACGTCGATCGGCCGGATCTCGATCGCGGTCCAGCCGCTCTCGTCCAGGATGCGATGGACGAGGGACTGGTCGGCGAAGGCGAATTGCCCCGGCGCTCCCGGCCGGCGAGCGGGCAGAGTGGGCAGGAGCGGTGCCGCGGCGCGCTCGGCCGTCGTCATGAACGGATTGTCCGCAGCGCTCCTCCAGGCGATGAACCGGAGCCCGGCATCCTTGCCGGCCGCCTGCCGCAGATTGGCGAAGGCCCGGACCGGGTCGCCGAAGAACATCACGCCGAAGCGCGAGATGATCATGTCGAAACTTGCGGGCGTGAAGGCGAAGGTCTCGGCGTCGGCACGGATGAAGCTTGCCGGCATGGGCTCGCGTTCGGCGCGTGCGCGGGCGGCCGTGATCATCACATCGGAAATGTCGACACCGACGCAGCGGCCGCTCGCGCCGAGCCGCCGCGCGGCGGCGAGCGTCGTGCTGCCCGTGCCGCAGCCGATATCCAGCACCCGGCTTGCCGCGCCGGCGACCAGGGGCTCGACGAGCAGCTCCTCGAACGACTTGAACGTCTGGTTGAGCACCTCCTGCGCGTCGACCCAGGCGCGCCCGGCACGGCCGTTCCACAGTGCGGCCTGGCCGTTGTCCGCCGGTTGTTGGATGTCCATGATCATCTCCTCCTGCTTGTCTTCATGATGCGGAAGCAGGATGATGCCACCTCAAGTGAACTTGAGGTCAACAGCATGAGAGACCTTGATATAGGGGAGGTGGCGCAGCGCTCCGGCTTGCCCGCCTCGGCCCTGCGTTTCTATGAGGAGAAGGGCCTGATCGTCTCCATCGGCCGGCGCGGCCTGCGTCGCCTGTTCGATCCCGACGTGCTGGAGCGACTGGCGCTGATCGCGCTCGGCCGCGCCGCCGGTTTCTCGCTCGACGAGATCGCGCTCATGTTCGCCCCCGACGGGCGGCCGCGTATCGATCGCCAGGCGCTCTCGGCCAAGGCCGACGAACTGGATGAGATGATCCGCCGGCTGAGCACCATGCGCGACGGCCTGAGGCACGCCGCCGCCTGTCCCGCGCCGAGCCATATGGAGTGCCCTACCTTTCGCCGCATCCTGCGCAGCGCGGCGTCCGGGGCGATGGGCGCGCGCGGCAAGAGGCCGGCGCGGCCATCGTTCGGCTAGGGGCGGGATCCACCAGCGCCGCGGAGCGGCGATGACCGCGCCGAGCCCGGAGCGACCCGGCCGCCGGTTCAGGCCAATCGCCCGACAAAGGCCGCGAGCTGGTCGATCCCGGTCCCCCAGCCGTCCTGGAACCCCATATTGTCATGTTTCTGCGAGTCCGCGGCATTCTTGTGCAGGACGCGCGCCGCATATCGGGTGCCGCTCCCCTCGGGCGTGAATGTGATGATCGCGGTCAGGGCCAGCCAGGGTTCGGCCGGCTGCCACCCCTCCGTCAGGACCGTCGTGAAGATCAGGCGGGCCTCGGGAACGATATCCAGGAAGCAGCCGTCGACATGGGGCTGGAATTCGCCGTCGCCCTCGCGCATGCGGGTCTCGAATCCGCCGCCCGGGCGCAGGTCCAGCTTGATCACCTTGCATTCGATGGGGGCGGGGATCCACCATTTCGCCAGGTGCTCGGGCGTGCTCCATGCCTTCCAGACGAGGGCCGGCGGCGCGTTGATGAAACGCGCAATGGTGAGTTCGGATTCCTTAATCGGCATCGTCAATGCTCCTGGTCATCTGGGTTTCGACATAGTCGGCAAGCCGATCCGTCCTGGCCTGCCAAAGCCTGCGCTGTTCGGCGAGCCACGATTCGGCGGCCGCCAGTCCCTCGGTGTTCACCCGGCAGGTGCGGATGCGGCCGACCTTTTCGGAACGGATCAGGCCGTCCTTTTCGAGAATGCCGAGATGTTTCATGAAGGCCGGCAGGCCCATGCTGAAGGGCTCCGCCAGTTCCTTGACGGATGCGGGGCCCTTCGTCAGGCGGCTGACGACGGCTCGTCTGGTGGGATCGGCCAGCGCGTGGAAGGCCGCATCAAGTGAGGATTGATAGTTTTCCATATGGAGAACTATATCGAAAGTTTTCCATTTGGCAAACTAAAAAGACGGCGCGGCGTGCCGGGAGAGCCGCGCATCGGACCAGGTTGCTGGAATGCGGCGTGGCTTCGCCATGGCGGGTTGCCATCTGGCGCGCGTTGCTGATCTTGTCGCTGGGGCGCGTCGATGCGGTCGCCCAAGACGTGAGGCGCGGCGAGATTTGACTGTTGGTCGAGGCCGGCCGAACCGGTCCGGTGTCGAAGAGCGAGGTCCATGATGACGAATGCAGTGCGCAACAATCCCGAGCTCAAGCGCTACGAGCTCGATGTCGAGGGGCATGTCGCCGCCGCCTATTATCGACTGGACGGGGGCGTCATCACCTTCGTGCACACCGAGGTGCCGAACGAGCTCTCGGGCCGCGGCATCGGTTCGGCTTTGGCGCGCGGTGCGCTCGACGACGCAAGGGCGCAAGGCCTCAAGGTCGTCGCCCAATGCCCGTTCATCGGCGCCTATATCGCCAAGCACGGCGAATATGGCGACCTGTTGCTCTGACGCGTCATTCGGCTGAACTGATCCGCGCGCCTTGCACTCGGGCGCCGGCCTGGTCCACGATGACGCCCTCATGCCACAGTGCTTTGGAGCCGCCATGCGTTTTGCCGTGATCGCCGACATTCACGGCAACGTATTGGCGCTCGACGCCGTGCTCGCCGATATCGCGACCCGCGGGGTCGAGCGCATCGTCGATCTCGGCGATTGCGTGTCGGGGCCGCTCTGGCCTCGCGAGACCTGCGAAAGGCTGCGCGGCCTCGGGCTCACCACGGTGCGCGGCAATCACGACCGCTGGGTGGCGACCGCCGACCCGGAGCGGATCTATGCATCCGACCGTTTTGCCCGTGAAGCTCTGGACCAGAGCCATGTTCACTGGCTCGGCAGCCTGCCGCACATGGTCGATTTCGACGTCGGCGGCGTGCTGGTCCGGGCGTTTCACGCAACGCCCGGCGACGACAACGCCTATCTCACCGAGGATGTCGTGGGCGGCCGGCTGGCACTGTCGCCCGCCTCGGCCATCGCTGAACGGCTCGGCGATATCCATGGCGCCGGCCTTGTGCTCTGCGGCCACAGTCATATTGCCAGGGTCCTGCAGGTGCCTGGGAGCAGTGCGGTCATCGTCAATCCCGGCAGCGTCGGGCAGCCGGGTTATGACGACCCGGCCGAGCCGCATCCGCATGTCTCCGAGGTCGGTTCGCCCCATGCCCGTTATGCGCTGGTCACCATCGAGGGCGGCGCCGTGACGGGGGTGGAGCAGATCGCCGTCACCTATGACTGGCAGGCGGCCGCCGCGCGTGCCGCCGCCAATGGCCGGCCCGAATGGGCCCATGCCCTCGCCACCGGCTACATGCCCTGACGCCTGCGGGTTTGCCGGCTCAGGCGAGCCACTTGGCCAGCCGCCTCACCGCCTCTTCCATGTCCGGCGTCGAGCCGGCGAAGGAGAAGCGCATGGCGTGCATGCCGTTGAACGGGTCGAAATCCGGACCCGGGGTTGCCGCGACCCCGGTCTCGGCCAGCATGCGCCGGGCGAAATCCAGGCTGTCATTGGTGAGATGGCCGATATCGGCATAGATGTAGAAGGCCCCGTCGACCGGCAGCAGGCGGTCGAGCCCGGCCTTGGGCAAGCCTTCCAGCAGCACCTTGCGGTTCGCCGCATAACCCGCCTTGATCACCTCCAGGGCCTCGGTCGCCTCGAAGGCCGCCAGCGCCGCGACCTGGCTGAGCTTCGGCGCTGAGATGAACAGGTTCTGGGCCAGGCACTCGGTCGCGCGCACCAGCGTTTCGGGAACCACCATCCAGCCGATGCGCCAGCCGGTCATGCAGTAATATTTCGAGAAGGAATTGATCACCACCACGTCGCTGGAGGTCTCCAGCGCCGTCGCGCAGGGCATGTCGTAGGACAGCCCGTGATAGATCTCATCCGAGATGAAGCGGATGCCGAGGTCGCGCGCCGCGCCGATCAGGGCGGAAAGCGCGGGCGGCGTCATCATCGTGCCGGTCGGGTTGCCGGGGCTTGCCACCAAGAGGCCCGCGAGCGGCTTCCTGGCATGTTCGGCCGCGAGCATGTCCGGGGTGATGGCATAACGGGTCGCGGCGGTGGTCTCGATGAACACCACCTCGCAGCCGAGCGCTTCCAGGATGTTCTTGTAGGCGGGGTAGCCGGGGCTTGCGATCGCCACCCGGTCGCCCACCTCGAACAGGGCCAGGAACGACAGGATGAAGGCCGATGACGACCCCATGGTGACCGCGATGCGCTCGATCGGCACTTCGACGCCATGGGCCTCGGCATAATAGCGGGCGATCCGCTGGCGCAGTTCGGGGATGCCGAGCGCCAGGGTATCGCCGATCTGGCCTTCCATCAGCGCTCGCGCCGCGGCCTCGCGTACCGTGAGCGGCGTCGCCGCGGCCGGCTGGCCGACCTCCATATGAATGACGCTACGGCCCTCGGCCTCGGCCTTGGCGGCCGCCGTCATCACATCCATGACCAGGAAGGGGGCGACCGACCCGCGCCGGGTCGGGGTAAGCAGCGAACGGGCAATGCCCTCGCGCGACATGATGAACCTCGTCATGGTTTTGCCCGTTTGCCTCAGCATAGGCATCCGGGGATGGTGGGGGCTGACCACCATCGGCACTGGATCTTGAGAGCGGCAAGCGCTCTAACATACCGTCGTCGCGCGGTCACGGTTCTCGCCCGAACGTGATCGGCTGCGCGTTGACCCTTGCCTGTCCACTCCGTAGGTTCCCGTCACGATGAAGTTTCGCCCGCTTCGCAACCGTCTTGCAGCATCGGCGCTCGCATCTCTCGTCGCCATTTCGACGGGAGCGCCGGCGCGTGCCCAGCAGCAGGGCCTGCCGATCGTTCGCGATACCGAGATCGAGAACCTCCTGCGCGACTATGCGCGGCCGCTGTTTCGCGCCGCCGGCGTCGGCGGCAGCCAGACCAATGTGGTCATCATCAACGATCGCGGCTTCAACGCCTTTGTCGCCAATGGCCGGCGCATCTTCGTCAATGCCGGCGCGATCATGGATTCCAGGACGCCGAACGAACTGATCGGCGTGATGGCGCATGAAACCGGCCATATTGCCGGCGGCCATCTGGCGCGCCTGCGTGAGGCGGTCGAGCGCGCCCAGATCGTCGCCGTCATCGGCATGCTGGTCGGCGCCGGCGCGGTCGCGGCGGGAGCCGCGGGCGGCCGTGCCGGCAGCAGTGTCGGCGAGGCGGCACCCGGCGTGCTCATGGGTGGCCCCCATATCGCCATGCGCTCGCTTTTGGCCTATCAGCGCGGCGAGGAGGCCGCCGCCGATCGCGCCGCCATCAACTATCTCAACGCCACCGGCCAGTCCGCCAAGGGCATGGTCGACACGTTCCGCCGCCTGCAGGACCAGACCATGTTCGCGGCACGCCAGGCCGATCCCTATATGATCAGCCACCCGATCCCGGCGGATCGCGTCGCCAATATCGAGCCGCTGGCCAAGGCGAGCCCCCATTACAACGCCACCGATCCGGCCGACCGCGTGATGCGTCATAATCTCGCGCGCGCCAAGCTCGCCGGCTTCGTCGAGCGCAACGACGCGATCACGCGGCGTTTCCCGCCGAGCGACACGTCCTTGCCGGCCCGTTACGCCCGCGCCATCCAGATGTTCCGTTTCGGCGATCGCAACCGCGCCGCCGCGCTCGCCGACGATCTGATCCGGACGCAGCCGAACAATCCCTATTTCCATGAGATCAAGGGTCAGATCCTGCTGGAGACCGGCCTGCCAGGCCAGGCCATCGCGCCGCTGCGCCGGGCCGTGGCGCTGGCGCCCAATTCCGGCCTGATCCGTATCATGCTGGGCCACGCCCTGGTGGCCACCGGCAACAATGCGGTGCTCGACGAAGCGGTCCGCGAGTTGCGCCTCGCCCTGCAGCGCGAGCCGGAGGCCGCCGACGGTTATCGCCAGCTCGCCATTGCTTATGGCCGCAAGGGCGATCGCGGCCAGGCCGATCTCGCCGCCGCCCAGACATCGCTTTACGAAGGCGACCTCGGTGCCGCCCGCGGGCTTGCCCGTCGCGCCCAGGCATCTCTTCCCGCCGGCTCGCCCGGCTGGCTTCGCGCCGAAGACATCGTCGCCCAGCGGCGCAACCAGAATTGAGGGTCTATCCCATGAATTTCCGCCCTGTCGCTTTTGCCCTGGCCGCGGCCCTTGGTATCGCAACCCTGGGTCATGCCGGCCCGGCCGCCGCCCAGACCTCGACCGCGCCGCAGATGTCGACCGCGCCGACGGTGCAGGCGACGCCCGAGGAACGGGCGCGTATCGAGGCGATCATCCGCGACTATCTCCTGAAGAACCCGGAAGTGCTGCAGGAGGCATTGGTCGAACTCGAGCGGCGCCAGGCGGCCAATGAGGAGCGGGCGCGCGGCGAGGCCTTCCAGGCCAACCGCCAGCAGCTTTACCGCGCCGCCAATCAGGTCGTGCTGGGCAATCCGCAGGGCGACGTCACCATTGTCGAGTTCTTCGATTACAATTGCGGCTTCTGCAAGCGCGCCATGGTCGAGACCATGGATCTGGTCCGCCAGGATCGCCGCATCCGTCTCGTGCTGCGGGATTTCCCGGTGCTCGGCCCCGGCTCGGTGGAGGCGTCGCAGGTGGCGCTCGCCCTCAAGATGCAGATCCAGGGCGCCAAATACGAGGAATTCCACACCAAGCTTCTGGGTGGCCGCGGCCAGGCCAACCGCGCCCGCGCCCTTGAGGTTGCCCGTGAGGTCGGCGCCGACATGGCGCGGCTGGAGCGTGACATGAACGCCCCGCAGATCCGCGCCGAGCTGGCGGAGACGGCGCGCCTCGCCGATCTCCTGCGCATCAACGGCACGCCGACCTATATCATCGGCGACGAGGTGGTGGTCGGTGCCGTCGGTGTTGAGAAGCTGCGTGAAAACCTGGTGCGGGCCCGCGCCGGCTGCGCCCGCGAAGCCAATGTCTGCTGAGGCGCGCCGGTCGTCCTGCCGCCATGTCTGAACGTTCACGGCCGGCCCTTGGGGCCGGCCGTGATGTTTTTGCGCAAGGCCGCGGTCTCAGTCTTGGGTCTCGAAGCGGTAGGATTTCGAAACGACCTGCCAGCCGCCGGTGAGCTTCATCAGCACGAGATAATCGGTGAAGAAGCGCGGCGGCAGTGCACATTTGACCTTCACGAAGGCGGTCGTCTCGTCGGAGCGGTCGACGGTGACGACGAAGTCGTGGCGCGGGTGCCCCTGGGATTTGGGCGAGGTGCGCTTGCGCACGGCCGCGAGCCAATCGGAATAACCGAGCGCCTTGAGTTCGCCAGCCTCGTTCCAGCGCAGGTCGGCGCTCGGATGGAAGGCCTGGCCGAGCTTGTCGGCATCGCATTCATAAAGGCCGTCGAGATAGAGCTGGATGACGGCGTCGACGGTTGAACGATCGTGGGACATGCAATTGCTCCGGAGGCGTTTTCGGCCGCCTCGCGCCGCTCGGGCGAAGATCCGCCCGGTGCGAAAGCCTAGGCAAAACGAGAGGTGGAGCGGCGCCACCGTCGCGTGCCGGCACCGACGCCCCGCGCGGAGAAGATCACAAAGACCGGCGCTTAGAAACAGCGCGCCGCGAATGTTCGCTGCTTGCCCGGCGCAGCCCTGACAGCCATATTGCGGCAACCTCAGGGGGATCGACGATCAGCCCGGAGCCGTTCTTGCATCTGGGAGACATGACATGATCGAAGATCTCATCAACCGCGTCGCTGCCGCGGCCGGCATCGACGCCGGGCTTGCCTCCAAGGCGGTCGGCATGATTCTCGGCTTCCTGCAGAAGGAAGGCCCCTCGGAGCCGGTCCAGCAGATGCTGGCGGCGCTGCCGGGCTCCACGGACCTGATCGCCCAGGCTTCGGGTGGCGGTGGCGGCGGCCTGATGGGCATGGTCGGTGGCCTGATGGGCGGCGGCATCATGGGCCTCGGCGCCAATCTGATGGGCGCGGGCCTCGACATGGGCCAGATCTCCACCGTCGGCAAGGAACTGGTGGCTTTCGGGCGCGAGCATGCCGGCGAGGACGTCATGGGCCAGATCGTCGGCGGCACGCCGGGGCTGTCGCAATTCGTCTGATGCGACATTTGTTCAAGGCGATCGCCTTCACCGCCGTGGCGCTATCAGCCACGGCCACTTTGGCCGTCGCGCAGACCGAGCCTGCCGGCTGGCGCATCACCGAGGCCGACGGCCAGGTCCAGGCCTTCGTCTCGACCACGGTCGGCGAGGGCGCCTCGGCCGGCACGGTCTATCTCGGCTTCTTCTGCGGCGCGCGGCCGGCGGTCAGGCTGCGCGGACCGGTTGCCGGCATTCGCCCGGCCGGCAAGGCGGAGCCGGTTTCGATCGCCTTCGAAGCCGGTGACGACCTGTTCGTGACGACGCTCGACGCGAGCATCGCGGGACCGTCGCCGGAACGTGCGGAACTCGTCGCCGAACGCGGCGTCATCGAGGACGCCGATGTCGATACGCTGCGCGATCTCGCGACCTTCCTGCGCGACGCGAACGGCGCCGAGCTCAATTTGCGCAGCGCCGCTCCGGCATTTGCCTTCAAGCTCAGCCTCGAGGGCGCGAAGGCCGCGCTCAGCCGCTATATCGGAGCCTGCGCCGCGCTGGCGAAGCGGTAGCGCCACGGGCGGTGGCGTATGGGTTGACAGGGCGCGGGCAGGCGCTCAAAGCACCGCCATGGCCCATGTCCCGCCCCTGACCGCCGTATCATCAGACGGGCTGCTCGGCGCGCTCCTGGCGCTGGGGCGGCCGGCGGTCATGGGCATTTTGAACGTCACGCCGGATTCCTTTTCCGATGCCGGCCGGTTCTTTTCGCCCGAGCTGGCGCTCGCCCAGGCCCGTCGCATGGCCGGCAAGGGGGCCGACATCCTGGATATCGGCGCCGAATCGACCAGGCCCTATGGCGGTGCCAAGCCGGTCTCCTTCGATGACGAGATCGCCCGGCTCGCGCCGGTCCTGCCGGGGGTGGTCGGGCTCGGCCTGCCGGTGTCGATCGACACGATCAAGGCCGGCGTGGCGCGCTGGGCGCTCGGGCTGGGCGTGGCCATCGTCAACGACGTCTGGGGCCTGCAGCGCGATCCCGACATGGCCCATGTCGTGGCCGATCATGGCGTACCGGTCATCGTCATGCACAATCGCGACGGCGCGGATCCGGCGATCGACATCATGGCCGATATCGACGCCTTTTTTCACCGTTCGCTCGCCATCGCGGAGCAGGCCGGCATCCGGCGGGACCGGATCGTGCTCGATCCCGGCATCGGCTTCGGCAAGACGCCGGCGCAGAGCATCGAGACGCTCGGCAAGCTCGACCGGCTCGCGCCCTTCGGCCTGCCGGTGCTGGTTGGCGCCTCGCGCAAGCGCTTCATCGACAGTGTTTCGCCGGCGCCGCCGGACCGGCGCATCGGGGGATCGCTGGCCGCCCACCTGATCGCCATGCAAGCGGGGGCCGGGATCATCCGGGCCCATGACGTGGCCGAAACGCTCCAGGCGCTGAAAGTCGCCCAAGCCATCAACGAGGCACGATGACCGATCAGATCTTCATCAAGGGGCTGGTGATCCATGCCCATCACGGCGTGATGGAACATGAGGGCAAGGTCGGCCAGCGTTTCGTCATCGACCTCGATTTGACCTGCGACCTGAGCGAAGCCGCCCGCAGCGATCATCTGGCCGATACGGTGTCCTACGCGGCGATCGCGGAAGAGACCGAGCGTGCCTTCACCACTCACAGTTTCAAGCTGCTGGAGGCGGCCGCGGGCGCGGTCGCCGATGCCGTCCTTGGCGCTTTCCCCAGGATCCGCACGGTGCGTGTCACCGTTCACAAGCCGCACGCGCCGATCGCCGCCATTTTCGACGATGTCGGCGTCGTGCTGGTCCGCGGCCGGCACGACTGATCGAGGCGAGGCCGAAGCGCCCATGACCGAAGCCCTGATCAGTCTCGGCGGCAATATCGGCGATATCCGGGCTACGCTCGATCGCGCGGTCGCCTTGTTCTGCGACGGCACCGCGGTGCGTCTGGTCGCGCGATCATCCGATTATCAGACGCCGCCCTGGGGCGTCACCGACCAGCCGCCCTTCGTCAATCTCGGCCTCGTGGTCGAAACCGGGCTGGCGCCGCGGGCACTGCTCGAACGGGCATTGGCGGTCGAGGCGCAGCTTGGCCGCGACCGAAGCCGAGCTCTGCGCTGGGGGCCCCGGCCCGTCGACATCGACCTGATCGCCTATGGCGATGTCAGTCTCGACGAACCGGACCTGCATCTGCCGCATCCGCGCCTGCAGGAGCGCGCCTTCGTGCTGGTGCCGCTGGCCGAGATCGCGCCCGACCGGGTCGTCGGCAGCCACAGCATCAAAGCCATGCTTGATGCCATCGATGCCGGCGGCATCGTGCGCCTGCCGCCGCGCACCGCGGCCTGATCCGGCAGCCGGGACCGGTGAATTGATCTATCGTCTGTCCTGATCCGTCCAAAGGCCGCCTTTCGAAAGTCACGTCTTCGTGGCATCGAAGCTGCATGACGTCGACCATGCCCCTTGCTCTCGCCTCCGAATTTCCGCCCGCCACCGAAGCGCAATGGCGCGCCGCGGTCGATGCCGTGTTGAAGGGCAAGCCCTTCGACAAGACCCTGGTCGGCCGCACCGCCGACGGCATCGCCATTCAGCCGCTCTACCCGCGCGTGGCGGATGCCGTGCCACTGGCCGGCCGCGCCGCCGGCGCGCCGTGGACGGTGGTGCAGCGCGTCGATCAGCCGGATCCGCGCGATGCCAACGGCCAGGCGCTCGACGACCTGAGCAATGGTGCCTCGGGGCTTGCCATCGTCACCCGCGGCGCCATCGGCGATCACCGCGGTGACGGCCTCATCCTCGACGGCCTGGCCGATCTCGACCAGGTGCTCGACGGCGTCATGCTCGACCTGATCCCCTTGCGCATCGACGCCGGCACCGCCGCCGGCCATGTCGCGGCCATGCTGGCGTCCAAGGCAGCGCGTGACGGGCTCGATCCGGCGAGCCTGTCGGTGGCCTTCGGCATCGATCCGATCGGCGCCTTCGCCCGGCGTGGCACGCTGGAAAACTGGGACGGTGCCGCTGCCAAGGCCGCCGACATGGCCCTCGGCCTGCGCAGGCGCGGCTTCGCCGGCAGCCAGCTGATCGCCGACGGCCGGGTGATCCATGATGCCGGCGGCTCGGAAGCCCAGGAGCTCGCCTTCGTGCTGGGCGCCGCCGTGCAATATCTGCGCGTCTTGGAACAAGCCGGCCTGACGCTCGACGAGGCGCGCCGGGCCATCGCCGTGCTGCTGACGGCGGATGCCGACCAGTTCCTCACCATTGCCAAGCTGCGCGCCATTCGCCAGCTCTGGGCGCGCGTCGAAACCGCCTGCGGCCTGTCGCCGTCGCGGCTGGAGGTCCATGCCGAGACCGCCTGGCGCATGACCACCCGGGTCGATCCCGCGGTCAACTGGCTGCGCACCACCATGGCCTGTTTCGGCGCCGGCATCGGCGGCGCCGACCATGTCGCCGTGCAGCCCTGGACCGCCGCGATCGGCCTGCCGGATGCGTTTGCCCGTCGCATTGCCCGCAACACGCAGCTGATCCTGATCGAGGAATCCAACCTGCACCGCGTCGCCGATCCCGCCGCGGGCTCCGGCGGCGTCGAGGCGCTGACCTTGGAGCTCTGTGAGGCCGCCTGGGCGCTGTTCCAGGACAGCGAGCGGGCCGGCGGCGTGGTCGCCGCACTCTTCAGCGGCACCGTTCAGGCCGCCGTCGCCAAGGCGCGCCTGGCACGCCAGGCCGCCATCGCCAAGCGGCGCGAGCCGCTCACCGGCACCTCCGAATTTCCCAATATCCACGAAAGCGTGCCGGAGGTGCTGCAGCCGGCGCCTCGCGTCTCCAACAAGGCGGTGACGCCCATCGACCTGCCGGTGGCGGCGAGCGGCGAGCGGTTCGAGGCGACCGTCGCAGTCTTCGAGGCCGGCGCCCTGCGCGCCGCCCTGTCGCGGCCGAAGACCGATACGATCTTCGTCGATCCGCTGAAGCCCATCCGTGTCGCCGAGCCCTATGAGGCGCTACGCGCCGCGCTCGACGCCGTCGCCGCCAGGACCGGCCGCCGCCCGCAGGTCTTCCTGGCCGTGCTCGGGCCGGTCTCAGCCTTCACGCCGCGTGCGACCTTCGCCAAGAACCTGTTCGAGGCCGGCGGTTTCGAGGCGCCGGTCCCGGAGGCCTTCGCCGATGAGGCGGCTCTGCTGGCGGCGTTCAAGGCATCCGGTGCCCGGATCGCCTGCCTGTGCTCGACCGACGACATCTACGCGGCCGATGCGGTTGCGACGGCTGCGGCGCTGCAGGCCGCCGGCGCCACCCAGATCTGGCTCGCCGGCCGTCCCGGCGACCAGGAAGCCGCGCTGAAATCGGCCGGTATCGGTGGCTTCATCTTCGCAGGCTGCGACGTGCTAGACTGTCTCGACGCCGCGAAGGCGGCGCTGGGTGAGTGAGGCCGGCCTTGACCAGGGTCCCGCGAATACCGCCTGTGCCATTGCAACCTCCGGCTCGACCGGAGAGGGGCGACGGATGGCTGGATCTCGGCGCGCTCGGCGACCGGGAGCTCGCCGCCCTGCTGGACAAGGCAAAGGCAGGCCACGACAAGGTGCAAGCGATCAATCAGCGCGTCGGCGACATGGCTGGCGCGGCCTTGAGCCATCCGGTCTTCGGACTTGCGCTCATGCCGATGCTCTGGCTGTTGCGCGGCAGCCTGGTCAAGGATGCTCGTCGGGCCGATCCGGATATCGACAGCGTGCGTTGGCTTGAGCAGATCCGCCTCATCACCATTGAAATGCGCCGCCGCGACGGCGAGCGCTTGAGGAGAGGCCAATGACCTCTATTCCCGATTTTTCCAGCCTGCCCTTCGCCAAGGCCGTGCCGGCCGCTACGGGCGGCGAGGCCTGGCTGACGCCCGAAGACATCCTGGTCAAGCCGGTCCATGGCGAGGCCGACCTCGCCGGCATCGATTTCCTGGACACCTATCCGGGCATCAAGCCGTTCCTGCGCGGCCCCTATCCGACCATGTATGTCAACCAGCCCTGGACGATCCGGCAATATGCCGGCTTCTCCACGGCCGAGGACAGCAACGCCTTCTACCGGCGCAATCTTGCCGCCGGCCAGAAGGGCCTGTCGGTCGCCTTCGATCTCGCCACCCATCGCGGTTATGATTCCGACCATCCGCGGGTGGCCGGCGATGTCGGCATGGCCGGCGTGGCGATCGATTCGATCTACGACATGCGCACGCTGTTCTCCGGCATTCCGCTCGGCGAGATGAGCGTGTCGATGACCATGAACGGCGCGGTGCTGCCGGTGCTGGCGCTCTATATCGCCGCGGCCGAGGAACAGGGCGTGCCGCAGGCCAAGCTCTCCGGGACCATCCAGAACGACATCCTCAAGGAGTTCATGGTCCGCAACACCTATATCTATCCGCCCGTGCCCTCGATGCGGATCATCTCGGACATTTTCGCCCACACGGCGAAGCACATGCCGAAATACAATTCGATCTCGATTTCCGGCTACCACATGCAGGAGGCCGGGGCGACGCAGGACCTCGAGCTCGCCTATACGCTTGCCGACGGCGTCGAATATATCCGCGCCGGCATCGCTGCCGGCATGACGGTCGACCAGTTCGCGCCGCGCCTGTCGTTCTTCTGGGCCATCGGCATGAACTTCTTCATGGAGGTGGCGAAGCTCCGCGCGGCGCGCCTGCTCTGGGCCAAGCTCGTCAAGGAGTTCCACCCGAAGACCGACAAGAGCCTGCCGCTGCGCACTCACAGCCAGACCTCGGGCTGGTCGCTGACCGCCCAGGACGTGTTCAACAACGTCATCCGCACCCAGATCGAGGCGATGGCGGCGACCCAGGGCCATACCCAGTCGCTGCATACCAATGCGCTGGACGAGGCGCTGGCGCTGCCGACCGATTTCTCCGCCCGCATCGCCCGCAACACCCAGCTCTTCCTCCAGCAGGAATCGGGCACCACCCGGATCATCGATCCCTGGGGCGGCTCGTTCTATGTCGAGAAGCTCACCGCCGATCTCGCGGCCAAGGCCTGGGATCATATCCAGGAGGTCGAGGCCCTCGGCGGCATGGCCAAGGCGATCGATGCCGGGATCCCCAAGCTGCGCATCGAGGAGGCCGCGGCCAAGACCCAGGCGCGCATCGATTCCGGCGTGCAGTCGGTGATCGGCGTCAACAAGTTCAGGCCCGACGGCGAAAAGCCGATCGACGTGCTGAAGGTCGACAATTCCGCGGTTCGCGCCAGCCAGATCGACAAGCTGAAGCGGCTGCGTGCCGAGCGCAATCCGGCCGAGGTGCAGGCGGCCCTCGATGCCCTGACGGCGGCGGCCGGCGGCGCCGGCAATCTCCTGGAACTGGCGATCAACGCGGCGCGCGCCAAGGCCACCGTCGGCGAGATGTCGGATGCGATGGAAAAGGTGTTCGGCCGCCACAAGGCCGAGATCAAGTCGATTTCCGGCGTCTACAAGCGCGAGGTCGGCGCGATGAACGAGAATGTCTCGAAGGTCCAGCACATGGTCGAGGCCTTTGCCGAGAACGAGGGCCGGCGCCCGCGCATCCTGGTCGCCAAGGTCGGCCAGGACGGCCATGACCGCGGCCAGAAGGTGATCGCCTCGGCTTTTGCCGATCTCGGCTTCGACGTCGATATCGGGCCGCTGTTCGCGACGCCTGCGGAAGCCGCCAAACAGGCGATCGAAAACGACGTCCACTGTGTCGGCGTATCCTCGCTGGCAGCGGGCCACCTGACCCTGGTGCCCGAGCTGAGGGCCGAGCTGGAGGCGCAGGGCCGCGACGACATCATGATCGTCGTCGGCGGCGTCATCCCGCCCCAGGACTTCGCGGCGCTCTATGAAGCCGGCGCCGCGGCGATCTTCCCGCCGGGCACGCCGATCGCCGATGCCGCCATCGACCTGATGGACAAGCTGAACGCCAAGCTCGGCTATTCACAGGCTGCCGCAGAGTAGACGGCGCGCGGCGCATAGCAAATCTGTCCGATGCTGCATCGGACAAGCATTGTCACCGGAGAAAATCCGGTGCAGCTTTCTGTGATCACAGAAGAGATGCCGGACAAACCGGCTCGTCGATCATGGGAGGCTATCGATGACGGACTTGACCCGTAGGACCCTGCTCGTATCCGCGGCCGGTGCGGCGACCGCGCTTTCGGCGCCTGCCATCGCGCAGGCCTATCCGGCGCGGCCGATCACGCTGATCGTGCCCTGGGGCGCCGGTGGCGGCACCGATGCGACGGCGCGCATTGTCGGTTCCCTCCTGGAACGGGAGTTCGGCCAGCCGGTCAATGTCGTCAACCGCACCGGCGGTTCGGGTGTCGTCGGCCATGCCGGCATTGCGAGCGCACCCGCCGACGGCTATACGATCGGCATGCTCACCGTCGAAATCTCGATGATGCATTGGCAGGGCCTGACCGAACTGACGCCGTCGAGCTATACGCCGCTGGCCCTGATGAACGAGGATCCGCCGGGCGTGCAGGTTTCGGCAAGCTCGCCCTACCGCACGATCAAGGATCTCGCCGACGCCATCAAGGCCAATCCGGGCAAGCTCAAGGCCTCGGGCACCGGCCAGGGCGGCATCTGGCACCTGGCGCTGGTCGGCTGGCTCGGCGCCATGGGCCTGCCCGCCAACGCCGTGCCGTGGGTCCCGTCCAACGGGGCTGCTCCCGCCATGCAGGACCTGGCGGCGTCCGGCCTCGACATCGTCACCTGCTCGGTGCCGGAGGCCAAGGCCATGCTGGATGCCGGCCGGGCCAGGTCGCTCGCCATCATGGCGCCGGCGCGCAATCCGCAATTCCCCAATGTGCCGACGCTCAACGAGAGCCTCGGCATCAACTACTCCGTCGGGGCCTGGCGCGGCATCGGCGCACCGAAGAACCTGCCGGCGCCGATCGCCGAGCGGCTCACCGTCGCGCTGAAGAAGGTCAACGAGTCCAAGGAATTCCAGGACTTCATGGGCAATCGCGGTTTCGGCGTGCGCTGGGCTGATGGCGCCGGTTTCGGCAAGTTCATGGCCGAGGGCGATGCCGCGATGGGCGTGGCGATGAAGGCCGCCGGCCTCGCCAAGCAGGCCTGAGCTTCGGTCTTTCCCGATCAAACAGCCCCGCGGCCGCCTGTCGCCGCGGGCTCCGGGGCTTCGGTCCTGGATCGATCCAATGGGCCCGCAAGGGCTGACGCGCCTCTGCCCTCGGGGAACCATGCATCTTTCCGATCGTGTCACGGGCGGCTTTCTGGCCGCCCTCGGAGCCGCCGCCGCTTATGGCGGCTCGCTCCTGCCGCCGGTTCCTGGCCAGCAGGTCGGGCCGAATGTGTTCCCCCTGGTGATTGGCCTCGGCCTGGTCGGTTGCGGTGTCGCGATCGCGCTCGGCATCGGCCGATCCTTCGAGGAGGCGGAGGAGATCGTCGCCTCCGAGGACGGCGCGCATGCGCCGGTATCGGAAGCGCCGCCGCCGATCCGCCACGCGGCGTTCAAGACCGTGGTGCCGCCGCTGCTCCTGCTGTTCTACGCCTTCACGGTCGACACGCTCGGCTTCGTTCCGACCGCCGCCGCCATGGTGGTGGCCACCTGTTTCGCGCTCGGCGGCAACTGGCGGACCGCCATTCCGCTGGCGCTGATGGCACCGCCCGCCGTGCACCTGATTTTCGCCAAGCTGCTGCGGGTGCCCTTGCCCGCCGGCCTCTTGCCGATGCCGTGGTGAGGGCGCCATGCTGAACACCTTCACCGATGCCATCTGGATGGTGCTGGCGCCCGACGTGATGATCGCCATCCTGCTGTCGGCGATCTACGGCCTGGTGGTTGGTTCGCTGCCGGGGCTGTCGGCCACCATGGCCACCGCGCTGCTGGTGCCCGTCACCTTCTACCTGTCGCCGATCGCGGCGGTCGCCACCATCATCACGGCCTCGGCCATGGCGATCTTCTCAGGCGATATTCCCGGCTGTCTCCTGCGTATTCCCGGCACGCCGGCCTCCGCCGCCTATACCGACGAGGCCTATGCCATGACCCGCAAGGGGCAGGCGGAAATGGCGCTCGGCATCTGCCTGTGGTTTTCCGCGCTCGGCGGCGTGTTCGGCACGCTGTCGCTGATCCTGATGGCGCCGCTGCTCGCCGAATTCGCCCTGTCCTTCTCGACCTACGAATATTTCTGGCTGGCCTTTCTCGGCTTGATGTGTGCGACGCTGGTCGCGCGCTCCTCGCCGATCAAGGCGATCGCCGCCATGCTGCTTGGCCTGTTGATCGCCTGTGTCGGCATCGAGAACCCGGCCGGCACGCCGCGTTTCACCTTCGGCCTCACTGATCTCCTCGGCGGCATCGAGGTCGTGCCGGCGCTGGTCGGCTGCTTCGCGGTGGCCGAGGTCATGCGCGCCATGTCGGTGCCGGAACCGCCACCGCTGCCGCGCCGGAAATTCGGCTCGATCCTCGCCGGCCAATGGAAGCTGACCAAGGAATATCCGGTCCAGCAGACCCGCGGCAACATTATCGGCATCATCATCGGCGTGCTGCCCGGCGCCGGCGCCGACATGGCCGCCTGGGTGTCCTATGCCATGGCCAAGCGTTTCTCCAAGACGCCGGAGAAATTCGGCACCGGCCATCCCGAAGGGCTGATCGAGGCCGGCGCCTCCAACAATGCCTCGCTGGCCTCGGGCTGGGTGCCCTCGCTCCTGTTCGGCATCCCCGGCGACACCATCACGGCGATCGCCATCGGCGTGCTCTACATGAAAGGGCTCAATCCCGGACCGACGCTGTTCACCGAGAAGGCGTCGAGCATGTATGCGCTCTACATCATCTTCATGCTGGGCAATATCATCATGATCCCGCTCGGCATCATCATGATCCGGCTGGCGAGCTATGTGCTCCGGCTGAAGCGCTACGCCATCATGCCGGTGATCGTGCTGCTCTGCGCCGTCGGCTCATTCGCCACCGGCAACAACCTGTTCCTGGTCATCACCGTCGCCGCCTTTGGCTGTGTCGGCTACATGATGGAGAAGAACGGCTATCCGGTCGCCGCCCTGGTGCTCGGCGTCGTCATGGGCTCGATGGTCGAGCAGCATTTCGTCACGTCGCTGATCAAGTCCGACGGCTCGATCCTGCCGTTCTTCGAGCGGCCGGTTTCGGCGATCCTCGCCGCCATCACCATCGGCCTGTTCGTCTGGCCGCTGGCGGTCTGGTTGTGGCGCAGGCGGCCGGGCCGGGCGGTCGCTACCGCCTGACAGGGCCGTGGCGTTTCAGCGCGCGCCTTCGGCGCCGACCTGGGGCAAGGGCGCCGATGTCACTTCCCGGGCGCTTTCCGGTTGGCCGGCCATAGGGGTCTGGGCCTGGGGCGGCTGCAGCTCGGCCGGCAATGGCGGGGCTTCGGTCGGCGGCGGCGGCAGGGAATCCTCGATTACCGGCGGTGAGGCGATCTTGCCGCCGATCAGCCGGACGATCTCGGGCGCCTCGGCGAAGGTGCCGTGGCGGAGCAGGTCGGTCCAGCCCTGCGAGGTCATGGTGAAGACGCGCACGCCAAGCGACGAGATGATCTCGCGATGGCGCGGATCGCGCACATCGAGCGCGCCCAGGCGCTGGCGATCCCAGGCGACCGTCATGGAGGCGGCCAGCGCCCGGTCGTCGGCCTGGACGAACAGCGAGATGCGGCTCGGCCGCGAGATGCGCGCCATCTGGCCCCTGAACACCTCGACGTCGAGATCGGGGGCGGCCAGGATGACCTCGCCCAGATGGCCGTTCACCTCGCCGCGCCCGGCGATGGAGGCCTGGCGCAAGCCCTCCATGGTCAGGAAGGCGCCCATCGAGTGGGCGATCAGATTGACCCGGCCGATGCCCGGCACGTCGCCGAGATCGGCGAGCAGCTTCTCGAAGGCGTCGCGCGAGGCGGTGGCCACTTCGCGATCGCCGCCATAGGCGAGCATGCGCCGATAGCTCGGCCAGGTGAACAGCACATGGGTGCCGCGGAAGCCGGCATCGGTGGCGACCTGCACCAGACGGAACGCGGCCTCGTCGTAATCGGTATTGAAGCCGTGGACATAGACCAGAACGTCGCGCTGATCGGCGGGTTTGGCAGCGATGGCGCGTGCCAGTTCGCCGCGGAATTCATCCGGCGTCAGCGCTGTGCGGTCGGCGAGCGTGAAATGGCGCGACGGGCTCTCCGGCGTCAGCGCCGGCCGCGGAATGGTGCCGACCTGGTGGCCCGGCGGCACGGTGACGATCTGGCGATAGAACCGGGCCCGCTCGCGGGTGGGCGCGCCCAGCGCGTCGCCGCGGAAGGCCGGTCGCGTCGAGGTAACGAAGACCGGCACGGCGCGCGGCTGGCTGGAAGGGGCGGTGAGCGCACCGAGCGAACCCGATATGCCCGACATGTCGGTGCCGAAGCAGCCGGCCAGCGCGCAGGCGGCCGCTGCCACCAGGGCCATGCGAATGGCGGTGGTGGCGACGGCGACGGTGCGGGTCGACGGCTTGGGCATGGGCTCGGGCTTCGGTTTGTTCGTGGTCGACAAACGACGCGACGCCTTACCGAAAGGTTAATCACACACGGTCAAGGCGCCCGACGTCGTCAACGAGCGGTTAAAGGCCGGCCGTGGCGGGAATGGGGCTGAATGGCGGCCGGATGGCTTGCACCGGGGGATGCGATGGGGCTGTCGCGCTTGCTGGCCGGGCGGTCGGCCGACCTGCAGCGCGACGTGGCGGGCAGCATGGCGGATATCGAGACGGCGTGACGGGGGGCGGCGGCCAGCGCGCCCTTTTTGCGGCGGCTATTCCGCTCGCATCGAATCTGCCGCTTTGTTACCACCCGATAATGCGTCCGCCTCTCGACCTCGAAAAGCTGAGCCAAGCCATTCGCGCCGGCGACCGCGCGGTGCTCGCCCGCGCCATCACGCTGGTCGAATCCACCAAGGTGGAGCACCAGGCGCTCGCCCGCGAACTCGTCCAGCGTCTCCTGCCGGAGACCGGGCGGGCCATTCGCATCGGCATTACCGGCGTGCCCGGCGCGGGCAAGTCGACCACCATCGACACGTTCGGCTCCAATCTGACCGCAGCCGGCCATCGGGTCGCCGTGCTGGCGGTCGACCCGTCATCGTCGCGCACCGGCGGCTCGATCCTCGGCGACAAGACGCGCATGGCGCGGCTCGCCGTCGATCCCGCGGCCTATGTCAGGCCTTCGCCGTCCTCCGGCACGCTCGGCGGCGTCGCAGCCAAGACACGCGAGACCATGCTGCTCTGCGAGGCGGCCGGCTTCGATGTCATCCTGGTCGAGACGGTGGGTGTCGGCCAGTCGGAGACGGCGGTCGCCGACATGACCGATCTCTTCCTGGTGCTGATGCTGCCGGGTGCCGGCGACGAGCTGCAGGGCATCAAGAAGGGCATTCTCGAACTTGCCGACATCATTGCCGTCAACAAGGCCGACGGCGACGGTGCGCAGCGGGCCAAGGCGGCGGCGGCCGAATACCGCGCGGCGCTGCATATCATGGCGCCGAAATCGCGGGTCTGGTCGCCGCCGGTGCTGATGATATCGGGCCTCGCCAACCAGGGCCTCGATGCGCTCTGGGAGCAGATCGGCATGTTCCGCCAGAAGACCGAGGCCTCCGGCGATTTCGCCGCCAAGCGGCGCGCCCAGGGCGTCAAATGGATGTGGACCATGCTGCAGGAGCGGGTCACCGGTCGGTTGAAGCGGGACCCCGTGCTCAAGGCACGCCTGCCGGCGCTCGAGGCGGAGGTGGCCAGCGGCCGGCTCGCCCCCATGGTCGCGGTCGAGGAGATCGCCGGGGCGCTCGGGCTTTAGGATCGGTGCGGCGGCCAGCCGGCATTGCCGTCCGCGCGCCACGCCGGCCAGCCATTCATGCGGCAACCTTGTTGATCGCGGCAGCGTCGCGATAGCGTCCCGCGCCCGGCGGCCAACAAGCCGGGTCGCATCCAGGAAACCACAAGGGCATATGATGGCAATCTCCCGCCGTACCATCGGGCTGGCTGCGCTCGGCGCGCCGTTCCTTCTCCCCGGAAATGCCATGGCCCAGACCATCCCGCTGAAGCGCCTGGTCGTGCCGTTTCTCGCCGGCGGCGCGCTGGACCTCGTCGGCCGGCTGCTGGCCGACGCGCTGGGGCCTGCAACCGGCGGGCGGGTCGTGGTCGAGAATATCGGCGGCGCCGGCGCCATGCTGGGCATCGCCAATGTCGCCAACTCGCCGGCCGACGGCACGACGGCCGGTGTCGCCACCGCCTCGACGCTGATCACCAACAAATATCTGTTCTCGCGGATGCTCTACAATCCCGACAAGGATCTCACCGCGATTTCGCGCATCGCCACCGGCACGATCCTTTGCGTGGTCAACGCCAAGAAGGCCGAGGAGCGCGGCTGGAAAACCTTCCGCGACATGATCGCCTGGGGCAAGGCCAATCCCGGCAAGATCAATTTCGGTTCGTCCGGGCTCGGCCAGACCTCGCACCTGATGCTGGGCCTGCTCAATGCCCGCTGCGGCGCCGGCATGGTTCATGTGCCCTATCGCGGCGGCGCGCCGGCGATCGCCGACCTGATGTCGGGCAATATCGACCTCATGTTCGACACGATGGCGGCGCTGCTGCCCAATGTCGCGGCCGGCACGTTCAAGGCGCTGGCGGTGGCGAGCGCCGAGCGGCAAGCCTTCCTGCCCGATGTGCCGGCCATGAAGGAATTCGCCGACCTGAAGCTCGCCGATATCGACATGCAGACCTGGTTTGCCATTGTCGTGCCGGCGGCCACCCCCGAGGCCATCGTCGCCGACTATCACAAGGCCATCATCGCGGCGGTCGCCACGCCACGTTATGGCGAGCGCATGACGCCGGCCGGCCTGATGGCGGTGACCGACCCTTCTCCTGCAGCGCTGAAGGAGACCATTCGCAGCGAGAACCCGTTCTGGGAGGAGCTGGTCAGGGTGTCCGGCACCAAGCTCGACTGACGATCGAACCGCGTCGGCGACGGGGCGGCAGGCGGCGGCTTGCCGTTTCGACCTGCGGCGAGACCGCTGCGCCGTGCAGGCGACCCCTGCCGGCAAGGCGGCTCGACTTTCGCGATCAGCCTCCGTTACGGTTTCGCCCGCATTTGGCATAGGGGAAGAAACGTGGCGAAAACACCGATCTGGCAATGGTCCGCCGTGGAAACCGCGGCGGCGATCAAAAAGGGCAAGGTCAGCTCGGAAGAGGTGGTGCGCGCCCATGTCGCCCGCCTTCACGAGGCCAATCCTGCGATCAATGCCGTCGTCGTCGATCTGAGCAAGGAGGCGATCAAGGCCGCCAAGGCCGCCGACAAGGCGCTCGCCAAGAACAAGGATGTCGGTCCGCTGCACGGCGTTCCCGTGACCATCAAGATCAATATCGATGTCGAGGGGCAGGCCAATTCCAACGGCGTGGTGGCGTTCAAGGACAATATCGCGCCGGGCGATTCGCCGGTCACCAGCAATCTGAAGAAGGCGGGCGCCGTCATTCTCGGGCTGACCAACACGCCCGAATTCTCGATGCGCGGCTTTACCGACAATCCGCTTCACGGGCTGACCCTCAATCCCTGGGACCCGGCCGTCACCTGCGGCGGGTCTTCTGGCGGTGCCGGCGCTTCGGTCGCCATGGGCATCGGCACCATTGCCCACGGCAATGACATCGGCGGCTCGTTGCGCTGGCCGGCCCAGTGCAATGGCATCGCGACGATCAAGCCGACCCAGGGTCGCATCCCCGCCTTCAATCCCAGTGCCACGGCCGAACGGCCGCTGATGGCGCAGTTCATGTCGTCGCAGGGGCCGATGGCGCGCGAGATCCGCGACGTCCGCCTCGGCCTCGAAGTCATGGCCCAGCGCGATCCGCGCGACCCCTGGTGGGTGCCGGCGCCGCTGAAGGGGCCGAAGCTCAAAGGGCCGATCAAGGTGGCGCTGGCCAAGATCCCCGGCGACATGGACACCGATCGCGGCGTGATTTCGCTGGTCCGCAAGGCCGCCGACCATCTGAGCGATGCCGGCTACAACGTCACCGAGGTCGAAGTGCCCGATCTCGGCGGGGTCTGGCAGCTCTGGTGCAACCTGATCATGACCGAGCTGGCGGTTCTGCAGGAAACGCAGATGCGCGCCACCGCCGGCCCGGATTTCCAGAAGTCGCTCGACGGTTTCCTGGCTTTGGCGACCAAGCTCGACCAGGCCGGCTACATGAAGGCGATCAGCGACCGCTCGCGCCATATCCGCAACTGGATGACCTTCCTGGAAGACTATCCGCTGGTGCTGACGCCGACCACGGTCAAGCGGACGCCGGAAACCAATGCGGATCTCGGCGGTGACAAGCGGGTGAAGGAACTGTTCCACAACGACCTCCGCTTCATCTCGTCGATCAACGTGCTCGGGCTGCCGGCTGCCGTCGTCCCCGTCGGCATCAACGCGGGCGTTCCGGTCGGCGTGCAGATCGTCGGCTCGCGCTACCGCGAGGATCTCTGCCTCGATGCGGCGGCCGCGATCGAGAAGAAGGCCGGCGTGCTGGTCCGGCAATTGTGGGACCGCGGCTGAAGCCCGGCCGAGGCCCGGTTCAGCCCAGTTCCTTGGCCATGGGATGGATGCTGCCGCCGGGCCACGGCTTCGGCGGCCCATCGTCCAGATAACCGGCGCTCAGATAGAAGCGATGGGCCGTCGCCGTGCTGGTCAAGACCGCGCGGCGGCGGCCGAGATCGGCGAGGTGCTGTTCCAGCCGCGCCACCATGGCCCTGCTGATGCCGCGCAGGCGGAACGCGGGGGACACATAATTGAGCGTGATTTCGCCCGAGCCCGCCGCCGCCCCGACGCCGGCAATGGCGCCCGTCGCGTCGACCGCGACCATCACGACGGTATCGGGATCGGCGATCCAGGCCGCGACCGTTTCGGGGGTCTTGTTGGCGAGCCAGCCGGTGAGGATCGCCGGGTCGTCATGGTGGTCGGCCCGGCAGAGCTCCGCGATGGACCGCCGCAGCACCTCCGCCGCCTCGGCTGCATCGGCTTCGGTCGCCCGGCGGATGTCCATCGTGTCTCCTCCGCTTCGAACGCGCGGTCCACGCATCGCCATGGCCGCCGGCCCGCAAGCTTAGGCCGCGGCCGCCGCTTGGGGAAAGCACCCCGATACCTGCCGGTTTGCCCTGCTTCCGACGCAGTCTTGGTTTGTGCTTGAGGTGACGGCATGTCGGGAGGGGCGTGCCGCCGGCTTGCCGTCCGCGCTTGTGCGTGCGTGATCATGCTTGGCGGCAGCCGCCGGGCATTGCTACAACCATCGCAATGCAGCGCAACAGCCCAGGAATGATCTCATGGCCGACGACAGCCTCTTCATCGGCAAGAGCACCAAGCCCGAAGTGCTTGCCCTCAAGTTCGGCAATCGCCACGGCCTGATCACCGGTGCCACCGGCACTGGCAAGACCGTCACGCTGCAGGTGCTGGCCGAGGGCTTTTCCAATGCCGGCGTGCCGGTCTTCGCCGCCGACATCAAAGGCGACCTGTCCGGCGTCGCCGCCATGGGCGAGTCCAAGCCCTTCATCGTCGACCGCGCCAAGCAGGTCGACATGCCATGGGCGCCCGCGCAGTTTCCGGTGGTGTTCTGGGACCTGTTCGGCGAGCAGGGCCATCCGATCCGCGCGACCATTTCGGAGATGGGGCCGCTGCTGTTGTCGCGCCTGATGGATCTGAACGATACCCAGCAGGGCGTGGTCAATATCCTGTTCCGTTATGCCGACGAGAAAGGGCTCCTGCTGCTGGATCTGAAAGATCTGCGCGCGATGCTCGCCGAACTCGGCTCCAACAAGGAATTGCAGAACGAGCTGCGCGCGGCCTATGGCAATGTCTCGGCGCAATCGGTCGGCGCCATTCAACGCCAGCTCCTGACGCTGGAAAACCAGGGTGGCGCGCAGTTCTTCGGCGAGCCCGCGCTGATCCTGAAAGACCTGATGCGGACCGACCGCGATGGTCGCGGCACGATCAACCTGCTCGCCGCCGACAAGCTGATGGGCAGTCCGCAGCTCTACGCGACCTTCCTGCTCTGGCTGATGTCGGAACTGTTCCAGGAGCTTCCGGAGGTCGGCGACGTCGACAAGCCGAAGCTGGTCTTCTTCTTCGACGAGGCCCATCTCCTGTTCAACGACGCGCCCAAGGCGCTGATCGAGAAGATCGAGCAGGTGGTGCGCCTGATCCGGTCGAAGGGCGTCGGCATCTATTTCGTCACGCAGAACCCGCTCGACGTGCCCGACACCATTCTGGCTCAGCTCGGCAACCGCGTGCAGCATGCGTTGCGCGCTTTCACACCGCGCGACCAGAAGGCGGTAAAGGCGGCCGCGACCACCTTCCGCCAGAACCCCCAGCTCAATACCGAAGAGGTCATCACCCAGCTCGGCAAGGGCGAGGCGCTGGTCTCCACGCTCGAGGGCAATGGCGTGCCGTCCATGGTCCAGCGCACGCTGATCGCACCGCCGACCGCGCGCATCGGGCCGGTCACCGTCGAGGAGCGCCGCCAGATCATCAACCAGAGCCCGATGAAGGGTAAATATGACGAAGTCGTCGATCGCGAGTCGGCCTTCGAGGTCTTGCAGAAGCGTCACCAGGACGAGCAGGCTCCGGCGCCGCAGGAGGCCGATGCCGGCGGCCTGGGCGGGCTTCTCGGCAGCATCCTGGGCGGCGGTTCGGCGCCCGCCGGGAAGGGCGGGCGTACGCGCATGACGACGAGCGAGGTGGTCATCCGCAATGCCGCCGGCTCGATTGCACGTTCAGTCGGAACCCAGATCGGCCGCGCGCTCATCCGCGGGGTGCTCGGCAGTTTCCGGCGCTGACGCGCAAAGCCGCTGCCGGCCGCCAGCGGCCGGTTGTCGCGGGTGTGACACATCCACCGTCTTCTGACTCTCGTAGGCTAGTATGGAAGACGATTAACATGTATTGTATCCAATAAGTTGCATCGGCGACCGCGCGAATGTCGGGATTGGGGCTATGGCGGGGATGAAGCAGATCCAGGCGGCGCAGGTCGTTTTGCTGCGCACGGCCGGAGCGGAGGCGGACAGAGCCGTCCAGGACCTCCGGGACCTTGGAATGAGCCATGTCAGCGTGGTGGCATCGGCGCTCGACCTCGCGGCCCGCATAGCCGGCGGCAAGGTCGATATTATCGTTGTTCATGACGAGGAACTTCCGGCGCATTTCTCGCGCAGCGAGCAGGGCCTGGCCCGTCCGCCGACGGACGCCCTCAGCACATCCATCCCTTGCCTGCTGCTGACCGCGTCGCCCGCGGCCATCTCGAACCATGCCGCGCAGGCGGCCGGTTTTGCCGCGGTGCTCGGCGATACGGTGCCCGCGCGGGTGCTCTACCGCCGCGTCGGGGCCCTGTTGCAACGGGTCCGCCGGCTCGGCCGCGAGCGCGACGCAGCCCGGCGCGCGGCGGCCTGACGGCAACGCCCCGCATCGGGTGGCTGCCCTGTCATGGCATGGCATGGCCCGGGTGGTCCATCCCGGCCCGTTCCCAAACCGGCCGGGTCTTGTTAGCGTCGGGATCTCCGCCAATGCTGGAATCCCGCCATGACCTCATCCCGCCCCGTCGAGCAGGTGCTCGCGACCGTCGACAATTCGCTTGATCAGAGCCTGGATCGGCTTTTCGAACTGTTGCGGATCAAATCCATCTCCACCGACAGCGCCTATGCCGGGGATTGCGTCGCCGCGGCCGAATGGCTGGCGGCCGATCTGAGGACGATCGGCTTTTCCGCCGATGTGCGCCCGACCGGCGGACATCCCGCCGTCGTCGCGAAGAGCCCCGCCGTCGCCGGCCCGCACGCACTGTTTTATGGCCACTATGACGTGCAGCCAGTCGATCCGCTCAATCTCTGGGAGAGTCCACCTTTCGAGCCGCGCATCGCGACGGGTCCCGATGGAGCCAAGCGGATCGTCGCGCGCGGCGCCTGCGACGACAAGGGCCAGGTCATGACCTTCGTGGAGGCGTGCCGGGCCTGGAAACAGGTCACCGGTTCATTGCCCATGGGGCTGACGCTGTTGATCGAAGGCGAGGAAGAGAGCGGCTCGAAACATCTGTTCGACTTCGTCAAGGCCAATGCCGCGGACCTGAAGGCCGATATCGCGCTGGTCTGCGATACCGGCATGTGGGACCCGGCGACGCCGGCGATCACCACGTCGCTGCGCGGGCTGGTCTATGAAGAGGTCAAGGTGACCGCCGCCGACCGGGACCTGCATTCCGGCCTGTTCGGCGGCGCCGCGCGCAATCCGATCCATGTCCTTTCCAAGATCATCGGTTCGCTGCACGACGATCAGGGGCGCATCACCATCCCGGG
Source organism: Hyphomicrobiales bacterium (assembly GCA_017304475.1). Lineage (GTDB taxonomy): Bacteria > Pseudomonadota > Alphaproteobacteria > Rhizobiales > Phreatobacteraceae > Phreatobacter. The sequence goes on along the minus strand of JAFKKV010000013.1, from coordinate 158,874 downwards.
CTTCTATGACGGAGTTCCGGAACTGCCCGCCGACATCAAGGCCGATTGGGAGGCGCTCGGCCTGAACGCCGCGGACTTCCTCGGCCCCATCGGGCTCAGCGAGCCGATCGGCGAAAAGGGGCGGCTGCTGATCGAAATGGTGCAGTCGCGGCCAACCTGCGATGCCAATGGCATCATCGGCGGCTATACCGGCGAGGGCACCAAGACGGTGATCCCGTCGCATGCTTCCGCGAAGATCTCGTTCCGCCTGGTCGGCCAGCAGGACCCTCTCAAGGTGCGCGATGCCTTCCACGCCTTCGTGCGGGCCCAGTTGCCGGCCGACTGCAAGGTCGAGTTCATCAGCTACAAGGCCAGCCCGGCCATCCAGCTGCCCTGGACCATGCCGGCACTGATCGGCGCCCGCGCGGCGCTCACCGCCGAATGGGGCAAGAAGGCGGTCACCATCGGCTCGGGCGGATCGATCCCGATCGTCGGCGATTTCAAGAATGTGCTCGGCGTCGATTCACTGCTGGTCGGTTTCGGCCTGGATGACGACCGGGTCCATTCGCCCAACGAGAAATATGACCTGAAGAGCTTCCACAAGGGCATTCGCAGCTGGGTGCGGATCCTCGACGCCCTGGCCGCCTGACGGCCACTGCGGCAAGAAAAAACGCCGCGCGGTTCAGCCGCGCGGCGTGTTCGTTCCGGTTCGGGCGGCTTGCGCTCAGCGGCCCTTGCGGCGGCGCTGCTGACCGAGGCCCATCTGCTTGGCGAGCTGCGAACGGGCAGCGGCATAATTCGGTGCGACCATCGGATAGTCGGCCGGCAGGCCCCACTTCTCGCGATAGTCTTCCGGCGAGAGGTTGTACTGCGTGCGCAGGTGGCGCTTCAGCGACTTGAACTTCTTGCCGTCTTCGAGGCAGACGATGTAGTCCGGGGTGATGGACTTCTTGACGGGCACGACCGGCTTCAGCGGTTCGGCCGGGACTTCGATCTTGCCGGCGGAAATATTGGTCAAAGCGCTATGAACGCTGTTGATCAGGTTGGGAAGGTCGGTGGTGGACACGGAGTTATTGCTGACATAAGCCGAGACGATATCGGCAGCGAGCTCGATGTAGTTATTCGTAGTCAACGAGTCGGCCATGGCTTTGTTAATCCTCTAAAAAGCGGCGATTAATGCCGCCGTGACATTCAAGCGCTTGAAACGCTTTGCTGTGGCGTCGTTGTTCCGAGGCGCATCACCTAGCGATAGGCCGATTCGGAAAATCGTCACTGGCAGGCAGATACTGCCGTTTAAATGAGGTTTCAAGGCCGATATGAAAGAATTCAAGTAAAATCGAATTGCGATTAACCGTCGCCGTCACAATTGGTAATCTTGGTGTCAGCTCAGCTCAATGAATGCGGGCGATAAGGCACATTCTACAACCAAAATTTTGACAAGCTGCGGCGATCTAACGCAACGGAGCCGTACATTGCGCCCGGCGTCACCGTAACTTACCTGATGCAGGTCATCGGTGCGCCGCAGCGGCAATGCAAGGCTTCGGTAACGACAACAGTCCATGTCCATGATTTCGTCATCATCGCCACGATACGTCCCGCTTACTCTCGAGCGCCGAAAGACGGCCCGGTTCTCGCCCACCGATCTGAATATCCAGCCGCCAAGGACCGCCCTATGACTAGCAAACCAGCGCCGCTCGACGGCACGGCCGCAGTTGCACCGGTGGCCGCGCGCCATCCGGTCGAAAAGACCGTCCACGGCACCGTCCTGCGTGACGATTACCATTGGCTGCGAGCCGAGAACTGGCAGGCCGCGATCCGCGACCCGAGCGTGCTGCCGGCACCGATCCGCGCTTATCTTGAGGCTGAGAACACCTATGCGGAGGCCGTGCTCGCCCCGGCCGAGGATCTGATCGCGGCCCTGTTCGCCGAAATGAAGGGACGCATCAAGCAGGACGATTCCTCGGTGCCCGCACCCGACGGCCCTTGGGAATATTACGAGAGCTACCGCGACGGCGGTCAGCATCCGATCGTTTGCCGCCGCCCGCGTGGCGCCGAAGGACCGGAACAGGTCATGCTGGACGGGGATGCGCTCGCCGAGGGCAAGGCCTTCTTCGATTTCGGCGGTGCCGTGCACAGCCCCGACCATGCCAGGCTCGCGTGGAGCCATGATGACAAGGGCTCCGAATTCTTTTCGCTGCGGATCCGCGACCTGGCGAGCGGCGAGGACCTCGCCGACGTGGTTCCCGAGACCGGCGGCGATGCGGTCTGGGCCGCGGACGGTTCGGCGCTCTATTGCGTCAAGCTCGACGACAACCATCGCCCTCTCCGGGTGTTTCGCCACGTGGTCGGCACCAAGGCCTCGGAAGACCGGCTGGTCTATGAGGAGACCGACACCACCGTTTTCGTCGGCCTCGATCAGGCGACCGCGGGGGGACTTGCTTTCATCACCGGGGCGCAGAGCGACTCGACCGAAGTGCGTACGCTCGACCTGACCGATCCGGCTGCCGTGCCACGCCTCGCGCTGGCGCGCGAGGACGAGGTCAAGTCCTATCCGGACTACCATCCGAGCTATCGGGGCCAGCCGTCACTGTTCATCCTGACCAATGCCGACGGCGCCGAAGACTACAAGGTCGTGGTCGCGCCTGCCGCCAATCCGGCGCGCGAGGCCTGGCAGGAGCTGATCCCGCACCGTCCAGGCGTGCTCGTGCTGTCGATCTCGGTGCTGGCCAATTGGCTGGTCCGGCTCGAGCGCGAGAATGCGCTGCCGCGCATCGTGGTCCGCGACCTGGCGAGCGGGGCCGAATATGCCATCGCCTTCGACGAGGAGGCCTATGCGCTCGGCGTCGTGCACGGCTACGAATTCGAAACCGATACCCTGCGCTTCGTCTATTCGTCGATGACGACGCCGGCGGAAACCTGGGACTACGACATGCGGGCCCGTACCCGCGTGCTGCGCAAGCGCCAGGAGGTTCCGTCGGGCCATGATGCCGCGGGTTATGTCACCCGCCGCTTGCTGGCGCCTGCGGCCGATGGCGAGCTGGTGCCGGTTTCGCTGGTCTACCGCAAAGGCCTGGCGCTCGATGGTTCGGCGCCGCTTCTGCTTTATGGCTACGGCTCCTACGGCTCGTCCATGCCGGCTTCGTTCTCGACCACGCGGCTGTCGCTGGTCGATCGCGGTTTCGTCTACGCCATTGCCCATATCAGGGGCGGCATGGAGAAGGGCTATCGCTGGTACCGCAACGGCAAGCGGGAGCATAAGCGCAACACCTTCACCGATTTCATCGCCGCCGCCGAATATCTCGTCGCCGAACGTATCACCGCCAAGGGCGCGATCGTCGCCCATGGCGGCTCGGCCGGCGGCATGCTCATGGGTGCCATCGCCAATCTGCGGCCCGATCTCTGGGGCGGCGTGGTGGCGGAAGTGCCCTTTGTCGACGTGGTCAACACCATGCTCGACGACAGCCTGCCGCTGACCCCGCCGGAATGGCGCGAATGGGGCGACCCGATCCATGACGCGGAAGCGTTCCGCCGCATGCTCGGCTATTCGCCCTATGACAATGTCACGGTTCAGGCCTATCCGCCGATCCTGGCTTTGGCCGGCGTATCGGATCCGCGCGTGACCTATTGGGAACCGGCGAAATGGGTCGCCAGGCTGCGCGCAGCGAAGACCGACGGCAATCCGGTCTTGCTGGTGACCAATATGGAATCGGGCCATGGCGGTGCCGCCGGGCGCTTCGACCGGCTGAAGGAAGTCGCCAAGGCCTATGCCTTCGCGATCAAGGTCGTGGGCGCCGCCGAACGGCCGTCCTGAAGCCGGGCGCCAAGGTCACCGGCCGGCCTCGGGACAGGTGCCCGGGGCCGCCTGCCGCTCGCGACTGACAGTCAGCGTCAGATGGGCGATGCCGATCAGGCCGGCGATGATGGCGGCGGTCCCGACGGCCGGAATGCCGCCGAGGCTCTTGGCGAAGCCGGCGACGAGCGAGCCGACGGAGGCACCGACATAGATGCAGGCGGCGCTGAGCGACAGCAGCACCTGGGTCCGTGCCGGGTCGAGCGCCACGAGGCGCGCCTGCTGCGGCACCGAGATGGCCCAGCCGACGCTTGCCCAGCCGAACAGCAGCAGACCGCCGATCCAGGCCTGCTGCCAGGGAATGAGCGTGACGGCCGCCATCATCGGCAATGGCAGGACGGTGGCCACGAACAAAGCACGGTTCGGCCCGATGCGATCGGTCAGGAACCCGCCGAGCGCATTGCCCGCCACCGAGCCGACGCCGTAGACAACCAGCAGCAGGGCGACGAGTTCTGCGCCGCCGCCGGTCTTTTCCTCGATGATCGGGGCGAGGAAAGTATAGGGGATCCAGCCGGCGCACATGACCGAGGCGGTCAAAAGGACGGCGCCGGCGAGCCGGGGGGTGGTCAGCGTCGTCACGAGGTCGCCGAGCCGCGCCGGCGCGACATCGATGCCGCGCGGCACCTTCAGCGCCAGGGCGAGCGTCATGGCCGCGGCGAGCAGCGCGACGATCCAGAACACCTGCGACCAGCCGAGCATATAGCCGAGATAGCCGCCCGCCGGCACGCCGGCGACCTGGGCGAGCGTCAATCCGCCATAGACGATCGACAGGGCCTGGCCGCGCCGCTCGATCGGGACGGCGGCGATCGCCACGCCCGCGGCCGTTGGCGAATAGAGCCCGGCGCCCAGGGCGGTGATCACCCGCCCGGCATAGAGCAAGGTCGGATCGGTGGCGAGCGCGGTTGCGAGGATGCCGAGGCCGAACAGCGCCATGCCGATGACCAGCACGCTGCGCCGGTCGAGCCGTCCGGTTGCCGATGTCAGCAACGGCGAGCCGACGGCATAGGCGAGCGCATAGGAGCTCATGATCCAGCTGGCGCCGACCGGCGTCAGGCCGAGATCGCGCGACAGCGGGCTGATGACGCCGATGACGGCAAAGGCGCCGATACCGACGACGAAAGTCGCGGCCGACAGCAGGAACAGAAGCGGCATGAGGCCTCGGGGGCGGCGCGACGACGATGCGCAGGCAGGACGTGACCCGGATCTTATACGAGCGGCGCGCGACGGCGATGCGGCCTGCGCTCATGGCCGGCGTGAGCGACGGACATGGCGGGGGCCTCGGCCACGCCCCTGTCCGATCGATGGCGCGGCTCTTGACGGCGGCGGCCCGGCCATCGTCCGATACGTGCCGAGGGAGCCGATCCGTGAACCCAAAGCACGTCGTTTCGCGCCGGCTGGCGCTCGGCATGGCCGCGCTTGCCGTTGCGCCGCCGGAGGCGCGGAGCCAGCAGCTGGAGCCGGTCGATGTCGAACTGGCGCTGGCGGCCGATGGGTCCGGATCGATCGACGACGACGAGCTGCGCCTGCAGCGGCAGGGCTATGCCGAAGCGCTCGCATCGGCCGAGGTGCTGGCCGCCATCCGCTCGGGCATCATCGGTGCGATCGCCGTCGCCTATGTCGAATGGGGCGGTCCGCAATCCCAGCACGTCATCGCCGACTGGCACCGGATCCGCGACGCGGCGAGCGCACGGGCCTTCGGTGACCGGCTGATCGCGAGCCCGCGGGCGGCGAGGGGGTACAATTCCATTTCGGCGGCGATCGACTTTTCGGTCGGCCTGATCGAGACCAACGGCTATCGGGGCCTGCGGCGCGTGATCGACGTTTCGGGTGATGGCCCTCACATCGGCGGCCGGCCGGTCGAGGCCGCGCGCGACGAGGCGGTGGCCAAGGGCATCGTCATCAATGCGCTGGCCATTCTCAGGCCCGGTGGCGGCATTGCCGCCCGCGGCGGCCAGCCGCTCGCCGATCACTATCGCGAGGCGGTCATCGGCGGCCCTGGCGCCTTTGTCGAGATTGCCGATGAAAGTCGCAGCTTTCGCGATGCCGTGCGCCGCAAGATCGTCAGCGAGATCGCCTGACCCCAAAAGGAAAGCCCCGGCGGTGTCCCGCCGGGGCTCGAATGTCAGGTCGGCCGGCCGACTGGCCGGGCGATCATTTGGTCGCCGATCACTTGCTCGCGGCCTGGAACATCTCGTCGACATAGTCCCAGTTGACCAGGTGCTCGATGAACGCCTTGGCATAGTCCGGGCGGCGGTTGCGATAGTCGATATAGTAGGAATGTTCCCAGACATCGCAGCCGAGGATCGGCTTGGCGCCATGGACCAGCGGGCTCTCGCCGTTCGGGGTCTTCATGGTGACGACCTTGCCGTTCTGCACGGCGAGCCAGCCCCAGCCGGAGCCGAACTGGGTGACGCAGGCTTCGATGAACTTGGCCTTCATCTCGTCGACCGAACCGAAGCCGTCGACAATCGCCTTTTCCAGGCCGCCCGGAATCTTGCCGCCGCCATTCGGCTTCATCCATTTCCAGAAGTGGATGTGGTTGTAGTGCTGGCCGGCATTGTTGAACAGGCCGGCATTCTTGCCGAACGACCCCTTGACGATGTCTTCCAGGCTCTTGCCTTCGAACTCGGTGCCTTTGATCAGGTTGTTGCCGTTGTTCACATAGGCGAGATGATGCTTGTCGTGATGGTACTCAAGCGTTTCCTTCGACATATAGGGCTGAAGCGCATCGTGAGCGTAGGGAAGGTCGTCGAGCGTGAAGGACATGAGCTGTCTCCTGGAAAGACCATTGAAGGCGATGAGCCCGCGATGGCGGCGATGTGAAGCAACCCCGCCTAGATAGGCCCGACCTTTCGCCGGGGCAATTGGAGAACCCGCGACGAGCCGCAAAGTTGCGAGAATCTTATGACAGGCCTTTGATAGGCTGTATTAAACGGCTCTGAAGAAGCCGGACGCGGCCCCGGGCCGCGCGGGTTGAAAAGGAAGACCCTATGATCCTTCTCCTCCAGGTGCTTGCCGTTGTTCTGACGGTCCTGGGCGTCGTCACGCTTTACCTCGGCAATGACCCGAGCATGCTGAGCCTGGGCAACACGCTGATGATCGTCGGCGCGGTCAGCGCCGTCGGCGGTCTCCTGCTGTTCGGGCTCGCGGTGATCGCGGCCCGGCTGGACACCCTGGCGCGCGGCCTTGACGCCCTGAAATTCGGCCTGGCGCCGTCGCCGGCCTTCGCTCCCTCGGTTGCGCCGGCCCTGGAGCCCGCGCCGCGTCCGGCCGAGCCTGGCATTGCGCCGACGGTGGAGGCCACGTTCGACAGCACGGTTCCGCTCACCCCTTCGGTCGAGCCCTATCGCGCCGAGCCTCTGCCGACAGCCGGCGCACCGGTCGAGCCGATCTTGCCCGAGCCGCCCCGCATCGAGCCGGTTCCGATGCCGCCGCCGCCGATCGAACCGCCGCCTGTCGCGCCCGCCCAGCCGGTGCCGGTCGTCACTAGCCCGGCTGCCCCCGCGCTGGCCGTGCCGACGACGCCGGCCGTGGAATTTCCCAAGCGCCCGACGTCGTTCCGCGACCGCTTCGGCTGGAAGCCGGCGGCCGCCGCGGCCGGGGTTGCGGCCGCCACTGCGGGGCTGGCCGCGAAACCCGACCTGACCGCGGGCGACCCGCCGGCGTCCTCCGAGCCTTCGCCGATGCAGCCCCCTGACGTCGATACGGTGGCTGGAGCTTCGGAGACGCCAGCGGTCAAGGAGCCGTCCGCGAAAGGTCCGGCACCAGCATCCGGCGACGCGCTGGAGGCGGCGATCAGCGGAGTGGTCGCTGATCTGCAGGCGTCGGTTGTCGCGCCCCCGGCCGTTGCGCCCGTCGTGGTCACCGCCCCGGCAGCGCCGAGGCATGTCGAGGACGACGATCTGATGGCGCGCCTCAGGGCTTCCATTCTCGGTCCAGACCCGGCGCCGGCCAGTCGTGAACCGGATGTCGCGCCGCCCGCCGTGGCTGCCGAGCCCGCCGCGCCGGCGCTGGCCGAGCGGGCCAGGGAGGCCGAGGAGGCTCCTCAGGCCGCGCCGGCCAAGGCAGAAAAATTCTCCATCGAAGACGAACTCGAAATGGCCCTGAAAGCCGCGCTGGGGCGCGACGTCGCGCCGCCCCCGGCCGATCTGCGCCATCGCTTCGTGCCGCCACCGGCGGTGTCGCCGCCGGAGCCGTCGGCCGAGCGTCCGGCGCAGCCCTCGGGCGACCATGCCATGGCCGCTCTGGCGCGCGACTTTCCCGAACTCGGCGATATCCTGAAGCCGCCAGCAGACGTCTCCGATAAGGATCAGGTGGCCGGCGATCAGGTGGTGACGGGTGATGACGCCGATGACGTCCATGACAGCCATGCGCTGGCCGCCGAGACGAGCACGGAGCGCCAGGACAATCACCTGACGCCGGCCGCCGAGGCGCCGCCGGTGGTCGCGCCGCGCCCCGAACCGGCTGCCGCCGTGGAAATCGCACCGATGGTTCAGGCCGAACCCACCCCGGTGCCTGCCAGGACCGCGCCGCTGCTGCGCGAAGGCGTCATTGCCGGCATTCCGTTCCGGCTGTTCGGCGATGGGTCGATCGAGGCCGACCTGGCGACCGGCACGGCGCGTTTCGCTTCACTGAAGGATTTTCGCGCCCATGTCGGGGGCTGATCGGCATGGCCGATGGGTGACAATGACGGCCGAGAGCCCGGTGTCCGGGGGCTGAGCCCCGGACACGATCACGCCGCGTTCCGCGTTCAGATGCGGGCACTGCTCGCGGCATAGTCGAAATAGAGCTCGCGGGCCTTGCGGGCCATCGGGCCCGGCTGCAGCGCGCGCTCGTCGATCCGGGTGATCGGAACCACCTTCGAGTAATTGCCGGACGAGAAGATCTCATCGGCCTCGGAGAATTCGCCATAGGTCAGGCTCTTCTCGACCACGGTGACGCCGGCCTGGCGCAGCAGGGCAATGGTCCGCTGGCGGGTAATGCCGTTCAGGAATGTGCCATTGGTGATCGGCGTATAGACGATGCCGCCCTTGGCCATGAAGATATTGGATGAGGCGGTCTCGGCGACATTGCCGAGCATGTCGCGCACCAGGCAGTTGTCGAAGCCGCGGGCGCGCGCCTCGCGCAGGGCGCGGGCATTGTTCGGGTAGAGGCAGCCGGCCTTCGAGTCGGTCGGCGCGTTCTCGATGGTCGGGCGCCGGAACGGCGACAGCGTGATCGACATGCCGCCCGGCTCGCCCATCGGCGCCTCATAGAGGCACAGGCAGAAGCGGGTGGTCTCGGGATCAGTCAGAATGGCGCTCGGACCGTCGCCCTCGGCCCAGTACATCGGCCGGACATAGAGTGCGGTCTTGCCGTCGAATTTCTTGGCGCCGTCGCGGGCAAGGCCGACAATGGTCTCCACCGCCATCGTCGCCTTCAGCCCCAAGGCGGCCGCCGAGCGATTGAGCCGGGCGGCGTGCTGGTCCATGTCCGGCATCATGCCGTCGAACACACGTGCGCCGTCGAAAACCGAGGAGGCCTGCCAGAAGGCGTGGCTGCGCGGGCCGGTCAGCGGCGGGTTGCCCTCCAGCCAGTCGCCGTCGAGATAGGTCCAGGTCTTTGACCAATTGAGCATGGGGTTCTCCAGAACGTTTCCCTCGTGAACTTATCCTGCCGCACGCGGCTGACATCATGAAATGTGGTGATTGGTGATCTGCATCGGTGCGATGGTTTCCGGGCATGCCTTGGTTGACCAGCGGGGCGCCTCGCGAGAGAGTTGTTCCGCTGCCGACAAGCTGTTTTGCCATTGCGCTTTTGCGTGCGCGGGCCACCATCATGGCCGATCGCGGGGAGACATGGCTATGCCGGCCGGAACCTTCATGTTCGACGCCTATGGGACGCTGTTCGACGTTCACGCGGCGGTGGCGCGTGCGGGAGCGTCGCTTGGCGAAAATGCCGGCCCGATTTCCCAGCTCTGGCGGGTCAAGCAGCTCGAATATTCCTGGACCACAACGCTGATCGGCGGCTTCGACGACTTCTGGACATTGACCGAACGCGGGCTCGACTTCGCTCTGGCGCGTCACGGTGTCGCTGATGCCGGTCTCCGGCGGGCGCTGCTCGACGCCTATCTGAGCCTCGACGCCTATCCGGACGTCGCGCCGCTGCTCGCGCGGCTCAAGGCGGCGGGGAAAGCCACGGCCATTTTCACCAACGGCACCCGCACGATGGTCGATGCGGCGATCGCGGCAGCCGGCCTCGCCTATCTCCTCGATCACGTGGTGACCGTGGAACCGCTGCGTGCCTACAAGCCCGTCCCGGCTGTCTATGCCGCCGCTCAGGCCGCCGTCGGCGAGGTGCAGCCGCGCGATGTCGTGTTCGCCTCGTCGAACCGCTGGGATGTCGCGGGCGCGGCAGCGTTCGGCTTCTCCGCCGTCTGGATCAACAGGACGGGCCAGCCCGACGAATATCCGGGCCACGAGCCGGTCGCGACCCTCAGCGATCTCACCGGCCTCGAAGCCTTTGTCACGGCCTGATCAGGCCATTCCCGATCAGGCCATTCCCGATCAGGCCATGGCCTGCCGTGCGTCCCGGCGGATACGCTCGACCATCGAGCGCACCCCGTTCGAGCGTTGTGGCGTCAGGTGCTGTTCGAAGCCGAGCTGGCGGAACAGCTCGAAAGCGTCCTGCTCGACGATGTCGCGGGCGCGCTTGCCGGAATAGAAGGCCAGCGTCACCGCGACCAGGCCCTTGACGATATGGGCGTCGCTTTCGCCTTCGAAGGTCAACACCGCATCCGGGCCGGCACCCTTCGTGTGGGTGACCAGCCAGACATTACTGGCGCAGCCCTTGACCCGGTTGGTTTCGTTGCGCTCGCTCGGCTGCAGTCCGGGCAGCGACTTGCCGAGGTCGATCACGTAGCGATAGCGCTCCTCCCAATCGTCCAGAAAGGAGAAGGCCTCGGTGATGTCGTCGATGCTGATGGTGGTCGCTTCGGTCATAGCTCTGATATAGCGGCCGAAAACGCCGAAACAAAGGGCCGCGGGGCGGCCGGCCGACTACACCGGCCGGCGGGGCGGCAGCGGCGCCGTGCGCGGCGCCGATCCGGCCGGCAGGACGACGCCGCCGAAGGGCACGTGCAGGTCGGCCGGGGTCAGGGTGTCCTGCGTCCGCGCCGGCGCTGCCGGAACGGGTTCGCGGCGGCCGGCGATCGCGGCCTGGCCGATGAGGGCGGCACCCTGCGCGCAGGTCTCGGCATTGTCCCGGCACAGTTCGAGGGCCCGGGCGGCGACGCCGCGCGCCACGGCTTCGGTCGCCGCCGATGTGATCGACGTCCCCGGTTCCTTCGCAGTGGACGAGAACAGGCCGCGATCCGGCATGAGCAGGAAGACCAGTCCAAGCCAGAAGACTGCCTTGATGAGGAAGAACATGACGCCGTTTCCGGTCCTTTGACCCCCGAGAGTTCAGGTGGGCTCCTGGCGACGAGACCCCACTCCGAAGCGCCGGATGGTGGCCGGGTTCAGTGAACATGCCGTTGGGGGATAAGGTGAATTTCTCGGCAATGCGAAATAACTTTCGTTAAGGTTGACAGCCTTCCGCGGGGTCTTGGCGCCGCCGGTCGCCATCTGCTCCAGGCAACCACTCCCGGGCGGCCCGCGCGGGCGGGACGGGCGCCCCGGATGGCTCACAAGGGTTCCTTCACCATCCGCTCGGAAAGCCCGGAGCCGGCTCGCTGGCCGGGTCCTTCCGCCGTTGACTTAGGGTTTCCTTCACGCCGCGATGCGATGCTCCTCACCTTGAAAACGGCGGCGACAGCCGCGTGTTGAGGTGAGTGCGTTGCGTCAGAACGCGTTGATCGGTTCGGTGAGATCCTATCTCGATGGCCTGGTGCATCCGGCCGCGACGGTCGATCCTATCGTGTTCGTCCGTCACCGTGCGTTCATCGCCACGCGCCTGATGCCGGGCCTGCTGGCGTTCTCGGCATTGCCCCTCTATCTCGCCCTGCAAGGTGTCCCCGGCACACTGGAGGCGATCACCTTCGGCTGGCTGCTGCTGCCCATCGCCATTGCCTTCTATCTCTCGCGTACCGGCCGCTACGAGACGGCCCACCTGTTCTCGGCGGCAGCTCTGACCGGTATCGTCGCCCTGGTCGCCGCCTTGAGCGACGGCACCAGCTCCTTCGTGGTGATCTGGTTCGCCCTGGTACCGGCCGAAGCCGTCCTGTCGGGCTCGCGCCGGGTGGTGGCCGCAGCTGGAGCCATGGTGGTCGGCGCGGTCACCGTCATCGGGCTGGCCGGCATGTGGAATCTCCTGCCGGACCCGCGGATCAGCCCGCTCGGCGCCGAGCTTGCGGCCTTCGTCTCGGTGACCTCGGCGGTCATCTACGGGCTCGGCCTGGCGCTGTCGGCTGCCATCGTCAGCCGCACCGGCGAAGAGGTCCAGTCGGTCAGCGAGCGCCGCTACCGGCTGCTGGCCGAGCATATGAGCGACCTGATCACGCGCCACGGCCGTTCCGGCGCGGTGACCTTCGCTTCGCCCGCTTCCGAGCGCGTCGCAGGCGTGCCGCCGTTTGCCCTGCACGGTCAGGGCCTGTTCGACCGCGTCCATATCGCCGACCGGCCGGCCTATCTGAACGCGCTGTCGCTGGCCTCCGCCCGCGGCACGGCGACCGCTGCCGAATTCCGTCTGCGTCGCATGCGTGCCGATACCAACGAGCCGACATTCGTCTGGGTCGAAATGCGTTGCCATCCCCTCGGGGGAGCCCCGACCGAGGATCACCAGGTCGTCTCGGTGCTGCGCGATGTCTCCGAACGCAAGTCGCACGAGGCGGCGGTCGACAGTGCCCGGACCGAAGCCGACCGTGCCAATGAGGCGCGCGGCCGGTTCCTGGCCAATGTCAGCCACGAGCTGCGCACGCCGCTCAATGCCATCAACGGCTTCTCCGAAATGCTGATGCACGAGGAGGCCATGCGGCTCGACCAGGCGCGCCGCAAGGAATATGCGACGCTGATCCGCGATTCCGGCGAACACCTGCTCAATCTGGTCAATTCGATCCTCGACATGTCGAAGATCGAGAGCGGCAATTTCGAGATCACCGCCGAGCCGTTCGACCTGCCGCAGCTGATGACGCAATGCATCCAGATGATGCAGCTGAAGGCAGACGAGGGCGGCATCAAGCTGGTCGTCGATCTCGCCGACAACATGCCGGAAGTCATCGGCGACAAGCGCTCCTACCGCCAGATCGTGCTGAATCTTCTGTCCAACGCCATCAAGTTCACCAAGAGCGGCGGCCGGGTGCAGGCAAGCCTGCGGCGCGACGGTTCGTGGCTGTCGCTGTCGGTCGCCGATACCGGCATCGGCATCGCCGCCGCGGATCTGCCGCGGCTCGGCAGCCCGTTCTTTCAGGCGCGCTCGACCTATGACCGCCAATATGAGGGCACGGGTCTCGGCCTGTCGGTGGTCAAGGGGCTCGCCGAGCTGCATGGCGGCTCCCTCGACGTCGCTTCCGTCGTCGGTCAGGGCACCCGTGTGACGCTGCGCATGCCCATGGATTGCGAAGCTGCCGCGCGCAACATCGTCGAGCGGCTGCCGCTCGCCGCCAAGCCGGCGCCGGCGGCACCCGTCTCGGTCAAACAGGAGGGCCGGAAAATTGCGTGACGTGACCTATGACGAGGATGATCTGCGTCCCCGCCGTGGGCGCGCGGCCGAAACCGAGTTCGAGGACGACGAGCCGCGCGTGCCGCTCTGGCGCCAGATTCTTGGCCGCAACAAGGGCGATATGCTCGCCATCGGATGCGCGGCTTTCGTCGCCGTCGGCATCGGCGTCAATGCGCTCGCCCGCCAGAGCGGTCCGCATCCGGCGCCGCTGTTTGCAACCGCCCGCGTCGAGGCTCCCGCCGCTGCTCCCGTGCCGGCCGGCCGGCCGGCCGAGATCCAGTCGACCGCTTCGATCACGCCTCGGGCTCAGGAGCCTCGGCCGGCCGAGCAGGCCGCGGCCCAGGGACGGCCGCGCGCCGAGGTGGTGACCGATATTCAGCGTGAGCTTGCCCGCCGTTCGCTTTATGACGGCCCGGTCGACGGCCGGACCGGCCCGCGCACCGATGCCGCGATCAAGCGCTACGAGTCGCAATCCGGCCTGCGCGTTTCGGGCGAGGCGACGGAACAATTGCTCAATCACATGCGTCGCCCGGCGCAGCGCAGCGCCGCCCCGGCGCCGGCCCAGACGATCAACCAGCTGCTCGCCTCCGACGCCCAGCCGCAGCCGGCGCGCGCAGCGCCCCAGGCGCGCCCCGAGGCAGCGCAGTCGATCACCCAGCTGATCAACGCCAATGCCGCGGCGGCCACCGCCACGCGGCCGCAGACGCAGCCTCGGCCCGAGGCCCCGCAATCGATCGGCCAATTGATCGCGGCCAATGCCGCGCAGCCGACGCCGCGGCCGCAGGCCGGCCCGCCATCGGCCGACCGGCGCATGCAGGCGGTCAAGCGCGCGCTGGTCCAGGCCGGCTACGGCCCGCTCGGCGGCGATCCGCGCGAGGCGATCCAGCGCTTCGAGCGCGACCGGCGGCTGCCGGTCACCGGCCAGGCCAATGATCGGGTCGTGCGCGAACTGGCCAGCGTCACGGGGACGCGGATAGAATAGCGCCCCATGGATCGCGTCACCTCCGACTTCTGGGTCACGGCCTATCTCAGACGGGTCCGGGTCGAGGGCGCCTTTGCGGTCTTGCGCCGGCGCGGCTCGCCGGAGGCCGGTGCCATTGCCGTGGTCGTGTCACGCGCCGACCGGCTCGCCGGCCTGTTCCTGCAGGCGCCGCAATCGCTGTTCGACGAGGCCAAGCCCGGCGACCGGCTGTTCGTACCGGCCTATCCCGAGGTCTTCGTCGACGAGCAGCGGGTCGAGGACAAGCTCAGGCGCGAGATCGATTTCGATCCGGACCTGTGGATCGTCGACGTCGAGGATCGCGACGGCCGTTCGTTCCTTGATCTGGCCAAAGCCTGAGCGGCGATCGGTGACCGCGCTCAACTGTCCTTGAGGCGTCGGCTCGCTGGCCAGAGCGGCGCCGACGAACGCTGCCCAGGCCGCGCGGTCGCGGTCGATGCCTGGCGGGCGCCTGTCCGCTCCGACCCATCCAGAGCATGGACCGGCACGTGGCGCCCTTGCCGTTGCGCCGGGGCCGGCGCCATGGCCGTCTCGCGCCAGGAATGCACCAGGACCAGCGCCACGGTCCGCGGGATGGCGTCGTAGAGGGCCGTCAGACCATGGACGCGCGCCACCGAGGTGCCGACCGACGTATGGGCGAACAGCAGGATGCGCGTCGCGGCCTCGCGGCCGAGATCCAGCGCGCGGGCGGCGACCACCAGCGGCTCGCCGGCCTCGTCCTCGGCGATGCGCCGGGCGGTCGCGGCATCGATGCGGAGCCCCTGGACGAGGGCATTGGCCAGGGCGCCCGGGCGGCGCGATAGCGCGGCGAGCTCGATCGACTGGCCGGTATCGCTCTCGATGACGGGCAAGCCGGCGCCGGCATTGGCCTCCAGCGCCAGGCCGGCAATGATCGATTCCCGCATGTCCGGCGAGGCATCGAGGAAGCGCCGGCCGACATCATTGGTCTTGGGCGCAGCCGGCGGCGGCGGCGTGTCGAGTGCCGGGTCGGCGATGCGGGCGGTGAGGGCGGCCGCGACGCGCGGATCGTCCATGTCCTCGAGCGCCACGAGAGCGGCGAGCCCGAGATCGGCGCGCGAGGCCACCGCCAACGCCTTTTCGGCATCGCCCGACCGGACGGCCAGGAACATGTCGTCGTCGGACAAAGCGACGGAACGCGACAGGATCGGAAAGGCGACGCGCGCAGTGTCGGCGGCCAGCTTGCGCGCCACCGCGGTGGGCGTCTGCGGATGACCGGCAAGCTTTTCGGCGATGATCGCCCGGTCATCCTCGTCGGCCTTGACGATCAGATGCAGGGCAAGCTCGCCGAACCGGGTAATTTCGGCTGCCGTGTGATGCGGTTCGGCGACGAACTGGTCGACCAATACGCGCAGCAGGGTCTGGCGCACGTCGATGCCGTTCGACCGGGCAAGCCCGATCAGGCTTTGGACATGAGGCAGACGCGGCATCGACATGCTGAACCGTGAGACGGGAGTTTGGCGGGCAGGGCGATCCCGACATTACGAGCGATTTCGTTAGCGGGCCGTTAACCAAGACCTTGCGCAAGTCATTGAAATCACAGGAAAGGCGCGGGTCGTGCGATGGTATCGGCCGCTTTGCGTGCCGCCTCTCCCGTCGCCGGCCGCAATCGCCGGATCGGTGCCGAGGGACCAAATGACGCATCGCCGCGCCTTGCGTCATCCATGCCGCGTGGCTAGGAGGGCCCGGGCGCAGGACGACCTGCGCCGACGCTGCATTGGGGACGGCCCCGTTATCTCGCGCTCATGAGATGATGGAGTTGTGCTGTCCAATGACCAGTCTCGGCAAATGCCGCGGATCGCGGAGCCTTTCTACCTTTAAATCAAACGCCGCGCGTTGGCGCGCGCCCGTCACCGCTCGGCGGGCGCCGGCAATGCGTAGCGCCAGGGCGGGGCTGTCGCTGATCCGTCGCCGCGGCGTCGACCGGCGCACGTCTCAGCCGGCGCGAGGCCTGTAATGGCCAGTCCCGTCGCGCAATTCGAAATCAAGCCGCTCTTTCGCATCGCCGAGATTGGCGGCCAGCAGATTCATTTCACCAATTCGGCCGCCTATATGCTCCTGGTGGTCGCCGTCAGCGGCCTGTTCCTCCTGTTGGCTGCGCGGCGGCGACGTCTCGTTCCCGGCCGCTGGCAGTCGGCGGCGGAAATGCTCTACGAATTCGTCGCCAGGACCCTGCGCGAAAATGCCGGCGAACAGGGAATGCGCTTCTTTCCCCTGGTCTTCTCGCTCTTCATGTTCGTCCTGGTGGCCAATCTGATCGGCATGTTTCCCTATGCCTTCACGGTGACCAGCCATCTCATCATCACCTTCTCGCTGGCGATGATCGTTTTCCTGACGGTGACGATCTATGGGGTGGTTCGCCACGGCTTCGGCTTCTTCCGGCTGTTCATGCCCGCGGGCATTCCGCTCGCTTTGGCGCCGATCATCGTGCCGATCGAGGTGATCTCCTATCTGTCCCGGCCGGTGAGCCATTCGGTACGCCTGTTCGCGGTCATGCTCGCGGGCCACATCACGCTGAAGGTCTTCGCCGGCTTCGTCGTGGCGCTTGGCGGGCTCGGCGCGCTCGGAATTCTCGCCGCGGTCGTGCCCCTGGCCATGACCGTCGCGCTGACCGGGCTCGAACTGCTGATGTCGGTGATCCAGGCCTACATCTTCACGATGCTGACCTGCATGTATCTCAACGATGCGCTTCATCCGCATCATTGAGGTGAGCGCTCCACATTCAATCGGACCTAGAGATCAGTCCGTTCCAGTTTCGTCGTCCTGCTCCAGCGTCGGGGCAGCGTTGGAGCAGGCGTGCCTGCACATTCTAGCAGGGCGGCACGAAGAAGCTCTTGGTCTCGGTCCCACCGCAATGCGAGCTTTTCGAGTGATGGGATCAGTTCGGCGCATGCCAGGTTGCCTGCGGCCTCTACGGCCAACTCTCCGACACTATCGGCT
This sequence comes from Hyphomicrobiales bacterium, assembly GCA_017304475.1. Classification (GTDB taxonomy): domain Bacteria; phylum Pseudomonadota; class Alphaproteobacteria; order Rhizobiales; family Phreatobacteraceae; genus Phreatobacter. The sequence continues at coordinate 141,451 of JAFKKV010000013.1, read as the reverse complement.
TCCAGAGCCGCCTGCAGCGGGGCGAGCACGCGCAGGTCACCTCGTCGTGCCAGCCCGATCAGCGCCTCGTCTCTCGTATCGAGATCTCCGTCTTCCACCCGTGCCAGTAGCGCGTCCGCAATGGCGGGATCGTCGTCGTCGATCTGAGTCCCAAGCCCAAACGTTGCCCAATTGCGCACGTTGCTGTCCGTATCGGCGGAGAGCCTGATCAAGGCGTCAACAGCCGCTGTCTGTTGATGGCCGCCCAAGGCGAATGCCACGGCGAAACGGACGTCTGGATCCGGATGGGCCACGAAGATAGCAACAGGGGACGTTTCGTCGGGCCCATAAAGATGTCCGCAAGCGGCAATGGCGTCGCTTAGCACTTCCACCGGTTCATCGAAGGACAATAGGGGGGCAATCAGCGCCTTGCATTCCGCAGGAAAGTTTCGTCCAGGACTTCCCAACTGGCCAGCGACGGCAACTGCGCAGCGCCGCGACCAGGGATCAGACGAACGCGCCAACTCTTGACAAGCCCTCAGGACCTCGCCGCTGCCGATGCATTGCAGTTTGACCACGGCATCCCAATGCGCCTCGTCCGGCACAGACTGATCTGTCGCGATCCGCAGCAGGGCTTCCACGCTATGACGGTCGTTTTCCGAAGTCATGGCTTCAGATTGCGGCAGGCGGTTGGCTTGCACAATGGTTCGCAGCGCTCAAACGGCACGGATTTGAACAGTCTCAACGGGGCGGTAACGCCTCGTTAACCAAACTGAAGTCTTAATGAATTCGCCCGACGCAGATCCATCCGTCGGACATCGTCGCCATGGAGGGCCGGCACAGAGGAGAGACAGATGGGTTTAGTGCTTCGATTCCCTCTTGAGCGCCGCAAGGCGCAGCGTCCGAATGCCGATCTCTCTGCCGATGATGTCCAAGTGCTGGTACTGCCGGTCGTTCAGGTCGAACGCCACGACGAGCCCGATCCGCAAGCTCCGGCCGTGAAGGCGCAGGAGCCTGCATCGGTGGCCACCGACACGCCCCGGCGTGGCGGCGACAAACCACGCCGCGGCCGCAAGAGCGCCTGACCGTTACCAAGTGCCTGAGAGGTTTGCCATCATGCCTGGCCATCGACCGCCGCGACCGGCGCATCGCCTGGCACGTTGGGGAACCCTCCTGGCCATGGCCGGCAGCCTCGCTGGATGTGGTCCGCAGCCGGGCGATTTCGGCCGGCCCCAGCCCAATGTGCTCAACGACGAGATCATGCCGGCCATCGGCAATATCGCGGCGCGCGAGCGTGGCGAGCCGGTGTCGGGCTATTCCTGGACCGATGCCGAGCGCGAGATGCGCCAGCTCGGCTACGCGCTGATCATGCCGACCCATCCGCTCGACCGCTGGAACCAGTTCTGGGCCGAGCTCCGCCGTACCCGCATCGGCGACCCCGTGCGCTTCGATCCCGATCCGCGCGGTTACGGCCATACCCTGGCCCGTGAGGACTATCGCTCCTCCAAGGCGCGCTTCATCCGCATGGTCGATGATATGCGGGCCGACCGGTCGCGCATCGCGCCGTTCTGCGCCAAGGCGGTGGAGGTGGCCAATGCCGATCGGATTCGCGAGGGCGCCATCGGCCATATCGCCAATCTCTCGGCCGTCGAAATCCGCAGTGGCCGCGACCGGATCGCCGAGAACCGCATGGTGGTCCATTGGGTGCGGCACGGGCTGGCGCAGCATGTGCAAGCCTATCGGAGCAGCCTGAACACCCAGCTCGTTGCCACTCCGGAGCCGGAGGCGGTGCTCGCGGAACGCGAATTGGCGGCGCTCGAGGCGGACATCGCGCGCATGGACGTGATCTGCGTCGCCTCCGCCGGGCGCGGCAGGATCGATGTCGAACAGGCGCCGCCCCGCTACTATCCGACCACGCCGGAGCCGCTCGTCGTCAAGTGAAGCGAAGCGGCCAGGCCGGCATGCCGCCATGCCGGGGCATCAACCGCTCGGCACCTGCTCGGCGGCGAGAATCTCGCAGCGCGATTGCTGGGCCAGTTGGTCGCGCACCAGCGCCGCATTGCCCGGCTGGACGGCCAGCGCGCGGATCAGCACGAAACCCTCCGAAGTCGGCGACACCATGATCAGGTTGTCGGCCTGCGTTTCGTCTTCACCGGTGGCGAGCTCCCGGCGCTGCGCGCTGGTGACCACGAACAGGTCCATGGTCCGCCGCGTCGCGGCCTTGTCATTGATCGCGCCGAAGGCAAGTCCCGTCGCCGTATAGAGCGCTATGGCGGTGTAGTGAGAGGTGACCGGTGCGCGCACGTGCAGGATGCCGGCCGTGAGGTCGAAGCGGCAGATCGCCGTCTCGAAAGCTGGATCGGCGAGCGGCAGGCTGGCCGTCGAACCCGCGCCGAGCATGGTCACCTGGTTCACCGCCGCGCCTTCCAGCCGGGCGCGGGCATCGTCGGGCGCCAGGCGCGGCAAGGCGAAGACCGACAGGATATGCACCGCCAGGCCGAGAATGAGGCCCGCGACGATCCACAAGGCGGGGCCGAACAGGAACCGTCTCATGGGCATCCCACCCGTGTGATCGCGGGTAGCGCCGTGCTGCTGGAAATGGTGGTGGCGATCGGCGTGTCGTAGAGCCGGAGGATCAGCCGGATCTGCTCGGTGCCGCCGGTCGGCAGCCAATTGCCCGGGCGCGCCGTGCCGGCGACGAGGATGTCGATCGGCAGGTCGCCCTGGCGCAGCACCTCGTAGCTGGTGAAGGCCTGGCGTATGCCCGCCGGGGCGGCCGGCTGGTAGTCCCGGCCGACCACGCCGAGCGTCCAGAACCGGGCCGGCGGCATGGCCCCGGCGATGCGATAGGTGCAGCGCCCGTCCAGCGTCCGGCCGTCCTCGTCGGCCTCCGCCGTCAGCGCCAGGCCGTCAGCCAGCGCCAGCGGCAAGGTCCCGAGCCGCGCGGTCACGGCGCGTGCATAGGGGTCTGCGTCGGTCGTGCCGGCCTTGGGCGTCGCCAGCCACGGGCCGATATGCAGGACGCCGGCGCCCGTGCCGCGGCCGACGGAAGCCGCCGTCAGGCCCAGGCCGGTCGCGGCCCCGATGGCGAGGGCGAGGAAGATGCCGGTGACGGTACGCAATGATCGGTCTCCGTCAGCGCAGGACGCGCACCTGCGGTTCGGAGGAGGATACGGTGCCGGGCCGCATCGGCGCATCCCATGCATCGCGCATCAGCTTTTCGATCCGGCCGAGCACCGTCAGCGAGCGCCGCGACAGAACCTGCGGCCGCTCGGGAATACCGGCAAGCGGCACCGGGGCCGCCGTCGGCGCCCCGGACGGCGGGCGGGCCGCGTCCGGCTGGCCGAAGACCGGCCTGCGCTCCAGGCCCTGATGGGCGGCGGTCAGCACCCGGCTGAAGGTCATCGCGGGAAGCGATCCGCCGGTCATCCGGTTGGTCTCCGAATAGTCGTCATTGCCGAACCAGACGCCTGCCGCATATTGCCCGGAGAAGCCGATGAACAGCGCGTCGCGATAGGAATTGGTCGTGCCGGTCTTGCCGGCGACCTGCACGCCTTCGACCTGGGCACGCCGGCCGGTACCCGATTCGACCACGCCGACCAGCATGGAGTTCATGTCGGTGGCAACCGCCGGGGTGAAAACCTGGCGGGGCGGCGCCATGTCGCGATCGGCGCGCCAGATCACCTCGCCATGCGAATTCTTGATCTCCACCGCGGCATGGGGCGTCACGCTCCTGCCGCCCGAGGCGAAGGTCGCATAGGCCGTGGTCAGCTCGATCAAGGTGACCTCGGCGGCGCCGATCGGCAGCGGCGCCGAATCGGTCAGCGGCCGGGTAATGCCCATCTCGCGGGCGGTCGCGATGATCTTCTGCCGGCCGACCCGGGAATCGCCCCGGCCCATCTGCTGGGTCAGGATGACCGGGATCGAATTGATCGACCGGACCAGCGCGGACATCACCGTGGTCTGGCCGGAAAAGCTCCGGCCGTAATTCTGCGGGCACCAGTTGCCGAGGCAGATCTGGCGGTCGACCACGATCGAGCGCGAGGTGATCAAGCCTTCACGCAAGGCCGTGCCATAGACGATCGGCTTGAACGAGGAGCCCGGCTGGCGCATGGCCTCGGTCGCCCGGTTGAACTGGCTTGCGCCATAGTCGCGGCCGCCGACGATGGCGCGCATCGTGCCGTCCACGTCCATCAGCACGACAGCGGCCTGCGACGCGCCATATTCGTTGCCGTATTGGCGCAGGATCGCCTCGACCGAGAGCTCGGTCTGGCGCTGCACCGTCAGGTCGAGGCCGGTGCGCACCGTCAGCACCCGGTCGGTCAGGCCGGGGGTCTGGGCCACCAGCCGTTTCACGTCCTCGAAGGCGTAGTCGAGATAGTAGTTCGGCACCACCTCGTCCTTGCGGTCGATCGGAGTTGCCGGATTGCGCCTGGCGCCGAACACCTGGCCTTCGGTCATGAATCCGGCCTCGACCAGGTTGTCGAGCACGGTATTGGCGCGGGCGCGGGCCGCCGGCAGGTTGGCATGCGGGGCAAACCGCGTCGGCGCCTTGAACAGGCCGGCGAGCATGGCGGCCTCCGCCAGCGTCACGTCGCGCACCGACTTGCCGAAGTAATATTCGGCGGCGGCCTCGGCGCCAAAGGCGCCGCCGCCCATATAGGCGCGATCCAGATAGGTCTTCAGGATCTCGGCCTTGGAGGCGCGGGCCTCGAGCCAGAGCGCCAGATAGGCTTCCTTGATCTTGCGTTCGATCGACCGTTCATTGGTCAGGAACAGATTCTTGGCGAGCTGTTGCGTGATGGTCGAGCCGCCCTGCACGACCCCGCCGGCACGCGCATTGGTCATCACGGCGCGCAAGGTGCCGATCAGGTCGATGCCGTAATGGTCGAAGAAGCGGCGGTCCTCGGTGGCCAGCACCGCCTTGATCATGTGGTCGGGAAAGTCGTCCAGCGGCACCGAATCATTGTGCCTGATGCCACGGCGGCCGACCTCGTTGCCGTAGCGGTCTTGAAACACCACGGAGAGTTCGCTCTTTTTCAGCCAGTCGCCGTCGCTGGTCTCGCGAAATGCCGGAATGGCCAGCGTCAGCATCGCCACCATGCCGATCGCGCCGAGCGTCATGCCCTCCGAGCCGAGTTCGGCGCCGGCGCGCTTCCAGCCATAGACCTGGACGCGGTCCGAGAGGTCGGCGAGCTTTTCCCAACTGCGCCCGATCAGGCCGGCGAGGCGCCAGGCCCCGTCGGTCAACCTCGCGTCGAGATCGAGGAAGAAGCGCTTGGCAGCACTTCCCCGACCGCCGCCGGGCTGAAAATCGGTCACGTCGGAAACATCCTTTGCGCGGGTCTCTTGACGATCTGCTTACCATAGCGGAAACGGCGAGGGCGAGCCAACAGCGTCAGGCCGGGCTCGCGGCCTTCTTTCAACAGGGTTACCATCCGGCGCGAGGGCGGGCCTTGGGGCCTGACCTCCGGAGACGAGATGATGAAACGGCGCGCGGGTGGCGACAGCGCCCCGAACCAAACTCAACCCGAGCCGTTCTGGCGCACCAAGGCCATGGAAGACATGACCGGGCCGGAATGGGAAAGCCTGTGCGACGGCTGCGCGCGCTGCTGTCTGAACAAGCTGGAGGACGAGGATACCGGCGCCATCCACTTCACCTCGGTGGCCTGCACGCTGCTCGACGGCGAGACCTGCCGTTGCACCGACTACGACAACCGCCAGGCCAAGGTGCCTGATTGCGTGCGGCTGACGCCGGAGGAGGCGCGCACCTTGCCCTGGCTGCCGCCGACCTGCGCCTATCGCCTGGTCGCCGAGGGGCATGATCTCTACTGGTGGCATCCGCTCGTCTCGGGCGACGCCGAGACGGTGCATCAGGCGGGCATTTCGGTGCGCGGCCGGATCACCGCCTGGGAGCACGAACTGGCGGAATTGCAGGAGCTCGAAGACCATTTGGCTGATTGGCCGGGAGAGCCGGCGCCTTGAATGCCGCTTGCATCACCAGTGGTGTGTAATTACTTTGTAGCCTCCTGCCGGCACGGAGGCCGTGATGAAGCTCGCTGTCGTACCTATTGGCAATTCCCGGGGTATCAGGCTCCCCAAGGCGGTGTTGGATCAGTGCGGTATTACCGATGCCGTCGAGGTCACGATCGAGGGCGGACGGCTGGTCATGGTGCCCTTCGCGGATCCGCGAGATGGTTGGGAGGAGGCTTTCGGCAAGGCAAGCGCGGTGGATGACGCTGCGATTTGGCCTGAGACGTCCACCAGCGACTTCGATGAGCAGGAATGGACCTGGTGAGTTTTCCGCGCCGCTTCCAGGTTCACCTTGTTTCGCTGGATCCGGCGCGCGGTTCCGAGGTCCGGAAGACGCGCCCCTGTGTCGTCATCTCGCCCGATGTCATGAACAGCCACCTGGCAACCGTTCTGGTTGCTCCGATGACCTCCACGATCAAAGGCTGGCCCTCGCGTGTGACGCTGACTTTCGATGGCAAGCAAGGTGAGATTGCCCTCGACCAGATCCGCGCGGTCGACCGAACGAGGCTCGTCAGGCATCTTGGCGCCGTTGAGGCCAAAGCCGCCGATTCCGTTCTTGTGACGCTCGGCAAGATATTCGCAAAATAGGCAACCTGTCGGCGAGGCAGGCCGTTGGCAATGGAGCCTGCCATGACCGGTTTTGTCGATCCCACCCGCGAGACCTTCCAGCTGTTCAAGGATCTGCCGCGCGATCAGCCGGTGCACATGCTGAACCTGGTGCGGTTGCGCGCCAAGGCGGCCTATCCCGACGGCCGCGAGGCGACCGGGCTCGAGGCCTATCGGGCCTATGGCCGGGACAGCGGGCCGGTGTTTCGCCGGCTCGGTGGCCGGCAGGTCTGGATCGGCCGGCCCGATCTGACTCTGATCGGGCCCGCGGAGGAACGCTGGGACATCGCCTTCATCGCGGAATATCCGACCGGCGCGGCCTTCATCGAAATGCTGCGCGATCCGGTCTACCGGCAGGCCGTGCTGCACCGCCAGGCCGCGGTCGCCGATTCACGGCTGATCCGGATGCATCCGGGCGAGCCGGGCGAGGCCTTCGGCGAAGTGAGATAGGCGGCGGCCGGAGGGCCACCACCGGCAAGCGCCCTAGCGGGCGCGAGCCAGTTCGATGGCGGCGACGCCGAGGGCCAGGTTGAGCCCGGTCTGGGCCTGCACCGAGAAGGGCTGCAGCGCGACGCTGCCGCGCGAGCCGCCGACCAGCGCATTGGCGCCGAGGCCGACCGCGAGCGTCGCCTCTGCGCCCGCGCCCGCATAGGTCCCCGCGAGTTGGTAGGGCGTGTAGCGCGGCGCCGCCGAGAACACGGTCCAGGCCAATACGCCGCGGCCGGTGACACCGAGGTCCAGGCCATAGCGGGAAATGCGGCCGACATAGACCTCCTGGCGGCCGCGGCGATCCGGCCGGAACCGGCAGGCGATGCCGCGCTGCGATGTCACGATCATGCCGATACCAGCCGAGACGTCGCAATTGAGGACGCCGACACGGACACGCTCCTGGGCCGAAGCCGGTAACGCGAGACCGGCGAGGAGCAGGGTGGCACCGGCGAGGCTAGCGAAATGGCGTTTCATGGAACTCTCCCGAGCAGCAGGCAATGGGATAACAATGCGTGAGCCGCGGATAAGTTGCGTGGCCGCCGGCCGACCCGTTTCCGGCCGCGAGGCCCCGCCGGCCGAGACCGCGCATCGCTTCCGCCGCATCGGCTGACATAGTCGGCAGCGCTTCCCTACGCCCTTGGGATAAACCTCAGGCCGGTCTCGGTAAGATTCCCGAGATTGCCATGGGTCTCAGCTCGCCGTTTCGCGCCCTGACCGGTCGGGCAACATCATGGCCATCACTTCGGGCAGGATCGCGTCGACATAACTCGCGACATCCACGGAGCCGGCATGGCTGGCGAGCCGGCCTTCGACGGCGAGCTGGGCAAAGCCATGGGCCGAGGACCAGCAGCCGAGCACCAGGGCTTCGGCCGGCCGGTCGAGCGGCGCCTCGGGCGGCCTGCCGAGATAGCGCTGGGCCATCTCCTTGACGACCCGCAGGCTCGCCTGCGCCGCCTCGTGCAGGGCATCGCCAGCGATCAGCAGGTCCTTGCGATACATCAGCTTGAACCGGCCCGGATAGTTCAGGGCGAAGCGGACATAGGCGATGCCCATGGCCCGCAGGGCGGCCGCTGGATCGGCATGGGCGCCCGCGGCGGCCCTGATGGCTTCGGCGAGGTCGTCATAGCCGCGGATCGCCACCTCGGTGAGCAGGCCGGCGGCGCTGCCGAAGTGATGCGCGGGGGCCGCCGCCGACACGCCCGCGCGGCGGGCCGCCGCACGCAAGGTGAAGCCCTCGATCCCGCTTTCCAGCAGGATCTCGTCGGTCGCCGCGATCAATGCCGCCTGCAGGGTGCCGTGATGATAGGGCGCGTGCCTCTCTGCCTCCGGCAGGGAAGGGGCATCGTGAGGGCGGTCGATCATTGCGTGGTCTTTACACTGTTAAGTTTGAATGCTACTGCTATCTTAACACCGTTAAGATGATCGGTGATGGAAATATCCTCGCATCTCCCCTGAGCTGGAAGCGGAGCATGATATGACCGAAAAAGCGGGTGATGGCAGCAGTCGCCGCCTGGTTCTGGTATCAGCCGCCGCCGGCACGGTCGCGGGTGTCGCCGGGCTCGCCGCCGGGTTGTCGCTCGGCCAGGCCGCGCGCCCGGCGCAGCAGCGGCCGAGCGGCCTGCGCCGCTTCGAGAACAAGGTCGTACTGGTTACCGGGGCGACCTCCGGCATCGGTCAGGCGGCGGCCAAGGCCTTTGCCGCGGAGGGCGCCAAGGTCGCCTTTTGCGGCCGGCGCGAGCAACTGGGCCGGGACGTCGAGGCGGAGATTCGCTGGAACGGCGGCGAGGCGACCTATATCCGCGCCGACGTGCGCTCCGAACGCGATGTGAAGGCCTTTGTCGACGGTGCCGTCGGCAAGTATGGTCGTCTCGACGTCGCCTTCAACAATGCCGGCATTACGCTTGAGAAGCCGCTGCACGAACTGACGGCGGACGAGTTCGACGATGTCGCCCATACCAATCTCAGGGGCGTGTTCCTGTCGATCAAATATCAGGTGCCGCACATGATCGCGGGCGGCGGCGGCAGCATCGTGGTCACCGCCTCGTCCAATGCCATCGCGACCCAGGCGCGTCGCTCGGCCTATTCAGCCAGCAAGCGCGCGCTGATCGGTCTCGTCCAGAGCGCCGCGCTCGACTATGCGCCGCAAGGCATCCGGATCAACGCGCTGGTGCCCGGCACCACCGACACGGCGCTGGTGCGCCGCGCCGCCGGCATGGAGAATGTGCCCGACGCGGTCTGGCGCGCCGGTGCCGCGCAATGGGCCCGCAGCAATGTGCCCGGGCTCGGCCGCATGGCGACGGCCGACGAGATCGCCGCCTTCGCCCTGGTGCTGGCCTCCGACGACCATGCCTTCATGACCGGCGCCGCCCTGGTGATCGATGGCGGCAAGACCGCCCATGCCTGAACCGGCGGGCCGCATGAGCGGCCGGCCGAAATCCGGCCGCCGGCCGGGTCATTCGGCGGGCTGCGCGATCGCCTTCGGTTCGGCGGCGGTCTCCTCCATGCGCGAGCAGGCATAGAGCAGGCCGGCGACCATGGCATAGGCGAGCGCCACCGAGGGCGACTTGGCAAGGCCAACCGCTTCGCCATGCATGAAGCCGAAGAAGGTCAACAAGGCGCCGGCACTGGCGAAGGCCGCCGCGTTGAGAAGCTTCCTCTCGACGATGAACACGCCGACGGCGCCCAGCACCAGTCCGGTAATGATGGCGCCCCCGGCCATGACCTCCAGGCCGTGATAGAGCACGCCCACCTGGGCGAGCTTGTCGAAGCCGACCTGGGCGGCACTGGTGCCGGCGGCCCCGAGCGCGCCGTCGAGCAGCGTCTTGGCCCAGGCGGCCAGATGCGGCGTCAGCGCCAGGACCACCGCCGGCGCATGGGCTGCCGGCGTCGTCTGGAACGCCTGGGCGCCGATCAGCATGCCGATATAGAGCAGGATCGGCGCGATCGCCACGACCGGGATCAGGGCGGTCAGCAGCGCGATGACGCCGAACCAGGCGAGCACCAGCACCATCACGCCGGTCAGCGCGGAATAGCCGATGCGTCCGCCCATCGCCTTCCAGCCGGGATGGCCGATATAGACCGCGTTGATGAAGGGATTGCCCATCAGGCAGCCGATCATGCTGATGACGCCGTCGGCACTCAGCACGCGGGTCGTCGGGTAATGGTCGCCGGCGGCCTCCGCGCTTTCGACATTGTCCATGGCCTCGACCAGGTCGTAGATGCCGAAGGGAATGGCGGTGACCAGGATGATGCCGAGGAACTGGAAGCCGGAAAAGACATGGCCGATCGCCGGGATCGGCACGGCGAAGCCGAAGCTTGAAAAGGCCTGGGCGAGCTTGTCGAGCCCCATGCCGCCGAGCGGCAGGCCGATGAGCGTCGACCCCCAGGCGATGAACGTGCCGGCGGCGATCGCCACCAGGCCCGCGGGAATGCCGCGCGGATAGCGCAGGCCGCCGAACCAGGACACCAGGATGATCGCGAAACAGGTCAGCCCGATCACCGGCGTCATGAACATTTCCATGGCCGGCCGCATCGAGATGAAGGCGATCGACACGCCGGCCAGCGTGCCGAGCAGGGCTGCGCGCGGCGTCACCTTGCGGATATAGGGCGCGATGAAGCCGCCGAGCATCAGGATGATGCTCTGGATGAACACCCAGGCGAGCCCGGCTTCCCAGCCCTTCACGGGATCGCCGGTCGAAAGCGAGATCGGCAGCATGATGACGAAGGTGACGATGAACATATGCGGCACGCTGACCCCGGAGGGCAGGGCGCAGACGTCGTTCCGGCCGGTCTTGAGGGCCAGCTGATAGGCAAGCCAGGCATAATAGAGCGTAGATAGCGCCATCATCAGGCCGAGGGCCGGCAGGATACGGCCGAACACCAAGCTGTCGGGCATTTTCAGGACGAAGCGCAACAGGCCGGTCAGCACCAGCATGTTGACCAGGATATTGGTGCCGAAGCCGAAAAAGGCGTTCCAGTCACCCGGTGTCCAGATGACCGGCTTGGCGGTTGTATCGGTCATGGCCATGCACATCTCCTGTGGGTCGGGAGGGGATCGGTCAGGTCGGGGCAGGCAGGCTCGCGGCGATTGCGGCGGTGGTCGTGACGAAGCCGAAAATGCCGCCCTGGGCGGCGATCATCCTGAGGCCGACCACATGGAATTCGTCGAAATAGGAGGCGCAGGCATCGCCCGGCACGAGGCAGCGGAAGCCCCGGTCATTGGCTTCCCGCACGGTGGTGTGGACGCAGACCTCGGTCGTGACGCCGCAGACGATAAGGGTTTCGATCGCGCGATTGCGCAGGATCAGCGCGAGATCGGTCTCGTAGAAGGCGCCCTTGCCGGGCTTGTCGACCACCGGTTCGCCATCGGCTGGCCGAAGCTCCGGCACGATGTCGTGGCCGGGCTCGCCACGCACCAGGATGCGCCCCATCGGCCCGGTCGCGCCGATGCGGAACCGCGGGTCGCCGCGTGCGACCTTCAGGGGCGGCGCATCGGCGAGGTCGGGCCGGTGGCCTTCGCGGGTGTGGACGACCAGGATCTTGTTGGCGCGGGCAAGCGTCAGCAGCCTGCGGATCGGGCCGACCGCGCGGGCGAGCTTGGAGACGTCGTTGCCCAGCGCCTCGCCGAAGCCGCCCGGCTCCAGGAAATCGCGCTGCATGTCGATCACGACCAGGGCGGTGCGATCCCAGTCGATCGTCACGGCATTCGGGTCGGCTGGGATTTCGGCCTTGCGCATGGCATCCCCCTTGGATGCGGTGCAGCAAAGACCGGGCCAGCCAATTTCCTTGATTTTCTCGAGCTCAGCTCCTGGTCGACGCCGCGTGCTTGAGCATGGCGAGATGGAGCGTGACTATGGATTGGGCATCGCCGTCAGGTTGTATGCATCATGGCCTGGGCGCCCGCGCCGGTTTAGCGGCTGAGGTGGCAGCCTGCGCGGTGCAGCAGAATCTCCGCTTCGGCACCGATGCGCCGGACGATCGATTCGGCCGGCTCGATCGCGCGCACCATGTCGACCCCTTCGCCGACGATGACCGCGGCCACGTCCATGTCGCCCTGGTCGCGCGCCTTGGCATAGCGCGCCTGCTCCGCTGCGAGATTGTCGCGAAGACCGGCGGGATCGGCGTCCCATTGGCGACTGAAGTCATTGGCGAGCGTGCGCATCGTCCACGGCTCCGGCCAGTCGATGCCGCGCGCCAGATCGAACAGCGAGCCGCGAATCGTTGCGTCGCCTGAACCCGCTACGGCCGCCTGCTTGGCGTTCGGATGGGCGAGCGACTCGCGGCTGGCGAAGAAGGCGGTGCCGCAGAGCACGCCGGCGGCTCCCAGCATCAGGGCCGCTGCCAAGCCGCGCCCGTCGGCTATGCCTCCGGCGGCAACCACGGGAATGGGGCCGACCGCATCGACCACTGCCGGCACCAGCGGCAAGGTCGCCCGGCCCGCGCCATGACCGCCGGCTTCGGTACCCTGGGCCACGACGACGTCGGCCCCCTCGGCCGCCGCGCGCCGCGCTTCGGCGACGCTCTGGACCTGTACGACAAGCAGGGCGCCGGCGGCCTTGATCTTGCCGGCGAAGCCGCCGATCGATCCGAAGGACAGGAAAATCGCCGGCGGCCTGCGCGCCAGCACCAGGTCGATCAGCGCGGGGTCCTTTTCCAAGGCCCACGTGATGAAGCCGACGCCGGTCGGTGTATTGCCCGCCGCCTCCATCTCACGCCGAAGCCATTCACGGTCACAATAGCCGCCGCCGACAAAGCCGAACCCGCCGGCATTGGTCACCGCGGCGGCAAGCGCGCCGCCGCTGACGCCGGCCATCGGCGCCAGCAACACCGGCACGTCGAGGCCGAGCTTTTCGGTCAGCGGCGTGATGATCGCCATGCGTGGCTCCTATCGGTTCGCCGGCCCTGCGGCGATGGTGTTGCGACGTCGGTATTCGTCGACCGGCAGGCCGCCGAGACCCCAATCCTCCATCGAAACTTCGTCGATGACCACGAAGGTCGTGGCAGGGCTCTTGCCCAGGACGTGAGCCAGGAGATCGGTCGCGCCGGCGATCAGCGCGGCCTTCTGTTCGGCTGTCGCCCCCTCGCGGGTGATCTTGATATTCACATAGGGCATGTCGGCTCCCGGGCATCGCCATGCGCCGCGGCCTGCGGCCGAATATCGAAATGGAAGACCTTGGCGATGATCTGCCAGCGCCCGTCGAGATGGATGAACGTCAGGAGATCGATGAAGGATTTGGGGCCGATGCTGCACTCGGCGCGAACGAAGGCGGTGACCGGCCCGGCGAATTCGATCGAGATGATCCGATCCGTCCGCGCTTCGTGGCGGCGCGCCGGCGAAGGTCGGCGATCCACGATCGGGAAATACTCAGCCATGCCGAGATGGGTGAGGCTGCCTTCGGTCGCGCAAACATAACGCGCGTCGGCGTGAAAGACCTTGCCGAGCCTGGCAGTGTCGCCGTGGTGCAACCCGTCGAAATAGAGCTGCATGGCGCGGGTGATCTCGTCATAGCGGCGATCCATGCCGGCCTCCTAGGCTTGGTGCCAGCGGATGGCGGCCGCGGCAACGCGCCGGCCGAGATGTTCCGCGGTGCGACGATCGGCGAGCGGCGGCACGATGTCGGCCGCCTGATCGGCGTTCGATTGAGCCATGGCGCCGATGAAACCGGCGAGCCGGTTGAGATCGTCGGGCGTGCCGCTGCTGGTATGATGTCCCGGCAACAGGCCGAGGCCGATCCAGATCATGCCGTGCTGCATGGCGAACAGGTTGAGTTGCTGCAACGTGCTGAGCTTGTCGCCGTTATGGCCGGCCGAATTGGTGAAGCCGGCGGCGAGCTTGTCCTTCCAGCGCTGCTCGGCCCAGCGCGAGGCCGTGGCGTCGAGGAAGGCTTTGAACGGCGCCGAGGGCCCGGCCATATAGGTCGGCGCGCCGAAAATCAGGGCATCGGCCCGATCGAGAACGTCCCAACTGCCTTCGTAATCGGCGACATCGATCAGCCGGGCATCGGTATCGGCGACCTCGGCGGCGCCCCGGCGGACCGCCTCGGCCTGAACCTTGGTGTGGCCATAGCCACTGTGAAAGACGACTGCGACGCTGACCATGCTTGCCAACTCCCTGGATGCCGCCGCGGCGGCCTTGGCCTCGATGGCGGGAGGTAAGCAAGCGGGATAACATTTGTATATCTGATAACTTTAGGTTACCGAATTTTCCGGTTTCCTGGCGGTAACTTGAGAGGAGCCCGCAATGGCGTTGAAACAGCGCAAGAGCCGAGCACCGAAGCCTCCGCCGACCTGCGCGCTGGGGGAATGCATGGCGCTGCTCGGCGGGGCCTGGACACCCAATGTGATCTGGCATCTGAGTGCCGGTCCACGCCGCTTCGGTGAGCTGCGCACCGACATTCCCCAGATCTCCGCCAAGATGCTGAGCGCACGGATCAAGGATCTCGAAAGGAAAGGCGTGCTGCGGCGCCGGCTGGTGGCAAGCTCGCCGCCCTCGGCGGAATATTCACTGACCGATCTGGGCCAGGAATTGATGCCGGCGATTCATGCCATTGTCGCGATCGGCCTAAGGCTGAAAGGCGAACGCCCGGAGGCCGGTGGCGCCGGCACCGAATCGTCCGCTTCGGCGCAATAAAAAAACCAGGGTTCGATTCGAACCCTGGCTGGTCTTCATGGTCTGCTAGGAGTGGCGCGCTGGCGCTCAGCTCTTGTTCGGCTCGCTGCCGGCGACGGCGGCGGTGGCCGAAGGGGCGGTCGGCTGACCCGGGCGCCCGCGGCCGGCCGGACGCGGCTTCGGCTTCGGCGCTGCGATCAGGCCCTCGCGGACTGCCTGCTTGCGGGCGAGCTTGCGAGCCCGGCGCACGGCCTCGGCCTTCTCGCGCGTCTTGCGCTCCGACGGCTTCTCGTAAGCCGAGCGCTGCTTCATCTCACGGAAGATGCCTTCGCGCTGCATCTTCTTCTTGAGGACCTTGAGAGCCTGGTCGACATTGTTGTCGCGGACCAAAACCTGCAATGAAATCTCCTCCTGTTGTGACCCGGATCAACCGATCAGGTCGTCGCCTTGCGGCGCCAAAGCTGAAAACCAAATTCCGCGACACCGGCTTCGATCGCCGCGCGCTTCAGCCCGTGAGGAGGGCTTCGATCCGGCAGAACCACACCCGTCCGCGTCCAGGGCGCGAACTTTTCCGGCAGCTGGCTGCCGGTCTTGTCGAGCGTGAAGGCGCCGAGCGTCTCCGACGTGCCGGATTGGAAAATGAAAAGGCTGGGCTTGAGTGCCATTGGCGCACCTCACATTGGTTGCATGCGGTGGGCTTATCGGCCTCGACGAATGCGAAACAGCGGAGCCACAGCCCTCGATTTGAGGGCGCGACCCCGCTGCTGCGGCCCAAGCGTCCTAACCGGTCGTGAAGTGACCAGGGACGCAGGCCATGATCTTGCGAGGGCCGGCCGCCGGTCCATACGTGGTCGGCCGGCCCAAGCGAGGCATGCAATAATCAGCCTTCGGCCTTCAGATTGTCGGCCGAGGACTTGCCGCTGCGGCGGTCAGCCACAACTTCATAGCTGATCTTCTGGCCTTCATTGAGGCCGTAGAGGCCAGCGCGCTCAACTGCGCTGATGTGAACGAACACATCCGGGCCGCCAGCGTCCGGCTGAATGAAGCCGAAGCCCTTCTGCGAGTTGAACCACTTAACCGTTCCGGTAGCCATCGATAGTCTCCATAGCAAAGGCTGTAGTGAGCGCAGGCACTCCTGCGCGGATTTTGTCGATGTTTTGGAGGGAGATATCGTTAGCAAAACGCCGAAATAACAGCGCGGCGCGAAGTCGTTCAACCGAAACTCGATGACCCTGTGTAAGGGTTGCGGGCCCGAAATTCAAGCTCAATCTTTCCCGGCGGCTGTCGGCAAGTGCCGCCAGACCCTGGTACCGCTGGTTTTTCGAGGCGTCACGCCGGTTCGAACCGGTGGTTCAGCCGTCGTTCTCGGCACTCAACTGTTCGGTCTCCAGCGCCGCGCCGCCGGTTTCCGACAGCGTCGCCCGGAGCGCCGCGTTGATCCTCTCCTGCCAGCCCGGCCCATCGGCCTGGAAGTGTTCGAGTATGTCGCGATCGATGCGCAAGGTCACCTGTTCCTTGGCATTGGGCACGGCCGGCGCCACTGGCCGTGGGGCCGGTGCAGGCGCGGCAGGCCTGGTGGTGGCCGACTTGAATGCCGCTTCGGCAACATCGCGCGTGCTGCTCGGGCCCCGTGTCCTGAACGGAGGGTTGGCCATCATCTATCTCCTTCGATCGCGGCGCCGGACCAGGATGGCAGCCGGCCGCGGTGGCCTCAAGCCTTGGCTTTCGCTTTGACCGTCTTGGCAGCCTTGGCGGCGGCCAGGGCATCGGCCTGTTCCTTCGCCAGCCGCAGCGCCCGGAGCTTGATCGTCCGGTCCTGGACATGCTGGGCCTGGTTTGCCGCCTCGGTCCGCGCCTTCAGGGCGTCCTCGGCCTGTTTCTCGGCCCGTTCCTTGCGCGTCTGCGCGGCGGCCAAGCTCTTGATTTGTTCTTCTGTCACCGCGTTCTCCTTAAGCTCACCGTGTCCGCCGGCCTGCCGGCGTCGGCAAGAGCGCGCCAGCGACGCGATGCCGGACGGATTGGTCATCGATCGTGCTGGGTGGGGTTTCCGCCCGTCTTCAGGAGCGCCTGGATCGTCAGCCGCCTCCGAATCGAGAGCGGACCGATCGACTGTGGATATGGTGTCGCGCAGGGATATTTCCAAGGGAACCCGTCGCAGCGCCGGCGAATCACCGCCCGTGGCGGGATCGGGCATCGGAAACGCACACGGCGCGACCACAGCCGAGACGGCGCGAATCGCCATCGCAGCCATGCGAGGCCACGATGGCATGCCGTTACCGGCGCTGCTTGACCGACTCTGCCGCCGGCTCGCACAACCATTGCCTTCGCGAGGGGCGGCCGATGGAATTCATGATCGTTCTCGCCGTGGGTCTCGTTGCTGGCACCATCAGCGGCGTGATCGGGACGGGCTCCACCATCATGCTGGCGCCGGTGCTGGCCTATTGCTTCGGCCCGCAGGAGGCCGTGCCGATCATGGCGGTCGCCGCCATTCTCGCCAATGTCTCGCGCATTCTGGCCTGGTGGCGCGAGGTCGACTGGCGCGCATTCGCGGCCTATGCCGCCACCGGCGCGCCGGCCGCAGCGCTGGGTGCTCGCACGCTGGTGGCCATTCCGCCGCGGGCCGCCGATATCGCCATCGGGCTGTTCCTGATCGCCATGATCCCGGTGCGCCGCTGGTTTGCCGCCCGCCAGTTCCGCTTCAAGCTCTGGCATCTCGCCGTCGCGGGAGCGCTGATCGGCTACCTGACCGGCGTCGTGGTGGCGACCGGCCCGATTTCCGTGCCGGTCTTCGTCGCCTACGGGCTCGCCGGCGGCGCGTTCCTCGGCACCGAATCAGCCGGCTCGCTCGCCATCTACATCGCCAAGGCGCTGTCGTTCCGGCAATTCGGCGCGCTGCCCGCCGAGATCATCCTGAAGGGATTGATCACCGGTTCCTCGCTGATGGCCGGCTCGTTTCTCGCCAAGCGTTTTGTCCTCAACATGGACGCCGAGCGCTTTCGCGCCATGCTGGACGGGCTCATGCTGGTATCCGGCCTCGCCATGCTGTGGACCGCGCTGTCGCATTGATCGACGGGATTGCGATCCGTTTAAAGGAATATAATCCTTGCGTGATCGTCGGCGCTTCGATACGTTTTATGCAGATTCGCGATTTGCGCCCGGCATGGCTCGTCCTTGCCGGGCGTTTTGCTTCCTCCGCGGGCAGGTGCGGCGAAACCGTGTGTTACTGCCGGTCGATACGGGCCCAGGGCGGCAGGCCTTCGCGCTCCGGCGCGCGCGGCGGCGGCAAGGTCGCGATCCGCGGATTGGCGGGGGCCCGGCTTTCGCCGTTCGCGATGGCGCCGCGAATCCAGGGCGCGATCGAAACCACCGGCATGGCAATGGTCAGAAAGCCGCAGCCGCGTGTTTCGGTCGGCCCGGAGACCAGGCTGACCACGCCGACGACGCTGCCACCGGAGAGTGCCGGACCACCCGAATCGCCCTGGCAGGCCGAAGGCGCTCGGCCGGTCTCGAACAGTCCGGGCACGCCGAGCGCGGTATAGCCGGATGGCGAGCGCTGGATCACCGGCAGGTCGACCCGGCGCAGCTCCCCGGCGCTGCGCATGCTTTCGAGCCGCTGGCGACCGAAGCCGGCAATGGTGACGCGTGAGCCCGGCGCCGGTTCGCGGCCGCCGACGCGGGCTGGGCCGAAACCTGCCGGGGGCAGGTCGCGAATGGTCAGAACCGCGACGTCGATCGGGGCGTTGCCGCCGCGCGGGCCACGCACGCCCGGATGCCCTGATGCCGACAGGACAGGCGTCAGCGCGACGATCCGCCCGCCGCGAATGAATGCGACGACCGCGACGCGCGCGCCTTGCACGCAATGCGACGCGGTCAGGACGCTGCGCCGACCGATCAGCGTGCCGGTGCAGCCATTGGCATCGCCGGTCACCACCAGGACCGACGAACGGGCAAGCGGATCGGAAGCCCCGACCGCGCTGCCGCCGATAATGGCATGGGCGGGCATGCTGACCATGGAGGCCATGCCGGTCACGAGGCCGGCGAGAAGTGCGGAAGCCGTCACATGTCTCATCGTTGCGCTCCAAGGCCCTGCATCGTTTCCTCGATCCAGCGGCGGTGAGGTGCGACGGGAACCGTCCCCGTCAGATTGCCACAGCGGGCCGTGCCCTGGCCCGTCGTCCAGCTGACCACCCCGGCGACCACCGGCTGGCCGGCCTCGGTGGCGAAGACCGGACCGCCGGAATCGCCGGTGCAGGCCCCGAGCCTCGCGCCGGCAGGTCCGGTCAGGCGCACCTGATAGCTCGACGGCCGGCCGGTGACGGTGAGTGCCGCCTGGCGCAGGACGCCGGCGCTGGCACCGTCGCCCTCGGCGTTCGGGCCATAACCAACCAGGCGGATCGACGCGCCGGGAGCCGGCAGCGCAGCCGCGCTCAGGCTTGCCGCCTGCCGGCCCTGGCCAATCGGCTGGGCGGTGCGCACCACGGCCAGATCCACGGCGGTGCGCCGGTTCTGCCAGTCGAGGCGCTTGTAAGCCGGATGGACCGAGCGTCCGACGATCTCGTTGAGAATCGGCTGGCGATTCGGACCGAAGACCAGCACCGCGAGCCTTGGGCTGCCGTCGACGCAATGCGCCGCCGTCAGCACCAGCCGTTCACCGATCACCGCGCCCGAGCAGAAGCCCTGGCCGCCCGAAATCATCACGGTCTGGCTGCTGAGCGGGTCCGAGGCCGCCAGGGGTGTGCCCCCGATCACAGCCAGGGCCGGGCTGACCGGCATCAATGCCAGGGCAAGAACCACTATCCGCACGTCGTCTCCTCGAATGTCCCAGCGATGAGGCCCGCAACCGTCCGGGCCTGTCAATGCGAATGCCGCCCAATCCGAATGCCGCCACCGAGTCGTATGCCGGGAATGAACCAAACACTCCCTGGCGGTGACCCAGAGCAAACCCGCGAGGCCATTATGACCGTCGAAAGTAAACCTCCGCCCGCAGGATCCGTCGTTCCCGCGCAATGGCCGGCCGGCCATCAGGGTGCCGTCGCAGCGTCTGCATGCGCTGATCGCGTCAATGTGATCGCCGATGCCGGACCCGGCGCCTGCCGGGAGGTCCGGTCGTGACTGGCACCGTGACCGTCATTTTCGGCGACGACCCGGCGCGGCGACCGCCCGGTTGGACACTGCCTTTCCTGGTCCGCATCGCCGGCCCGATATCGCTGGAGGCGGCCAATGGCGGGCCGGTCCTGTCAGTGGTCGGCGGTGGCCGCTGGGCACCGCGCGTCAAGCCGGGGTCGGCCGCCTGACCGGACGGAAGTCTCGCCTCGACGAGGTCGATGTTCAGGCGCCCGCCTGGGCGATCATGGCGGCGATTTCGTCCAGGAAGGCCAGCCGCTGCTTCTTGAAATCTTCCAGCGTCTCGTCCGAGGTCGGTTCCAGTTCGGCCTCGATCCGGCGGATTTCCTTGTTCACCGCATGATAGCTCTCGATCACCTTGGCGAAATGCGGGTTCGAGGCCTTCAGCTTGGCGATGGCCTCACCGGCGTCCGGGAATTCCCCTTCGAGGTCGGCGGGTACATGGCTCATGGTTTCGCTCCTGATGCGATCGGGTGCCGCGGACGCAGCGCCGTCCGCGCGAGCCGCCCGACATTCCGGTGGCGGCGATCCGGCGACACGGGCGCTTCGACATGGCATCGGCCAGCGGCCGATGTGGCCTGCCGGTCAGGCTACACGCGCGCCGGCCGGCAAACAACGCCGAGCCGGGGACGCAATGCCGCAAGCGTGATGTCCTGACGATGACGCCCGGGCGCTGCCGCGGACTTTCCCTCGATATTATTCATCGGGCGTTCAGGCCGCGCGACTACCGTGCCGCCTTCCTCGCCATGGTCCGTCCCCACATGACCCTGCTCAAGACCTGTGCCGTCATGTTCGCGCTCATGCTGGCGCCGGCCGCCGCCATGGCCCAGGGTTGCCTGACGCCGGCCGAACAGCGCGCCGCGATCGCCGGCAACCAGGCCGTGCCGCTCGACCAGGCAACCCGCAACCTGCGTCCGGAGCATCGCGGCGAGGTGGTCAATGCCCGGCTGTGCCGTGTTTCCACGGGCCAGCTCGTCTACCTGCTGACAGTCGTCAACCGGCATGGCAAGGTCATGCGTGCGCGCTTCGACGCGGCGACCGGGCAACTCGTCCAGGTCCGCTGACGGGTGCATGAGACGCGGCGCCCTTCGAAAGCGCGCGAGGCAAGGTAAGGAAACAAAGCGTGCGGCTGCTCGTCGTCGAGGACGATCCGGATCTCAACCGGCAGATTTTCACAGCGCTGACCGATGCGGGTTATGTCGTCGACCGGGCCTTCGACGGCGAGGAGGGCTATTACCTCGGCGATTCCGAACCCTATGACGCGGTGGTGCTCGATATCGGCCTGCCCAAGATGGACGGCATCTCGGTGCTGGAACAGTGGCGCCGCTCCGGCCGCACCATGCCGGTGCTGATTCTCACCGCGCGCGACCGCTGGTCCGACAAGGTCCAGGGCTTTGATGCCGGGGCCGATGACTATGTCGCCAAGCCCTTCCACATGGAGGAGGTGCTGGCGCGACTCAGGGCGCTGCTCAGGCGCGTCGCCGGCCAGGCGACCAACGAGTTCAATTGTGGCCCGGTGCGGCTCGACGCCCGCGCCGGCCGCGTCACCGTGGACGGCAATCCGGTCAAGCTGACCTCGCACGAATATCGCCTGCTCGCCTATCTGATGCACCAGCAGGGCAAGGTGGTGTCGCGCACCGAGCTGGTCGAACATATCTACGACCAGGATTTCGACCGCGATTCCAATACGATCGAGGTGTTCATCGGGCGGCTGCGCAAGAAGCTCGGCGTCGATGTGATCCAGACGGTGCGCGGCCTCGGCTATATCCTGCAGCCGCCGCAGGCGGCCTGAACGTGCCTGCCATCCGCGCCCCGTCGCTCGCGCGGCGCCTGTTCATCCTGGCCCTCACTTTCGCGGTGGTGCTCCTGACCATCACCGGCATCGTGCTGGCGGCGGTCAATCGGGATGCGGTGGAGCGGGGCTTCGACCGGCGCCTCGGCGTCTATGTCAAGCTGCTCATCGCCGATATTGCCGGTGCCGTCGACGATCCGCAGATCCAGGTCGGTGCCAATCTCGGCGAGCCGCTGTTCGAACTGCCGCAATCGGGCTGGTACTGGCAGATCACCCGCGTCGACGGTGGCCGCAACGATACGCGCGCCTCGCGCTCGCTGTTCGAAGGCAGGCTCGCCAGCCTGGGTCCGGGCATCGTGCCGGAAGGGCCGACGCGTTCGCGCGAGGGCTATATCGAGGGACCGGCCAGCCAGCGCCTGCGCGCGGTCGAACGCACTATCGAGCTCGGCGAGGACGGCGAATTCGTCGTCATGGTGGCCGGCGATGCCGATGAGATCAGCGGCGCGGTCAGCCAGTTCAACCTGACCCTGATCGCGACCCTGGTGCTCCTGGCGATCGGCATGGTGGTGGCGGCGCTGCTGCAGGTCAGGGTCGGCCTGACCCCGCTGAACCGCCTGGTCGGCGGCCTGACGGCCATCCGCGCCGGCGAGAAGGATCACCTGGAAGGTACGTTTCCGGTCGAGATCGCGCCGCTGGCGCGCGAGGTCAATGCGCTGATCGACACCAACAGGGAGATCGTCGAGCGCTCGCGCACCCACGTCGGCAATCTCGCCCATGCCCTGAAGACGCCGATTTCGGTGATGCAGAACGAGGCCGCCGGCCGTCGCGACGCGCTCGCCGTGAAGGTGGCCGAGCAGGTCGGCATCATGCGCGACCAGGTCAGTCATCATCTCGAGCGCGCCCGCGTCGCGGCTCGCGTCCAGGTCGCCACCACGGTCGTGCCGGTTGCCGACGTGGTCGACGGGCTCGCCCGGACCATGGAGAAGATCCACCGCGATCGCGGGCTCGGCGTCACCGCCGACGTGCCTGCCGGCGTGACCTTTCGCGGCGAGCGCCATGATCTCGAGGAGATGGTCGGCAATCTCGTCGACAATGCCTGCAAATGGGCCGACCGGCGGGTGCTTGTGACGGTCAGGCCCGAATCGGCCGAGACCTCGGCCGACCGGGCTTTCTTCACCGTTGCCATCGACGATGACGGCCCCGGTCTGTCGGCCGATGAACGCGAGGCGGTCGGCCGGCGCGGCCGCCGGCTCGACGAGACCAAGCCGGGCAGTGGCCTCGGACTGTCGATCGTCGCCGAACTCGCCGGGCTCTACGGTGGCAAGCTGGTGCTCGACGCCGCCCCGCTCGGCGGCCTGCGGGCGATCCTGCGGCTGCCGATGGTGTGAACAAGCTTGTCCTCGCCGGCGGATGCCGCCTTTTCGCCTCAATGGGCTGGACATTGGCGCCGTCACACATCCGCCGGATCGATCCGGCGCGATCCAAGCAAACGGGATGGTCCATGCGCTTCCGCCTTGTCGTCGCCACTGCCCTGATCGGCCTCGCGGTCGCCGGCTGTGAAACCCGCGAACAGTCCGGCACCGCCGTTGGCGCGCTCGCCGGCGGCCTGATCGGTTCGCAATTCGGTGGCGGTGTCGCCGGGCGCCTCGGCGCCGGTCTCGCGGGCGCCGCCATCGGTGGCCTGATCGGCAATGCCATCGGCCGCGACCTGGATGCCCAGGACCGCCAGCGCGCCTATGAAGCCGAGCGCGTCGCCATCTGGGAAGGCCGCCGGTCGGAATGGCGCGGCGAGAAGGCTTATGGCTATGTCGAGCCGGGCCCGACCTATCGCCGCGGCGGCGGCCTTTGCCGTGAATATACCAACACGATCTATATCAACGGCTCGCCGCAGACCGCGGTCGGAACCGCGTGCCGCAATCCCGACGGCAGCTGGTCGCCGGTGTCCTGATACTCTTCCGTCTCGGCTTGGCCGCGGTCGCGGCCAACCGATTCTTAACCGCGCTGTCGTAGCGTCGCCTCAGAATGGCTGAAGTTGCGACAGTAGCGGATCAAGAAGCGGCGCCGGTCTCCCCCGGGGAGCGGCTTCGCGCCTATTTGAGCGCCCTGCCGGCCTCGGCCAAGGCGCTGCTGGCGACCGAATTCGAGCGGGCGCGGTTGCGTGGCGAGGATCTGCCCGGCGGCGAAATGGTGCTGGCGGCCTTGCGGTCGAGCATGCGCGACACGCCCGAATTCGTGCCCGGCACGGAACCGCCGCTGCGCGTCGAACCGGCTCCGCGCTCCGACCAGGCGGCACGGCTGCTGTTCAGGCCGCTCGAACCCTTCCTCATCGACGACCGGCTGGAGGCCAAGACGCGGGCGCGGATCATGCGCGCTTCGGTGGCGTCCATCTGGGTCTGGGTCGAGCGCGACCTGAAGCCGACCGAAACCAAGGTTTTCGAGGCGGCGGTGACGGCGGCGGCAACCGCCAACGATGCCGAGGCCGTGAACTATCACTGCGCCAAGTTTCTCTCGATCATGATCCCCGCCATCGAGGCGAAGCTGTCCTCGACCGAGGGCGGCGAGCCGGCGCGCAAGCGCCTGGCCGCCCATCTCGGCGACGAGCGGGTGCTGGAGGATGCCACCGACATCGTCCGGATCCTGCCGGATGTCGGCGCGCTCGCCTATTTGCCTGCCAAACTTCCGTCGGTGATCAAGAATTTCGCCGACGAGGGGCTCGACAACGCGCGCACGCTGCTCGATCCGATCGCCAGCAAGCGGCCGTCGCTTCTGCCCTTCGCGCTCGCTCTGGTGCAGGCCAGGCTCTCCCATCGCCATCAATTGGTGCGGCTTGCCGTCGCTGCGGCGGAGAGCGACGACCCGACCAAGATCGCGTCCAGCCCCTACCGTCATGCGGTCGAGCTGGTCCTGGCCGATGCCGAGCTCGCGGTCATCGGCACGGGGACCGCGCTGAAGGCCAACAAGCCGCAGTCCGTCGGCGGCTTGGTCAAGGATTTTCACGACGCCGCCCGGGCGTTGCGCACCGACATGAACCTGTCGGGCGACGGCCCCTGGCAGCGCCGGATGGCCAAGCTGCGCGGCGTCCTGGCAGGGCTTCTGTCGGCCGAGATCGAGGGCGTTCCGGGCCAGATCCGCCGGCATCTGCGCGCCCGGCATCGCGACGACGTGCATGTCGAGCCGGTCACCGAGGATGTGGTCAGCGAGATCGAGACCCGCCTCGACCTCTTGACCGTCTGTCGCAATTCGGCGGCCGAGATCGCGCTCAACGAGATCACCGTCCGGGTCTTCACCGAGATCCAGGGCTATCTCGATCCGCGCCTGACCCAATTGCTGGAATCGATCCGCAGCGCGCCGGAGACCGACCGCGTGCTGAAGATCAGCCAGATCGAGGCCGGCATCCGTTTCTCGGCGCGCATTTTCGGCGCCAGCTATGCCCAGCTCCTGCAGAAGGCCGCCGAGGTGGCGATCCAGAGCGCCAGGAATGCCGGCCGCTGACGCATTCGTCATGATTGCCATTTGATCGCCGTCATTGTCGCGGCTCTTCGGCTGGTCTATTGCCCAGGCCGGCCCGCGACGCATCGCCCGGTAGCGTGCGGCGGCGCCGACCTTTAAGTGTGCGGCATGGATGGGTCCATGACGGTCTGGTTCGTTTTCGCGGTCATGACGGCCGCCGCGATTTTCGCGGTGCTGGTGCCGCTCGCACGCTCGCGCGAGGCGGTGGCCGGGTCGTCGGGCTCGGATCTTGCCGTCTACAAGGACCAGCTCGCCGAGATCGGCCGCGACCGGCAGGCCGGCCTGATCGGCGAGGCCGAGGCCGAGGCCGCCCGCATCGAGGTGTCGCGCCGGCTGATCGCGGCTGCCGACCAGGCATCTCCCGAGCTTGGCTCGTCGCTCCGCCGTCGCCGGGCGACCGCGGTCGCCGCCATCGTCCTGGTGCCGCTCGTGGTGGCCGCTCTCTATGGCACCCGGGGCCAGCCGGATTATCCGGGCCAGCCGCTCGCCGGCCGGGTCCGCGAGACTCCGGCCGAGCGCGACCTGGCAACCCTCATCGGCCGCGTCGAGGCGCATCTTGCCGCCAGTCCCGATGACGGCCGCGGCTGGGAGATCCTGGGGCCGATCTATGCGCGGCTCGGGCGCGGCGCCGATGCGGTCAAGGCGCGCGCCAATGCCCTGCGGCTTCTCGGCGCAACCGCCGATCGCGAGGCCGATCTCGCCGAAGCGCGGGTCCTGGAGGCACAGGGCCAGGTGACACCGGAGGCCAAGGCCGGCTTCGAGCGGGCCATCGCGCTCGAGCCGAACCATCCGAAGGCCAGTTATTTCGTCGGCCTCGCCGCCGAGCAGGCCGGCCGGCCGGACGAGGCGCGGGCGGTCTGGACCCGGCTCGCCGAGGCCGCACCTCCCGGCGCGCCATGGCTCGCGCCGATCCAGAGTGAGATCGTCAGGCTGGGCGGCACCCCGCCGCCGGCGGCGGCGACACCGAGCGCGGCCGATATCCGGGGCATGGTCGACGGGCTGGCGGCGCGGCTCGCGGCTGACGGCAGCGATTTCGAAGCCTGGCTGCGTCTCGTCCGGTCCTATGCGGTTCTGGGCGACGGCGCCCGCGCCCGCCAGGCCGCCTCGGACGCACGCCAGCATTTCGCCAGCGAAGCCGAGAAGATCACCCGGCTGGATGCGCTGGTGCGCGAACTGGGCCTCGGAGGCTGATCGGCATGACTCGCAAGCAGCGCCGCCTGACCTTGATCGGTTGCGCCCTCGGCGTTCTCGGCGTCGCCGCAGGCCTGGTGCTCTACGCGCTGTCCGGCTCGATCACCCTGTTCAATTCGCCGACCGACGTGGTCGAGAAGGCGATCCAGCCGGGCACGCGGATCCGTCTCGGCGGCCTGGTCGAGACCGGTTCGATCCGGCGCGGCGAGAACATGCAGGTGCGCTTCAGCGTCACCGACGGGCGCAACTCGGTGCCGGTTGCTTATACCGGCGTGCTGCCGGACCTGTTCCGCGAGGGCCAGGGCGTCGTCACCGAGGGGGTGATCGAGCCTGGCAGGCAGTTCCGGGCCGACAGCGTGCTGGCCCGTCATGACGAGAACTACATGCCGAAGGAGGTTGCCGACAGCCTGCGTCAGCAGGGTCTGTGGCGACCCGGCGATCCAGCGCCTGGCCGCAACGCGGCGGGCCAAACCGGGACGAGGTGACCATGTCTCCGGAAATCGGCCATTATGCCCTGGTCCTGGCGCTGGCCCTGGCGCTGATCCAGTCGGTCGTCCCGGTCGTTGGCGCCCGCAAGGGCGACGCCGTGCTGATGGGCACGGCCGGGCCGGTGGCGCTCGGCCAGTTCGCCTTCATCGCGCTTGCCTTCGCGACCTTGACCTATGCCTATCTGGTTTCCGACTTCTCGGTCGAGAACGTCTATCTCAACAGCCATCCGGCCCAGCCGCTGATCTACAAGATCTCCGGCGTCTGGGGGAACCACGAAGGTTCCATGCTCTTGTGGGTGCTAATCCTGGGGCTGTTCTCGGCGCTGGTGGCGGTTTTCGGCGGTAATCTGCCGATCAGCCTGAAGGCCAATGTGCTGGCCGTGCAGAGCTGGATCACGGTCGCCTTCCTCTTGTTCATCCTGAAGACCTCCAATCCCTTCACGCGGCTCTCGCCGGCGCCTTTCGAGGGCCGCGACCTCAATCCGCTGCTGCAGGACCTGGGTCTCGCGATCCATCCGCCGCTGCTCTATGTCGGCTATGTCGGCTTCTCCATGTCCTTTGCCTTCGCGGTGGCGGCGCTCATCGACGGCAAGATCGACGCCGCCTGGGCGCGCTGGGTGAGGCCCTGGGCGCTGACCGCCTGGATGTTCCTGACCGCGGGCATTTCGATGGGCTCGTTCTGGGCCTATTACGAGCTCGGCTGGGGCGGCTGGTGGTTCTGGGACCCGGTCGAGAACGCCTCGCTGATGCCCTGGCTCGCTGGCACCGCGCTGTTGCACTCGGCGATCGTCATGGAAAAGCGCGAGGCTCTGAAGGTCTGGACCGTGCTGCTGGCCATCCTCACCTTCTCGCTGTCGCTGCTCGGCACCTTCCTGGTCCGGTCCGGCGTGCTCACCTCGGTTCATGCTTTCGCCGTCGATCCCGAGCGCGGCGTGTTCATTCTCGCCATTCTCATGGTCTTCATCGGTGGCTCGCTGGCGCTCTACGCCTGGCGGGCGCCCATGCTGAAACAGGGCGGCATTTTCGCGCCGGTGTCGCGCGAAGGCGCGCTGGTGCTGAACAACCTGTTCCTCACAGCGGCCTGCGCCGTGGTCTTCGTCGGCACCCTCTATCCGCTGGCGCTGGAATCGCTGACCGGCGCCAAGATCTCGGTCGGCCCGCCCTTCTTCAACTGGACCTTCGGGCCGCTGATGGTGCCGCTCCTGGTGGTCATGGTGTTCGGCCCCTTCCTCGCCTGGAAGCGCGGCGACCTCTACGGCGTCGCCCAGCGCCTGACCTGGGCCTTCGGCCTGGGTGTCGCCGGCATGCTGGCCGCCTACGCGGCGACATCCGGCGGGCCGGTGCTGGCGCCGGTGGCCATTGGCCTGGCCTGCTACATCATCGCCGGTTCGCTGATCGAAGTCGGCGAGCGGATCCAGCTGTTCCGCGCGCCGGCCGCCACATCCTGGGCACGCGCCAAGGGCTTGCCGCGCTCGGCCTGGGGCACGGCCTTCGCCCATGCCGGCATCGGCGTCATGCTGATCGGCATTGTCGGCGAGACCGCCTATCGCCAGGAGCTGATCGTCCAGGTCCGGCCGGGACAGACCGTGTCGATCGCCGGCTTTGACCTGACCTTCGACGGCATGACGCCGCGCGAAGGCCCGAACTATCGCGACCAGGTCGCACGCCTGCGCGTGTCCGAGGGCGGCGTTCCCGCCGGCATCCTGGCTCCGGCCAAGCGGGTCTATACGGCGCGCAACATGCCGACCACCGAAGCCGCGCTGAAGACGCGCGGCGTATCGCAGCTTTATGTCTCGCCCGGCGACCCCGGCGAGGACGGTTCGATCGCGCTTCGGCTGTTCTACAAGCCGATGGTCCTGCTGATCTGGATCGGCACGCTGTTCATGGTGTTCGGCGGCATGCTGTCCTTGTCGGACCGCCGTCTGCGCGTCGGCGCGCCGAAGCCCGCGGCCCGGCGGGTCGCGGCGCCCGCGATCGAGGCGGCGGAATGATGCGCGCGCGAGCAAGCGCCCTCGTCGTCGCGCTCATTCTGGCCCTGGCGGCGCCCGGCCTGACCGGGCCTGCGCGAGCCGCGCTGCCGGACGAGATGCTGGCCGACCCGGCGCTCGAGGCACGCGCCCGCACGCTCAGCCAGGAGCTGCGCTGCATGGTCTGCCAGAACCAGTCGATCGACGATTCCGACGCCTCGCTTGCCCGCGACCTGAGGCTGCTCGTGCGCGAGCGGCTGAAGGCCGGCGACAGCGACAGGCAGGTGCTGGATTTCCTGGTCGATCGCTATGGCGAATTCGTGCTGCTGACGCCGCGGCTGAGCCGCCATACCTGGGCGCTGTGGGCGGCGCCGGTCGCTTTCCTCGCCGCCGGCGGGCTCTACATCGCCTTCGCCCTGCGCCGCCGCAGGGCCGCCCCGGCCGTTCAGCCGCTGACGGATGAGGAAAAAGCCAGGCTCGACGCCGTCCTGAAATCCTAGGGCTTGCCGCGAAATCCCGGCTCGGAGGCGGTCGCGCGAAGGCCGGCCGTCACCTTACCAAACCGTAATCTCCCGGCCAGAGCGCCGTAATCTGACCTGCACCATTGTCCGGGGCACTCACGGAGCTTCCGTGTCCCCGTTTCGATGGAGATATCTCATGTCACCTCGCCTGCGTACCGCGCTCTACGGCACCGTTGCAGCTCTGGCCATTGGCGCCGGTGTCCTGCAGTTCCAGACCGCGCCGACCAATTTCATCGCTCCCGCCCATGCCCAGTCCGCCCAGACTGGCCAGATCGGCGCCCTGCCGTCCTTCGCCGACGTCGTCGAGCGGGTTCGCCCCGCCGTCGTTTCCGTCAAGGTGACGCGCGCCGCCACCAGCGAGCAGATGTCGTTCCGCGACATTCCCGGCATGGACGAAGGCGATCGCGGCATGATGGAGCGCTTCATGCGCCGCTTCGGCGAGCAGGGCGATCCGCGTTTCGGCCAGGGTGAGCGCCGTGGCGGACCGGGCCGTGGCGCGCCGCGCGCCGTCGCGCAGGGTTCCGGCTTCTTCATCTCGGCCGACGGCTATGTCGTGACCAACAACCACGTGGTCGAAGGCGCGACCGAGGCCGACCTGGTCATCGATGGCGGCCGCACGGTCAAGGCCAAGGTGGTCGGCACCGATCCGCGCACCGATCTGGCGCTCCTGAAGGTCGAGGGCACGAACTTCCCCTTCGTGCGCTTCGCCGCCCAGGCACCGCGCGTCGGCGACTGGGTCCTGGCGGTCGGCAATCCCTTCGGCCTCGGCGGCACGGTGACCGCCGGCATCGTCTCGGCACGTGGCCGCGACATCGGTTCCGGCCCCTATGACGACTTCCTGCAGATCGACGCGGCGGTGAACCGCGGCAATTCCGGCGGCCCGACCTTTAATGCCGCCGGCGAGGTCATCGGCGTCAACACCGCGATCTACTCACCGTCGGGAGGCAATGTCGGTATTGCGTTTGCCATCCCTTCGGAGACCACCCAGACCGTGATCGCGGCGCTGCGCGACACCGGCACCGTCTCGCGCGGCTGGATCGGCGTGCAGATCCAGCCGGTGACCGAGGAGATCGCCGAGAGCCTCCGGCTCGCCCGGCCGGAAGGCGCGCTGATCGCCAGCGTCCAGAGCGGCAGCCCGGCGGCGCGCGCCGAACTCCGGCCCTCCGACGTGATCACCGCGGTCGACGGCCAGCCGGTCAAGGATGCCCGGGATCTCAGCCGGCGCATCGGCACCGCCCATCCCGGCGCCACCGTCAAGCTGACCGTGCAGCGTGACGGCGCCGAGCGCAGCGTCAACCTGACGCTCGGCCAGCTTCCGAACGAGCGCCAGGCCTCGGCGCGCGGCGACCAGCCGAGCGACCAGCGTGGCGATCAGTCGAGCGGACCGCAGGTTCCGCGCCTCGGCCTGACGCTGCAGCCGGCCGGCCGCGGCGGCAAGTTCGGCGGCAGTGGCGAAGGCCTCGTGGTCACCGAGGTCGACCCGTCGGGGCCGGCTGCCGCGCGCGGTGTCCGTGAGGGCGACGTCATCATCGACGTCGCCGGCCGGGCGGTCGCTTCCACCCGCGATGTGCACGAAGCGCTTGCCGCGGCACGCGCCCAGGGCCGCCGTTCGGCGCTGATCCGGCTGCGCTCCGGCGACGGCCAGCGTTTCATCGCCATCCCGCTCAACGCGGGCTGAAAATAAATGCGCGTGGGTTCGAACCTTTTCCGGACCCACGCCGACCCATAAACGATCCGGCGCGGCAACCCCCCAGTCGCCCCCCGCTGCGTCGGATCGGTCTCGGGCGAGGCGGACGGATCACCCACCGTTCGCCTCGTTCCCGTTCAGGCCTGCAGCCTGAACCAACCCGCCGCGCATTCAGCGTCTGGCGATTGGCGCGAGACCTCCCTACCATGTCCGACATGCGGATTCTGATAGTCGAAGACGACCGTGACGCGGCGTCCTACCTGGTCAAGGCGTTCAAGGAGGCCGGCCACGTCGCGGACCACGCCGCCGACGGGGAAACCGGCCTCGCGCTCGCCGAGGGCGGGCCTTATGACGTGCTGGTCGTCGACCGCATGTTGCCGAAGAAAGATGGACTGACGCTGATCGGCGAGCTGCGCCGCTCGGGCCGCGAGACGCCGGTGCTGATCCTGTCGGCGCTCGGTCAGGTCGACGACCGGGTCAAGGGACTGCGCGCCGGCGGCGACGACTATCTGCCCAAGCCTTATTCCTTCTCCGAGCTGCTCGCCCGCGTCGAGGTCCTGTCGCGGCGCCGCTCGACCGGCACGCCCGAGACCGTCTATCGGGTCGGCGACCTCGAGCTCGACCGCCTGTCGCATCGGGTCACCCGCGCCGGCGAGGAGATCGTGCTGCAGCCGCGCGAGTTCCGCCTGCTCGAATATCTCATGAAGAATGCCGGCCAGGTGGTCACCCGCACCATGCTGCTCGAGCATGTCTGGGACTATCATTTCGATCCGCAGACCAATGTCATCGACGTGCATGTCTCGCGGCTGCGCTCGAAGATCGACAAGGGCTTCGGCAAGGCGCTGATCCAGACCATTCGTGGTGCGGGCTATACGGTGCGCGCGTGACCGGGACGGTTCCGAGCGAGGCCGGCGCCGGCGCGCAGGACGA
Organism: Hyphomicrobiales bacterium; assembly: GCA_017304475.1. GTDB lineage: Bacteria > Pseudomonadota > Alphaproteobacteria > Rhizobiales > Phreatobacteraceae > Phreatobacter. Next base: position 109,525 of record JAFKKV010000013.1, on the reverse strand, counting down.
CCATGCCGGCCGGCGCGGCTTCGGCTTGCGCACCTTGCTGCGCACCACCGCCTTCAAGATCATCGCCGCCTATCTCCTGATGTTCGTGCTGTTCGCCGGCTTCCTGATCGGCTGGCTGGGTTTCGCCACCCAGCGCCTGTTCACCGACCAGATCACCGAGACGGTGGAAGCCGAGGTGCGGGGGCTCGCCGAGCAATATGCGATCGGCGGCATTCGCCGGCTGGTCAATGTGATCGACGAGCGCGGCCGCCGGCCGGGCGCCTCGCTCTACATGGTCACCACCTTCGCGGGCGAGGTCGTTGCCGGCAATATCGGCGACCTGCCCGATGGGACGCTCGTCCGCCAGGGCTGGATCGAAACCGACTATCGGCGTGCCGAGGAGACGGCGGCCGCGCGGCCGCACCGCGCGCTCGCCCAGGTCTACGGCCTGCCCGGCGGCTTCCGCCTGCTGGTCGGGCGCGACCTCGAGGAACGCGACCGGGTACTCGACATTTTCGGCAGCGGCTTTCGCCTGTCGCTGGCGGTCGCCCTGGTTCTCGGCCTGATCGGCGCCTATTTCGTCACCCGCCGCGTGCTGAAGCGCGTCGACGCCATGACCGAGACCTCGCGCCGGATCATGGCCGGCGATCTCACCGGCCGCCTGCCGGTCGCCGGCACCCGCGACGAACTCGACCGGCTGGCCGAGAGCGTCAATGCCATGATCGCCCGCATCGAGGCGCTGATGGCCGGGATGAAGGAGGTGTCCGACAATATCGCCCACGACCTGAAGACGCCGCTGACGCGGTTGAAGAACCGGGCCGAGGAGGCGCTGCGCAACGCCTCGGGCGACGACGAGCATCGCCAGGCGCTCGCCGGCATCATCGACGAATCGGACGGCCTGATCCGCACCTTCAACGCGCTGCTGATGATCGCCCGCGCCGAGGCCGGCAACCAGCAGGACGGCATGGCCCCGGTCGATCTCGCCGAGATCGTCGAAGGGGTCGGCGAGCTCTACGAGCCCCTGGCGGAGGAGGCCGGCATGACGCTCGGCGTGACCGCCGAGGCGGTGGCGGTCAATGGCAGCCGCGAACTGCTCGGCCAGGTGGTCGCCAATCTCGTCGACAATGCCTTGAAATATGGCCGGGTGGAGGGGCAGGGCGGACATATCGCGCTCGCCGTGACGGCCGAGGGATCCGAAGCGGTGCTGACGGTGGCCGATAGCGGGCCGGGCATTCCACAGGCCGATCGCGAGCGCGTGCTGGAGCGATTCGTGCGGCTGGAGGCAAGCCGCTCGCGGCCCGGATCAGGGCTCGGCCTGTCGCTCGCCGCGGCCGTCGCGAGGCTGCATGGCGGTAACCTTTCGCTCGTCGACAATGCACCTGGGCTGAAGGTCGTGCTACGTCTGCCACGAATGCCGGGCGATGCGACCAATGCGAATGGAAATTCCTGACCACGAAGGCCCCCTGCACCAGCGGTTCGTGACCGCGCCGGTGCTGCCCCAGGGCGTCGGCGCAGCCAAGCTGCTGAGCAGCTTTCTCGGCGCTGTCGAAGACCGGGCGGTGGCCGGCGAACTCGAGCTGATTCTGAAGGCGGCGAAGCCGCGGGCGGTGGTCGCCGGCGTGCTGGCGCATTCGCCCTTCCTGACCGCCATCGCGACCCATGAGCCGGAGATTCTGCTGGACTGCCTGAGGACGGCGCCGCAGGCACAGTTCGAGGCGCTGGTGGCGACCGCGGTTTCCGCGTGCCGGCAGGCGACCGGCGACGAGGCGGTCGGGGTGGCGCTGCGCCGGTTCCGCCGCCATGTGGCGCTGCTGGTGGCGCTCGCCGATATCGGCGACGCCTGGCCGCTCGAGCGGGTCACCGCGGCGCTGACCCGCACGGCCGATACGGCGGTTGCCGAAGCGGTCGCCCATCTCATGCGTGAGCTTGCCGAGGCCGGCACGCTGAAGCCGGCGGACCCGGACCATCCGGAGCGCGATTCCGGCTATATCGTGCTCGCCATGGGCAAGCACGGTGCCCATGAGCTCAACTATTCCAGCGACATCGATCTGATCGTCTTTTTCGACCCGGACAAAGCCCCGTTCAAGGCCGGCCGGGAGCCGCAGCAGGTCTATGTCCGCCTGACCCAGCGGCTGGTGAAGATCCTGCAGGAGCGCACGCCCGAGGGCTATGTCTTCCGCACCGATTTGCGCCTGCGGCCCGATCCCGGCGCCACCGCGGTCGCGATCTCGGTGCCGGCGGCGCTGCACTATTACGAGACGCTCGGCCAGACCTGGGAACGCTCGGCCTTCATCAAGGCCAGGCCCTGCGCCGGAGACCTGGCGGCGGCCGCCGCCTTCCTGCGCGAGATCGAGCCGTTCATCTGGCGCAAATATCTCGACTACACGGCGGTGGCCGACGTCCATGCCATGAAGCGGCAGATCCATGCCTTCCGCGGCCACGACGCGCTGGCGGTCGAAGGCCACAATATCAAGCTCGGCCGCGGCGGCATCCGCGAGATCGAATTCTTCGTGCAGACCCAGCAGTTGATCGCGGGCGGCCGCAACCGGGCGCTCCGGGTCAAGGACACGCTGAGCGGTCTGGAGCAATTGGTGGCGGCCGGCTGGGTCCAGGCCGAGACGCGCGAGGCGCTGCAACTCGCCTATCGCTTTCTGCGCAAGGTCGAGCACCGGCTGCAGATGGTCGCCGACGAGCAGACCCACAGCCTGCCCGAGGCCACCGAGGATGTCGAGCGCATCGCCCGTTTTCTCGGCTTCAAGAACCGCGCGGCCTTCGCCGACGCGCTGATCGACGAATTGCGGCCGGTCGAGGCGGCCTATGCCCATCTGTTCGAGACCTTGCCGCCCCTGTCCGAGGTCAAGGGCACGCTCGACCTCACCGCCGATCCACCCAAGGCGTCGACGCTCTCGGCATTGACCGATCTCGGCTTTCAGGATGCCGCGGGCGCCGTCGCGGTGGTGCATGCCTGGCAGGAGGGCCGTTCCGGTGGCCTGCGTGCCCGCGAAGCGCGCGAAAGGGTGGCGGAACTGGCGCCGGCTTTGCTCGATGCCATGTCGCGCACCGGCGACGCCGATCTGGGCTTGCGCGCCTTCGACCGGCTCCTGACCCGCCATTCCCAGCCGATCGAACTCCTGGTCCTGCTGCGCGCCCATCCGGATCTGCTCGAACTGATCTCACAGATCCTCGGCTCGGCGCCGCGGCTCGCCGATCTCCTGGGGCGGCGCGCCCATGTGCTGGACGCCTTGCTCGAGCCGGCCTTTTTCGGTGAGCTGCCGTCGGATGCCGAACTGGCGCTGAGCCTGCACCATGTCATCAGCCTCGCCCGCCACCCGGAGGAGGTGCTCGACCGCGTCCGCATCTTCGGCCAGGAGCAATTGTTCCTGATCGGCGTGCGGGTGCTCGCCGGCACGGTCTCGGCCGAGGCCGCGGGCCAGGCCTTCGCCCGGCTCGCCGAGCAGTTGATCGTCGCCCTGCACAAGGCGGTCGAGGCGCAGATCGTCGAAGCCCATGGCCGGGTCCCCGGCATGCGCACCGCGGTGATCGCGCTCGGCAAGCTCGGTGGGCGCGAGATGACCGCCGGATCCGACCTCGACCTGATCCTGCTTTATGCCCACGACCCCGACGAGAACGCCTCGGACGGCAAGCGTCCCCTGGTCGGCAGCCACTATTTCGCCCGGCTGACCCAACGCCTGATCAGTGCCCTCTCGGTGCCGACGAGCGAAGGCGTGCTCTACGAGGTCGATCTCAGGCTGCGCCCCTCCGGCCGCTCCGGCCCGGTCGCGACCCATCTCGACGGCTTTCGTTCCTACCAGCTGGACGAGGCCTGGACCTGGGAACACATGGCGCTGACGCGCGCCAGGGTCATCTCGGCGACGCCGGGTTTCGGTGCCGAGGTGGAGGCGGCGATCCACGCGATCCTGACCGCCAAGCGGGCGGCCAAGGCGACGCTCGGCGATATCGTCGACATGCGCCGGGCCATTGCCGAGGACAAAGGCGACAGCGACCGCTGGGACCTGAAATATGTGCGCGGCGGCCTGATCGACATCGAGTTCGTCGCCCAGGCGCTGCAGCTCGTGCATGCCCACAAACACCCGGAAATTCTCGATACCAATACGCTGCGTGTGCTGGATCGAGCGACGCAGGCGGGCGTGCTGAAGGTGGAAGATGCCGACGTGCTGCGTTCGGCCTGCCGGCTCTATCAAAGGCTGACCCAGATCCTCAGGCTCTGCCTGGTCGACCGGTTCGAGCCAGCCTCGGGTACGCCGGGTCTCAAGCGGCTCTTGGCGCGCGCCGGCGAACTGCCCGATTTCGCCACTCTCAACGCGCATCTCGCCGAGGTGCAGAAGGCGGTGCGCAAGGCTTTTGTCAGCGTGGTCGGGCCGATCTGATCTGCCGGCAGCCGGGCCGGCCGCTCAGGCGGCTTCCTTGGCATTGGGGCCGGCGACCGGTAGGCGCACCACCACTGTGGTGCCGCGGCCTTCGGTCGAACGGATCCTGAGCGATCCGCCATGCATTTCGGCGAGCGACTTGGCGATCGCCAGGCCCAGGCCCGAGCCGTTGTGGTTCTTGGAGAACTGGCTCTGAACCTGTTCGAAGGGGCGGCCGAGATTGCGGATCGCCTGGCGCGGAATGCCGATGCCGGTGTCCTCGATGGCCAGTGCCACCACGCCGCGGGCCTTGCGCACGCGCACCGAAACCATGCCGCCGGGCGGAGTGAATTTCACCGCATTGGACAGGAGGTTGAGCGCGATCTGCTTGATCGCCCGTCGGTCGGCGACCAGTTCCATGCCCTCGGGAATTTCCGCCTCGATGATGATCTGCTTGTCCGAGGCCATCTTGGCGAGCACCCGCATGGTCTCGTCCAGGGTCTCTTCCAGGTAGGTCTCGCGCGGGTCGAGCTTCAGCCGTCCGGCCTCGATCTTCGACATGTCGAGGATGTCGTCGATGACGGACAGCAGGAAATGGCCGCTGTCATAGATGTCGCGGGCATATTCGCCGTATTTCGGCACGCCGATCGGCCCGAAATGGCCTTCCTTGAGGATCTCGGAAAAGCCGATGATGGCGTTGAGCGGGGTCCGCAGCTCATGGCTCATATTGGCCAGGAATTCGGACTTGGCGCGGTTGGCCTCTTCGGCACGGGTTTTCTGCTCGCCATATTTCTCGGCGAGCTCGGCGAGCTGCTGGGTCTGGATCTCCAGCGTATATTGGCTGCGCTGCAGGTCGGCGACGCTGGCGCGCAGGCGCTGCTCGCTGGCGGTCAGCTCGGTCTCGTGATGCTTGAGGGCGGTGATGTCGGTGCCGACCGAGACGAAGCCGCCGCAGCGGGTGCGTCGCTCGCTGATCTGCAGCCAGCGGCCGTCGGCGAGCTTCACCTCCAGGTCGCGCGAGCCGTCCTGGGCCTGGGTCGCCAGCACCCGGCCGTCGACGATCTTGGCGCCGCCGCCCTTGGCGAGCGCCTCGTGATAGCAAGTGCCGGCCCGCGCGCCGTCCTCGGTGAGGCCGTTGAGTTCGCGGAATTTCGAGTTGCAGACGACGATGCGCTCGTCGTCGTCGCAAACGACGAAAGCCTCCGAAATGGTTTCGATCGCCTCGCGGATGCGCAGGTCGGTGGCGGCGTTGCGCTCGGCCAGCGCCAATTGCTCGGTAATGTCGACGATGATGCCGACGAAGCGGGAATGCGGGATGCCCGCAAGGCTCAGCCTGCGGCCGCGCGCTCTCAGCCAGATCCAGCGGCCGTTGGCATGGCGCATGCGGAACTGAAAGTCGACGGTCGCGGTGGGATCGAGATCCACCAGTTCGCTGATATTGGCAAGATAGCTGTCGTCGGGGTGCAAGAGCGGCTGCAGTTCGGCCACCGTCAGCAGGCCTTCGCGCGGCGTCAGTCCGAGGATCTCGAACATCGAGGCCGACCAGAACATCTGCTGGCTGCCGATCTCCCAGTCCCACAGGCCGCAGCCGCCGCTTTCCAGCGCGGCGTCGATGGTGGCGCGCGCGTTCTGGTTGATCATGTCGGCGGTCGCCGCACGCACGGTCTGGATGTGGAAGGCCAGGCCCAGGATCAGCAGCAGCAATCCGGTGGTGGTGAACAGCGTGCCGGTCAGGAGCGAGGCGCGCATCCAATTGGCCAGCGCATCGTCGCTCGGCTGCATCACGTAGAGACGCAGCAACGGCGGTTGCAACTGGCGCATGGCGAGCAGGGCGGTGTCGCCGTCGGCGAGCGTCACCTGGATGGCCAGTTGCTGGCTGTCGATCTCGGAACTGGCCAGCGCGCTGCCGAGCAAGGTGGTGATCGGACGGCCGACGAGCGCGCTGCGTGCGCGAGCGGGAAGGGCGGCGACGATGGTGCCGGAGAGGTCGGTGACGACAAGCGTTCGATTGACGCCGGTGGTCGCGCGCGTGCTCGCCAGGTTCATCGCGGCCTGGGCTGCGACCGTCAGGTCGCCCGCGGCGATCGCGGCGCGATGATTGAGGTCGTCGTCGAAGGTCGAGGCGATCATCGCCAGGTCTTCGGCGGCCGAGCCGAGGGCCTCGATGCGGCTGTTGTAGATCTGCAGGACCGCGCCGGTGCCCATCACCACCAGGAAGGCGACGATCAGGCCGGGCACCAGGCGGCGAAGCAGCGGCTCATAGGGGGCGAGCCACGATTCCAGCGAGGCGCTGATCGGCTGCGCGAAGCCGCGCGAGCCGATAGCATGAATCCGCGCTTCCGCGCTGGCCGCTGAATTGCGCGCCATCGCCGGTTCCCCCGTCGACAATCAGTTGATTTTGCTCAGGAGAAATGTCGCAGACGCCCCCGAATCAAGGGACATAAGAATCGATTTTGGGGTCAACTGTCTAGAGTCGTGGATTCACCGAAATGGAAATATTTGGTTAACACGATAGGAATGAAAGCCCGATCGGCCGCCATTTTTGCCCGATATCGGGACGTTTCAACCGAGCGAACGCTCGACGATATCGCGGACATCCGGCGACAGGTTGGACGTGTTGGCGACACGCGTGAGCGCCGCTTGCGCGAGGCCGCGCCGGCCCGGCTCCATGGCGCGCCAGGAGCGGAAAGCCGACAGGAGCCTGGCAGCGACCTGGCTGTTGCGAGCATCGACATCCAGCACGACGTCGATCAGGAAGCCGTAGCCATGGCCGTCCGGTCGGTTGAACTGGGTCTGGTTGGTCATGGCGAAGCTGCCGACCAGCGCCCGCAGCCGGTTCGGATTGCCGAAATTGATGGTCGAGCCGGCCATCAGCGCCTTGACCCGGTCGAGTGTGCCGGGTTCGGCGATGCCGGCCTGCAGGGCCAGCCATTTGTCGATGATCAGGGCGTCCGTCTGGTAGCTGTCGTGGAAGCTGGCGAGCGCCGCCTCGCGCCGCGCGCCGGCATGCTGGGCGAGAATGGCCAGCGCGGCGAAGCGATCGGTCATGTTGTCGGCGGCGGCAAACCGCTGTGCGACGCTGGCAAGCCGGCTTTCCGTGCCATTGGCGGCCCAGAGGTCCAGCGCGACATTGGCGATGGCCCGGCGGCCGGCGGACATCGCGTCCGGTGAGAAGGGGCCGGCAGCGCGGAAGGCGGTCAGCGTGGCCTCGAGATCATGCCCAAGCGTGTCGCTGATCGCCCGGCGCAAGGCTAGGCGCGCGGTCTGGATGGCATCGGGATCGACGTCGCCGCCGATCTCCCGGGCGATATCGGCTTCCGACGGCAGGCTCAGGGCCTGGGCGGCAAAGGCCGGGTCACGGCCGGCATCCTCGATCACCGCGCCGAGTGTCTCTATCAGCGGGGCCGAGCCAAGCGCAGCGCCGCCCCTGACGATGGCTGCGGTCGACGCCGTGAGGAACCGGGTCGCCAGCGTCTGGATCGACTGCCAGCGATTATAGGGGTCGGTGTCGTGGCGGCCGAGGAATTGCAGGTCGGTTTCGGTCAGGTCGGTGCTGAGCTTGATCGGCGCCGAGAAGCCGCGATTGATCGAGACGGTCGGCCGGGTCGGATGTCCCGTGAAGATGAAGCGATGCCGGCTGGCGGTGAGCGCGACGACGTCGGGCACGCTCTCGCCCTCTTCGGTCAGAAGCGGCCGCTCGGCGCCGTCGGGGCCGATCAGCCCGAGCGCCAGGGGAATGACCATAGGCTGCTTGTGGGGCTGGCCCGGCGTCGGGTTCAAGGTCTGGCGGATGTCGAGGGTGAAGGTGCCGGCCTTCGGGTCGTGGTGGCCCTCGACGCTCACCTCGGGGGTGCCGGACTGCCGGTACCACAGGAAGAACTGGCTGAGATCGCGGCCGCTCGCCTCGGCGAAGCAGGTGATGAAATCCTCGATCGTCGCGGCTTCGCCATCATGCCTGGCGAGATAAAGGTCCATGCCCTTCCTGAAATCGACCGGGCCCAGCAGGACTTTCAGGACGCGGATCACCTCGGCGCCCTTCTCATACACGGTGGCCGTGTAGAAATTGTTGATTTCGTTGTAGATTTCCGGCCGTACCGGATGGGCGAGGGGGCCTGCGTCCTCGGCGAATTGCTGGGCCTTCAGGAGCCGGACATCGGCGATCCGCTTGACCGCGCGCGAGCGCATGTCGGAGGAGAATTCCTGGTCGCGGAAGACCGTCAGGCCTTCCTTCAGGCAGAGCTGGAACCAGTCGCGACAGGTGATCCGATTGCCGGTCCAGTTGTGGAAATATTCGTGCGCGATCACCGCCTCGATATGGGCATAGTCCTGGTCGGTGGCCGTCTCCGGCAGCGCCATGACATATTTGTCGTTGAAGATGTTGAGGCCCTTGTTCTCCATTGCCCCCATGTTGAAATCGCTGACCGCGACGATCATGAAGATGTCGAGGTCGTATTCGCAGCCGAACACTTCCTCGTCCCAGCGCATCGAGCGCTTAAGGGCATCCATGGCATAGGCCGTGCGGCTCTCCTTGCCATGTTCGGAATAGATCTTCAGCGTGACCTCGCGACCCGAGCGGGTGACGAAACGGTCGGAAATCGAGGCGAGGTCGCCGCCGACCAGGGCGAAGAGGTAGCTCGGCTTCGGATGCGGGTCGTGCCAGACCGCATAGTGGCGGCCATGGTCGAGATCGCCGGCCTCGACGAGATTGCCGTTGCCGAGCAGCACCGGCGCTGCCGCCTTGTCGGCCTCGATCCGCGTCGTATAGACGGCCAGGACGTCCGGGCGGTCGGGGAAATAGGTGATCCGCCGGAAGCCTTCGGCCTCGCATTGGGTGCACCAGGTTCCCGAGGACCGGTAGAGCCCCATGAGCTGGGTATTGGCTTCGGGGTCGACGGTCGTTTCGATGGTCAGCGTGAACGGCCCGGCCGGCGGCCGGTGGATGGTCAGTCGCTCCGGCGTCGCCTCATAGGCCGGGCTCTCCAGGCTGCCGCCGTCGAGCGTAAGCGAGACGAGCCTGATCTCGTCGCCGTCGAAGACGAGCGGCGCGTCGGGGCGTCCCTTCGGATGGCGCTCGACGGTCAGCCGCGCCACGACGCGGGTCGCGGTCGGATGCAGCGCCACGTCCAATTCGACCGTTGTCACGCGGTGATCCGGCACGCGATAGTCGGACAGCTTGACCGGTCTCGCCTGATCACTGCGCATGGTGGGCACTCCAGAGGTCATCGACGTCGGACGATCGATGTCGTCGATGTCCTGAACCTATGTCCCGGGCCGCCCGGATGGAAGAGCCCAGGCGCGCGGCGGCTCGGTATGGCCGACGACCCGCAGCACGCGCGGATGCGCGCGGCGGAACCGCCGCTCGATCTGGTCGACCGCCTCATGAACCCGGGAGACCGGCAGGCCAGGATCGGCACGGCAATGGTAGATCACCACCAGGCCGGCCTCGGTCGAGCGCGCCCGGACGCTGTGGACGTCCTCGATCAGTCCGGTTTCCGCGGCAAGCGTCGACAGCGCTCGGGCGATATCGGTCACCAGCGCGGGGTCGCATTCGCCGCCCGCCAGCAGTTCCGCCTGCAGCGGCTCGATATGGGTCTCGACCTCGACATCCGAGCCCAGTTCGCCACGGATCGCCCGCTCGAGCCGGCTCGCCACCTCATGCGCGGCACCCAGTGTCATCGTGCCGTCAACCTCCAGGTCCAACCCGATGCACAGGCGCTCGCCGAGGTGCTGTACGGTGACATGGTGGACGGCAAGGTTCTCGGTGCGGGCAATCAGATGAACCTGTTCCAGCACGGTTTCGTCGTCGAGCGCGACCGGATCCGCCGTCACCGTCGGGCGCGTGCCGGGATGGGCCGCGACCGCCGCGGCGGCGATATCCGCTTTCAGCGCGGCGACACGCTCGAGCGGCAAGGTGCGGCTGACCTTGACCATGATCTCGGCCAGCACTTCCGGGCCGACCTGGCGCAGCCTGATCTGGTTGATCGCCACCACGCCGGGAACCGCGTCGACGGCGGCGGCGATGGCCTCGGTCGCCCCTTTGGGGGCCGCGTCCATCAAGGCATCGATGGTCCTGCGGCCGAGCCGCCAGCTCATCGCGCAGATGAAGATCGCCACCAGAATGGCGGCGATCGCGTCGGCCTTGGGATAGCCGAGCCAGACGAACGCGAGGCCGGCGAGCACCACTGCCGAACTGCCCATGTCGGCGGTGAAGTGCAGGGCGCCGGATTCGAGCGCGTGGCTATGCGTCTCCTCGGCGATGCGGCCCATGATGCGCGAGCGCCAGAAATCGACGGCGATGACCGCGACCATCAGCAGCGCCATGACCGGCGTGACCTCGACCGGCGTGCCGCCGTCGATCAGGCGGCGCAAGGCTTCGGTGACCACGACCCCCGAGACCAGGAACAGAAATGCCGTCTCGGCCAGGGCTGCAATCGATTCCACCTTGCCGTGGCCGTATTGGTGTTCTTCGTCGGCGGGCTTGTCGGCGAGCCTCACGGCGTAGAAAGTGAGGAGGGTCGCGGCGGTGTCGACGAGACCGTGGGCCGCTTCGGCGAGAATGGCGATCGAGCCGCTCGCCAGGCCGACCGCGAGTTTCGCCAAGGTCAGCGCGATGGTGATCGCAATGGATGCGAGGGCTGCTTTTTGTTTGATCGATGTCATCGCACAGGGGCCCGTCGAAACATGGCCATGAGCCGTAGGACGCGGCGTACCGTGGGTCAATCCGGCATGGTCCTCGCCGAGGTCCGGTCGTGAGCGCGTGGATCGGCGGCCATTTCGGCCGTCTCGCCGCGGCCTTCACCGGCCTGTTCGCCGCCGCTGCCCTGCTGTTCGGCATGGCCTTCGGCGCCGCGGCCCAGGAAGCCGAGATTCGTGCGCTGCAGGAGGATTTGAAGACCCTTGGCCTGTTCCAGGGGCCGGTCGACGGAGAAAGCTCGGAGGCGCTGTCCGCGGCGATCGCGGCCTATGTCCGCCAGGCCGGTTTCCGCGACCCGCCCGACCGGGCCTTCCGCCATTTCGGCGCGCTGGTGCGCGACGTCGACCTGGAAAAGCGCATTCGGGCCGGCAAGGCGCGGGCGGCGCATCAACAGACGGTGGCGACGCGTTTCGGGCCGATGGAGGTCACCACCTTCCGCCAGGCCGGGGCGCCGGTCGGCTTTTCCGACGGGCGGCGCGTCAGCATTGCCGGCCAGCGGGTCGACGCGGCGCTGGCGACCTTCGTCGAGTGCTGCGAGGCCAAGGTCTTTCAGGTCGGCGACGCCGACGTCGTGGTGCTGCGCGGCACCGCCGATACCACTGGCTGCGATTATGCGCGTGTCTATGTCTCGCTGACACGCGAGCGCTTCTCGGTGACCGATCGGGAGGACAGTTGCGCCGCCGATCCCAGTTTCGTGGTCGACAACGGCCGGCTGATCGTCACCGCCCAGGCCCGCACCAGCCTGCTCGACGCCCGCTGGTCGCTGACGCCGGGCGAACCGATCCAGTTCGAGCGGCTGGTCATTGCCGGTTCGCTGGATGCGCTGACCTGGTGGGTCGGGCGGCAACCCTGGGTGCGCGCCGATCGCGGCTTCCGCTTCTTCAACTTCACGCCGGTGGCCGACGCGCTCGCAGCCCTGCTCGAGCCCGAAGCGCTCGGCTGGACCTTCAAGATGACGCTGACCACGCCGGTCGAGCGGCGCGGCGAGGTGATCTTCGTCTCCGGCAGCTACAAGCCCGACGAGACGCTGGTCTCGGTGACGATCGACCTCGCCAACCGGGCGGTTCACGCCTGCAGCTTCAATCGCGGCACGACCAGGTTCGCCTCCACCTTGCTGCGCGGCGTGTTCTCCGACCCGGCGGCCTCGTGCCCGGCCGATATCGAGCGGGCCCTCGACACCTGGACCGCCCTCGGGGTCTTGACCGGCGGCGCACGCATGCGGGTTTTCGGTTTCGAAGGCTCGTTCGGCGACGAGGCCGCCTGCAAGGCCGGTGGCGACCGGGTCACCCGCATTACCGCGCGATCGCTCCGCCTGGCCGGCGAGCAGGAGCAGGCGATCACCGAAGTCGGCGTCGCCGATGGCGACTATGTCGTCGGCACCGTCGGCCGCAGCGTGCCGATCAAGCGGCTCGACGACGACCGTATCGACCTCGACGGCGAAGTGCTGCGCCGTTGCCCCGAATGAGCCTGTCCAACATGACCAGTCCCGATCTCGAAACCGAATACAACAACCGCGCGCGGGTGCCCGACCACCCGGTCGTCATGCAGGGTTGGGCGCGTGATGCCGCGGCCTATCGCGATGCTTCGCCCGCGGCCGTCCTCGACCAGTCCTATGGTGCCGGCGAACGGCATCGCTACGACCTGTTTCCGGCAGCCTCGCCGCGCGCCGGTGCGCCGATCCTCCTGTTCATTCACGGCGGTTATTGGCAGGCGCTCGACAAGAGCTGGTTCAGCCATATGGCGCGCGGCGCCAATGACCACGGGCTCGACGTCGCGGTGATGAGCTACGATCTCTGCCCGGCCGTGACCATTGCCGAGATCGTCGCCCAGGCGATCGCCTGCGCCCGCGCGCTGCATGCGCGGACCGGCCGGCGTATCCTGCCCTTCGGCCATTCGGCCGGCGGCCATCTGGCCGCCTGCCTTGCCGCGACCGACTGGGCCGGCCTGGGTGAGCCGGCCGACCTGATCGCCGCCGCCCTGCCGATTTCCGGCCTGTTCCACCTGGCGCCGCTGGTGCCGACCAGCATCAACAAGGCGCTGGGCCTCGATGCGGCCGAGGCGGCCCGCCTTTCGCCGCTGACCTGGACGCCGCCGCGCGGCCTGCGCGTGACGGCGGTGGTCGGCGGCAATGAGGCGCCGGAATATCTGCGCCAGAGCCGTGGCCTGGTCGAATGCTGGGGCGTGCTCGGCGCCAGGACCCGAATGATCGAGGTTCCCGGCGCCAATCATTTCACCGTGGTTCTGCCCTTCGCCGACCCGGCATCGGAGCTCACCGGAGAGCTCGTTTCGCTCGCAACCTGAACCCATTCGCCAAAAAAGCCGGATTGCCCGGCTAACGATCCCGGCCGCGACAGCGCTGCCCGGGCTCGGCCCGGCGTCGTCTTTCCAGCCAAGCCGCGCGGCGGCCGCGCGCAAAAAATCCAGCAGGAGTGCCTATGTCCAGCGCCGATTTCGTCATTCGCAACGCCTTGATCATCGACGGAACCGGTGCACCCGGTCGCGTCGGCGACGTGGCGGTGACAGGCGATCGGATCGTCGCCGTCGGCGAGATGTTGCCGCATGGCGGCCCCGATATCGACGTGAAAGGGCGGGCGCTGGCGCCGGGCTTCATCGACGCCCATACCCATGACGACCGGGCCGTGATTGCCGACCCCGCCATGACCTGCAAGGTCAGCCAGGGGGTGACCACGGTCGTCGTCGGCAATTGCGGCATCTCGCTCAGCCCGGTGGTGGCGCCCGCCCGGCCGCCGGCGCCGATCGACCTGATCGGTTGGGAGGCCGAGCATTTCTTCCCGACATTCTCGCGATATTTCGACCATTTGCGTGCGCGCCCCCCGGCGCTCAACGTGGTCGCGCAGGCCGGTCATTCGTCGCTGCGCTTCATGGCCATGGACGACCTGACGCGGCCGGCGACGGAGGCCGAGATCGGCCGGATGCAGGGCATGCTGCGCCAGGCGCTCGGCGAGGGCGCGGCGGGGTTCTCGACCGGCCTCGAATATCCCACCGCCGAGGCGGCACCGACCGAGGAGGTCGAGCGGATCGCCGAGGTCGTCCACGAATTCGGTGGCTTTCATTCCACCCATATGCGCGATGAAGGCAAGGACGTGATGGCGAGCCTCGCCGAGAGTGCGCGCATCGGCAAGCACGCCCAGGTACCTGTGGTGATCTCGCACCACAAGCTGTCGGGCGTCGATCATCACGGCCGATCGGTCGAAACCCTTGCCGCGATCGAGGGCTATCGCGCCTCGCAGGTCGTCAGCCTCGACGTCTACCCCTATGTCGCCTCGTCGACCATGCTGGCCGCAGAGCGCGTCAAGCGCTCGACCCGCACCATGATCGCCTGGTCCGTGCCTTTCCCCGACATGTCCGGCCGAGACCTCGCCGATGTCATGCGTGAGATGGACCTGACGCTGGACGAGGCGGTCGAGCGGCTGTCGCCGGCCGGCGCGATCTATTTCCAGATGGACGAGGCCGATGTCGGCCGCATCCTGGCCTATCCGCGCAGCATGATCGGCTCCGACGGCCTGCCCCATGACAGCCATCCGCATCCGCGCCTCTGGGGCACGTTCCCGCGCGTGCTCGGTCACTATGTCCGCGAGACCGGCCTGCTGACGCTCGAGGATGCCGTGCGCAAGATGACCGGCCATACCGCCGCGACCTTCGGCCTCAGGGATCGCGGCGTCATCGGCGAGGGCGCCTTCGCCGATCTCGTGCTGTTCGACCCGGCCACCGTGATCGATACCGCGAGCTTCGAGAAGCCGGCTCAGCCGGCCGCCGGCATTTCCGGCGTCTGGGTCAACGGTGTCCTGACCTGGAACAATGGGACCCACTCGGGCGCACGCGCCGGCCGGGGCCTCGCCCGCGACGGATTGCAGAGGCTCGCCTGGGCGGCGTGAGCGACGGCCGATACGTGGCCCTGCTGCGGCAGCCGGGAGCGTGTCTGCTCCCGACCGCGACATCAGCTATTCGGTCCAATCACGGCCTCCTTCTGCTCGCGCGTGTTCTTGACGTTGATGCAACTGGGGGTTAATTTGTGAGGAATGTAGTCCTTGCACGGGCGTTCGGAAACATCGCGGACCGACATCGAATGCCCTTTGCCGAAGAGGGGGGTGATCGTGCTCAGGACAATCGTATTGGTGAGCTCGATTTCATGCGGCTGCGCCTTGGCGCATGCGGCCCCCGATGCGACCGTCCCGTCTCCCGCAACTCCCGGTACTCGTAGCCAGGGCTGGGTCGAAACGTCGCGCGACGATCCAGGGCGTCCTCCTATCGAGGTTCAGCACGCAGCCGGCGCCCGAGCCGTAGACAGCGCCAAGGCATTCCTGGATGCCCGCTTGCAGGCTGCGATGCGAGCGGAGGATGCTTTCGTCAATTACGTGAGCGCGGTGGCGGACAAGGACCGGCCGCCTCTCGACATCCTGTGGATCGCAATTATCGCCGTATGGGACAGAACGGAACAAGTGGCTCCGGCGATGCATGAGGTGCAACGGTTCGTCGACAGCCCCGCAGGTTCCGGCATGAGTGATGCGGATCGGGATTTTCTCAAGCGCTATCTGGGGCAACTGGTGGCGCAGATCACGGCCCGTCGTCGAGAAACGACGGCATGGGCTTCGACACTGACATTCCCGCGCGGAGTAACGCCGCAACTTCTGAGACAGGCAGCTATGGATCTGCCGCCGGCCTGGACGGCGCTGGAACGTCTGGACGATGGCACTGTCGAGCGGCTGCTGGCGCGGACAGCGGAAAGGATCGGTGACCCCGCGGAAACGGCCAAATGGAAGCGTGCACTTGTCAGGCTCCCCGACCACCGGCCCGAATTTCCCTCAGACCGGGCCTCCGAGCTGCGTCGCGACGCTGTGCTTTCCGTCATGGACGATCTGTTCAAGGAGCGGGCTGATCTATCACAGCAGCGAGCTGCGCAAAAAGAGTTCATGACTGAGATTTTGATGTATTTAATCGTTTTTCCGGAGAATACGTCCCATAGTTTGGTGCTGGAGAGAACGCGAATGAGCGAAATCATTCGCCCTCAAAGACAAGCTCTCTTGCGGGATAAAATTCAGGCGGCTGCACGGAAGCTTTGGCTGGCGGAGCTCCGGTAAGGCTCGCCCTGAAGTCAGATATTCAGGACTTTCCGGCGGCGGGTTGCAGCGATTATCCTGGTCGAAAGCGGCGTCAGGCGGGTCGTCTTACTCGATCCGGACGCCGCTATCCTTGACGACGCTGGCCCAGCGCGCGATCTCGGCGCGCATATAGGCGCCGTAGGCGTCAGGGCTGGAGCCGAGCAGTTCGGCGCCCTGAATGTCGAGCTTGGTCTTGACCTCCGGATCGGCCAGGGCCTTGAGGGTCGCCTGGTTCAGCCGGGCGATCACCTCGGGCGGTGTGCGGGCCGGCACCAGGATGCCCTGCCAGGCGCCGATCTCGAAATTGGCGAGGCCGGCCTCGGCGAAGGTCGGCGTATCCGGCAGCACGGGGCTGCGCTTGGCGCCCATGATCGCGAGGGCCCGCACGTGGCCGCTCTGCGCCAGCGGATGCGCCGAGTTGACCGTGTCGGCGACGAACTGAACGTGGTTGCCGGCGAGCGCGTTGAGCGCCGGCGCGCTGCCACGGAAGGGGATATGGACCGCGTCCAGCCCCTGCGACTTCAGGAACAGGGCGCTGCCGAGATGGGTGACGTTGCCGGCGCCGCCCGAGCCGTAGGAGAGCTTGCCGGGATTGGCCTTCACATAGGCAATGAATTCGGCGATCGAGCGGACCGGCAGCGACGGGTGCACCGCGATCAGCAAGGGCACGGTCGCGGTCAGCGCGACGGGTGCGAAATCGCGCGTCACGTCATAGTTGAGCTTGGCGTAAAGCGAGGCGCTGAGCGCGATCGACGAGGTGTTGTAGAGCACCGTGTAGCCGTCCGGCTCGGCCTTCGCGACGCCTTCGGCCGCGATATTGCCGTTGGCGCCGGGACGATTGTCGATCACCACGGCTTGCCCGAGCGCCACCGCCATCTTTTCCGCCAGCACCCGTGCCACCAGGTCGGTCGGGCCGCCCGGCGGGAACGGCACGAGCAGGCGCACCGCCCGCGACGGGTAAGTGGTCTCGGCGCGTGCGGCTGCTCCGGTCACGAAGGCCAGGGATGTCAGCAAGGTCGCGCGGCGGGTCAGCATCAGGCGGTCCTCCGGAGGTTCTTATTGTTTTGACCGGTCGGCTCAGGCCGCCGGCCTGCCCGCCAGCAGGCGCTTGGCGGTATAGGTCAGCACGGCTTCGCCGCGCTGGTTGAACACCTTGATCAGCGAGGTGACGACGGCGCGCCCGCTCTTCGAGGTCGGCCGAATGCCGGTGACCTCGATGGTTGCCCAGACGCTGTCGCCGACCGTGACCGGAGCATGGATGGTCTGCGCGAGTTCCAGCATGGCGAGGCCGGTGCCCTGGATCATCGTCTGCAGGATGAAGCCTTCGATGATGGCGTAGGTGAGCGCCGCCGGCACCGGCCGGCCTCGGATGGCGCCGTGCTCATAGTCGGCATCGATGAAGATCGCCTCCAGCATGCCGGTGACACCGATGAAATTGACCAGGTCGGTTTCGGTGATGGTGCGGCGGAAGGTTTTGAACGTCTGCCCTTCGGCGAGGTCCTGCCAGTAGAAGCCGTGACCGAGCGTGGGGAGGTCGGAGGTATCGGGCGAGGGAGACATGAACGGGCCTTCGGGCGTGTCGGGAAGCGGGCAGGGGCGTCGACGTGGCACAGAGCGCATGGGGGTGATCCCCGGGGGATCAGCGGTCCGAAAAGCTCTGGTCATTTTCATCTAGTGAAATTATAATTCACTCTTAGAAAATCATGCGCCGATTGGCCGAGTCAATCAGCCGATCGGCGGGCCCTCTCCACTGCCTTCGTCCGGAGACCGCATGGCATCCTACCGGCCTGTCATCGCAGCTTTGCGGGTCCTCGACGTTCTCGGTGCGGTGAACCGGCTGGACCGACCGACCTCCGGGCAGGTGGCGCGCGCGGTCGGCATCAATGCCGCGACCGCGATCCGCATGCTCGAGACGCTGGTCGCGGGCGGCTTCGTCCGCCGGGACGCCGAGACCGGAACCTTCACGCCGACCGGCCGGACACTCGAACTCAGCCGCGGTTATCGGGCGCATCTGGAAGTGGGCGCTCTCGCGCGGCCGTTTCTGGAAGATCTCCAGCGCGAGGTGGCATGGCCTTCCGACCTCGCGATCTTCGACGGCGACGCGATGATCGTCGCCGAGACCAGCCGGGGGCGAGGCCGCCTGTTCTTCGATCGCAAGCCGGGTTTCCGGGCGCCGGTATTCGGCACCTCGCTCGGTCTCGCCTTCCTGGCTTTTTGCACCGAAGAGGACCGTCGGCGGGCGGTCGAGGAAGCGACCGTTCAGCCCGGATCATGGAACGACCTGGCGCGCGATGGCCGGGCCCTGGACACGCTCCTCGGTGACATCCGCGCGCGGGGCTATTCGTTGATGACCGAAGCCTATTCACGGCAGGCCTATGGATCTGCCGTCTGGGCTTTCAGCGTCCCCGTCATGGTATCCGGGGTGGCGGTGGCGGCACTCAACCTCACCTTGCTGCGCGAGCCGATGGCGCGCGACGAGGCGATCGACCGCTTCCTGAAGCCGGTACGATTGGCTGCCGGACGGATCGCCGCGGCGCTGGATAGGCCGGGTGTTTCGATTCCGTCCTGATTGCGCGGCCAAGCCTCCGCGATATTGCTTCGAAGCCTTTCATCCACCAGGAATGGCGTGCCGGCGGGGCCGGATTCGGATGAACCGGGCCGACCGGCGGGGATTGCCGCAGCGGACAGTGGAATTGATGGCGATTGGACGAACCGCGCTTCTGATGCTGGCCACCTGCTGCGTCATCTCGGCGCATGCCGCGCCCGATGCCGGCATGCCCTCTGGCGATGTCGCCCGTCCGCCCGGCGCGGCGGCCGTAGTCCGGGCGCCGATCGCCTCGCTGCCGGCCGAGATTGACAATGCCCCGGGGCGCCGGGCCGTCGACAGCGCCAAGGCCTTTCTGGATGCCCGGTTCGACGCGGCGATGCGCGCGGAGGCCGCGCTGGAACTCTATTTTCGTGCGCTCCAGGATCGCGGTCGGCCGCTCGACCCGGAATGGGTCGCGGCCATCGCAATATCGGGACGGATGGAACGCACCGCTCCGGTCGCGCAGACCCTGCGACGTTTCATCGAAAGTACCGCCGGCACGGGCTTGAGCGCGGCGGACCGGGAGGTCCTGCTGCGCCACGAAGTGGATCTCGCCGGGCAGTTGGAGCAGCGCCGGAAACGGGCGGAGCACTGGGACAACATGTTCGCCTTGCCCGCCGGCGCGACCCCCAGTGATGTGCGGAACTGGGTGGTTCATTTCGCGCCTGCGATCGATCGGCTGCGGCAACTCGACGACGAGACGTATGAGCGCGTGCTGATCCAGATGGCGGAAGCGATCGAGGATCCGATCGACGTCGCCAGATGGAAACGCCTGTTGGCGACGTCTTTCGAGGGACGTGCGCAGCTTGTGTCGCGCGACCCGCGGATCTTGATGCGCCGGCTTGCAGCAGCCCAAGCCGCCATCGACGCGGTGCTCAAGGGCAGACCGGACTTGTCCGGGCTTCCGCCCGACGAATGGGCGATGCTGCGCGAATTGTTGACTGATGCTTTGGTCAACGCGCCCGATCGTCCGGTCAGCATGATCATCCAGATCGCGCGGCTCGATGAGGTGATGAGTGCAGAGCAGGTTCGCTTCCTGCCCGACAAGGTCCTCGCGCTCGCCGGCGCCTTGTGGTCGTCCGAACCTCAATAGAGCGGCGGGGTGGAATCAAGCCGTCGCCGCCTGGGGCATGGCCTTGAGGCTGGCGAGCGGCGAGGCGAGCGACACCAGGGCCGATGCGGCGAAGGCCGCTGCCACCAGCATCATCGCAGCGTCCAGGCCGTAGACCTGGCCGACGAAGCCGCCGGCGAGCGCGCCGAGCGGCCTGACGCCGTAGATCGCCACCTGGATCGTCGCGGTGACCCGGCCCATCAGGCCGGGTGGCGTGACGAGCTGGCGCACCGAGGTCTGCATGACCAGCCAGAGCATCGGCCCGAAGCCGATCAGCCCGAAGGCGACGGCCGCCGCCGCGATGCCGCCGAAACGGGGCGCGGCGACCATCAGCATGGCGCCGAGCATCGAGGATACCGGTCCGAACATCAGGACGACCCGCGGCTCGACCCGGGCGAAGATGGCGGGTGCGGTGGCGGCGCCCAGGATCATGCCGAGGCCGCTGGCGCCGATGGCGAGGCCGGCGGTCGCCACATCCGCGCCGAGCCGGGTGATGGCGAAGGGCACGAAGGCGGCGGTCAGTGCGATGAAGGCGAAGTTCCAGAAGATCGCGCAGAGCCCGATGGCGCGCAGCAGAGGCTCCTTGATGACGAAGCGGCCGCCTTCGGCGATCGCCGTCAGGATCGGCGGCTTGGCCGGCGCCGGGCCGGTCGCGGCCGGCGGAGCGATGGTGAGGCCCGAGGCGAGCGCCGCGCAGGCAAGCGCGGCGGCCAGGGGATAGCCCGCCATGGGCGAAATCCGTTCGGCCAGGAAGCCGACGATGAAGGGCGCGGTGGCGACCGCGGAAGCGCGCGCCAGTTCGATCCGGGCATTGGCGGTCGGCAGGTCGGCGCCGGCGACCAGCGATGGCACCAGGCCGATCTGCACCAGCACGAAGGTCACCGTGCCGGCAGCTGCCAGGAAGGCGCTGAGGGCCAGGAGCGGCACGCTGCCGGCAAAGGCGGCAAGCGTCGCGGCGGTGGCTGCGACGAGGCTGAGGGTCAATGCGGCGATGAGCACCGTGCGCTTCGGCAGGCGATCGACGATGACGCCGGCGGGCAGCGAGACCAGCAGCCAGGCGGCGGTCTGCGCCGCGACCAGCGCACCGATCAGGCCGGGGCCGGCCTTGAGGACCAGCAGCGCGGTGACCGGCAGCGCCGCGAGCGCGATCTGATCGGCTGCCTGGACGAAACCTGACGTGGCGAAGAGGCGGGCGAAGGGTGTGGCCATGGATGATCTCCTGGCCCATCCGTCCCACGCCGCCGCCGGCGCAAAAATCCGTTTCTTGCGTTCAAACGATCAGGTCGAAACGGTCGACATCGACCATGCCGCGATCCGAGATTTTCAGATGCGGGATGACCGGCAGCGGCAGGAAGGCCACCTGCAGGAACGGCTCCTGCAGCACGACGCCGAGCGCCTTGGCCGCCGCGCGCAATTCCTGCAGCGGCCGGATCAGATCCTCGAAGGGGCGGTCGCTCATCAGCCCGGCGATCGGCAGCGGCAGCTCGGCGCGCACCGTGCCGCCCTCGACCACGACGAAGCCGCCCCGGATCGCCACCAGCCGGTTGACCGCGATCGCCATGTCGGCCTCGTCGACCCCGACGACGCAGATATTGTGGCTGTCATGGCCGACGGAGGAGGCGATCGCGCCGCGTTTCATGCCGAAGCCGTGGACGAAGCCGCGGCCGATATTGTCATTGATGCCGTGACGGGCGACCACCGCCACCTTGACCGCGTCCTGGTCGAGATCGACGCCCATCGCGCCGTCCTTCACCGGCAGGGTCATGCGCAGGTGCTGGGTAATGATCTTGCCCGGGATGATGCCGATGACCGAGGCGCCCGGGTCTGTTGCCGGTATCCGGAAGTCTCCCGGACCGACCACCCTGGCCTTCATGCTGTCCAGCCCCACCGGGGCGACCGGCCGCCGGCCCTGATAGGCCGCATCATCGACCGGGATGCCGCCGGCGAAGACATCCGAAACCGCGCAGGTCTCGAGATCGTCGAGCAGCACGATATCGGCGCGTTTTCCCGGCGCGATCATGCCGCGATCGCGCAGGCCAAAAGCCGTCGCGGCGGTCAGCGACGCCGAGCGATAGGCGGCGAGCGGCGGCACGCCGAGGGATATGGCGGTACGGATGATGAAATCGAGATGGCCTTCCTCGGCAATATCAAGCGGGTTGCGGTCATCGGTGCAGAAGGCGAGGAAGGGCGAGGTCTGGACCGTCAGCAGGGGCGCCAGCGCATGCAGGTCCTTCGACACCGAACCCTCGCGGATCAGCACGGTCATGCCCTTGCGGATCTTTTCCAGCGCCTCGTCCGCCGTGGTCGCCTCATGCTCGGTGCGAATGCCGGCGGCCGCATAACCGTTGAGGTCGAGGCCGCGCAGCAGCGGCGCATGGCCGTCGATCTGCCGGTCGGAAAAGGCTTCGAGCTTGGCCAGGCATCCGGGGTCCTGATGGATCACGCCGGGGAAGTTCATGAACTCGGCAAGCCCGATGACCTTCGGGTGATCGCGATAGGCGACGAGGTCGGCCGCCTCCAGCCGCGCGCCCGAGGTTTCCAGATGGGTTGCCGGCACGCAGGACGACAGCTGGACGCGCAGGTCCATGACCGTACGGGCGGCGCCCTCCAGCATGTAGTCGAAGGCCGTGCGGCCCAGCACATTGGCGATCTCGTGCGGATCGCAAATGGCGGTCGTGACGCCATGCCGGGTGACGCAGCGGTCGAACTCCATCGGCGTGACCAGCGAGGATTCGACGTGAAGGTGGGTATCGATGAAACCCGGCACGGCGATCCGTCCGCGGCCTTCGACGATACGGGCCCCCTGGTAGGTGCCATAGGTACCGACAATGGTGTCGCCTGCGATGGCGATGTCGGTCTTGATCAGTTCGCCGGTGACCAGGTCGAACAGTCTGACATCGCGAATGACCAGATCGGCTGTCGCCGTGCCGCGGCCCTGGGCGATGCGGCGGGCAAGCGTCGTGGCGTCGATCCTGGTCATGGTGCCTCCGGTCCGGCCTTCGAGCATCCTACAGGCGCCGAGCCCGCGGGGTGCAACCGGACCAAGAGATAGAACGCGGCTCCCGTCGACGGAAGCCGCGATCCTCTCAGGCGACCCGGGCGAACTCGAAATTCCGGCCGGGCGCAGCCTCGAACAGCGACTTCGTATAGGGATGGGCCGGGGCGGCGAAGATGTCCGTCGTCTTGCCGTGCTCGACCACCACGCCGTTCTTCATCACTGCGATGCGATCGCAGATCTGCGCCGCGACGCGCAGGTCGTGGGTGATGAACAGCACCGCGAGGTCGAATTTCTTTCTGACGTCGTCGAGCAGATCGAGCACCTGCGCCTGGACCGACACGTCGAGCGCCGAGACCGCTTCATCGGCGATCAGCACCTCCGGCTCCATGGCGAGCGCGCGAGCGATGCAGATGCGCTGACGCTGGCCGCCGGAGAACTGGTGCGGATAGCGGTCGAGCGCATCGGGCGACAGGCCGACGAGTTTCATCAGGTCGCGCGCCCGGGTCAGCGCCTGGTCCGGCGCCATGCCGAAATTGCACGGGCCCTCGACGATCGAGGCTCCGACCGAGCGGCGCGGATTGAGCGAACGATAGGGGTCCTGGAAGACGATCTGGCAGATCCGCCGGTGCGGGCGGAGCTGGCGCTCCGGCAGCATGGCGACATCGAGATCGCCGACCCGGATCGTGCCGGAGGTGGGTTCGATCAGGCGCGCGATGCAACGCGCGACCGTCGACTTGCCGGAGCCGGATTCGCCGACGATGCCGAGCGTCTCGCCGCTGCGAATCTGGATATCGACCTCGGATGCGGCGCGCACCTCGCGCGCCTTCTTGAAGAAGCCGCCGCCGCCATAGATCTTGGACAGCTTGACGGTCTCCAGCATAACCTGGCCGGTCTTCACCTCGCGCTTAGGCGGGGTCAGGGTCGGCACCGCATTGATCAGCATCTTGGTATAGGGATGCTGCGGCCGTTTCAGCACGTCGTCGGCGGTGCCGGTCTCGACCACGCTGCCCTTCTGCATCACCACGACGCGATGGGCGATCTCGGCGACCACGCCGAAATCATGGGTGATGAACAGCACGCCGGTGCCACGCCGCTGCTGCATCTCGGCGACGAGCTTCAGGATCTGGGCTTGGGTCGTCACGTCGAGCGCGGTGGTCGGCTCGTCGGCGATCAGGAGCGAGGGGTCGAGCACCAGCGCCTGGGCAATCATGATGCGCTGGCGCTGGCCGCCGGACAACTGGTGCGGATAGGCGTCGTAAAGCTTTGCCGGATCCGGCAGGCGCACCGAATCCATCACCGCCAGCACCTTCTCCTTGCGCTCGGCGAAGGACAGGCCGGTGTGGATCTCCAGCACCTCGTCGATCTGCTCGCCGCAGGTGACCACCGGGTTCAGTGCGGTCATCGGCTCCTGGAAGATCATCGACATGCGCGTGCCGCGCAGCGCCCGCAAGCGGCTGCCGCTGGCCTTCAGCATGTCTTCGCCTTCGAGCAGGATCTCGCCCGCCACCGGCGCCAGCTGGCCCTTGGGTAGCAGCCCCATGACCGAATGGGCGGTGACCGACTTGCCCGAGCCGGATTCGCCGACGACGCAGACGATCTCGCCCGGATTGACCGAGAACGACACGTTGTCGACGGCATTGGCACGGTCGCCGCCCTTGGGCAGCCTGACCGACAGGTTCCTGATGTCGAGGACCGGCGCGCTCATCCGCGTTTCTCCATTTTCGGATCGAGCGTGTCGCGCAGTCCATCGCCCAGCATGTTGACCGCCAGAACCGTGACGGCCAGGAAAATGCCGGGATAGAGGATGTTGTGCGGGAACAGCCGGAACACCTGCCGGCCCTCGGCCATGATATTGCCCCAGGTCGGGATCTGCGGCGGAATGCCGATGCCGAGGAACGACAGGATCGCCTCCACCAGGATCGCCGAAGCGCAGATGAAAGTGCCCTGGACCAGCAGCGGCGCGATGGTGTTGGGCAGGATATGCCGGACCAGCAGCTGCAATGTCGGCGTTCCCACGGTGATCGCGGCCTCGACATAGGGTTCTTCGCGCACCGACAGCACCACCGAGCGCACCAGGCGGACGACGCGTGGCACCTCGGGCACCACGATGGCGATGATGACCGTCATGATGCCGGCGCGCGACAGCGACACCAGCGCGATGGCGAGCAGGATGGCGGGGATCGCCATCAACCCGTCCATGATCCGCATGATGATATTGTCGAGCCAGCGGAAATAGCCGGCCAGCATGCCGATGATCAGGCCAATGGTGACCGAGATGATCGACACGGCCACGCCGATGAAGATCGACACCTGGGCGCCGTAGATCACCCGCGAATAGACGTCCCGGCCGAGCGTGTCGGTGCCCATATAGTGCACCATCGTCTTGCGCGTGCCGTCATCGAGCCTGTAGCTGCTCTCGGCCATGGGCATGCGGTTGCGGGCCGCCGGATTGATCGCGGAGGGATCGCTCGTGGCGATCAGCGGCGCGATCAGGCCGATGAAGATCATCAGGAGCACGATGGCGGCGCCGATGACGACCGACGGATTCTTCTTCAGCTTGCGCCAGACGTTCGGCTTCGACGGTGCGGGAACGTCGAGCGTGGCGGCGAGTGGGTTGGAGGCAGCAGGCGCGGTCAATAGCGGATCCTCGGGTCGAAGATCGTATAGGAGAGGTCCACGAGCAGGTTGATCAGCACATAGACGAGCGAAAACAGCAGGATGATCGCCTGGATCACCGGAAAGTCGCGGGCGAGCACCGCATCGACCGTGAGCCGGCCGAGGCCCGGGATCGAATAGACGCTTTCGGTCACCACCACGCCGCCGATCAGCAAGGCGATGCCGATGCCGACGACGGTGGCGATGGGCACGGCGGCGTTTTTCAGCGCGTGATGGAACAACACCTTGATCTCGGTCTGGCCCTTGGCGCGGGCCGTGCGGATATAGTCTTCCGACAGCACCTCCAGCACGCTGGTGCGGGTCATGCGCGCGATCAGCGCGACATAGATGACCGACAGGGTGAAGGCCGGCAGCACCAGGCTGACGAACCAGGGCCACAGTCCGTTGGCGATGCGCTGGTAGCCCTGCACGGGGAACCAGCCGAGCTTGATCGCGAAGATGTAGACCAGGAGATAGCCGATCACGAAGACCGGCACCGAAAAGCCGATGACCGAAAAGCCCATGACGATCCGGTCGATCCAGGTGCCCTGCTTGTAGGCGGCGAGCACGCCGAGCGGGATGGCGATGAGCACCGCGATGATGATCGTGAATGCCGCCAGCGACAAAGTCGGTTCGATCCGGTCGGAGATCAGCTCCCATACCGTCTTGCGGAAGAAGAAGCTCTCGCCGAGATCGCCGCGCAGCGTGTTGCCGATCCAGATGAAGAATTGCGAGACGATCGGCTGATCGAGCCCGAGCTTGGTCCTGATGTCGAGGATCTGTTGCGAGGTGGCGTTGTCGCCGGCGATGACCGCGGCGGGATCGCCGGGGGTCAGGCGCAGCATCAGGAACACCATCACCGCGACGGTGAGAAGCACCGGCACAGTCGCGACGAGGCGGCGAAGGATATAAGAAATCATACGAAACCGACCGGCTACTCACAAGAAGACGGCGGCCGGAGGCTCCGGCCGCCGATCGATCATTCTATCACGCGCCGCGGCCCTTCTCGATGTTCCAGAAGATCGGCGCGGGCGCCGGGATCCAGCCGGAGATGTTCGGGCGCGTCGCACCGGGCTGATACCACTGGCCGAGATGGACATGGGTCGGGCTCTCGGCGACGCGCCGCTGCACGGCCTCCGCGATGCTCTTCTGCTCGGCCGCGGTCCCGGCACGGGCGAAGCGGGCGCGCAGCGCCTCCAGTTCCGGGTCGTTCGGCCAGCCGAAAGCGGCCTTGTCGCCGGAGGCGTTGAAGAAGCCGGCCATGACGGGGTTCAGAATGTCGGCCGACACCCACGAGGTCAGCATGGCGTTCCAGCCGCCCTGGGCCGGCGGATCCTTCTTGACGCGCCGGGCGACCACGGTCTGCCAGTCCATCGACTGCATGTCGACGACGAAGCCGCCGCGCTCCAGCAGCGATTTGGCCACGGGGCCCAGATTGGTCAGAACCTGCAGGTCGGTGGAGTGCAGCAGCACGATCGGCTCGCGGTTGTAGCCGGCTTCCTGCAGCAGCTGCCGGGACTTGGCGAAGTTCGACTCGAGCTTGTCTTCCATGCCGGCGGTCGTCTCCAGCGGCGTGCCGCAGACGAACATGGCCTTGCAGACCTTGTAATATTCGGGGTCGCCGATGGTCGCCTTCAGGAAGTCTTCCTGGTTCAGCGCATAGAGCACCGCCTGGCGGATCTTCGGATTGTCGAACGGCTTGACCGACTGGTTGAAGCGCATCGTGTACTGGTTGCCGAGCGGGTTCCAGTCGACCAGCTTGATCGAGCGATCGCCCTTCAGCAGCGGCAGAAGATCGTGGCTCGGCGCCTCGATGATGTCGATTTCGCCGGCGAGCAGCGCGTTGGCCGCCTGCTGCTGGTCGGCAATGACGCGCCATTCGATCCGGTTGACCTTGGCGACCTTGCCGCCGGCGAGGCTGGAGGGGGCTTCGGCGCGCGGCTTGTAGCCTTCGAACTTGACATAGACGGCCTTGTCGCCGGGCCGCCATTCCTCGCGCACCATGCGGAACGGGCCGGAGCCGGTGAAGTCGGAAATCTGGGTGTTCGGATCGGTGTCCGCCACCCGTTTCGGCATCATGAAGGGCACGTTGGACGACGGCTTGCCGAGCGCGAAGATCAAGAGGCCGGTCGGCTCCTTCAACTTGATCTGGAAGCTCTTGGCATCCTTCACCGCCATGCTCTCGACGAAGCCGAGAACCGTCTGGCCGAGGGCATCCTTGGCGCCCCAACGCTTGATCGAGGCGACACAGTCCTCCGCCGTCACCGGCTGGTTGTCGTGCCAGGTGAGACCGTCGCGCAAGGTGAAGTCATAGGTCAGCTTGTCGGCGCTGGTCGTGAAGCCCTGCAGCATCTGCGGCTGGATCTCGCCCTTGGCGTCCATGGCCAGCAGGGTGTCGTAGATCATGTAGCCGTGGTTGCGGGTGATATAGGCGGTGGTCCAGATCGGATCGACGATGCGCAGGTCGGAATGCATCACGATCCGCAGCGTATCCTGAGCCTGCTGGGCGCGGACGGTGAGCGGGGCAGACAGCGCGCCTGCGGTAGCGGCGGCGCCGGCCACGACGGAACGGCGGGACAATTTCACGGACGACATAGCGAAACTCCTCGGAGGACACGGTGGACAACCAGAACCACCGAGCGCGGACGGGATGAGACGATGCTTGTCAAAGCGAAGTCAATCCCGTTCGGTCGGCGGTGGCCGCGTAATTTTGATGCACGCACAGGCATTGTGCAGACTGGCGATGTGACAATCAGACGCGCGCGAACGGCCGGGCCGTTTCGAAGGCCCGCATGGCCTTCAGCACCAGTGCATCGGCCCGCTTGGCGCCGACGATGTGCAAGCCGATCGGCAGGCCATCGCCGTCGAGGCCGCAGGGCACGCTGGCCGCCGGCTGCTGGGTGACGTTGAACGGCGGCGTGAACGGGCTCCAGTCGGTCCACAGCGGTCCCCACTCCGCCTGCCCGGCAAAGCCCGGCGGCGGCAGGTCGGCGCCCAGCGGGATCGCGCCGGTCGGCATGGTCGGGGTGATCAAGAGGTCATAGGTCTCGTGGAACGCCGCCATGGCGATGACCACCTTGGCGCGCTGATAGAGCAGCGCGTCGATCAGCGCGGTGGCGGGCATCCGCGCTCCGGTCCGGGCGCAATCGACGAGGCCGGGATCCATTTCGGCCTGTTCGGCCGGGCCGAAACCGGACAAGGCGAGCGCCGCGCCGGCGTTCCAGATGTCCCAGGCGAGCGGTGCGGGATCACCGATCGGCGGATCGACCTCATCGACGGTCGCGCCGAGATCCTCGAACACCCGGGCCGCCGCGGCGACGGCCTTCTCCACCGCCGGGTCGACCTTTTTGACGAAGCCGAGCCGGGGCGAATAGGCGATCCGCAGTCCCTTGACGCCGTCCTCCAGCCCGACGGTGAAGTCGGGCGCGGGTGTATTCCAGGCCATGGGGTCGCGCGGGTCCGGTCCGGACAGGATCGACAGCAGGGCGGCGACCTCGCGCACGTCCCGCGCGATCGGTCCGAGATGGGCGAGTTCGCCCATCACCGAGAGCGGATAGGCTGGCACCCGGCCGAAACTCGGCTTGATGCCGGGCACGCCGCAAAAGGCCGAGGGGATGCGGATCGAGCCCAGTCCGTCGGAGCCGAGATGGAAGCGGCCGATGCCGAGCGCGGCGGCAGCAGCACCGCCCGAGGTCGAGCCGCCGGCGGTCCGCTCCCTGTTCCAGGGATTGCGGGTATGCCCGGTGAGCGGTGACGAGGAGAGGCCGATCCAGCCGAATTCCGGCATGGTGGTGGTGCCGAGCACCACCAGGCCGGCGTCCTTGCAGCGGGCGGTGACCGGCGCGTCGAAGGCCATCGGCGTCGCCGGCACGACCTTCGAGCCCTTGCGGCTCGGCCAGCCCTCCACCGCCATATTGTCCTTCACGGTGACGGTCACGCCGTCGAAGCGGCTCTTCTGCTCGCCCTTCATCCAGCGTGTCTCGGCCTCCCGCGCCCAGTCCAGGCTGCGCTTGCGATCGATCGTGACGAAGGCATTGATCGTCGCTTGCGCGGCCTCCGCCCGGTCGAGCGCGTCGCTGGTCGCCTCGACCGGCGACAACTGCTTGCGCCGGAAGGCCTGGCCGAGGGCGAAGGCGTCGAGATCGGAAATTCTGGTCATGCTTGGTCTCCCCTGCCGACAGGCTGCCACGGCGGCGGAGGGCGGGTAAGCCCCCCGCGCGACAAATCGGACATGCCGCTGGAAGGGATGTTCTTGTCGTCAATCCCGTGGTCGGTGGACTATCGATCTCATCGGCCGAGATATTCGCGCATCATCGTCCGGGCGCGGTGCAGCCGCGCCTTGACCGCCTCGCGGCTGAGGCCGAGCGCTTGTGCGATTTCGTCTATGGTCATTTCGCTGACGTCGCGCATCAGCGCCACCTCGCGGTAATGCTGCGGCAAGGCCTCGATCGCGGCGGCGATATCGAGCCGCATCTCCAGTTCCGGCCGGGTCGCGAAAGCACGCTCGAGATCAATGCCGTCGATCGGCTCGGCCGGGGCCAGGCCGGTGCGACGCGCCAGGCGCAGGCATTCGCGTCGGACCACGACGAACAGCCAGCGCGACACCGCCGCGAGCGACCGGATGGTGCCGATCCGGCGGAACAGCAGCCACAGGGCCTCCTGGGCTGCATCCTCCGCATCGGCCGAACCGCGGCAGGCGGCGCGGGCGTAGCGGCGGATATCGGGCTGGGCGATGGCGAGCAGTTCGGCGATGGCGGCCCGGTCTCCCAGGCGCGCCGCGTCGAAGAGAGGTTCGGACCAAGTCCTGCTGGTCATCGTCCTGCTGGTCATCGAAGGCTTTCATCGCGCCGGCCGACGCCTGCGACCGCGCATATCGGGCAATAGCCGACGACGCCGGTCAAGGCGAACATCACACCGGCCGCGGCGCCGGCAAGGCTGAGCGGCGGCGCCAGCAGCATCAGCGCGGCGCCTGCGACGGCAAGGCCGAGCGTGATGCGGGCGAGCTGCTGAATGCCGCCGATATTCTTACGGTAAAAGGCCATGGTGTTCGTCTCCTGTTTCGCCGCTCGGGACGGCTTGCAGGGATGAGAGGCGCCGTGGCGCCGGAACGGTTCGCGTCGCACCCGTTTTTTTGTGCGGGCACGCGGAAGGCCGGCGGATGACGAAGGGCGGCTCGTCGGTTGACCTGGCTTCGGCCCGGGCCATAGCTTGCGCGCTCGCCGCGTCGGTTTCGCTCGATGACGGCGTCGCCGTGAATTCCCCCGTCCGATCGAACGAACCCAGCGATGTCGAAGACCACCCGTGCGACCCTCGCGCTCGCCAAGGCGGGCGCCGCCTTCACCGTCCACAGCTACGACTACGATCCGGGTGCGGACCGCATCGGCCTCCAGGCCGCGGAGGCTCTCGGCGAAGCGCCGGCCCGTGTGCTGAAGACCCTGATGGCGGAGGTCGACGGCAAGCCGGTCTGCGTGGTGGTGCCCTCCGATCGCGAGGTCAGCATGAAGAAGCTTGCCTTAGCCTTTGGCGGCAAGGCGGCCAGCATGATGAAACCGGCCGCCGCCGAACGCCTGACCGGCTACCATGTCGGCGGGATCAGTCCGTTCGGCCAGAAGCGCGCGGTGCCGACGGCCATCGAGGCGGCCGCGCTCGCGGAAGATCAGGTGTTCATCAATGGCGGCCAGCGCGGCCTGCAGGTCCGGCTCGATCCGAAGGACGCCCAGCGGGTTCTTGGCGCTGTCGTCCATTCCGTGGTGGCCTGAGACAGGGCCTGTTCGTCGCGCCGGGACGGATCAGTGCAGATCGATGGTCGTGTCGACCAAGTGCCGGAGCGTCGGTGCATCCTGCGATGTCAGTGTCATGCGAAGGCGCAGGGCGCCGCCTTGAGCCGCGCCTTCGCGAACGATGCGCTCGATTTCGCGCTGGGAGGTTACGCCGACCTCCTTCAGGAACTTGCGGATGGCCATGTTGAGGCGGTCTTCGTCCATCGCCGGTCTCCCTGCGCTCAGCGATCGGCCTGTCGGCCGAAATTCTCCAGGATGCGGCGCATTGCGTCGAGCTCGGTGCCAAAGCCCGCCCAGTCGCCCGACTTCAGCCGCTCCATGGCCAGGTGATAGTGCTCGAGCGCCTCGCGGGCCTGTCCGGCGACTGCGCCTGGGACCGATCCGGTCGTGTCGCCGGTGGCGGCGGCCGGCGCCGTGGCCGGTTCCGGGAACAGCGCCGCCAGGGCCTCGGCGAGCGTCTCCTTCATGACGACATTTTCGCCATAGGCGGCGATCACCCGTTTCAGTTCGGGCAGATGGCCCTG
Source organism: Hyphomicrobiales bacterium (assembly GCA_017304475.1). GTDB lineage: Bacteria > Pseudomonadota > Alphaproteobacteria > Rhizobiales > Phreatobacteraceae > Phreatobacter. The sequence goes on along the minus strand of JAFKKV010000013.1, from coordinate 77,710 downwards.
TTCGGCCCGCAGATAGAGCGGCGAGACGTAGAGTATGGAATTCTCGATCGGGATGACCAGCAGGTTTCCCCGGATGACCCGCGACCCCATCTGGTTCCACAGCGACAGCTGCTGCGAGATCTCGGTGTTCTGGTTGATCCGCGCCTCGATCTGGAACGGCCCGAAGACGAGCTTGTCCTTGGGAAATTCATAGACGATCAGCTTGCCGTAGCCGGGCGGGTCGCATCGCGCGGCGAGCCAGGCGATCATGTTGTCGCGACGGCTCGGCACCATCGGGATCATGATGAAGAACTCGGCTTCCGTCTCCCCGGGCAGCCGCATGATGATGTAATAGGGCACCATCGGGACGGTGCCGCGCCCGGCCGGCTGGCGCGCGAACTGCCACAGGTCCTCGCGGTTGTAGAAGACGTCGGCGGCCTCCATGTGGAAGCTCTGGTAGAGTTGGGCCTGAATCCGGAACAGGTCCTCGGGATAGCGGACATGCCGGCGAAGATCGGCCGGCATCGCCGCGAAGGGCTTGAACAGGCTGGGGAAGATCCGCTGGTAGGTGGCCGCAACCGGATCCGCCGGATCGACCAGGTAGAAATCGACGGTGCCGTGATAGGCATCGACGACCACCTTCACTGAATTCCTGATGTAGTTGAGATCGAGGTCCGGGGCGGGCTGCGAGGCGGGGAAATAGCGGCTCGTCGTATAGGCGTCCTGGATCCAGAACAGCCGCCCGTCGCTGACGACGAGATAGGGATCCCGATCGAGCGTCAGGAACGGCGCGATCGTGCCGATCCGCTCGCGAATATTGCGGCGGAACATGATCCGGCTGTCGTCGGTGATGTAGCGCGAGAGCAGCAGGTTCATATCGCCGAAATAATGGGCGAAGACGACGGTCCTCAGCATGCCGCCGAGCGGTACGCCACCGCTGCCGGCATAGCTCGCATAGGCATTGTCCTTGCCCTTGGGATAGTCGAATTCCGGCGTGCCGGCATGGACGACCACGTAGCTGTCCGTCTCCTGGCCGTAATAGATCCGCGGTTCACGGATTGCGGGGCCGCCATCGGCGACCGGTGGAATGTCGCGCAGGTAGAGCAGCGGCAGTCCTTCGGCGCTCTTGCGCGTCACCGGGCTCATCACCGCGCCGTTGCCGTGGGTGAACAAGAGGTGCAGGTTCACCCAGGTCTGGGCGTTCGGCGGCAGCAGGGAGGATTGCATCTCGCGGGCGGCGACGACCACGCTCTGGTAGGTGCCGTCGAGCCGGTAGCGATCGACATAGAGGTCGTGGAATTTGTAATAGGTGCGGATTTCCTGCAGTTGCGCATAGGTGTCGGTGAGCGGCTGCCCGTCCCACAGCCTGATATTGTCGATGGTGGCGCGATTGGCCTGGAGCGTGCCGGCGCTCAGGTCCTGTTCGGCCGGAAAAGGCTTCGCGGCGATCTGATGCAGGTTATAGGCCTGCCGGGTCAGCGCGATGGTTCGTTCGATATAGGGCCGCTCCAGCTCCAGCTCGCTGGGCTTGACGACGAGCCGCTGGAACGATGCCGTGAAAATGCCCGACAATATCACCGCGCTGCCGAAGGTGATCATCATGATCACCGGAAGCCGGACCGTGCGCAGCCAGATATTGCTCCAGGTGACGCATGCCACGGCGATCGAAACACCGGTCATCAGCCAGAGCAGCGGCAGGCCGACATGGACGTCGGCATAGCCGGCGCCGACCACCACGCCATTATTGCCGTAAAGCAGCAGGGAACGGTCGAGATCGTAAGACCATGCCTTGACGGCAAAGAAGGCGCCCAGCAGCGCCGAGCCATGGGCGATGGCACGTGGCGATATCGACCATCCCTGGACATCGAAGGCGATGCCGCCATGCAGCCAATGCAGCGTGCCGGCGATCAGCGCGCTGAAGCCGAGCGTCAGCAGCATCCAGTTCCTCACCGCCACATAGGCCGGCAAGGAGAAGAGATAGAAGCCGATATCCTCGCCGTAGAGCGGGTCTCTGGCGCCATAGGGCACGTGATAGAAGAATTGCAGGACGACATCCCAATTGCCGGTTTCCGCCCAGGCGACGAGCAGCGCCAGGCCGGCGGCGAGGGCCGCGACGACGCCGCGCCAGGGCAGTGTCCGGCGCAGGATCTCGAAGGGGTCGGGCGGCGGCGCGCCCGCGGCATTCCAGCCGGGCGGCGGCGCGGGCGTCGGCTGTCCGGGTGTGCTGAGCGCCAGCCATCCGTTGATCCACAGGATGGCGGCGGTCGCCGCGAAGACGACGAGCAGTACCGCTGTCTTGGCGGCGATCGTCGTGCGGAAGATCGGCAGGTGGCCGATCGCCGAAAACCACATCCAGTCGACCAGCACGTCGCTGGCGATCCAGAGCAGGACGAGACCGATTCCGAAGCCGACGGCGCCAATCGCAATCGCTGCCACGGCGCCGCGCCGCGGTATCGGCCGCCCGGGTCCGATGATCCCGATCGTCATGGTTCGATCATACCAGAAACACGCGACCGGCACCGCTGCGATCGCGCGGCCCCGGCAGGCTTGCCGGACCGGCCGGCGGCGATGTCAGGCGGAGTGTTCGGCCAGTTCCGCGGCCACGAGGGCGTCCAGTCCCCGGTAGGCGCGATACCACCGGACGAATTGGCGAACCCCTTGCTCCAGAGACGTGTCCGGGGCGAAGCCGACGTCCCGCCGGAGATCCGTGACATCGGCCCTGGTCGCCAGGACATCGCCTGATGGCAATGGGCACTCGACCCGGATGGCCCGCCGTCCGAGCGCCCGCTCGATGAGCGCGATCAGCTGGTTCAGCTCCTCAGGCCGGTCGTTGCCGATATTGTACACCCGGTGCGGCGCATCGCTGGTCGCCGGATCGGGCGCGCTGGGGTCCCAGTCCGGGTTGGCCGCCGCCGGGCGCTCGGCGACGCGCAGGACGCCCTCGACGATGTCGTCGATATAGGTGAAATCGCGCCAGACCTTGCCGCCATTGGCGACCTCTATGGGCCGCCCCTCGGCAATGGCCTGGGTGAATTTGTAGACGGCCATGTCGGGCCGGCCCCAAGGCCCATAGACCGTGAAGAAGCGCAGCCCGGTCGCCGGCAGGCGAAACAGATGGCTATAGGCGTGGGCCATGAGCTCGTTGGCCTTCTTGGTCGCCGCATAGAGACCGACCGGATGGTCGACCGGCTGGTGCTCGCCGAATGGCAGGTTCTGGTGCGACCCGTAGACGGAACTCGACGAGGCATAGACGAGATGCTCGACGCCGCCGTGCCGGCAGGCCTCGAGCACATTCAGGAAGCCGACAATGTTCGACGCCAGGTAGGGATGTGGCTGGATCAGGGCCTGGCGCACGCCGGGTTGGGCGGCGAGGTGAATGACCCGGCGCGGCCGCGCGCGTGCGAAGAGTTCGGCTGTCGCGACGGCGTCGGAAAGGTCGACCCGCTCGGCGGTAAAGCCGGGGTGGCGGACCAGTTCCGCCAAGCGGGCTTCCTTGAGACTGACGTCGTAATAGGGCGTGAAGCAGTCGACGCCGACGACCGGCCGGCCTTCGGCGAGCAGGCGCCTGGCGACATGGAACCCGATGAACCCGGCTGCGCCGGTCACGACCGTGGGAATGTGAGGCATCGCTGGCACCGGCTGGTTCGTGGCTGAAAATGCGGGCTGCGGGCTGCGGGCTGCGGGCTGCGGGCAGGGCCGGGGCGGCCGTCCGCCCGGGTGGTTCCGGTCCGGTCGACGCCGGGATCGGGCCGCTGGGCCCGCCGGCGACGATGCGTCAATCGCCGCGCTTGGCTTCGGTCGCCGTGCGGCGCAGATACGCGCCGGCGGCAAGCCCCACCAGCGCTCCGCCGCTGCTCACCAGCGCATCCAGCAGACGCGGCGTTCGTCCGGGCACGAAGATCTGCACCAGTTCGAGCGCGCACGCGCCGGAGATGAGGACGGCCGCGGCGATCACCAGCCACCGGCGCATATAGGCGAACCCGAAGAGACCGCCGGCCGACGCGTAGGCGACGAAGTGTTCGAGCTCCGACGGCGCTCCGGTCCTCCATTCGAAGTCGCCGGGGACCACCGAGGCCAGGCCGATCAGACAGGTGGCCGCCCACGCGGCGAGGCGAACACGGCGAACCATGGGCGCGGGCCGGTCAGGTGGCGGCCCGATGATCTCCAGCACCGGGCTACGCGAGGGAGCAGGCATGGTCTTCACGGCAGAACCGCGACGCGTGCGAGCAAGGTGACGAGTTCCGCTTGCCGCCGCGTCTGGGTCTTCGCGAAGACCGATGCCAATTGGGAGCGGACGGTGGTTCGGCTGAGGCGCCGGCTTCGCGCGATCTCGGCCGGGACGTCGCCGCGGGCCATTTGCAGCGCGAGCCGGGTTTCGGCCATGGTCAGGCCGAACATGCGCTTGAGCATGGACGGATTGGGTTCCAGATGCGCGTCGAGATCGAGGAGCATGACGACGCTGGTGTGGTCCGGGGTGTCTTCGGCGGCCTGATTGAGGATCAGCGGCGTGTCATCCTTGCCTGATATGACCACCCACGAGAGCGGGCCGAGTGACGATCGCGCGGGCGCGCGGTCGATCAGTCGTTTGAAGGCACGGGACAATTGCTCCAGCGTCTCGACCGCTCCGGTTTCTCGGCCGAGAATGACGCGCGCGGTGGCGTTGGCTTCGACAACTCTCCTGCGGCCCTCGAGCACGAGGTAGCCGCAACCAATCCGGTCGAGCATGCCCAGCACGGCATTTCCACGGTGATCGTTGCCTTGGGGCGCGTCTGAACCCGTCGCTGCCGGGACGGCATAGAGCGAGCCGGCCGATTGCCGGTCGATATGATCCCGGCAATCGACCATTGCGATCATTGCGTCGCCAGAGGCCGCATTCGCCGTGTACTCGCTTACAAACGCCATTTCGATGCTCTCCTGGGTTTCGAGCGTGCCGGACCGGAGATGACCTGACGGATTGACGTCTGTGGACCGTGCGACAGGGCGGGCGTCGCAAGGTTCCAGCAGACAGAACTACAAGAACAGGCACAGCTTTTTCTTCAGTATATTCCAAGGACAATAGATTTATTTGAAGCTGTGACTGGATGTATCAAAGGTCGTCTCCCGACAATTCAAAGTTGTCAGTGAGTGATCGTATCACAAAAAATACTGCCGAAAATACATCCAGAGGGGTTAGCCAATATTCACCCGCCAGGGCTCGCTGCCCTTAGCATTACGCTTGATGGTTGCAGGGTGTGCGGTGAATAGCCAGGAGGGGGTACCCCGGAAGGGCTAGGATATTCTTGAATATTATTTTGCAGTCGACGGGCCGGCCTTTTCGACGCGCGCGGGCGTGCGAAGGCGGGGCCAGTGCTCGCGGCCTCGTTCGCGTCTTCGACGGGCGGTCTGGCCTGCTCCGTCTGCCGCGCGCCAACCTTTTCCCGATGGATCCGTCGCCGTTGATGACGGCGACGGAGGGGCCCCGACGGTTGCATCGGGCTGCCGGGCCAATGCGGGTTGAAAGCATCGGCCCGGCCGGTCCGAATATGTCCTTGGGCTGCGTCCGGCTTAGACGACCCAGAAATCCGCCTTGGTCAGGTGGAGCCCGGGCTCCAACTGGGCGAATTGCTGGGCGGCGCCGGCGCCATTGCCGTCGGCGTCGAAGGACAGGGCGCCGGTCTTGGAATTGTAGATGATGCGGTCGCTGGAATCATGGGCGGCCGCGCCGATATAGAAGGCGTCGGACGAGAGCTGCCCCGCTTTCAGGCCGGTGAACACCGAGTGATCGAGCTGGATGGTGTCCTGCTTGACCGAGAAGTCGGTGATCGTGTCGATGTTGTTGTTGCCGAGCTTCGTATTGAACACGAAGGTGTCGCGCCCGGCACCGCCGGTCAGGATGTCGTTGCCAAGGCCGCCATTGAGGATGTCGCGGCCGGCGCCGCCGTCCAATGTGTCATTGCCCGCGCCGCCGTTCAGCTTGTCGTTGCCGCCGAGGCCGCGGATCGTGTCGTCGCCGGCGGTGCCGGTGAGCGTATCGTCGCCCCGGGTGCCGATGCTCGTATGCGCGGTTCCGCCGCCGGTGTCGGGCGGGGTCGTGGTGCCGGTGTCAGGAGGGGTCGTAGTGCCGGTATCAGGGGGCGTCGTCGTGCCGCCGCCGCCGGAACTGGCGGTGTTATGGGCGAGGAACACCTTCTGCAGTTCGGGCGAGGTCGACAGCGCCGAATCGCCGTTCTGCGAGGTCCAGTGATAGGTGTAGTCGAAGGCCGGCGTGGGGACGGCCTTGGACCAGTGGTCGAGGATGGTCTGGGCCTGCTCCGCCGTGGGCATCACATATTTGCCGCCGGTGTCGTTGCTCCAGCCGCCGCCGCCGAATGCCTGGTAGACCGGAACGATCTTGTCGAGCGGGATGCCGGACTGCACCGCCGCGGCCACCGCCTTGTCGATCATGTTGTAGTCGACCTGGCCGGTTCCCGACCGGACCGGATAGGGGTCGATGCCGAAATAGTCGATATGGGTGTTGGCGGGGTTGTAGGTGTTCATGAAGTTCGGATTGGCCGACGAGCCCATGTCCATCATGGTGATGAAGGTCACGGCGCCCGGCACATGGGCGTGGATCCAGTCCGATTCCGCCTTCAGATTGGCCGCGGTGACCAGCGGGCCGTATTTCCCGGTCGGGTCCGGCTCGTCGACGAGATAGAAGCCGTGGAGCTTCGGATTGCCGATATAGGGCGTCACCGCATCGATGAAGGACTGGGTGACACCTTGTCCCTGGTCGAGCCAGACAAGGCCTTTCACGCCATTCGGCAAAGCATTGAGCTGCGCGACCGACTGAACATCGGCCAGATTAAAGCCGGCCTGGCCAGCTGAATATTTCCCATTTGAATCAATGCCACCGCCAGCCGTGTAATGAAGCGTCATGTGGTGTTTTTCCTTTATCGCTTATCAAGTAGCCCGGCCGGTGTCGGCATCATCGATGGCGAGAATTTGTCAGTTTAATGTTTTTCCACATCCTACTTTGGCACTTTGGTGAGTCGCAAGTGGAGCGCGCTGCGGGCGATTGAAGGCGGCGCAGCGCTGGAAATCCCGCACGCTGCTACGTCATGTCGTCACCCAAATACCGCCGTCCGTGCGGCGCCATCGCGCGCCGTTCCGGCGCTACTCTGGCAGATTGACAAAGCCTTAGGGGGTCTTGGGCGACGCTGTGTTCCGGTCGGGCGCGGAGCAGGGCATGCAGCAGGCGGCGGAGTGGGAGGAGCACCATGAGGCCTGGCTGGCGCCGTTCCTGGCGACGCTCGGGCACAAGGCGCGGCGGCGAATGCTGCCGCTCTATGTCTCCGGGCTGATCGGCCCCGGCGAGCGCAAGAGCATGCAGCCGATGGCGGCGCGCCTCGCCGCCGGAGACTATGACCAGCTTCACCACTTCGTCGCGGCCGGGATATGGGACGAAGCGCCGCTCGAGGCCGAACTGCTGGTCCAGGCCGACAAGCTCGTCGGCGGCGAGGCCACGATCGTGGTGGTTGGCGAGACGGCCCTGCCCAAGAAGGGCGAGCATTCGGTTGGCGTCGCGCCGCAATATGTCCCGGATCTGGGCAGGAACGCCAATTGCCAGACGTTGGTATCCGTGACGCTGGTGCGCGGCGACCTGCCATTGCCGGTGGCGCTGCGGCTGTTCCTGCCGGAAAGCTGGACCAGCCACCCGGACCGCCTTCAGCGCGCCGGGGTTCCCCTGGTGCGCCGCGGCTATTGGACCAAGCCGGAGATCGCGCTGGCCGAAATCGGCCGCCTGATCGCCGCCGGCGCGCGCTTCGGCTGCGTGCTGGCCGATGCCGGTTATGGCCAGCACGCATCGTTCCGGCACGGATTGACCAGCCGCGGCCTCGCCTGGGCGGTCGGCATTTCGCGCTATCAGGAAGTCTATGCCGCCGCGGTCGATCCCGTCTCGCCGGCCTCAGGGCGCGGCCGGCTGCGCCGGCGTCCGGCGGCAGGGCCTCCGTCGATATCCGCCGAGCAGGCCCTGGCCGAAGCCGAAGCGCGGGGTGAAGCCCGGCTAATTGGCGCAAGGGAGGGGCGGCAGGCCCGCTTCGCCGTCCTTCGCGTGCGCCCCGCCGATGGAGGCGCGCTGCGGGCCGGCGACAAGCGGCAGCAGCATCTCCCGGGCGACGAAACCTGGCTCGTCGGCGAGCGCTCGGCCGCCGGCGAGACCAGCTATTATCTGGCCAGTCTGCCGGCTGAAGCGGATCTGCGTGCGCTCGCCCGCGTCATCAAGGCACGCCGGGCCGGCGAGCAGGCGCATCGGCAGCTGAAGGAAGAACTCGGCCTGGGTCACTTCGAAGGGCGATCATGGCGCGGTTTGCACCGCCATGCGCTCATGACGATGATCGCCTTCGCATTCCTGCAGAGCCGGCGCCTGGCGCGGGCCCGGCAGAGGCTGAAACAGCCGCAGCCGGCGCTTGCCGCGGCCGGATCGGAGGCCGTCCCGCCGGTCTCCGGCCGCCGTGCCGGCAAGCAAGACGGTTCGCCCGGATAGGGCCTGTACAGCGCCCTCCGGTGACACGGGCAAAAGGCCGGCAGGGTCATCACACGGTCCGTACGGTTCATGCGGAATGGGACTGCCGGCGACAAAAAGCCGGGCGTTGAGATGTCTCAACGCCCGGCCCCATGCATCGCCCCGGAACGAGCGACTGTTTTGACGCCGGGTGCGGCTCTCTTAAGCGCGGAGAGCGCTCAAAAGGGCCTCACCGGCTTCGATCGTCAGCCCCAATGATGATCCCAGTGGTGCTGGAACTGGCTGAACTGGAACGTATCGGCCGTGGCTGCCGCCTCGTGATGGCCGGCCCAGTGGTGGTGCTGCCCGCCGGTTGCCTGGCCGCTCGTGCTCGGGTCGGTGGTCGTTGCCGACGTATTGTCGGTCGCCGTGCTGGCGGTCCCGCCGGTGCTGGCATCGGCTGACGTTCCGGAATTGCCGCCCGTGGTTACGGACGTGCTGCCGGTCGTGTCGGCCGTGGCTCCGGACGTGCCCCCCGACGTGTGAGTGGTCGTGCCGGTGCTGCTCGTGGTGTCCGTGGTACCGGAGTTGCCGCCGCTGGTAACGTCGGTGGTGGTTCCGGTGCTGCTCCCGGCCGTCGTGGACGAGGAGCCGGTGCCGCTGTCGGCAGAGCCGACAACAGGCGAGGTGGCCGTGTCGACGACGCTGCCGGTCGAGCCGGATGTCGCGGTGCCGCCCGCCGTATTATGGGCGAGGAAGACCTGCTGCAGTTCGGCCGAACTGGACAGGGCCGTGTCGCCATTCTGCGAGTTCCACGCATAAGCGTAGTCGAAATGCGGGGCGGGGACGAGTTTGGCCCAGTGGTCGAGCATAGTCTGCTCCTGCTGGGCGGTCGGCATGACGTATTTTCCGCCGTCGTCGGTGGCCCAGCCACCGCCGCCGAAGGTCTGATAGACCGGCACGATCTTGTCGGCCGGGATCCCCGACTGCTCGGCGGCGGCGACCGCCTTGTCGATCATGTTGTAATCGACCGCTCCGGATCCCGACCGGACCGGATAGGGGTCGATTCCAAAATAATCGATGTGCGTGTTGGTCGGATTATAGGTGTTGGTGAAGTCGGGATTGGCCGACGACCCCATATTCATCATGGTGATGAAGGTCGAAGCGCCTGGAACGTGGGCATGGATCCAGTCCGACTCCGCCTTGAGATTGTCGGCGGTGACCAGCGTGCCATATTTGCCGGTCGGGTCGGGCTCGTCCTTGAGATAGAAACCTTCGAGCTTCGAGTTGCCGATATAGGGTGTCACCGCGTCGATGAAAGACTGAGTAACGCCATTGCCCTGGTCGAGCCAGACAAGTCCTTTGGTTCCGGAAGGCAAAGCATTGAGTTGGTCAACTGATTGAACATCTGCCAAATTGAAGCCGGCCGTTCCAGCCGAATACTGTCCATTTGAATCAATGCCACCTCCAGCGGCGTAATGAAGTGTCATCTGGAGTTTCTCCTATGTGGCGCCCCCGAGCCGGTGAGGGGTGTCGTGACTTTCGGTGGCGATAGTTTGTCCCTTTGGTGATCGTCGTGCCTACTTTGGCAGATCCCAAATCGCCCCGCGCGACGGCGCGGCCGCGATCCAATCCCCCGGGGACGGGCAGGACGCGCCGATGCAGGGTGGCGGTCGGCGAAGGCGCAAAGGCAGCCTTTGCGGGGCTTTCGGCAAGCCTCGAGAGTTTGGCCGCCGCCACGACCGGGCGCGCCGAGACCGCCCGGCGGCATGGGCCTGGCGGTCTGCGGAAGGATCGGCGGCATCCGCGCTATTGCGTATGCGGCGCCGACGCGACCCGGATTGAGCGGCGAGGCTTTCAGTTCACAGCGGCACTGGCCGAGCTCTCCGCGCGGAACGCCACTTCGATCACGTCGCCGGGCTCGACCTCGGCATCCTCCGTCACCGGCAGGCGCTGCCATTCCTGGCCGACCTTGCGGACGATGACGAGCGCGGAGCGAAGGCTTTCGCCGCTGTTCGGCACGGCACTGACGCCCCCGAGCGGCCTGAGCTTCTCGCCGACGGCCTGAATCCGGATGACGAGGTCGGCCAGGCGCACATTCGTGTCGCTCAGGTCGCGCAGCAAGGTCATTCGCCTTTGATTGACGACCCGTTCGAGCTGCCGCCCATATTCTCCGTGCTGCTGCCGCACCCGCATCAACTGGACGGTGGTCTCCAGCCGCCGGCTCGACGACAGGAGCACCGCGCGCCGGCTTTCCGTTACGCGCGGGCTGACCAGGTTGCCGCTGCTGAACAGCCGTGTGACCCGATCGAGTTCATACTGGTCGGCCTGAACGCCTCGATCCTCCTCCTGTTCCCTTTGGGTGAGCACGGCCGTCTGCTCCTCGGTTTCCTTGGCGGCTCTCTCCAGGTAGCTCCGTTCCGAGCGGAAGTCCGTCAGCGCGATCTTCAGCGATTCGGCTTCCACCTGGGCGATGCTCGCGCTGGTCGCCGCCGGAAGCGGCGTGTTCCTCGGCGGCTGCTGATCGAAGGTTTCCTGATCGGCCAATTCGGCGTGTACGCGCTGGGCGTGGAAATAGTCCTTCAGGTAGGCGGCCCAGAGCGAGTCGTGATCGCGTCTGAGGTCGGCGGCGTCGGGACCCGCCTGGGCCGCCCGGGACCGCAACAGGCTGTAGCCGCCGGCGACCGCTATGGCCTGCCGCGCCGTCATCACCGGCCGATAGGTTTGCTGGCCCGGGGTGAGCACGTCGCCGGTGACATAGACGGGGCGGTATTCGGCGATCCAGGCGGTGACGTCGCCCGGCCGGACGACGAAGACCTGCTCGCGCCCGTCCGGCGCGCGGTGCCGGAACATCTTGGTCGGCAGCAGAGCCTCCATCCGGGCCTGCAATTCGGCGGCGGTGAGGCCGGCGACCGAAACCGAGCCGACGGCCGGCAGCGCGATCGTGCCGTCGAGCTGGATGACGGCGCGTTGCCGCTGTTCCGGAATGCCCGCGAGCGCGATCTCGACGGTGTCGCCGGCCGACAGCCGATAGAGCACCTCGGTCCGCGCGGTCGAGGCCAGTCCGGCGCTCAGCAGGACGCCCGATGCGAGGGTCAGGAGGTTCAAGGCATTGCGTCGACGGCGTGTCATCGTGATGATCTCCAAGATCTCACCTCGTGGCCGCGGGTTCCGCCGGCCAATTCAGGCGTGCGACAAAGTCCGACACCGGGCCGCCCGGCTCGCCCCAATTGCTCGACCAGATGATCTGCGAGCCGTCGGGCGACGGCGAACCCTGGGACTCGTTCCAATAGTCGTGCGGCGCATTGTGGGTCTGCACGATCCGCCGGATCTCGCCGCTGCCGTCGATACGCAGCGCGATCAGTTCGCGCGTGAACGGCGCCCAGCCCGGATTGCGCGCCACCTCGTCGGGATTGCCGCCATAGGTCAGGAAGACCCAGCCGGGCCGCTGGATCGCCCGCAGCGAGGCGTGCTGAGCCTCTCCATAGGCGGCAAGCGGTGTGACGAGCCCGTCGCTGAGGCGCCGCTTGATGACCTGATATTTGTCGGGCGGCGATTTGCTGATGCCGACATAGACCTCGCTGCCGTCGGCATCGACCGTCATGTCGCCATGCCCCGGCCGATGGTGCTCGGTCCAGCTCTGCACCAAAGTTCCTCCCACGGTGAAGACGAAGGCCTGGTCTATGCCTTCGGGCGTGGTCTGGGTGCAGAGGACGTGCAGGCCCAATGGCGAGACGGTGCAGGAATTGTTCTGGCCCGGCAGGCGGGTGAGATCGATATCGGGAAATTTCCGGCGCATGACCAGGTCGTAGACGAAGGCGACGCTGGTGCCGGTCGCCGTGACCGCGCGCACCGCGAGACGGTGGCCATCCCAGGACGGATTTCCCTTGTAGGGCCCGAATTGCAGGCTGCGATACTGATCCGCCAGATAGATCAGCCGTTCGCGATTGTCCCTCGGCGCCCATGTCGAAATCGCGCGGCCGGCAACGCAGATCATCAGCTCGGGATCGCGGGGGTGCCACTCGCATTCGCCGGCCCTGCTGCGCCGGAACAGCGGCACGTAGCTGCGGCCGTCGAGGAAGCACAGGCCGTTGCAGCCATTGACGATGACGAGAAGGCTCTGGTCGGCATTCCAGGCCTGGGCGCTCGAATAGCGGTGCCGGCAATGCTCCGGCCCGCACACGATGCCGGCGCCGAGCCGGGCGCCGGGCTGCGTCACCCGGGTGAACGACGTGCCGAAGGCCGGATCGGTCGCGGGCCGCAAATAGTCCGGCAGGGGCATCGCGACCGGCGCCACGATCCCGCCCGGCCCGCGCGCCTCGTCGCCCGCGGCCGTCTGAAAGGCCAGCAGCAGGAGCGCGCCTGCAAGCAATGCGATCGGCCTGCGGTCGCCAGGGCCCGGCGTCATGTGATGAAGTCCTTGTGACGGCGGACCCGCCCTTCGGTCAGGCGCGTGACCCACCAGGCGATCGTCTGCTCCAGCCCAGCCCGCAGGCTCGTCTGCGGCCGCCAGCCGGTTTCCCGTTCGAAGCGGGTGCAATCCGCCAGCAAGGCCCTGACCTCGGAATTCACCGGCCGCATCCGCCGCTCGTCCCGCACGACGGCCTTGTCGCAGCCGGTCAGTTCGAGCACCAGGCCGATGAGGTCCGCGACGGTCACCGCCCGCTGGCTGCCGGCATTGTAGGCCCGCCCGAATTCGATCTCCGGCGCGGCGCCGGCGGTGAGGAAGGCGGCGACCGTGTCGTCGACGAAGGTCAGGTCCCTGATCGGGGTCGTGTCGCCCACCATGATCGCGGCGCAGGCCGGGTCCAGCACCTGGCGAATAATGGTCGGGATGATCGCTCGTTCGCTCTGGCGCGGCCCGAAAGTGTTGAACGGTCGCAGGATCACCGCCGAGAGCCCGAAGGAGCGGGCAAAGGCTTCCGCCATCATGTCCGCGCCGATCTTGGAGGCTGAGTAGGGCGACTGGCCCTGCAGGGGATGGGTCTCGCTGATCGGCATCGTCTGGGCCGTGCCGTAGACCTCGCTGGTGGAGGTGCATACGACGCGCTCGGTCGCCCATTGCCGTGCCGCCTCGAGGACGTTCAACGTCCCGAGGATATTGGTTTCCACATAGGATTGAGCGGCCGCGTAGGAATGCGGGATCGCGATCAGGGCGGCGAGATGGAAGACCGTCTCCTGGCCCTGCACGATCCGGTTCATGAAGGCGGCGTCGCGCACGTCGCCGCGCAGGATGTTGAGCTGGCCGCGGATCTGTTCGGGCAGGTCGTCCAGCCAGCCATAGCTGTCGAAGGAATTGTACAGGGCGAGCGCCGTCACCTTGGCGCCCTTGCGCACCAGCGCTTCGGTCAGGTGCGACCCGATGAAGCCGTCGGCCCCGGTGACGAGGACCTTCATGCCGTCGTAGCTCATGAGTGCTTCCCCTCTTGTTCGTCCTCCCGCACGGGAGCTGAGGTCATCGGCCAAGGACGCGGGTCGGCGCCGTGCCGGCGGCGGGCACCCAGCCCATCACCGCCAGCACGCCGCGCACGATCCAGACGATGTCCGATCCGAGCGTGCGGTGCGGGAAATAGGCCAGGTCGATCCTGGCTTTGGTTGGAAACAGGACCTCCCGGTAGAAGCGGGTCGGATCCGAATTCGCGGGATAGAGCCGGCCCTCGTTGCGGAACAGGATCTGGCTCGGGCCGAGCAGCCCCGGCTTGTGGGCGAGCACCTGTTCGAAGCCGTTCTGAAAGCAATCGGCGAAGGCGAGCGATTCAGGGCGCGGGCCGACGATCGCCATCTCGCCCCTGAGCACGTTCCACAGCTGTGGCAGTTCGTCGAGCTTGGTAGCCGCCAGGATGCGCCCGATCCGGGTCATGCGGTCATCCGCGGCCATCGTCAGCGGGCAGCCGGTGGTGCCGCATGTGGCGCTGAACTTGCGGAATTTGTACATCGGGAAGGGCTTGCCGCCCTTGCCGAGGCGCAATTGCTTGAACAGGATCGGGCGGCCGCCCTCCAGCCAGATCGCCAGGGCGACGACCAGCATCAGCGGGCCGAAGACCAGGGCGGCGGTGGCCGCGATGACGAGGTCGAGGCAACGGCTGGCGAAGGCCCTCGCGTCGAACACCGCCGCGGAGCGATGCGTGCGCATTTGCGGGATGCTCATGCCACGGCTCCCACGGCGATCTCGGCCACCACGGCATCCGCCAGGGCGGCGACCACCATGTCGACGTCGCCGTCATCCATCCCGGGATGGAGCGGCAGGGTCAGCTCGCGCTGTGCGAAGTCCTCGGTCCGCGGCAGACGGACGCCGGGACAGAGCTGCCGGTAGAGGGTCAGCTGATGGACCGGTCCGTAGTGGATGGTGGTCTGGATGCCGCGCTTGCGCAGGTGGTCGATGACGTCCTGCCGCTCCAGGCCGGCCGGCAGCAGAACCGCCATCAGGTGGTGCGTGGAAATCCTGGGGGCGGTGAAGGGCACTTTCACGGCCGGGCAACGCTCGGCGATCAGCCGGCGGTATCGGTCGACGAGGTGGCGTCTTGCTTCGTTCCAGCGCGCCAGGCTCTGCAACTGGACGAGGCCGATGGCGGCGCGCAATTCGTCCATGCGGTAGTTGAAGCCGAGCATGGTGACGTCGTAATGCGGCGTGCGGCTGTTCAGCCGCTGGTGGGTGCCGCTGGTCATGCCGTGCCCGCGCGCCTGGCGCATGGCTTCCAGCAGGCCGGGATCGCGGGCCAGGATGGCGCCGCCCTCGGCCGTGGTCATGTTCTTGTTGCCGTAGAAGCTGAAGGCCGCGGCCTCGCCGAACGTGCCGGCCTCGCGCAGCCCGGGCGCATGCGCCGCGTCCTCGACCAGCATCAGGCCCTTGCGGCGGGCAAAGTCCTGCCAGGCGGACCGATCGGCGAGATAGCCGCCGAAATGAACCAGGATGATCGCCTTGGTCCGCGCCGTGCAGCGGGCCTCCGCGTCCTGCAGCGACATCAGCGGAACATCCGTCGATTCGATGTCGACGAAGACCGGCGTGGCGCCCACATAGAGCACGCAGTTGGACGTCGCCACGAAGGTCAGGGCGGGAACCAGAACCTCGTCGCCCGGACCGATGCCGAGTGCCTGCAGAATGAGATGCAGGGCCGCCGTACAGGAGTTGACGGCGATCGAGTCCTCGGCGCCATGGGCCTTGGCGAAGGCCTGTTCAAAATTCCGGACCCGGTCGCCCATCGTGAGCCAACCGCTGTCTATGACTTCGCAAAGGGCAGCCTTCTCTTCGGCACCCACGATCGGCGCGGCGACCAGCAGCATCGAAAACTCCATCCCATGTTTCGCTCAGGGGGCGCCGGCGCCGCGGAGGGCGGCGCGGGCGCATGGGGTGTCAGGCGGCAACCGGATGTTCGACCACCAGGGACTGCTCGTCCCAGGCGATGTCCTGCGCCTTGTGGAAGTCTTCGACCCGGCCGATGTCGAGCCAGACGCCGTCGTGCTTGAACACGTGGACCGGCGTGCCGTCCTCCAGCATCTGGAACATCAGGTCGTCAAAGCCGTAGGGCACGCCCGTGGGGATGAATTCGAACACCCGGGGGTCCATGCAGTAGAGGCCCATGCTGACCAGATGGGGCAGTGCCGGCTTCTCCCGGAAGCGCATCACCTTGCCGCCGTCCTCCTCGATCACGCCGAAATCCATTTTGATCGATCGTGTCGCCGTGGCGATCGTCACGAGCCCGCCATGCTCGCGATGGCAGCCGACGAACTGGTTGAGGCTCAGGTCGGTCAGGACGTCGCCGTTGAGCACCAGGAAGGGGCTGTCGAGCTGATCGCGCAGCAGCGAGAGCGGCCCGATCGTGCCGAGCGGCTCGACCTCCTGGGTATAGGTGATCTTCATGTTCCATTGCTCGCCGTCACCGCAGAAGCTGCGAATGAGGTGGCCGAGATATCCGGTCGTGACGAAGACCTCGCGGATGCCGTTCCGCCGAAGCCACTTGAGCAGCAGTTCCAATACGGGGCGCGATCCGATCGGCATGAGAGGTTTCGGCAGCACCGAGGTATAGGGGCGCAAACGCGTGCCTTTGCCACCGCATTGGATTACAGCCTTCATCCGAGCCTCCTCATCTGGTGTTGGCGCGTGCGCTTTCCGGCTGGGCAAAGGGATGCTCGGCCAGACGGGAAGGCGCCGCGGATGATGCCGCCGGGAAGGCCTGGGGACATGGCGGGAAGCCAGGCCGGGCATTGCTTCCTGGACGTTGAGTTCAAATGCTAGGTGCCCCCGGGGCCACTGTCTTCGTTCGTTTGCATGACGCCCGCTGTCTTCCTCCGAGCGGCCGGCAGCGGCTCGGAATCCTCAGGGAAAGCTCGCGATGAGCGCCGCTTCGATGAGCGGGCGATTGCGCGCCAGATGCGGCTCCACGACGAGGTCGAGATGACCGCCCGCGATCGGCACGACATTGACGCTGTCGAACAGGGCGTTCCAGCCGAGGTCCTGCGAGCCCGGCCGATGGCAGCGGAACAGGGTGCCTGTGACCGCCAGCTTCGGTTTCGGTTCGGCGAGCCAGTGGCCGAACGCGCGCATCCTGAGGATTTCCTCGAGCTCCAGCCTGAACATGAAATGCGTGCGGGGCAGGTGCCGCCACCAGTCCTGGTCGAGAAGCGCGGCGAACCGTCTCTCCGCGCCGAGCCTGGCGACGCATTTCGCGATGGCACGACAGGACATGCGATAGATGGTGGTCCTGTGCGCCTGGATACGCTGCACCGTCCGCGCGATCGCCTCGCGATAGTGGCTCGAGACGCCGTCGATGCTCGTGTCGAGAACGCCGATGAACTTGACCGGCCGGCCGGCGGCGATCAACCGCGCGGCGACGTCGAATGCCACCGCGCCGCCGAGCGAGTAGCCGAGCAGCCGGACCTCGCCCGCCGGCTGGGCCTGGTTGATCTGGTCCAAGGCGGCGTCGGCCATCGCCGTGATGGTTCCGCGCCCGTCCAGGATGGCGCCGAGATCCGGGTATCGGATCGGCGCGACACGCACCACCTCACCCATTTCGGCGCCGAAGGCCGCCAGGCTCGGGCCGTAGCCGACCGATCCCGGGATCAGGAACAGCAAGGGAGGCCGGTCGCCCGGTCGATCGGAATATTGCCGCGGCGAGTGCCCGGAGGCGACCGCCGCGATCATGTCCGCCGCGCTCATGGCAATGGTAAAGGCCTCGAGATCCAGCTCTCTGCCCGCCAGGCTTTCCAGTTCCATGACGCATTGCAGGAGCTTCAGCGAATCGCCACCGGCCTCGTCCCAGCGTCCGGCAGCGGTACGGGTGCCGAGGATCTTCTTCCATATGCCTTCGACCGCCTGTTCGAGGTTCAGCGGCTTGCTGGCTTCGAGACGTTGCAGCGCCTGCATCGTCTCGCGCATGGCACGGTCGACCTCCCGAAGCTTGCCGGCATCGACCTTGCCGCCGGGCAGCCGGGGGATTTCCGAGATGCTGTGCAGGCGCATGGGGTGCAAGGAAGGCGGCAGCTGGGTTCTGACGACGTCCCGCAGCCCGCTGACGAAACCCGGCTCGGTCGCACCATCGGGCACCGCGAAGGCGATCAGCTCGTTGGCTTCGGTCACGACCGCGACGGCGTCGGTGACGTGCGGCGTGCGCCGCAGAACCAGCTCGAGCTCGGCGGGCTCGACGCGCCGTCCGTTGATCTTGATCTGTCGTCCCTTCCGCCCGACGATCTGGAGCAGGCCACGTTCACCGAGCTGCACCAGGTCGCCGGTCGCGATGATGCGGTAGCCGGGATCGGCCGGGTCGGTCTCGGCCGCGACGATCTGCCCGTCCTCCCAATGGCCGAGCATCACATACATGCTCCTGATCAGCAGTTCGCCGCGCTCGCCGGGACCGACGGGGGCTCCATCGTCGTCAACGATCGCGAAGCTGATGCCGGGCAGCAGGAAGCCCATCGGCACGGTCGCTCCCTGTTCCGGAAAGTCGGGCGGAACGAACCACTGCGAGCCGGTGGTTTCGGTCGACGAGTAGCTGCCCTGGATGAAACAGGAGGCGGGCACGGCCTTCCGGGCGAGGGCGGTATCGGTCCACAGGACCTTTTCGCCGCCGATGCGAACGATCCGCAGCGACGCGAAGTCGTCGTTGAACGGCGCCGTCATCAAGGCCCGCAGCAGCGCCGGCACGAGATAGACGATCGTGACATTGTGGGTTCGAAACTGCCGACGCAGCGCGCGGAGCCCGAGGGCCTCGACATCGGCAATGTGCAGGGTCGCCCCGCACAGCAGGGCCGTCATGACCTCCCGGCATCCGGCAATGGTCGCGGGGCCGCTCAACGGCATGAACACGTCGTCGGCATTGATGTGGCAGGCGTCGGCATATTGCTGCACGCGCTGGAGGATGGCGCGCTGGCTGTTGACGATCCCCTTCGGCCGGCCCGTGCTGCCCGAGGTGTAGAGCACGACGGCGGGAGCATCGACCGATACCGGCACGGGTGGCGCGGCGGAGGTTGGCGGCGGTCCGGGCGACAGCGCGCGCGTCACCTCGATCCAGGTGAGATTGGAAGCCGCGCTCCAGGCGGCGAAACCTTCGGTGTCGGCACCGACCAGGGCTGGCAGCCGGGCATCGGCGGCGATGCCGGCGATCCTGGCCAGCGGATCGCGTGGATTGAGCGGGACCGACGGCCGACCGGCCGCCATGCTGGCGAGCATGGCGACGGGGTACCAGGCCGAATTTCCCAGCAGGAGACCCACGGCCTGCCCTTCGGGGACGGCGGCGGCGATCAGGCGCGCGAGGCTGTCGACGGCCGAGAGCAGTTCGCCATAGGTGAACTGACGGTCGCCATCACTGATGGCGAGCTTGTCCGGGAATTTCGCGGCGATCCTCCGCAGATGGTCGCTTGCGCCGACGCTGGAGAAGTCGCCGCCCATGCGTTCGAAGGGGCGATCGACCGGACCGCCGGCATCCAGGGCGCGCTCCGGGGCCGATGTCCAAACCACGTCGCTTGCGGCGTTTTCGGCCGTGGCGGGGCGGTCGGAGAGCGCGGGGTCGGTATCGTTCGAGCTGATCGGGAAGTCTTTGGGATAGGGCGCCTCGCGCTGTGCCCCGGCTTCGGTCTTCAGCATGGAACAGGCTCCCCTGTTAAAGGCCTTTCAGTGGTAAGCGCCGATCGGCGGCCGGGCATCCTTCGATCGAAGGATGCGGCCTGGATTCCGGCTAGCTCCGGCCTGTTCGGCGGGCTTCGTCCCGGCCGTGGTCGGGCTCGCACGGGCGTCGAGGCCTCGTGCCGTCGGGAGGCGGCTTGAGCATCCCGATCCGCGCCTGCCGCACCGGCAACGCGGCAGAAGCAGCGCCGGCAAGAAGCTCCGCCGCCGGATTGGGGATCGCCTCGGGCCGGTGGCCGTCAGTCCTGGGGTCTGGGTATGCCGACGGCGGGACGATATGCGCTGGTCTTGCCGGCATCTCCCAGCATGCGGCGCAGCCTGCTCGTCAGCGGTTTCTCGACGCAATAATAGGTGGCCAGTGCCGCCAGAAGGCAGAACGGCACGGCGACCGCGACGAAGATCCAAGGCCCGAGCGAGGGGCCGAGAAGCCCGACCAGGCCGGTTTGCCAGAACAGGATGCGGATCGCGCGGATGGCGAACGGGTGGAGCAGATAGAGGGCATAGGAGGCATCGCCCGCTGCGGCGCCGCATCGCGCGAGCAGGCCGGCGGGCTGGCCGCGATTCTGCCCGAGCGCTGCCGCCGCCACGATGAGCGCCGCCGGCAGGCCGTAGACGACCGGTCGCGGGAGCACCCGGTAGAGCTCCGGATAGGCCGCGGCGAGCATGAGTGCGGCCAGGCCGGCGGCGACGAGGCCGGCCCGCGCCCGGCGGCTTAGCCGCACCCCCTGCGCAAGCATGACGCCGAGCACGACGCCGAAGGCGAATTCGAGGAGGATCGGGTTGGTCCAGAACGCCAGCGGCTCGGCCAGCGGCGCGGCGAGACGGCCGGCAATGACCAGGGTGGTCAGGACCGTCAGCAGGGCCGCGGCGGCCCAGCGCAAGGGCAGGCAGATGGCCGCTGCGAACAGCACGTAGAAGAACATCTCGTAATTGAGTGTCCAGCCGAGCTCGTAGGCCGGCTGGACGATGCCGTCGGGGCGAGCGGCGGGGATGAAGAAATAGGACGCGAAGACGAAGCTGGCGTTGATATAGGTCTGGTTGAGCAATGCCGGGGCGAACAGCGCCACGGCGACGTAAAGTGTCGTCACCGCCCAGTAGAGCGGCACGATCCTGGCGATCCGGCGGCTCAGGAAGAGGCGGCTGCCGCCCGGCGTTGCGAACAGCTGTTGCGACGCGTGCACCATGATCAGGCCGGAGATCACGAAAAAGACGTCGACGCCGGCGCTCCAGGGGATGGGGTTCCAGGCCTGGAACAGGTGGCCGTTCTGCTGGCTCAAGGTTGCCGCATCGTGCTGGGCATGGCGCACGGCGACCGAGGCCGCCGCGATCGCGCGCAGGACCTGCACCTGCGTCAGCATGGAGCCGGTCCGGGCCTTGCCTGCGGAACGGGGGAGGGTGGAGGGCATCGGAGGCATCGAGATCGCCTCGGCCCCAGTTCGCACGCCGGTCATGGATGCGTTCCTCACACCGCGGGGCATCACGTTGGCACGGTCGCCAGGTGCCTTCATCCTTCGAATGAGGGTTGCCCGGCATTGCCGGCCACTGCGGTCTCCACCGTCTCACCCCGGCTCCCGCCGTCGCCAGCCGAGCCCGGAGACGAGCCCGGGAACGAGGCCCAGATGCCTGTGGATGTAGATCGCCATCGCCACGTTCCATGCCACCATCGTCGCCGTGGTGGCCATGGCGGCACCGATCGGCCCGTAGCGCGGGATGCCGAGAACGCAGCCGAGAATATTCAGGCCGGCGCTCGCGATCATCAGCGCGGCCGCCGCCCGTTCGTGGCCGGTCATCGTCAGCAGGCTCTGCTGCGGTCCGGTCGCGGCGGCGAAAACCTGTCCGATCACCAGGATATAGGCGATCCGCGATCCCGAGGCGAAGTCTTCGCCGAACCATCTGAGCAAGGGCCCCATCAGGAACAGCAGGGGCAAAGCCAGCAAGGCCGAACCGGCCAGGGACAGTGTGCTCGCATTGGCGAAAACCTTCTGAAGCGCCTGCCGGTCGCCGCGCGCATGCAGGTCGGAGACCGTGGGCGCGAACATGGTGCTGACCGCGACCCGCGGCAGCACCAGCAGCATGGCCACGTTGAAGCCGACCGCGAAAATACCGGCCTCCCGGATGTTGCCTGTCCAGCCGAGAAGCATGACGCCGGTGCGGGTCATCAGCACGTCGACGGCGGACATGACCATGAGTGGCATGAGAGCGGGCCACCAGTCGCGCGGGGCATAGGCCGGACGCACGCCGCGCAGGCCGGGCAGCCAAAGTCGCCGCGCGATGATGGCCACCAGGCCGACCGTTGCGATGGAGCTCACCAGCAGGGCCGCGGTTGCCAGCGTCGCGTTCGGCGGCCGGGAGGTCGTCAGGGCGATCAGGGCGATGAATGTCAGCAGCAGGCTGTCGCGGACGATGCGTTCCGGGAGAAGCGCGGAGACGACGCCACCGAAGACGCGCAGCACGGCACCGCCCACCAGATACATCGTGATCAGAGGCACTGCCGCCAAGCCGATCAGCATGCTGTGGGTGAGATCGGGGTGCAGACGCTCGGATGATGCCAGCACGATCACGGCGCCGACGACGGCGGTCGCGAGCGCGGCGGCGAGCGACCATTTCAGGGCGAACAAGATGATGCCGCGCGCCAGCGGCCATTGTTCATTGACGGCATAGGCCGGCACGAAGCGCAGCAGCGCGACATTGAAGCCGAGCGTCGATCCATAGGCGAGGACGCTGCTCCAGGCCACGACATAGGAGTAGACACCGTAGCTCGTGGCGCCCATCAGGCGGGCGATCACGAGCTGGGCGACGAAGGTCAGTGCCGCGCCGCCGACATAGGCGAGGAAGGCCCAGGCACTGCCACGCGCGAGGCGCCGGCCCAGTTCGCCGCTTCTGCCGGTTGCCGTGGAGGCGCCGGCTCCGTCGGCGGGCGCCGCGCGCGCGTCGCGTTCGACGGCGACCGGGCCACTCTCCTGGCGTGGGCTTGAAACGACGGCCTGGCCGGTAAGATCGCTACGCATGCGGCTGACATCCTTCGTTCTCACAAGGCCACCGCCGTTTCGCCTCCGGTCCTCGGAAGGGCGGGGAGGAGGAGTTGCGATCATTCGCCGTCGCCCGCGCCTGCGCGGCGCGCCCGGCGTCATGGACTTGATCGGTCACGGGATCACGGGCAGTGGCGCCCCCTGCTGGTGCGCCGCGCCTCCGCTGGAGCCGAGCTTTGCCAGGATTTCCTCCTCGATGGTGCCGACGGCTTCGCGGAGCGCCGGTTGATCGAGCGCGCTGAAACATGCAATCGGGCCGCTGGTCTTGAGGAGCAGGTCGTGTACCCGTTCGACGATCGGTCCGGCTTCCAGATTCGTCCCGAGCCTGGCCTCGAACAGGCGCTCCATCACGGCCTCATGCCTCAGCCGAGCGTGCAGGCGAGCCTCCAGGACCTCGCGGGGAGCATCGAGGCGGATCACCACGTCGGCCTTGGGCGTGACGGCCAGCGCGCGTTCCAAGGCTCTTTCGTCGGCGGCCTGATTGAACAAGGCCAGCGAGCAGATCGCCTGGACGAATGCCTGGTCGAAAATCACGATCTCCGTGGAATCGGAGTGGTTGGACCAGCATTTGGACAGGCGCATGATGTACTGCCCCAGTCGAACCCTCCAGATGAAGCTCTTGGGCGGCAGCATTCGAACCAGGCTGATGGCGAGGTTGATCTCGCTCTGGTCGCCGAACATGAAAAACGTCATCGAGAATGTGACGATGATCGCGCGGGTGATGCGGCGCGCGGCGGTGATGATGCCGCCGGGGTCGAAGGCCGAACTTGCTTCGCCCGGCCGGTAGCTCAGCACGACGCTCGACGCATAGCCTCGCTCGCGCAGCCGGTTGGAGAGCGCGTAGGCGAATGTCGTCTTGCCGGATCCTGGCGGACCGAAGAGCTCGATAATCATGCCCGGCACCTCACGCGTTATTCAAGCACCCGCGACATTCCAGGCGGCGACCACGCCATCGATGGTCGCGCCGAGATCGTCCTTGATCTGATGGATCACGCCCGCAGGCGGCCCAGCAGGCCGCGGAGGTCTCCGAAGCCGTAGCCGGCGTCGCGTTCGTGATCGACCCAGGTCAGGACCGAGGCGGCCGTGCTCATGCCATCGGGATCGCAGGCTTCGACGCGGGAGACGAGCCGCAGGGCACTGCGCGCGGTGTCTCTGTTGGTCGAGCCCGAGCGAACCGCGAACAGCACCTTGTCGGCCCAGGCGGCGAGGAGGCTTGCTTCCGGTCCGCCAAGGGCTGCGGGGCCATCGATGATCACGAGGTCGTAGGCCTCGCGCAACTGGTTGATCAGGAGCGGAACCTGCGGGCTGGCGAGCAGATCGAGCAGATCTCCCTCCAGCCGTGGTGGCGGTATGTAGTCGAGCCCGAGTTCCGGAATGCGTTCGATGGCGTCGGAAGGCGGACGGCCATAGCCCAGGATGTCGACGAGATCGGCACGCGGCGCCCCCGAGACGGTGGCGGCGCGGCTCTCGAGGACGACGGTCTGATGGCCGAGGTCCAGGAGGAGCACGCGCAGATGAAGGCGCGCGGCCGACAGCGCGAGGCTCCGGGCAAGCGTGGTCTTGCCTTCGCCGGGCACGGACGAACTGACCAGGACGACCTTCAGCATCGAATTGCCTGTGCTCACCGGCAACACGGAGACGAGCAGCGAGCGGACCGCCCGGACGAAGGCGGCCTGGGGCTGCCGCCGCATCAGCTCGTTGAGGCGCTTCGCCTGCCAGGCCTCGATCTTCGGCACCTGGCCGGCACAGGGTATTCCCAGGGCCTCGGCGGTTTCTGCCTCTTCGCGCAAGCTGCGATCGAGACGATCGAGGCCAACAGCGAGAAGGCCGCCCATGATGGCGAAGGCGATCATGCCGGGCGGAATGAGAAAGACCGGGTGAAGCGAATTCGGCCGCTCCGGAGGCCAGGCGCGCGCCAGGACGCGGATGTCCGGCTGGACGAGCTGGGCCTGCTCGCTCGCTTCCTGCTGGCGTCGCAGGAGAGCGTCATAGAGCTGGGCCACCGCCGCGGCCTGCCGTTCCAGCGCCCGCAGATCGGACAGCCCCGCGGCGATCTCGGTCGCCGCTCCTTTCAGCGGCAGCAGCCGCTCCTCGATCGATTTCGCCAGGGCGGAATAGGTGGTCTGTTCGGCTTCCAGCCGGCCCACGGCCCTGTCGATGTCCTGCGTGGAGGGGTCGGCCGACGCCCCCATTCCAAGAGCCTGGGCGAGCGTGGTCGCGGGCGCGCCGCGCCTGCGCAACTCGTTGATGCGATTGAGCCTTTCCTGGGCCGCGGTGGAATCGGATCGGGCCAGTGCCAATTGCCGCACCATTTGCGCGATCTGCTGCCCGGTCTCGTCGGGGCCGGCCCCGGCAGTCGAGCCGCGCACCAGCCGGTAGGCTTCCAGGTCCTCCTCGGCGCGGGCCACCTCGCGGCGCATTTCGGGAAGCCGCTTGGCGAGCCAGGTCACCAGGCGTTCGGCTTCGAGCCGCTTGCGCTGCGTCAGGTCCTCGACATGGACCTCGGCCACGGTGTTCGCGATCTCGGCCGCGCGGTCCGGCCGAGAGGCTGTCTGGGCGACCGTGATGATCCGGGAGCGCCGTTCCTGGCTGACCCTGAGATTGCGCTTCAGTTCGGCCACCGCCGAACTCTCCGCGCCGTTCGAGCCGGGGCCCGTTTCGGCGCGGCGGAACGGCCGGGTCGCCATCGTCCAGAGACCGGCAAGCCCGCTGCCGACGCGCCGGGACCAGGACGGCGGCTCGGCGGTCGCCTCCTGCTCCGGAATGTGCATCGTCTCGACCACCCGCCGCAGATGCGCGTCGGACGAGAGCATCGTCACGTGCGTGTCGATCGCCGCCTCTTCGAGGGCCTGCGATGTCGGGACCGGGCGGCCGTCGACCTCGAAGGGGCGCTGGTCGACGATCATCTGGGCGGTTGCGGTATAGGATGGCGGGATCATCAGGCCGATCGTCCCGGCACCGGCGCCGCCTATCGCCGCCATGACCAGGATCAGCCGCTTCCGCTTCAGCAGAACCCGGATGATGTGTGGAAAGACCTGTGATCCTCCCGCTGATCCAAATGCCGGCCGAGCTGTGCGCATTTTCGGCTCGGGTGGCGGCAGGTCGGAGGCGCGCCTCTCCGTGAAGAGCCGTCTGGCCTTGCCGATCACCTCTTCCATGGTCAGCTCCCTTGCAATTCGGGTTCGAATTCATCCGTCGCCGCCAGCGGCGACGGGGTGCTCGCTTCGTCGAGCCAGGCCTGAAACATCAGGGCCGCCCAGAGCGCCCGCGAGCGGTCGCGCCGGCCCGTGAGGTGTTCCTCCCAGCACGCCTGGACCGCCACCGGATCAAGCAGATCGTGGCGGCGCAGACGCGCCTCGGCGAGAAGATCGGCGGCCCATGGCTGCAGCGGCCCGCGCAGCCATGCCGCGACGGGCACGTCGAAGCCTTGCTTGGGCCGGTCGAACAGGTGCGCTGGGACATAGCGCGCCAGAACCTGCCTCAGGATCCACTTGCCCTGGCCGTGACGGACCTTGGCGGCGGTCGGCAGGCGCCAGGCGAATTCGACGACGCGATGATCCAGGATCGGGCAGCGGGCCTCCAGGCTCGTGGCCATGCTGGCGCGATCGAGCTTGACCAGGATGTCGTCCGGCAGATAGCCGGTCATGTCGCCGTAGATGATGCGTGACACCAGGTCGTCGAGCGGCGGTACTCCGGCTTGCTCGGCCTCCGCCTGCGCTTCCGTTTCGACCTCCGCCTCCGGCGTCAGCGGCAGGTCTGACAGGCGGGTCAGCCGCTGGTAGATTTCCGTGTCGCCATCGGCTGCGAGGAGGTCGGTCAGGCGCCTCAGGCGGTCGCCGCGAAG
Organism: Hyphomicrobiales bacterium; assembly: GCA_017304475.1. Classification (GTDB taxonomy): domain Bacteria; phylum Pseudomonadota; class Alphaproteobacteria; order Rhizobiales; family Phreatobacteraceae; genus Phreatobacter. Next base: position 51,281 of record JAFKKV010000013.1, on the reverse strand, counting down.
CAGCCGCCGGAGATCGTTCGGGATGAAGGGCGCATCGGCCATCTTGTCGCTGGCGTCGCCGGCGAGGAAACGCAGCGTTGTCGCCGCCGTTCGACGAAAGATCGGTGGCGCGCGCAGCAGGCGGGCAAGCCTGGCGGTGAGCACGTGCCGCGAATACCCGGCGAAGCATTCGTCGCCGCCGTCGCCCGAAAGAGCGACGGTGACATGGTCCCTGGCGAGCCGCGACACCAGCAGGGTCGGGATCTGCGACTCGTCGGCGAAAGGTTCGTCCCAGATGTGCGGCAGCTCGGGAATGACGTCGCGCGCGGCGGCGGGCGTCAGATGGAGTTCGGTATGGTCGGTCCCCAGATGACGCGCCACGCGGCCGGCATCCGCCGATTCGTCATAGCCCCGCTCGCCGAAGGCGATGGTGAAGGTGCGCACCGGGCGGCTCGACTGGGCCTGCATCAGGGCAACGACGGAGGAGCTGTCGATGCCGCCTGAAAGGAAGGCGCCGAGCGGCACGTCGGCGATCATCCGCTCCCGCACGGCGAGCCGGAGCAGGTCGTCGAGTTCCTCGACCAGAAGATCGTCGTCTTGTACCAGCGGCGTCCTGCGGCCTGCCGCCGCGACATCCGCGAGCGACCACCACCTGCGGCTTTTCGCTCGCAGCGTCCCGGCCTCGGCGCCCGTCACGTCGTCGGCGTTCAAGGACAGGGCGGATCCCGGCGGGATCTTGAACACGCCGCGCCAGATGCATGCGCTGTCCGGCACTGAACCATTGGCCAGCATGGCGGCGGCGGCGCGGGCATCGACCTCCGGCCGGAAGCCGGGCAAAGCGCGGATCGCCTTCAGCTCCGAGGCAAAGACCAGGGCTCCCTGGAGGCAGGCCACGTAGAGCGGCTTCTTGCCCATGCGGTCGCGGGCGAGATGCAGGATGCGCGTCTCCCGGTCCCACAGGCCGAAGGCGAACATGCCGGCGAAACGCCGGAGCGCGGCGTCCAGTCCCCAGCATTCGATCGCGCTGAGCATGACCTCCGTGTCGCTGCCACCACGGAAGCTGTGGCCCATGCTCTCCAGTTCCCGGCGCAGGGTGAGAAAATTGTAGACCTCGCCGTTGAAGGTGATGGCCAGCCGGCCGCTGCGGGACAGCATCGGCTGGCGGCCGGCCTCCGAGAGATCGACGATGGCGAGGCGCCGGTGGCCCAATGCGATGCCGGCGCCGCCGTCGCTCCAGATGCCCTCGCCGTCAGGCCCGCGATGATGCATCGCGGCCGTCATCCGCTTGATCGCGCCGAGGCGTGTCGGTCCGGCGGTATTCGGCGCGAGGAGGATTCCGGCGATCCCGCACATTCGGTCATCTCCTCTGAAGGATGGGGGCCGTCAGTGCCCGTGCCGATCCGGCGGCCACGCAAAGCGTGACCGCGAACCAGACGACGGGTTGGCGCAGGATGAAGTGGCTGATGCTGAACACCGCCAGCGACGCGATCAAGGCGACCAGCGCATCGAGCCGTGCCCTCAGCGCGAGTGTGGCGGCGCTGCCGCCGAGCCAGAGCAACGCCAGGACCCCGACCAGTCCGCCTTGGGTGAAGAGGTCGAGCAGCGTGCTATGGGCTTCGAAGGGATTGGGCAGATCCTGATGGTTCGCGACGTTGGGTTGCGGCAGATGCGGTCCGGGCCCAAGTCCGAGCGAGCCGGATTCCAAGCCCTTCCGTAGAGCCTCGCTCCAGAGTTGAAGCCGCAGATTGGCGGTCTGCGACGTGGCCTCGCCGCCTTTGTCCTTGGCCAGGCTCAGAGCCAGGACTTCCGCGTCGGTGGCCAGCGCGGCGGCATAGGGCAGCATCGCGATCGCGCTGAGCGGGGCCGCGAGAATGACGAAGATCGCGGTCATGTAGCGCAGGCTATGGTGCGGAGCCGACAGCCAGGCCCGCACCGCCAGGACGGCGAAGGAGGCGAAGCCGACGAAGGTCGCAACGACGAAAGTGTCGCTCTTGGTCAGACGGCCGACCACCAGGGGCATGACCGCGCCGGCGAGCCCGGCGATCCGGGCGACGGCTTGCGTCGAGGTCGTCGCGAGGTGGATGGCCAGCGGGCCCAGGACGGCACAATAGAGCGCGAGTTGGTTCGGGTTTTCGGACAGGCCGCGGAAGCGGTCCCAATACCAGGGATCGACGGAACCTGCATTGAACCAGCCCCAGCCGATGGCGACCTGGATGGTCAGGAACACATTTCCGAAGCCGATCAGGAACCAGCCGGTCTGCCGCAGGCTCCCCTGTCCCTCCGGCTCTGCGGCCGCCAGGCAGGTGATCGCCGCCATCAGCACATAGGCCATGGCATCGTGTCCCATGGCGCCGACATTCGGCGGGTTCTCGACCAGGAGACCGATCAGCGCTCCGATGCTGAGGGCCAGGGCGAAGACGGTCCAGAAGGCGCTCAGGCGCTGCAGGGCCGGGGTCGCCGCAACCTGGGCGCCCGCGAGGATGCCGGTGATCGACAGGCCGAGCCAGAGCGCCAGGCAAAGCTCGCCCGGACCCAGCGGCAGGCCGGGAAGCCGGAGTTGCGACGCCGATGAGGCGACGAGGCCCAAGGCAAGAGTGGCGTTTCGGATCATTCGGATCCTCCGCTGAATTCGCGGAGCGCGGCCGTCTTTTCGACCAGCGCCGGCCGGGAGCGGAACCCGCTCTGCACCCGCCGGCCCTGGCCGCCGAGAATCTGGCCGTAGAGGTCGCTGTATTGGTCGACGATCCCGTCGAGGTAGAATTCCCGCCGGACGAGCTTGACGGAACGCAGCCCCATGATCCGCGCACCGTCCGGGTCATCGAGCAGATCGAGGATACGCGCGGCGAGGGCGCCTGGATCGCGCGGCGGCACGAGATAGCCGTTCCAGCGGTCGGTGACCACGTCGCAGCAGCCGGGCATGCGGGTCGCGACGATCGGCAGTCCGGCGAGGCCTGCCTCGAGAAGGACGCGCGGGATGCCTTCGCGGTATTCCGTCGGGAGGACCAGCAGGTCGGCGAGGCCGAGGATCGCCGGGACATCGGTTCGCGCGCCCAGGGCGATCACGTGAGGCGCATGGCGATCGATCTCGGCCTGGTCGACCGCGAAGGGCCCCTCGCTCTGCCGGGGCCCGACGAGCAGGAAGCGAGCGTTCGGACGCTTCGCCCGGACCAAAGGCACGGCATCGAGCAGCGTCGGAATGCCCTTCTGCCGGGTCAGCCGGCCGACCATCACGACGATTTCGGCATTGCCCAGTCCGAGTTCGGTGCGCAGGGCCGAAGGTGACGGACCGCGCACTCGGGCTTTTTCGAAGGCCTCGACATCGATGCCGGAGCCGTGGATCAGGCAGGCCTGGCTCGATCCGAGCAGCCGGTAGCGCTCGAAAAAGGCCTTGTCGTCGCTGTTCTGGAACACTGTTGCCGCCGTCCAGCGCGACATGCCCCATTGAAGCGCGCAATAGGCCGGCCTGAGCGCCAGCGCCCGCAGTGCGCGCGACGAGAACACCCAGCCCAATCCGTTGATGGTCCGCACCAGCGGCACCGCGCCGCGCAGCGCCAGCGGCGTCTGCAGGTTCGGCTTGGTGTCGAAGGTCTGCACGATGTCGGGCCGGACATCACCGATCAGCGTGGAGAGCTGGCGGATCGCGGCCCGGTCCGCCCCGCGGCTGTCAAAGCGGTCGAAATGGTAGCTCAGATGCGGGAGGTCGGCCCGCGCGAATGCCGCTCCATCGCCGCTGGAGGCGGCGGTGACCCGGAAACCTCTCTGCCGCAGGGCCGTGAGAAACGGAATCCGGAGCGAATGGTCTTCACCACCTACGCAAAGCAAATGAGGCACCATTCTGGCTCTCCTGACGGGAGTTGAACGCGCTCCGGGGAGCGCGCTGGTCGGCCATCCTTCGCGCCGCTCGCGCGGCTCATGCCCCCGGTCTGGTTCGCTCCTGCCCACAGGTCCGCGTACAGCGCATGATCACCCTATGAAGCGACCCCATTTCTGTCCTCATCCATTCGAATGATGCTGCCGGCGTTCCATCGGTGTGGGGGTCGTGGCGGCAAGGCCGCCTGGCCCTCGATCGGGCGCCGGGCCCCTCGGCGCGTGTCGGAACTTGCGCTGGCCGCCCCCTGCGCGACGGCAATTCCCGGGTCTCGGGAAGACGGCCGGTTCAATCGCGCCTTGCCACGATGATGAAGGATTGAGCGAACCGCATCAGGACGGGCGCCTGCCGTCCCAGCGTTTCGGCCGGCGTCAGCAGGAGCTCGTTCATCCGGTTGAACCGCCAGCCAAACCGCGGCCAGAGGCCGTAGCGATGCACCGCCTGGATCGTGAAGCCATGCGTGCGCAGGAGTGCCTCAGCTTCGCCGATGCTCATCAGGTTGTTGATGGTGCGTCCGGAGAGGCGGTTGCGGATACGATAGAAGGTCCCGGCCGGGCTCGCCGGATTGCAGTGGAAATTGGCGACGAGATGGCCACCCTCGACGAGGCAGCGCCTCAGCACCTCGAGAACGTCGGCGCGCAGCGCCGGCTCTGCATTGAGAAAGAAGCGGAATGCCGTGCAGACTTGGCGTCCCGCGACATGACCGGAAACGCCCGTGGTGGTCAGGTCAGCCTCGACGATCCGTGCCTCGGGGCATCGCAGCCGCGCGACGGCGAGCATTTCGGCCGAGATATCCGTGCCGACGACATCGTCGAACACCTCGCCATGCAGTTGCAGGATGCGGCCGGTGCCGCAGGCGAAGTCGAGCGAATGGGCCGCTCCCCGTTGGGCGAGCCCGGCCAGGATCGTCCTCACGAGCGGTTTTTCGACCTGCTCCCACTGGATGGCGTAATAACCCTCGGCATAGGTTTTCTCATAATATTCCGCGTAACCCGGGCTGATATGACTTTGCCGATATGACGTGCTGCTCGAAATATTGCCTGACTGCCAGTCTTCGCAGTCCGATTGGGTTGGCTCGGCGCGCCTCCGTCCGTTCGCATGCGGCGGCGCGGCATCGGTTTCCGATGCGCAGTGGAACGGTTCCGGCTCCTCGACCACCATTGGATCGGCCATGGCGCCGGCGTCGATCGGCGCGCCCTTCAGACGGCCACGCATCACCATGGCCAGAGCCAGGCTCCAGACGATCACGAGAATTGCAATGGTCATCGCCGCTCCATTCATTCCCCAGAACTGAATGGTCGCGAAAGCAATCGCGACATTCGCGGCCATAAGGGCCCCCGGCATGGTCGTTGCCGATGGCCGCGGGCGCCGTAGCCAGGTCTTCGGCTTCCCCTGTCGGGCAGTTCGGCCTGGCTTGGCGGGAACCGTGGCTAGGTTCCGTCTTGCCGACCGGGCTTGTTCATCACCGTCATCCGTTCGCTTGGTATCGGCCTGAAGCGCAGGCAGCGGCGCGCTGCCTGGCTTCAGGGCATTGCGGGCCGCGCCGCCGCGCGCATGCCGGCCTCGCCTTCTTTGAAAGGGCGGCCATCGGTCTCCGAGCGGATCTGGTGTTCCGATCTGGTTATCTTCGCGGGGCCCCGTATTCATCATGCAAATGGAGGACGGCGCGCCCGGGCCTTCGCGCGCCGCGCCATCCCCCAGGGGGATGCCTGCGGCGCCCACTCATCCGGTCGCGGTAGCGAAAAAAGACGCAGCCTCATCCGGCGGGGCCGCCGGTGTCTCGTGAAGTGAGACGGGTGGTCTTAGAGCCGGACTATCAGGACGAGGCGGGGCTCTCCAATGCGGCCGCCGGCAGCATCTCGCCGGGTGGCATGAGCAGCCTGGCCATCTTGTGCGACGCGCTCTCGATCTCGGCACGTGCGCTGCCTCGTTCCATGTGCTCGACGGCCCATATCGCCGCCTGGGTCCGGTTCTGCACATGGATCTTTCTCAAGATCGCCTTGATGTGAACCTTCACCGTGGCTTCCATGATGTCGAAGTTGCGCGCGATCATCTTGTTGGATTGACCGCCGACGAGGCATTGCAGGATCTGGGTTTCGCGCGCCGACAGCACCCGCGTCGCATGGGGGCCGGGCATCTCCCGCACGATGGGCTCGTCATCCGCCTCGCTGTCGAGTTCCGGATCGTCCCTCATCTGCATCAGGATGGCGGAGGGAATGATGCTCTCGCCCAGCATGACCAGTTCCAGCGACTTGATCAGCGCCTCCCAGCTGACAGTCTTGGTCAAATAGCCATTGGCCGATTGCCGGAAAGCAGCGAGGATCTGATTGGCGTTATATTGATCGGCAAGAACGACGAGCCGAGAATCGGCGAAGCGCGCTCTCAATGTTCGGATGTTGTGTTCGGTCGATTGGTCATCATCGGTGAGGCCGAGGATGATGAGCATCGGGCGCAGCTCGGATGAAAGGCCTGGCCTCAGCTCTTCGGGAGATGACACGGTTGCGGTAACCCGGAATGCTGTTCCTGCAAGAAGCTTGCTGAGCCCTTCGCGAAATAACGTATTCTTTTCTACCAGGATCGTGGGAACGCTACGCATGATTACACCATGAATCGCTTGTCGAACAACCTGTTCGGGAACAGCCCATACCTCTAAGGTATGGACCGTATGACGCGTCGTACCCCCTCATTTCCCACGTCGATGATACATGAATTTTCTTCGAGTTCTAGCGAGTGATTTCATGGTCATTGAAATAGAACTGCACTCTACGTTGGTCGCTAAAGTAGAACTGATTGAGGATCTGGTGCCGGTCGTTCGGGTCTGCGCCAGATGAGAAATTTCTTCATAAAAAATACGATGACAAATAGCTGACGGAAGGCTGTTTCGGCACAAAGAATGAGACGGGTCGCCAAAATCATGTGCCGTTGTTTGGTTCTCACTTGAAATATTCATCGCAATTGTGTGGCGATGTGAAGTAGAGAGACGGACGCGATGTCCGACGCGAATGCCGATCTTGCAAGGTCATGCGGCGAGAGCCGATGCCTTGCACGTCCATGACGGCTTTCTGTTGGACAAGGCGAAAAGGCGTTGCATGGACGTTGCTGTGGCGCCGTGTCGGACGTTTCCGCCGCGAGGCAGGCGCCGGGGGCTGCATTCTCGCCATGCTGGCGGACGCGCGTGATCCAGGACAAGGATGCCCGTCGTATGCCGCCTCGAACAAGGTGCGTGACATCGGGCGGCGCAGGGGCCGCACCGATCATCATGCCCGCCGGCCGCATCTTACGGATCGTCCGGCAAGCACGAACGGTCATCCCTAGGAGACAGGCCGCTGCCCTCCGGGACGACGCATCGATCGTCCATCTCCGTCGCGGCTACCTCCGATTCTCTCCTGCCCCCTTCTTCTTAGCCACTCGCGATGACCTGACCCACCTGCACACTGTCGGCTGTCCGCGAACTTCGGCGCCGCGCCTGACAAGGCGAAATTTTGGACCCATCCGGCTGTTCCCCCTCACTGGAACGGCCGGACTGTTTCAGGAGTGCTCGTGCATGTTGATGAAAACCAATCTTCTGCCCGATCGAATCCTTCTCTCCGAGCAGAGGAGCCTGACGGTCTCGATTATCGGAGCGGGCTATGTCGGCCTCGTCTCCGGTGCTTGCCTGGCAGCGCTCGGGCATGACGTCGTCTGCATCGACAGTTCGCCGGAACGCGTCGCCGAACTGAATTGCGGGCGCGTTCCGATCTTCGAGCCGGGCCTCGACGAGCTGGTCCGGGCGAATGTCGCCGCCGGACGGCTTTCATTTTCCACCGAGGTTGCGCATGTGGCGAGCGGACCGCGCATGGTGATGCTGGCGGTCGGGACACCGTCCAGATGCGACGGGCGCGCGGCGCTGGATCAATTGCTGGCGGCGGTCCGCGACATCAGCCCGACGCTCTGCGAAGGGACGGTCATCGTGACCAAGTCGACGGTGCCGATCGGCACCGGCGATCAGATCGCGGCGCTGCTGCAGCAGCTCAGGCCGGACATTGCGGTTTCGGTGGCATCGAACCCCGAATTCCTGCGCGAGGGCTTTGCGATCGAGGATTTCTCCAATCCCGACCGCATCATCATCGGCGTTGAAGACGAGGTCGCCAAGGAAGCGCTGATGCGGTTGTACGAAGGCATGACGCGCGGCGGAGCACCGCTTCTGGTCATGAACCGGCGCACCGCGGAACTGACCAAATATGTCGCGAACTCCTTCCTGGCGGTGAAGGTGGGTTTCATCAATGAAATCGCCGATCTCTGCGAAAAGGTCGGCGCCAATGTCGACGAGGTCGCCTTCGGCATCGGCTACGACCACCGCATCGGGCCGACATTCCTGAATGCCGGGCCGGGCTTCGGCGGCTCCTGTTTCCCGAAGGACTGCAGGGCCCTGATCAATACCGCGAACGACCACGGCGGCACGCTGCCGATCATCGAGCAGGTCATCCACGCCAATGATGCGCGCAAGCACAATATCGCGCGCAAGGTTCAGGCCCAGCTCGGCGGATCGGTGCGCGGCGCGACGATCGCGATCCTCGGCCTGGCCTTCAAGGCCAATACCGACGACATGCGTGAATCGCCGGCGGTCGATATCATCAATGCGCTCGAATATTGGGGCGCCAATATTCGCGCCTATGACCCGGCGGCAATCGTCCATGCGCGCCGATTGCTGGCGCCGACCGTCACCTATGCGGACACCGTCTATGACTGTGCCTGCGGCGCCGACGCGGCGGTCATCGTGACGGATTGGCCGGAATTCAAGGCGATCGATCTCAAGCGGATGCAATCCGTCATGAGACGGCCGAACCTGGTCGATCTGCGCAATGTCTTCCAGCCCCAGAAGGTGAGGGAGCTGGGATTTGTCTACGACAGCGTCGGGCGCCTGTAGGCGCGCCGAGCTGGCCCGGGCGGGGTGGCAGCGCCACCTTCATTGGCGTGCCTCGCCGCCATGCGAGGATCGCGCGCCGCCGACCGGTGGTGAGGCGGTGACGCGGCGGTTCAGCGGCGGCGTCTGCGCCGCGCCGCCTTGATCTCCGCGATACGCTCGGTGTCCTCGACCTGCAGATGGCGGCCGCGCTCGAGAATCTCGAGGGTATATTCCTCATAGGTGAGGCCCAGCCGATCGGCCTTGTCCATGCGCAGGCGCATGACGTCGGGCGAGACCTTGCGCCAAGCCTCACGATGGGCGCGCTTCCAGTGCAGGAACAGATAGGCGTCGCCCTTGCCCCAGGGCGGTCCGGGATAGTCGTCCAGGGCAGGGCCGCCATTATGGCCGATGGCTTTCTTGCGAGAATTCCGGAAGGCCGGGCGGGCTGTCATGGTGTCTCATATGATGGATCTTGTTCCACGATATGAGAAGGCGGCCTCTTGATCAACCCGCGCATGAGCCGATGAACCCGGGGATGCCGGACATGGACGAATGGCGGCCTTGGGCTGGCGCGACAAGGCGAAGCCGGCGGCGGTGAGATTGAAAGCGCGGGCCGCGCAATCGCTTCTTCGTTGCCGTCGCCGGCCCTTGGAGTTGGCCCGACGCTCGCTGGGCGCGGGCTATCATGATGTCATGAAGGCCATGGATCACATGGACGAGGGCGTCGCCTGGCGGTCGACCATGCCGCCGCTGGACGAGTACCAGGAGGGCGGCTGCTGGCGATAGCGCGACTGTGCAAAGGCCGGCGCGATGGTAGCGGCGGCGAGCAGGACGGCGAGAATGATCTTTATCATGATCGAACTCCTTCGCTCTGACGCCCGGATCAAGCGGGCTGGCAGGTCCATAGGACGCGCATCCATCCGAAACCATCGGCGGATACCCCCAATCGCGGAATTGAATTTGCCGAGTCCGGCGCGGGATTCGCCTGCGGCGTGACGGTGCGGCAGCGGCAGCTGGCGGTCCGACGGCCTGTCGCCGTGCGGCGGATCTGCCGGTCCTGGCGCGCCTCCGGCAAGTCTTGGAGGCGGCGCCATGGCGATGCCCGGATCCGCGTCCTCAACTGCATGCCGATGCGGCCGCCCGAGGCGATCATTCATCGGTCATCCCGGGCCTCGGGCTCGCCGCTGCCATCGATCTCCAAAATGCACGGCCTGGCCACGGTCCTGAAGCTCGGCGGGTCGACGATGTCGGTCGCTCCGCAGGTCAGGCCGATGACCGGTTGAATGCGGCGATCCGCGCAGAAAGGCTTGGCCGATTCCGGCCGCATCCCCCGCGGCAGGTCTGCCGCCGGCGGTCGCTGCGCGGCGGGCGCGAGCAGGGTTTCGGCATAGGCGCCGGCGAGCATCGAGACCAGAAGCGGTGCTGCCAACATGGTCCAGAGCGGCGACATGGCGCGGACTTCGATGGGATCTCGGGGACCTCATGAGGACATCGCCGTGACCGCCGCGACATCGGGTCGGGGCCCGGTGGTGTCCAGGATCATTACGGAGGCCCGGTGGGAAACACCCGAGCCGCGCGGTGCGCCATTGTCTCCGCCGTGATCGACGCCCGCGGATCGTGGGGCGGGGCGGCGGCCGTCACCGCGCTTCTTTCCTAGTTCGGCCGGCGCTCGATCGGGATGATCGCCCGCACCATGGTGCCTTTGCCGGCGCGGCCGCGAATGGTCAGCTTGCCGCCGAGCTGATCGACGCGCGCCCGCATGCCGGGCAGGCCGACGCCAAGCCCGGCCGGCGCCTGCGCCTGGGGATCGAAGGGAATGCCGATGCCGTCGTCGAGAATATCCAGCACCAGCCGCGCTCCGTGGTCCCGCAGCCGCACGAAGGCCTTTGACGCCCCGGCATGCTTGAGCACATTGGCGAGCGCCTCCTGGGTGATCCGCATCATGGTGATCGCCACATCCTCGGGCAGCTTGATCACGCGGGCATTGGTGCGGAAATCGACGGCGAGCCCCGTCCGGACCGAATAGCCCGCGACGAACCGATCGAGCGCCGACATCAGGTCGCCATGCTCGAGCGACGGTGGATGCAGGAGATAGCTCAGCACCCGAACCTCCTGCTGGGCGTCCTTCAGCGCCGTGCGAATGTCGTCCATGACGCTGCGGGTCCGTTCGTCGGCCGGCAGCTTGTCGCGCAACTGGGCGAGGCCGAGCTGAATGCCGATCAGGTGCTGGGCGGTCGAGTCGTGCAGCTCGCGCGCGATACGCCGGCGCTCGGCATCCTGTGTTTCCAGCAACTGGGCCGACAGGGCGCGCAGCTCGGCGTCGCGGCGGAAAATCCCCGTGACGTCCTCGTGCGCGATCACGATATGCTCGCCGCTGCCGGCGACGAAACGGGTTGCCTTGACGAGCAGCCACTGCGGCTGTTGCGCGAGTTTGAGCACGGCCTCGAAGCGCTCGTTGCGGCCGGCCAGGATGTCGGCGACCTGGAGCTGCAGCGAGCTCTCCGGATCGAGGCTGGCCGCGCCGCCGATCCACGTCGTGAGGTAGTCGTGTTTCGGCCCCGAAGCCCGCGACGTGGCCCCATGGTCCCGGCCCATGACGCGCCAGGCGCGGTTGACGGCAATGATCAGGCCGTCATGGTCGATGATCACGACCGCGGCGGACAAGGCGTCGATCGTCGATTGCAGGAAGGCTGTCTGCTCCTGGCGCTGCTGCTCGGCGAGCTTCCGGTCGGTGATGTCGTGGAACAGGATGCCGATGCCCTTGGCCGAGGGATAGACGTTCAGCTCGATCCAGCGGTCGGCAATGAAAGCGGACCGGCGGGCCACCCGCGCGGGCTGCTGCCGGGCGACCGCCAGTTCGATCGTCTTGGCGAAGGCGTCGCGCCGGCCGAGGATCTCGAAATATTTCTGCCCCCTCAGATGCGCTTCCGGCACGCCGAACCATTCGGTCGCCGGGCCGCTGACTTCGGTAATCCTGAGGGTCGGATCGAGACCGATGAAACAATCGCCGACGGCGAAGAGGGTGGCCTCGAGCCGCTCCTTCGCAGTCCGGGCCGCCTCCTCGGCCGCCTTCAGGTCGTGGATGTTGATGGCGACGCCGAACAGGCGCTCGATCTCGCCGTTCTGGCCACGGACTATGCGCCCCTTGTTGGAAAACCAGACATATTCGCCGTCGGCGCGCCGGATCCTGAGCTCGTGGCGGAATTCGCCTGATGTCTCGCGCTGGCTCGCCGCGAGCCGGTCGAGATCGTCGGGGTGAACCACCCATTGCCTGAGCGCCTCGCAGCTCATCCCGGACGGCGCCCCGACAAAATCCTGGAAACTGCGGTTGATGAAGAAGCTGCCGTCGCTCGTATCAAGCAGATAGAGCATGTCGGGAATGGTATCGGCGACGAGGCGGAAGCGGCTTTCGCTCGCCTGCAGGTCGGCGAGCGCCTGGCGGTGGCCGGTCGTGTCGGCGGCGACCCCGATGATCTCGGTGACGGCGCCGCCGGCGTCGCGCCTGAACACCTGGTGGCGGCTCGACAGCCAGCGCCATTCGCCGGCCTTCGTCCGCATCCGGTATTCGCAGGCGACGAGTTCGTGGTCCGCGGCCCGGCTCAGCGCCGTGAGGCCCCGCTCGATCGCCGGATAGTCGTCGGGATGGGTGAGATCGCGCGGGAAACCGGCGCCGAGCGCCCTGATCTCGTCGCCGGAGTAACCCAGAATGCGCTGGGCCTGATCGTTCACATAGAGATTGGGGCCGCGATAGCGGTCGACCGAGACGATGTCGGGAGAGGCTTCGACGATCCGCTCGAACAGCCTGTGCGCATCCTCGATCTCCCGCTTCTGCCGATGCAGTTCGGACACGTCGTGGCCGCTGCCGAGCAGGGCGATCACCTGATCATGCCCGGCATTCCAGACCGGAACCAGCGTCATCTGAAGAATGAGCTCCGGCAGGCCGGCGAATTCATAGGCCTGCTGATAGCGGATTGGCGCGCCGGCCTCGATACATTGGCGAAACCGGGCTACCACCTGGTCAGCCAGCGAGGGGTCGAGACATTGGTGCGGCTCGCGGCCGGTGATTGCGTCGGAGCGCAGGCCCAGGCGCCGTTCATGGGCTGGGTTCATGCCCTCATAGATGAAACGGCCATCGGGCTCGACATGAACGGCGAACAGGCTCTCGTCGGAGTTCTCCCAGTAGAGTCGATAGCGCAGCGCGGGGGCGTCGACCGGTTCGGCGGCGTTCCATTGACCGGCGCCGCGCCAGGCAAGTGCTCCAAGGCCGGCGGCGAGCAGAACGATGCCGCTCACCAGCGCCAAAGCCGCGGGCGGGTCCCGCGAGCCGAAGCCATCGAGGACCGCGCCGGCAAGGCCACCGGCCAGCGCGGCGAGCGCCAGGGCGCCGATCGACATGATGAGGCGCGCCTTCACGGGCGGACCTTTCCAGGGGAGCTCCGCCTCGGGAACATCCCGCCTTGAGGATCCGGGCCGGAACTCATGGCAACGCAAGACATGACGGACTTTGACTCCGGCAAAACCCTCGGTCAATAATGCCGGCAGTTATTCCGGATCCTTTCCGAAGTATCCGGGTTCGCGAAGTAATAGAGAAACGTCGAGGCCATCGACGTGGCTGGAGTTTTGTCGCGATCTGTAGTTCCGGGGTCTGGTCACCGTCGCGGCGGAGATCGGTTTGCCGCGCGAATGCAGCCCGGCTGCATTTCCCATGCTGCGCCGGCGCTCCGATACGGCTGCGCCCGGCAGGACTTGGCCGCACCACCTCAAATCCAGGTTGCTTTTTCCGCTCGGCGCGGCCGGGGGCTGCGCGCGCGCCATGGCGTTCGTCGCGCATCTGAAGCAGCGGTTTCGGGCATTTCGTATCCAGCCGGCACGGACCGGACGGGAGCACCATGTCGATCGCCGATCTTCGGGAGTATTCGTGTCGCGCTCGGGGTATTTCCTGTGACGTCAGGGTATTGTCCGAGGCCGGATGGCGAGGTTTGCGCGGTCAGCGGATGGCAGCCTCTCCTGGCCGCTCACAGGAGATGATCATCAAGACGTGATCGAACGGGCTCGAAATGCCGTTGCAGTGTCGATTTTCTCCGAAAAATTTGTGAATTAGCATCATCTCCTCCCGGAAACGCCCCCCGCGTCCCTCCGGGTTTGACCTGATGAAAACAGGTCTGAATTTCTGGACTAACTAAGGAGGTTCGAAAGCGCGGGATCAGATGATGTCAATCTTAGTGGGGTAAGGAGTGGCGTTATGGTGCGGATTTTGTTGGCCGATGACCACGACATCGTCCGTCGTGGTGTGCGCAACCTCATCGAAACACGAGGCGGTTGGGAAATTTGCGGAGAGGCCGCGAACGGGCTCCAGGCGGTAGAGATGGCAGAGCGTGCAAAGCCTGACGTTGCGATCCTCGACTATTTCATGCCGGAGTTGAACGGCCTCGACGCGACCCGGCGCATCCTCACGAAAGTCCCGACGGTCCAGGCGCTGATCTTTTCCGAGCATGACGGCGAGGCCTTGATACGGGATGCCTTGCAGGCCGGCGCACGCGGCTTCCTCTTGAAAAGGGATGCCGAAGACCAGCTCCTGGACGCCATCAGCACCCTGGCCCTGGCGCGGCCCTATTTCACCGCCCGGGTTTCGGAGGCAATGCTGTCGGCCTTCACGGGACAAGCCGAGCCGGCGCCGCAATTGACCCCGCGTGAGCGCGAGACGGTCCACTTCATTGCCGAAGGCCTGAGCAACAAGCGCATCGCCTGGCAGATGCAGGTCAGCGTGAAGACGATCGAGACTCATCGTGCCACCGCCATGCGTAAGCTGGGCCTGCGGTCGATGGCCGAACTCGTGCGTTATGCCGTGCGCAACAAGCTGGTCGAGGCCTGACAGGCCGTGATCCGCGAATGCGGACACCCGCTCGGGCCGATAGACCTCGAGGTCTCCGCCTTCGCTCGCGTCCGCCGGCTACGACCAACCGGCTCGCAATGATCCTTCACGCCGGCTTCGGAATGGGGGGCGCCTGATGATCGCCTTCGCGATCGCCGGGCAAGATGACGTCCGGTTCATCCGCCGGCCGTGGTGACGGCAGCACGACGTCGTTGTCGATAGGCAGATGCTTCTTCGGTGGACGGTCGACGATCTTGTCTGGTTCGGGCAGGTCGGTCGGCATGGCCGATGCAGGGATGTTTCCTTCGATGCGATCGGGCTCGGCCGGCCAGCGCGATGTTTCGGCGCTTGCCGGCGAGGACGGTTCGGTCATCGTCCAGCCATCGCCGGCAATGGTCAGATTTTCGGCAGCCCTCTGCGGCGGCGCCCCGGGACAGGTGTGGTCGCATCGCGCCACGATGGTGCCATCGGCCGCCACCGCGAAGTCGACGCCATCGGGAATGATGGCTGTCACATGTTCCGCCGTCATCATCGAAGCCTCCCATGATCCGGGCCCGATGCCGGCGCGGGCTCGCCTTTCGTCCGCAGGCGCCGGCAATGCCTGCCACGGCAAATGCTTGTCATGGCTCGTGGAAAGGGCCCACCATTGCGGGCGGGCCCTTCGAGATCAGGTCGCCGAACGCATCCTGCGGCGGGAACGATGCGAGGCCCGGCGCCGGCGTCGGCGGCGGGGCGCGATGGTCGAGCCTGCATTGGAGCCGGTCATGCCCGGCTGCGTGGCGCCGCTTGGCGTCATGCCGCCATCGCCGAGGCCGGGCGATCGCGGGCTCGGTGCCGGCGTGCCTTGCGTGCCGCCCTGCATCTCGACCGGTTGAGCGGCCTGCGAAATTCCGATTTGCGACAAGGCGGCGATCGCCGAGCCCCCGAAGATTGCTCCAAGCACTTTCCGTCGATCCATCATGGCCGCCTCCAGGTCTCGCGCCGGCTCATGTCCGGCTTGGTTTAAACGGGCAAGGCCCGCGGGAGGTTCCGGCCGCGTGGCGTTTTGGTTCCGGCCAAAGGACGTTCCGCCGGAACAATGCGGGAGGCGCACCGTTCCCTGTCGAGCGATGAGACCAAGGGGGACAAGGCTGATGCGGGCGCCCGAAACGCTGCTTCTGGAACGCCGCCATTGGGTGCCGAACAATCCGGTCCTGCCGGTTCTGCTCTACCGCGCTGCCTTCGAGACCGCTTCCGTGGCGGCGGCGGCGCGGGCGATGGAGATGCGTTTCGCGCGCAATGGCTGGCCGCCGCAATGGCGCAACGGCATCTACCCCTTTCACCACTATCATCCCGATGCCCACGAGGTCCTGGGCTTTGCCACGGGCTCGGCACGGCTGGTCCTTGGCGGGCCTGGCGGGCCGCAGACGCGGCTCAGTGCCGGTGACGTCGTGGTGCTGCCGGCGGGCACCGGGCATTCTCGCCTGGAGGCTGGCGACGATCTCCTGGTGATCGGGGCCTATCCGCCGGGGCAGTCCGGCGAGATCGTCCGGGAGGCCCCGACGCCCGCCATGGTCGCGCGCATGCTGCAGGTCGGTTTTCCCGCCAGCGATCCGATCGATGGTCCGCGCGGTGCGCTGGTCGATCTCTGGAGGAAGCCCAGTTGAAGCCTTGGGGGGCGAGGGACTGGCCTCGATCGGGCGAAGCCGGTAATCGGACACAATGGTGGATGACTATTTCGGCCGCGACGCGGTCACCGTGGCGCGCGCGATGATCGGCGCGACCTTGCTGGTCGACGGCACCGGCGGCGTCATCGTCGAGACCGAGGCCTATAGCCGCGACGATCCGGCATCGCATAGCTATTCCGGCGAAAGCCGGCGCAACCGCTCCATGTTCGGCCCTGCCGGCCGGGCCTATATCTATCGGTCCTATGGAATCCACTGGTGCCTGAACGTCGTTTGCGGAGCTCCGCCCGGAGGTCACGCGGTGCTGATCCGCGCGATCGAGCCCATTGCCGGCATTGACCTGATGCGTCGGCGCCGCGGCTGCGAGGCCATCGATCGGCTCTGTTCGGGGCCGGGCCGTCTCGGCCAGGCGCTCGGCATCGGCCCGCTGCATGATGGCCTGGAGCTCGCCGAGGCGCCGTTTTCGTTCCGTCCGCCGGTGGCGGCAGCGCCGATCATTGCGGGCCCCAGGATCGGCATCACGCGGGGCGCGGACCGGCCCTGGCGTTTCGGTCTGGCGGCCTCGCCCTTTCTGAGCCGGCCTTTCCCGGCAGAGGTTTAGCCAGCGTCGTTTCGGGGGGATCGACCCGATTTATGTCGCCCGCCCTCAATGGGTGACCCAGTTCGTCCTGGCGGCCCGGTGGGTTGCACCATCCGTACCATGAGGCGGGCCGGCATTCCCGCGCGAATGTCGAAACGATGCCCTTCGGCCAAGGCCGGCGCGCCCAGCCCGGCTTTGCTCGCCGCCCAGGCGTGGAGCAGGGCGCGCGGACCTCGTTGGGCCATTCCAGATGCGGTGCGTGGTCGTTGCGCAATTGCCGCCCTATTCATGAGCGGTTCGCATAAGCTCATGCGGTTTCCGGCGCCTAGTCGCTGAGTGGCGTCCTGGCTAGGTTTGATTGCGATGTGGTTCCGGGCCCCGCGTCTGGAACATCCGGCAGGTCGATTGCGCTCGCAGCGATGGCTGGCTGTCGTAACGGACCGACGCGAGGCGCCGGTCCGTCAATGTCGGGCGAGGGCGGCGACGTACAGGGT
Source organism: Hyphomicrobiales bacterium (assembly GCA_017304475.1). Classification (GTDB taxonomy): domain Bacteria; phylum Pseudomonadota; class Alphaproteobacteria; order Rhizobiales; family Phreatobacteraceae; genus Phreatobacter. The sequence continues at coordinate 33,939 of JAFKKV010000013.1, read as the reverse complement.
GCGCGCTCGCCCGACGCCCGATCCGACCGAAGATGCAGGCACCTGGAGGCCGAGATCAATGAGATTGCCCGCAGCCACTCTCGCGGTTTTTTCTCTGGCAGCGCCAGCCGAGGCGGAGCAGCGCGCGGCACCTCCGCGGGTGGCGCCTCCTATCGTGCATGCGATTACACCGGCGCTCGGCGCCTATACCGACGAGGTGCTCTTCGGCGATGTCTGGAGGCGTCCCGAGCTTGCACCGCGCGATCGCAGCATCGTCACGGTTACGGCCCTCATCACCGGCGGCAGCACCGGCCAGATGACCGGCCACTTCAACCGTGCCCTGGACAATGGCGTGACGCCGGGCGAGATCGCCGGCATCATCACCCACCTGGCTTTTTACGCGGGCTGGCCGAGGGCGATGTCGGCCGTGCCCGTGGCGAAGGACGTCTTCGAAAAGCGTGGCATCGCGGCGGATCAGCTGCCGTCGGCATCGCGGGAGCTCCTGCCGCTGGACCAGGAGAGCGAAGCCAGGCGCGCGGCCGCCGTCGAGGCTCAGGCCGGGGCTACCGCGCCGGCGCTCGCCCGATACACCAACACCATCCTGTTCGCCGATCTGTGGCGCCGCACGGACCTTGCCCCGCGCGACCGGAGCCTGGTGACGATCGCGGCATTGATCACCGCCGGCCAGGCCGACCAGTTGCCGTTCCATATGGCCAGGGGAATGGACAACGGCCTGACCCAGGCCCAGCTGTCGGAGGTCATCACCCATCTGGCCTTCTATGCCGGCTGGCCGCGCGCCATGTCCGCGCTCCCGGTCGCCAGGACGATTTTCGAGGCACGCGCCAGCGCATCTGGCGCCGGAGCCCAAAGGAGACAGACATTGGACATTCTGCGCCAAGGCTCCCAGCCATCGAGCGATGGACCGGCCGACTATTTCACCGGCTCCGTCAAGGTCGACTCCCGCTTTCAGCGGAGCGCGCCAGCGCGTATCGGCGGCGGGCTGGTGTCCTTTGCGGCCGGCGCCCGCACGGCCTGGCACACCCATCCTCTCGGCCAGACATTGATCGTGACCTCGGGTTGCGGCCTGGTTCAGATCGAGGGTGGAGAGATCCAGGAGATTCGACCCGGCGACGTGGTCTGGATCCCGCCCGGGGAAAGGCATTGGCACGGCGCGACCGCCACCTCGGCAATGAGCCACTATGCCATTTCCGAAGCGCTCGACGGCAAGAGCGTCGACTGGATGGAGAAGGTCACGGACGATCAGTACGGGCGAAGAGCTTCCGGTCCGCGCGACTGCTGAGCCGGACCTCGCGCGCTGAGCGCAGGCCTGTCGCTGGCCGAGACCGTGCGGCCTGACCGACCTATGCGGGTCGTGATCGCGTTCATCGCTCAGGCTCATCGGTCTTTGCCGATGGCCATGGCCTGTCGCGTGCATGACCCATCGTGTCGATGCGCAAGCGCCGCCAGCCGCATGACGATCGCGAGCCGACCGATACGGGGCTCGCGCGGCCGGGCTCCGCCGAAAGCTTGATGCCGCAGGGCATCGAAACGCGTCGCCAGCCTGGCGGAACCGCCGGCGGATATCCGGCCGAACGGCATCGGCGTGCTTGCGCCATACCGCCCGTTCCGCGCTGCGGATCGAACGCATTCGGCCTGCGCAATGGCCGACCAGGTGAAAGATGACAATGTCCGAGACCTCTCCCCCATCGCGCCGCGGCGCGGTGCTCGCCATCATCCTGATGAGCTATGTGATGATCGTGCTCGATATCTCCGTGGTCCTTACCGGGCTGCCGAAGATCCAGCAGGAGCTCAACTTCTCCGATGCCGGGCTGTCCTGGGTCCAGAGCGCCTACACGCTGACCTTCGGCGGCTTCCTGTTGCTGGGCGCCCGGGCCGGCGACGTTCTCGGCCGGCGGCGCCTGTTCGTCGCCGGCCTGGCACTGTTCACCGTCGCATCGGTGGCGATCGGGTTTGCCTTGTCGCCTTGGTGGATGCTTGTGGCCCGTGCGATCCAGGGGCTCGGCGCCGCAATCCTGGCGCCATCGACGCTGGCTTTGCTTCAGACCAACTTTCCCGAGGGCCCGGAGCGCACGCGGGCGGTGTCCTATTACAGCGCCGTGGCCGGCATCGGAGCCAGCGTCGGCCTTGTGATGGGTGGCGTCGTCGCCGACTGGCTGTCCTGGCGCGTCGGATTTCTGATCAACCTGCCCATCGGCATCGGCATGATGCTGGCGGCCAGGCGATACATCGCCGAAACCGCGCGTCATCCCGGGCGTTTCGATGTCGCCGGCGCGCTGAGCTCGACCATCGGCATGAGTGCGCTGGTCTATGGCGTGGTCCGTTCGGCGGATGCCGGCTGGAGCGATCCGGTCACCGTCGCAGCCCTGCTCGGCGCCGTTCTGCTGCTCGCATTCTTCGTGCTGAACGAATGGCGTGCCGCGCAGCCGATCATGCCGCTGCGGCTCTTCGCAAGTCGCGCACGCGCCGGCGCCTACGCCGCCCGCGCGCTCTTTCTGGGGGCCATGATCGGCTTCTTCTTCTTCACCACCCAGTTCCTGCAAGGCGTCGCCGATTTCGGCCCGGCACTGACGGGCCTGGCTTTCCTGCCGGCCACGCTGGTGAACTTCGCGGTGGCGATGGTCGTTCCGCGGTTCACTCGCCGCTTCGGCAATGGCCGGCTGCTCGCCGGCGGCTTGACGCTGACCCTCGTGGGGATGGCCTGGCTCAGCCGCATCTCCATGGGCACATCCTACCTGGCCGGCATCGCGCTTCCGATGATGCTGATCGGCGCCGGCCAGGGCTTCACGCTCAGCCCGTTGACCGCCGCGGGCATTGCCGGCGTCGCGCCGGAAGATGCCGGGGCGGCTTCGGGCGTGGTCAATGTCGCTCACCAACTCGGCAATTCGCTTGGTCTCGGCATTCTCGTCGCGGTGTCCGCCATCGGCGCAGGCCCCCTCGATGGCCGCGAACTGCTCACCTATCGCGTCGGGACGGCGCTGACCGCGGGCGCCACCATGCTGGCGATCGCGCTGCTCCTGGTCCTCGCGCTGATCGTCAGGCCCGCGCGGGCGCAGAGGTTGGCCAGGGCGTCGCAAGCCGGCGCTTGAACCGGCGCCGGTGCGCAGTCTGCCGCCCCATTGCCAGGGGCGCGATCATGCAGGCGCGGAATGAGCGGCCCGGACCTATCGGCCAATGGCCCCGGCCGCTGAGGACCGATCCCAAGTCAAAGCCCGGCCGTCGACAGGCAATGGCGCGCTCTCCGCCGTGACTGCGCAGGGCGCGCGCGATCCCGAGCATCTGCAAAAGCGCGTCGGGCGCTGAGCTGCTGTCCGCGTCGGTCGGCGCAGCCGAGATCCCGTCCAATGACGCGGCCCAGTCCTGACCCGAATATCGGGGCGGAAGCCTCGGGAGCGCTGGGATCGTTGCCGGCCATTGCCGAATCATCGGATCCAATTAGGTGATTATGTCAGGAAATTCGCCCAAAAAATTGACAAGATAAAAAAGATTGGATCCATTGCCTTGACAGGAGGCCATTTCCCTGGACCATTAGAGCCGGCTCAGGTCGGGCCCGGAGAGCTCCTCCGGTGTCGCGCCGCCGCCTGCTTTTCGCCAAGCGCACCGGCCGATGCCGGTCCGCCGACGGTGAGACTGCGGGTGGGAGGACGAAGGCCGCAGGTTTCGCCTGCAGCGCTTCGCGGGAGCCTGCACATGCCACTGGGAGGGGCAGATCATGGTCGAGATTTCACGCCGGAATTTCAGCGTCGCGGCATTGCTGGCCTCGGCCGCCCCGCTGCGGGCGGCGGAGACGCCGTCGCGCGGCGGCGTGCTCAATCTGGTGGTCCAGCCGGAGCCGGCGACGCTGGCGCTCGGGCTCAATCTGCAGGCGCCGACCATCTATGTCGGCGGCAAGATCTTCCAGGGGCTGCTGACCTATTCCGACAAGCTCGAGCCGCGCGCGTCGCTCGCCAGGTCGTGGACGATCTCGGCCGACGGGCTCACCTACAGCTTCACCCTGCAGGACAATGTCCGGTGGCACGACGGAAAGGCGTTCTCGGCCGATGACGTGGTTTTCACCGCCGGCACGTTCCTGCGCGAGACCCATCCCCGTTGGCGCCTGATCTTCGACAGCTATGTCGCCGGCGTCACTGCGACCGCAAAAGACACGGTGGTGTTTCAGCTCAAGAAGCCGTTCTCGGCCTTTCTCTACGCCTTCGAACTGAGTTCGCTGCCGATCATTCCCAAGCACATCTATGAAGGCACGGACTACCGCACCAATCCGGCCAATCTCGCGCCGATCGGCACCGGCCCGTTCAAGTTCAAGAGCTGGCGGCGCGGACAGCATATCCAGTTGGTGCGCAACGAGGACTATTGGAAGCAGGGCCGGCCGTTCATCGACGAGATCTTCTTTCGCGTCATCCCCGATGCCGCGTCGCGCGCCATTGCCTTCGATCGCAAGATCGTCGACGTGCTCCGCAGCGGCGACGCGGAAGGTTTCGAGATCCGCCGCATCTCCGCCCAGGCCAATGTGGTGAGCACGACCAAGGGCGAGGAAATGTATGCGCCCCATGCCTTTCTGCAGATGAACCTGCGGCGGGCGCCATTCGACAACAAGCTGGTGCGCAAGGCGGTGATGCACGCGCTCAATCGCGATTTCATCGCGCGCAACATCTGGTTCGGCTCGGCCGCGCCGGCCAGGGGCGCCATTTCCTCGTCGACCCGCTTCTATGACGAGAATGTCGTCCAGTATCCCTATGACCTGAAGCTCGCCAAGGAGCTCATCGGCCGCTCGGGCGTCGATCTCGCGGCTCTCAAATTGAAGCTCCTGCCTTTGCCCTATGGCCAGCAGTGGGATCGGCTGGCTGAATATATCAAGCAGCAGCTGGCCCAGATCGGCTTCGATATCGCCATCCAGTCCACCGATGTCGCCGGCTGGTCGCAGGCGGTGTCGGACTGGAATTTCGACGTCGCGCTCAACTACACCTATCAGTATGGCGACCCGGCCCTCGGTGTCGCCCGGCACTACCTTTCCTCGAACATCATCAAGGGAACGCCGGCCGCCAACAACCACGGCTATTCCAACCCTGTGGTCGACCGGCTCTTCGCCGAAGCGGCCGGCGCGGTCTCGGAGGCCGACGCGAGGCGGTCCTATGCCGCGGTCCAGGCAATCCTGGCCGACGATGTCGCGCTCGGCTGGCTGTTTGAAATGAAGAACGTCGTCGTCAGCCGGCCGTCGACCCGCAACCTCGTCACCTCGGCGATCGGGGTGTCCGACATGCTGGACGAGACCTGGATCGCGAAATGAGCCGCGGTGCGCCGGCGGTCTTTGCCGCCCGGCGCTTCAGCTTGGACCCGCGCGGAGACCGACGTTGAAACATCTGGATTTCGTCCTTCGACGCCTCGTCAAGGCACTGGTGGTGCTGGCCGGCGTCGTCGTCTTGAACTTTACCCTGATCCATCTCGCGCCCGGCGATCCGGCCGCGGTCTTCGCCGGCGAGGCGGGGGCCGGCGACGCGAAATTCCTGGCCGATCTGAGGGCGCAGTTCGGGCTGGATCAACCAGCCTACTGGCAGCTCTGGCTCTACATGAAAGGCGTCGTCGTCGGCGATCTCGGCTTTTCCTATCGGAACCAGGTGCCGGTCCTGTCGCTGATCATGGAGCGCCTGCCGGCGACGCTTTTGCTGACCGGCTTCGCCTTCCTGTTTTCACTGGTCCTGGGCGTCGCCCTTGGCGTCATGGCGGCCCGCCGTCGTGGCGGCGTGGTCGACAGCATGGTGATGACCGGCACGCTCATCTTCTATGCGACGCCATTGTTCTGGGTCGCCCTGATGGCGGTGCTGGTCTTTTCGGTCCAGCTGGAATGGTTTCCGCCCTTCGGCATGGAGAGCCTGGGGCCGGACGCCAGGGGGCTGGCGCGGGCGCTCGACATCGCCTGGCATCTGGTGATGCCGACCGTCACGCTGGGGCTGTTCTTCACGGCCGTCTATGCACGGCTGATGCGCGCCTCGATGCTGGAGGTCCTCGGCCTCGATTTCGTCAAGACGGCGCGCGCCAAGGGCGTGCCGCAAGCGCTCATCATCCGCCGGCACGTGTTGCGCAACGCGTTCCTGCCGGTGTTCACCCTGGCAAGCGTCCAGGCCGGCCAGTTGGTCGGCGGCGCGGTGCTGACCGAGACCGTCTTTGCCTGGCCCGGCATCGGCCGGCTGATGTTCGATGCCCTGCTGCAACGCGACTATCCGGTCATCCTCGGCGTCTTCCTGGTCACCTCCGGGGTCGTCGTCTGCGTCAACCTCGTGTCGGACCTCTGCTACGGCCTGGTCGATCCGCGCATCGACGTCACCAACTGAGGCGCGTCACCCATGACCTTCCTTCGCTCTATCCTCGCCAATCCCGGCACCGCCATCGGGCTTGCCATCCTGGCCGTCACCGCTCTCGTCGCGCTGCTTGCCCCGGTGCTGTTTCCGGTCAGCCCCTGGCAAAGCGCCGGCGCGCCCTTGCTGCCGCCCTTCGTCGATGCGGCGTTTCCGCTCGGCACCGACCTGCTCGGTCGCGACATCGCGGCGGGGCTTGCCTATGGCGCCCGCGTCTCGCTGCTGGTCGGATTGGTCTCGACATTGGTCTCCGTGCTGCTCGGCGTCTCCGTCGGATCGCTGGCCGGCTATCATGGCGGTTATGTCGACGACCTCCTGATGCGCTTCACCGAGTTTTTCCAGACGATCCCGGCCTTCGCCATGGCCATCGTCCTGGTCGCCATCTTCAGTCCCTCCATCACGTCGATCACCTTGACCATCGCGGTGGTGTCCTGGCCGCCGGTGGCGCGCCTGGTGCGCGGTGAGTTCATGAGCCTGCGCTCGCGCGAATTCGTCCAGGCGGCCATCGTCATCGGCCAGAGCGGGCCGCGCATCATGGTCTCCCAGATCCTGCCCAACGCGCTGTCGCCGATCATCGTCATGGCGTCGCTGATGATCGCCACCGCCATTCTCACCGAAAGCGCGCTGTCCTTTCTCGGGCTCGGCGACCGCAACATGATGAGCTGGGGCTTCATGATCGGCGCCGCGCGCACCATGCTTCGGGAGGCCTGGTGGATGAGCGTGTTTCCCGGCCTGACCATCCTGCTGACCGTGCTCGCCATCAACCTGATCGGCGAGGGGCTCAACGACGCGATGAACCCGCAACTGCGCGCCCGGCGAGGCTGAGATGGAACCGTTCAACATGCCCTTGCTGCGGGTCGAGAACCTGTCGATCCCCTTGCCGGCGGGAATGGATCGCCGCCTGGCGGTCGACGATCTCAGCTATGACGTCCAGGCGGGCGAAATCGTCTGCGTGGTCGGCGAGTCCGGTTCCGGCAAGTCGATGACCGCCAATGCCGTCATGGGCCTTCTGCCGCCGGCCCTGAAACCTTCGGCCGGGCGCCTCCTGTTCCAGGGGCGCGACCTGCTGGTGATGAGCGAAGCCGAACGCGAACGCCAGCGCGGGCGCTCGGTCGCAATGATCTTCCAGGAACCGCTGTCGGCGCTGAACCCCTTGATGCGGGTCGGCGACCAGATCGCCGAGGTCATGGAGGTCCATGGCGAGACCGATGCAGGACGCAACGAGCAGCGCGTACTGGCGCTGCTCGACTATGTCGGCTTGCCGGATCCGCAGGATCTGCGCCGGTCCTATCCGTTCCGGCTGTCCGGAGGCCAACGCCAGCGCGTGATGATCGCCATGGCGCTGGCGCTGGAGCCGGCCCTGCTGATCGCCGACGAGCCGACCACGGCCCTCGACGTCACGACCCAAGCGCAGATCCTCGCGCTGATCCGCCGGATCCAGCAGGCCAAGGGCATGGGCGTGATGTTCATCACCCATGATTTCGGCGTGGTCGCCGATATCGCCGACCGGGTCGTGGTGATGGAGCAGGGCGTCGAGGTGGAGCAGGGAACCGCTGATCAGGTGCTCAACCGGCCGGTGCATGCCTATACGAAGCGCCTGATCGCGGCGGTGCCCCATGGCGCGGCGCGCGGCGATGCGCGGCCGCCGGCCGAGGCGGTGCCGCTGCTGGAGGTACGCAATCTCCGCAAGACCTATCGCAGCGGCGGCGGCCTGTTCTCCAGGCCGCGCAGCGTCGCCGCGGTCGACAACATCAATCTCAGCCTCGCGCGTGGCGAGATGCTGGGCCTGGTGGGCGAGTCCGGTTCGGGAAAGTCGACGCTCGGGCGCTGCCTCCTGAAACTGATGCAGGTCGATGGCGGCGAGATCCTGTTTCGCGGCCGCGATCTCGTGCCGCTCTCGGCCAGGGCGTTCCGGCCGCTCAGGCCGCATATGCAGATGATCTTCCAGGATCCTTTCGCCTCGCTCAATCCGCGCCAGACGGTCGGCCGCATTCTCACCGACGGGCCGGTCGCCAATGGTGTCGCCCCTGCGCTGGCGGCCACCAGGGCGCGCGACCTTCTCGGCCTCGTCGGCCTCGATGCGTCAGCCGTCGATCGCTATCCCCACGAATTCTCCGGCGGCCAGCGCCAGCGCATCGGCATCGCCCGCGCATTGGCGCTCGAACCGGAGCTGCTGATCGCCGACGAGAGTGTCTCGGCGCTCGACGTCTCCGTGCAGGCGCAGGTCCTGGATCTCTTGCAGCAATTGCAGCGCCGCCTCAATCTGGCGATCATCTTCATCACCCATGACCTGCGGGTCGCGGCCCAGATCTGTGACCGGGTGGCGGTCATGCATCGCGGCGCCATCGTCGAATGCGGTCCGCCGGCCGAGATCTTCGAGCGGCCCGCGCATCCCTATACGCAACGCCTGATCGCGGCGATTCCGGGCAAGGGCTGGAAGCCGGGCAGGGGACCGACGGCCGCGCCGCAATTGGCCGGAACAGGCTGACGCGAGCGCGCGCGAAACCGGCGCGGGTCAAAGGAGCGGCGCGCGTCAGCGCCCCGCTTTCCGTCCACGCGGCTTGGTCTCGAAAATATCCTGGTGGCGCTCGAGCTCCAGGCGGGTGCGCCGGATATGGCCGTAGAGAATGCGCTCGGCTTCCTCGGGGTCGCGGCGCTTCAGGGCTTCGATCAGCAGCCGGTGCTCGTAATGGACCAGATGGAGCCCGGCGACGCCCATGACTGTCGCGAAGGCGCGCCGGTAGTGCTGGGTCGAATTCCAGAAGCGCTCGATCATCCCCTTGAGCCTCGGCATGTCGGCCGGGCCATAGCTGATCAGGTGGAATTCCCGGTCGAGCCGGATGAAATCCTCGATGTCGGCGGTCTCCTCCATCAGCGCGGCGAGTTCCTCCATCCGCGCCAGGGCTTCACCCGACAGGGCGCGTGTCCCTTCACCGAGCGCCAGCGGCTCGAGCCGCTCGCGCATCTTGTAGACCTCGATACATTCGGCGAGGTCGAGCTTGGCGACCCAGGCGCCGCTGTTCGGCACCAGGATGATCAGCCCTTCGCTTTCCAGGCGCTTCAGTGCCTCGCGAACCGGCAGGCGGCTGGTGCCGAACTCGTCGGCGAGCTCTTCCTGCCGGATGCGCGAGCCCGGCGCGAACCGGCCGCCGAGGATCGCCGCGCGAATGGCCGCGGTCACGCGCTCGCTGGCGACCGGGGAGGTGGCGGACGGATCCGATGACTCGAAATCAGAGGTCGGAACAGGCGAATCGGTCATGCAGAAACATTCCGGACAGGCTCATCGTGGAGCCATGCGGCTCCGTCAGAGCTGCGGGAGGGCAGGATGCCATAGCCGCTCCGGCCTGTCGCGCTCATAGGCCTTGCCGGCGGGATAACTCACGAGCTCCAGCTGCATGCCCCAGGGTGCCAGGAAATACACCCAGGTCTGGCCGGCGCTGGGGCCGCTGTCGCGCACCGTCGGCTCGCCGAGCACGCGCACGCCGTGGGCCTTCAGATGGTCGACCGCAGCTGCGATATCGTCGACATAGAAGGCGAGGTGATGCCCTCCCACATCGGAATTCCTGGGCTGCCGGCGGTTCTGGTCGGGAGCGTCATATTCGAAGATCTCGAAATTCGGACCCGTGCGGCACCGCAGGAACTTCAGCCGCTTCATGACCGCGCGCGGATGGACGTCGAGATGATCCGCCATCCACGAATCCGCGGCACTGAACGGGCCCAGTTCATAGAACGGCTCGCAGCCGATGACGTCGACGAAAAAGCCGATCGCCTGATCGAGGTCGGGCACGGTGAAACCGATATGTTCGGTGCCCCGAAGCCCCGGCAGGCCGTGCGAGGGGGTGGGCCCAATTGGGTTCGGTATTGATGGTGCCTGGGGCATGGCGGCTCCGGTGATGAGGGTTGGCGAGGTGACAGGTCGATTGTGATTGGATCCATATAATCCAATAAATGGGTATTGGTGCAAGAAAAAATGCATCATTGGATCCATTGGCTTGACAAGGCGGCCTTTGCCTGGCTATCCCTGTCGCCCAATGACATGCGCTCGGCCGTTCGCCGCGCAGGGATGTTCTCGGGGGCCGCGATGGCAAGATCGACGACGATGCGCAGCGAGGCGCCCTGGATCGGCTTCGAAGCCTCGAAGGCCGACTGGTCCAAGGCGGATGGGGCGACGCTGAAGACGGCGCTGACCCAGCTGCACCTGATCAGGGCCTTCGAGGAGGCGGTCCTGCAATTGGCCGGCGAGGGGCTGGTCCATGGGCCCGCGCATTCCTCCATCGGACAGGAAGGTGGGGCAGTCGGATCCATTCTGGCCTTGCGGACCGACGACCAGATCAATGGATCCCATCGCGGCCATCACCAGTTCCTGGCCAAGTCGCTGCTGCAGGTGGCACCCGATGGCCTTGACCCGCAGGGGTCGTTTCGCGGACCGATCCGCGACCTGATGAAGCGGTCGCTGGCCGAGATCATGGGGCTGGCCCAGGGCTTCTGCCGGGGGCGCGGCGGCTCGATGCATCTGCGTTGGGCGGAGGCCGGCGTGCTCGGCACCAATGCCATTGTCGGCGGTGGCGTGCCCTTGGCTGCAGGGGCTGCCTGGGCGCACAAGCAGGCCGGCACCGATACGGTGGCGGTGACCTATTTCGGTGACGGCGCGGTCAATATCGGCTCGGTGCTGGAGACCATGAATCTCGCCGCCGCCTGGAAGCTGCCGCTGTGTTTCTTCATCGAGAACAACGGCTATGCGGTGGCCACCACGGTTGGCGAATCCACCGCCGAACCGCGCCTGTCGTCGCGCGGCCAGGCCTTCGGCATTCCCGCCTGGCGTGTCGACGGCATGAACCCGCTGGCGGTTCACCTCGCCATGAAGGCGGCGGTCGCGCATATGCGTTCCGGCGCCGGTCCGACCATCGTCGAGGCCGAGGTCTATCGCTATTTCCACCAGAACGGCGCCTTTCCGGGCAGCGCCTTCGGCTATCGCTCCAAGGACGAGGAGGCGAGCTGGCGCCTGCGCGATCCCCTGGACCACGCGGCCCGCGAGATGATCGCGCTGTCACTGGTCACCGAGGGGCAGGTCGCCGATCTGCGCGACCGGAGCCAGGCGCTGATGGCGGAGCTTGCCAGCGAGCTGACTGAACTGACCGCCGGCAATCGGCGCCGTATTCCCGATGAGCTCTGGCCGTCGGCCGATTTCCGCGACGTCGGCATTCGCGGTGATCTCGCCGAACTCGCCGGCGCCCGGACAAGCGAACTCGAAACCTTCACGGGCCGCATCACGGAACGCAGGTTTGTCGATGTCATCGCAGACGTCATCGCAAGGCGCATGGAGACGGATCCGGGCGTGGTCGTGCTCGGTGAGGACATTCATCGCCTGAAGGGCGGCACCAATGGCGCGACGCGCGACCTGAAGGACCGGTTTCCCGACCGGGTGCTCGGCACCCCGATCAGCGAGAACGCCTTTTGCGGGCTCGGCGGCGGCATCGCCATGGACGGCCGCTACAAGCCGATCGTCGAGTTCATGTATCCGGATTTCATGTGGGTCGCGGCCGACCAGGTGTTCAACCAGATCGGCAAGGCGCGCCACATGTTCGGCGGCGATCTCGCCGTGCCGCTGGTGCTGCGCACCAAGGTGGCGATGGGCACCGGCTATGGCTCGCAGCATTCCATGGACCCCGCCGGCCTGTTCGCGACCGCGCCCGGCTGGCGCATCGTCGCGCCTTCGACGCCGTTCGACTATGTCGGGCTGATGAACACGGCGCTGGCCTGCAAGGACCCGGTTCTGGTCATCGAACATGTCGATCTCTACGGCGCCAGCGGACCGGCGCCGGCCGAGGATCTCGACTATCTCATTCCCTTCGGCAAGGCCGCCATTCGCCGCGTCGGCAGCCGGGCCACCGCGCTGACCTATCTCGGCATGGTCAAGCGGACGCTGGAAGCGGTCGACGAGCTTGGCGCCGATATCGAGGTCATCGATCTGCGCACGCTCGATCGCGCCGGGCTCGATTGGGAGACGATTGGCCGCTCCATCGTCAAGACCAATCGCGTCGTCATCGTCGAGCAGGGCGCGCGCGGCACCTCCTACGGGGCCTGGCTCGCCGACGAGATCCAGCGCCGCTTCTTCGACTGGCTCGACCACCCGATCGAACGGGTGACCGGCGGCGAAGCCTCGCCGAGCATTTCCAAGGTTCTCGAACGGGCCGCCTTTGCCGGCACGGCGGAGATTGTCCGGACCCTGGCCGACATGCTCGAACCCCAGGCCTGACGCCATGGTTTCCATTCCGGCAACCAGCAGGACGGAGCTGGCCGCGCGCCGTCCCATTGCGTCCGCGTCCGGCGCCGCGCGCTCAATGGCGCCGGGTGATGGTCCACGCATGTTCGCCACGCCGCTGGCGCGCCGGCTGGCCCGCGATCGCGGCATCGATCTGGCGAGCTTGCGCGGCAGCGGCCCGCGCGGCCGCATCGTCAGCCGGGACGTCGAGACCTCCAGCGAGGTCGCGCGGACCACGCCTCTGGCCGCATCCGACGGAGCCGGGCGCTCGTCCATGCGGGTGCCGCTGCCGGCCGACGAAATTCCGCATCAGGCGGTGCCGCACACGGCACGGCACCCGGCCAATGCGTCGCTGCTCTCGGCAGGCCAGCGCGACGTTCCGCATGTCTCGTTCATGGCCGATTGCGACCTGGACGCGCTTCTCGCCCTGCGCGCGAGGCTCAATGCCGGCCGCGCCGCCGAGGCCAGGCTGTCGATCAACGATTTCATCGTGCGCGCCACGGCGGTGGCCCTGCTGCGGGTGCCGGAGTTCCACGTCATGTGGACCGAGACGGCGCTGCAGCGGCTCGAGCGCGCCGATATCGCCGTGGCGATCGCGACCGAGGCGGGGTTCATCGTACCAGTCGTGCGCGATGCCGGAAGCAAGCCGCTATCGGTCATCTCCGCCGAGATCCGCGGCCTTGCCGCACAGGCTCGCACGGGGCGGCTCGCGCCCATCGACGAGCCGGGCGGCGCGATGACTGTAACCAATCTCGGCATGCGCGGCGTGCGCCAGTTCACCGCGATCGTCCGTCCGCCGCAGGCGGCCATCCTGGCGGTGGGGGAGGCGCACCGGCAGCTGCGGCTGGATGATGGCATCGTCAGCGAGAACCAGGTGGCCAGCGTGACCCTGTCGATCGATCACCGGGCGATCGACGGCGCGGTCGCGGCCCGCTGGCTGTCCGAATTCAAGGGCCTGATCCAGGCGCCCTTGACCATGCTGGTGTGATCAGGCGCGCCGACCAGGACGAGGAGACGAACCATGCATATTCTCCATTCCGACAAGCATGTCTTGCACGTGCCGGGCGACGTGATGCGGCTCGGGGTCTATCGGCCGGGCCGCGACCTGCCCGAGCGCGTCGACGTGCTGCGCGAGGCAGCACTTGCCGCCGGTCATCGCCAGGTCCCGGCGAACCAGCACGGCCTTGCGCCGATCGCCGCCGTTCACTCGCCCGAATATCTCGATTTTCTGGCGGTCGCTCATGCCGAGTGGAGCCGCCTGGAGGGTGCGTCCCCGAACGTCTTCGCCAATATCTTCCCGGTGCGCGACATGGTCGGTGGCTATCCGACCTCGATCGTCGGGCGCGCCGGCTATCACATGCATGACCAGCTGGCGCCGATCGGGCCGGGCACGTACGAGGCGGCGGTCGCGTCGGCCAATCTGGCGGCCGATGCCGCCCATCGCGTCCTGGCCGGCGAGCCGGTGGTCTATGCGCTCTGCCGGCCCTCCGGCCATCATGCCTATCGCGACATGGGCGGCGGCGCGACCTATCTGAACAATGCGGCGATCGCGGCCCAATATTTCCGCCGCAAGGTCCAGCGCGTCGCGCTGATCGATGTCGACGTGCATCACGGCAACGGCACGCAGGGGATTTTCTATCACCGCTCCGACGTCCTGTTCGTCTCGCTGCATCGCGACCCGACCGATTATCATCCCTATTTCGTCGGTCATGGACACGAGCGCGGAGCCGGCGAGGGGCTCGGCTACAACCTCAATCTGCCGCTCGCCGCCGGCGCCGACGACACGGCCTATCTGCAGGCCCTCGATCAGGCCTGCCGGCGCATCGAACGCTTCGTGCCGGATGCGCTGGTCGTGTCGCTCGGGCTCGATGCCCATGCCGAGGATCCCAGCATGGGGCTCGGCGTCAGCCATGACGGCTTCCGACGGATCGGCGAACGGCTCGGCGCGCTCAACCTGCCGACCGCGCTGATCCAGGAGGGCGGCTACAACATCGCGACCATCGGGCGTTCACTCGGCGAATTCCTGGCGGGCTTCGTCGCCCGGCACGCGGTTCCGCCGGGTCCCGACGCCGGCTGACCGGCGGCTCATTTCCTTTTCCAGATTTCGACAGGACGCCCGACCATGAAACATCTGATCGCCGACGATATCGCTCCGCCCTTCGGCAATTACAGCCATGCCGTTGAAATTCCGCCGGCTGCGCGGATCCTGTCGATCGCCGGCCAGGTCGGCGTCCACCCGGACGGCCGGGTCGGCGAAACGGCGGAGGAGCAGACCGAACTGATCTTCGCCAATATCGAACGGGTGCTGGCCAAGGCCGGGATGACCCTGAAGGACCTGGTCAAGCTGAACTTCTTCGTGGTGTCGCGCACCGACCTGCCGGCGATCCGCGCCGTGCGCGACCGGGTCCTGGGCACGCCCGCGCCGGCCCTGTCGCTGGTCCTGGTCGCAGCGCTCGGCCAGGAGAGCTGGCGCCTGGAGGTCGATGGCGTCGCGGCCCGCAAGGATTGACGAGACCGGACCGGCAGGGATCATCGAGATGAGCGATCAATTGGGCCATTGCGACGCGCTCGGCCAGGCGGCGCTGGTCGCCGCGGGCGAGGTCTCGCCGGGCGAGCTTCTGGACGAGACGATCCGCCGTATCGAGCGGATCAACCCCACCGTCAACGCAGTGACGATGACCCTGTTCGACCAGGCGCGCGATGCGATCGCGCGGGGCCTGCCGGAAGGGCCATTCCGTGGCGTGCCCTTCCTGGTGAAGGACTTTTACTGCCATGTCGCGGGCACGGCGACCACCAATGGGTCGCGGCTGTTCCGCGACAACATCATCGACCATGACAGCGAATTGACGCGGCGCTACCGGCAGGCCGGCTTCGTCCTGGCCGGCAAGACCAATGTGCCGGAGATGGTGACGATCGGCACGACCGAGCCGGTACTCCACGGCCCGACCCGCAACCCCTGGGCATCAGGCCATTCGGCGGGCGGGTCGAGCGGCGGTGCGGCCGCGGCGGTCGCGGCCGGCCTGGTCCAGGTGGCCCATGCCAATGACGGCGCCGGCTCGACCCGCATCCCTGCCTCGTCCTGCGGCCTGTTCGGCCTGAAGCCGTCGCGCGGCCGGATCACCCTCGGCCCGGATGTCGGCGAATCCATGGGCGGTATCACCGCCGAGCATGTGGTGTCGCGCTCGGTCCGCGACAGCGCGGCCGTGCTCGACGCCACCCATGGCGCGCTCGCCGGCGACCCCTATGTGGCGCCGCCGGCCGACGGCACCTTCCTGGCGGCGCTTGGCCGGCGCGACCGGCCGCTGCGCATCGCGGTTTCGGACGAGGCCTTGTTCGCGGTCGACGTCGACCCGGCCTGCCGGGCCGCGGTGCGCGAGGCCGCCAGCCTGCTCGAAGCTCTCGGCCATCAAGTCGAATGGACGGCGCCCGTCATCAATGGCGAGGCGTTCCGGACGGCATTGACCCATTTCTGGCCGCTGACGGTGACCCGGGCCATGGCGGCGACCGCCGCGGCCCGCGGTGTCACCATCGACGATCTCGCCTCCGGTCTGGAACCGCTCAACCAATATCTCGTCGAGCTCGGACGCCAGCGCCTGGCCTTCGACTATATCGGCGACCTCGTCACCTTTCAGGGGCTGACGCGGACGCTCGGCCGGTTCCTGGAGAGCCACGATGTCTGGCTGACGCCGACATTGGCCTTCCCGCCGCCCAGGCTCGGCCATTACGACGCGGCCACGGTCGGCGGCGCCGAGGCCTTCAGGCGCGTCATCGCATCCTTTGCCTTCACCGCGCCCGCCAATGTCACCGGCATCCCCGCGGCCAGCGTGCCCTTCGCGGTGACGGCCGAAGGCCTGCCGGTCGGCATCCAGATCGCCGCGCGGCTCGGCGCCGAAGCCGTGCTGTTCCGCCTGGCGGCGGAGATCGAAGAGGCCCGGCCCTGGAGCCACCTCTATCCGCAGCTCTGAACGAAAAGGCTCCGGCGGCCCTCGCCGCCGGCCGAAACCCCGAAAGGACAGGCCGTGCAGATTTCCGGCACCACACGCATCGTCGGCCTGATCGCCGACCCCATCGGACAGGTTCGCACGCCGCAACTGCTCAACAGCATCTTCGCGGAGCACGGCGTCGACGCCGTCGCCATCGGACTGCATGTCGGGGTCGACGGGCTCACCGAGGCGTGGCGCGGCCTGGCGCGCCTGCAAAATCTCGCCGGCTTCGTCGTCTCGATCCCGCACAAGCCGGATGCGGCAGGGCTTTGCGACGCGCTGGGTCCGTCCGCTGCGCAGGCCGGAACCGTCAATGCGGTCCGGCGCGAGGCCGACGGCCGGCTGGTCGGCGAGACCTTCGACGGCACGGGTTTCGTCGCCGGGCTGCAGGCCGAGGGTATGGCGATCGCCGGCCGCCGCGTTCTGTTGCTCGGATCGGGCGGCGCAGCGGCATCGATCGCCTTCGCCCTGGCCGGATCCGGCGCCGCCGCCATCGAGATCGTCAATCGCACGCCGGCGAAAGCCGCGGGCCTGGCCGAGCGGCTCGGCCGCGCCTACCCGCATCTCGCCGTGAGCACCGCATCATCAGCGGGGCCGGGCGCCGACCTGATCGTCAACGCCACGTCCCTCGGGCTTGCCCCAGACGATCCCTTGCCGGTCGATCCGGCGGTGATCGGGTCCGGTGCCTGCGTCGCCGAGGCGCTGATCGCGGCGAGCCCGAGCGCGCTCGGCCGTGCCGCCATGGCCCGCGGTGCCCGCCATCTGGATGGCAGGCCCATGCTGAACGGGCAGGTCATGCTGCTGCTTCGTCATATCCTGCCCGAGAGCTTCCCCGCCGCCGCGATCGCTTTGGCGCCCGCCGCCGCACGTTCCGCCTGATCTTCCGTCAACCCGTCACGAGGCTCCCATGACCGTCGCGGCTCAACCCTCAAACCCCTTGTCCGAAGGCGTGGCCTTCATCGACGGCCACTATGTGCCGCTCGGCGAAGCCCGCATTCCGATCACCGATCGCGGCTTCGTCCGCTCGGATGCGACCTATGACGTGGTTCACGTCTGGAAGGGCCGGTTCTTCCGGCTCGACGATTATGTCGACCGCTTCTACGCCTCGATGGCCGGGCTCCGGATGACCTTGCCGTGCTCGCGCGAGGACCTGATCGAGATCCTGCATCAGTGCGTCCGTCGCAGCGGCCTGCAGGATGCCTATGTCCAGATGACCTGTACCCGTGGCGTGCCGCCGCGCGGCAGCCGCGATCCGCGCCTGTGTCAGAACCGGCTCTATGTCTTCGCGCAGCCCTTCGTGTGGATCGCCAATGATGAGCAGCGGCGCGACGGACTGAGCCTGATCATCGCGACGCCGGAGCGGATACCGCCTGAATCGGTCGATCCGCGGATCAAGAATTTCCACTGGCTCGACCTGACCATGGGCATTTTCGAAGCCTATGACCGGGACGCGGTCGTGGCCGTGCTGCCCGACCGGGACGGTAACATCACCGAGGGCGCCGGCTTCAATCTCTTCGCGGTCAAGAACGGCCGCCTGCTGACGCCGGATCGCGGGGTTTTCGAAGGCATGACCCGGCGCACCGTGATCGAGCTCGCCGCCGAGTTGCAACTGCCTGTCGAGGTCCGGCCGATCGCCACGTCGGAATTGCGCGACGCGGACGAAATCTTCCTGACCAGCACCGCCGGCGGCATCATGCCGGTGACGGTTCTCGACGGCAGGTCGCTCGGCGACGGGCGACCCGGGCCCCAGTCGCGCCGGCTTCACGACCTCTATTGGCAAAGGCATGAAGAGGGGTGGCTCGCCACGCCTGTGAACTACGGAGCCTGATCATGTCGCTTGGCCAAGGGGTGGTGCTGGTCACCGGCGGCACGCATGGCATCGGGGCGGCCTGCGTCAGGCGCCTCGCCGGTGCCGGCGCGCATGTCGTCTTCACCGGCCGCGACGAGGCCGCGGCCGAGGCCCTCATGGCGGAAGCCGTGGGGGCCCGGTTCGTCGCGGGCGATGCGGCGAGCGAAAGCGATTGCCTGCGCGCTGTCGGCTGCGCCCTGGAGATCGGCGGCGGCCGGATCGCCGGGCTCGTCAACAATGCCGGCATGACCGCGCGCCAGACCTTCGCGCAGTCGACGCTTGCCGACTGGGACCGGATCATGGCGGTCAATACGCGCTCGGCCTATCTGTTTACCCGCCATGCGCTGGCCGGCCTGGAAGCGGGTCAGGGCTCGGTCGTCATGATGTCCTCGATCGCCGGCAAGGTCGGCGAAGAGGGCCTCGCGCTCTATACGGCCTCGAAAGCAGCGCTCATCGGTTTCACGCAGGCCCTGGCTCTGGAGATCGGCGCCAAGGTGCGGGTCAACGCCATCTGTCCGGGCCAGATCGAGACACGGATGATGGCCAAGACCCTGACCGTGCCCGGGCGGCGCGAATTGCTGCAGAGCCGGATCCCATCGAACCGCCTTGGAACACCCGAGGACATTGCCGAGGCGGTGTTCTGGCTGCTCTCGCCTCTGTCGTCATTCGTCAACGGCACCGTCCTGACGGTCGATGGTGGCGAAACGGCCGGACTGAAGAACCCGGCGGAGCCGATCGCCTCTTGATCGGTCCGTTCCGCCGATCGGTTCCGCCGCGTCGCACTTGCCTGATCCTCGCATCGGCGGCGCGCGGATGGCGCCTTCGCGCGGGGAGGGGGCCTGCCCAAAGCGGCCGATGCATGCCGGGCGCTTGTAAGGTAGATCTTGTCTCCGAAGAATTCTTGGCGCCAGAGCGGGGAGACAGACATTGACAAAGACGATGACGTTGGAGCGCGCGACCGCCTTCGGATCGGCCTGGAACAGCGGTGATCCGGACCTGGTGACGAGCTTCTTTACTGCCGACGGCGTCTATCACGCCTCCGTCGGGCCGGACCGGCTTGGCAAGACCTATATCGGCACGGAGGAGATACGCCGCGGCGTGAAGGCTTTCTTCGATCGTTTTCCTGATGGCAGGTTCGAGAACCTCAGGGTTGTCGTCTCCGGCAATATCGGCACTTTCGAGTGGGATTTCATTGCGTCTTCGGCAAGCGGGGAAGTGGTCAGCACGGCCGGCTGCGACTTGCTCGAATTCGAGGGCGACATGATCACCAAGAAGAATGCGTTCCGAAAGGCGCGGGGCTGAAGCGCGGCTGCAGCCAGTGGGGCGCCGACGCTCCTTGACCGCCGCGGATGCGGCCGCGATGGCGGCGGTGCGCTTGCCGAACTCTCGCTTCAGCATCTTGTCGGTGGTTGCCTTCGAGCGGCGAGGGGCCTTGCCCGCCGCCTTCATGTCGACGATATGGAGGTCGCCAGGCTTGCCGAGGGAGCCTGTTCGGGCAACACACGACGAGATTGGCCTTTCGACGCGGCCGATCCGGCATTCGACTTGGCGCGCCAAGTGGCGCGGTGCTTGCTGAAGATGACCCATTCCTCCGTGCACACTTGGTCGTCGAAAGATGGCGAAAGGCGCAGGCGAGAGCGTAAAAACGAGTGCATGCGATACGAGCCAAGGATCCGAAGTTAGAAGAAAAAATGCAGCGTTCTCCAATCGACAGATTTTCCGTTGCCCCCATGATGGACTGGACGGACCGGCACTGCCGGTCCTTCCATCGCCTCATGACGCGCCGTGCCAGGCTCTATACCGAGATGGTCACGGCGGGCGCGGTGATCCATGGCGATCGCGAGCGGCTGCTCGGCCTGTCCTCGCAGGAACATCCGGTGGCGCTGCAGCTCGGTGGTTCCGATCCGGCGGCGCTGGCGGAGGCCGCGCGCATCGGCGAGGCTTTCGGTTATGACGAGATCAACCTGAATGTCGGTTGCCCGTCCGACCGCGTCCAGGGCGGCCAGTTCGGGGCTTGCCTGATGGCGACGCCGGCGCTGGTCGCCGATTGCGTGGCGGCGATGAAGGCGGCCGTCGGCGTGCCGGTGACGGTGAAATGCCGCATCGGCATCGACGACCAGGATCCGGAAGAAAGCCTCGATGCGCTTGCCGACGCGGTGGTGGCGGCCGGTGTCGACGCCCTCACCGTGCATGCCCGCAAGGCCTGGCTGAAGGGCCTGTCGCCGCGCGAGAACCGTGAGATCCCGCCGCTCGACTATGGCAGGGTGTTCCGCCTGAAGGCGCGGCTGCCGCATCTGCCGATCGCCATCAATGGCGGCATCGCAACCATTGCCCAGGCCAAAGCCCTGCTGGAGCCGCGCGACGGCGTCACGCTCGACGGCGTCATGCTCGGCCGGGCCGCCTATCAGGACCCCCATATCCTTGTCGATGTCGACCCCGAGATCTTCGGCGAAGCGGCGCCGGTGGCCTCGCTCGACGCGGTGGTCGAGCAGTTGATCCCCTATGTCGAGGCCGAACTCGGCCATGGCGTAAGGCTCTCCGCCATCACCCGCCACATTCTCGGCCTCTACCAGGGCGTTCCAGGCGCGCGCGCTTTCCGCCGCCATCTCAGCACCGAGGCGGTGAAGCCGGGAGCCGGCATCGGGGTGATCCGCGAGGCGCTCGCCCAGGTGACCACGGCACGACGGGAGCGCCAGGAACGGGCGGACGAGCGCATCGCCAGCGCGGCCTGAATCTCGTGCCGGATGACGGTTGGCAGGCGCCGGGCCATGGTGTTTGCTGCCGAAGTTCCGGAGCGCGCGATGATCAAGGTCCACCACCTCAACAATTCCCGTTCGCAGCGCATTCTCTGGCTGCTCGAGGAGCTCGGCCTCGACTACGAGATCATCCGTTACGAACGTGACCCCGCGACGCGCAAGGCGCCGGCAGCCCTTAAGGCCGTCCATCCCCTCGGCAAATCGCCCGTCATCGACGATGGCGAGATTGTGCTGGCCGAGTCGGCCGCGATCGTCGAATACCTGCTGGATCGCCACGGCAAGGGCGAGTGGGCGCCGGCGCGCGCCGCCAAGACTTGGCCGCGCTATCTCTACTGGATGCATTTCGCCGAGGGCTCGGCGATCACGCCGCTGCTGCTCCGGCTCTATCTGAAACCGGTCGGCGAACCGGCCGCGCGCATGCTGGCGGCGGTCGAGGTTGAGATCAAGACGCTCCTGGACTTCGTCGAGGCCGAACTGGGAGACAAGCCCTTTTTCATGGGCGACCAGCTGACCGCCGCCGATATCCAGATGAGCTTTCCGCTCGAGGCGATGCGCCTGCGCGGCGAGCAGGCTCTGGCCTATCCTGGCATCACCGCCTTCCTCGCACGCATTCATGCGCGCCCGGCCTATCAGCGTGCGCTGGAGCGCGGCGGCCGCTACGATGTGATTCGCTAGGCGCGCCGAGGCGGAAAGCCGCAGGCGGCGCGCGGTTCGGCAGTACCGCCATGCGCTGCGGGCTCTTGAAGCCGGCGGCGTCGGAGTCCAGTGTCCGCCGCGATCGCAGCCGCGCAGCTTTTGGCGCGCTCTTTGCCTAAGGTTCTCATGTTTTTCGGTGTTCCCTACGATCAATTGGCCATTCTGGCCGTTGGTCTTCTCGGTGCTGGTGCGGCCACCGGCGTTCTCGCGGGCGTTTTCGGCGTCGGCGGCGGCGCTGTGATCGTGCCGGTTCTCTACGAATTGTTCGGCGTCGTCGGCGTGCCGCTGGAGGTGCGCATGCCGCTCTGCGTCGGCACCTCGCTCGCCATCATCATCCCGACCTCGATCCGCTCGTTCCAGGCGCACAAGGCACGTGGCGCCGTCGATCTCGACGTGCTGAAGGCCTGGGCTGTGCCGGTCGTCCTGGGTGTGGTGATCGGCAGTTTCATCGCGCGTTACGCGCCGCCCGCCGTGTTCAAGGCGGTGTTCGTTTTCGTTGCCGGCCTCTCGGCCTTCCGGCTCCTGACCGGCAAGGAGCTGAAATTCGGCAAGGGCATGCCGGGCAAGGCCGGCATGGCGGCCTCCGGCGGTGTCATCGGCGTGTTGTCCAGCCTGATGGGCATTGGCGGCGGCCAGCTCGGCAATCTCGTGATGATGGCCTATGGCCGCTCCATCCATAACGCCATCGCGACCTCGTCGGGGCTCGGCGTGCTGATTTCGATCCCCGGCGCCATCGGCTACATCTTCGCCGGCTGGTCGAAAGCCGCGGAATTCCCCGGCGTGGCCGCGCTCCAGTTTCCTTTCGCGCTCGGCTATGTCTCGCTGATCGGCTTCCTGCTGTTCATCCCGACCTCGATCTGGACCGCCCCGCTCGGTGCGCGGCTGGCCCATGCCCTGCCGAAGCGCCGGCTGGAAGTGGCCTTCGGCCTGTTCCTGCTGATCGTCTGCCTGCGCTTCCTGTGGGATTTCATCGCCCGTTAGGACGATTGAACGTGGTCGCAAGGCGTCGCAGGCTGACGCCGCCAGGGAGGCAACGATGAGCCATATCGCAGCATCCGCCGAGGAGCGGGTGACCGTTCCGCTGGTCCAGCGCTGGAAGGACGAGGGGCGCCGCCTGGTCATGACCACGGCCTATGACGCCGCCACCGCGCGGATCGCCGATCCCGTGGTCGACATGATCCTGGTCGGCGACAGCGTCGGCAATGTCTGCCTCGGCTTCGACAATACGCTGCCGGTCAGCATGGCCATGATGAACCATCATCTGGAGGCGGTGACGCGCACCCGGCCACGCGCGCTGATCGTCGCCGACATGCCCTATCTGAGCTTCCACCTCGGTGCCGAAGACACCTTGCGCAATGCCGGCGGCTTCATGCAGCGCGGCGCGAGTGCGGTGAAACTGGAGGGCGGCGCCAAGCGGCTCGACATGGTCCGCGCGCTGGTCGATTGCGAAATCCCGGTCATGGGCCATCTCGGCCTGACGCCGCAAAGCGTCAATGTCATGGGCGGCTTCAAGGTGCAGGGCAGGGCCGAGGACGAGGCGCTGCGGCTGCTCGACGACGCCTGCGCGCTCGAGGCGGCGGGCTGTTTCGCGCTGGTTCTCGAGGGTATCCCGACCGAGCTCGCCGCGCGGGCGACCGAAGTGCTGCGCATTCCGACCATCGGCATCGGTGCCGGCCCGCATTGCTCAGGCCAGGTGCTGGTGTTCCACGACGTGCTGGGCCTGCTGCAGGGGCACAAGGCGAAATTCGTGCGCAGTTATGTCGACGGCTTCGGCCTTCTTCAGGACGGCTTGTCGCGTTTTGCTGGGGATGTGCGCAGCGGCGCCTTTCCCGCGCCCGAGCAATCCTACCGCCTTCCCGAGGCGCTGCATGCCGCGGTCGCCGGCTGGACGCCGCGTTCGTAAATCCCGGGGCGATCGGGATCAGGCCTTGCGGACGGCCGAGGCGATGTCGAAATCCGCCGCCAGCCGCAATTCGCGCAAGGGGCGGGCGAGCCTGATCGCCTCTTCATAGAGAGGGTGGGCCTTGTAGGCCGTAAGCTCCGCCTGGCTGTCGAATTCGCCATAGACGACGACGTCGATATCGTTGCCGAGCTGATCGGTCTTCTGGTTGCGCGCCACCTCCAGGTGGCGCGCATGCGGGATCCGGGTGAGACAGGAGAGGCCATCGACGATCCCGTCGATGTCGGCTTTGTCCTTCGCGCTGAACAGAACGATGTGGCGGATCATGGCGGACCGATGCATGCGGTGAAAACGAGGCCCTCGCTACCACGCCGCCAGGCCGAAGCAAGGGCAATATTGCTCTCGTTGTCGCGCTGCCACGGCGCGCTCGCCGGGCCCCTTTGGAGCCGGGCGGCGCGCCGGGTCTCGATCGGCTAGGCTTGCCGGGTCTGCTTGTCGATCGCCCAGGCGCCTGCGCCGGCCGCCGCGATATAGAGGAAGACAAAGCAGTAGAGCACGGCGGCATCGCCGTTGTTCAGCAGCGGATAGAAGCTGCGCGGAGCGTGGAACATCCAATAGGCCACCGCCATGTCGCCGGCCAGGATGAAGGCCACGGGGCGGGTCAGGAAGCCGACCAGCAGCAGGAGGCCGCCGACGATCTCGATGACGCCCTGCCACCAGAACAGCGAGAGGAAGGCCGGGTAGCCGCTCGCCGGCGCGGCCGGGAAGCCGAAGAGTTTCTGCGTGCCATGCGCCAGGAAGATCAGTGCGACGATGATCCTCAGGACGCTCAGCAGGTGCGGTGCAAATCGCTGGGCGCTCGAACCCAAATCCATAGTCAGTTCCTTTCATGCGTACTTCCGCCGAAAGGGCGTGACGCGCCCGGCCATATTGCGCAGCACAACGGCCTTGTCTGCGGCCTGACGGGATTTTGATCGGCGCGTTACCGGACCGTGAGATCCCGTTGCTTGCCGGCCGCAAAGCCTCGAGAAGATCGCGCCGAGCCATTGGCCCGGCGGCTTGCCGGGGGCGCCGGCGTCACGGTGGCATTGGCTCGGTCGCGCGATATCCCGGCCGTGACTGAGGCTTGATCAATGCGGCTGGCCGGTCACCTGGTCCCTCAGGCGTCGGCGCTCCACCTTGCCCATGGCGTTGCGTGGGATGGCCCCGACGACGACGATCCGTTCCGGGACCAAATCGGCTGACTTGCGGGCGCACCAGGCGCGCAGCTCAGCCTCGGCCACAGGGCGCCGGGCGACCACGGCCAGCCAGATCTGCTCGACATCGGAGGCGCCGGCGACACCGAAGGCCGCCGCATCGGCGACGGCGTCATGATCGGCCACCAGTTCTTCGACACGCTCGGGCGCAAGCTTCAGTCCGCCGGCATTGATCAGGTCGTCGGCGCGGCCGAAAACGGTCAGGACGCCTGCCTCGCTGAGCGAGCCGATATCGCCGGGATAGAACCAGTCCGGCGTCTGATCGGGATAGAGATCACCGGCCTGATAAGGTCTGCCGCCGGCTGGCGCCTTGATCCGGATCCGCCCCTGCTGGCCGGGCGGCAAGACCTGGTCGAGATCGTCGACGATCTCGACCTCGGCGGTCGGTACGACATAGCCGGTGGAGTAGGGCATGTCGCGCAAGAGCTCCGCCGGGGCGATGGCGGTCTTGCCGGCTTCGGTCGAGCCGTAGCTCAACAACAGGCGCGGGCAGATGTGGCGGCGAATCTGCTCGGCGAGACCCGGGCTGAGCGCGCCGCCGGCAATCATGACGAGGTGAAGCGAGGCGCAGGTCGCGGGTGTCTCGGCCCAGCTGTCCACCACCACCCGCAACTGCTGCGGCGAGCCGACGAGGATGCCGACCTGATAGAAGTCGATCATGCGAAGCGCTTCGCCGGCATCCGCGGCGAAACACATCGTCCGGCCGGCGGACAGCGACCGCGCCACCTCGGACAGGGCCCACTGTGACGACAGGCCGACCAGCAGCAGATCCCGGTCATTGCCCTGGGCCCAGTGATAATTGGTCAGCACGTGCAGGCGGGCTTCGAACTCGGCCACGGTGAAGGCGATCGCCTTGTTCCGGCCGGTCGTCCCGGAGGTCAGCGCCAGCAGCATGACGCGGCCGGGATCGTCCCAGCTCGGAT
Source organism: Hyphomicrobiales bacterium (assembly GCA_017304475.1). Classification (GTDB taxonomy): domain Bacteria; phylum Pseudomonadota; class Alphaproteobacteria; order Rhizobiales; family Phreatobacteraceae; genus Phreatobacter. Next base: position 7,967 of record JAFKKV010000013.1, on the reverse strand, counting down.
CGCGAACCAGCTGCGGCACCGGCCGCGGCGTGAACCATGTGTCGTCGACCAATACGGTCCTGCCACCGGGCAGGACGACGCCCCGGGCCGCCGTCATGACGATCCGCGTACCGAGCGCCGGAAGTTCGCTCATCTGGTCGCCGCGGGCCGAGACGGTCACCGCACCGAGCCGACGCAGGGCATAGGCGACCGTGAGATGGCGGATCGGATTTTCGATCATGATCGCAACCGTTTCGCCGGCCTTGATGCCGGCATCCTGGCAGCGTGCCGTAACCCAGCGGATGGCGTCCGCCAGCATGGCGTAGGTGACCACCCGGTCCATCAGGATGATCGCCGGGCGATGGGGGACTGTCTTGCCGTGATAGAAAACCGTGTCGACAAAACCCATGACGTCTGCATCCTGCCTGGTTCGCCGCCATGACATCGGCGGCCCGGTGGCGCCGCCGCTCCAGGACTAGGACGAGCCGTTGCAGGCTTGCAACCCGCCATTGACGGCCGATAGGGCGCGCAGGCATTTTCGGTTAGGGCGTGGCTTCGCGGCAACCGCTCGGGATCGAACGCCATGGCGACGCATGGTCATCGCCGCCGCAAGGGATCTCCGATGAGCAGCGTCGGCCGCCATAGCGCGCTTTCGGGGTGTGTCCGGCCGCGGCTGACGAAACTCGCGGCGATCGGTCGGGCAATAGCGCTTTCGACCGGCCTGCTGTCGGCCCAGGCGGCGACCGCAAATGGCGACTTCCCGACGAGGCCCGTGCGCATTCTCGTGCCGTTTTCGGCGGGCACCGGCATCGATGCCTTGGCGCGCGCCCTGGCCGAGGCGCTCGAACCTTCGCTGCACCAGAGGCCGGCCGTGATCAACCGCGAGGGCGCATCCGGCATGCTGGCCTTTTCGGAAGCGCTGACGGCGGAGCCTGACGGCCACACACTGGTCTTCTCCGGCCCGACCCAACTGACGGTCCAGCCGCTGGCGCGTCGGGAACTGCCGTTTCGCCCCGAGGCGGTGATGGCGGTCTGCCAGGTCTTTGAGGGGTCCTTTGTCCTGGCCGTTGGCGAGCGCAGCCGGATCGGGACCTTTGCCGACCTGCTGACCGAGGTCCGGGCCAATCCAGGCAAGCTGAAATTCGGCCACCAGGGGGTGGCGACGGCGACCCATATCCAATTGCTCTGGCTCGAGCGCGAAACGGGGATCGATCTCATCGAAATTCCCTACCGCGCCCACGGCCAGTTGCTCGCGGACCTCGCCAGCGGCGCACTCGACGGGGCGATCCTGGCCGCCGGCGCCTTCGATCCGGCGCTTGCTCGCCCTCTGGTGACATTCGCGCCGGAACGGCACGGTCAGATGCCCGAGGTTCCCGCCTTGCCGGAACTCGGCTATCCGGCGCCGCCGAGCCTTGCCTTCGGCGGGCTCTACCTTGCGCGCGACACGCCCGAGCCGGCGGTTCGGGCGGTCGAGCAGGCTTGCGCCGATGCCTTCAGCCGCGGGATCTTTCAGGCCACGATACAGACACTTGGGCTGAAGGCGTCATTTCTGGGCAGCCGGGCATTCGCCCGCCGGCTCGAAGCGGAGACCGATCGCATGCGCGAACTTGTGCCCGCGCTCGGTTTGCGAGCCGAATAATGGCGGCCGATCGGCCCGGCAGCGGCGGGCGCCGTCCGGTTCAGCGCAGCACGATGCGCGCTTCGACGGCGGCGGCGATGATTCCCAGCTTGCGCGCATGCACCATCACGTCGGAGGCGACCAGCTTGCCCTTCAGGTCGGCGTCGCGAACGCGGGCGCCCAGCATGCCGTAGCCGTCGCCGCCCCGCAGCATGAAGTCGTTGGTGGCGACCGTATAGATCCGCGCGGGATCGAGCGGGGCGCCGCCGACCGTCATGGCGACGACCCGGTCGCCGGCCGGCCGCGAGCGGTCGACGATGGCGGTCAGGCCGGACACCTGCGGAAATCGGCCGGCGCGATGTTCGACTTGGCTGACGCCGTTCTCGATCGCCGCCTTCAGGTCTGCGCCGGAGACCGGCGCCATGACGGTGCGGTTGCCGAAAGGCAGCTCGGTCAGCACGTCGCGGCGGGTCAATTGATGACCGGCCGGATAGATCTTGTTGCCGCGGATGCCGCCGCCATTGACGATCGCCACGTCGGCGCCGGAGGCGGCGCGCATGGCATCGGTGATCAGGTCGCCGATCGCGGTTTCCTGTGAGCGCACGGTGGTGGTGCGGCTGTCGAGTTCGCCGGTCACGGTCGCGATGACCACGTCGAGTTCCTGCGACAGCAGCTTTTCGTATTCCTGGACGCGCGCATGGGTCTGCGGGTCGGGTGTGACGGTGCGGCTGTCATTGACCCGGAACGACGGCGTGAAGGTCACCCGCTTCTCGGCGCCTTCGCCCGATGTGCCGAGCGTCAGGTCGATGGCGGTGACGTAATAGCCCTCCTCGGAGCTTTCGACCATGACGGTGCGGCCGTCATAGGTCACCGCGAGGTCGTGGTCGTGGCCGGTCAGCAGGACGTCGACCAGGCGCGAACGGACGATCTGCAGGTCCTCCGCCCGGTCGGTATGGGCGCAGCAGACGATGAGATCGGCGCCAGCCCGGCGCAGCCGCGCGGCCTCGCGCCGGACCGTCTCCATGGTCGGGCTGAACTTGATGTCGCCCGACGAGGACACCTCGGCTGTATTCGGCAGGGCCACGCCGAAGACGCCGAGCTTGACCACGCCGAGGTCGAAGATGCGGCCATCCTCGTGGCCGGGCAGGACCGTACCGTCGGCGGCGCGCATATTGGCGGCGAAATAGGCGAATTTCGCCTCGCGCCGCCGTGCGGCATAGGCCTCGGGGCCGAAGTCGAATTCGTGGTTGCCGGGCACGAACACGTCGGGCGGGGCGATATTGACCAGCTCGATCGTATGGGCGCCCTGGTCGAAACCGGACATCAGGGAGGGGGAGAACATGTCGCCGGCATGGACATAGAGCATCGGCGTGCCGCGCGCCCGCTCGGCCTTGACGATGGCATTGAGGCGGGCAAAGCCGCCGCGGCCATGCTCGTCGCTCATCTTGTAGATGTCATTGACCAGCAGCAGCGTGATGTCGGGCTTGCGCGCCTCGGCGCCGGCCGGTCCGGAAGCGGTCATGCCGGCCATGGCGGCGCCGGCGCCGAGCCCGACCGTCAGGGTATCGCGGCGAGAGATCAGGGTCATGACGGGCTCCTCACAGGACGGGTTGGTCGAGCGGCGCGACCATGCGCTCCGGCGCTTGCCCCCGGCAAGTCCGGCGAGATCGGTAGCGCCGCTCTGTTGCTATTCCTTGCCGCGGAGGATCATCCGTCCGCCGCGCACCTCGTAGCCGTCGAGGCGGTCGAGAAAGGTATGGCCGAGCAGGCTCGAGCTCAGCGCTTCGGGCCTGGCGACGAGCGCCCGCACCTGCCTTGCGACGATCGGGCCGACGGCCACCGTATCGAGCATGGTCGCGGCGGTCATCGCCTGGCCATTGGCGGTCGAGACCGGGATGTTGAACGACAGCCGGTCGACCTGAATGCCGGCGCGCCGGGCGTCGCCATCGGTCAGCACGAGCGACGAGGCGCCGGTATCCACCAGCATGGGCGTGGCGCGCGCGCCGTTGATCGCGACGCGCACCGAAAACGTGCCGCCGCGTCCCTGCGGCACGGTCACTTCGAGGGCGCCGGTGACGCCTTCGGAGCCGAGTCCGGGCACCAGGTTGCCGAGGACCCGGCGGCCGACCGATTCGAACTCGAAGCGATAGGTGTAGGTCACACCGAGAAAGGCGAAGATGGCGAGCCAGGCGATGGCCGCCTGCACCGCATCGCCGCCGCGGCCGCGAAACATGCCCATCACGCTGGCGCCCGACAGGGTGGCCAGAATGGTCAGGCCGATGAACGAGGCATAATCGCCTGCATCCAGCGTGCCGGCCTCGATGCCGTTGGAACGGATGGCGACCACGACGACCGCAAGGCCAACCGCGCCGAGCAGGATCCAGAGCAGGATGCGTGAATTCATGAGGCGCTCGCCAATTGCGCCAGCCGGGCCGGCAGGGCCGCCATCACCTGGCGTCGCTGATCGGCCGTCAGGGACAGCCAGCCGCCGATTTCGGCGAGCGTGCGGCCGCAGCCCTCGCAAATCCGCGCGGTCGGGTGGATCACGCAGATCTGCACGCAGGGCGTCTCGATGGAGGATGCACGCATGACGGGTTCCAGCATGGCTCAGGCAAAGATAAGCCATACCAGCAGAACGGCAATCTCCGTGCACTGCTGGGTCGCACCGGCCAAGTCGCCGGTCTGTCCGCCGACATGGCGGCGGGCAAGCTGAACGGCACCGGCGGCGACGACGGCCACGACACCCAGCCCGAGCAGGGTTCCGAAGAAGCCTGCGACCGGCCAGGCCAGGCAACTGAGCGCCAGCGCGGTCACGCAGCCGGCCTGCCAGGCCGCGGGCGACGGCGTGCCGGTGGCATAGGCCGCGCCGTCGGGCCGGGCGGCGGGCAGATACACGGCAAGCGCCATGGCGGCCATGCGCGACACCGCGCCGGCGGCGGCAAGCGCGAGCGCCGTCCGGCCGGCGCCGGCGGCGGCGACCAGGCCGGCTATTGTCGTCGCCTTCAGCATCAGGCCGATGATCAGCGCGGCCGCGCCGAAGGTGCCGATGCGGCTGTCCTTCATGATCTCGAGCCGGCGCTCGACCGTCATGCCGCCGAAGCTGTCGGCGGTGTCGGCCAGCCCGTCCTCATGAAAGGCGCCGGTCATGACGATGCCGGCGCCGACACAGAGCAATGCGGCGATCATGGGCGGCCAGAGCAGGCTTGCCGGCAGCAGCACCAGGCCGGCGAGGCCGCCGAGCACCAGGCCGACCAGCGGCACGACACGCGCCAGATCGGCGAAATCGGGCAGGCCGTGCGGATCGGTCTCGCCGGGCAGCGGCGGCAGGGGCAGCCGCGAGAAGAAACGCAGCGCCTGGACGGTGTCGCGCCAGAGTTTCGGATCGGTCATGGGCTGGCCAGGGGCGGATTCGGATCGGTCGGACGCAAGCCATAGGCAAAGATGGGCGCATTCGCCAGCTTGTGTTCTGGGCTTGGACCCTGCTACCGCTCCGCCGGTTCGCCGCAGCTTGCCAATTCGGGATCCATGCCATGGCCTTGCCGCCCCACAATCCGTCGGGCCTTCCGTTCGACGACATCCGGGACCTCCTGGCCCGTTTGCCCGAGGCCGACGCCGCCGCGATCGGCGCGGTCCGGGCGCGTGATGCCGAGCTGACCAAACCGGCCGGCTCGCTCGGCCGGCTCGAGGAAATCGTCGAATGGGTGGCGGCCTGGAGCGCCAATCCGAAGCCCCGGGTCGACCGGCCGCTGGTGGCGATTTTCGCCACCGCCCATGGCGTGACGAAACAGGGCGTCTCGGCTTTCCCCGACAGCGTCAACCGACAGATGCTGGAGAATTTCGCGGCCGGCGGCGCCGCCATCAACCAGCTCTGCGTCGCCAACGATATCGGCCTGAAGGTGTTCGATCTCGCCATCGAGGTGCCCACCCCCGACATCACCACCGATGACGCCATGGACGAACCGGGCTGCGCCGCGACCATTGCCTTCGGCATGGAGGCCATCGCCGGTGGCACCGACCTGCTCTGCCTCGGCGAAATGGGCATCGGCAACACCACCGTCGCGGCGGCGGTCTACCACGCGCTTTATGGTGGCCGGCCCGAGGACTGGGTCGGGCCTGGCACGGGCGTCGACGGCGAGGGCCTGAAACGCAAGGCCGAGGTGGTCGGGCGCGCGGTCCAGCGCAACCGGGATCATCTGGCCGATCCGCTCGAAGTGCTGCGCCGCGTCGGCGGCCGCGACATCGCGGCGTTGGTCGGCGCCATTCTGGCGGCCCGGCTGCAGCGCATTCCGGTGTTGCTGGACGGCTATGTGGTGACGGCGGCGGCCGCCATCCTGTATGCGCTCGAACCGTCGAGCCTCGATCACTGCATGGCGGCGCATCGCTCGGCCGAGCCCGCCCATGGTCGCGTGCTGGAGCGCATCGCCAAGCGGCCGCTGTTCGATTTCGGCATGCGGCTCGGCGAGGCCTCCGGCGCCGCGCTCGCCTGCGGCATCGTCAAGAATGCCGTGGCCGTGCACACCGGCATGGCGACCTTCGAACAGGCGAGCGTCAGCCGGAAGGGCTGACGCCTCGCGTGTTTGGAGTGAGGCGAGGCTGCTGCCCGTCCACCGAAGCCTTTCCTTGCGCCACGCGCCCGACGCCTTGAAACCGCGTGCGCCGATCCCGGGACATGCCCTAAGGAGAGTATGCAACGGAATCGGAAAGGCCAGTTTCATGGATGGATGGCTCAAGGCCGGGCTCGGCTACGTCCCGCGCTGGATCGACTACCAGGTGCAGCACCTCGCCCAGCCGGGCTGCGCCATAGCGATCGCGCACCAGGGTGAGGTGGTGCTGGAGGCAGCCTTCGGCGTCGCCGACCTGTCGACCGGCGAGCCGCTGACGCCGCGCCATCGCTTCCGCGTCGCGTCCCATTCGAAGACCTTCACGGCCGCCGGTATCCTGAAGCTGAAAGACCGCGGCCTTCTGCGTCTCGACGACGGCGTCGGCAGTTTTGTGTCCGGACTGCACCCGGATATCGCTGCGGTGACGGTCCAGCAGCTGCTCTCGCATAGCGGCGGGCTGGTTCGCGACGGCGCCGATTCCGGCCAGTTCACCAATCACAGGCCCTTTCTGTCGACCGCCGAGCTCAAAGCCGATCTTGCGCTTGCTCCGCCCTATGGCGCCGCCGAGCGCTTCAAATATTCCAATCATGGCTATGGGCTGCTCGGCCTGATCATCGAGGCGGTGACCGGTGAGCCCTACACCGCCTGGATCACGCGCGAGATCGTTCAGCCGGCGGGCCTTGCCGAGACCGCCGCCGATATCGGCCTGATGACCGGCGGGACGCTCGCCCGCGGCCATTCCACCCGCCTCCCGCTCGGCCGCCGTGTCGTCATTCCCGGCGACAACGTGACCAACGACGTCGCCTCCGCCACCGGTTTCGTCTCGACCGCCGCCGATCTCGTCCGCTTCTTCGCGCAGCTCTCGCCGATGTCGGATTCAGGTCTCCTGTCGCCGCTCAGCCGCCGCGACATGACCCGCCGCCATTGGCAGGACAGTGAATCGACGCTGGAGCGATATTACGGGCTCGGCACCATATCCGGCGCGCTCAAGGGCTGGGACTGGTTCGGCCATTCCGGCTCTTTTCCCGGAACGCTCAGCCGCACGGTCGTCTTCCCAGCGCAAAGCCTGGCGATATCGGTGCTGACCAACGCCATTGACGGGCCGGCCCAGCTCTGGGTCGACGGCATCGCCCAGATCCTCAAGGCGTTCCGCGCGGGCGGCGCGCCGCGTGAGGAGCTCGCCGACTGGTCGGGGCGCTGGTGGATGCTGTGGGGGGCGGTCGATCTCGTGCCGATCGGTGGCAAGGTCTTCGCGTCGCCAGCGGCGCTCACGCCGCCTCTGACCGAGGTGAGCGAGATCGAGGTTTCCGGCCGCGACAGCGGCAAGGTGATCCGCGCATCGGGCTTCTTCAGCCCGGGCGAGCCGGTGGCGCGCTTGCGCGGCGCGCTGGGCGAGGTCTCGGAAATCCGGCTCGGCGGCACGCGCCTCGTCAGCCAATCGGCTTTCGCCGAGGAGCTGGTTGGGCGCTACCAAAGGGGCTCGAAGGACGGCGCCTGAGGCGTCCTGGCAGGGTCATGCGCTGTGGACAATAGGGGCCGGTGCGAGCGTCGCCGGATCGCTGGGCGCGGGCGCCCGCGCCGGATCGAGCGCGGGGAGTGCCTTATCGCCGCAGCTTGAAGCGTCGTCCGTGAAGAACGCTGATCAGGCGATCTGAGCGACTGCGCGGCGCATGTTGGTTGCGGCAAAGGTTGCCTGGATGAGGGCGTAAAGAAGCGCCAGCCACCTGAGCAGGAGGCGGAAGTTGTAGCCGACGGCGGCGAGAACGGCG